>JAFAFL010000138.1 GCA_023423535.1 Pseudomonadota bacterium
CCGCAGCCGGGTGCGCCCGCGTTCGGCAACGCGCCGCCGCGCGCTCCGACCCAGACGGGGATCCCCGTTCCGGCCGGCGCAGGGCTGCCGCGTCCTCCGGTGCCGGGTGGCATGCCGGGAGGGATGCCGGCCGCGCGTCCTGGCGTGCCGGGTCCCTCGCAGTTCGGAGGTCCTCCGGTGCCGGGGATGCCGCAGGGCATGCCTCGCGCGCCGATGCCGGGCGCTCCGGGCTATCCGCCGCCGGGCGCGCCGATGGGTGCCCGTCCGCCGATGCCGGGAGGAATGCCGGGGCCTCGTCCGGGGATGCCGGGTGGGCCGATGCAGGGAATGCCGCAGCCGGGCATGCCGCAGCCGGGTTACGGGCCTCCGCCGGGGATGGCGCGGCCGGCCCCGGGCGTTCCGGGCGGGATGCCGCCGCCGGGGACGCCGGGCTTCAACCCCATGGCGCGTCCGGGGATGCCGCAGCCGCCGGGCTACGGACCGCCGCCGGGAGGCTTTCCGCGTCCGCCGGGTGGTGCACCGCTGCCGGGAGTGCCGAGGCCCATGGGTGGCCCGCCTTCGCCCGGAGGGATGCCGCAGCAGGGGCAGCGCCGCGATCCCTTCGGCCTGCCGGAAGGCATGGGGGGGGCTCGTCCCGCGCCCCTGCCGCCGATGCAGCCCATCCATCCCGGACTTCCGGTCGCGCAGGCGCCGGTGGCCGCGGACGGGGGCGAGGCACATCTTCGCGAGGCGCTGAGCAGGGCTTCCCGTGAGGTGATCGAGAAGATCGCCTGGGAGGTCGTGCCGCAGCTCGCAGAGACGATCATCCGCCAGGAGCTGGACCGGCTGATCAAGGAACGCGAGGGCCGGTAGGCCGTATGAGCGACACAGAGACGTCGAAGTCCTTCGACCCCACCGAGGTGGAGAGTCGCTGGTATCCATTCTGGACGGAGAAGGGTTATTTCCGGGCGGACCCCGAGAGCCCGAAGCCTCCGTTCTGCATCGTTCTTCCGCCGCCGAACGTGACGGGCTCTTTGCACCTGGGCCACGCGCTGACGGCGACGATCCAGGACGTGCTCACGCGCTGGAAGCGGATGAGCGGCTACGAGTGCCTCTGGCTTCCGGGCACCGACCACGCCGGCATCGCCACCCAGATGGTGGTCGAGCGCGAGCTGAAGAAGACCGAGGGCAAGAGCCGGCACGACCTCGGCCGCAAGGCGTTCCTCGAGCGCGTGTGGCAGTGGAAGGAGAAGTACGGCGCGCGCATTGGCGAGCAGCACAAGGTGCTCGGCGCGTCTTTGGACTGGAGCCGCGAGCGCTTCACCATGGACGAGGGCCTCTCCCACGCGGTGCGCGAGGTCTTCGTGCGCCTGCACGAGGAAGGGCTCATCTACCGCGCGCAGAAGCTCATCAACTGGTGCCCGTCCTGCCGCACCGCGCTCTCCGACCTCGAGGTGGAGCACGAGGAGCGCGACGGCTCGCTCTGGCACATCCGCTATCCGGTGAAGGGGACCGACCGGTTCCTCACCGTGGCGACGACGCGGCCGGAGACGATGCTCGGCGACACCGCGGTGGCGGTGCATCCGGAGGACGAGCGGTACAGAGACCTCATCGGCAAGACGGTGGCGCTGCCGCTGACGGACCGCGAGATCCCGATCATCGCGGACGCGGAGCTGGTGAACAGGGAGTTCGGCACCGGCGTGGTGAAGGTCACGCCCGCGCACGACTTCAACGACTACCAGACCGGCCTTCGGCACAAGCTGCCGATGGTCACCGTCTTCGACGAAGCCGCGAAGGTGAACGAGAACGGCTACGCCTTCGTCGGGCAGGACCGCTTCGAGGCGCGCAAGAACGTGCTCGCGGCGCTGCAGGAGCTGGGGCTGCTGGAGAAGGAGGAGCCGCACAAGCTCTCCATCGGCGAGTGCCAGCGCAGCCGCACGGTGGTGGAGCCGAGGCTCTCGCCGCAGTGGTTCGTGAAGATCGAGCCGCTGGCGAAGCCGGCGATCGAGGCGGTGGAGAAGGGCGAGACGCGCTTCCTCCCCGAGACCTGGACGCAGGTCTACTTCCACTGTATCAACAACACCCACGACTGGTGCATCAGCCGCCAGCTGTGGTGGGGCCACCAGATCCCCGCGTGGTACTGCAAGGCCTGCTCGCCGGACACGCGCGACATGGCGAAGGCGAAGCCGCACGTGCAGCGGACCGCGCCGGAGAAGTGCAGCGAGTGCGGCGGCGGCGACTTCGTGCAGGACGAGGACGTGCTCGACACCTGGTTCTCCTCGGCGCTGTGGCCCTTCAGCACGCTGGGCTGGCCGGAGAAGACGAAGGAGCTCGCGAAGTTCTACCCGACGAGCGTGATGGAGACGGGCCACGACATCATCTTCTTCTGGGTCGCCCGGATGATGATGATGGGCCTGCACTTCATGGGCGAGGTGCCCTTCAAGACCGTCTATCTCCACGCGATGGTGCGCGACGAGAAGGGCGAGAAGATGTCCAAGGTGAAGGGGAACGTGATCGATCCCCTGGACGTCGTCCGCGGCGCGCCGAAGGACAACCTGCCGAAGAGCGTGGCGAACAAGTTCCCCGACGGGATGCCGGCGTTCGGGGCGGACGCGCTGCGCTTCACGCTGGCGGCGCTCACGCAGCAGGGCAGGGACATCAAGCTCTCGCTGGATCGGGTGGGCGGCTACAAGGCCTTCGTCAACAAGCTGTGGAACGCGTCGCGCTTCGCGATGATGAACCTCGGCGACTTCCGCGCGGACGACACGCCGATCACCGACCGGAAGCTGTCGTTGGCGGACCGCTGGGTGCTCTCGCGGCTCGACCGGGCGGTGGAGCAGACGGAGCTGGCGCTGACCGAGTTCCGCTTCAGCGACGCGGCGAGCGCGCTCTACCAGTTCGTCTGGTACGAGCTGTGCGACTGGTACATCGAGCTCTCGAAGATCGCGATCAACGGGAGCGATGAAGAGGCGCGCGAGGCCTGCCGGGCGACGCTGGTGTACTGCCTCGACAACGTGCTGCGGCTGCTGCACCCGTTCATGCCGTTCATCACCGAGGAGCTCTGGCAGAAGCTCCCGATGACGCGGGACGCCGAGTCGATCATGGTGGCCCAGTTCCCCGTCGCCCGGCGGGAGCTGCGCGACGAGGCGGCGGAGCGCGAGATGGCGCCCATCGTGGCGGCGATCGAGGGCATCCGGAGCATCCGCGGCGAGAGCAACCTGCCGCCGCGCGAGAAGCTCAAGGCGCACGTGCAGAGCTCGGACGACGCGCTCCGCGGCACGGTGGAGAAGTGGAAGCACTACCTCATGCCGCTCGCGGGGCTCTCCGCGGTGACGGTGGAGCGGCCGGGCAACAAGCCGCCGCAGAGCGCCGCGTGGGTGGGCCAGGGGCTCGAGGTGTACGTCCCGCTGGCCGGCGTGATCGACTTCGAGGAGGAGCGCAAGCGCATCCACAAGGAGATCGCGGGCGTGGACAAGGACCTCGCGCTGCTGACGAAGAAGCTCGACAACCCGAGCTTCGTGGAGCGGGCGCCGGCCGAGGTCGTGGCGAAGGACAGGGCGCGCGTGGAGGAGCTGCGCGAGCGCCGGGCGAAGCTGCAGGACAACCTCGCGCGGATTGGCGAGGACGCGGCGGCGAAGAGCGAGCCTGCGCAGACGGTCGCCGAGGCGGTGAAGGCCGACCTCGAGGCGCTCGCTGCCACCCCTTCGGCGAACGACGCACCTGCTGAGGATTCCGCGGCATATCCGCCCGCGGAGGCTGCAAAGGGACTGACCCCGAAAGACCAGTACGAGCTGGGAGTTTCCTACATGGACATGGGAATGGTGGAGCACGCGATGCAGGCATTCGACGAGGCGGAGCGGAACGCGGACGAGCTGAACGCGCCGGGTGCATCCGGCGACGACAACATGCGCGCGGACGGGGGCAGCAGCGGCGTCACGCCGAGCGCCTCCGTGGTGGGCACGCCGGCCGAGGAGGTCCCCGGGACGTCCCGCCGTGGCGCGACCAGGCGCGCGCCGGCGAAGAAGGGCGCCGCGAAGAAGGGCGCCGCGAAGAAGTCGGCGGCCAAGAAGGGCGCTGCGAAGAAGTCGGCGGCCAAGAAGGGCGCCGCGAAGAAGGGCGCCGCGAAGAAGGGCGCCGCGAAGAAGGGCGCCGCGAAGAAGGGCGCCGCGAAGAAGGGCGCTGCGAAGAAGGGCGCTGCGAAGAAGGGCGCCGCGAAGAAGGGCGCTGCGAAGAAGGGCGCTGCGAAGAAGGGTGCCGCGAAGAAGGGCGGCGCGAAGAAGGCCGCGAAGGGCCGGACGAAGCGGTAGATGGACTTCATCGACCGGCTGATCGAGCTGGCGCTGGACGAGGATCTCGGCGCGGCGGGCGACGTGACGACGCTCGCGCTGGTTCCGCCGCAGGCGCAGGGCCGGGCGACGCTGCTGGCGAAGGAGGAGATGGTGCTGTCGGGCCTCTCCGCCTTCGCGCGCGTCTTCCATCGCGTCGATCCGTCGGTGCAGGTGCGGCTCTCGCGCCACGACGGTGACCTCATCGCGCCGCGCACCGACGTGGCGACCGTGGAGGGCCCGCTCCGGGCGCTGCTCACCGCTGAGCGGACGGCGCTGAACATCGTCCAGCGCACCAGCGGCATCGCCACCCTCGCGCGACGCGCGGCGGAGGCGGTGAAGGGCACGAAGCTGAAGGTGCTCGACACGCGGAAGACGTCGCCGGGCATGCGCGGGCTGTCCAAGGCCGCGGTGCGCGACGGCGGCTCCTGGAACCACCGCTTCGGCCTCTTCGACGGGCTGATGATCAAGGACAACCACATCGCGGCCGTCGGCGGCTCGGTGCGGGAGGCCCTGCGGCGGGCAAAGGCGAACGCGCCGTACCTCGTGAAGATCGAGATCGAGGTGACCACGCTCGAGCAGCTCGAGGAGGTGCTCGAGGAGGGCGCGGACGTGGTGCTGCTCGACAACATGGACGACGCGATGCTCGCCGAGGCGGTTCGACGGACTGCCGGCCGCGCGAAGCTCGAGGTCTCCGGCGGCGTGACGGTCGAGCGGTTGCCGAAGATCGCCGCGCTGGGCGTGGACTTCGTGTCGCTCGGCGCGCTGACGCACTCGGCGCGCGCGGTGGATCTGTCGTTGGAGATCGAGATCGCCGGCGCGGGGACGCTGACGAAGTAGGAACTGGGACGGCGTCTTCCGGATGCTGCAGCGCCCGCCTCTCCACACCGGAGGGC
>JAFAFL010000144.1 GCA_023423535.1 Pseudomonadota bacterium
CGGCGGGCGGGGCGGCGGGGGGGCCCCTCGCGGTGCCCCCGCCGCCGTCGTCAGTTCACCCGGTGTCGCGACCGGCCGCCCACCTGCGGCAGCTCGCTGAAGTTCGTCTGACAGGCGCTCGGACCGACCGAGGATCCCGTCCGTCCGCCGCCGATGACGCCGCCGTTGCCCTCGGGCGAATCGAAGATCACCTCCGCGGCGTTCAGCGCGGAGCACGCGGGCAGGGACGCGCCGTAGTACTCGGTGAACGCGGACACGTTGGGGTGGATCGCGCTGCCGTTCGGCGGTCCGGTGATCTCTCCCAGCACGAGCACCTCGCCGCTCGCCTCCGTCACCACCGAGCCGCGCCAGAGCCCGGGCACGACCTGCTCGACGCGCAGCCGGTAGCGCACGCCTTCGCGCCAGGAGAAGGGGGCCCAGCACGTCTTGCCCACGCCCTCGCCGCCGAAGTCGCGGCAGCCTCCACTTCCGCCGACCGGTGCGCTCGCAGTGGTCGAGTTCCAGATCGAGAACCGCGCGACCTTCCCGTCGTTCTCCCCGCGGGTCTGCAGCCCGAGATACCCGCCCTCGGTCCCGAGCCAGAACGTCATCGCCCAGAAGAAGGCCTGGCCGGACGGATCGGCTTCGATCACCAGCGGCAGCTCGAGCCGCGTGAGCGCGCCTGCGACCATCTGCCACCGCGTGTAGATGTTCATGTTCGCGTGCGTCACCGGACCGAAGCAGCTTCCGAACGCCGAACACGCATCCGCGCAGCAGTCGCCTCGCGCGTCGCAGCCGGTGTCGCAGCGGCAGCCCGCCGGCGTCACGTCAGACGCCCTGCTCACCGAGCGGCAGCCACAGTCGCGGCCGCACGTGCTGACGTCCTCGTCGCCAGCGCACACCCCGTCTCCGCAGAACGGGCCCGCGTCCGGGACGCCGCCGTCATCATCATCAACGCCACCATCGAGCTCGGCGCCCGCGTCAGGCACACCGCCATCGCCCAGGCCCGCGTCATCTTGGAGGGGCGGGGCCACAAGCTCCGACGGACACGCAGTCCCCAGCACGACGAGGCACACCGCAGCGGCGAAGCGACGAAGCCCCCTCCGTGAACCAGCTCTGTCAGGACTCACGGCTCGAGCCTACGCGTTCGACAACTCGGGCGCGCACGCCAGGCAGGCAGTCACGGATCGCCACACATCGGGTAGGGTCCGCGCCGTGTCGCCTCTCCGCCGAGTCTGGACGTTCATCAGCACCTTTTTTCCCTTCGGACTGCTCTGGAAGACCAAGCCTCGCCACTTCCGCGAGATGCTGAAGGTCCTCTGGGAGAACCGCGACAACCTCCCCTGGGCCTGGAAGATCCTGACGAAGGGCGTGTGTGACGGGTGTTCGCTCGGGCCCCGCGGGCTGCGCGACGACGTGATCGACGGCACGCACCTCTGCCTCACCCGCCTGAAGCTCCTGCGCCTGAACACGATGCCGGCGCTCGAGGACGGCGCGTGGAGCGACATCGCGAAGCTGCGGCTCTACAGCAACGAGTCGCTGCACAAGCTCGGGCGGCTGCCCTACCCGCTGCTCTACCGGAAGGGTGAGCGGGGCTTCCGGCGCATCTCGTGGGACGAGGCCGCGCAGAAGGTCGCCACTGCGCTGCGCGACGGCGACAAGGACCGCATCGGCTTCTTCGCCTCGAGCCGCGGGATCACCAACGAGACCTACTACACGTTCCAGAAGCTCGCGCGCATCGCCGGGACGCCTCACGTGGACTCCTGCGCGCGCCTGTGCCACGCGGCCTCCACCAGCGCGCTGCGCGAGACGATCGGCTGGGGCGCGACGACCTGCACCTTGAAGGACGTCATCGGCACCGACCTGCTGCTGCTCTTCGGCACCGACGTCGCGAACAATCAGCCGATGATGATGAAGTACCTCCACTACGCGAAGGCCGCAGGCACGCGCGTGGTGGTCATCAACCCGTTCCGGGAGCCCGCGCTCGACCGCTACTGGGTCCCCTCCGTCGCCTCCTCTGCCGTCTTCGGCACGAAGATCTGCGACGACTTCTTCCCCGTTCAGGCCGGCGGCGATCTGCACTTCTGCCTCGGGGTGATGAAGGCGCTGAAGGCCATCCCCGGCGCGTTCGATCGCGACTTCATCTCCCGTCACACCGAAGGCTTCGAGGAGCTCGAGGCGCAGCTCGAGACGCTCTCCTGGGAGGAGCTCGAGGAGGGCTCGGGCGTCGGGCGCGAGGACATGGAGCGGCTGGCTCAGCAGTACGCGAACGCGAAGACCGCGGTGCTCGTGTGGAGCATGGGCCTCACGCAGCACCGGCACGGCGTGGAGAACGTGCGCGCGGTCGTGTTGCTCGGGCTCTGCCGCGGGATGATCGGCCGCGAGAAGACGGGCCTCATGCCCATCCGCGGTCACAGCGGCGTGCAGGGCACCGCCGAGTGCGGCGCCGACGCGGACAAGCTCCCCGGCGCGGTGGACATCACCGAGGAGTCCGTCGCGCGCTTCGAGAAGCTCTGGGGTCACCCCATCCCGCATCGTCGCGGCATGAAGGCGGCGCACCTGCTCGACCGCAGCGGCGAGGAGGGCATGGACGTCCTCTACACGCTCGGCGGCAACTATCTGGAGACGATGCCGGATCCGAAGCAGGCCGCGCGCAGCATGGGCCGCGCGAAGCTGCGGGTGCACCAGGACATCGTCATCAACACCTCCGCGTTGGTGGAGCCGGAGATGGACGGCGGCGAGGTCCTCCTCCTCCCCGCGCAGACCCGCTACGAGCAGCGCGGCGGCGGTACCTCCACCTCCACCGAACGGCGCATCCGCTTCACGCCGGAGCTGCAGGGACACCGCGTCGGCGAGGCGATGGCGGAGTGGGAGATCCCCACGCTGATCGGCCGCGCGTTGAAGCCGGACCGCCCGGACGTGTTCGCCTTCCCGGACGCGGACGCGGTGCGCGCGGAGATGGCGAAGGTCATGCCGCTCTACGCCGGCATCGAAGGCCTCCAGCGCGAGGGCCAGTGGGTGATGTGGGGCGGCACGCGGCTCGGCGAGGGTGGCGCTTTCCCGAAGATGCCGAACGGCAAGGCCCGCTTCGCGCCGCTGGCGCTGCCGAAGCTGGAGATCCCGGAGGGCCACTTCTTCCTCGCGTCGCGGCGCGGCAAGCAGTTCAACTCGATCACCTTCGGCGACGAGGACCTCATCACCGGCGTTCGAGGGCGCGACGCGGTCTTCTTCTCGAAGGAGGACGCGGACCGGCTCGGGCTCGCGGACGGTGCGCAGGTGTGGGTGCGCAGCGAGCTGGGACAGATGCGCGGGACGGTGCGCCTTGGGCCCTGCCGCCCGGGACACCTCCAGGCCTTCTGGCCCGAGTGCAATGTCCTCATCGGCCGGCGGTATGACCCGATCAGCGGCGAGCCCGACTACAACGCCTTCGTCAGAGTGGAGCCGGTCGTCGCTGAGCTCGCTCGCCCAGCAAACGTCAACAGCTCAACCTCTCGATCCCAGATCGGGTCCTAGGCTACTGTTCGCCGTCTCCCACTCCCAGGTGGGCCGGTCCGTAACGGTGAGCAAGATGGATTCGTTCGACACCCGTCAGGTGAAGCATCAGGACGCGAAGGCGCTCGCGTCCGGCTATTCGAAGAGCATCCGGATGCTGGAGCTCGCCTCCATCGCGGCCTTCGCGGTCGTGGTGGTGTGGCAGGGCGTCCGGCTCTGGAAGCCGATGTTCGACAACCCCTGGCTGATGGTCGCCGCCTTCGCCGCGGGCTACCTCTTCGCGGACTTCGTCTCCGGCTTCGTGCACTGGCTCGCCGACACCTGGGGCCGCACCGACATGCCCGTGCTCGGCAAGGCGTTCCTGCGCCCCTTCCGCGAGCACCACGTCGATCAGAAGGCGATCACCAAGCACGACTTCGTCGAGACCAACGGCAACAACTGCCTCATCTGCGTGCCCGCGGGCATCGGCGCGCTGTTCGTGCCGCTCGAGTCACCGGTCTTCTTCTTCCTCATGGCGTGGCTGCTCTGGTCGATGCTCTGGGTGCTGGGCACCAACCAGTTCCACAAGTGGAGCCACACCGACGAGCCGCCGCCGGTCGTCGCGTTCCTCCAGCGCTGGCACCTCATCCTGCCGCCCGAGCACCACAAGATTCACCACACCGCGCCCTACGCCACGCACTACTGCATCACCACCGGCTGGCTGAACCGGCCGCTGGCGGCGATCGGCTTCTACCGGGGCCTCGAGTGGTTCGGGACGACGGTGTTCGGCGCCATCCCGCGCGCGGACGACATCGGGGTGAAGGCCGCGCTGGCGCTGCAGGAGGCCCAGGCCGCTGCGCTCGCCGCCGAGACCGCCGCCGTCGAGGAAAAGGCCGCCGCCATCGGGCTGCCGAAGCTGTAGCCGTTCATCGCGGACAGATCGTCCGCGCTGCACGCAACTTCTCCCCGGTACGAGCCGAAACCTCTCTCACTTCCTGAGAGGTTCTTCGTGCTCGCTCATCTCGCTTCGACTCCCCTCGCTCGCCCGGCTGCCCGGCCGGTTGCATCGTCCAACACGCTGAAGCTCAAGGGCTGGATGGAGCTGACCGCGGAGCAGCGCGGCCTCTTCGGCTCCGGCGGCGCCGCGACGTACCGGACGCTCTCGAGCGAGCAGAAGGCCATCTTCCTCCTGCTGACCACGCGGCTGGCGGAGAACGGGCTCGACCTCTCGGGACTGCAGCTCGAGAACCCGGCGAAGACCATCCGCCCGAACCGGCTCCTCTTCGCGCCCTCGCCCGCGCTGGATCGTCTGGAGGCGCAGCTGAAGGAGGGCCAGGCCGAGGGCCGCTTCCAGTCCGACTCGCCCTTCGCGCCCTTCCACTGGGGCCGCAGCGAGTTCGGCGCCCGCGAGACCCGCGCGAAGTGGTCGATGCAGATCGGCATCGGCGACAAGGGCGCGTTCGTGGACGTGGACCGCTACAACCCGTGGGCCGGCACCTCCGCGTTCTGGGGCCACACCGCCGAGCTGCTCGTGCCCGGGAAGCCGGATGCGGACGACATCGCGCGCAGCCTCGGAACGCCGATCTTCCGCACCCCGCGCCGCGAGCTGGGCGACTGCTTCGTCCGCTGAAGCCCGGCTTGAATCTCCCGGTGCTGCGATAGCCTCCGCGCCGTCCGGATGACCCGGGCGCGCAGAGGAATCGATGGCCACACGCAAGGCGACGGCGAAGAAGACGGCACCGAAGAAGAAGGCCCCCGCGGCTCCGAAGAAGGCTCCGGCGAAGAAGGCACCCGCGAAGAAGGCCCCCGCGAAGAAGAGCACTGCCGCCGCGAAGGCCCCGGCAAAGGCGCCGCAGAAGAAGCGCGATGATCTCGGCGCACCGGCGGACGCCTTCTTCGAGCGCCATCCCTCGCCCATCCGCGAGAACCTCGAGGCCCTGCGTGCGCTGGTGAAGAGGGCCGCGCCCGCCGCGCGCGAGTCGATCAAGTGGGGCATGCCCTACTACGAGATGAAGAAGGGGTTCTGCGCGCTCTATGCCTCGCCCACCTACGCGGCGATCCAGATCATGGTGCCGCCGGAGAAGCTCGAGGATCCGAAGGGCCTGCTCGAGGGCAAGGGCGCGACGATGCGGCACCTCAAGGTGCGCACCGCAGCGGACCTGCACGAAGCGGACATCCTCCGCTGGGTGAAGGCCGCGGCCGCGCTGCACAGCTGACGCTCTGCAGTCAGGCGTCGCGCGCTTGATCTGCGCGACTCCCGCCGTTAGACGACGCGAAGCCACTCGGCGCTCCGATGGCGGCGTGGATCTCCCGATCCGCGACCGTAGGGCGCCGCCGGGTGGCGACGTCCGCGACAGAGGCGCCACCCGCTCGATCCTCACGTCGCAGCAGGGGCCTTCCGATGACGCCTGACACCCGCCTTCCCGTTCTCGACTTCGTCCTCACCCACTACAAGAACTTCAACGCCCGCTCGACCCGTGACGCGCTGGTGGCCTACTGGCGTCACATCGAGAGCGGCGGAAAGATGTTCTGGGCGGTGGCCGGCGCCATGTCGTCCGCGCAGCTCGGCATCAGCCTCGCGCCGGCGATTCGGGCTGGGCTCATCCACGGCCTCTCGGTCACCGGCGCGAACCTCGAGGAGTCGCTCTTCCGGCTCGTCGCGCACCACGGCTACAAGGACTTCCCCGACTACCGCTACCTGACGAAGCAGGACGACACGCGGATCCTCGAGAACCGGATGCGGCGGGTGACCGACACCAGCATCCCCGAGGACGAGGCCTTCCGCGCCGTCGAGCAGATCGCCGTGCCGATGTGGAAGCGCGCCACGCAGAGCGGCGAGCGCCGCTTCTGGCACCAGTGGTTCTACGAGGTCATCCAGGCGATCGACCCGGCCAGCTACGAAGGCGATCCCGAGGCCTGCTGGCTGCTCGCCGCCGCGCGCGCGAACCTGCCCATCGTCGTCCCCGGCTACGAGGACTCGACCTTCGGCAACATCTTCGCCTCCTACGTGAAGACCGGTGAGTGCAGCGCGGCGATCTCGAAGTCCGGCATCGAGTACATGGCCGACTTCTACGACCGCTACCGCGAGCTCTCCGCCGGGCCCGGCGTGGGCTTCTTCCAGATCGGTGGCGGCATCGCCGGCGACTTCCCCATCTGCGTGGTGCCGTCGATCAAGTACGACCTCGGCGAGGACGGCGTGAAGCCGTGGTCCTACTTCTGCCAGATCAGCGACTCGACGACGTCCTACGGCTCCTACTCGGGCGCCACGCCGAACGAGAAGATCACCTGGGACAAGCTCACCGCCGAGACGCCGATGTTCGTCATCGAGTCCGATGCGACGATCGTCGCGCCGCTGGTGCTGCAGGCGCTGCTCGAGTGCGCCGCGAACCCGAAGGAGGCCAACGCGCTCATCGCCCGTAAGATGAGCCATGGGCCTGAGCGACACTGAGGTCGAAGGGTTCGTGCGGGACGGCTTCGTCCGGATCGACGAGGCCTTTCCGCGCGAGCTCGCGGACGCGTGCCGGGGCATCCTCTGGCGCGCGACCGGCTGTGTGGAGGGTCAGCCTTCGACCTGGACGCGCCCGGTGGTGCGCATCGGCGAGATCCCCCACCCGTTCTTCCGCGAAGCCGCGAACACGCCGAGGCTGCACGCGGCGTTCGATGCGCTCGTCGGTCCGGGGCGCTGGCTGCCGAGAGGGAGCGTCGGTACGTTCCCCATCCGTTTTCCCTCGGCCGAAGACCCGGGCGACTGCGGATGGCACGTGGACATGAGCTTCGGGATGGAGGCCGAACCGGACTTCCTCGCGTGGCGCGTGAACGTGTTCTCGAAGGGGCGCGCGCTGCTGATGCTCTTCCTCTTCTCGGATGTGACCGGAGAGGATGCGCCAACCCGCTTGCGCGTCGGTTCGCACCTCGACGTCGCGCGGGCGCTTGGACCTCACGGCGAGGCCGGGCTCACCCTGCGCGAACTGTCGAGCTCGGGCTTCTCCGAATCCGCGCATCGGAGCGAAGCGATGGCAACGGGTGCGGCCGGCACCGTGTACCTCTGCCATCCCTTCCTCGTGCACGCCGCGCAGCCGCTGAGGGGCGAACGCCTTCCGCGTTTCATTGGTCAGCCGGCGCTGCTGCCGAACGGCGAGCTCGATCCGTGGCGCGAGGATCCCTCACCCGTCGAACGCGCGATCCGCCGGGGGCTCGATTCAAGGTGATCAGCCGGCGGGCGCGGGGACGGGCGCGATGTCCACCTGCTCCGCGTGCGCAACCGGGCGTCCCAGGAACCGCGCGGCGACCTCCACGAAGCGCTCGGGCACGTCGGTGACGAAGTACGCGTGCTCGGGCGTCCTGCCCTCCGCGGGCGGCGGCGCGAGCATCCCCGTTGAAGCGAGCGCCTCGAACGCGGCCTCGGCCACGGCTTCGGCGGAGTCCACCAGGGCGACGTCCGGCCCCATCACCTCGCCGATGACGCCCTTCAGCAGCGGGTAGTGCGTGCACCCGAGCACCAGCGCGTCCACGCCCACGCCCGCGAGCTCGCGCAGGTAGCGCTCGGCGGCGAGCCGCGGCACGTCTCCCTCCGTCCAGCCCTCCTCCGCCAACGGCACGAAGAGCGGACACGCACGCGCGCTGACCTGCACGTCCGGTCGCGCACGGCGAAGGGCCCGTTCGTAGGCGCCGGAGCGGATCGTCCCCGGGGTGCCGATCACGCCCACCTTCCCGGAAGCGGTCTTCGCCGCCGCGGCATGAGCGCCGGGTTCGATCACGCCCAGCACCGGCACCGGCAGCGCGCTGGCCATCGCCTCCACCGCCACCGCCGAAGCGGTGTTGCACGCCACCACGAGGAGCTTCACGCCACGCTCGGCGAGAAACCTCCCGTTGGCGAGCGCGTAGCGGGTGACGACCTCGCCCGACTTCGTCCCGTACGGCACCCGCGCGGTGTCGCCGAGGAACAGCGTGGACTCGTGCGGCAGCCGCGCCATCAGCGCGCGAAGAACGGTGAGCCCGCCGACGCCTGAGTCGAAGACGCCGATCGGACTGTGGGCACTGGGAGACATGGTGCAGCAGGTAGCACGAACGATACCGCCCGGCACCGGGAGGCTTCCCCGGTCCGGGCGGCGTCTCTATGCTTCGGTCTGGGTTCGCCGGTCAGAGAAGGGCCGGGACCGGCGAACCTGCATCACCCACCGGGCGAAGCCTCAGCGCCGGTACACCAGCACGTTCAGCGCCTGCTGCTGCGTCGGCCACACGCCGGCCTGGACCGTGACCATCGGCGGGTTCTCGAAGTTCGACTCGAAGTCGTACTGCGCGCCCGCCGCCTGCACGTAGACCCGGTAGGTGCCCGGCAGGAGGTAGTCGTACGCGACCCACGCCAGGTTGCAGGGCTGCTCGTCGCCGGCGCCGGGGTACACCCACTTGCCGTCCTCGCCGAGGAAGTTGACGTACACCTTCGTCACCCCGGCCTGCATGCAGGTCTGCCCGATGCTGCCGTTCGTCAGCTGCCACCGCACGCCCGCGCCGCCCACCGCCCACTGCAGGTCGTAGTGTGCCGACGTCGCCTGGTTCGCCTGGATGTAGAGCGGACCGTCGAACCGGTAGAGCGGGTAGTCGTACTCGTCCACCGCCAGCAGCGTCACCGTGTGCGCGCCGAGCCCGAGGTACCGCGTGGGAACGCCGTTACCGCTCGTGCCCTGGGTGCAGAAGTAGCGGCCCTCGTCCTGACCGTCGATCCACACGTCCACGTAGCTCACGCCGGCCTGCGCACAGGTGGGGTTCATGTACTGGCCCGTGGGCGGCATCCGCCAGGTGAGGAACGCGTAGGAGGCCACCGAGTCGAGGCTCACCGTCACGTCCACGCTGCCGTCGATGGCGAACGTGCCCGAGCGCTCGTAGAGGATCTCGTTGCTGCCGCCGAGGCCCTGCAGCGTGAACAGATAGTTCTTCGCCCGGAAGTCGTGCAGCACCACGCCCGGGTAGCCGTTCACCAGGCACGGGAAGATGCCGCCGTTCTGCAGCGTCTCGCCCTCGATCACCACGCGCACCGAGTGCACGTCCGGCGTCTGCTGGCAGGTGTAGCCCGCGAACGACCAGTGGAAGGTGACGTCACCGCGGCGCGGGGTGTGCTGGGGAGGCGGGCGGTTGCCACCGTCGTTGCCATCACCCACCACCACGCAGCCGGTGGAGAGACTCATCAGGAGGAATGCAGCGAGGAGCTTCGTGTTCATGGCGGTATTCCCTTCGGGAGGCACCGTCGACGTCGTCGGCAACCGTTCGGACGCCTGGGCCCTTCTTCTATTCAACGCGCCGCATGATCGCGATCTCCTACACAGCGGCCGGCCGTTCTGCCGGCAGGGGCGTTTGTTTGACCCACCCTGTAGCGGGTGCTACCGGGAGGGCACGATGAACTCGGCTTTCTCCGGCGCGCTCGCCTCCTTCTCGGCGATGGACATCATCTCCGAGGCCTCCGTCATCGAGCTGTTCGTGCTCGTCGCGCTGCTCGCCGCCTCGGTCGTGTCGTGGGCGGTGATCGCGCTGAAGGCCCGGCAGCTCTCGAACGCCCGCAGGCAGTCGGTCGTCTTCCTCGGCGCGTTCTGGAAGGCGTCGCGGCTCGAGGCCATCTACCAGACCTCGCAGGAGCTCGATTCGTCGCCGGTCTCCAAGGTCTTCCGCGCCGGCTACGAGGAGCTCTCGCGGCTCTCGCAGGCGCGGGACGGCAAGGACGCGGCGCTCGGGGACAGGCTGGGCGGGATCGAGAACGTGGAGCGCGCGCTGAACCGCGCTTCGACCTCGGAGATCACCGCGCTCGAGCAGAACGTGCAGTTCCTCGGCACCGTGGGTGCGACCTCTCCCTTCATCGGCCTCTTCGGCACGGTGGTGGGCATCCTCTCCGCGTTCCAGGAGATCGCGGCGGCGGGCAAGGCGGACCTGGCGACGGTGACCGCGCCCATCGGCAACGCGCTGTTCGCCACCGCGGCGGGCCTCTTCGCGGCGATCCCCGCGGTCATCGCGTACAACCACTTCGTCTCGCGGATCCGGATCTTCGACACCGAGATGTCGAACTTCTCGGCGGACTTCCTCAACATCGTGAAGCGGCACTTCTTCAAGTAGCCAGGCGGAGCGCGCGCGATGGGAATGAGCACGGGCGGTGGCGGTCGCGGAGGCCGCACCACGATGAGCGAGATCAACGTCACGCCGCTGGTGGACGTGATGCTGGTGCTCCTCATCATCTTCATGATCACCGCGCCCCTCATCCAGCAGGGCGTGAAGGTGGACCTGCCGGAGGCGAAGGCGGCGCCGGTGGAGGCGACGGACAAGAAGCTCGTCCTCTCCATCGACTCGGCGCAGAAGGTCTACATCGGCGAGGCGGAGGTCGCGCTGGCGGAGCTCGAGCAGAAGCTGCGCGCGAACGCGAAGGCGCAAGCCGACAAGGAGCTCTACCTGCACGCGGACCGGAACATCCCCTACGGCACCGTCGTCGAAGTGATGGCCGCGGCGCAGCGCGCGGGCGTGACGAACCTCGGGATGATCACCGATCCGACGAACGCCAACGCGAAGGCGGGCGCGGACGCGAAGAAGAAGGAAGCACGCCGGTAAGCGAGATGGGCCCCTCCAACGTCAACAGCCTGCTGCAGCCCGCGCGCACGCCGATGCTCGGCGTGTTCATCGGCGCGTCGGTGGGCCTGCACGTGGTCGTGGCGCTGGTGGCGGTGCTGCTGGGCAAGTTCGACCGCTCGCCGCGGATCGTGCTCGACCAGGAGCCGATCAAGGCGTCCCTGGTCCGGCTCGGCAAAGAGCGCGATCAGCGGCTGCTGCCCCGACAGGAGAGCGCGCCGCCTCCACCGAAGGAAGTGAAGGCCCCGCCGAAGCCGCCGGATCCCCAGCCCGCGCCGGTGCCCGCGGTGGCGCCCTCCCCTGCCGCGGTCGCGCTGCCCGGGGTGAAGCCACAGCCGCAGCCCGCGCCGCAGCCGGGCGCGAAGACCGGAGAGACGCAGCAGAAGCCGCGCTCCTTGGCGGACGCGTTCAACCGCGCGGCCTCGAAGCCGGAGGAGCTCGAGGGCGCGGCGGATGGAGATCCCTTCGGCGACTCCGCGATCCAGGAGGGCGAGCGCTACTTCGGCGCTCTCCGCGCGCAGATCCGCCGCTACTACGACGTGTCGAAGACCATTGCGGATGGGGAGCGCATTCACCTCAGGGCGGAGGTGCTCATCCGCATCGGCCGCGGTGGCGAGCTGCTCGATGCGAAGCTCGCGCGCGCCTCCGGCAACGAACTCTTCGACTCCGCGGTGCTCGCCGCCGCGAAGCGTGCCTCGCCCTTTTCGCCTCCGCCGGATCACCTGCGCTCGAATCTCGATGCGAAGGGGATCCTCCTCGAATTCCGGCCGTAGCCCGCCGTCACTCGGCAGGTACGGCTTCCTCCGGTCCAAGGATGTGAACGTGACCCTCCGCTCCGCGCTGTCCGTCGTCCTGCTGCTCCTCACTTCCTTCGCCACCGCCGCGCAGGCGCAGGTTCGCCTCGAGATCTCCGGCGCCAACTTCCGGCCCATGCCCGTCGCCGCGCCCGCGCCGCTGGTGCAGGGCGAGGTCCCGCGCGATGCGGTGGCCGAGTTCGACGCGGCGCTGCTGCTGGATCTCGGCGCGGCGGGGATCTTCCAGGTGCTCGACCGCAAGGGCTACCTCGCGGAGGCCGGCGAGGGCATGACCGCCGCGTCGATCAAGTTCCCGCGCTGGGTGGACGTGGGCGCGGACGCGCTGGTGAAGACGCAGCTGAGCGTGGATGGCGGGCAGCTCCGCGGCGAGCTTCGTCTCTTCACCGTGGGCACCGGCCGCGAGGAGCTGAAGGTCACGCACGCGGTGCCGCTCGACCGGCCGCGCAGGCTCGCGCACCACATGGTGGACGCGCTCTACCGGCACTTCACCCGCGAGCCCGGTCCGTTCGAGAGCCGCATCGCCTGGGTGCGCCGCAACGGCCAGAACCGAGAGGTCTGGACCGCGGACTGGGACGGCTCCTATCCCGAGCAGATCGCCGCGGACGGGATCAACCTGCTGCCCGCGGTCGGGCCGGGCGGGATCGTGGGCTACACCTCGTACCGCTCGGGCAGGCCGGACCTCTACGTGCACCGGAACGGCAAGTCGCAGCCCATCGTGCAGACCGGCAGCATGACCACCGGCATCGCGTTTTCGCCGGACGGCAGCCGCATCGCGTGGGCGCAGTCCGCCGGACAGGGCACGCAGCTGTGGATCGCCAACGCGGACGGCAGCGACAAGAAGCAGCTGACCGACACGCAGTTCTTCATCAACTCCAGCCCGTCCTTCTCGCCGGACGGGAAGCGGCTCGCGTTCGTGTCCGACCGCGGCGGCTCACCGCAGATCTACGTGATGAACGTGGACGGCTCGGGCGTGCGGCGCGTGACCTTCCAGGGGAACTACAACCAGACGCCGTCGTGGTCGCCGCGCGGGGATCTCATCGCCTTCACCGCGCGCGACGAGCGCAACGCCTTCGACGTGTTCACCGTCGAGGTGGACACCGGGAAGATCGCGCGCGTGACGCAGGACCAGGGCAACAACGAGGAGCCCTCGTTCTCACCCAATGGCCGGCTGCTCATCTTCAACTCCACGCGCGCCGGCGGCTCGGCGCTCGTGGTCAGCACCGTCGATGGCCGGAGCCAGACGGTGCTGCCGCTGCCGAAGGGCCACTACGTCACCGCGGACTGGGGCCGGTAGGCATTACTCGAAGAGCGACAACTGGCGCAGCGTGAGGATCTTCGGATCGTTGTCGCCGGTGACGCGGAGGCGGAACGCGCCCACCGCGGGCGCCGCCTCGTCCAGATCGACCTCCGCGTAGGAGCCCACCTGCGTGGTGCCCACCGTGGCGAGCGGCTCGAACGTCACGCCGCCGTCGCTCGAGCCCTCGATGACCACGCTCGCGTTCGGCGAGTAGCTGAACTCGCGCAGCACGAGCTTGCGCAGCTTCACCGGCGACGCGAGGTCGATGCGCAGGTCCGCCGCCGCCTCACCGGGCACGAGCTTCGCCAGCCGTCCGTCCGTCACCGGGCAGGCCGCCGCGTCGAAGGTCTGCGCGCCGAACTGGCAGGCCGCACCGCGCGACACCGGCACCTTCGCCTCCCGCGCCAGGGGCACGCGCTCGCTGTGGAAGGTGTAGTCGAAGCGCGTCCCCGAGCCGCGCAGCTCCCGCGCGACGGTGAAGCCCGCCTTCAGCCCATCGAAGTCCTCGAGCACGTACTCGCTCAGCTGCACCGGCGACGCGGGGGCGGGCGCGCTCCACACCGCGGTCCCGTCCTCGAGCGCCACGCCGATCGATCCTGCGGCCTCGAAGTCGTGCGTCTCGGAGATCTTCTTGAACGCGACCTGCGCGCCCGGCCCGGAGTCGTCCACGGTGACCGAGCCGTTCCAGGTCTGCAGCTCGGGCACTTCGATCTGGGTGACCTGCATGAGGAAGCGCACGCTCGCGCCGGCGCCCTTCTCCGTCTGCGGCAGCCGCAGCTCGAAGCAGCGCGCGAGCTCTCCGTTCTGCGTCTCCGCACCGGTCAGCTCGTGCTGCCAGCCGCCCTGCGCGTCGGTCTTCAGATCCTTGTAGTGGTCCGGCGCGAGGCACACGCTGTTGAGGCTGCGGTGGAGCTTCAGCGTCGTCTCCGCGAGCGGCGTCTTGTCCTCGGCGAGCGCAGTGCCCTTCACCATCACCGTGTCGGTCGGGTTCAGCGTGCTCTCGACACAGCCGACGAAGAGACCGGCAGAGAGGGCGAGTCCGGGAAGCAGCAGTCGTTTCATGGTGACGTCTCCTCAGAGGGGTGTTCGCCGCCGGGGTAGCAAGGGCCGAACCATCGCCAAGTGCGCGAACCGATTGAGTCTTTGCCGCGCACGCAGATCGTGCCGCCGTGCCCCCAATGACGCGCGTGACATGGGCAGAGCCGCGGCGTGGCGCGGATGTCATGGTTCTCGGACGCATGGGCAACAGCTCCGACCGGCCGGTGGCAGCGATCGACGTGGGAACGAACACGGCGCAACTGGTGGTGGCGCGGCCCCGTGCGAATGGCCTCTTCGAACCGCTGCTGGAGCGCGCGGTGATCACGCGGCTGGGCAAGGGTGTGGACGCGACGGGCCGCCTCTCCGAGGAGGGCATGCGGCGCGCGATGGAGGCGATCTCCGGCTTCGTGTCGGAGGCGACGGCGCTGGGCGTCGAGCCGCGCGACATCGCGGCGTGCGCGACCTCTGCGTCACGCGATGCGGCGAACGGTGACGAGCTGCAGCGGCGCGTGCGCGAGGCGTGCGGTGGTGAGTTCGAGCTGGAGATCATCGGCGGCGACGACGAGGCGCGGCTCGCGTTCCTCGCGGTGCAGGGAGACTTCGGCGGCGAAGCGGCAGGCCCGCTCGTGGCGATCGACGTGGGCGGTGGATCGACGGAGGTCGTGCTCGGTCCCGCGCGGGGCGCAGCCCTGTTTCGTCACAGCGCGCAGGTCGGTTCGGTGCGGCTGACCGAGCGCTGCGTGCCGGAAGAGGTGCTCGCCGCCGGTGCGCCTCTGAGTGAGCGCATGCTGGCGGAGATGCGCGAAGCCGCGCGCGCTGCGTTCTCGAAAGGAGGCGTGGGGCGCACCACGGCGGATGCGCTGGCCGTCGCCGTGGCCGCCACCGCGACCTCGCTCTTCGCCGTGAGCGAAGGCCTGCCCTCCTCCACCGACACGCGCGTACACGGTGGGTTTCTCACTTTGCGCGCGGTGCGAGAAACCGTGACCCGCCTCGCGGCGATGACTCTGCAGGCACGCCAAAGGGTTCAGGGACTCGATCCCGCGCGTGCGGACGTGGTGTGCGCAGGGGGCGTGGTGCTGGAGGCGGCGCTGGAGGCACTCGGGCTGGAGCGGTGCCGGGTGAGCGACCGTGGGCTGAGGTGGGGAATCCTGCGAGACCGATTCGGCCAGCGCGTGGATGTCGCGTGAGTGCCGTGCGCTGACAGGCTGCATCCGGGGAGACGAACCATGGGCATCGGCAATCTGGTGAGGCGTGGGATGGAGCAGGCCCGCGAGCGGCTGCGTCAGGCGGCGCAGGCAGCCCAGCAGGCGGCACAGGCTGCTCAACAGGCCGCGGCGCGCAGGAGCGCGAGCGCCTCGACCCCGGAGCGCAACCGCGTGGCCCACTCCACCGAGGGCAGCCGCTTCGAGAGCTCGAGGCGCGCGCCGGTGTCGCTGGATGCTCGCTCGTCCGAGGCCGTGGTGCGGTCGTTCCTCGGCAGGGAGACCACGGTGCCGCAGGATCCGCCGCGCAACCTCGAGGAAGCGCGGACGCAGCGCGAGGCCCTGGTCGCGCAGGCCCAGGCCGCGGAACAGGCGGTCGAAGCGCTGGAGCAGATCAACCGCGAGCGCCCCAGCGGCCACGTCCGCATGGAGCTCGACGCGGCGCAGGCGGAGGTTGCGCGTGCGTACCGTGAGGCGGGCAAGGCCGCGGCGCGGGAGATCGACTTCTTCGCGCGACCTCCCCGCAGCGTGGAGGCGATGGAGGCCTACGCGCAGCTGGTTGGCGAGGTCTCGACGCATCCCTCCTACGCGGCCGGGATCGATGAGGGGACGGTGACGGTCGCGCAGGAGCAGAACGCGCCTCGGGTGGACGCGGCGGTGGAGGCGGTGCAGCGCGCGTACGACGAGGGTGGTCCGCTCGCGGCGGCGCAGGCGCTGGAGACGCAGGCG
This sequence comes from Pseudomonadota bacterium, assembly GCA_023423535.1. GTDB lineage: Bacteria > Myxococcota > Myxococcia > Myxococcales > Myxococcaceae > JAFAFL01. Next base: position 16,134 of record JAFAFL010000144.1, read on the forward strand.
GAGCTGCTGGGTTCGCCGGAGCTGGTGGACGCGCTCATCGAGCGGTCGCAGCCGGTGATCGAGGAGATCTCGCGCACGCTCGCGGAGCGCGTGAACGAGGGCCACGACGACTCCGACGAGTCGCCGATCACCAAGGGTTCGATCGCGTCGCTGGCGCGGGTGGCGGATCTGGCGAGTGACGCGGGCGTGGCGGCGCTGGTTCGTCCGCTCGCGGCGGCGCTGCCGGACGGCAACCACCTCAACCAGTTCGACGATGCCTTCAACGAGCTCGACCAGACCGGCGCGGGCGCGCGGCTGGGGCTCGCGCTGTCGAACGAGCTGGAGTCCATCGGCAAGACGCGCACCGCGGGCCAGATCCGCAGCGAGGCGCTGGACGCGGTGAACCACGTCCGCGGCGAATACGAAGAGGCCCGCACCGCACGCGAAGAGGCGGATGCGCGCCTGCAGCAGATGCTCGCGGAGGTGCAGGGACTGCTCACGCCGGAGGAGCAGAGCGCGTTCATCGAGGCCTTCCGGCGCGAGAACGCGGCGGTGTACGCGGCCGAGGCCGAGGCGGCGCAGCGATTGTCGGACACGCTGACGCAGAACGCGGCGGCGATCGACCAGATGGTGGTGGACGATCCCTCCACCGCCGACGACGTCTATGACGCGTACGAGGAGCTCGCGCAGAGTCCGCTGCCCGCGGCGGCGGTGGAGTGGGCCGCGCGCACGATGCAGGCCGGCTCGCCGACGCTGGAGGCCTTCTCGGACCGCGCCGGGGACATCCAGACGAACATCGTCGAGCGCGGACTGCCGGGCACGCTCTCGCAGTACCAGGCCGAGGCAGACGGGGACGCGGGCACGGCGCTCGACCGCTTCGAGAACCTCTTCAACCAGTTCAAGACCGCGCGCGGGTTCGCCAACGCGCCGGGCGAGTTCCTCCAGTCGCTCGACGATGCGCAGCAGTACATCGACGCGATGCGCGCCGCGCAGCAGGGCCGCCCGGAGGCCTTGCAGCAGCTCCTCGCGGACCGGGAGAAGCTCGGGCGGCTGAGCGGCGTGGGCTCGAGCATCGCGGCGGCGAGCCTCGTGTTCGGCATCACCAACCTGCCCGGCCAGAGCGGCGCGGACCTCGTGAGGGCGGTGGGCGAGCTCGGCGCGGATGGGCTTCAGCTCGCGGCGAAGGCGATCGGCACGCTGGAGGCGACGGGGCGGCTGGCGTCGTCGTCGCGGCTGGTGACCGGCGCGGCCTTCCTCAATGCGCGGGTGCTGCCGGGGCTGGGCGTGGCGCTGAGCGCGTTCTCCACCATCGACGCGGTGGGTGACTTCCTGCGCGACGGCGGCAACCGGAACGCGCTGAAGGCGGTCACGAGCGCGGTGACGCTGGTGGGCGGCGCGCTGAGCCTCTTCCCGCCCACCGCCCCCATCGGCGTGGTGCTGGCGGTGGTCTCCACGGCGGTGGGCCTCATCGGCGAGGCGATCTTCGGCGCGGACGACCGGCGGCGCTTCAACGAGGAGCAGCAGCGGCTGCTCGAGCCGATCCTCACCGACTCCTACGGCGACACCGAGAGCGTGCGCGAGGCGGCGCGTCAGATCGCATTCGGGGATCTGGACATGAACGCGCTGAAGGAGAGCACCGGCCTCAGCAACGCGGAGTTCGTGGAGCTGATGGGCACGGTGCCGCACGCGAACGACCGGCACTTCCCTCACCTCGTCGAGGTGCTCGTCGCCGCCGGCGTGGAGCCGGGCCCGGAGCTGCTCGAGACGGTGCAGGCGCTGAACGAGGAGTTCGACGGGGACCTCCAGTTCATCCTCATCGACCTCATCACCCGCGAGAGCTTCGGGAACCCCGCAGAGACGGCCGAGCAGCGAGAGGCCCGGCTCGCCATCTACGGGGAGCAGGTGCTGCGGTACCTCGAGTAGCCGCTCAGCGGTGGTGCCGCCAGAAGTGGTCGAGCACCGCCACCTCCGAACGTCCGGGACGGTAGGCCCCTCGGAGCGCACCGTGGACGTAGTCCGTCGCGGCCTCGCAGGCGGCGGGCAGCGCCATGCCGAGGCAGAGGTTCGCGGCGATCGCGGACGCCAGCGTGCAGCCGGTGCCGTGACCGTTGACCTCCAGCCGCGGGTGCTCGAAGACGCGACGCTCCCTTCCGTCGGAGAAGCGGTCGCGCATCTGCGCCGTGCCCGGCATGTGACCGCCCTTCAGCAGCACGGCGCGCGCACCGGCGGAGAGGAGCCGCTCGAGGGCGTGGTCCGCGCCCGCGTCGTCCTCCACCTGTGCGGCGCCCAGCAGCAGCGCGGCCTCCGGCAGGTTCGGGGTGACGATGCTGCTCAGCGGAAAGAGACGTTCGCGCAGCGCGCCCAGCGCCTCGGGCTCCAGCAGCCGCGCGCCGGAGGTGGCGACCATCACCGGATCGAGCACCACGTGCGCGGGCCGGTGCGCCTCCAGCGCGTCCGCCACCGCGTGGATGATCTCCGCCGAGGCGAGCATCCCGAGCTTCACCACCTCCACCCGGAAGTCGTCGAAGAGGGCGTCGACCTGCGCGCGGAGGAAGCTCGCGGGGGCCACGTGCACCGCGGTGACGCCTCGCGTGTGCTGCGCGGTGAGGGCCGCGATCGCGGAGAGACCGTGCACGCGGTGCGCGGCAAAGGTCTTGAGGTCGGCCTGGATGCCGGCGCCCCCGCCGCTGTCGGAGCCGGCGAGGGTGAGGGCGCACCGGGGCCGCGGATCGTCGTGATGCATGCGCTCACCACTACCGCTCCCGCCGCAGAACGGGAATGGCGTAACGCGCTACGCAGGTGAGCTCCCTCGCCTGCCCATGACGCGTGGTGCTGCCTCTACGGCGGCGGGATGACCGTCCCCTGCACCTTCGGCGCGGGCTGGAGGTTCCTCGCCAGGAGGAAGTATCCGACCATGCCGAGGCAGAGCAGGCCGCCGGCGAGCAGCGTCATCCACCGGATCGCGGCGGGCCCCACCTCGGGGCGCACGGAGAGCTCCACCAGCGCGCCGGAGGCGAAGATGGCCACGCCGTTGAGCGACTTCACGATGAGGTTGAAGACGCCGAAGTAGATGCTCGTGGCCTCGCCATTGTCCGGGCGCTCGGTGGCGCAGGCGACGATCGCCTCCCCTTCGAGCCCCAGCAGCACCGCGGCCATGGGTCCGCCGAGCGCGAAGACGATCATCGCGGTGTGCAGCGGCGTGCCGACGATGCCGTGACCCAGCCCGGACGCCAGCGCGTACACCACGCCGAGCAGCAGCGACGAGGCCATCACCGCCTTCTCCCAGCCCCAGCGCCGCGAGATCATCGGCACGGCGATGAAGAACGGGATCGCGGTGCCGAGGAAGGGCCCGAGGATCATCGGCACGTCCTTCAGCGTTCCGCCCAGCAGGTCTCGCGCGATGAACGGCGCCGCGGCGGTGACCATGGTGAACGCCATCTGCGATCCCGCGAAGAGGATGAGCACCGCGAGGAAGCGGCGGTGGCGCAGCGACATGAGCAGCGCGCGCATCATCGGCGGCTCTTCGCGGTGCGCCGTCCCCTGCTTGGCCGCCACGGAACCTGCGACCACCTGCGCCGCGGGCGAGGCCGGCTTCGCGTAGTACGGGAGGATCATCAGCAGCGCCGCGGGCACCGCGAAAGCGAGCGCGGCGTTCGTGTAGCCCAGCGAGTCGATCACGCCCGGCGCTACCACCGCGCCCACCGCGGTGGCGAGCAGGAGCCCCGCACCGAGCACGTTGGAGAGCCGCCCGCGCACGTCGAGATCGCCCACCGCGTAGTCGCTGATGAGGCTCCAGTAGGGGATGGCGTAGAAGGTGTAGCCGATGAAGAAGACGAGCATGCCCGCGACGAGGAACGCCCAGCGCACCGTCTGCGGCATGTCGTAGTCGCCCGCGAAGCAGAGCCACAGCCCTACCGACGGCACGAGGAACGAGAACCAGAGCAGCCTGCGTCGCTCCCTCCCCTTCCGCACCCACTGGTCCGAGACGACGCCGGCGATGGGATCGGTCAGCCCATCGAAGAGGCGGAACGCGAGCAGCACCGCGCCCACCGCGGTGGCGCTGAAGAGCGCTTCGGTGGGGAGGCCCGGCGGCGGCTGTCCGACAGGGCCTGCGTGCGAGCGGCTCGAGTAGTCGAGGATGTAGGAGAAGAAGAACCGTGCCAGCCCCATCATCCCGAGCTGGCCGGCGCCGAAGAGCAGCAGCCGCGTGAAGTTCAAACGGACTCCCTGCCGTCAGCTGCGCTGGCGCTGCACGGGCCGGAAAGGATGCAGGAACGCCGCGAGCCGGTCCGCCGAGCGGGTGGCGATCCAGAGCCTGCCCTGCCCTCGGAACTCGCAGACGAGGCCCTCGCCGCTGAAGAAGAGGCTCTTCATGCCGCCCACCTTGCGCACCGAGTACTGCAGCGCGCCGGTGAAGCCGACCACGTGCGAGGTGTCGCAGATGTAGCCCGCGGGCCCGACCTCCACCTCGTGGATGGCGCCCGCCGAGGAGAAGAAGACCGGACCTTCGCCATCGCAGCGCAGGAGGAAGAGGCCGGTGCCGGAGAAGAAGCCGCGCGCGCCACCCCACTTCGTGTCCAGCGTCACGCCGCCGCCGTTGGCGAGCCAGTTGCCGGAGGAGAGGAAGAGGCCCTCGCCGCGACGAAGGCCGTGCACGCGCACGTCACCCTCTGGCGCGGGCGCGATGAGCAGGCGCTGACCGGGACCGCTGGCGGTGAAGGTGTTCTGGAAGAGCGACTCGCCGCCGAGGAGCTTCCGCTTCGCCGCGCCGAGCAGCCCGCCCGGCATGTTCGTGGTCATCGACACGTGGGTGTCGCGCGCGACCATCGCGGCGCTCTCGGTGGTGAGGGTCTCGCCCGGCCCGTCGAAGCTCACGCGGACGAAGCCGAAGTCCGGCGCGTCGAGGATCTCGTACTGCATGGTCTAGCCCTCCCTCGGCGGGAGCTGGTGTCCCACCTCGCGGCCGTACTCCGCCGGATTGCGCGTCTGGATCCAGATCCGCCCGTGTCCGGTGAAGTGGCACACGAGGCCCTCGCCGGAGAGGAACGACGCCATCAGGCCCGAGGCGCTGCGGCCGACGGTGAACTGCAGCCCCGCGTCCCACGCCACGAGGTGCCCGGTGTCGATGACCAGCGAGCCGTCACACGCGAGCTCCTCGATGCCGCCGAACGCGCCCACGAGCACCTGACCGCGGCCGTGCGCCTTCATCACGAAGAGGCCTTCGCCGCCGAAGAAGGTGCGGAAGCCGCCGACCTTCGTGTCGAGCTCCACCGTGGGCTCGGACGCGATGTACGCGGACGACTGCAGGTGAACCGGCCTCGAGGGCTCGACGTCGATCACCACCTGATCGCCGCTGAGCGTGTGCGCGAGGAGGACCTCGCCGTCGCCGCCCGCCGCGGTGAAGGTGTTGCGGAAGAAGGACTCGCCGCCGAAGAGCGCGCGGCCGAGGCCCTTGAGCAGCCCGCCGCCGCCCATGCCGGTCTGCATCTGCACCGACGTGCTCATGCCCACCATCGCGCCGCTCTCCGCGACGATCGATTCGCCGGGCCGGAGGTGAACGCGCGCCAGCGCTGCGGCCGGCCTGTAGAGGATCTCGAAGTGCATCGCGTTGGCCTCTCGGGGTCAGCCCGGAAGGAAGGGGGTGATCCAGCCCACCAGCGTGGAGACGTTGCGCGACTGGAGATAGACGGTGCCCTGCCCGCGGAACTCGCAGACGAGGCCTTCGCCGGACGCGACGAGGCCCATCAGCCCGCCGCCGGCGCTGCGCAGCTCGTAGGTGAGCTGGCCCTCGAAGCCGACGATGTGCCCGTTGTCCACGATGAAGGAGCCGTCCACGCGCTCCTCGTGCACGCCGCCGTAGGAGGTGAACCAGACGTCGCCCTGCCCCGTCAGCTCGAGGAAGAAGAGGCCCTCCTTCGCCAGCAGCGAGCGCAGGCCGGCGAAGCGCAGCGACATGTCCACGTTGCCGGAGGACGCGAGGAACGCGCCGGTGGAGACCACGAGCGTCTCGCCGTTCAGCCGGCGGTGCGTCACCTGACCGGAGAGCTTCGGCGCGAGCCGCACCGTGCCGCCACCGGAGGCGGTGAAGTGGTTCACGAAGAAGGTCTCGCCGCCGACGAGCTTGCGCACGAAGGCGATGAGGAGCGCCTTCACCAGCGCGCCGAAGCCGGCGGAGCGGTTCGCGTTGAGCTTCACCGCCATGTCCACGGCGGTGCTGCGCGCGACCATCGAACCTGCTTCCGCGACGAGCGTCTCACCCGGCGCGAGCGCGACCTCCAGCATCGCGAAGCTCGGGCCGTGTCGAATGGAGTGTTGCATGCGCGCCGCTGCGTACCAGAGAGGCAGCGGCGCGCGCCAGCAACCGCTACGGCGCGGTGACGGTGAAGTTGTTGCCGTCGGCGCCGGTGATCGAGATCTCCTCGCCGGTCTCGTGCGGGATGACCACCTGCCACGAACCGTCGCGCGCGGCGGTGGTGGTGCGGGTGACGTTGGTGGCGAGGTTCGTGACCGTGACTTCGCTCAGCGGCGCGTGCGTACCGGCGGGACCGAAGACGCGCTTGCCGGGCAGCGGTGTGAAGGAGGCGTTCACCTCGTAGTCCTCCTGCGCGAGGTTCCGCAGGCCGTCCACCGTCACCGGCGGCAGCTCCGCGAGCATCGCCCCGTACTGCGGATCCGACGCGGGCTGCAGGCCCATCCCCGCGAAGTGGATGACCGAGGCGCGGCCGTTCGCCGGCACCACGACCTCGTACTCCCATGACGGGCTGTCGCTCGAGCGCGACCAGGTGGCGTTGCCGAACCAGAAGAGGTTCACCGGATCCGAGCTGTCACCGCCGAGCACCCGCCAGCCCGGCCCGGCCTGCAGTTCCTGGGTGCTGCTGTCCGAGCCGAGGTTGCCGCTGATGCGCACGCGCGTGGTCACCGCCGCGGACGTCGGGTTGACGAGCACCTCGGTGAAGCGGGCGAAGTTGCCGGCGGGATCGACGAAGATCCGGCGGGTGACCTCGAGGCCGCCCACGGTGCTCGGGCCGAGCTCCAGCAGGTTGCCGTCCCGCAGCTGCGCCGGAGACGAGGGGAACGTCGAGTTGCCCACGGTGAGCGTGAACATGCCGTCGTACGCGTCGGACGGTCCGCCGAGGCGGTAGCCGTCGCTCGCGGTGCCGGAGGTGGAGAGGTCGAAGATGAAGCCGTTGCCGCACTCCAGCAACGTGGTGCCGCTGGTGGCGACGGAGTTGAGCTGCCAGTCCGGAAGAAGGAAGCCCGTCTCCGCCGAGGGTGTGCCGCCGGCGTACTGCGCGAAGAGTCCGCCCAGATCGAGGAGCACCCGATCGAGCACCGCCTCGCGGTCCCCGATGTCGAGGCCGGAGGAGGCGATCACCTGCCGCGCCTGATCGAGCAGCGAGGAGAGTTCGGCAACCTCGAAGTCGGAGAGCGCGCGGCCCCCTTCGGTCTCGGTGATCCAGAAGACGAGCGTCTGCACCGCGGTGCTCGTCGTGTCCACGCGCAGATCGGTGATGCGCGTCAGCGGCGCGAGCAGCGTCCCACTCTCCAGCGGCACGCGGACGACGGCGCGCGAGGAGGGCGTGATGCCGCGGCTGACGAAGAGCTCGAAGCGGCCGTCCGCGGTGGTGAAGGTGCCGCCCAGATCTCCGAGCGAGGCGCCCCTGTCGTCCACGATGCTGAGGAAGACCGGCGTCCCCACCGGCACCGGCTGAGAGCCGAACTCCGCGCGGCCGGTCACGAGAAAGGCCGGCGCGGCCTCGCCCTCTGCGCCTTTCGGTCCCTGCTGACCTGCCGGACCCGCGGGGCCCTGCGCTCCTCCCGGTCCCTGGGGACCGACCGGTCCGGGATCGCCCGCGCAGCCGAAGAGACCTGCCGCGACCACAGCTCCCCACCACCGCTTCGAAAAGGACATACGCGTTCATGCTCCGGGTTGTGCGCACCGTCTCGCGCGGCCGCATTGTGCGAGAGCCACGAGGCTCGCTCAACGGGCCGCGGGACTGCGAGACGGTGCGCGCGGGTCCGGCGTCCGCGTCCTCCGCTACTTCGCCGGCGCCGAGACGCGCTGCAGCTCGTCGAAGCCGGGCAGGCTGGAGAGGTCGGGGATCACCACCACCTCGATGCGGCGGTTGGCGGCGCGGTTCTCGTCCGAGTCGTTCGGGCGCGCGGGACGGCTGTCACCGAAGCTCGCGGCGCTGATGCGCGCGGGCGCCATGCCGGAATCGAGCATCGTCCGCAGCACCGTCAAGGACCGCGCGGAGGCGAGCTCCCAGTTCGACGGCCAGGTGCCGGCGCGCGTGGGCACGTCGTCGGTGTGGCCCTCGATCTGGAAGTGACGGTCCGGGATCGTCGCCAGCAGGCCGGCCATCTCGGTGATCGCGGCGCGGCCCTCGCGGCTGAGCTGCGCGGAGCCGGAGGGGAAGAGCACGTCCGTCGCCAGCTCCACCACCATGCGCCCGTCGCGGATGCGCACGCGGAGCTTGCCGGCGTCGATCATCGACTGGAAGCGCGAGACCAGCGCGCGGAACTCCTCGATGCGCGCGTCCGCCTCCGCCTTGCGCCGCTTCAGATCCGCCAGCGCGACCTGCATCTGATCGATGTCGCCCTGCAGCGAGGACTTGTCCCGCAACGTCGCCCCGAGCTGCGCCTCCAGCGCCGCCAGCCGCTCCGCGATCGCCTTCTGCTCCGCCTGCTCGCGCGCGAGGATCTCCCGCGTCTCCTCGAGCTCGCGGCGGTCCTTCTGGTGCTCCGTCACCAACCCGTCGTACCGGCTCTTCGGCACGCACCCGCTCCCCAGCCCCACCGCCACGCCCACCGCGACCAGCACCCCGATTCGCCTCATGCATCCCCCTGCCTGATGGTTCGGCGACCCAAGCTAAGGACCACCGCGCAAGGGGCACAGGAGGGCGAGCGGGGGTGAGGTGGGTGCCGGTGCGCCCGAACTCGCCTTCAAGCGACCCGAGCCGAGCCACGAATAACCGCACTTCCGGCAATTCGCGGCGCATGGAACATCTGCCTGCGCACAACCTGCACCACCGCGCACCGTTTGCGCGCCTCCCGGCGTTGCAAAAGGGCACCGAACGCGCCCAGGAGGCGCTGGAGGCGAAGAAGCACCCGGAAATCCACTTCAAGCTGCAGTCCTACGAGGCCGACCCCGCGGCGGCGGCGGGCTCGGACGGTCCGGTGAAGCTGAAGGCGAAGGGCGTGCTGACGGTGGCGGGCGTGCAGAAGCCGGTGGCGCTCGACCTCGTGGCGGCGAAGGCCGGTGACGGCGTGCGCTTCACGGGCAGCAAGCTCCTGCGGATGACGGAGTTCGGGATCACCCCGCCGGTGATGATGCTCGGCGCGCTGAAGACGGCGGACGAGGTCGTCATCTCCTTCGACCTGCAGCTGGACGATGCACGCGCAAAGGAGGTCCCCGCGGTGCCCGCGCAGCCGGGCGCGTAGAGACGGTTCGACGTGAAGTGTCAGTCATGGAGCGCCCGCCGCTGCCGGTCCGAAACCGGTGGGGCGGGCGCTGGTCGTTTGCGGGAGGTCGTCACGCCGACTTCGCGCCGGCCCCTTCCTGCGTCCCCACCCGCGCGCGGTACTCGGCGGCGAGCCGCTCCATCTCCGCGGCGAGGCGCTCGCCCTCCACCAGCAGCTTCGCCTTCAGCTTCGCGCGCGAGCCGAGCACGAAGAAGACCTGCACGTCCCTGAGCACCCTCCGCTTGCGCTCGAGGAAGTAGCGGGTGAAGAGCGCCAGCGGCAGACAGCCCGCGAGCGTGACGGCAAGACCCGCCGGTCCCCACAGGGTGAACGCGGCCGCGGCCATCAGCGCCGCCCAGATCGGCGTGAGCACCAGCGCGGAGACGAGCTTCACCGTCGCCTGCTGATCCCAGGGCACGCCGAGCGCGCGGTTGAGCAGGCGCGGAAGCCAGAACGGCACCGCGTAGAGGACCATGCCGGCGACGAAGAGGGGGAAGCCCAGCAGCACCGAGGCGAGGTTCTTTCCCACGAAGCGCCACACCGCCTCGCGCTGGTACACGAGCGTGAGGTCGTCCGGATCCGCGCGCGCCAGCTCGAGCCGCGTCCTGAAGGAGACCACCTCCTCGCGCAGCGCCTCGAAGCGCTCGGGTTGCTCGCGGCGGAAGAGGCCGATGCCGGCGGCAAAGCGACGGAGCCTGTCCGGATCGCGCGCGCGCTCCCCGAGGCGGAAGGCATAGAGGCGCTCCGCCATCTCGATCACCTCGAGGTCCTCCCACTGCTCGAGGTTGAGCGTCACCCCGCGCAGGTTGCGCTCGATGCCGTCGGTCAGCGCGCGCACCGCGCCGTTCTCCTCCACCTCGCCGGCGGCCTCGTCCGGGAGGAAGTCACGCGTCTGCAGCGGCTCACCCACCTCGATGAGCACGCGGCTGCGGAAGCGGTGCTTCTCCTCGTAGGTCAGCCCCACCGGCACGACGAGCGGCGGTGCGCCACGACGTCCGGCGCGGAAGGCGATGCGCGCGGCGCCGGTCTTGAGCTCCGCCAACTCCGGCTCGCTGTGGCTCTTGCCCTCGGGGAAGAGCGTGATTGCGCCGCCCCGCACCAGCGCGCCGGTGGCGGCCTCGAAGGTGCCCTCGTTGCGCCCCATCTGCGCGGGGTCGTCCTGCTTGCGATAGACCGGCAGCGCTCCGAGCCCCTTCAGGAGCTGCGCGATGCCCGGCGTGCGGAAGAGCGGCTCCTTCGCGAGGAACGTCACCGGCCGCGAGGTGATGACGAAGATCAGCGCCGGATCGACGAGCGCGTTCGGGTGGTTGCCGACGAAGATGACCGGCCCCGTTTGAGGGAGGGGCCGCGCGTTCACCTCGACCCGGTAGAAGAGGCGCAGCGCGAAGCCGACCACGGATCGAACGAAGGCGTAGAACACGCCTCGACTATAGCCGCTCGAAACCGACGCCTTTTCCAGTGCGCCTGCGAGAGCGCTCAGGTATGGCGCGACCGCCAAGCTCGAAAGACCGCTCTCAGGAGACGCACACGTGAACGTACTCGCCGCCGCCCTGGCACTCGCCCTCTCCCAGTCCGTCGCGCAGACGGAGAC
>JAFAFL010000097.1 GCA_023423535.1 Pseudomonadota bacterium
AAGCGCCCGGTCGGTCACCCAAGCGCCCGGTCGGTCACCCAAGCGCGTCGGTCGGTCACCCAAGCGCGTCGGTCGGTCACCCAAGCGCCCGGTCGCACACACCTCGTGCGCGCCGGTCGGTCACCTCGTACGCGTCGGTCGTGCAGGTCGGCCACTCCGTCTGCTGGTCGTTGCCTCGTGCGTACCTGCGGAGACCTCGCTTGCGCGAAACTGGGTGACGGCGCTGCGCGGTGCGTTTCTTGACGGATCCTGGACCCGGGCGAGACTCGTTCGCCATCCGCTACAGGCGCGTTGCGGCCTGTGGCGCGCGGGAGGGGAACGTGACCGACGAGCTGAATTTCGACATCGACATCGACCTCATCGAGCTGCGCACCCGGACCGAGCCCACCGTGGCGCGGCGCGACGGTCGCGGCGACATGAACGGCCTGCGCGAGGCCATGCACTTCGCCTGGCGCCCCGCAGGGTCGATGTCTCTCGGCGACCGCTGGCTGCGCGCCGGAACGCCGGAGGAGGAGCAGTCCAATCCTCATCGCCCGCTCGCGCCGCCGAAGCCGCCCGCCCTCCCGGCCGGGCTGACCCGCCGTCGTATTCGCCGCTGAACGGCCCGACGCCCGGCGCTGAGCGGCCGACGCACGCAACGCTGACCGTTGCCGCGTCACGCTAACCGTCCATGCACTCCACGCTGGCCGCCGATGCGCGCCACGTCACCGCCGTGCGCGACGATGTCGCCGATGCACACGTGCTGGTCGTGGATTCACGCGACGCTGATCGTCGATTCACGCGACGTTGACCGCCGTGCGCGACGCGGACCGGCCATGCACGCCACGTTGACCGCCGATTCACGCAACGCGGACCGGACATGCGCGCGACGCGGACCGGAGCGCGCGCGACGCCGACCGGACATGCGCGCGACGCCGACCGGACATGCGCGCGATGCCGACCGGACATGCGCGCGAGGCCGACCGGACATGCACGCGAGGCTGACCGGACATGCACGCGACGCTGACCGGACATGCGCGCGACGCTGACCGGACCGCGCGCGACGCTGACCGGACCGCGCTCGACGCTGACCGGACCGCGCTCGATGCCGACCGGACATGCACGCGACGCTGACCACGCACCCCGAACGCGCGAAGCGGGCCCGGACAGCGCTCGCTGACGGCGCGGCGGCTACCCGATGATCATGTTCTCCCGCTCGAGCCGGCCCTCGGCGAAGCGGCCGAGGCTGAAGCGGGTGAAGAGCTCGTCCTGGGTGTCGGTCATCATCCACGCCGCCATGCGCTCGGCGACGGCGGGGGCCATCATGAAGCCGTGGCCCACGAAGCCGGACATCTGCAGGAGGTTCTCGAGGCCCGGCGTCCGCCCGAGGATCGGGCTGTTGTCCGGGGTCACGTCGTAGCAACCGGCCCACTGGCGCAGGACCTTGATCCGGCCCACCTGCGGCAACTGCTCGGTGAGCGCGCGCGCGTACCTCGACAGGAAGCGAAGCGTGGAGCCCATGTTCAGGCCCGCCGGCTCGCGCGGGTCGCCCATGCCGCCGACGATCTCGCCGCGCATGGACTGGCTGAAGTAGAGGCCCGAGTCGAGCACCGACACCAGCGGCCCGAGGAACGGCTTCAAGGGCTCGGTGCTGCAGATTTCGTGGCGGTGCGGCTCGTTGGGCAGGGACACGCCCGCCTTCGCCGCGACCTCCGGGCTCCACGCGCCGGACGCGAGCACCACGGTGTCGCACTCCACTTCGCCGCTGTCCGTCTTCACCTTGCGGATCATCCCGCCGGAGATGTCGAAGCCTACGACCTCGGTGAATGTCTCCACCCGGATGCCACGCTTCGCGCAGCTCTGCGCGTAACCCCAGAGGAACGGCCAGGGGAAGATGACGCCGTCCTCGGGATTCCAGGCGCAGACCTGCACGTCCTTCAGCGTGAGTTCGGGGACGATGTCCCGCGCCGCGTCGGGCGTGAGCAACTGCGTGGGGACGCCGTGCGCGTTGTGCAGCTTCGCCGAGGCCTCGAGCTGCTTCGCGATCCGCTCGCTCCGCGCGAGGAACAGGTAGCCGCCCTGGCGCAGCCACACGTTGATCCCCATGTCCTTCGCGAAAGCCTTCATCAGGTCGATGGACCTGCGCGCCAGCGCCACGTTCGTCGCGGTGCCCCACTGCATGCGCACGCCGCCGCCGTTGCGTCCGGACGCACCCGCCAGCAGGTAGCCGCGCTCGAGCACCAGCACGTCGCTCTCGCCGCGCAGCCCGAGGTTGTGCGCCAGCGCCAGCCCCATGATCCCGCCGCCGACGATGACGATCTTCGCGCGGCGAGGGAGTGGCTCTTTCGACCGCAGCTCAGGCGTCGCCGCGTCCAGTCCCGGCGGCGTCCCGCCGATGGGCGGCTTCGACTCGTCCACCGGCTCGGTCGCGAGCACGGAGAGCTCCGTCGGGTAGAGCGGGGTGCGAGGGGTGAACGCGTGGACCGCCTTCGGCTCGCGCACGCCGCTCTGGTGCAGCAGCCGCCCAATCGCCGCCATGCACGACTTGCCCTGGCAGATGCCGGTGCCGAAACCGGTGTACCGCTTGATGGACTCGATGTCCGTGAAGCCGCGCTCGATCGCGTGCTTCACGTCCGCCGCGGTCACGTCTTCACAGGCACAGACGATGGCGCGGTTCATCGTGCGCTCTCCTGCGCCTTCAGCTCGAGAGCGGCACGCGCCACCGCTCGACCGGCCCGCGCTCCGGAATCCGCCGCCGCGCCGGCGCTCCCTCCGCCCACCAGATCTCCCGCCACGAACACGTCCTCCGCCGCCGTGCGGCCCTCCGCATCCGCGACGACCACGAAGGTCTCGCGCGCGGGATCGAAAAGGACCTCCGCACCGCCCTGGCGCGCGAGCTCATACGCCGGCGAGGGCGGCAGGCACACCGCCACCGCGTCGCAGTCCGTGCGGTGTTTCTTGCCCTTCGCGTCTCGCCAGCTGAGGCCCTTCACCTCGGTCCGCCCGTGCACGGTGAGCGGCTCGGCGCCGCGATCCACGAGCACCTCCGCCTTCACCTCCGCGCCCGCAGCGACGAGCAGGCGACGCTGATTCGCTACCCACTCTTCCGTTCCCACGAGCGCGAACTTCGTCCCCGGCAAGTTCGCCTCGCGCCGCACGAGCCTCGCCACCGCTCGCCCCGCCATCACGCCCGGCACGTCGTTGTTGTCGAAGGGCCACAGCGCCGCGTGCCCGCCGTTCGCGAGGAGGAAGCGCTCCGCGTACACCTTCAACAGCCGCGGGCCACGGCCGGCATCTCCGCCACCGAACGACACCGCCGCGAGGTAGCGCCCCTCCGCATCCGAGAAGAGGCCGATGACCACCGTCTTCAGCCGCAGCGACTCGGCGGGCAGCGATGCGGTGAACGCGGTGACGGGCGGATCCTTCTCCGCCGGCGCGTCGTCGAGCAGCCGGCCACCGGGCGTCTCCTCGCGATCGATCAGCAGGAACTTCACGCCCGCGTTCACCAGCTCCCGCGCAGCGGCAAGGCCTGCGGGTCCTGCGCCCATCACGACCACCGGCACCTTCACGGTCTCCCGCGGCGCTCGCTCGGGCGGCAAGGCGTCGGGCAGCTCGCCGAGCCCCGCCAGGTGCCGCGCCACGCGCGCCATGACCTTCTCCGCCACCGGCACGCCCGCAAACATCTCGTGGTGGTCGAGCCCCTTCGGGAAGAGCCAGTCGATGGCCCCGAACACGTCGTGCTTCACCGACGGGTAGGCGTTCTGGCGCTCCACCCTCATGCCCGCGGTGATCTTCGTGCGGCAGGTGAAGACGTTGGGCACGCCGTTCACGCGCATGAGGCACTGCGAGCACGCCGCGCTCATGCACCAGGGACCTCGCGGCCGGTGGTACTTCACCGAGCGGGAGAAGACGGTCTCACCCGCTGCGAGGAGGGCCGACGCGATCGACTCGCCCTCCTTCGCGGGGAGCGCGGTCCCTTCGAAATCGAACTGCACGGTGCGGGGGGGCACATCGAGGCGGGGCATGCGGCGGCGGAACCTATGCGAGGCCCTCACGGGCCGCTACTGCCGAGCCTTGCCCCCGGACGCCGGACGGGTAGGGTGCGCGCCCATGAGAGACGCCAACCTCCGCATCCCCCAGCCCGCCAACGAGCCGATCCTCGCCTACGCCCCCGGCTCGACGGAGCGCGCGCAGCTGAAGGCGCAGCTGACGAAGATGGCCGGCGAGCAGCTCGACATCCCGCTCTTCATCGGCGGAAAGGAGATCCGGACCTCACGCACCTCGAACGTGAAGATGCCGCACGCGCACCGGCACGTGCTGGCGAAGTACAGCCTCGCGGACGCGGAGCACGTGACCCAGGCGATCGACGCTGCGCTGAAGGCGAAGCGCGACTGGTCGAACATGCGCTTTCACGACCGCGCGGCGATCTTCCTGCGCGCGGCGGATCTGCTCGCCACCCGCGTGCGCCCGGTGCTCAACGCGGCGACGATGCTCGGTCAGTCGAAGACCGCGTTCCAAGCGGAGATCGACTCGGCCTGCGAGCTCATCGACTTCCTCCGCTGGAACGTCCACTTCGCGGACAAGCTCCTCGCCGAGCAGCCCCACTCGCCGGCGCTGACCTGGAACCAGATGGACTACCGGCCGCTCGACGGGTTCGTGTACGCGATCTCGCCGTTCAACTTCACCGCCATCGGCGGGAACCTGCCCACCGCGCCGGCGCTGATGGGCAACACGGTGGTGTGGAAGCCCGCGCAGACCGCCACCTTCTCCAACTGGCTCATCCTCGAGATCCTCCGCGAGGCCGGCCTGCCGGATGGGGTGATCAACTTCGTGCAGGGTGATCCTTCGACCGTGTCGAACACGATCATCGCGCACCCGGATCTGGGCGGCATCCACTTCACCGGCTCCACCTCCGTGTTCCAGATGATGTGGCGGCAGGTGGGCGAGAACATCTCCCGCTACCGTCAGTACCCGCGGCTGGTGGGCGAGACCGGCGGCAAGGACTTCGTCTTCGCGCACCCGTCCGCGAAGGACGACATCGACGCGCTGGCGGTGGCGCTCGGGCGCGGCGCGTTCGAGTACCAGGGCCAGAAGTGCTCGGCGGCGTCGCGCGCGTACATCCCCGCGAGCCTCTGGCCCCAGCTGCGCGACCGGCTGGTGGGCCTCATCGGCGAGATCAAGATGGGCGATGTGCGCGACTTCCGGAACTTCATGGGCGCGGTGATCGACGAGAAGGCGTTCGACAAGCACATGGGCTACTTCGCCGCGGCGAAGAGCGATCCCTCGATGAAGATCCTCACCGGCGGCGAGGGCGACAAGCGCGAGGGCTTCTTCGTGCAGCCCACGCTGATCGAGTCCTCCGACCCGAAGAGCCGGCTCATGTGCGAGGAGGCCTTCGGGCCCATCCTCACCGTGCACGTGTACGAGGACGCGCGCTACGAGGAGGCGCTGAAGCTGTGCGACGAGTCCACGCCCTACGCGCTCACCGGCGCCTTCTTCGCCCGCGACCGCGCGGCGATCGTCAAGGCCAGCGAGGCGCTCCGGCACGCGGCGGGCAACTTCTACATCAACGACAAGCCCACCGGCGCCGTGGTGGGGCAGCAGCCCTTCGGTGGCTCGCGCGCGTCGGGCACCAACGACAAGGCCGGCAGCGCGTGGAACCTCATGCGCTGGGTCTCGCCGAGGGCGATCAAGGAGACCTTCGTCCCGCCCACGCAGCTGGGCTACCCGTTCATGGGTGAAGAGTAGGGGACCACGCGGCAGGGCAGGGTCCGCAGAGGGAGACGGCGGGTCCAGGAGTTGGACCGCGCCAGCGCTGAGGCACTTGGAATCATTGACCTTTTGTGGTGGCGGCGCCCGTGCAGGGCGCCTGGTCGCGAGGCCCTCGCGCCTCGCGTCACCCCTGAGGTCCACATGTTCTCCGCTCCCCGCGTCGCGGCCGTTCTCCTGCTGACCCTGACCCTCTTTGCGTGCGGGGACAACGAGCGTCCACCGCCTCCGCCTCAGTACGACCCCTACAACCCGCCCCCGGGGACCGGAGGAACACAGGGCGGTGGCGGCTCGAATCCGGTTCGCGATGCCGGGTCCGGCGTGAACGATCAGCGGGATGCTGGCGCCTGCACTCCTTCCTGTTGGGGTCGCACCTGTGGGCCGGACGGCTGCGGCGGCTCGTGTGGCACGTGTGCACCGAACCAGGCCTGCTCCAGCGAAGGTCAGTGCGCCTGCGTCCCCAACTGCGCGGGCAAGCAGTGCGGCTCGGATGGCTGCGGCGGCTCCTGTGGCACGTGTGGACCCAACCAGGCATGTACGAGCGCCAACCAGTGCGTGTGTGTCCCCCAGTGCAACGGCAAGCAGTGCGGTTCGGACGGCTGCGGTGGCTCGTGCGGGGCGTGTGGACCGAATCAGGCCTGCAGCGGCGCGAACCAGTGCGTGTGCGTCCCCAACTGCGCGGGCAAGCAGTGCGGCTCGGATGGCTGCGGCGGCTCCTGTGGGACGTGCGCCACGAACCAGGCGTGCAGCAACGCCAACCAGTGCGTCTGCGTTCCCCAGTGCAACGGCAAGAGCTGCGGTCCGGACGGGTGTGGCGGGCAGTGCGGCACCTGTCCCCCCAACTCCACCTGCAACGGCAGCGGGACCGGCTGCACATGCCTGCCCGGGTACGTGCCCAACCCGCAGGGCACCGGATGTCTCAAGGTCGGCGGCGCCTGTGGGGGCGTCAGCCAGTACGGCTACTGCAGCGGTGACAGCTGGGTGCGGTGCGACGCGACGGCGGGCATCGTGGTCATGCCGTGCGGCGCCGGTCAGTGCAGGACGATCAACGCCCAGGGCGAAGGCGCCTGCCGGTGCGGGGGCGTCACCCAGAGCGGTGTCTGCGCCGCTGCGGACGGGACACAGGGAAACACCTCGCTGTTCTGGTGTGCCACGGCCTTCGACATCCTCGTGGCCACCAACTGCAAGCAGGAGACGGGATCCTCGGCGGGCTTCTGCTCGACCTTCGTGACCTCCTTCGGCTGGGAGAACCAGTGCTACTGCAACACCTGCTCGTACCAGCTGGGCAACACCTGCCAACCCCTGTGCAGCGGGAGCTCCACGTGCAGCTACAACGCGCCGGGGAACTTCCACACGTGCAACTAGCCAGCGCCACGAGCGCCTCAGAGCGAGCGGGCAGGGTCATTCACCGCCCACGTTGCCGCACCCGCCCTCCGCGTGGTCCACTTCGCGCGTGGCCACCTTCCTCGCGCTGGCGTTCGCGTTCCCGACCGTGATCTTCACCACGCTCCTGCTGGTGATGCTCGGGTACTGGGCCCTGGTGCTCCTCGGCGGAGGGCTCTTCGGCGCGGACGGTGCGTTCGAGGCGAAGGCCTCCGCGCTCGAGGGCGCAATGGGCGCAAAGGAGGGCGCGCTCGAAGCGGCGGTGGGCGCGAAGGCCGGTGCGCTGGAGGCGGCAGTCGGCGCGAAGGAGGGCATGCTCGCGTGGCTCGGCTTCGGCAGCGTGCCTGCCTCGGTGGTGCTCACCGCGCTGGTGGGCTGGGCCTGGACCTTCTCCATGATCGGCTCGGCGACGCTCGGCCCCACGCTGGGCGGCTGGATGCCGGCGTGGATGCTCAACGGGGCGTTGGCGCTCCTCTCGCTCACGCTCGGCCTGCTGCTCGCCGGCATCAGCGCGAAGCCGCTCAAGCCGCTCTTCACCCTCCGCGCGGCGCCCACGCGGAGGCAGTTGCTGGGCAAGGTCGCCACGGTGGCCACGAGCCGGGTGGACGGCACCGGCCGCATGGGCCAGGTCACGCTGGAGGACGGCGAGGCCGGCTTCCTCCTCTCCGTCTTCTGCGCGAAGGACAACGCGCTGAAGAAGGGCGACCGGGTGCTCTTGCTCGAGTACGACGACGTCAAAGAGGCCTACGAGGTCGAGCCGGTCGAGTGGCTGCTCCCCGAGGAGCTCTCCCGCCTCGACAACCCTCTCGCCGCCGAGGCCATCGCGCGCGCGCACCTGAAGCAGCGCGTGGACGCCTAGCTTCCTGCCTGGCCGCCCATTGAATCTGCGCAGTCCGGCTTGATACGAAGCGGACACTTTTTTGCCTCTCCGCAGTCCCCGTTTTCTCAGTCCTCGCAGTCACTCCCCCAGGAGCTTCACGCACATGGAAACCCTCCCCGAGCTCGCCGGACCGGTGGCCATCCTCGCCGGCGGCGGCCTGACCTTCCTCGCCGGCTTCGCGTGGATCACCGTGAAGCTCTACCGAAAGGTCGATCAGGGCCGCGCGCTGATCATCAACCGCATGCGGGACGTGAAGGTCACCTTCAACGGCGGCATGGTCATCCCGGTCGTCCACCGCGCCGAGTTCATGGACATCTCGCTGAAGACCATCGAGATCGACCGCAAGGGCAAGGAGGGCCTCATCTGCCAGGACAACATCCGGGCGGACATCAAGGTCACCTTCTTCGTGCGCGTGAACAAGACGCAGGAGGACGTGCTGAAGGTGGCGCAGTCCATCGGCTGCGCGCGCGCCTCCGACCAGAAGACGCTGGAGCAGCTCTTCGTGGCGAAGTTCTCCGAGGCCCTGAAGACCGTGGGCAAGCGGCTGAACTTCGAGTCGCTCTACGCCGAGCGCGACCACTTCAAGGAGCAGATCATCAACGTCATCGGCAAGGACCTCAACGGGTACACGCTCGAGGACGCGGCGATCGACTACCTCGAGCAGACGCCGATCGAGTTCCTCGACAAGGACAACATCCTCGACGCGCAGGGCATCAAGAAGATCACCGAGCTCACCGCGCACCAGAACGTGCTGACGAACGACTTCCGGCAGGAGGAGCGGAAGGCGATCACCAAGCAGAACGTGGAGGCGAACGAGGCGGTGCTCGCGCTCGAGCGCCAGCAGTCGGATGCGGAGGCGAAGCAGCGCCGCGAGGTGGAGACGGTGCGCGCCCGCGAGCTGGCGGAGACGGAGCGGGTGAAGAGCGAGGAGCACGCCCGCGCGCAGCTCGCCCGCATCAAGGCGGAGGAGGAGATCCTCATCAACGAGCAGAACAAGATGAGGCAGATCGAGGTCGCGCAGAAGAACCGCGAGCGCATCGTCGGCATCGAGGCGGAGAAGGTCGCGAAGGACAAGCAGCTCGAGGCGATCTCGCGTGAGCGCGAGGTGGAGCTGAACCGGATCGCGAAGGAGAAGGCGCTGGAGGTCGAGCGCAAGGCGATCGCGGACGTGGTGCGCACGCGCATCGTCGTCGACAAGTCGGTGGCGGAGGAGGAGGAGAAGATCAAGGACCTCCGCGTCCGGGCCGAGGCGACCCGGCAGAAGGACGCGGCGGTCATCCACGCCGAGGCGGAGGCGCAGGAGCACCTCGTCAAGGAGATCAAGGCGGCGGAGGCCTCCGAGGAGGTCACGAAGATCGACGCGCGGAAGAAGCTGCTCACCGCCGAGGCGGACCTCGAGGCCGCGGACCGCAGCGCGCGCGCGAAGATGCGGCTCGCCGAGGGCATCCAGGCGGAGAGCGCGGCGAAGGGCCTCGCCGAGGTGCGGGTGAAGGAGGCGGACGCGCTCGCCACCGAGAAGCAGGGCCTGGCGGAGGCGCGGGTGGAGGAGCAGAAGGGCCTCGCGCTGGTGAAGGTGCAGGAGGCCGAAGCGGTCGCGATCCAGAAGCGCGGCGAGGCCGAGGCGGACGCCATCCAGCAGAAGCTCGAGGCGGAGGCGCGCGGTCTGGCGGAGAAGGCCACCGCGATGAAGGCGCTCGACGGCGTGGGCCGCGACCACGAGGAGTTCCGGCTCAAGCTCGAGAAGGAGAAGGCGGTGGAGCTCGCCGCGATCGACGTGCGCCGTCAGATCGCCGAGGCGCAGGCGAAGGTCATGGCCGAGGCCATGGGCAACGCGAAGATCAACATCGTCGGCGGCGACGGCCAGTTCTTCGAGCGCTTCGTGAAGGCGGTCTCGCTCGGCCAGTCGATGGACGCGGCGATCGATCAGTCCCAGTCGATGCAGACGTTCTTCAAGGACTACCTCTCCGGCCAGAAGAGCCTGCCGGACGACCTGAAGGACATCCTCTCGCGGCCGGGCCTCACCGGTGACGCGCAGAACGTGGCGCTGACCGCGCTGCTGGCGAAGATGGCGCAGCAGCCCACGGTGCCGCTGGCGCAGCAGCTGAAGAACGTGGTCGATCCCGCGAAGTAGCCAAGGCTCTCAGAGAGGCACAACGACATGGCGGCCGAGACCCCTCACGCGGCACAGCCGGCGGGAGGGGCCGGGCAGGAGCACCTCGAGGGCGGCAGCTACGAGGTCATCCGCGCGCGGCTCCTTTCGCATGCAAAGGAGCTCGGGCTCCGCGCGGACGCGCTGAACGACCGGCGCAAGCAGCTCTTCCGGGGCCAGGAGCTGGCGGTCCTCGGCAACGAGCGCGTGCGCACCGAGAACAACTGCGTCCCGTGCGACCTCGTCGCCATCGGGCGGCACGTGCTCTTCGGGTACAACGTCTTTCTCGGGCTGAAGAGCGAGACGAAGGTCTCGGACGTGCTGTCGCTCCACAAGTTCGAGCCCACGAGCGAGGGCGGGTTCGACCTGTCGGAGGTCTCGACGGCGGAGGCTGGCGGGTTCCTCGCGGACGCGCGCTTCATCCGCGAGTTCGGCGAGCTCTACCGCTACTACAAGGGCACGCGGCTCGTGCAGCTGCGCCGTCCCGAAGGCCGGCTGTTGATGGTCTTCCAGGTGGGCGAGAGCGCGCGGGACGTGAAGGTGTTCCGCTTCGCGGTCGATCCGAACGGCAACGCCACCTACATCGACAACGCGGGCGAGCGCGAGAACGTCTATCCCGCGTCGCACGACTTCGAGTGGACCGCCACCGGCCGCGACCAGTTCGTGCGCGGCATCCACCCCCACGTGAACATCCTCGACGAGGTCTTCGTGGAGACGGTGGGCGGCGACCTCACCGTCAAGGTCGAGAACAACACCCAGGACGGGCAGGGCATCTACTCCGAGCCGGTGGAGGACAGGAGCCAGTCGCTCGACGACGCGCAGATCCACTACGCGAAGGTCGGCACGCTCATCCTCCTCAAGGTGCTGCCCTTCCGCGAGCAGCAGTGGCGCTACCTCGTGTTCAACACGCGGTCGCGGCAGGTGGTGCGGATCGACGCCATCGGCCAGGCGTGCGTGCAGCTGCCGGAGGATCAGGGGATCATCTTCCCCGGCGGCTATTACCTCCAGACCGGCGACTACAAGGTCTTCGACGCGGATCCGTCGGGCCTGATGATGAAGCGGGTGCGCAAGTCTCCGAACGGCGAGGACGTGCTCTACGTCTTCCATCGCCGCGAGGACGGGCACTACACGCTGCTGCCCTACAACCTCGTGCGCCGCGAGGTCTCGAACCCCATCCACTGCCACGGCTACTCGCTCTTCGACGACGGGAAGATGGTGCTCTTCCGGTCCACCTCCGACGAGCCGGCGCGCGTGCACCCGATGCAGGTGTGGCAGACGCCGTTCGTCAGCGTCGAGCACGCGGCGGCGGTGGTGCCGCAGGACGGCTCGTACCTGACGAAGGTGGGCAACGCGGATCTGGTGCGCGGGATCAGCGAGGCCTACACGCTCAAGCGCATCGCCGAGCAGGACGCGCCCACGCGGAGGACGTACGAAGACCTCATCGCGCAGGCCGGCCGGATGGCGGACGCCTACTACTGGCTCGGCCACGACGAGGTGGGGCTGCTGCAGCGGGTGGAGGAGCTGCGCAAGACCGCGGACCTCATCGTCGGCGAGTTCGAGAAGGTCCAGGCGCTGAAGGCGAAGGCGCGCGCGGTGGTGCAGGAGGCGGAGGCGCAGCAGCGCGCGATCGTCGAGGGGCTGCGGCCGGAGTCGCTCGCGTCCGTCGACGAGTTCATGGAGAAGCTGGGGGCGCTGCGCAACCAGCGCGGGCACCTCATCACCCTGCGCGAGGTCCGCTACGTCGATCTGGCGAGGCTGACCGAGCTGGAGAAGGAGGCCTCCGCCCACTTCGACGCGGTGAGCGTGGCGTGTGTGGAGTTCCTGCTCGGCGCGCAGGCGCTGGCGCCGCTGACGGCGAAGCTCGAGGAGCTGTTCGCCCAGGGCAAGCGGGTGGAGCGCTCCGCGGAGCTGAAGCCGCTGACGGAGGAGCTGGAGAAGACGGGCCACGGGCTCGACGTGCTCGGCGAGGTGGTGGGGCAGCTGCAGGTGGGAGACCCCGTCGCGCGCGCGGCGATCCTCGAGGGGATCAGCGAGGTCTTCAGCCACCTCAACCGCGTCCGCGCGTCGCTCGCGTCGCGGAGGAAGGAGATCCTCGGGCGCGAGGGCAAGGCGGAGTTCGGCGCGCAGTTCAAGCTGCTGGGCCAGGCGATCGAGAGCGCCATCGGCCAGTGCGACACGCCGGAAAAGTGCGACGAGCAGCTGTCGCGGCTGACGGTGCAGCTGGAGGAGCTCGAGGGCCGCTTCGGCGAGTTCGACGAGTTCATCGCCGACCTCGCGAAGAAGCGCGAGGAGCTCTACGAGGCCTTCGGCGCGAAGCGGCAGCAGCTGCTCGACGAACGGCAGCGGCGGGCGCAGAACCTCTTCGGCGCGGCGGAGCGGATCCTCGCCGGCGTCTCGCGGCGCGCAGAGAGCTTCAAGACCGAGGACGAGCTCAACGCCTACTTCGCGTCCGACGCGATGGTGCACAAGGCGCGGCAGATCAGCGAACAGCTGATGGCGCTCGGCGACTCGGTGCGCGCGGACGAGCTGCAGTCGAAGCTCAAGCAGGCCCGGCAGGACGCGGCGCGGGTGCTGCGCGACAAGAAGGAACTCTTCGAGGACGGGCAGAGCGTCATCAAGCTCGGCGCGCACCGCTTCAACGTCAACACGCAGGCGCTGGAGCTCACCGTCGTGCCGCGCGAGGGCGGCCTTTCGCTCCACCTCACCGGCACCGACTTCTTCGAGAGCATCAGCGATCCCGCGCTCGCCTCCACGCGCGAGTACTGGGACCAGCACCTCGTCAGCGAGACGCCGGAGGTGTACCGGGCGGAGTACCTCGCGGCCTCCATGCTCTTCGACGCGGAGGAGGGACGGGGAGGGCTCTCCATCGCGGCGCTGCGCGAGGCACACCTGGGCGGCGAGGCGGCGGTGCTCGCGCGGGTCCGGGCGTACGCGCAGGACCGCTACGACGAGGGCTACGAGCGCGGCGTCCACGATCACGACGCGGCCCGCGTGCTCGAGGCGTTGCTCGCGCTGCGCGACGGCGCGGGCCTCTTGCGCTTCCCGCCTTCTGCACGCGCGAACGCGCAGCTCTTCTGGGCCTTCGGTGGAGACGAGGCCGCGCGGGCGCTCTGGCACCGGCGCGCAGTGAGCCTCGGGCGGCTGCGCGAGTCGCTGCAGCGGGCGGCGGCGCTCTCCGCGCTGGCGGAGGAACTCTCCGCTCCCATCGCGCAGTTCCTCCAGACCGCGCGCGTGGCCGCTTCACAAGAGGAGGCGAAGCTGTCCGCGCGGTACCTCGTGGAGGAGCTGGTGGCGGAGGCGCCGCGCTTCGTCACCGCGCAGGCCTCGCAGGCGTTGGCGGGGGCGTTCCTCGGTCACCTGGACCGCGTGGGGACGCGCCGCGCGTTCGAGGACGACCTCAGGCTGCTCGCGGGCCGCGTGTCTGAACGCCTCGCGCTGGCGACGGAGTGGCTCCAGGGCTTCGTGGAGGCCACGAACGTCCGCGTGGACCGCATCGGCGCCCAGGCGACCGGCGGCGGCCTCGACGCGCTGCTCGCCGAAGAGCGCCACGTGCTCCCCGAGGCGGTGGCGGTGCTGCTGACGGAGGGCGCGCTCACCCGCGACCTCTCCTCGGCGCGCGTGACGGCCGAGGTTGCAGGGCTTCTCGGTGCGCATCCCCGGGTGCGTGACGGGAAGCTCGCGCTGTCGCTCGACGAGTTCTCGGCGCGGCTGTTCCGCTTCGCACAGGTGCGCGTGCCGGGCTACCGCGCCTTCCGGGCGGGCCTGAGGGATCTGCTCGAGCGCGAGCGGCGGCGGCTGAAGCTCGACGAGATGCAGCCGAAGATCCTCTCGTCCTTCGTGCGCAACCGGCTCATCGGCGAGGTGTACCTCCCGCTCATCGGGCAGAACCTCGCGAAGCAGCTCGGCGCGGCGGGCGACACCAAGCGCACCGACCGGATGGGCCTTCTGCTCATCGTCTCGCCGCCGGGCTACGGCAAGACGACGCTCATCGAGTACGTGGCGGCGCGGCTCGGGCTGGTGTTCGTGAAGGTCAACGGGCCCGCGCTGGGGCACGACGTGACCTCGCTCGATCCCGCGGAGGCGCCGAACGCGGCGGCGAGGCAGGAGGTCGAGCGGATCAACCTCGCCTTCGAGATGGGGAACAACGTGCTGCTGTATCTGGACGACATCCAGCACACGTCCCCGGAATTGCTGCAGAAATTCATCTCCCTCTGCGACGGCCAGCGCCGCATCGAGGGCGTGTACAAGGGCCGCACCCGCACCTACGACCTGCGCGGGAAGAAGTTCGCGGTGGTGATGGCGGGCAACCCCTACACCGAGACCGGCGAGCGCTTCCGCATCCCGGACATGCTCGCCAACCGCGCGGACACCTACAACCTCGGCGAGATCCTCGACGGCAAGGACGACCTCTTCGCGCTCAGCTACATCGAGAACGCGCTGACGGCGAACACCGTGCTCGCGCCGCTCTCCGGCCGCGACCCGCAGGACGTGCACCGGTTCATCCGGATGGCGAAGGGCGAGGAGATCGCGCAGACGGACTTCGCGCACAACTACAGCGCAGTGGAGGTCTCCGAGATCGTCGCGGTGCTGCAGCGGCTCTTCCGCGTGCAGGAGACGCTGCTGAAGGTGAACCAGGCGTACATCGCGTCCGCGTCGCAGGACGACAAGTACCGCACCGAACCGCCGTTCAAGCTCCAGGGCTCGTACCGGAACATGGCGAAGGTGACGGACAAGATCGTCGCCGCGATGACGCCGGACGAGGTCGAGCGCGTGCTCGACGATCACTACCAGGGCGAGTCGCAGGTGCTGACCGTCGGCGCGGAGCAGAACCTGCTCAAGCTCGCGGACCTGCGCGGCCGGCTCTCCGAGGCACAGCGTCAGCGCTGGGAGGAGATCAAGCGCAGCTATGCCCGCGTGCAGCTGATGGGCGGCTCCGAGGACGATCCGGTGGCCCGGGTGACCGGTGGCCTCTCCGCGCTCAGCGGCGAGCTCTCCCACATCCGCGATGCGGTGATGCGGGCCGCGCAGTCGGCCTCGCAGACCCAGCGGGAGCAGGCCGAGCGCACGCTGGAGCTGCTGAAGGCCGCGCAGGAGACGGCGGCCCAGGCGGCGAGAGCGGCGGAGAAGTCCCGCGCGGCGCCTCCGCCGCTGCCGACGGCGCAGGCCTCGTCGGGTTCGGCGGCCTCGCTCGACCCGAAGCTGATGGAGCTGTTGCAGACGCGGCTCGACGCGGTGGCGCGCGCGATGGTGGAGGTCGCGCGGATCGCGGCACGTCCTCCGCCGAAGCCCGAACCCGCAGCCGCGGCCGTCGTCCAGGCACAGGTCCAGCCCCAGCCCGCGCAGCCGCCGCAGCCTCAGGTGGATCTGACGCCCTACCTCGAGCGGCTGGAGAGCGTGCTCCGCGTGGTGGCTCAGCGCGCGGTGCAGCCGCCGCAGCAGCCCCAGCCGCAGCGGCCTTCTGCGGAGCCATCGGTGGATCTGTCGCCCTACCTCGAGCGGCTCGACGAGGTGCTGCGCGCCCTCGCCGAGCGCCCGCTGGCGGTGAACGCCGAAGCCCTGCAGCGCGCCGCGAGCCCTTCCGCCGCGCCGTCATCTTCAGGCCCGACGATCACCCCCGCGCACTACGACCGGCAGATCGATCTGGTGCAGCGCGCGCTCGCCCCGCTGGCCCGCATCGCCCGGCGCACGCTGCGCGACGAGGGCGGCGGCTCCATCCGGTCCATCGAGGTCTGGCGTCACGTGAACGAGGCCCTCCAGTTGCTGCAGACCATCCCGCCGAACCCCGAGACGCCGCCGGAGACGAAGCCGTGAAGCCCCACACGAAGCGCGCCCTCGCTCTCGCCGGAGCCCTGGCGATGGGTGCACCGCTGTCAGGTTGCAGCGACAAGACGGAGCTCGCGGCGCTGGAGTCCGCGGTGCGCGAGCGCGAACTGGCCCTCGCCGAGCGTCAGGCGCTGGCGCAGAACCTCGGCGCGCTGAACCACGACGTCGCCGAGCTCGAGCGCGAGGTCGAAGGCGCGGGAGGCCTGCTCCAGCCGCAGACCGCGGCGGACGCCGTGCGACCGCACCTGCCGCAGGGCGTTGCGCTCGACGTGGCCGAGGGCGGCAAGCGGCTCGTCATCTGGGGCGGAGGAGGGGCCCCGTCGCTCACCGAGGTCGCCGAACGGCTCGCGCGGCACGTGCCCCTGGCAGTGGCCGAGAGCGCGGAGATCTCAGCGCCGCACTACCGGCTGGAGCTCGTGGTTGGTCAGGTGGAGGAGGCGGCACCGCAAGCCGAGCGCTCTTCGCCGCGCTCCTTCACGCAGCCGCCGCCCACGTCGTGGCGCAGCGGGAGCAAGAGCCGGGAGCTCCGCGCGCGCCTCGAGCAGATGGAGCGACAGCTCGCGGAGCTGGGAAAGGTGCTCGGTGGCGCGGACGAGCTGGTGGCGAAGAGGAGGGACCTCGAGCAGCGCAAGCGGGCGCTCGCGGGCCTCGACCGCGCGGGCGAGTTCGGACCGCTGCTCGCGCGCGCGGTTTCGGCGGGGCAGCTGACGCAGGCGGTGTTCGGCTTCTCGCCCGGCTCGATGGTCCTCGAGATCCGGGAGGGCGGTGACGTCGCCGAGCTGGCGAAGGTGATGCAGGAGGAGGGGATGAAGGTCTCCACCGCCGCCGGGCCGCCGGCGAGGGTGGAGCTCTCCCGGCCGTAGGGGCGGCTACGCCACGGTCAGCGCGATCTTCCCGCGGACCCTGCCCGAGGCGAGGTAGCGCATCGCCTCCGCGCCCTCCTGCAGCGGGAAGACGCGGTCCACGCCCGCCTTCACCACGCCCTCGCTGATGAGCTTCGCCAGCTCGAGGAGATCCGGCCGGTTCGCGAGGGAGAACATGCTCACGAACCGCTGCTTCACGAACGGCCCCAGGGCCAGTGCGCCCAGCTGTCGTTCGAGGCCGCCGAAGAACTGACCGCCGCCCTCGCCGCCGACGAAGACGAGGGTGCCCGAAGGCGCGAGCGCGCGGCGCAGGTCCGCCACCGGCCGCAACCCGCCGCAGTCGAGGATCACGTCCCAGGTCCGCCCCGTCTGCGTGAAGTCCTCCTTCGCGTAGTCGAACACCTCGGCCGCGCCGAGCTGCCGAACCAGCTCGACCTTCGAGGCGCTGCACACGCCGGAGACCTCCGCGCCCGCGGCGCGCGCGAGCTGCACCGCGAAGGTGCCCACGCCGCCGCCCGCCCCGGTGATGAGCACGCGCTGACCGGCCTCGACCTTCGCGCGGACGCGCACCGCCTGCAGCGCGGTGATGCCGGAGGTGGCGACCGTCGCCGCCGCCTCGAAGGAGAGTCCGTCCGGCAGCGGCACCAGCTGTGATTCGGGCACCCGCGCCCACTCGGCAAAGGCGGCGTTGCACCAGCCGAAGACCCTGTCGCCGGGCGCGAGCGTGGTCACCCCGGGGCCCACCCGCTCGACGATCCCCGCCACGTCCATCCCGCGCACCGGCTCCTTTGGCCGCCGCAGGCCCAGCGCCAGCCGCGCCACCAGCGGCAGCCCGGTCATCAGGTGCGCGTCGCCCTGGTGGATGCCCGCGCCCTTCACCCGGAGGAGCACCTCGCCCTCGCGCGCCTCCGGCAAGGGCACCTCGCCGTACCGCAGCACCTCGGGCCCGCCGTAACGGTCCTGGAAGAGGGCCTTCATCGTCGTCTGCGCGCCCGCCGTCATCTCGTCTGCTCCTGCCCGAGCCGGTCGCTCAGGCTTACAGTGTAAACTTACGGGGTAAGCTAAAGCTGGCGCACGCGCCGGTCAACGGTATCTTTCGCGCATGTCGAAACGACGGCCGCTCACGCGGGAGCGGGTGCTGCAGACCGCAATGAAGATGGCGGACCGCAACGGGCTCGATGGGCTCAGCATGCGCGCGCTGGGGCAGGCGCTGGGCGTGGAGGCGATGAGCCTCTACAACCACGTCGCAAACAAGGACGACCTGCTCGACGGGCTGGTGGACCTGGTGTTCGCCGAGTTCGAGCTGCCGCTGGACGCGCCCCTCTGGCAGGAAGCGATGCTCGCGCGCGCCCGCTCCATCCGGGCGGTGCTGGCGAAGCACCCGTGGGCGCTCGGGCTGCTGGAGTCACGCGCGAACCCGGGGCCGGGAACGCTCACCCACCACGACGCGATGATCGGCGTGCTCCGGCGCGCGGGCTTCACCGTGGCGGGGACCGCGCACGCGCTCGCCGCGCTCGACGCGTACATCTACGGCTTCGTCCTCACCGAGCAGCGGCTGCCCTTCGACACCGGCCCCGGCGCTGCGGAGATGGCCGAGCGCATGCTGCCGGCGCTGGCGGGGAGCCCGTACCCGCACTTCGTCGAGTTCGTCACCGAGCACGTGCTCCAGCCCGGCTACGACTACGGCGAGGAGTTCCTCTTCGGCCTGCAGCTATTGCTCGACGGGCTCGAGCGCCTGCGCCTGCGCGGGCTCGCGCCGGGGCGTACGGAATGAGACTGCGCGCCCGCATTCGACATTGGTCCCCAAAGGGGCTACAGCCCCCCAAGCCTCAGTCTCGAGGCGCGCGAGCGGCAGCAAATGGCCGCAGCAACTGAAAGAAGCGAACATGGCAAGCGGTACCGTGAAGTGGTTCAACGACGCGAAGGGTTTCGGGTTCATCACGCAGGACAACGGCGGACCCGACGTCTTCTGCCACCACAGCGTGATCCAGGGTGACGGGTTCCGGACCCTCGCCGAGGGTCAGAAGGTGGAGTTCGATACCACGAAGGGCCCGAAGGGCCTGCAGGCGCAGAACGTTCGCGCGGTCTAGGCGCAGCGCCAGCCCTTTCGAACACCGAGCCCGGCCTCGACGGAGGCCGGGCTCTTTTCGTTTCCGCAGCTCGCGCGTCCGCTACACCGGCACCGCGGCCGGCAGCGGCGAGATGCCCGGCCTGCCGAAGCGCGTCCGCAGCACCGCGCCGAAGCCGCAGAAGGCGGAGGCGACGATCACCAGCGGCCCCAGCACCGGCACCTGCGCGACGACGAGGAGGATCACGAGCCCCAGCGCGAGCACCAGCGCCTGCGACTTCCGTCCGCGGAAGACCGGGATGCGCGCGCCGAGCTCCAGCGCCACCGCCGCGAAGCCCACGCCGACCGAGAGGAACGCGACCGGCCACAGCACCAGCAGCGCGATGGGGATGCCCACGATGGTGACGAGCAGCAGCACCGTCAGCGGCACCAGCGCCACCGTCGCCGCCAGCCCCACCGCAGCGGAGACTCCCGGCGCGCGGCGGATCTGCTTCTGCACGACCTTCATCCGTTCCGGCGCCATCATGCTGGCCACGAAGCCGACGACGAAGAGCGTGGCGAACCAGGAGAGGAAGTTCGCGGCGCGGGTGCGGGTGTCCTCCACCTCCTCGCGCGCGTCCTCCCGACGATCGTCGCTGTCTTCACCGGCGTCCTCGGAGGACGGGGCGCTCGTCACGGCAGGCGGCGTGGGCGTGACCACCGAGGCCCCCGGCGCGGACTGCATGGCGGAGGGGGCAGGGGATTCGTCGGGCTCGACCATCCGCATGGAGCCGATGGTCCGCACCTGGCCGTCGATGCGCGCACCCCGATGCCGCAGCACCGAGCCGCCGAAGGTGTCCACGTTGCCTCCCACACGCGCGGTGGGCATGAGCTCGAGCTCGCCGCCGAAGACGGTGACGTTGCCGGTCACCCGCCCGTCGATCCGCGCCGAGCCGCCGTACACCACGACCTTCTCCACGCTCTCGTCCGCGGTCACGTGCAGCGAGCGCCCGAAGGTCACCCGCGCCGGTCCGGCCGTCCCATCCGCCGGCGCGGCCGCATCCGTCTGGTCCACCGCAGGGGCCGGAGTCGCAGCAGCAGCAGCGGCCTGCCCGCCACGCGCGCGCACCGTCCAGATCGAGCCCTGCTGGTCGAGCTCCAGGTCCCAGCCCTTCGCCAGCGTCCGCAGCGCCTCCTCCGCGGTCACGTCCTTCAGGTGGAGCTCCGCCGGCGCATCGAGCGTTCCCTGCACCGCGAGGTTGAGACCGCCCTCGCGCGCGATGGCCCGAAGCAGCTCCGCCACCGTGCCGCGCTCGCTGAGGGAGATGCGCGCCTGACCCGACTGTTCCTGCACCGGCGGCGGCTCGTCTCCCTGAGCGCCCGCTGCGCCCGCCGCCGCGACGCTGACGATCAGCGCGCCGGCCA
Organism: Pseudomonadota bacterium; assembly: GCA_023423535.1. Lineage (GTDB taxonomy): Bacteria > Myxococcota > Myxococcia > Myxococcales > Myxococcaceae > JAFAFL01. The sequence continues at coordinate 20,319 of JAFAFL010000097.1, forward strand.
CCCACACTCCCGTCTTCACGCGCGCACCCTCCGCGACACCGGCGTCCAGAACCTGCGCGCCGCCACCGCGAGCACCATCAGCGTCACCGCCGCCGCGACCGTCACCGGCAGCGCAGCGGTCTCCCACACCACGAGGGCGGCCTCACCCGCGGCCTCGAAGAGCTCCCGCGCGCCCACCGCCCACTCGGCAACGCGCTGGCCCCACGCGCCCGCGGTGGCCGCGTCCGAACCGACGAGCACCACCACGCCCGCGAGCGCGGCGGCGACGATGCCGGCAAAGGAGAGCCACTCGCGTCCGGCGGGGACCGGCTGGGCCTCCACGCGCGCCATCACCTGGTGCACGAAGTCCGGCGGCGGCAGCGGGTCCGACAGGCGGAGGAGGTCCTTCTCCAGCTGCCGGTGCTCCTCCACCAGGGCCGCGCACGCGTCACACTCCGCGAGGTGCGCGCGGGCCTCCGGCGCTTCCTCCGCGAGCCCCACGAACAGCGCCTCCGCATCCGGACAGGGGCGGTTCACGCGGTCTTCTCCTCGCTCTGCTGCATGCGGTTGCGCAGCTTCTCACGCGCCCGGAACAGGCGCGCCATGATGGTGCCGGGCGCCACGCCGAGCAGCCCGGCGATCTCCTTCGTGGTGCGCTTCTGCACGTAGTACAGCGCGAGCACCTCGCGGTCGTCCGCGGAGAGCGTGGCCATGGCCGTCTCCAGCGACAGGCGCTCCTGCCGCGCGATGGCGTCCTCCTCCTGGCTGCGCTCGCCGGAGGGGAGGACCTCGCGCAGGTCGTCCACGCTCTCCTGCGAGGTGCGGCCGCGGCGGCGCAGGATGTCCAGACAGAGGTTCCGCGCGATCGCCAGCACCCAGAGATCGAAGGGCCGGTTCTCGTCGTAGCGCGCGAGGTTCTGGTAGGCGCGCAGGAAGGTCTCCTGGGCCACCTCGGAGGCCTCGGCCTCGTTGGAGAGCAGGCGAAGGCAGAGTCCGTACACGGGCCGCTGCACGCTGCGCACGAGCGAGGCGAACGCGCGCCCGTCGCCCTTGCGCGCGGCGAGCACGTCCGCCTTCCACGGCGTCGAAGGGGCCTCGTCGGTCACGCCGAACGGCGACAGGGAGGAGAAGGGCAACAGCCTGGCGAGGAGCGCGGTCACTTCAGCCCATACGCACTGCCGCCCGCTCGATTGCATCGCCCCCCGCGGTCGCCCCTCCTTTCCAGCCGGACGCTACCGGCCGCGCTTGCCCGGACGCTTCGCTGCCGATTTCTTCTTTGAATTCGCACCCTTGCGGGCCGGCGCCTTCGCAGCCTGCTCGGTGCGCGCCTGGACGCGGTGCGCCTTCTTCCGCTTCTGCATCGCGCGGAAACCCTCGGCGGGGCCGACCTTCGGCTCGGGAGCGGCGGCGGGTGCGGGGCTCGCCTTCGGGGCCTTCGTCGGCGTTCTCGATGAGGCCTCGCGCGGCGGCGGACGGCGGCCGGGCCGCTCGACCTCGATGGTCATCTCCGGCAGGTCGTCGCCCTCGTCGCGCGCACGGCCGCGGCCGCGATCACGAACGTCACGGGACGCCTCACGCGGTGCGCGCTCACGCTGCGGGGCCTGCACCTTCAACTCCGCCTCGGGCTTCGCGGGACGGCTCGGGCGCGACGGGCGGTCGTCCTCGTCACCCCACGGCTTGCTGTAGGGCTCGGTGCGGCCGGTGGGCTCCTCGTGCGTGTCGCCGAGCCAGGCGAAGTGGAAGAGCCGCTTCACCACCAGCGTGGCGTAGGAGCCGGGCGGCAGGGTGAAGGCGACGTTGAGCTTGTTGAAGCCGGCGTTGAGCTCGTCGCGCAGGGGCCGCCCGAGCACGAGCTTGTCCGGCCACACCAGCACCGGCCGCTCCTCGTGCTTGAAGAAGAGCATCCGCGCCGCCTCTTCGATGCGCAGGTCCTCGAGCTTCAGCTTCTCCTTCCCGAGCACCCACTCCGCCGCCTCCTTCACCTTCGGATGCGTGAACTCGCTGTTCGCCGCGAGCAGCGGGAAGGTGAGGTGGCGCAGCTCCTTCAGCACGTCCGGAGACGCGTCGCGGTGGAAGAGCAGCGTCCCCGCCTGGTACGGCATGGGGAAGAGCTGCTCGCGCGGGAGCATGAGCTGAAGCAGGCGCCGCACGCCCTCGTTCCAGAGGTAGCTCTGGTAGGTGAAGAGCAGGAGCGCGCGGTAGTTCTTGTCGATCTGCAGGAACGCGTCGACGAAGTCCTTCGGCCGGTCCCGGAGCACCTTGAGGATCCGGTAGTACTTGTTGTTGCCGGGGAGGTAGGGGTTCTTGTCCCACTGCCCCCAGTTCTCCTTCCAGAAGCGCTTGATCTTGACGTCGTCGCTCCGGTCGAGCGGTGACGGCTGCGCCATGTAGTTGCGCAGCGCGGCCTCGAAGTCGCCCCGGATGAGGTCCTTGGCGATGAAGCCCTGGCCGTGCTTCAGCGAGCCGAAGCGCTGGCTGTCGAAGTAGTTCACCACGCCCAGCCGGCCCACCTCGGCGGTGGAGACGGTGAGCTGCCGCAGGTCGTCCGGCTGCAGCGCGCGCACGGTGACGCTGAAGCGGTTGGAGGTGGTGTTCGCCGCGCTGAGCGGCTTGTCCGTCCGCCCGAGGAGCCGAAGCCGCAGATCCGGCTCCTGCAATTCGATCACGCGGTCCGAATCCACCGCGATGATCTGCTCGGTGCGCCCCTGCTTGTCCTTGAGGCCGCAATACGAAATGGCGCCCGGCTTGAGGCCGAAGCGCTCGCGCACGCGCTCCACCGCGTCGAACGTCGAGAGCTTGCGCTTGTCCATGAGGTAGACGCGGTAGCGCCCGCTGTCCACACCGTCGAACCGCCAGGATTCGGTGACCCGGAAGTCGTCCGGCCGCTGCTTGATCTTCACGCCGCCCCTCTAGCAGGTCTTTTGATCGTCCGCGCCGCCAAAGGCGACGGAGGGAGGGGCCCCTTTTTCGGATACCGTCAGCGCATGAGCCTCAGAGTCTCCTCCGCGGTCCTCCTGTGCGGCGCGCTGCTCGCCCTGCACACGGGCTGCGCCTCCACGCTGTCCACCTTCCAGACCGCGAAGCCGGCGAAGCGCGGACAGGTCCAGGTGACCGGCGGCGCGGGCATCTACCTGCCGCTCGGGCCGGTGGTGAAGGTCGTCGAGCAGGGGATCGAGCAGGGCCGCGCGCTCAACGAGTCGCGCAAGACCGGCGAGCCCTATGAGCTGAGCGAAGAGGACCAGCAGGAGCTGCTCACCGCCGGCATCGCGCTGGCGATCATGGCGCCCTGGCCCAACGGCATCAACTACGAGCTCGGCGTGCGCACCGGCGTGCTGCAGGAGGACATGGATGTGGGCTTCCGCTACAGCATGAACGCGCTGCGGCTGGACACGAAGTACCGGTACTTCAGCTACTCGCACAACGAGCACCTGCCCGAGCACAAGCGGATGAACGTGGACCTCGCCGCCAACGTGGGCGTGTCGAAGTACCTCTTCGCCAACCCCGCCTTCGAGGTGCTCGAGTACATCAAGCTCGACGACTTCTCGCGCTGGGACGTGGAGGCGGTGCCGCTCATCTACACCGTGGACTTCGGAGACATCTTCAAGCTCTACGGCGGCGCGAAGTACGTCTATTCGCGCACCTCCATGGACACCCGGCTGGTGAACTACTCGCAGCACGCGGCGAACATCATCGGGACCGACGTGGGGCTGCCGAGGGTGGTGCACGCGCACTTCTTCGGCGGCACCGCGGGCGTGAGCGCCGGCTACAAGTACGCGCACCTCATGCTGGAGGTGACCGGCGGCTACACCCACTGCAAGCCGTTCCTCTTCGGCCAGTACCGGCAGCTCGGCGGGGCCACGTTCTACCCGGCGCTCGGGCTGCGGCTGCAGTTCCCGTGAGAGGAGGGCAGGCGGCCATTCAGCTTCTAGGTTCGACAAGGGGTGCGTGCTAGGTTTCCGCGCAGAAGACACCCGCATGAATGCGCCCGCGCTCGCCGCCCCCAAAGGTGCCCGGCTCAGCATCAAGCTGCCGGACGGTACCCTCACCGAGTACCCGCTCGCGCCGGTGAAGACGACGCTGGGACGGCATCCGGAGAACAGCATCCAGCTCACCGACCGCGAGGTCTCCAAGGAGCACGCGGTCATCGAGCGGATGGGCGCGGCCTGGGTGCTGCGCGATCTGGGCTCGTCCAACGGCACCTTCGTCAACGGCCGGCGCGTCCGCGAGCTGCGCCTGCAGGACGGCGACCTCATCGCGCTGGGGAACAACTGCAAGCTGTCGTTCTTCGGCGGCGAGGGCGCTCCGACCCAGCCGGCGCCGGGGCCTTCGGTCACCGTCGTGGCCTCCGCGCACAGCATCCCCGCGTTCGTCGCGCAGCTCGAGCAGCGCGAGCAGACGGAGTTCCTCCCGGCCGATCAGCTCCGCGACGTGGAGGCGATCCGGCAGGACTACGAGAAGCTGCGGATCGCGCACAAGTTCCACCAGCAGGTCGGCCTCGAGCGCGACGCGAAGAGCCTCGCGGAGAAGATCCTGCGGGTGGCCTTCGAGCTGCTGGCCGCCGAACACGGCGTGCTCTTCTTCACCGACGAGAAGACGGGCGCGCTGGAGCCGGTGGCGGTGCACCACCGCAAAGGGGCTGCCGAGGTCTCGGTCTCGGAGACGGTGCTAAAGCGCGTGTCGGAGACGCACCAGGCGGTGCTGACGAAGGACGCGATCCTCGATGCGCGGTTCTCCTCGTCGGAGAGCATCGTGGCGCAGGGCATCCGCAGCGCCATGGCGGTGCCGCTGGTGGCAAAGGGGCAGCTGAAGGGCGTGCTCTTCCTCGACAGCCGCGAGCGAAGCAACGCGTTCAGCGAGAAGGATCTGAAGATCCTCTCCGGCATCGCCTCGCAGGCGGCGATCGCGCTGGAGAACGCGGAGCTGGCGCGGAAGATCGAGGATGAGGCCATCACCCGCGCCGAGCTGTCGCGCTTCCTCTCCAAGGCCGTGGCGGAGGCGGTGATCAAAGGGGACGTGGAGCTGCTCCGGTCGGGACAGCAGGCGGAGGTGAGCGTCCTCTTCGCCGACATCCGCGGCTTCACCTCCATGGCCGAGACCGAGGATCCGACCGAGACGGTCGCAATGCTCAACCGCTTCTTCACCGCGATGGCCGACGTGGTGTTCCGGCACGACGGGAACCTCGACAAGTTCATCGGCGACTGCGTGATGGCGGTGTGGGGTCCTCCGAGGCCGAACGCAGACGACTCGGCGCGCGCGGTGAGGGCGGCGCTGGAGATGCAGGGCGAGGTCCGGCGCATCAACGAGGCGCGGCTCGCGGAGGGCCTCAAGCCGATCGAGGTGGGCATCGGCGTGAACACCGGCACCGCGATCGTCGGGTTCATGGGCTCGGCCGAGCGCCACGAGTTCACCGCCATCGGCGACACGGTGAACGTCGCCGCCCGCCTGTGCGACATGGCCCGCGGAGGTCAGGTCGTCGTCACCGAGAACACCGTGCGACGCGCCGCCGCCGGCTTCCGGGTCCAGCCGCTTCCCACCTCCCAGGTGAAGGGGAAGGAGAAGGGCGTCAACGCGTTCCTCGTGCTCGGGTTCGAGGAGACGGCGAGCACCCGGAGCCGCTGAGGGATGCCCAGCCAGGCCTGCCCCAACTGCCAGCGCGCCCACGACGTGAAGGTCTACGTCACCGGGCAGCGCGTGCTGTGCGGGTGTGGCATCCGCTTCGAGGTCCGGCGCACGGACGTGTCCGCGCCGAGCGGGCAGAGCATGATCGGGCCCGCTCTCAGCACCACCTCGGCGCCCACCTCGCCGGAGCGGCCGTCGGTGCGCGGGATGACCGAGGCGCACGTGCCCGGCTCGTCGGTCGTCTCGGTCGTCTCGTCGGATGCGACGTTCATTCCGCCCTCACAGGCGGGCAACGAGGTCGCGGTCGCAGTGCCGGTGGACGCCACCGCGATGAGCCGGCCGGGCATCGAGATCCCCGGCTACACGCTGGAGCGGTTGCTCGGGCGCGGTGGGATGGGCGAGGTCTGGCGCGCGGTGCAGCAGTCGCTGGGCCGCACGGTGGCGGTGAAGATCCTCCCGCCGCAGAGCGCGAAGGATCCGGAGTTCGTCGCGCGGTTCGAGAAGGAGAGCGCGGCGCTGGCGGCGCTGAGCCACCCGCACATCATCCAGATCATCGACCGCGGCAGTGCGGACGGGAACTACTACTTCGTCATGGAGTACGTGGAGGGTCAGACCCTCCGCGAGGCGATGGGTTCGGGGCGGGTGAGCATCTCCGAGGCCCCGCGGATCGTGCTGCAGATCCTCCGCGCCATGGAGGCGGCGCACCACAAGAGCATCATCCACCGCGACCTCAAGCCGGAGAACATCCTCCTCGACGGGCGCGGGCACGCGAAGGTGGCGGACTTCGGGCTGGCGGGCATCCGAGGCGGCGAGGAGCGACACCAGCTCACCGCCACCAGCGTGGCGATGGGCACCATCAACTACATGGCCCCCGAGCAGCGTCGGGATGCGCGCAGCGTGGATCAGCGCGCGGACCTCTACGCGGTGGGCGTCATCCTCTACGAGCTGCTCACCGGTGAGCTGCCCATTGGCCGCTTCCGGCTGCCGTCGGAGCGCATCAGCGGGATCGATCCTCGCTACGACCCGATCGTCGAACGGCTGCTTCAGCCGGATCCTTCTCAGCGTCACGCGAGCGCGGGTGAGGTCATCGCGGAGCTCGAGCCGCTGGTGTCGTCGATCTCTCCGCGCGCGGCGAGCGGTGCCCTGGCGGGTGCCGGTGCGATGCCCGCGGGCGCGGCGACGAACGGAGGGACTTCGCCTCGCGCGGTGTCCGTGGTGCAGCGGGGCTTCCGCGGCGTGCGCACAGGGCTGATGGTCATCGGTGCGCTGGCGACGATCGCGTTCGCGTCCCGCTTCTTCTTCGGCGCGGATCCGTCGGTGACGATCAGCGGCGGGGGCAAGGAGTTCGTGCTCTCCGCGAACGGGAAGGGCGCGCAGTCGAAGCTGCCGCTGTCCTCGGGCAGCACCTACGGCGAGGTCTTCAGCGAGGTCGTGGAGGAAGAGCTCGCCGGCGGTCGCACGTCGATGAGGATGACGTTCGGGCCAGGACCGGAAGAGCTCAACGTCCACACCGGCGAGTGGAAGATGGGCGAGGGCCGGCTCACCGTCGTGCAGGTGGGCAACACCGTCCCGGACGGCAAGCGCCTCATCCCGCGCGCGTTCGTGGCGCACCGCTACTTCACCGCCGACGACTTCGAAGCCGAGACCGAGCTCGTGCTGCGCGACACGGCGGACCGCTACCAGCTCGATGCGGAGGCGCAGCGCTTCGCGGAGATCGCATTTCGCATCCGCGATCTCCAGGTGTCGGCGTTCGCCATCCCGGGCGTGGGGATGCGGCTCGGCTGGCGCTACTACACGGAGGACGGCAGCGAGATCGTCGGCAACAGCGCGCGCGATCTGGAGCTGATGGTGGAGGACGAGACGCCCACGCCGCCGGACGGCAAGCCGTTCAAGCTCAAGCTCGTGCTGCGCAGACAGCCGGGCAAGGACGCGGTGGAGGCGATCGGGTACCTCGATGGCCGCCGCTTCGCGCGCAAGGTGCTGCCCGGGCTGCAGGGCCAGGTGGGCAAGATCGCGCTCGGGTGCCGCAACTACGAGTGCTCCTTCGACAACGTGTCGGTGAAGGGCACCGAAGAGGACGGCCCGCGGCGGCGTCGCAGCGTGGCGGACGCGCAGACGGAGTAACTTCGAACACAACTGGATTTTTCAGCAAAGGTAAGCTGTCCTATGAAAACGCTGCGCGAACTCAAACTCTCCGCAGGACGCAACGTAATAAAGCGGTTTGCAATAAACAACACCACCTCCGCACTCGGACTAATAACCGAAAGCGGCGACGTTATTGTAATTGATGTGTCTTCCGGACGTCGCATCTTTCAGTTTGTGGGCGGCCCCACACGAGCGAGCGCAATCGCTTGGAGCGAAGCCGAGAGGTGCTTTCTTTGGGGCACCACCGATGGCCGAATATTGTTCTGGGACGGCGTTGGAACAAAGTCGCACTTTAAGGCGACTACGGCTCGCAGGTCGCAGAAGAAGCGGAAAAGCTTTGACCGTCACGGCCAACCTCTTGCACCCATCCCGACATCCGAGCGCGCGCCCGCTGACCGTTCAGCCGTCCTAGCTATAAGTGTTTCACGAACCGGAAAGATCGCAGCCATAGTTCAAGACGGCACTTGCTGGGTCATCGAGTCAGGCAGTCGGCATACAGCAACCGCGCGTCTCTTTTGCATGCCCGTGCAGGCGCTGTGGTCGAATCAAGAGGACCTAGCAATCTCCTATTCTGATGGGTCGGTGCAGCTCATAAGTGGTGACCGAGCGATCTGGATCGAGCAACCACAGGGCAGCATCACACCTCAGGATCTAGCAGAGTTCGTTCCCTTTGTGACACAAGATTTCGCTGTCTCCTTCCCCGCAACAACTGCGCGCCACGCCTTCAATCGCACATGGACCACCAAGGAAATCGACTACATCACCAAACTCAGCTCAGCAGAAATTGCATCGACCATAAACTATGACGCAACATTCGCTAGGCTCCTCGGCTCATCGTTGCCTATTGGATGGGGCCGTGACTCCACTCTAATCTTGGGTGGCCGACACGGAGAGGTGCAGTTAGTCGACCGTGCGACCGGCAAGCCGAGAATGGTGCTTGAGCAGTTCGCGACAACTATCAGGGAGGTCGCCGGAAGCGAAACTGGCGTGTTTGTCACTGTTGACGTGAATGGCGTAATGCGCCTGTGGAATTACGAGAGCTTGAGTCCAATCCACATCCGCCAGGTGAGCAACGAAGCGCGCGACAGTGGATTACAGTCGATTGATTTGGCCGCGAACGGGACCGCGCTCGCTGTGAGACGCGACCGCCACAGCGTGGATATTCTCGTACTGGATGTCGCAGCGACCAGCGCGGACGCGTCGCAAGGAAGCGGGACCGTACGATATACGACCGCGAAAATCGTCCTTGTCGGGGACAGCGGTGCCGGGAAGACTGGTCTAGGGTGGCGACTAGCTAAGGGTGCATTCGCGGAACACTCTTCGACCCACGGTCAGCAGTTCTGGGTTGTTCCTAGTCTATCCCAAGAAGAGTCAAGTGGCTGGCATCGAGAGGCCGTGCTGTGGGATCTGGCTGGTCAAGCAGACTACCGCATCACCCACGCACTATCACTTGACAACGTGGATGTCGCCATTCTTGTGATGGATGGCGCAAGCACAGGCGAGGCTCTCAAGGGCGTTCGGTATTGGCTTAACCAATTGCGACACTCAGAGAAGCCTGCGCCACGAACAATTTTGGTGGGAGCACGGGCGGATCGGGGCGTGCCGGCTCTAAGCAATCAGGAGTTGGCCGCATTCTGTGCCGAAACCCACATTGAAGGCGGTTTCGTCCTTACGAGCGCGTTAACCGGCGAAGGCCTCCCCGATTTGATGGCCAAAATTGCGAATCTCATAGATTGGTCAGCCCAGACCAAGACTGTCGCCACGGCATCGTTCAAGCAAATACGGAATTTTGTTCTCGGCGCCAAAGAACGACTAACGGCGACGCCCCTCCAGTCCATTGAGGCGCTATTTCAGGCTGCGCTGGACAGCGGAATGAGCGTTGACGTGGAGGATTTCGAGGCAGCGCTCTTCAATCTCGCCAAGCACGGATACATCACCCTCATTTCGACGGTGGATGGCTTGGATGCTGTATTGCTGGCGCCCGAAGTCCTGATAAACCTTGCGTCGTCGATTGTGCTGGAGGCTCGACGAAACCCCAAGGGACTCGGAGCTATAGACGAGCAACTGATCCTTGATGGCAGAATAGAATCGCGCGAGCTAGTAGCCCTACCCAAAGACACTCAAGACACGCTACTGCTCGCCGCGATCCGACTTTTTGTTAGCCATAACCTCTGCTTCCGGGAGCGACTCGGAGCAACGAGCTTGTTTGTTTTTCCGGCCCTCATCAACATGAGACGCAAGGTTACGGCTGACATTGAGCGCTACGACGCAGGGGCGTGGTATGAAATCTCGGGCGCCACTGAGAACCTCTATGCCGTCTGCGTCGTGTTGCTAGGCTATACAAACACCTTCAATCGCGCAGCGCACTGGCAAAGCGAAGCAGAGTACGAGACCGAGCGGGGTGAACTATGCAGCCTTCAGTCCCATGACTCCGCAGGCGGTGGAGTTGTGTTCCAGCTCCGATACTCGCAGCGCACGTCGATGCCAACGCGAACTCTCTTTCAATCACTGGTGGAGCGAATACTTCTGAGACGCAACTTGCAGGTTAAGCGATTCTTGGCGCCGATTTGCGGTGGGTGCACTGAAAGCCTGCCTCGCGAGGTCGTTTCGGCAAGAATCCGCAGCGGCAAGCAGGATTCGTTCTGCACGAACTGCGGGAGGGCGATGGTGTTGCCGTCTGGCGATGTTCTTGACACGGCCGAAAGTGCGTCCGGCGCAATACGCATTCAAGAGAAGGTTTCACATGTAAGGACGCGATATGAGGAGGCGCTCTCGGTCGCCAAGGCTACAGCTCAGCAATTGCACGGCCGGCTGCCTTCGGTGTCCGTGTTCGTCAGTTATGCGTGGGGGGGGGCGATGGTATAGGTGCGTGGTGTCAGAGGCTTGTGGATGATCTTGAATCTGCTGGCGTTCGGACATTCTTTGACTTGAACGACAACTCTGCGATCGGAAAGAGCGTGTCGCGCTTTGTGTCCCTGGCAGCGGAGGCTTCGCATATTCTCGTTATTGGAACAACGGAGTATCTTGCGAAGTACCTAAACAACGTATCGCCAACTGGAAGTATTGTTGCCGCGGAAGCCGATATCATTCAGCATCGACTGACGCGGACGGAGCTTGAGAAGGAAAGCGTGTTGCCAGTGCTGAGGGATGGTGCGCCTGAGTCTTCGTTTCCGCCGCTGCTACGTGGCAGGGCCTACGCTGACTTCCGGAGGGAAGAGGAGTACTTCCTGCGCCTGTATGGGCTTGTGTTGACGTTGTGGGGCGTGCCAGCGACACATCTTGCTGTGCGGCCGGTTCTTGCTAGCCTCATGGCTTCAGTCGAAACACAGGCAAAGTCGGCCGTTTGCGCGACCTCATAACGACATCAAGACTGGTTTCGTGTGTTTGTTGTTTCTTGTGAACGTGAGGTGCTTTGAGTTTATTGGGGACTTGCTGCGGTTGGTCGTGGCGGCGTTTGCTGGAGCTAGGTGAATGCGGCCTCGGCGATCCGTCATCTTCACGGCCATAACTTCTCTTGCGATCTTGGAGTCCCCATGTCCCGCCCGCTCTTCGCTGCCTCCCTCGCGCTCTCGTTGCTCGCCGCGCCGCTCGCCGTCGCACATGAGCTGTCGCAGGAGGAGGAGAGGCCCCTGCGGTGGTGAAGAAGGGGGCGTGCCTGCAGAGGATTGAGGGACCAGCTCCCGCCCGCGTTCTGCAAGCCGACCATGTACTTCCATCAGTGCTTCTCCATCACCGAGGAGCAGTGCTTGGAGACCGCGAAGAAGACGACGGAGAGCTGCCTCGCGCAGCACGACAAGGAGTGCCGGCGAGCTTCGAGCAGCCGCAGGACGGCACCACGAGGGGCGCGAAGATCGGCACCTGCGCCAGCATCGCCTTGGAGTCCACGCACAAGGCGAAGCTGTCGAAGGAGGAGTAGTGCAAGGACGCATCGAACTGGATTCCCTGAGCCGCGCTACTCCGTCCAGTGACACGCGGCGAGGTGGTCGGTGGCGACGCGGCGGAGCTCCGGCTCTCGCTGGCGGCACGCGAGCTGACGATCCGCGGGCAGCGTCCGGTAGAGCGGGCAGCGGGTGTGGAAGCGGCAGCCGGTGGGCGGGTTCGTGGGGCTCGGGACTTCGCCGCTGAGCACGGCCGGTGGACGCGCGCGGGAGACCTCCGGATCCGGGAAGGGGATCGCCGCGTTGAGCGCCTGCGTGTAGGGATGCACCGGCTGGCGGTAGATGGCCTTTGCCGGCGCGACCTCCACCAGCTTGCCCAGGTACATCACCGCGACGCGGTCCGCGAGGTGCCGCACCGCGGCCATGTCGTGCGAGATGAAGAGCATCGTCAGGCCGAAGGTTCGCTGCAGCCCGAGCAGCAGGTTCATGATCTGCGCGCGGATGCTCACGTCGAGCGCGGAGAGCGGCTCGTCCGCGACGATGAACGCGGGCGAGAGCGCGATGGCCCGGGCAATGGCGACACGCTGGCGCTGGCCGCCGGAGAACTCGTGCGGAAAGCGGCGGACGTCGCGCGGGGAGAGGCCGCACAGCTCCACCAGTTCACGGACGCGCGCTTCGATCACGCGGGGCGAGCCGTAGTCGTTCGCGCGCAGCGGCTCCGCGATGAGGCTGCCCACCGTCATCCTCGGGTTCAAGGAGGCGAACGGGTCCTGGAAGATCATCTGAAGGTTTGGCCGGTGGCGACGGAGGGCGCGGCCCTGCAACCGCAGAATGTCCTCTCCGTCGAAGACGACCTTGCCGCCGGCCGCGGGGATGAGGCGTGCCAGCGCTCGGCCCACGGTGGACTTGCCGCAGCCGGATTCGCCCACGAGGCCCAGCGTCTCGCCGCGTCCGAGGTCGAACGAGATGCCGTCCACCGCGCGCACCACGCCCACCGTCTTCGGCAGGAACACGCCGCGGGTGACGGGGAAGTGGACCTCCAGGTTCTGCACCGAGAGGAGCTTTCCCACCGGCGCCGTGACCAGCGCGCGCTCGCTCATGGCGTGACCTCCCAGCAGGCGGCGCGGTGGATGCCAGTTGCCACGACAGCACCGGCCTCGGCGCCGAGCTCGACGAGCGGAGGTCGTTCTTCGCTGCAGCGAGAAACGGCGACGGGGCAGCGCTCGCGGAAGGGACAGCCGGGAGGCAGGCGCGAGGGATCCGGCGGGTGGCCCGGGATCGCGGTGAGCTCCGTCTTCGGGATGCTGTCCATGCGCGGGATGCTGCGCACGAGGCCCTGCGTGTAGGGATGCCGCGCGTTGCGGAAGATCACGTCCACCGAGGCGTGCTCGACGATGCGTCCCGCGTACATCACCGCGACCTCGTCCGCGTAGCCCGCCACCGCGCCGAGGTTGTGGGTGATGAGGATCACCGCGGCTTCGCTGCGCCGCGCGCGGTCGGCGAGCAGCGAGAGGATCTGCGCCTGCACCGTGACGTCGAGCCCCGTCGTCGGCTCGTCGGCGATGAGCAGTGAGGGCTCGAGCAAGAGCGCCATGGCGATCATCACGCGCTGGCGCATGCCGCCGGAGAACTCGTGCGGGTACTGGTGGAAGGCGCGCTCCGGATCGGGGAGGCCCACGTCCGTGAGCACCTTCACCACCTGCGGCCGGGCCTTGCGTCCTCGCTGGCCCCGGTGGACCTCCAGCACCTCCGAGAGCTGACGGCCCACCGTGAGGAACGGGTGCAGCGACGTCATCGGGTCCTGGAAGATCATCGCCATCCGGTTGCCTCTGAGGCGGCGGCGTTCCGCTTCGGAGGCGGTGAGCAGCGACTGGCCTTCGAAGAGGACCGGACCGCCGGAGACGAGGCCCGGCGGCTGCGGCACGAGCCCCATCAGCGCGAGGCTCGTCACGCTCTTGCCCGAGCCGGATTCACCGACGATCGCCAGCGTGCGGCCGCGCTCCAGCGTGAAGTCCACGCCGTCCACCGCGCGCACGAGGCCGTCGTGTCCGGCGAAGTGGACGCGCAGGTCGTGGACCTCCAACAGCGGCTTCTCCGACGGCGACGCGGACATCAGTCGAACCTCATCCGCGGATCGAGCGCGTCGCGCAGGCCGTCGCCGAGGAAGTTCAGACACAGCAGCGTCGAAGAGAGCAGCAGCGCGGGGAAGACGAGCTGGTGCGGGAGGAAGGTCATGTTCGCCGCGCCGTCGGCGACGAGCAGGCCCCACGACGCATCCGGCGCCGCGATGCCGAGGCCGAGGAAGGAGAGGAAGGCCTCCTGCAGCATCACCGCGGGCACGGTGAGGGTCGCGTACACGATCGTGGGGCCGAGCGTGTTCGGCACGAGGTGCCGCAGGATGATCCCTGCGTGGCTCACGCCCATGGTGCGCGCGGCCTGGACGAACTCGGCATTGCGCAGCGAGAGCACCTGGCCTCGGACGATGCGCGCCGTGGTCAGCCAGCTCACCGCGCCCAGCGCCACGAACACGACCACCAGCGACCGGCCGAAGACTGCGAGCAGGAGGATGGCGAAGAAGATGAAGGGCAGGGTGTAGAGCACGTCAACGAAGCGCATCAGCAGCGCGTCGGTCCGGCCTCCGAAGTAGCCGCTCACCGCGCCCACGCCCACGCCGATGAGCAGCGAGACGCTCGTGGCGCAGAGGCCGATGAGCAGCGACATCCGTCCGCCGACCATGCAGCGCACCAGCAGATCGCGGCCCAGCGCGTCGGTGCCGAAGGGATGCGCCCAGGAAGGACCGGTAGCGCCCAGCTCGAGGTCCGGCAGATCGAAGCGCCAGGGCAGCAGCCACGGACCAACGACGCTGAAGACCACGATGCCGACGAGCACCCAGAGGGAGACCACCGCGGCGCGGTTGCGGCAGAGCCTGCGCCACGCGTCCCCCCAGAGGCTGAGGCCCTCCACGTGCTCGGGGAGGAGCGGCTCCGGATCAGACGGCACGGCGCTGGGGTGCGGACGCAGGCTCATGCGTACTTCACCCGCGGATCGATCATCGCGTACGCCACGTCCACGACGAGGTTCGCCAGCAGCAGGAACGCCGCGTCCACCAGCACCACGCCGAGCGCCAGCGTGTAGTCGCGGTTCAGCGCCGCATCGACGAAGTAGGGCCCCATGCCGGGGATGTTGAAGATCTTCTCCACCACCAGCGAGCCGGTGAAGAGCCCGGCCAGCGCAGGTCCGAGGAAGGTGATCACCGGCAAGAGGCCGCCGCGCAGCGTGTGGCGGAAGATGACGAGGCGCTCGGGCAGTCCCTTCGCGCGCGCGGTGCGGACGTAGTCCTGGCGGATGACCTCCAGCAGGCCGCCGCGGGTGAGCCTCGCGATGTAGGCGGCGTAGGCGAGGCCCAGCGTCATGCCGGGGAGGATCATGTGCTGCACGCCGTCCCAGCGCGCGGCAGGCAGCACCGCAAGCACCACCGAGAAGAGGAGGATGAGCACCGGCCCTAAGATGAAGTTCGGGATCGAGATCCCCATCAGCGCAAGTCCCATCGCCGCGTGATCCGGCCACCGGTTCTGGAACACCGCGCCCGCGATCCCGGAGACGAGCCCGAAGAGCATCGCGAAGCCGAGCGCGATGAGGCCCAGCTGCAGCGAGACGGGGAAGCCCGCGGCGATGAACTCGTTCACGCTGCGGCCGGGGTAGCGGTACGAAGGACCGAGATCTCCCTGCAGGTAGCTCGCGAGGACGGCGACGAACTGGATGGGGAGGGGCTCGTCGAGCCGGTACTTCGTCTCCAGCTGCGCCCTCACCGTCGGGTGCACCGCGCGGTCGGTGTCGAACGGGCCACCGGGCGCGAGCCGCATCAGCGTGAACGCCAGCGCGAGGATGATCAGCACCACCGGGATGAGCCCGAGCAGACGGCGGAGGATGTAGCGGATCATCTCGCCGCCTCGCCGGATGCCTCGCCGCGCGCTGCCGCCTCGCCCGTGCTCACCGCCCGCAGCGGGTGCAGGTGCCGGTTGTTCGGATGGAGCCCCTCCACCCACGGCTTGGCGAAGTCGCTGTAGCTGTAGATGTAGAGCGGGATGACGGGGAGCTCTTCCACGGCGAGCCTCTCGGCCTCGGCGTAGGCGCGGTTGCGTTCCTCCTGCCCCAGGCTCCGCAGGCCTCGCTCCAGCGCCTCTCCGTACGCGTCGCGATGCCAACGCGCATGGTTCTGTGAAGAGCCGGGCCGGAGCACCTCGAGGAACGACGAGGGATCCTGGTAGTCCGCCCACCAACCGCCGCGCGCGATGAGGAAGTCTCCGGACGCGAGCCGGTCGAGGTGGACCTTGTACTCCATGTTGTAGAGCTCGACGGTGATGCCCAGGTGCTCGCGCCACATCGACTGCAAGGCCTCGGCGACCTGCCGGTGCGACTCGTCGGTGTTGTACTGATAGGTGAGCGTCGGGAAGCCGCGGCCTTCGGGGAAGCCGGCCTCCGCCAGCAGCGCGCGCGCCCTCGTGGGATCGAACTCTTCACCGCGCGGCGAGACGTAGCCGGTGCTATCGCGCAACAGCTCGTCGGGCACGAGGTGCGTCAGCGGCTTCTGTCCCGCCTTCAGCACCCGCAGCGCGATCGCCTCCTTGTCCACCGCGAGGTTCAGCGCCCGCCGCACCCTAACGTCGTCCAGCGGCGCGCGCTCCGTCTGCAGCCAGAGGAAGTAGGTCCCCAGCCGCAGCGCACTCCGGTAGTCGCGGTAGCCGCGCGCACGCACGAAGGGCTCGCTCTCGGGCGGCACCCTCGCGTTCGACCCGAGCCAGTCCAGGGTGCCCGTCTGGTAGAGCCGGAGTGCCGTGCGCGAATCGTCGATGGCCATCGCCACCGCGCGCTGCAGCTTCACGTGCTGCGCGTCCCAGTAGGTCTCGCTCTTCTCGAGGACGATCTCGTAGCGCAGCCGCCAGCTCTTCAAGACGAACGGCCCGTTGCCGATCAGATGCTCCGGCCGCGTCCACTGCTCGCCGAAACGTTCGACGACGTCACGACGCAAGGGGAAGAAGGGCGAGTAGGCAGTGAGCTCGAGGAACCACGGCGCCGGATACTCGAGCCTGACCTCCAGCGTCTTCGGTCCGCGCGCGCGCACGCCGAGCTGTGCCGGATCGCGCAGCTTGCCGCGCGAGAAGGCCTCGCCGTTGCGGATGACCCACAGCATGTTCGCGTACTGCGCGCCGGTCAGCGGATCGAGCACGCGCGTCCACGCGTAGGTGAAGTCGGTCGCGGTCACCGGCCGCCCGTCGCTCCACTGCGCGTCGCGAAGGTGGAAGGTCCACGTCAGCCCGTCCTCGGAGACCTCCCAGCGCTCCGCCATCCCCGGTTCCGGCGAGAGCGTGCGCGGGTCGTAGCGGGTGAGGCCCTCGAAGAGCTCGCGGACGAGCGCGTTGCCCGGCGCGTCGTACACGAGCCCCGGATCGAGCGACTGCGGCTCGGCGCCGTTGTTGAAGAAGAGGGTGCCCGGCGGGTGCTGGCGCTCGAGCGAACCGAAGTAGCCGGCCTCCTCTTTCCGCGTGCACGACGACGAAGCGGTCGCGGCGAGGCCCAGCAGCGCAGCGAGACACCAGAGCTGAAGCGCGCGCGCCGGGGGTCGCCTCCTCATCGGACGGCGGAGAGTAATGTGAACGACCCTTGTCGCCCAGCGCTGCCTCTTCCTCCTCGTCAGGCCTCCAGGCGACCACCCGGGACGGCGATCTTCGGAGCGCGGAAGCCCATCGCGATCCACGCGCCGAGGAGCTTCGCGAAGAAGCCCACCGACTGACTGCGAGCGTTGGGCACGTCGTTCGGGAGCGGAGCGGCATCGCTGCTGCGGTCCGAGGTCATCGTGCGCAGCTCGAGCTTCGGCACCGCGCCCGCAGGCCAGAGGCAGGCGTAGAGGCTCAGCCAGTGGCCGCTCTGGAACTCGAGAAAGACGGGCGTGTTGCAGCAGGTCGCGACGACGCGGCGGGTGGGTGACTTCTCCGTCAGCCGGAGCTCCTTCAGGCGCTCGGTGCCGGCGAGGAAGCGGACCCGGTCCTTGCGGTAGAGGACGAAGCGCGTGCCTCCGTTCTCCTCGGTGAAGCGCAAGCGCGGCGCGGAAGGCAGCGCTCTGAGCCTGCGCCCTGCTTCGCGGCAGCTGTTGCAGTGGCACTCCGCGGTGATGATCGGATTCTTCTCGGCGACGAGCTGGACGGCGCCGCACCTGCAGTTGAGTCGGGTCTCCATCATGAGAGGGACTGATCGCATGCGCTGAACTCATCGGTCGCCCTGCAAATGAAGTCGCCCGGCCGACACGCCGCCTTGCCGCCGCGCCGTGCGGGGCTCACCTTGCCAGCGGGCGGGGTCTGGGTGGCGACGGGGGAGGCGGGGATGGACGTGGGGCTTCTGTGGGTGCCCCTGGGCGTGATGGGGGCTGCCGGGCTGATGGTGGCGGCGTTGAGCTGGGGCTCTTCGCGTGTGACGGCCTTCCCAGCGATGGGAGCTCCAGGCCTGCTGCGCCCCGGCGTGTGGGCCGCGGCGTTGGGACTGCTCGTGCTGACCTTCGTCGCGCAGCTCGGGGTCGTGCCGGGGCTTTCCGGTTTCGCGCTCGGCACCGAGACGTTGGCGCTGTTGTGCGGTGTGGCGATGTTGTCCGGCGCGGGTGCGCTGACCTGGCGAGCGAACCGGTTGCGCCGCAGCGCGGAGCTGGCGATCTCGTCGGAGCCGCTGAGCCTCGATCAGGCGGTGGAGCGCGCGCGTGCGACGGGCAAGCCGGTGCAGGGGATCTTCCGCGGCCGCATCGCCTCCGACGAAGTGGTGACCTCTCCCTCCGGCGTCGTCTGCGCGTTCTACGCGTCCGAGCTGCGGGCGGGTGGTGCGGTGCCCGATCGCAAGGGCCCGCTCGTCAGCAGCGAGCGCGGCTTCGGCACCACGCTCTGGCTGAAGGGTGAGCGCGTGACCGCTTCGGTCTCCTTCCATCCGGAGCTCTTGCGCGCGCCGGAGGAGATCCGCCGCTGCACGGTGTTCTCGCGCATGACCGCCGGCCTTCGCGGCGCGATCGCGGAGGGCGAGCTGCCGGAGGAGGTGACCGCCTTCGAGCGCATCGGTCGGCTCGGGGACGCGTGCTACGTCGTCGGTGAGCTGCGCGCGGGTCCGGTCTCGGGAGGCTGGGAGATCCGCGGGGCGGGGAGTGGCCCTGCGCCGGTGGTCGTCGGTGTGGAGCCGAAGGGGCTCGGAGGCTCGGCGTTGAAGCGGGCGGTCGCATCGTTCGCCGCCGCGGTGGCGCTGTGCATCGGTGCCGCGTGGCTGCTGGCGAGCTTCGGTCCGCTCTAGCTTGCAGGCCGCGCGCGGCCGTGATTGCTGTGGCCGGATGTCACTGCGGGTTGGGATCGACTTCGGGACCTCGAACAGCGCGGCCGCCATTCCGGGAGCGGACGTCTCCGAGCCGGCACAGGTGCTCTCGCTGGATCCGCACGGGGAGGATCCGCGCCTCTTCCGTTCGGCGCTCTTCTTCCCCGAGCACGAGAAGGACGTCTTCGCCGGCGGCGAGGCGATCCTGCGCTACCTCGAGGACGACGAGGGCCGCTTCATCCAGTCGGTGAAGACCTTCCTCCCCTCCGCGAGCTTCACCGCCACCGAGATCCGCCGGCGCAGCTACAAGCTCGAGGCGATCGTCGCGCTGGTGCTGCAGCGGATGCGCGCGCGGATCGAAGAGCTCACCGGGAGCACGATCGACAAGGTCGTGTTCGGAAGGCCCGCGGTGTTCTCGCCGGATCCGGAAAAGGACGCGCTGGCGCAGGACCGGCTCACGCGCAGCGCGGAGCTGGCGGGCTTTCCCACGCCGACCTTCGTCATCGAGCCCATCGCCGCGGCGCTCGGCTACGAGGCGGGTCTCGACCGCGACGAGTGGGTGCTGGTGGGAGACTTCGGCGCGGGCACGAGCGACTTCACCCTGATGCGGCTCGGTCCTTCGCGGCGCGGCGTGATCGACCGGCGCGAGGACGTGGTGGCCTCGGGCGGCGTGTACATCGGCGGCGACA
Source organism: Pseudomonadota bacterium (assembly GCA_023423535.1). GTDB lineage: Bacteria > Myxococcota > Myxococcia > Myxococcales > Myxococcaceae > JAFAFL01. The sequence goes on from JAFAFL010000097.1 coordinate 39,967, forward strand.
AGTTCGACGCGGCGCTGGTGGAGCACCGGCTCCTGCCGCGCTTCGGAGAGGGCGCGACGTACCTCGCGGGCGCGACGAGCCAGCGGCCACTGCCGTTGCCGACGTGGATGCCGCGGCGGGTGCTCGCGTGGCACGAGCTGATGCTCCTGCGCGAGCGCAGCACGCTCGAGTTCCTGCGCAACGCGATCGACACCTCGGACCGCCCGAGCGACGTGGAGAACCTCCTGCGGCTGGTGGAGGAGAACCTCGCGTTCCACCTCTATAGGGCCGTGGAGCGCGCGAAGCGTGAGCTGGGGGAGAGGGACGAGGCGGTGATCCAGTTCTCCGAAGGAGACATCGAGCTCGAGGAGCGCGTCACCCGCGCCGAGTTCGAGGCGTGGACCGCGCCCTTGCGGCAGTCGCTGGAGGAGACCGTGGACGGCGTGCTCGCGAGGGCGGGCGGCGTGCAGCCGGACACGGTGTTCCTCACCGGCGGCACGTCGAAGATCCCGTCGGTCCGCGCGCTCTTCGAGCGGAAGTTCGGCGCGGAGAGATTGCGCAGCGGAGACGCGTTCACCTCCGTGGTCGCGGGGCTCGGGCGAGCGGCCGCAACGCTCTAGAAGGATGACCTCTCAGGCGCCGAGGTTTGCCCACTTCGTCTGCGCATCGTCCTCCCAGAACTCGGCGTGCGGCAGGTAGCGCTGCGCACCGCGGAGGTCGCAGCCGTGGAGCGGAATGCCGGAGGGGAAGGGACCTTCCGGACGCCATCCCGCCGAGTTGATCCGGTTCACCTGGTTGGCGAAGTAGCGGGGATCCGCGCCGGCCGGTTGGAAGAGCCGCCACGCGTTCGCGCCCCGGCGCACCTCCGTCTGGCAGCGCCTCGGTCCCAAGCTGCGTTCACTCGCGCCCGCCCACCAGTCGCCTCGCGTGCGCAGCCAGCCGGTCTTCTGCGCGATCGCGAAGTGGACGTGCGACGCGAGCCGGAACAGCCCATCCCCGAGGTGCGCGTCCACCGTCGTCGTGCGCTTCGGTTCGAACGCGGGCGCGTAGGAATCCGGCGCCTGCGGTGCGGCCCACTGGATGATCTCCGCCGCGAAGAGCCCGGGCTGCGGACGCAGGTGCACGCCCTCCGCCCACCAGTCCCACAGGTCGGCCAATCCGTCGCGCACGCGGAGCCAGGGTTCGAGGTCCCCGCCACGTTCCCGCCGTTCTTCGAGCTCCCGCGAGAGCAGCGCGCGCAGGTGCTCTGAGACGTCGCGCGACAGCCAGTGTGGACCGAGCAACCTCCCCAGCGATCTCGAGAGAGCGAAGCGCGGATCGTCCCTGCCGAAGTCGCGCCAGTAGTCGGTGCGCTCGGGCAGAGGGGAGGGCGCCTCGAGCCCCCACGCCTTCAGCGTCTCCACCAGCTCTTCGGCGAAGAGGTACTCGCGGAAGGACGCGTGCAGCAGCTCGATGCCCTCTGCACCGTCTCGCACGTGGAAGCTGCGGCGCAGCGCGAGCAGCTCTTCCTGCGTGACCCTTCCCTCGAGTCGCGCTGAGAGTTCGCGTTCGGTCACCGCCTCCTGCGCCAACGCGCTGGCGGCCACGGCGGCCGAACGGAGGATGCTGCGCAACGTCTCCGGCTCGAGCTCCGATTCCGAACCCGTCAGCGTGATCGTCCGATCGACCAGCGCCCGCTGCAGCGCGGTGTGATCGGCCACTGACGGATCATCCGTCCCAGCGAGGACCTGCAGCGCGAGGTGCGCCAGCAGCGGCGTGCCGAGCACCTCCAGGCTGCCGCAATCCATTGCGCCGTGCTGCTTCCGGCGACGGCCCTTCGCGCGTTTCGTTCGACTCTTCTGGTCCGGACCACCGACACCTACGCCTGCGTTTGCACGTGCCCGTGCACGGAAGTCGCGCGTGTACTTCACCAGCACCGGCTCCAGCTTCGACCCATCCCAGCGCCGCCACGCGGAGCTCATGGGCGCCGTCAGGGGCCTCACGTCCAGCGCGGTTCCCACGCGCCGAACGAGCTCTCGCAGGCGCTCTGGCCGCAGCGGCCGGAGGCTGAAGACGGGGGTCGCGTCGCGAAGAAAGTGGCTCTCGGTCAGATCCCGTCCGGGCCTGCCGGTGAGGATCACGCGGACGGGCGCGCCGCCGGAGGTGGGGGAGAGGTACTCCGCGCGAACCTGCTCGAGCATGCGGGACACTCGGTCGCGGAAGTCTCGGCTCACCGAGAGCGGGAGCTCGTCCCAGCCATCGAGCACGAGCACGTACGGACAGATCCGCGCGCCACGAAACGGCACCGCGCTTCCGCTCCGGAAGATCGCGCCATCGAGAAAGAGCGCGTCGGGCGCAGGCTTCGTCGTCCCGTGCGGCACCTCCACCGCGTGCGGCAGGGCCTCGCGCAGATGGACGTCGAGCCGCAGGTCGCGCAGGCGAACCCGCACCGGCCGCAGCCCTTCGTCCTGAAGCCGCGCACACAGCGCGAGCGTGAACGCCGTCTTCCCGCTGCCCGCCGCGCCCTGGATCACCACCGCGTCCCGGAACTTCGGATCCGCCAGCCGCGCGAGGACCTCCTCCATCAGGTCGTGCCGTCCGCCGACCTCCTCGCGAAACGGGTCCACGCGCTTCGAGCGACCCGTCAGCTCTCGCCCCGTGCACCTGCCTGCCTCGGCCGCGACGTACACGTCCGACAGCGCGAAGGGCTCGGAGTCGAAGAGCGGCTGCGTTTCGAAAAGCGACCTCTGCAGCCGGCCATGTGCGGCCAGCGCGGCGAAGGCCACCCGCTCCCGGGCGCCCAGCCCGAGCAGGTCGGTGAACGGCTTGAAGCGTTCCGCGGTCGCGCCGTGGGAGAGCAGTGCCTTCAGCGTCGGCACGAAGCGTTCACGGACGCCGACCGACAACGCGGTCACCTGCGCGGGCCGGTAGCCCACGCCCTCCGCCACACTGCGGAAGGTCTCGTCCGCGCGCGAGACGAACGGATGGCAGAGCGCGTCCTCGAGCGAGAACGTGCCCAGATCGATCGCGTGCAACTCTCCGTTTTCACCCGCGTTTTCGACCCGCGCCTTCAGCTGGGCCCGCAGCTCCGGCGGGACCTCGCGCGCCTGATCCGGACGGCCGACGTGCGCGACCGCCTGTTCCACCGCGCGCTGGTACGCGACCGTGCACGCGAGCCACCCGAGCACCAACGGATCCGGCTGCTTCGTCCAGCGCTCGAACGCGCGCATCACGAAGCGCACCGGCGGCACCACGTCGCTCACCACCTCGCCGACGACTCCTGCCCACGGCACCGCGGCGGCGACGGCGGCGGGGAAATCCGTGTCGCGAAATCCCTCGATGGCGGTCCAGAGGAACTCGGTCACCGAACGCAGGTGACCCATCAATGGATGCGGATCGCTTCGGCGCAGGGCGTGGGGGAGCGCGGTCGTCACGCCCTCATTGTGCACGGGCTCGCTACTCGTCGTCTCCGGCGAGCCCGAACTCCTTCAGCTTCCGCCCCAGCGTGTTGCGGCCGATCCCCAGGGCCTTCGCCGCCGCGGTGCGGTTGCCGCCCAGCGCCTCGAGCACGCCGAGGATGTGCCGGCGCTCCACCTCCGCGAGCGTGGAGAACGAAGAGGCTGTGGTCGAAGGACCCGCGGCCGTCGCCGTGGCGGCGGGTGCCGATGACAGCGGCCCGGTCGGCAGGGGCAGGTGCTCGGGGAGGATCTCGCCGTCGCAGAGCACCACCGCGCTCTCGATGCAGTTCTCGAGTTCCCGCACGTTGCCCGGCCAGCGATAGGTGCGCAGCCGGTGCAGCGCCTCACTCGACAACCGCGGCGTCGCGCCCACCCTGTGCTTGCGCGCGGCAGTGGCGACGAAGTGACGCGCGAGCCGCTCCACGTCCTCGGCACCTCGCTCGCGCAGGGGCGGCAGCACCACCTCCACGACCTTGATCCGGTAGTAGAGGTCCTCGCGGAAGCGGCCCTCGGCGACCATGCGCTGCAGGTCCCGGTTCGTCGCCGCCACGATGCGCACGTCCACGCGCACCGTCTGCGTTCCACCCACCCGCTCGAACTCGCGATCCTGGAGCACGCGCAGGAGCTTTCCCTGCACCGGCAGCGGCAGCTCCCCGAGCTCGTCGATGAACACGGTGCCACCGCTCGCCGCCTCGAACTTGCCCTCCACCCGATGGTCCGCGCCGGTGAACGCGCCCTTCTCGTGGCCGAAGAGCTCGTTCTCGATCAGCGAGGCCGGCAGCGCCGCGCAGTCCACCTTGATGAAGGGCTTCTGGCGCCTCGGACTGTTCACGTGCAGCGCGCGCGCGAAGAGCTCCTTGCCGCAACCGCTCTCGCCGCGGATGAGCACCGTCGCGTCCGTGCCCGCCGCCTTCTGCACGAGCCGGTACACGCTCCGCATGCGCTCCGACTCGCCGATGATCCGGTTGAAGAAGTAGCCGACCGGGGCCTCGGGCTGCTCGCGCGCGCGACGGATCTCCTGCACCAGCGAGGTGCGCTCCAGCGCTCCGCCCACCTGCCGCGCGATGCCCTCCAGCTGCCGCGCCTCGTCGTCGCTGAAGAAGCCGCCGCCGCGACGGTTGAGCACCTGCAGCACGCCGAAGAGCAGCCCGTCCGAATCGCGCACCGGCACCGCGAGCAACGAGGTCGTGCGGTAGCCGGTCATCTTGTCGATGTCCGCGAAGAAGCGGCGCTCGCCGGAGGGGTCGGGCACGTTCACCGTCTCGCCGGCCTGCGCCACGTGACCGGCCACGCCCTGCCCGAGCTTCAGCCTGATCTGCGAGATCTCCGGCAGATGCGCCGCGCGGGAGAAGAGCTCGCCGCGCGCCGGATCGAGCAGGTAGAGCGTGCCGCGATCCGCCTGCATCGCAACTGCAATGCGATCGACGAGCGTGGAGAGGAACTCGTCGAGCACCACCTCCTGGCCCCACAGGCTTCCGACGGAGAGGAGGACCTGCGAGGCGTCGTCGGTGGGGCGGGTCATGAAGGGCGGGAGCTCGAAAGCGCTGGGACTATACATCCGCGCTCCTCTCTAGCCGCAGAGCACGATGCGCTTGCCCTCGCGCGCCGGCTCCGCGCTGCTGCACCAGGTGCGCGCCTCCTCGGCCATGTTCTCCACCATGTCGTCGTTGTGCGCGGGGTCGTGGTGGAAGAGGAGCAGCCGCTTCGCGCCGACCATCGATGCGATCTTCGCGGCCTCGATCATCGTGGAGTGACCCCAGCCCTTGCGCGGAGGACCGGAGCGCCCTTCGTATTCGTCCGGCGTGTACTGGCCGTCGAGGCACAGCGCGTCCACGCCGCTCATCGCCCGCGCGATCTCTTCGGGCAGCGTGTCGTGGGAGAGCTCCACGTCGGTGGCGTAGAAGAAGGCGCGGCCGTCCGCTTCGATCCGGTAGCCGAGACATCCTTGAGGATGCGGCAGGGCGACGGGCAGCACGCGGAAGGGGCCGGCCTCGAACGCGTGGCCAGCGAGGGCGCTGCGAAACTCGAGCGAGCCCTTCATCGCGGAGAGCGGAACGGGGAAGGACGGCGGCTGCATCTGCTTGTCGAGCACCGCGCGCAGAGAGTGGTCACCGCCTTCGCCGGGGCCGTAGAGCGTCAGCGAAGAGCCGGGCAGATAGGCCGGCGTGAAGAAGGGGAAGCCCTGCACGTGGTCCCAGTGCAGGTGGCTCCACAACATCGTGGCCTCCAGCTGACCCGCCTTCACCATCGCGTCCCCGAGGCCTCGCACGCCGGTCCCCGCATCGAGGATCAGCCGGTGTCCGCCATGGGTGAGCTCCACGCACGAGGTGTTTCCGCCGATCCGCGCGACGTGCGAACCCGACGCCGCCACACTTCCTCGAACGCCCCAGAACCGAACCTCCATGTCAGCCTCCTTGCTTCGGCACCGTGACGCCGGCGCCGCATCCGGGAAGTGACCTGAGCAGCGGATGTGCCAGCGGTAACCTCGCGGAATCACTGCAATGCGACCGCGCCGGACGGGAGCGATGATCCAGAGTGGTGCAGTGAGGGTGATCGAAGGTGGAGCGGTAGAGGTCTCTTCGCCGGCCTGAGTGAGTGTCACTCACACCCTCCGTGCGTCGCACTGCGGGGCATCCGGCGATTTGGGCTGCCATGTCCGTCCCTCGCGGTATGAGCCATTTCCAGTTTCGACCTGTCCGCAGGCCGCTCAGGCAGTCACAGTTTTTCTGTTTGAAGCGGACTGTCTGTGTGTGCAGATTTTTTGTCGTAACCGCGATTTTACAGTCGCCAAAAGTGAGACATGGCAGCCCTCGACCTTTCGACCCTCTCCGCGCCTCCGGGTGCGGCAGAGCCGGCGTCCGTGCATGCGCCGGCGCCGCTCATCTCCATCGTCATCCCCACCTTCCGCCGGGCGGTCGCGCTGCGTCGTGCGCTGGCGAGCTGCACTGTCCAGGTGCCGGTGCCGGATGCGGAGATCGTCGTGGTGGACAACTGTCCGCACGGCTCGGCGCGCGAGCTGGTGAACGTGTTCGCTTCTTCGTCGTCGCTGCCGGTCCGCTACGTCCACGAGCGCACCGCCGGTGTGGCGGCGGCGCGGGATGCGGGCGTGGCCACGGCCCGGGGAACCTTCATCGCGTTCCTCGACGACGACGAGGAGGCGGCGCCGCAGTGGCTGGCGGAGCTGCTGCGCGCGCAGGCCCAGCTGCAGGCGGACGTCGTCTTCGGCCCTGTCGTTGCGAGGGCGGAGCCGGGCGCGGGAGAGGAGACGGACGCGGGGGTCCTCGAGGAGGCGCTGCGGATCTTCGGGCGCAGCTTTCCGGAAGGGACCGGGCCCATGAAGCCTTCACGCCACGCGCTGCTGGGGACGGGGAACTCGCTCTTCCGGCGCGAGCTGCTCGCGGGCAGGCGGTTCGATCCGTCACTGGGCCTGACCGGTGGCGAGGACAGCGCGATGCTCAAGCCGCTCATCCTCGAAGGTCGGAGCATCGCCTGGTCGAGGGAGGCGGTCGTCTCCGAATACGTCCCCGAGCAGCGCCTCACCCTGCGCTCGATCATGTCGAGGCGCTTCAGCGCGGGTCAGGGACGGACCGCGACCTGCGCCCTCACCGAACCTCGCCAGCCGGTGAAGGCGGCGCAGTGGATGGTCATCGGCGCGGCGCAGGCGGTGCTCTCCGCGGGCGCGGCGGCGGCGGCCGTGGTGGTGAAGCCTTCACGAGCGGCGGCCTATGCAGCGTCTGCCGCGGCCGGGGCGGGGAAGGTCCTCTGGATGTGGCCCTTCCGGATCCGGCGGTATCCGACGCTCGAAGAGCGCCTGCGCTGAGGCTTGTTAGGCGCTAACGCCGGCTGGGCCTGCCGCGACGCTTGAGGACCTTCAGCGCCACGCCACCGGTGATCGCGACCGCCAGACCGCCGAGCAGCGCGAGGATGCCCAGATCGATCCAGTAAGCGGGCACCCGACAGGCCCGCTCGGAAGCGGTCCGGGTGATCTGACCGCAGGTGTCCGGCGCCGCGGCCGCGAGGCCCACGCCCACCGTCATGAGGATCGCGCCGGCGATCATCGCCAGCGTTCCGCAAACCGCCGCGATGGCGAGCGCGCGCTTCAGTCCTTCCACAGGATCTTCCAGGGGTTCTTGCGCAGCTCGGAGACGAGCGCGCGGATGTCGTCGTACAGCTGCCGATCCTGCGCCAGCGCGCCGAGCGTGCCGGCATCGGGATCGAAGAGGGGCTCGACGCGCTTGAGGATGGTCTCCCCGCGAGTGGCGATGGACTCGAGCTTCTCGCCCGCCGCGGTGTAGCGGTCGATCGCCAGCTTCAGCTTGCGCATGTCCTCTTCGGTGAACTCGCCGGAGAGCAGCGCCGCCTGTCCGAGCACCCGGCGCGCGTCCTCGGTCATCACCGGCACGTCGCGGCGGAGGGTCTTCGTGACCGCGGTCGCATCGTTGAGCAACCGGTCACCTCGGCCGCCCGGCTCCATCGCCTCGCGTGCGGTGGCCGCCAGCGCGCGCATGTCCTTTGCCGCCGCGGAGAGCTCCTTCGCCAGCGTGCCGATCTCCTCGCGGTTCTCCTCCAGCAGCACGTCCACGTTGCGCGTGAGCCGGGTGACGGAGCCCACCAGCTCGCCCGCGCCTTCCGGGGGCTGGTCGAGCAGACCCGCGAACCGGTCGAGCATCCGCGAGAGCTGCAGGGCGACGAGATCGAGCCTCGGCGCGTCGGTGCCGCGGAGGGTCGCACCCGGCTCGAGCGGCGGCGCGTCCTTCGAGCCCGGATGGAGCTCGAGGTAGGGCTCGCCGAGCGGCCCGACCGTCGCCACCGTCACGCCGGTGTCCCGCTTCAGCGCGCTCATGGCGAAGGGCTCCACCGACACCGCAAGGCGCACCGGCAGGGGCTGTCCCGCTTCGTCGCGCCGGTTCGGCTCGAGCTCGATCGACTCGACGCGTCCGACCGTCACGCCACCCAGTTTCACCGGCGCGCCTCGGACGACGTTGCCCGTGTGCGAGAAGAGGATGTTCACCGCCGGATCGCGGCCGAGCCGCAGCTCGCCCATGAGGAAGAGCAGCCCGAGCACGCCGGCCACGCCGACGAGCACCAACGCGCCGACCTTGATCTCCAACCGCCGCTCGTCCATGCCGTCCGTGTCCCTGAGCCCCTAGAGCTGCACCGGTTCGAGGAGCGCGCGCACCTCCGGATCCGGTGAGCCGAGGAACGCCTGGCGGTCCCTGTACAACCGCGCGCCGCCGCCCGCCACCAGCACCACCCGATCCGCCAGCCGCGAGAGCAGCGGATAATCGTGCGACACCACCAGCGCGCCAAGCCCTTCCTCGCGCAGCCGCACCAGCACGTCCGCCACCTGCCGCGCCGAGGGATGATCGAGCCCCGTGGTCGGTTCGTCGAAGAGGAGGTAGCGCGGCTGCAGCAGCAGCGCCCGTGCAATGGCGGCCCGCTTGCGAACGCCGGGACCCACCTCCGGCGGCTTCCGATCCGCGGCGTCACCGAGGCCCACGCGCGCGAGCTGCGCTGCGACCGCGTCGTGCGACGCCTTCGGATCCGCCAGCGCCACGTTCTGCCGCAGGGTCAGCCAGTCGAGCAGCGCCGGACCTTGCACGAGGTAGGGCGCCCCCCGGCGCAGCGCGAGCAATTGGCGTTCGCTGCGACCGGTGACGCGCTCGCCGAAGAGGAGGATCTCGCCTGCGTCCGCGCGATCGAGTCCCACCGCGAGGCGGCAGAACACGCTCTTGCCCGCGCCGCTCTTGCCGACGACGAAGGTCACGCCCGAAGAGGGCACCGACACCGAGACGTCCTTCAGCACCGGCCGGCCGGAGAAGGCCTTGTGCACGGAGCGAAGCTCCACCGCGGGCACGCGCTCTGGTCGGTCAGCGGAGCTCATGCGCCGAGGATGAGGAACGCGAACGCGACCACGAGGTCGATGACGAGACAGCCGAGCACCGCGGCGACGACGCCCTCGGTGGTGGCCTGTCCGACTGCCGCGGAGCCACCGCGCGCGCCGAGCCCTCGCCACGCCGCGGCGAGCGGGACGTAGATTCCGCAGAGCACCGTCTTGAGGAGGAAGGACGCGAGGTCGCCGCCATCCACGAAGCGCGGATCGAGAAAGGCCCAACCGTCGGCGCCGTAGACGAAGTGCGCGGCACCCGAGGCAGCGAGCGCGGCGGTGCCGGTGCCGAGGATGCAGATCAGCGGGAACGCGATCATCCCGCCCAGCACGCGCGGCGCCACGAGGTCGGTGAGCGGATGGCCGGCGGACATCTCCAGGGCCTCGACCTGCTCGTTGACCGTCATGGAGGAGAGTTCGGAGGCGTAGCGGGCAGAGCCTCGCGAGGCGGCGAGGAGGGCGGAGGTGAGAGGACCGAACTCGCGCAGGAGCAGCTCGAAGTAGGCCGAGCCGATGGTGCTGAGGTTGCCGGTGAAGCGGCGGGCCTGCGCGTCCGCGATGGTGATCATCACGAAGCCGAAGAAGGCCATCCCCGAACCCACGAGCCAGGCGCTGCGGTTGCCCAGCTGGTGGACCTCGCGCAGCACCGCGCGGAACGAGACGCCACGCCGGCCCACTGCGCGGACGGTGCGCACGAGCATCCACGCAGGACCTCCCACGCGCTGCAGGATCGTCATCCGACCCCCAGGGCGCCGGAGAGTCCCATCGCCGCGATGCGCGCGAGGATCCAGGAGAGCACGAAGTCGAGCGAGAAGATGGACGCCGCGCTCCACACGACCGACGACGCCGCGGCCCTTCCCACCGCGCGCGAGCCGCCCTGCGCGTGCATCCCCACCTGCGTGGAGACGAGCGCGATTGCCCACGCGAAGGCTACGGACTTGAGCAAGCCGCCGGAGAGCTCGCCCCAGCCCAACATGCTCTCGAAGGAGTCGAGGAAGACGCGCACCGGCAGATCGAGCGTGAAGTACGAGGCGACGATCTCCCACAGAATCGCGAGCAAAAACGCGGGCATGGCGAGCAGACTCACGCTGACGACCACCGCCCACACGCGCGGCGCCACCAGCAGCGCCAGCGGGTCGAGGGAGATGCCGGAGAGCCCGAGCAGCTGCCCATCCACCGAGAGCTGTGCGAGCTCCGCGGCGTTCCTCGCGCCCACGCGGGCCGCCATCATCAGGCCCACCAGCAGCGGGCCGAACTCCCAGATCACCGCGTAGCCGGCGGCCCAGCCGAGGAAGGTCCGCGCGCCGAAGCGCTCCGTGTAGAGCGAGGTCTGCAGCACCACCGTGGCGCCGATCACCGTGGAGACCACCAGAGTGAGCGGCAAGGTCTGCCAGCCAAAGGCGACGAGGCCGCGGAAGAACTCTCGGCGGTTCATGCGCGGCAGCAGCAGGAACACGCGCGCGAGCATCAGCGTCAGCGCCCCGGTCGCCGAAGCCCAGGCGCGCACCCAGAAGCCAATGAACGCGGGCACCGAGAGCAGGGCGTTCATTCGCGCTCCAGCCTCCCGGCGTCGAACGGGCCGTCATAGGCCATACGTCCGCGCTCCAGGAGGAGCCAGCGCTCGGCGCGGAGCCACCGCACCGGGTCCGGCATCGCGACGATCAGCGTGCGACCTTCGGATTCGCGCCAGAGCAGCTTCGCCACCTGTGACGCGGTGGAGGGATCGAGCCCGGCCAGCGGATCGTCGGCGAGGAGGACCTCGGGCCTCGCCACGATTGCCCGCGCGATGCCGGCGCGCTTCTGCATTCCTCCGGAGAGCGCGGAGGGGAGCAGGTCGGCGGCGTCCTCGAGGCCCACTGCGCGCAGCGAGTCGATGGCCCGCGTCTCGGCCTCGTCGCGCGGGACGCCGCGGCGCAAGAGAGGAAGGAGCACGTTGTCGCGCACGGTCTCCGCGTCGAACAGCGCGTCGGTCTGGAACACCATCCCGAAGGCGGCCTGCCTCGCGCGCCGCTCCTCGGGGGGAAGCGCCCACGGATCGCTTTCGTCCCAGCGCACTTCGCCGGCGTGCGGCCTTCGCAGCGCGGCCAGCGTCTTCAGCAGCGTCGTCTTTCCCGAACCCGGGCCGCCGCAGATGGCCACCCGCTCGCCGGCGCGGAACCTCACGGTGAGGTCGCGCAGCGCATCGACCGTCCTTTCGCCGGGCGCGTTGCCCTCGTAGCGGACGGTGAGGGACAGGGCGGAGAGATCCACTCGCGGACCTTCGGGGCTCTACCGGCGCCGGCGCTTCATGAAACGCGAGACGCTGAACTTCATCGCGCGTCCGCCGAAGAGGTACCAGGTGACCATCGCGCCGAAGAGCGCGGAGGCGGAGATGATCGCCAGCACGCCGAGCACCGGGATGCCCTTGAACTCCCACGGCTCGGCGCTGAAGGCGATGAACGCACCGACGATGAAGCCGCACGCGCAGAGCCCGAGGAACCCGACCGCCGCCAGCGCGCGCAGGTTCGCGTTGAGCCGGTCGAGCTGCTCCGACTTCACCGTCACCGAGAACTTGCCGGACTCGAGGTCCAGCATGATCTGCGAGAGCTGCACCGGCAGATCCTGGGCCACGCTCTGCAGGCGCAGCGCGGTGCGGAGCAGGCCGCCCTGGAGCTGATCCGGATCGTACTGACCTGCCAGCAGCTCCTTCGCGTAGGGCGTGGCCAGCTCCGCGATGGGGAGGTTGGGGGAGAGCGTGCGGAGAATGCCCTCGATGCTGATCGACGCGCGGGAGAGCACCGCGTACTCGCGCGGGATCCGGATGCGGTACTTCACCGCCAGATCGAAGAGGTCGCGCAGGAGGTTCTTCGCGTTGATCTCGCCCAGCGTGGTGGGCAGGTACTGGTTGAGGATTCCGTCGATGTCGTTGCGGAAGCCGATGAGGTTCGCGCGCGAGTCGGGCACGCCCACCCGGTAGAGGATGCGCGCCACCGAGTCCGAATCCTTCAGAGCGATGGCCATCACCAGGCTCACCAGCGTCTGCTGCATCTGGCGGGTGATGCGGCCGACGATCCCGAAGTCGATCAGCGCGACCACGCCGTCCTCGAGCACGAGGATGTTTCCGGGGTGCGGATCGCCGTGGAAGACGCCGTCCTGGAAGAGCTGCCGGAAGGCGCCCTCCACGAGGTTGCGCGCGATCTTCTCCTTGTCGTGCACCGACGGATCGAGCTGGCTGATCTTCGTCCCGCGCAAAAACTCCATCGTCAGCACGGTGCGGGTGGTCAGCTCGTCGAACACGCGCGGGATGCGCATGTAGGGGCGCTCCCGGTGGTTCCGGTAGAACTCGCGGATGTTCTGCGCCTCGTGGAGGAAGTCGAGCTCCTCGTGGATGGCGAGGTCGAACTCCTCGATGATCCCGGTCGGCGTGTAGATGCCGGTCTCCTCCACCACCGCCTCGAGCAGCCGGGCGACGTAGTGGAGCACCGAGAGATCTGACCGGATGCGCTCGGTGATGCCCGGGCGCTGGACCTTCACCACCACCTCGTCGCCGGCGAAGGTCACCGCGCGGTGCACCTGGGCGATGGAGGCGGCGGCGAGCGGCTCGGGTTCGATGCTCCGGAAGAGCTCCGCCGGATCGCGCCCGAGCGACTCGCGCAGCTGCCGATCGAGGTCCTCCTTCGGCATCGGCGGGACGTCGTCCTGCAGCGTGGCGAGCTCTTCGATGAACTCCGCCGGCAGCAGGTCCGAGCGCGTGGAGAGGATCTGCCCGAGCTTGATGAACGTGGGCCCGAGGTCGTTGAGGAACATCCGGAAGCGGCGCGCGGTCGAGGCGCGGCGGACCTCCGGCGGGACCTCCACCTGCTCCTTCTTGCCGAGGATGCTCCAGGTGCCGCTGCGCTCGAGGTAGTCGGCGAACCCGTGCCGCGCGGCGAGGACGGCGATCTGCCGCACCCGGTTCAAGTCCTGAAAGGCCTCGCGAATCACGGCGGCGGCAACTTCGCACGGGCACAGGGGGGCCGCAAACTCCCGGATGCACTCGGATTCAGCCCGCGAGCCCCTCCGAGACCAGGGTCTTCAGATGCTCCAGCGGCGTGCCGAGGGCATACACGCCGCGCGCGCCGCGGAGGGTGGAGGCGCGCGTCATCCGGTCGTCGGCGAAGGGGAGGAGGGCGACGACGCGCGCGCGAGCCGAATGACTGCGGACCGCGCGCTCGAGGTGACCGAGGCCCTCGCGTCCCTCCACGTGCACGAGCACCAGCTGTGCGTTCTCCGCGGCCCTGGGCGAGTGCTCCATCCCGAGCTCGGCGAACACGTCACCGAGCAGGTGGGAGAGCGAATCGTCCTCCGCGTGGAGCAGGGCCCACGCGCGCCGCGGCGGCTGCATGGGCTAGAGGCCCGCGCGGCGGCTGCCGATGGTGAAGTCGAACTCGCTGCGGCGGTTCTGCGAGTAGTCGCTCTCGCTCTGGCCGCGGCTGAGCGGGCGCTCTTCGCCGAAGGAGAGCGTGTCCACCCGCGACGACTCGACGCCGAGGCCGGTGAGGTAGGTCTTCGCCGCGAACGCCCGCTTCTGGCCGAGCGCCATGTTGTACTCGCTGGTGCCGAGCTCGCAGGTGTGGCCCTGGATCGTCACCGCCTTGTCCGGGTTCTGGCGGAGGTAGTCCGCGAGCCGCTGCAGCGTGGCGGTGGACTCGGGGAGCAGCTGCGCCGAATCAAGCGCGTAGTAGATGGGGCCGAACTGCGTGTGGAAGGTGTCCGAGTCCTTCGGCGCGGGCGCCTGCTCGGCGGGCGCGGGGGCCTTGGCCACCGGAGCGGGCTTCGCGGTCTCGGTCACCGACTCGGTGAGCTGGTTCTTGTTCTTCGCGGCGCAGCCGACGCCGGTGGCCAGCGCGAGGGTCGTGACCGCGGTCAGCAGGATGCGGCGGGAGGAGGGGCGGAGGGTCGTGTTCATGCGGCGCTCTTTGAGCAACGCCTGTGCCACGTGCCCCCTCAGAGGGAGCGGCGCCCGAGCCCGCCCGGCAGCTTTGCAGCGTGCAACGCCCGGCCTTGCAACCTGCAACGCGATCAGCCGCCGGTGCTGCTGCGCAGTTCGCGCTCGCGGCGGTGGATCGTGGAGACGTCGATCCCCAGGAGCTCGGCCGCGCGCGTCTTGTTGCCGCCGCACTTCGCCACGGCCCAGGCGATGTACTCGTTCTCCAGCTGCCGCAGCGGGACGATCTCCGGACGATCCAGGCCGGGCGGCAGGGCGGGACCTCCAGCGGATCCCGCTCCAGTCGTAGGACCGGCGGCAGACGTGCTCGCGTCGGTCGTTGTGCTGTCGGGCGGAGGAACGATCCGCGCGACCGCATCCGCGCCGAGCGTCTCCTCGTTGCCGAAGAGCACCAGCCGCTCGACCGCGTTCTCCAATTCGCGCACGTTGCCCGGCCAGGGTCGCTGCGCCAGCGCGGCGTGGAGCTCCGGCGAGAACGCGCGCACTCGGCTTCGGGTGTTGCGTTCCAGCGCCCGCGCGAGGAAGTGCTCGGCGAGCAGCGGGATGTCCTCGCGTCGCTCGTGAAGGGACGGCAGCCGTACCTGCGCCACGTCGAGCCGGTAGAAGAGGTCCTTCCGGAAGCGCCCGTCGCGCACGCGATCCTCCAGCGCCTGGTGCGTGGCCGCGACGATCCGCACGTCCACCTTGCGCGAGCCATCCGCCCCCACCGCGCGGATCTCTCCATCCTCGAGCACGCGCAAGAGCCGGGCCTGCAGGTCCGCGGGCATGTCGCCGATCTCGTCGAGGAACAGCGTGCCGCCGTCTGCCTCCACGAACAGTCCGCGCCGCGCGTTGGTGGCGCCGGTGAACGCGCCCTTCACGTGTCCGAAGAGCTCCGACTCGAGCAGCGCCGCGGGGAGGGCGGTGCAGTTCACCGCCACGAAGGGCCCGTTCCTTCGATGACCTTCGAAGTGCACCGCGCGCGCGACGAGCTCCTTGCCGGAGCCGCTCTCGCCTCGCACGAGCACCGGCACGTCCGCCTGCGCGATGCGCTCGACCAGCTCGTACACGCCGCGCATGACGGCGCTGCGGCCGACCATCTGCGCGAACGCCGTGCGCGAGGGATCGCGCTGCTTGAGCGTCCGGTTCTCCGCGCGGACCCGGCGATCCTCCAGCGCGCGCCGCACGAAGAGGAGGACCTCGTCGAGCCGGAAGGGCTTGGTGAGGTAGTGCCAGGCGCCGCGCTTCATCGCCTCCACCGCGGTGTCCACCGCGCCAAAGGCGGTCATGAGGATCACCGGCGTGTGCGGATCGATCGCCCGGACGCCCTCCAGCACGTCCATGCCGTCCACCTTCTCCATCCGGAGATCGGTGATGACGAGATCGAAGAGCCCGGTGCGCGCGCGCTTCAACGCCTCTTCGCCACCGGCGGCGACCTCCACCTCGTAGCCGTGATCGCCGAGCTGATCGGCGAGGAGCCGGCCCATCTCGACGTGGTCGTCCACCACCAGGATGCGTTCACGCGACGGCATTGCGTTCCTCGGTTCCTGCGACTGGCCAGTAGAGCGTGAACTCGGTGCCCTCTCCGGGCCTGCTGCTGAGCTCCAGCTCCGCGCCGTGATTGCGCGCGATCTGCTGCACGATGGTCAGGCCGAGGCCTGTACCCTGTCCTCGCTTCTTCGTGGTGAAGAACGGATCGAAGATCTGGTTCTGCCGCTCCTCGGGGATGCCGCAGCCGTCGTCCTTCACCCGGAGCACCACGCGCCGTCCGCCCGCGTCCGGCTCCGCGCTGACCTTCACCGTCGCGCCGGCCTGGCAGGCATCGAGCGCGTTCATCACCAGGTTTACCAGCACCTGCTGGAGCTGATCCGGATCCGCCGCCAGCGCGGGAAGTGCGTCCGGCGCGTGCACGGTGAGGGTCATCTTCCTGCGCTCCGCCTCGAGCCTCAGCAGCTCGTCCAAAGATCGCAGCGCCGCGTTGGCCGGCACCCCGCGCGCGTGCGGCGGCTGCAGCCGGGCGAAGTCGAGGAGCTGCCGGATGGTGCGGCTCACCCGATCGATCTGCTCGATCATCACCTTCAGGCCGCCGGCGTGCGGACTGTCCGCGCCCAGCTTTCCGCCGAGGTACTCCGCGCGTCCGCGCACCACGCCGAGCGGGGTGCCGATCTCGTGCGCGATCCCCGCCGCGAGCACGCCCACCGTGGCGAGCTTCTCCGCGCGCAGCAGCTGCGACTCCAGCGCCTTGAGGCCGGAGAGATCCTCGATCACCAGCAGCGCGCGCACGTCGGCATCCGGGTGCTCCATCGGCACCGCGTGGAGGTTGTACCGGCCGGCCTCGCCGAAGAGCTCCAGCTCCACGCCGGCGAGAAAGCGCGGCCGGCCCTGCGCACAGGCCTGCTCCACCAGCTCCAGCACGCGCTCCATCACCTGCGCCGGTGCGGTGGGGAGCGCTTCGGCCACGGTCTTGCCCACCGCGCCCTCGCCGAGCCGCTCGCGCAAGGGCGCGTTGAGCGCGCTGATCCGTCCGTCCTCACCGAGCGCGAGCACGCCGGTGGGGATGTGGTCGAGGATCTTCTGGCTCTTCTCGTGGAGGTGCAAAAGCCGCGCGGCGTGACGGCGGCTCTCCTTCAGCGCCACCGCCCTTCGCGAGGCGATGAGCACCCACGCACCGAACGCAGCGAGCAGCACCACCACCACCGCCGTCGCGAACATCAAGCGGGCGACCACCGCGCGCTCCACCGAGCGGAGCTGGCTGAGCGAGCTCAGCGTCGCCACCGTCCACGGCGCGCCGCCCTGCGGACGCACCACCGAGGTCACCATCACCACCGCCTCGCTGCCGAGCCCCATCGCCTCGGACTCCTCCACCGGGAGCCGCGCGGTGCCCGCCTGACCCGCGCGCATCTGCCGCACCAGCGCCGAGAACCGGGGCAGGTTCACCGTCCCCGCGTCGAGCCCTTCGACCGCCTTCGCGAGCCTCGGCTCCGTCGCAGGCGTGGGACGTCCGTAGGCGCCGAGCACGAGCAGGTGCGAGGTGGTGTCGGTGGTGATGAGCCGCAGCGCGGAGAAGTAGGGCTCCAGATCGACGAGCACCGCCAGAGATCGCCTGGGCTCACCGGGAGCGGTGGGCAGCCGCGTGGCGAAGACGCGGAGCCAGCCGTTCTCGCTGAACGCGGGAGAGGTCTCGAGCTCGCCCGGCTCGCGATCGAGCGCGCGCAGTGCGGTGTGGCGAAGGGGACCTGTGGCCTCGGCCTCGGTGTAGTCGGGAGCCGGCCCCGGCTCGGCGATGTAGAGTTCGCGGCGTCCGACCGGATCGAACACCGCCACCGCCTTGTACGGCGTGACGACCTGGAGGAGCGCCTTCAGCTCGCGGACGTGGTCGCCGGAGGTGCCATCGGAGACGAGCTCGGCGGCGAAGCGGAGGTCCTCGCCAATCCGATCGAGCTCGTTGCTGATGGAACGCACCGCCTCGTCCACCTGCCGCGAGCGCTCGCGTTCGAACTGCTCGATGAGCCGCGCGCGATCCTCCTGCACCAGCCACTGCGCACCCGCGAGCACACCGCCGACGGCACAGAGGAGCAGGGCGAGGAAGAGGAGAGACGCGCGCGACATCGAAGGGCCGAACTGTAGAACGACATCCGCGTCCCCACAGCCACATCGGCAGAAGGCGGCGCCTGAAGGGCCGACCGCTCTCCTCTCGAAAACCGTCGAGCCTCGGACCGGAATCGTTTGCCCGCTGAATTCCGAGCGCATACAAGCCCGGCCGATGCGGCGGCTCGTCCTACACCACGCGCTCGTCGCCGGCGGGTTGTTCGCGCTGTGGGTGGCGCTGTCCGGAATGCTGGACGCGTTCCACCTCATCCTCGGTGCACTCTCTGCCGGCGCCGTCTCCCTGCTCTCCGGACGTCGTCTCTTCTACGAGGTCCGTCGCGACGACGGAGGCGTGGAACGACGGTGGCTCTCGTTCCTCCCGTGGCACCGCGTGCTCCTCTACATGCTCCTGCACCTGTGGGAGATCGCGAAGAGCAACTACGCGGTGGCAAAGCGGATCCTCGGGCCCATGTCGGAGGTCACCCCGCAGGTCTTCGAGCTCGAGCCCACGCTGCGCAGCGACGTCGCGCGGGTGGCGCTGGCCTACTCGATCATCCTCACCCCGGGCACCACGGTGCTGGACGTCACGCCGGAGGGACACTTCATCGTGCACGCGCTGGATGAAGGCTCGGCGAAGGACACGAAGGACGGGCCGCTGCAGGCGAACGTGGCGCGCGCCTTCGAACCGCCGGGGGCCGCATGATGCAGACGATCTATCTGGCCGCGGCAGTCTTCGTGGCGCTGCTGCTCGTCTCTCCACTGGTGCGCATCGTGCGCGGCCCCACCGTCTTCGACCGACTGCTCGGCGCGTCGGTGCTGGGGACGAAGACGATCGTGCTGCTGATGCTCATGGGCGCGGCGACCGGGCGGCTGGACATGTGGGTGGACATCTCGCTCGGCTACGGGCTCGCGCTGCTGGCGGGCACGCTGGTGACGGCGAAGTACCTCGAGGGGTACGCCGAAGCGTCGCGCGAGAAGGATCGCGAGGAGCGCTCCCCGTGACGGCCCGCGAGATCGTGGCGCTGGTGCTCCTCGTGCCGGGGCTCGTGGTGCTGCTGCTGGGCGCGGTGGGGATCCTGCGCTTCCCGGACTTCTACACGCGCCTGCACCCGTCGGGTAAGGCGGAGACCCTCGGCGCGTCGCTGGTGGTGCTCTCTCTGGCAGTGCACGAGGGCTTCGAGTTCGTGGCGCTGAAGGTGCTCCTCGTGCAGCTCTTCATCTTCTTCGGCAACCCGGCCGCGACGACGGCGATGGGACGCGCGGCGTGGCGAGCCGGGCTGCGTCCCTGGAGCAACGGCTCCCACCGCGCGGCCGCGGATGACGGCCGCCACGTCTCCGAGCTGAAGGGCTTCGGCGCCGGGAAGGAGGAGGGCCCGCGATGATCTGGCTGCTCGACGTGCTGCTCATGCCCGTCCTCGTGATCACCGCGCTGACCGCGCTGCACCTGAAGGATCTCGCCTCGGCGACGATCGCGTTCAGCGCGTTCAGCTTCTTCGCCTGCATCGTGTACGCGTCGCTGGCGGCGGTGGACGTGGCCTTCACCGAGGCAATGATCGGCGCGGGGATCTCGGCGGTCGTCTTCCTCACCGCGCTGTACCGGACCTCGCGGGAGAGCAAGTGATGAAGTGGAGCGCCCTCGTCGTTCTCCTCTTCACCGGAGCGTTGCTCGTGTACAGCGCGCCGGAATTGCCGTCGCTCGGGGAGCTCGACTCGCCGCCGCAGACGCACGTGTCCCCGCGCTACATCACCGACGGTCCGAGGGAGACCGGCGCGCCGAACATGGTGACCGGCGTGATCGCCGACTACCGCGGCTTCGACACGCTCTTCGAGGGCGTGGTCATCCTCATCGCGGGACTCGCCACCGCGCTGATCCTCTGGCCGCAGCATCGGGAGGAGCAGAAGTGATCGGCCCCTACAACAGCGCCATCCTCCTCTTCGCCGCGCGGCTGCAGGCGCCGCTGCTGCAGCTCTATGCGCTCTACGTGCTCTTCCACGGGCACTACAGCCCCGGCGGTGGCTTCCAGGCGGGGGCGGCGATGGCCGGATCGTTCCTCGTGCCGAGGCTGGTGGAGGGCATCCCTGCCGGCGTGCACGGGCTCACCACCCGCCGCGCGAGCGTGATCGCGCTCAGCGGCATCCTCCTCTACGCGGGCGTGGGCGTCGTCTCCATGCTCATGCCCGGCGCCGAGTTCCTCGACTACTCAGGCCTCGCCGCGATTCCGGGGTGGCCGCTGGAACAGGGCGGCGCCACGCGCGCGGTCGGCTCGCTGCTCATCGAGGTGGGCATCACGCTGACGGTGATGGGCGTGATGGTCATGCTGTTCGACGACCTCGTGTCCACGAAGCTCACGCGCACGAAGCCCGCCGATCCGGCGGCGGACCCGGGCGACATCGAGCAGGAGAAGGAGGTCCGTCCATGAGGGCCGCGATCTTCGACTGGTACAACTACTGGGGCATCGCCATCCTCATGCTCGTCGGCATCTACGGGATGACCGCCAAGACGAACCTGCTGAAGAAGCTGATGGGGATGAACATCCTGCAGGTGGGGGTCATCCTCTTCTTCCTCAGCTACTCGCCGAAGCTCGGTGGAACGATCCCCGTCTTCGATCCGTCGCGTGGCGAGCCTCCGCTGCCGCAGGACTACGCGAACCCGCTGCCGCAGGCGCTGATGCTCACCGCGATCGTCGTCGGTGTGGCAACCACCGGCGTGGCGCTGGCGCTGCTGGTGCGGATCCACCGCAAATACGGGACGCTGGAAGAGGACGAGCTGCTGGAGAGGATGCGCTGATGGCCGCGCACGTTTCTGTCCTCCCCATCCTCGTCCTGCTGTTCGGGGCGATGCTGCAGATCGCGGTCGCGCGCCTGTGGCCGAAGCTCACCCATCCACTCGCGGTCGTGACCTCCGCCGGCTCGTTCGTAGCGGCGGTGCTGCTCGCGGTGCGCGTGGTGCGCGACGGCGCGGTCTCCTACCAGCTCGGCGGTTGGTCGCCGCCGTGGGGCATCGAGCTGCGGGTGGACAACCTCTCCGCGGTGATGGTGGTGATGGTCACCGCGCTGTCGCTGCTGGTGCTCGTGTTCGCGGGCTCCGGGCTCGCGGCACACCTGCGCAGCCGGCGCGCGTACTTCTACTCGCTCTACCTCCTGCTCACGATGGGCATGAGCGGGATGGTCCTCACCGGGGACCTCTTCAACCTCTACGTGTTCCTCGAGGTCACCGCGCTGGCCTCCTACGCGATCCTCGGCGTGGGTGACGACGCGTCGCCGGTGTCCGCGTTCCGGTACCTGATCATCGGCACGCTGGGCGCGATGTTCTACCTGCTGGGGATCGCCTTCGTGTACGGCATCACCGGCACGCTGAACTACGCGGACGTCGCCGAGCGCCTGATGGCGATGGGCAGCGACGGCGCCTCCGGACCTGCAGCGGTGGGGCTGGCGCTGATGCTCGCGGGCTTCGGGATCAAGGCCGCGCTCTTCCCGCTGCACATCTGGCTGCCGGACGCCTACACCTACGCACCGAACGTCACCACCGCGTTCCTCGGCTCGGTGGGCACGAAGATCGGCGCCTACGCGATCTTCCGCGTCCTCTACACGGTGTACGGCGTGGAGCAGAACCGGATCGACTGGCCGGTGCTGGAGGTGATGGGCGCGCTCTCCGCGGTGGCCATCGTCGTCGGCTCGGTGCTGGCGATCGCGCAGACGGATCTGAAGCGGATGCTTGCGTACTCGAGCGTGGCGCAACTGGGCTACGTGCTGCTCGGCTTCTCGCTGCCGAACGAGCTCGGGCTCACCGGCGGCTTCCTCCACATCCTCAACCACGCGCTGATGAAGTGCTGCCTCTTCCTCGCGACCGCCGCCATCGTCGCGCGGCTCGGTCACCGCGACATCCGGAAGCTCGGAGGCCTGGGGCGCGAGATGCCGATGACGATGACCGCCTTCACCATCGCGGCGATCTCCATGATCGGCCTGCCGCCCACCGCGGGTTTCTTCTCCAAGTGGTACCTGGTGCTCGGCGCGGTGGAGGCGGGACGCTGGCCCTACGTGGTGGTCATCCTCGGGTCGTCGCTGCTGACCGCGGTGTACTTCTTCCGGGTGCTCGAGCACGCGTGGCTGCGCGCGCTGGCCGATCCGCAGGCGCGTCTGCAGCCCACCTCCGCGGGCGGCGAAGCCTTCTCCGAACGTCGCCACCTGCTGCCGGCCGGAATGATCGCGCCGCTGGTGGTGACGGGCCTGGGGATCTTCGTCCTCGGCCTCGCCTCGTGGCCGCTGGTCGAGCACGTCATCCGTCCGGCGCTGCCGGCCGCGCTGGGGGCGGGGTAGGCGATGGACCTGAATCACTTCTGGGACCTGCGCCCGCTCTGGATCGTCCTGATCACGCCGCTGGCCGCCGGCGCGATCCTCCTCTCCGGCAAGCGCCCGAACCTGCGCGAAGCGTGGACGTTCCTCGCAGCCTTCCTCCAGCTGGGGCTCGTGCTCTCCATGCTCCCCGAGGTGCTCGCGGGGAAGGTGTTCGAGGTGAAGGTGGTGAGCCTTGCCTCGGGCTTCGATCTGCAGCTTCGGACGGACTCGCTGGGGATGCTCTTCGCGCTGGTGGCGGCGATCCTCTGGGTCGTCACGGCGCTCTACAGCGTGGGCTACATGCGCACGTTGAAGGAGAAGCACCAGACGGGCTTCTACGCGTCCTTCGCGCTCTGCATCTGCGCCGCGATGGGCCTCGCCTTCAGCGCGAACCCGCTCACGTTCTTCGTCTTCTACGAGGTCCTCACGCTCGCCACCTACCCGCTGGTGGTGCACAAGCGGACCGAGAAGGCGATCGTCACCGGACGGCTCTACCTCGCATACACGCTGAGCGCGGGCCTCGCGCTGCTGCTGGCCACCGGCTGGAGCCACATCCTCGTGCCGGCCGCGGACTTCGTGCCGGGCGGCTTCCTCCACGTCTCCGCGGGCGCGAAGGTCTCGCTCGTCGCCATCTTCGTGCTCTTCATCGCGGGCGTCGGCGTGAAGGCGGGCATCATGCCGCTGCACGCGTGGCTGCCCGCGGCGATGATCGCGCCCACGCCGGTCTCAGCGCTCCTGCACGCGGTGGCGGTGGTGAAGGCGGGCGTGTTCGGCGTCATCCGCGTGTGCGGCTACGTGTTCGGCATGGACACGCTGCGAGACCTCGGCGTGACGCTGCCGCTCGCCGCGCTGGCGGGCTTCACCATCATCACCGCGTCGGTGATCGCGCTGACGCAGGACAACCTCAAGCGGCGGCTCGCCTATTCGACGATCGGCCAACTCTCCTACATCGTGCTCGGGGTCACGCTGCTGACCGAGGCGGGCGTCACCGGCTCGGTGATGCACATCGTCAACCACGCGTTCATGAAGATCACCCTGTTCTTCTGCGCGGGCGCCATCTACGCGCACCTGCACCTCGAGAACATCAGCGAGATGAAGGGCATCGGCCGCGCCATGCCGTGGACCATGGCCGCCTTTGCAGTCGCCAGCGTGGGCATCGCCGGGATCCCTCCGTTGCCGGGCTTCGTCTCCAAGTGGTGGCTGGGGATGGGCACGCTGCAGGCGGACCAGGTGGTCTTCCTCTTCGTGCTCGTGGGCTCCTCGCTGCTCTCGGTCATCTACTTCTTCCCCATCGTGTTCGCGGCGTACTTCCAGAAGAACGAGGCGTTCCCGGTGAGGAACGAAGCGCCCTTTGCCTTGCTCGCGCCGCCGCTGTTCACCGCCGCCGCGTCGATCGTGATCGGCCTCTTTCCGGACGTGGGCGGCTCGTTCTGGAGCCTCGCCACCGACGTCACGCGCGCGCTGGCGGGGAGGGGAGGGTGATGGCGCCTCAGCAGAAGAAGCGTCTCTTCATCGGCGCGGGCCTCGCGCTGGTCGCGGTGTGCGTGGCGCTCGAGGGCCTCGTCCCCGACAAGCACCTCAGCGATCCGTCGTGGACGGTGCACGCCTACCACCGCATCCCCGGGTGGAACGGCCTCATCGGCATCGCCGGGTGCGTCGTGCTCGTGTTCGCGTCCAAGGCGCTGGGCAAGGTGTTCCTGCAGAAGCGCGAGGACTTCTACGATGAGTGACCTCGCGTTGCCGATGCTCGGTCCGGTGCCGCCGGGCCTCCTGCTGCTCCTCGGCGCGGTGCCGCTGGCGTTTCTCCGAGGCCTGCCGCGCAAGCTCGTCCAGGTCGCCGCGCCGGTGCTCGCGCTGTGGCAGGTGCTCGCCCTCCGCTCCGCGCAGCTCTCAGGTCACGAGCTCCCGCACGTGGGCTTCTCCTGGATGGGGATGCAGCTGCACCTGCTGCACGCGGACGAGGTGCGCTCGCTCTTCGCGATCATCTTCGCCCTCATCTGCGTCGTCGGTTCGATCTACGCGCTGCACGTGGAGGACCGGCTGCAGAACGCCTCCGCGCTGGCGTACGCGGGCGGCGCGCTCGGGGTGGTGTACGCGGGAGACCTCGTCACCTTCGTCCTCTTCTGGGAGCTGATGGCGCTGGGCTCGGTGATGCTCGTGCTCGCGCGACGGACGAAGCGGGCCCTGTCCGCCGGCCTCCGCTACATCGCGGTGCACGCGCTGGGCGGCACGCTCTTGCTGTGCGGCGTGGTGGCGTGGGTGCAGGCGGGACACGACATCGCGGTGACGCAGCTCCCGCAGACAGCGGGGCTCGCCGGCTGGCTGATTCTCCTGGGCGTGGTGATCAACGCCGCGGTGCCGCCGCTGCACGCGTGGCTGCCGGACGCCTATCCCGAGGCGACCGTCACCGGCTCGGTGTTCCTCTCCGCCTACACCACGAAGACCGCGGTGTTCGCGCTGGTGGTGCTCTTCGCGGGGTGGAAGGTGCTGCTGTGGGCCGGGGTGGCGATGACGCTCTACGGCGTCCTCTACGCGATGCTGGAGAACGACCTGCGGCGGCTGCTCGCGTACCACATCATCAGCCAGGTCGGTTACATGGTCGCGGCCGCCGGGATGGGCACGACGATGGCGCTCGACGGTGCCGGCGCGCACGCCTACTCGCACATCCTCTACAAGGCGCTGCTCTTCATGGGTGCGGGCGCGGTGATCACCGCCACCGGCCGAGAGAAGCTCACCGAACTCGGCGGCCTGTCGAAGCCTTTGCGCTGGGTGATGATCCTCTACGCGGTGGGCGCCATGTCCATCGGCGGGTTCCCGCTCTTCAACGGCTTCGTCTCCAAGGCGATCATCGTCACCGCCGCGTCGCAGGGCGGCTGGCCGCTGGCGGAGCTGCTGCTCGTCTTCGCCTCGGTGGGTACCTTCCTCAGCACCGGCCTGAAGATCCTCTGGTTCGCGTTCCTGCGTCCGGTGGAGAAGCCGTACGCAGCGCTGCAGCCCGTGCCCGCCAACATGTACGTGGCCATGGGGATCGCCGCGTTCTTCTGCACGCTCTACGGCGTCTGGCCGAAGGCGCTCTACGTGCTCCTGCCGTTCCGCACCGACTACCACCCCTACACGCTGCACCACGTCGTGCAGTCGGTGCAGCTGCTCACGCTCACCGCCCTGGGCTTCTGGTTCCTGCTGCCGAAGCTGAAGAGCGCGCCGGCTGTCTCGGTGGACACCGACTGGCTGTACCGCCGCCCGCTGCCGGTGGCGATGCTCGCGTTGTCGCGTGGCCTCTACGGCTTCCAGAGCGCCGCGGGGCGCGCCATGGGTCGCGTCGTCGATGCGGGCCAGCGCTTCTTCCGCGACCCGCTGGCGCTGGCAGACCGGATGCTCGGGCGAGGCATGCTCCCGGCACCGGAAGGCGCAGACCGCAGCTGGGAGGACCGGCACCGCCTGCCGCTCGGGCCCACGGTGCTGGTGGTGCTCACCGTGTTCGGCGTGATGGCGGTGGCGAACCTGCT
Organism: Pseudomonadota bacterium; assembly: GCA_023423535.1. Taxonomy (GTDB): domain Bacteria; phylum Myxococcota; class Myxococcia; order Myxococcales; family Myxococcaceae; genus JAFAFL01. Next base: position 65,644 of record JAFAFL010000097.1, read on the forward strand.
CGCGCGTTACTGGAGCTGACGTCCCCTCGAGCGCGTCTCCTAGCCGTCCTTCAACGCGCCGGCGGTGATCCACGTCTGCAGCGCGTCGAGATCCTCCTGCGCGAGCTCGCGCGTGCCGCCGAGCGGATCGATCGGCATCCGGCTCCCGCTGATGCTCCCGTCGCCCGCGACCTTCAGCCAGAGGTAGCTCTTCTCCGGCTGGCCCGGCTGCACGAGCTTCATCATCGGCCGCTGCTGCGATGCGCCCATCAACGTGTCCCACGCGCCCTCGCCGGCGAGATCGAGCCCCGCCTGCGGAGACGCGCCGCCATGACAGCCGCCGCAATTCGCCTGCAACATCGGGAGGATGCGGCCGCGGAAGGTCACGCCCTCGCCCACGAGGTTCAGCGCGTTGGGGTCCGCGGTGTACGAGCAGTTGCCGTAGTCGATGGGCCCCATCGGATCGCGCTTCGCCGGATCCGGGTGCAGCCGCTCGATGAAGCACATCAGCGCCACCATGTCCGGCACTGACGGCGGCTGGTTCGCCAGCGGCATGCGAGAGCCCGGCACGCGCTCGCCCTCCATGTGGCCGCGCAGGCGCGCCACGAGGTAGCTCTGCTCGGGGTTGCCCGGCTTGATCAGCGGCACCGTCTTTCCCGTCCGCGCGCCGAAGGTGCCGTTGCGGTTGAGGTCGCCCTGCACGATCCCGCTGGCGAGCAGCGACGAGACCGCGTCCACCTGCCAGTCGCGCACCTCGCCGACAAGGTGCCGGCCGTCGCCGATGATCCACCACCGCGTCTGGAACGAGGTGAAGGGGAGGTCCTCCACGTTGCCCTGCGCGTTGACGAAGGTGCGGATGAACAGGCCCGTCTTCCAGCCCTCGCGCACCTCCTTCGGCAGGGGCGAGTGCAGCACGACGTGCAGGCCCGCGCTCTCCTCGTCAGGCCTCGTGCCCGCCTTCGCGTGGTCGATCCACTCGCCCTTCGTCAGCTCCACCCAGCCGACCTCGACGTTGTTGAACTGCGCGTCGGTGAAGCGGAAGCGATCTCCCAGTTGCTCGCAGCGGTCGAACACGGTGGACCAGCCGCCGGGCTGCACGTTGCAGGGCGCGTCCACCGCGCTGCTGAAGGAGGCCGCGGTGTGGAGGTCGGGGTACTCCTTCTGGTTGTGGCACACGCCGTTGGCGCCGCCGCACGAACGCAGCACGAGCTTGCGGTGGAGGTCGAGCCCGGTGCGGTAGCGCGACTGCGCCTCGAGCACCAGCGGGTCGCTCCCGGTGTAGGGCGTGGCGGTGCCGCCGCCGGGAAGCTCCGGACGATCCGGCTCGAAGGCGATCGTCCCGGGCGGCTTCGGATCGGTGCCGTCGGCGCCGCACGCGGAGAGCGAAGCGGCGGCGGTCAGCGCGAGGAGGGCGCGGAAGAGGGGAGCGCGAGTCGTCATGCGAAGAGGTCTCCGAAGGGCGCGTCGGCCGGGAACACGCCGGCGTGATCCGCGCCCAGCAGGTCCATGAGGGTCTTGAGGACCGCGCGGTAGGCGTACACCTGTCCCTCCGCCTTGAGGTCGCTGCGCCGTGTGCTCCCCAGCGTCTTGCCTCCCTTGCCGGCCGCGGTGCTCACCCCGCCCATGAACGGCATCGACATCCAGCGGGTGGCGTTGTCGCTGCCGTGGTCGCTGCCGCCGGCGCTGTTGAAGCGCTGCCCGCCGGTGGAGCGCCCGAACTCGCTGCCGAGCACCACGAGGGTCTTGTCCCAGTAGGTGCCGCCCTCGGGGTGGCGCATCCGCTTCAGCGCCGCGTGCAGTCCGCTGACGAGCCGGTTCAGATTGTCCATCGCGCCTGGCAGCGCGCCCTGCTCGCCGCTGTGGAGGTCGTAGCCGCCCTCGTTGAAGAACACGGCGGGGCAGCCGAAGTGGAAGAGCCGGAGCGCCAGCGCCGCGCGGCGGCCCGTGGTGTTGTCGCCGAAGAGCTCGAGCAGCTGCGCGTTGGAGATCCCGTCCACTTCCTGCGTGGAGCGCCGCGCGACCTGAAGCAGCTCGGAACGGAAGATCTCCCCGTACGCGGCCGCGTCCTCGCGGCTCTGCTGGTAGGCCTCGATCGGCGCGCGCAGCTGCGGGTGAACGCGCGCACGCAGCCGCTCGTCACGGCCGCGCGCGATCTGCGTGGCCCAGGCGGGGAGCGAAGACTCGGCGTCGAAGCCGAAGCTGCCGAAGCCCGCGCCCTCGATCACCGGCGGTCGGTACGCGGCATAGACGCCGGAGCCAGTGGCCATGCCCGCGTCACCGAGCGAGAACGCCGGCAGCCGCAACTGGCCCTGAGCCACCGGCCGGTCTCGCAAGCCCCAGTTGAGGTAGGTGAGGAACGCGGTGCTGCCGCCCACGTAGCCGGTGAGGTAGCGCTCGAGCCCGGTGCCGTGGTTGCCGTCCGCGCGGTTGGAGAAGGGCTCGTGATCGACACACGGCAACACGCAGATCTCATTGGAGATTTCGGTCACCCGCTTCATGCCCAGCGCAGCGCGCGCACGGCCGGCTTCACCGTCGAGCCAGGAAGCGCGCTCGAGCAATTCGCTCGCGCCCCACTCGGTGCCCTGCGCCTTCTGCCGCGAGTGACCGAACGGGTTGAACTGCGCGTCCACGTCGCCGTTGAACGCGGCGCTGAAGCGGAAGCCGCCCGCGAGCCGGATGTAGATGAGGTGCTTCACCGCGCCGCGTCCCGCGGTCTGCGCGTACGCGGCCTTCGGAATCCAGAGGTGCGGGAACGCCAGCGCGGCGGCGGCGGCACCCGCGCCCTGGAGCAGGCGGCGGCGGGAGAGGGAGCCGGTCTTCTTCGACGAGTCGTCCATGACGTTGACCTGAGCGGTGCTGACCGGTGATCAGTAGAAGAGGAGCTCGGCGCTGGAGAGCAGCGCGAAGCAGAGGGGCCGCGCGAACTCTTCGGCACTGCAGCGGGTGAGGCTGCACGTCTCGCCGGCGGCGCGTGCCTGGGCGAGCTCATCTTCGACGGGCACGTGCCCGAGGAGCTGCCGGTACTGGAACGCGGCGATCTCGCCGGCCACGGAGGGATCCACCGCACGACGAGGATCGATGCCGGACGGCAACAGCCTCGTGGCCTGGGCTGCGGCGGTCGCGCGCTGCGGATCCTGCGCCGGGTTGCAGAGGCCCTCGACGAAGCCGAGCTGCGTGGCGGTGGTGAGGATGCTCGTCACCTTGAAGCGACCGCCGACCACGTTCTCCGGACAGCCGCCGAGCGTGCGCGCGACGTCCGCGTAGCGCGTGTCCACCCGGCCCTCGTCGGTCAGCGGCCAGCGCGTGTGCTGCAGCGTCCGGAACGCGGAGAGCGAGCCCGAGCGCAGGATCGCCTCCGGCTGGCTGAGCCGGTGATCGCAACCACCGGGCACCGTTCCCGTCCGCCGCGCCAGCGAGTCGATCCACACCTCGGCGTCCACTTGCTTCAGCGGGCCCCAGGTCCAGCGGTACGCGGCGCTGCCTTCGCCCGCGTGCGACTGCAGATAGGCCGCGGAGGTCGCCACCGCGAAGTGCACCGAGCGGATGTCGCCCTTGTTCGCGAGCAGGTAGCGCACGAGCTCCTGCCGGACCTCCGGCACCACCGCGGAGAGGTCGTAGCCGAGGTACTGACGCAACACGCGATCCACCGCGTGCTCCCAGAACGCGAGGTCGCGCGCGAGGATCCGGCCCGGCACCTGCGCGCGCTGCCACTCGGAGGGCTTCATCAGGCCGCTCCACATGATGAGTCCGGCGCGGCCGTCATCGATGGCGCGGAAGTCCGGATCGAAGATCAGCTCCTCGTAGCCCCAGAGCACGCTCGTGCACTCGCCCTTGCGGTCCGGATCGACCTCGCCCTCTTCGGTGAGGCAGGGGTAGCGCAGATACGCGTCCGGCAGCCGCGCGCCGAGCTGCGGGTGGTCGTAGTAGCCGTCGTGCCAGACGCCGTAGAGCCGCGCCATGTCCGCGCGCTCGTTCTCGAAAGGCGGGCGCCCGAGGAAGTGGCGGTAGAGCGCCTCCACCGTGTCGCGCGCGTCCGCGTGGCGGCGGGTGAGCACCGGGTGCGCGCTGGTGACGGCGGCAAAGAGATCCCAGGGAACGTGGCCGCGGTAGAGCTTCGCGGTGAGCCCGTCCATGTCCCAGATGCTCTGCAGACTCACGACCTCATTGGCGTAGAGCAGCTCGTCCGCCATCTGCCGCTGCTGCACGAACACGAAGCGGTCGTCGGCGATCATCCGGCGCACGGTCGCGCCCCAGCCGCCGGTGCACATCACCGCCATGTCGTCCGCGGAGGGGACCTCGCCGAGCAGATCGATGAACAGCCGGCGGCAGGCCTCGGCCTGATCGATCGGCCGGTGCGCGAGCCCCACGCCCCACAGGCTCTGACAAAGCCCCTTGTTCACCGGGTTCTGCAGCCCTGCGCTGCGGCAGAAGGCTTCGCATTCGCCGTCGCAGTCGGGCGGGCGCGCGTCGTCGGGCGGAGGGACTTCACGAGGCGCGGGCAGCGTGTCGTCACCGCCGCTGAAGTTGCCGTCGGTGATCGGCCCGTCGTTGCCGACCATCGCGCCGGGCCCGAGCGACGGGTCCTTCGGATCGTAGTCCGTCGTCTTCGCGCAGCCGGTGGCGCCGAGCGCGATCGCGGCCACGGCGATCACTGCGTGGAGGAGCACGCCGCGGAGAGGGGAGAGGGGCGATGCGGAAGAGCGCATGAAGTCCGGGAGGTTAGCGAAGGGTCGTGTGGGGAAGCAGGACGCTAGAGTCCCAGCTCCACCGCGAGCTGCAGGCCGATGCGCACACTGTGCGTGCGCCAGGACTTGCGGAAGCGCAGGTCGTCGATCGTCTGCGAGGTGGCGAAGAGCCAGAGCTGTTCGTACTGGCCGGTGAGGTCCGCTCGCAGGGCGAGCTTCTTCGTCATCTGCCGCCGCGTGCCCACCGTGCCGCCGAGCAGCGCGCCCACCCGCGGCACCGCCCACACGTCCACGTCGTCCGCGCGCAGCCTGTCGATCTCCGCGCGCAGATCGCCGCCCGGGAAGAGCACCGGCACGCCCGCGCGGAAGCCGATGATCGCGTCGAACTTCTCGACCACGGAGGGGATCGCGTACTCGCCGAGGAACAGCGCCTCGGTGAGGAAGCCGAAGTGGAAGTCGCTGTCCGCGAGCGCGCGGTAGTTGCCGTACACGCGCAGCGCCGGCCCCGCGCGGAACCGCTCCTTCGCGTGGAAGAGCATGAAGAGCGACGCGCTGACCCCGGCCGAGCCGTAGTCGAACGTCTGGTCGAACACCGCGTTGTCGATCGACTGGCGACCGGACATCTGCGAGCGCTCGAGCCAGGGCTCCAGCGAGAAGCCGATCCGCTCCTGCGCGGAGGCGGAGGTCGCGACGAGCGCGGTGAGGACGAGGAAGAGGGGAGTGACGCGGCCTGCATCAAGGCGCATAGACCCCGGATCATGCCGGGCTGCGCGCTGGAGAACAAAGCGTCACGTGGAGATTGAAGGATGACGGTGGGACAGGAACTGGCCCGCCCTCACCGTCGCGCCGCCCTCTGCATCGCCTTCGGGCGCTCGAGGATCTCCCGCAGCAGCAGCGCATCCGCGACCGCGTCCGGCGAGATCTCGACCACGCCCGTCCTCGACGCGCCCTTCACTGCAACCGTGGCTTCAGCGAACCCGCCCGCGTTTCGATCGAACACATCCGGCGCGCGCTCGAAGGTGCCGACCGCGGCGATCGCTCCTCGCGCGCGCTGAAGGAGCTGCGGCTCCAACTCCGGACGCTCCACCCACGCGAGCACCGCACCGGAGATGACCGCACGCGCATCGCGCACGCTGGGGACCTGGCCGTTGAGGAGCTGCGCCTTCGCGCGCTGGGCCTGCGAGTGGAGGTTCGGCCCGTAGTCGAGCCCGGGCACGTCGCGCAGCCCGTGTCCCTTCAGCGACTGCAAGGGCCCTCGGTAGAGGCTCTCCACGAGCTGCTGCGTGTAGGGCCGAACCGCGGCCCAGGGCACGTAGATGTAACCCGCGTGCGTCCAGAAGAGCAGCGGCGTGTCCGTCTGTCCCTCCGGCCCATCCTCCGGCAGCCCGCACTTCTGGTGCCACGCGGAGAGCAGCGCCTTCGCGTCGCGCGAGAAGCCAGCCATCTCGAGCACCCACGCCACCACGTGCACGCGCAGGTGCCTCGGCGGATGCACGCCGTAACGTCCGCCCGGCCCCTCCGGCGGAACGACGAGCACCTCGCGCGGATCCTCCTTCGCGGCGAACAGCTCGACCATGGTCAGCCCGTACGCCGGCCCGCACATGAGCGTGCCGAAGACGTCGCAGAAGAGCTCTTCGAACCACACGCCGTGCACGCGCCACAGCTCGCTCTGCGAAAGCCCACCGTCCGCGCTGAGCGTCAGCGGGAACGCGCCCACCTCTTCGGATGGCAGCTCCAGCTCCTCACCCAGCCGGTCGCGCAGGCCCTGCACCGACACGAGGAACGAGTGACCGATCTCGTGCGTCACCGCCGGCCACCACGCGAGCCGGTTGAAGAAGTCCTGCGGCAGGAAGATCGGCGCGATGGAGGTCGGCGCGAAGCCGGTCCAGATCGACAGGTCCACCTCCGACAAGCGCACCACCGGATGCGCCGCCGCCAGCGGCAGGTCCGCGCTCTCCGCGAACTGCACGATGGGCCGGTAGCAGGCCTCCGCCAGCGCGTCCGCATCTCCGAGCATCGGCAGCAGCGCGGGATCCTTGCGCTGCCGCAGCTGCTCCTCGACCTCGGCCCTCACCATCGACAGCCACTGGAAGCGGGCGATGTGCTCGCGCGTGAGGTGCGCACCGCCCGCTGCGATGTCCCTTCGAAGCTCCGCACCGCGCGCGGGAAGCCACTCAGTGAGCAGCTCGGTGAAGCGCCGGGTGGAGACCGCGTGACGGTTCGCCTCGCCCAGCGCGCTCGCCTCCGCCTCGATCTTCTCCACCTCGGAGATCAGGCGCGACTGTGCCTGCGACAGCCCGGCCGACGCCGCACCCCCGACGGGGAAACGCGCCGCGGGCATCGGGGTTGGGGCCTTCGCCGCCACGGGACGAGGCGCCGGCTTCGGCTTCTTCGGCCGGGCCGGTTCAGCCCCTTCCGCGTTCTCCTTCGGCTTCAGGAATCGGCTGAAGAGCGACCAGCCGATCCACGCGATGAAGCCGACGAGCTTGATGAGGTCTTCGAGGTCCAAGTCGAGTGCCGACCCTTCGGTGGGAGTTTGGCGCGCGGTGGCCCGAGGACCTCCGCGAGGACGAAGCGCCGCACGAACGCGTCACGATCCGCGAGGAACGCGAGCGCCGGCGGCAGCTTCTTCCGATCGTCGTCCCGATCCACCTACGCGGCCTCGGTGCCCGAGCTCGTCTTGCCGCCGCCCACGCTGCCCGCGATGCCCGAGCGCATGTCCGTGTCGGCCATGACGTTCTTCATGTTGTAGTAGTCGAGCACGCCCAGCTGGCCCACGCGCAGCGCATCGGCAATGGCCATCGGGATCTGCGCCTCGCTCTCCACGAGCTTCGCGCGCATCTCCTGGGTCTTCGCCCGCATCTCCTGCTCACCGGCCACCGCGAGCGCGCGGCGGGACTCGGCCTTCGCCTGCGCGACCTGCTTGTCGGCCTCGGCCTGCTCCGCCTGCAGCTTCGCCCCGAGGTTCGCGCCGACGTCCACGTCCGCGATGTCCACCGAGAGGATCTCGAAGGCGGTGCCCGCGTCGAGGCCCTTCTTCAGCACCGACTTGGAGATCATGTCCGGGTTCTCGAGCACCTGCTTGTAGTCGGTGGCCGAGCCGATGGTGGAGACCACGCCCTCGCCGACGCGCGCGAGCACGGTGGCCTCGCCGGCGCCACCGACGAGCCGGTCGATGTTCGCGCGCACCGTCACGCGGGCAATGGCGAGCAGCTGGATGCCGTCCTTCGCCACCGCGGAGACCTTCGGGGTCTCGATCACGCGCGGGTTCACGCTCATCGCCACCGCCTCGAGCACGTTGCGGCCGGCGAGATCGATCGCCGCGGCGCGCGAGAAGTCGAGGTTCATGCCCGCCTTCTCCGCGGAGATGAGCGCCTTCACCACGTCCTCCACGCGGCCGCCGGCGAGGTAGTGCGCCTCGATCACGTCCACACCGACCTTCAGACCGGCCTTCACCGCCGAGATCTGCGCGTTGACGATCTGATCCGGCGGCACGCGGCGGAGCCGCATCGCGATCAGCGAGAGCATGGAGACGCCCGCGCCGGATGCCTTGGCGGCAATCCAGAGCCGCAGCGGCACCATGTAGAGGACGACGACCACCGCGATGAAACCGATGACGCCCAGACCCAGAATCGAAAGCTCCGCCACTTCAACCTCCCTGATAGTCGCTGACCGGCTCGACGAAGACCCGCGAACCCTCGACGCGGGTGACCCGGACGCGCGAGCCCGCGTCCACGAATAATCCTTCGCTTACGACATCCAGTTCCCGATGGGCAAACTGGACAATCCCGGAAGGCCGGAGCGGCGTGGCTGCGATCCCGTCCGCGCCCTCCTCGACGTCCGCCCGCTGGCTCGCCGTGCCGGATTGAACCTCGGTGAGCACGAGCGCCTTCCCGGCCGCGGATCTCGGCAGCCACCAGAGCAGGCCTGCGACCAGGGCCACCGCGAGCGCGAACGCCCCCGCGCCTTCCGCCGCGCCGAGCTTCCACCACGCGAGCCCCACCGCCGCGACCAGCGCCGCAACGCCCATCACGCCGATGACGCCGAAGCCGGGGAGCACGAAGCCCTCCACCGCGAGCAGCAGCAGCCCGACCACGAACACCAGCGCGACGATCAAGAGCCAGCTCATGCGGAGGCCTTCTCCTTGTCGTTCTCGTTCTCGGCGGCGTCCGACACTTCGCGAACGACACACCGGTTGTCCTGCACGCGCAGTACGCGGACGCGCCCACCTGCTTGCACGAAGCCGCGCTCGACACGCGCCTCGACGCGCTTGTTCATGATCTCGATCCGGCCGATGGGCCGCAGGTCCGTCAGCGCGACGCCCACCTGATCGACGAGCGCCTCGAGGCCGATCCCGTTCTGCGCAGGCGCCGGCGTGGCGAGCACCGTCTCCAGCACCAGGCCGCGTCCGTAGCTCGTGCGGGGACCGTATTTGAGGACGAGCCCCAGCATGACCAGCGCCGCGAAGAGCGCGCCGAAGACCTTCGACAGCGCTTTCGGCAACAGGCCCGCGCTCCACGCCACGTCGAGCGGCATGCGGTCGAGGCTCACCAGCGCGAGCACCAGTCCGATGAGCACGAGCTTGAGCCCGACGACGCCGAACACGTGACCGGGGAACGCGAACTCCAGCGCGATGAACACGACCCCGAGGCCGACGAGCACCAGCTCCACCCAGCCCGCGAGGTTGACGATGTTGTGCCCGACGAAGAAGAGCCCGAGGCAGAGCAGGCCGAACAACATCGCGGTGCCCTGCATGGGGTTGAAGACCTCCACCGCGATCCCGGCGATGCCGAGCACCATGAGGATGATCGCCACCGTCGGATCGGAGAGGAACCGCGCCAGCGCCTCGGGGCCGGTGGGGCGCGCCCGCTCCACGCGCGGCTGATCGCGTCCGAGGGCCTTCCACATTTCCGCGTCGTCGGCGGCCTTGAAGTCGGCCATGCCGAACTCCGCGGCCTGATCCGTATCGAGCGTCAGCAGGTGCTCCGCGTCGTCGAGCCCGGGGATCTCCACCTCGCGGTCGACCATCGCCTCGGCGACGAGCGGGTTGCGCTTCTGCATCTTCGCGGTCGTCGCCATCTCCTGGCGCATGTAGCTGACGACCTTCGCGTCCACCGCCTTCATGTCGCCGGAGGCGGAGAGCTGCACCGGCGTGGCCGCGCCCATCGTCCCGCCCGGCGCCATCACCACCACGTCGCAGGCCAGGGAGATCAGCGCGCCCGCCGAGATCGCGCGCGGCTTCACGAAGCACACGGTCCGTGCCTTCGTGGCGAGCAGCGCGTCGCGAATGACCAGCGCCGCATCGAGCCTGCCGCCGAGCGTGTTGATCTCGAGCACCACCGTCTCGCCCTCGCGGTGCTCCTCGAGGACGCGCTTCACGAAGGCGGCGAGGCCCGGATCCACCGTCTCGCTGATCTGCACCTGCGTCACGCGACCCGACTGCGGCACCTCCGGGACGTTGCGCGGCACGCCGGGTTCGTAGTCGCCGGACGCACGTCCCGAAGCGCCACTCACGGCCTGCGCCAGCGCGCCGAAGCCCCACAGGACCAGCGCGCCGTACAGCGCGAAGCGGAGCAACGAGAGAGGAGGGCGGCGCGGCTGCACCCAGCCGGAATAACAGTCGCGCGTTCGCGGAGAAAGCGGCACCGCGTGAAGCGCCGTGCAGGCCCGCGAGCGTGCGAGCGCCACACTGCGTTGCTTCACCCTGCGCGCGTGGCCACCTGAAGAGGAGCAGCGGAAAGGAGCCGACATGCGCATCCACGCGCTCAACTGCATCTCGAGCTGTCCTCTGGGTGGCCTGCTCATGGACGGAGAGACGAAGAACCACCTCCGGGGCCGTCTCACCTGCACCTGCCTGCTGGCCGAGACGCCGACCGGGCTGGTCTTGATCGATACCGGCTTCGGACTTCGCGACGTGGCCGAGCCGCGCACGCGCCTGAGCCGCTTTTTCCTCGAGATGCTCAAGCCCGAGTTCCGCGAGGAGCTGACCGCGATCCGCCAGATCGAGCGCATGGGCTTCGACGCGCGCGACGTGCGGGACATCGTGCTCACGCACCTCGACTTCGATCACGCGGGAGGCCTCGACGACTTCCCGTGGGCGAAGGTCCACATGCTGCGCACCGAGCGCGACTACGCGGTGGAGCAGAAGACGTGGCTCGACCGTCAGCGCTTCCGGCCGCAGCAGTGGGGGACGCAGGCGAACTGGCACGTGTACGAGAGCGGCGAGGGGGAGCCCTGGTTCGGCTTCGACTGCGTGCGAGAGCTCGAGGGGCTGCCTCCGGAGATCCTCATGGTCCCGCTGGTGGGACACACGTTCGGACACTCGGGCATCGCCCTGCACTCGAACGGGAAGTGGCTGCTCAACGCCGGCGACGCGTACTTCTACTGGCGCGAGATGGACGTGGAGAACCCCTGGTGCACGCCGGGGCTCAGCGCGTACCAGGCCCTGATGGAGAAGGACCGCAAGGCGCGGCTGTGGAACCAGGACCGCCTGCGCAAGCTGCGCCGCGAATGGAGCTACGACGTGGAGATCTGCTGCTCGCACGATCCCCACGAGTTCCGAGCGCTCGCCCGCCGCGCACCGGAAGAACCCGCGCCGAGGCTCGCGATCTACGCCAACGCGGAGGCCGACTGGAACGAGCGCAGGTAGGCGACGAGCTCGTCGAGGTACGCGATCGTCTTCGGGTGGGCGGCGTGAAGCCGGGGCAGGTCCTCGCGCAGGAGCTCCTCTTCGCTTCGACCCGCGCGCTGCACAGACTGGGGGAACTGGCGCACCCACTGCGCGAACGTCTCCGGGGAGGCCTCGGGGTGCGTGAGGATCCCGATCCCGCTGCGCCCGAGCCGGAAGATCTCCTGCGGGTGCCTCACCGACGATGCGAGCGACTCCGCGTGCGGGATCGGCTCGAACCGGTCGCCGTGCCACGCCGCGATGTCGAGCGTGCGTCCGTCCTTCAGCGTCACGCGCTCGGCGCCGACGAACATCCCCTTCGGATCCGGCCCCACGTGCGAGCCCGCGGCCCTCGCCATCATCTGCGCACCCAGACACACACCGAGCACCGGCCGGTCTCGCGAGAGCCGCTCTTCGACCAGCGAGAGCTCCTCGCGCAGGTACGGATGCGCGTCGAGCTCGTACATGCCCATGAATCCGCCGAGCACGACGATCAGCTCCGCTTCCGCATCGCCCGGCCGCACCTCGCGGAAACGTTCGGTGATCTCGAAGCCGCCACGCTCCAGCGCGCCGCGCAGCACGCCGAGCGTCACCGGTTCACTGTGTCCATAGACGACCGCACGCATGGCCGGTGTCTAACGCCGGAAGGCGTCGGTCGCTTCCACCAGCGCCGCGGTGATGCCCGGCTCGTCCGCTGAATGTCCTGCGTCCGGCACGATCACCAGCTTCGACGAGGGCCACGCCTTGTGCAGCTCCCACGCGCTCTGCGGCGGGCAGACCACGTCGTAGCGGCCCTGCACGATCACGCAGGGGAGGTGGCTTATCCGCTTCACGCCGTCGAGCAGCGCGCCGTCGTGGGGGAAGAACGCGCCGTTGACGAAGTAGTGGCACTCGATGCGCGCGAACGCGAGCGCGAACTCGTCGCCCCCGGTCTTCGCCACCAGCTCTTCGTTGTGCAGCAGCGTGCTCGTGCGGCCCTCCCACACGCTCCACGCCTTCGCGCAGGCCTGGCGGACCGCTGCGTCGTCGCCGGTGAGGCGGCGGTGATACGCGTGCAGGAGATCGGCGCGCTCCTCGGGAGGAATGGGCGCGAGGTAGCTCTCCCACGCGTCGGGGAACATCCGGCTCGCGCCCTCCTGGTAGAACCAGTCGATCTCCCACTTCCGCAGGAGGAAGATCCCGCGCAGCACGAGCCCGGTGACGCGGTCCGGGTGCGTCTGCGCGTACGCCAGCGCGAGCGTGCTTCCCCACGAACCGCCGAAGAGGAGCCACTGCTCGATGCCGAGGTGCGTGCGCAGCCGCTCGATGTCGGCGACGAGATCCCAGGTGGTGTTCTCGTTCAGCGACGCATGCGGCGTGCTCTTGCCGCAGCCGCGCTGATCGAAGAGGACGATGCGGTAGCTCTGCGGGTCGAAGAAGCGGCGCTGCTTCGGATCGGTGCCGCCGCCGGGTCCGCCGTGCACGAAGAGCACGGGCTTGCCCTCCGGATTGCCCGACTCCTCCCAATAGAGCGTGTGGCCGCCGGTCACCGGCAACATGCCGGTGCGGTAGGGCTCGATCGCTGGATACTTCGTCCTCACGTCAGCTCTCCTTCGCCTTCGCCTTCGAGTTGGGATTCACGAGCAGATCCGTCAGCCGGTGCGCGACGCCGAGATGGTGCGCCGCAGCCTCGAGCAACTGCCGCTCCTTCTTGTCCACGTAACGGTCCACCAGCGCCATGTCCACCAGCGCCTCGAGGAACGCCTCCGCCTCGGGAGTGCCCGGCTGCACGAGCTCTCCGAAGCCCGCCGCGCCGCGCCGCAGCCACTCCTCGACCTCCGCCCACGGCACGTTCCAGCGCTGCGCGCACATGCGCAGGAGCTTCCGTTCCCGCTCTTCGATGCGCCCGTCCGCCGACGCCATCGCCGCCATCATCGCGAGCAGCCGCTTGCGCTCCGCGAGATCGAGCAGCCGATCCGCGCGGACCTCTACCGTCGCTGCAGCTGCGGTTGCTCCGTGAGTGACGTTTTGCGCGCGGCGTGCCGAGGCGGCCCGCCAGCTCTCGAAGGTGCGCGCGTCCTCGAGCACCCAATCACCGCCGCCCTGCGAAAGATCCGCCGAGCAGTAGTCACAGGTGCTCGTCAGCGTGTCGGTGAGCGGCGCGTTGCAGTTGGGGCAGCGCGAGGTCGCCATGCCGTTCTTCGGGTTGGAGGTCGCGCCCGCGGCGCGCGAGAGGACGAACATCCAGCGCAGGTGCACCGGCGGCCTCTTCGGCGGCGCCTCGCCCTTGTTCACCGTCTCGACCTGGGCGCTCCAACGGAACTCCACGTGGGCTTCGTCGATGCCGTCCTCGCGCTCGCGCAGTTCCAGCACGCGCACGCCGCCGACGGCACAGCGCAGGTAGTGCTTCTCGCGATTCTGAGCCCGCAGCGCCTGCAGCTCCTGCCCAACGCGAGCGACGAACGCCGGCGAGGCCAGCTTCGCCAGCTCACGAGGCTCGGCGAGGCCGTGCGCGTTGATCCACTTCCAGAAGATGAGCGAGGCGCGGTCCTCGAGCACCTCCACCGAGAAGGCGGGATCCCGCTGCTGCAGCTGCGCCATCCCCGCCGGCCGGTGATGCGTGCCCACGTGCTCCACGCCCTGGGTGATCTGCGAGAGCGTCCAGTCGTAGTTGCCGCTGTTGACGACCGCGCCGCAGAACTCGCAGTTGTTCGTGTGCCCGCCGTTGAAGGGCGCGCCGCAGTTGGGACACTTCCCCTGGAACACGTCCTGGCCGATCTTCGTCTTCGCGCCGATGCGTCGAACGAAGGACCAGACCTCGATGAACGGCTGCAGCGCCACGCCGCTGGCCTTCTGGCGCGCCGCCTCGTCGGAAGTGGTCGCCTCGACTTCGGTGTCCCTCGCCTGTGCGTGGAAGCGGAGGTGGACGGTGTCGAAGCCCTCGCTCTGCTCGAGGCCGATGAGCGAGACGTCGAGGATCTGCATGTCCGCGGACGCCGGCCGGACGCCCTGACGATTCATCAGCTCGAGCTGCGAGACGAGCCGCTGGAACGTCGCATCCGAGAGCAGCGGCCGGATGCCGGAGAGGTTCCGGTGCGCCCACGCCTCCTGCGCCTGGAGGAACGTCTTCGTCGCGTGCGCGTAGAGGTTGGGGAGCGAGAAGGAGGGATCCTGCGTCTGCAGCTGCGCGACCCACGCCTGCTGCTGCGAAGCGTTGACCTGCGTCTTGCGCTGGCCTTCCGCGAGCTGGAACGCCTGCTGTGTCTTCCTGCCCGGATCGCCGCGCACCTTGACGAAGTAGTACCAGGCGCCGCCGATCGTCAGCAGCGGGCACATGATGTGCGGGTACTCGATGGTGAGCCGCACCACGAGCCAGATGAGCTCGATGGGGATCTCGCCGTCGCCGGAGCTCGAGCTGGATCTCGAAGAGCTGTCCGCGACGTAGTTGTCGCCGCCACCGATGCGGGCCAGCGCGACGAGCGGGAGGAGGAGAGCGGCGGGCGCGAGCCACGCCCAGCGGTGCCAACGCGGAGGCAACATGCGGCGCGGACTGTAGCAGAGCCCGGCTTCTTGCCTTCCCCTTCGTGCCCGCCTATCTGCTCGCGCGCATGAGCACCGAGATCCTCGTCGAGCAGAGGGGCGCAGTCGAAGTCTGGACCATCAACGGCGAGGCGCGCCGCAACGCGATCAGCCGCGCCATGTTGAGCGAGCTGGCAGGCAACGTCCGCCGAGTGAGCGAAGGCGGGACGACGCGGGTGGTCGTGCTGACCGGCGCGGGCGACAAGGCCTTCTGCGCGGGCGCGGATCTGAAGGAGCGCTCGGGCATGAGCGAGCCGGAAGTCCGGACCTTCCTCACCACGCTGCGTCGGACGCTGCGGGCGCTGGAGCTGTCGGACTGCGTGTTCATCGCCGCGATCAACGGGAGCGCCTTTGGCGGCGGGACGGAGCTTTCGTTGGCCTGCGACCTGCGCGTCGCCGCCCCGCATGCGGAGCTGGGGCTCACGGAGGTCCGGATCGGGATCATCCCCGGCGGCGGCGGCACGCAGCGCCTGTCGCGTTTGATCGGCCCCGGGCGTGCGAAGGAGCTCATCCTCACCGGCCGCCGCATCGGCGCTGAGGAGGCTCTGCGCTTCGGGCTCGTGAACAAGGTCGCCGAGGCAGGGCCGGGCGCGCTGGTGCAGACCGCTCTCGCCCTCGCGCAGAGCATCGTGGAGGCCGCGCCGGTTGCCGTGGCCACGGCGAAGCACGCGATCGACGAGGGCCATTCCCTCGAGCTCGACCGCGCGCTGGAGCTGGAGCTGCAGAAGTACGAGCGCGTCCTCGCCACCGAGGATCGCCTCGAGGGCCTGCGCGCCTTCGCCGAGAAGCGGCCGCCGAAGTTTCAGGGCCGGTAGCCGCCCCGCGGCAGACTGCTACGCCTCCGCCGCCGCCTGGGTCTGACCGAGGTCACCCTTGTGCATGAACTCGCCGGCCTTCGACTTGATGTTCCGGCGGAAGTCCTCGCCGCGCATGGGGGCGAGGGACATGGCGGCAAGCGCGCCGATGCCCGCGCCGGCGATGAGCAGCAGACTGGTCCCGAGCGTGGCGCGACCGGGCCGGTAGGTGGTGAGGCCGACCCGGTTGAGCATGCGCTTCTTGTCCCAGTCGATGTTCTTCAACATCTTCCGGGCCCGCTTCGCCTGCTTGCCGTAGTCCACCTCGGCGAGCTTCTTCATCTCCTTCATCACCACGGTGAAGAGGTAGCTCTTGTAGAGCTTCGTCGCGGTCTTCATCAGCGTCATGTCTGTCCCCCGGTCCCTCGGACCCTTCCCCAAGAAGTTCTCTGCACGGCCACGCGCGCGTGCGCGAACAAGTGACCAAGGTAGGGACGGTCAGCGGGAAGGGAAGCGGCGGGCTCGACGGTGAACAGCGTTGTGACGCAGTGCGAAGGGCGATCGCCGCTGGGCCGAGCGGGCGGGCATCTGCTAAGTGCGCGCCCCATGTCCTTCGACGAAAAGCTCATCGGGAAGATCCGGCAGGTGGAGCAGGGCGGCGCGGCGCGTTACCACGAGAAGAACAAGGAGCAGGGCAAGCTCTTCGCCCGCGAGCGCATCGCGATGCTGCTCGATGCGGACTCCTTCGTCGAAGACGGCAAGCTCGCGAACAACGGCGCGGCGGACCTCCCTTCGGACGGCGTGGTGACGGGGCTCGGCCGGATCGACGGGCGGCCTGTGGCGGTGATGGCGAACGACTCGACGGTGAAGGCCGGGTCGTGGGGCGCGCGCACGGTGGAGAAGATCCTCCGCATCCAGGAGCACGCGAAGGCGCTGCAGGTCCCGCTCTTCTACCTGGTGGACTCGGCGGGCGCGCGGATCACGGACCAGGTGGACATGTTCCCCGGTCGCCGTCACGCGGGCCGCATCTTCTACAACGAGGTGGGGATGTCGGGAGAGATCCCGCAGATCTGCCTGCTCTTCGGACCTTCGGCGGCGGGCGGCGCGTACATCCCGGCCTTCTGCGACATCGTGGTGATGGTCGAGGGCAACGCGTCGATGTACCTCGGCTCGCCGCGCATGGCGGAGATGGTGATCGGCGAGAAGGTCACGCTCGAGGAGATGGGCGGAGCGCGCATGCACTGCAGCGTGTCCGGCGTAGGCGACGTGCTGGTGAAGACCGAGCCCGAGGCCATCGCCTTCGCCCGGAACTATATTTCCTATTTCCCCTCCAACTACCGCCAGCTCCCGCCGCGCTCGGAGCCGAAGGCGCCGAAGAAGAGCGGGAAGCGGATCGAGGAGATCATCCCGCCGGATCAGAACAAGCCCTTCGACATGTACGCGCTGATCAACGAGCTCGTGGACGAGGGCTCGTGGATCGACATCAAGAAGCTCTTCGCGCAGGAGCTGATCACCGGCTTCGGCCGGATCGACGGGCACCCGGTGGGCATCGTGGCGAACCAGCCCAAGTACAAGGGCGGGGTGCTCTTCGTGGACAGCGCGGACAAGGCGGCGCGCTTCATCTGGCTGTGCGATGCCTTCAACATCCCGCTGCTCTACCTGGCGGACGTGCCGGGCTTCATGATCGGCACCAAGGTCGAGCGCGCGGGCATCATCCGGGCCGGCGCGAAGATGATCAGCGCGGTGTCCGAGGCCACGGTCCCGAAGATCAGCGTGGTCGTCCGCAAGGCCTACGGCGCCGGCCTCTACGCAATGAGCGGCCCGGGCTTCAATCCGGACTGCACGCTCGCGCTGCCGCAGGCGATGATCGCGGTGATGGGCCCCGAGGCGGCGGTCAACGCGGTGTACGCGAACAAGATCGCCGAGAAGCCGGAAGGGGAGCGCAACGAGTACGTCCAGAAGCTCCGCGACGACTACCGGGCGGACGTGGACATCTACAAGCTCGCCGCCGAGCTGGTGGTGGACGAGATCGTCCCCGGCGAGTCCCTCCGCGACGAGCTGCGGAAGCGGTTCGCAATGTACGTGAACCGGATCAATCCGGCGGCCGCGACGCGCAAGAAGCACTGCGTGTATCCGGTCTAGCGGGAGGAGCGGCCGTTCGCGGCGATGTCGCGACCCGGGCCGGTTGCTATTCTTCCCTCATGGCGGATGACCCATTCATCGCGCGCGTCGTCGGAAAGCGCAGACAGGCGCCTCCTGGACAGCCGCCCTCGGCAAGCAGCCGGGCAGCGTTGACGAAGATGGCGGCGTACCGGACGCGCGCTCCCAAGGGCGTGTTCCGGTACGACAGCCATGAGGCCGCCAACCGGGATCGGGAAAAGTGGACCGTCGCCGCGATGCTCGACGTCGCGCGCGGCGGCACCGAATGACCGAGTACCCGCGACCTGACAGGACGTGAAGCTGCTCGCGCGTCTACTTGGGAGCGCAGGCTTCCGGTAAGCAGGGGCCGTACGCGGTCCGGATCAACGACGAGTTCACCGTCGATCTGCTCCCCGCAGCCTGCGGCCGCGGGTGGGACCAGCTGTCTCAGTTCGTGGTGGAGCGCGTTGTGGATGATGTCCCCATCAAGGTGCTGAGCCTGGAGGGCCTCCTGCTGACGAAGGAGGGGATGCGCCCGCAGGACCAGGCGGACGCACAGCTCATCGCGCGAGCGATCCGTGAGCGCGGCCGGTAGTCCGAAGGAACACGCCCGGTCGCCAGCTTGCGTGGAGCGCCGCGTCATCCGCCTGTAACGCTGCTGCGCAGGCAGAAGGCCTGTGTTAATGCCCGCCCCTGCATGCAGATCGAGCTCCCCGAAAGCCACCGCGCCCTTCAGTCCGCCATCCACGACTTCTGCGAGAAGCGGGTCAAGCCGTTCGCCCGTGAGTGGGATGCCCACGAGAAGTTCCCCATGGAGGTCGTCAAAGAGCTCGGCCAGATGGGGGTGATGGGGATCCTCGTCAGCGAGGAGTACGGCGGCGCCGGGATGGACGCGCTCGCGGTGGCGGTGGCGGTGGAGGAGATCGCCCGCTACGACGGCTCGCTGGCCCTGACGGTCGCCTCGCACAATGGCCTCGGCACCAGCCACATCCGCGTGTTCGGCAACGAGGCGCAGAAGCAGAAGTACCTGCCGAAGCTCGCCACCGGCGAGTACCTCGGCGCGTGGGGCCTGACCGAGCCGGGAAGCGGCTCCGACGCTGCGGGCATGAAGACCACGGCGGTCCGCAAGGGCGACAACTGGGTCCTCAACGGCGCGAAGATGTTCATCACCCAGGGCACGGTCGGTGACGTGTTCGTGGTGCTCGCGGTGACGGACGCGGCGAAGAAGCAGCGCGGGATCACCGCGTTCATCCTCGAGAAGGGGATGCCGGGATTCTCGCAGCGCGCGATCCACGGGAAGCTCGGCATGCGATCCTCCGACACGGCGGAGCTGATCATGGAGAACGTCGAGGTCCCGGACGCCAACCGCGTGGGCGAAATCGGCCAGGGCTTCATCGACACGCTGAAGGTGCTCGATCGCGGCCGGATCACCATCGGCGCGCTCTCCGTCGGCCTGCTGCGCGGCGCGCTGGAGGAGTCGATCCAGTACTCGAAGGACCGCACCGCATTCGGCCAGCCCATCGGCGAGTTCCAGGCGCTGCGCTTCATGATGGCGAACATGAAGACGGAGCTCGAGGCGGCGCGGCTGCTCGTGCACCGCGCGGCGTGGCTCGCGGACAACGGCAAGCCCTACACGACCGAGGCCTCCGTCGCGAAGCTCTTCGCCTCCGAGGCGGCCACCCGCGGCTGCGCCAACGCGGTGCAGATCCACGGCGGCTACGGCTACACCCGCGAGTTCCCGGTCGAGCGGTATCTGCGCGACGCGAAGCTCTGCGAGATCGGCGAGGGCACCAGCGAGATCCAGCGGAACATCATCGCCCGCGAGCTCTTCAAGAGCTGACCCGAGCGGACTGGAAGAACCCACCGAGATGACGAACACCGGATTGGCCAAGCGGGTCCTCGCCGGGGACATCCGCGCCGCGTCGCGACTGATGCGGCTCATCGACGACGGAGATCCCTCCGCCACGGCAGAGCTGCAGGCGCTCTTCCCGAAGACGGGGAGGGCCTGGGTGATCGGCCTCACCGGCTCGCCGGGCGCGGGCAAGTCCACGCTGACGGACAAGCTCATCGGGCACTACCGGAAGAGGGGCAAGACGGTGGGCGTGCTCGCGGTGGATCCCACCAGCCCCTTCACCGGCGGCGCGATCCTCGGCGACCGGATCCGGATGCAGGAGCACGCCACCGACACGGGCGTGTTCATCCGCTCGCTCGCCACGCGCGGGAACCTCGGCGGGCTCTCGCGCGCGACCGGCGACTGCATCCGGGTGATGGATGCGATGGGGCTCGACGTCATCCTCGTGGAGACGGTGGGCGTGGGGCAGGACGAGATCGACATCGCGCAGATGGCGCACACCACGATCGTCGTCGTCGTCCCCGGGATGGGCGACGACATCCAGGCGATCAAGGCCGGCATCCTCGAGGTCGCGGACATCTTCGCGGTGAACAAGTCGGACCTCGACGGCGCGGACCGCACGGTGCGCGAGCTGCGCTCCATGCTCGAGCTGCGTCACGCGGTGCGCGCGCATCCGGGCGATCACGACCGGGCGCACCGAATGCTGCCGGCTCACGGCGGACACGGCACAACACAGAAGCCGGCCTCCAAGCCCGAGCCGACGGAGTGGGAGCCCCTCATCCAGAAGGTCATCGCCGCGCGCGACACGGGGATCACCGAGCTGGCGGAGGCGATCGACAAGCACCACGCGCACCTCGAGCGCACCGGTCAGAAGGGGGAGAAGGAGCGGGCTCGCGCGCAGATGCAGTTCGTGGCGCTCCTGCGCGAGCGGCTCCTGCGCAACGCGCTCGATCGGCTGGCGAAGGCGGAGGGCGGGCTCGACGACGTCTCCGCGCGCATCGCGGGGCGGCAGGCGGATCCCTACGCGCTGGCAGCGGAGCTGGCGAAGCAGCTCGAGGCGTAGGCTGTGCCGGGGAAGCTCTCGTCCGAAGAACGCGTGCAGCGGCTCGAGGAGCGGCTCGGGCTGAAGTTCCCCGATCCCGCGCTGGCGATCACCGCGCTGACCCACAAGACGTGGGCGCACGAGAACCCGGGCACGCAGGACAACGAGCGGCTGGAGCTGCTCGGCGACGCGGTGGTGGATCTGGCGATCTGCCACCGGCTGATGCAGCGCTTTCCGCAGGCGCACGAGGGCGAGCTGACGAAGCTGCGCTCCTTGCTCGTCAACGAGGACGCGCTCGCGCGGGTGGCGAGGTTCCTCAAGCTCGGCGAGCTGCTGATGCTCGGGCGCGGCGAGGAACTGACCGGCGGGCGCGACAAGAGCTCGGTGCTCGCGGACGCGCTGGAGGCGCTGCTCGGCGTCATCTATCTGGGCCTGGGGATGGAGCGGGTGCTGCAGGTGGTGGACGCGGTGTTCGACGACGCGTTCGCCGGCCTCATCGACGGGCGCAGCGGACAGGACTGGAAGTCGCACCTGCAGGAGCGCGCGCAGGTGAAGCTGAAGCAGCCGCCGCGGTACCGACTGGTGGGCGAGCGCGGCCCGGACCACGAGAAGGTCTTCGAGGTCGAGGTCCATGTCGGCGAGCACATCCGCTCGCGCGCGTCCGGCCGGAACAAGAAGGAGGCCGAGCAGGCCGCCGCGAGGCTCGCCGCGGAACTGCTGGAGAGATTCGAACCGAAACCGCCGGATGAGGGTAAGGTGCCCGGCCCTGCGGAGGCCCCCGAGGCCCCCGCGCCCACGCAGCCCCCCGCGGCGACCCAGGAAGAGAAAGCAGAGGAGGAGCCCCGATGAACCGCATCGCTGTCGTCCTGATGTGCGCGCTGCCGCTCTTCGCGTTCGCGCAGACCGAGAAGCCGGCCGAGAAGTCCGCCCCGAAGGCCTCGCAGCCGAAGAAGAAGGCCCCCGAGTCCGCGAGCATGACCAAGCGCGCGCGCGAGGGCGGCGACCTCTTCGCGACGATCAAGACGAACCAGGGCGACATCGTCGTCCGGCTCTTCGCGAAGGACGCGCCGAAGACGGTGGAGAACTTCGTGGGTCTCGCGACCGGTGAGAAGGAGTGGACGCACCCGGTGACGAAGGAGAAGAGCAAGAAGCCGCTCTACGACGGCGTCGTCTTCCACCGCGTGATCCCGAACTTCATGATCCAGGGCGGCGATCCGCTGGGTGAAGGCTTCGGCGGTCCGGGCTACACCTTCGAGGACGAGTTCAAGAGCGGCCGCACCTTCGACAAGGTCGGCCTGCTGGCGATGGCGAACAGCGGGCCGAACACCAACGGCTCGCAGTTCTTCATCACCACTGCGATGACGCCGCACCTGAACAACCGCCACACGATCTTCGGCGAGGTCATCTCCGGCTACGACGTGGTGAAGAAGATCAGCGAGAGCCCCACCGGGCCGCGCAACAAGCCTTCCACGCCGGTGGTGATCCAGACGATCCAGATCACCGACAAGGAGCCGCAGGCGGCGGCGAAGAAGTAGAGGGAGCAGCACCACATTTGGGCGCCATCACGGGTCCGGGAGGAGAGTCATGGGAAAGATGATGGACGAGGCCCGCGCGGGCAATGAGCTGTACGCGACGTTCGACACCAGCCACGGCAAGATCGTGGTGAAGCTCTTCGCGAAGGACGCGCCGAAGACGGTGGAGAACTTCGTCGGCCTGGCCACGGGCGAGAAGGACTGGACGCACCCGGCCACCGGCGAGAAGCACTCCGGCAAGCCGCTCTACGACGGCACCATCTTCCACCGCTGCATCGCGAACTTCATGGTCCAGGGCGGCGATCCGCTCGGCAAGGGCTTCGGCGGCCCGGGCTACAAGTTCGAGGACGAGTTCGGGAGCGGCCGCAAGTTCGACAAGAAGGGCCTGCTCGCGATGGCGAACGCCGGTCCGAACACCAACGGCTCGCAGTTCTTCATCACCGTCGTCCCCACGCCGCACCTGAACAACCGGCACACCATCTTCGGCGAGGTCGTCTCCGGCCAGGAGATCGTGGACAAGATCGCCAACGAGATCCCGAAGGATCACAACGACCGGCCGCGGCAGGACGTGGTGATCAACAGCCTCACCATTTCGCAGAACGCGTAGGCGTCACGGCCCTCGCCGCGACGTCACTGAACGCCTCCCACCCGAGCTCGAGCACCTCCACCGTGGCACCCCGGAAGAAACACCGCAGCGGCTTCGCTGCGCTCATCGGTCGCCCCAACGTGGGGAAGAGCACCCTCCTCAACCACCTGGCGGGGGAGAAGCTGGCGATCGTGTCTCCGAAGCCGCAGACCACGCGGAACCGGATCATGGGCGTGGTCACGAGGCCGGAGGGGCAGGTGGCGTTCATCGACACGCCCGGCATCCACAAGGCGAAGGGCGAGCTCAACCGCTACATGGTGGAGGTGGCGCTCGGCGCGGCGGGGGAGGTGGATCTCATCCTCTTCCTCATCACCGCGCCGGAGAAGCCCACCGAGACGCCCACGGTGGACCCGCTCAACCGCGAGATCCTCGAGCGGCTGAAGGGGAAGAAGAAGCCGATCCTCCTCGTCATCAACAAGATCGACCGGATCCCGGTGCAGTTCGTGCTGCCGATGATCGAGCTGTACCGGCACGAGTTCCCCTTCGCGGAGATCATCCCGATCAGCGCGAAGGAGGGCGACGGGGTGGATCACCTCTTCGAGACGGTGCTCGGGCACCTGCCGGAGGGTCCGCCGCTTTTCGACGAGGACGTGCTCACCGATCAGGCGGAGCGCACGCTGGTGGCGGAGTACGTGCGCGAGCAGATCATCCGGCACACGCAGCAGGAGATCCCCTACAGCGCCGCCGTCGTCGTCGATCACTTCGACGAGACCGAGCGGGACCCGAAGCACCCGCCCACGAAGCCGGGCGGGCTGGCGGGGCTGGTGCGGATCATGGCGACAATCCACGTCGAGCGGGACAGCCAGAAGGCCATCCTCATCGGCAAGCGCGGGCAGATGCTGAAGACCATCGGCACCGACGCGCGCAAGGCGATCGAGCGGCTGCTCGGGACGCACATCTATCTGGACCTTCGCGTGGCGGTGGAGCCGCGGTGGAGCGAACGGCGCGAAGGCCTGCGCAAACTGGGGTACGAGTAAGTGCGCAAGCTTCTGGCGATCGTCGGACGGCCCAACGTGGGCAAGTCCACCCTGTTCAACCGGCTCGCGGGCAAGCGGCTCGCGCTGGTGGAGGACATCCCCGGCGTCACGCGGGACCGCCACTACGCGGAGGCGCAGTTCCGCGGCTGGGAGTTCACCCTCATCGACACCGGCGGGTTCCTTCCGGACGAGAAGGACTCGCTGCTCTCGCAGGTGCGGCAGCAGGCGCAGCTCGCGGTCGAGGAGTGCGACGTCATCCTCTTCGTGGTGGATGGACGCGCCGGCCTCACCGCCGCGGACGACGCGGTGGCGAAGTACCTGCGCAAGAGCGGCAAGCCGGTGTTCGTCGCGGTGAACAAGATCGACGAGGAGAAGATCGAGGCGCGCACGCCCGCCGCGGACTTCTTCGAGCTCGGCTTCGAGCACACCATCACGCTCTCCGCGGAGCATGGCCGCGGCGTCGAAGGGCTGATGGAGGAGATCTCGAAGTACCTCGGCGACCCCACGATGAAGTCCTCCGCCGGCGGCGACGGGGACGACGAACTGGGCGTCGACGAGGCCTTCCCCGACGGTGTGGACGAGGAGGGCGAGACGCCGATCCGCGAGAAGCCCGCCGAGGTCCTCCGCGTGGCGATCTGCGGCCGGCCGAACGTGGGCAAGAGCACGCTGATCAACGCGCTGCTCAAGGAGGAGCGCCACGTCGCCAGCCCGGTGGCGGGGACGACGACGGACCCCATCGACTCGCGGATCACCTGGAAGGATCGCGAGATCATCCTCACCGACACCGCGGGCATCCGGCGCAAGAAGAACATCGCGCAGAAGCTCGAGCAGTTCAGCGTCATCGCCGCGCTGAAGACGGTGGAGCGCTCGCACGTGGCGGTGGTGCTGGTGGACGCGATGGAGCCCGCCGTCGATCAGGACGAGCGGATCGCCGGCATCGTCGAGGAGAAGGGCCGGCCGCTGATCCTCGTGGTGAACAAGTGGGATCAGGTCGAGCGCAAGCCCGGTGACGAGGAGGAGGGCCGCACCTGGCTGAAGGAGCGCTTCCGCTTCGCTCACTACGCGCCGGTGGTGTTCGCCTCGGCGAAGACGGGCGCGCGGGTGGACAAGGTGCTGGAGCTGGCGACGCTGCTCTACGACCACTCGCGCTTCAAGGCCTCCACGCCGCGGCTGAACAAGCTGCTCACGCAGATCCAGGACTCGCATCCGGCGCCTATCGCTCGGGGCCGTCCGCTGCGCCTCTACTACATGGCGCAGGTCGCGACCGAGCCGCCCACCTTCGTGCTCAACTGCAACATGCCGGAGGAGGTGCCGGACTCGTACAAGCGCTACCTCGTGAACCAGATCCGCGAAGCGTTCGATCTGCGCGTGCCCATCCGGCTCCTCTTCCGCGAGCGCCCCGGCCAGAAGAAGCGCGAGGCGAGGAAGCGGCCGGAGAAGGCGCTCAAGCGCCGCCGCAAGCCGGACTAGAAGGCCGCGTTCTTCCAGCCCAGCCGCACCAGATACGACTGGCGGGTGGGGAACTCGCCGTCCGAGCCGATGCCGTAGCGCGCCTCGGCGCCCCAGTAGAGGCTCTCGCCGAGCGGGGCCATGAACCCGAAACCGAACGCGGCGCCGTAGCCGTTCTGCACCGCGCGGCGGGCGGTGCTCTCGCGCCAGCCCTCCACGCCGAGCACCGCGTAGGGAACGACCGTCGCGACATCCAGTCGGTACTGCACGCCGAAGGTCCACGCGGTGAACCAGGCATCGCGCTTCGCGTCGTCCACCTGCCGCGCGTGCAGCGACTGCTCCAGCGTTCCCTCCAACGCGACGAGCCGCGCCAGGCGCACGGTGACGTCCACGCCGGCCATGGGGCCCACGCCGAGGTCCGCCACCTGCGGGATGCTCACGCCGCCGCGTGCGCCCGCGAGGACCTGCACCTGCGCGCGGGACTCGGAAGCGGTGGCGAGCAGCAGCGGCCACGACAACGCGAACGGAGCGGCGAGTCGGAAGAGGCGAGACACGCGCGCGACCGTACCAGATGACCCGGAATGGCGTTGACCTGTCCGGCCGCGATTCCTAGAGTGCGCCGCCTTTCTGACGGGGGCGAACGAGCCCACCGAGGAGCGCTTTTCCGTGGCCGAGAAGATGACGAAGAAGGAGCTGAAGGAGCCGGATGCCCTGCAGCGCGCAGGCATGGAGGCGACGAGCAAGCTCGAGGGCAAGGAGAAGTACCTCGTCGGCGGGCTGGTGGCGCTGGTGGTCATCGGCCTCATCGCCGCGATCGTGGACGCGCTGAGCGACCGGTCGGAGGCGCGCGCGGAGCGGGCGCTCGGCGCGGCCATGGAGCCGGTGGGACGCCGCGTGGCGCAGGGCGAGACCGCCCAGGATCCGAACGAGACCCAGCCCCCGTTCGCCTCGCAGCAGGCGAAGGACGAGGCCGTGGTGGAGAGCCTGACGAAGTTCCGCGCCGAGCACGGCGGCACGAAGAGCGCGACCACGGCGGCGCTTCCGCTCGCGCAGGCGCAGCTCCGGCTGGGCAAGCACGACGACGCGGTGAAGTCGTTCGACCAGTTCATCAAGGACGCGGCGAAGGACAACCAGCTCCGCGCGGCGGCGCTCGAGGGCAAGGGCTACGCGCTCGAGGCGAAGGGCGATCTGGACGGGGCGCTCGCCGCGTTCGACGAGCTGGCGAAGCTCGAGCAGCCGTTCCTCCAGGGCATGGGCCAGTTCCACCGCGGCCGCATCCTTGTCCTCCAGAACAAGCGCGACGAGGCGGCGAAGGTCTTCGCCTCCATCCCCGAGCAGTTCCCGAACAGCGCGGCGGCGCGTCAGGCGCAGGAGCGGTTGAACCTCCTCGCGTCGCAGGGAGTGGCGGTCCCCAGCCCGAAGGCGCCGGCGGCCGGTGGTTCGGGTGAGTCCGGCACCGTGGGTGCTGCGGGGCAGAAGTAATCGCGCCTGCAGGCGGACGGCGCGACAACGAGATGAAGGAGCGGACTGTGCGGAGCTTCGCGGGATCGCGGGTGGCGGCGCTTCTGGTGGGTGCGGCGCTGCTCGGGCCGGGGTGCCGCGCGGTGCCGTTGACCACGCAGCCGTTCGACAGGCGCGGTCCGGACCTGCCGCCGCAGAGCACCTTCCGCATCGAGTGGCAGCTGAAGCTGGTGGGCCCCCAGTTGTGGGAGGCCTTCCCGCGCGAGGCCGCCGCGCCGGCGGTGGATCCGGACACCGGGCGGATCATCGCGCTGACGCGTGACGGCTTCGTCCGCAGCGTGAATCCGGACGGCAAGGTCGAGTGGCAGTTCCAGACCCAGGGCCGCTTCGTCGCTGGCGCCGCGGTGCACGAAGGCATCGTCTACGTGCCCGGCGGTGACGGCACGCTCTACGCGCTGCGGGCGCGCAACGGCGAGCAGGTCTGGGCCTACGCGTCCGGCGAGGAGCTGGCGTCGGTGCCGGTGGTCGCGGGCGACCGGGTCTTCGTGCAGTCGCAGGCGAACACGCTCTTCGCGGTCGACCGCGGGACCGGCCAGTGGACCTGGCAGCACCGGCGCGATCCGCCGAACGGGTTCGCGGTGCAGGGCGTGGCGCAGCCTTCTGTCAGCGAAGGCGTGTTGTACGCCGGGTTCTCGGACGGGTTCCTCGTGGCGCTCGAGCCGCAGACGGGCGCGGTGCGCTGGGAGCGGCCGCTGTCGCCGACCGGCACCGAGTTCCTCGACGTGGACACCGAGCCCTCCGCCGACGATCGCGGCAGGCTCTTCGCGGCCTCGTACAAGAACGGGCTCTACGCGCTCGATTCGCAGAACGGCAACGTGCTCTGGAACGTGCCGGCGAACGGGACGACCTCGCTCCTGCGGCGCGGGGACGTGCTCTACACCGCGGGCGACCGCGAGGTGCTCGCCTGGCTGACGGACAACGGCCGGCAGTTGTGGCGCGTGCCGCTCGACGAGAAGGCGGGCCAGAAGCCGGTCTTCGCCGAGGGACTGTTGATCGTGCCGGTGAACGACGCGCTGGCGTTCATCGATCCGGCGACGGGGCTGCGCCGGCTGAGCTGGGATCCGGGGCAGGGCGTCACCGCGGCGCCGGTCGCGCGAGGCGGCAGGCTCTACGTGCTCTCGAACCTCGGCTACCTCTACGCGCTGCGGCTCACCGGGAGGAACGGTTGAGCGAGGGCCGCCACGTTCGCGTGGTGGCGGCGCTGATCGCGGACCCTGCCCGGCCCGGTCGGTTCCTCATCCAGCAGCGCCTTCCCACCGGCAGCCGGGCGCTGCTGTGGGAGTTCCCCGGCGGCAAGGTGGAGGCGGGCGAATCGGATGAAGCCGCGCTCGCGCGCGAGTGCCGCGAGGAGTTGGAGGTCGAGCTGGAGGTGGGCCCGTTCCTGCTCTCCACCGCGCACCGCTATCCGGACCTCACGGTGGAGTTGGTGCTCTACCGGGGCACGATCCGGAGCGGTGAGCCGAAGCCGCTGAACGCGAACGCGCTCAGGTGGGCCACGAAGGCGGAGATGATCGGGATGCCGTTTTGCGAGGCGGACATCCCCTTCCTCGGCGACCTGCCCGACCTGTAGCAGCCTGAACGCGCGTTCTGTATCCTCAGCCGCGATGATCGAGCGGACGTTCCAGCACATCCCGAACGTGGGCCCCTGGCGCGAGAAGGATCTCTGGGCGCGCGGGTACACGGACTGGAGCGAGTTCCCGGGCCCAGGCGAAGGCGTCGCCATCTCGCGCAAGGCGGACGACGAGGCGCGGGAGCGGATAGGGGCCGCTCGGGAGGCGCTCGCGGCAAGGGATCTGGCGGCGCTGGGCGCGATGTTCCCGCCGCGTGAGCACTGGCGGCTCTACCGAGAGTTCGCCGACGAGTGCGTCTTCTTCGACATCGAGACGGACGGACGCGAGCAGATGCGGCCCACGGTGGTGTCGCTGTTCGACAGCGACGGGCTGCACGTGTTCATCGAAGGCCGGAACATGGACGCGCTGCCCGCGGCGCTGATGCGGCGGCGGCTGTGGGTCACGTTCAACGGCTCGTGTTTCGACGTGCCGGTGCTGCAGGGGCACTTCCCGGAGCTCCGCGCGCCGGCGGTGCACCTGGACCTGCGGTTCATCTTCCAGAGGCTCGGCAGGGCGTGCGGCCTCAAGGCGCTGGAGGACGCGTTCGGGCTGCCGAGGCCGCCGCATCTGCGCGGCGTGAACGGGATGGACGCGGTGCTCCTGTGGCGCGCGTTCCGCGAGCACGGGGACGTGGCGGCGCTGCGGTTCCTCGTCGAATACAACCTCTACGACGCCTTCAACCTGCGCACGCTGATGGACCGGGCCTGGAACCTCGCGTGCGAGGGCCTGAGCTTCGACGACGAAAAGGGCCCGATCTTCGAGCGCGGAGACGTCCTGTACGACGTGTCGAAGGCGGTGCTTGCCATCGCGCCGGTGGATGCGGATCCGGAAGTGCTGGAGCGCGTCCGCTGGGATCAGCGCGTGGCAGGCTGAGGCGTCAGCACCCGTTAGTCCTTCTTTGACGTCCTGTGTGTGCGCGCGGTCGACCGTGAACGCGTTTCGGAAGCCGCCGTTCGACGGCCTGCCGCGTTTGCTGGAGGCGGTTCGATCCGCGGACGGTTATCGCGCAGCTCCCACCAGACCTCGTTCGCCTCGAGTTCCTGCCCGAGCTGCAGGGTCCGCGCGATCCCGAGGTACGACTGCTCGTGCCGGCGAACGTCCGGCGCAGGCCACTCGGCGACGAATACATCACGCGCGAAGTGGCGGTGAGCTTCACGACGCGCGGAGGCCTCGGTGGCTGCGTCGACGAGCAGGACGCGGGCCTCGTAGAGGGTCTGCTGCCCGCGGCCGCGCCTGCGTCCGGTGAATGTGAAACGGAGCCGGAAGATGCCCTGGACCGCCCAGGCGGAACGGACAGGCTTGCGACCTGGCGTGCGCCGGATGGTAACCATCAGCGCCCGCGCTTTCTTGAAGTCTTCTTCGGCTCAGGCGGGAGCGGCTTTTCGCGTTCGCCGGCGACCTTGAACTCGAGCCGCTGTTCCGGATGGCTGCGGCCGAGCGCATCGCGGAGCTCGGGGCCGGTCTGCGGATCGACGACCAGCGCGTAGGCGAAGCCGGTCTTCAACGGCTCGAGCAGCGCGATCTCGTAGAGCAGGCCGTCCGGCTCGGCGCGGACCTGATCGTCGGACGGGACCACGCGGTCGGCCTCGTCGAGCAGCCGCACCCGGTAGTTCGTCAGCACCATGTTCGTGCGAACGCGCAGCGCCTGGGCGGGCGGGACCTCGGGGGTGGCGTCCTCGTCGAACGCGACCAGCACCGCGCCGAGCTCCGGCGAATCGATGGTCAGCGTCAGCTGCAGCGTGTCCGGGACCTGAGGCGCGGCGGGCTCCGCGGTGGCGGCGCCGGCATCGGGCGCCGACGAATCCTTGCGGCAACCGGGCGCGACGAAGAGCAGCGCGGAGGCCAGTGCCGCGATGACCGCGGAGGTCCGGGCGGGCGCCGAGCGAACGATGGGGCCGCGGTTGTGGGATGGGTCGTCGAGTTCGATCGCGGCGGTCGCGGTGAGCCGGGTCATGGGCGCCGAACCTAGAGGCGCGAGCCGGATCGACCAAGCGCAAGGCGCCGGCCGAAGCCACCGAAGCCCAATGAAGCCTGATGAAGCCCGCGACCCGGAAAGAAGGCCTGACGGAGGCGACCTCGCCCCTCTGAAACCACCCATTCACAACTTCAAATAAGGCACGTTATGTCAACTTTCGACCCGGGCTTTTTCAGGGGCTTCGGGCCGTCCTCCGCCCTCCGTTCCGCTTCAGCTGCGGCCTTCAGCCGCCGCCGCGGCGCACGAGCTCGGCGACCATCTCCAGCAGCGCGTCGAGCTCGAACGGCTTCGGCAGAAACGGCCTGTCCGGTCCGAGCCGATCGCGCACGTTGTGGCCGGCGCTCATCACCGCCACCGGCAGATCGCGCAGCGCCTCGTCCCCATCGAGCTCCGCGAGCACCGCGTGGCCGTCCATCACCGGCATCATCACATCGAGCAGCACCGCGTGAGGTCGCGCGCGCCGGATGCAGACCAGCGCATCGCGTCCGTTGAGCGCGAGTTCGACCTCGTAGTCTTCGGCTTCCAGCACGTCGCGGATGGCCTCGCCGATCGCGAGCTCGTCGTCCACCACCAGCACCCGCTTCATGGCGTGCGGCCCTTCTTGGCCGCGCGACGCAGCTTGCTCAAGGGCCCCGTGCCCAGCGGCCGCGCCAGGCCGGTCAGCAGCGCGTGGGACTGCTCGAACGGCCCGCCGACGCGGACGCTGCCCGGCTCGATCAGCAGCTCGCGCAGCCGCGAGTCGTTGCCGCTCTCACGCATCTTCAGGACCGACAGCGCCTTGCGGATCTGGGACCTCAGCTCCACGAACCGCAGCAGGATGATGTTCTCGACGATCGCCTCGGCGCTCTTCAGCGGCGCGTGCAGCTCCGGGCCCACCAGCGCATTCGTCTGCTGGGTCGCGATCGTCGTCACCCCCAGCGACCGCAGCTGGTTGAGCAACGCGGTGATGAACCGCGCGTTCCGCTCCGGATCGATGGCCTCGCGCGCCAGCGGCTCGAGCCCGTCGATGAACAGCCTGCGCACGCCCTTCTTCTCGCACGTCTCCACCAGCTGCTGCACGAGCGCGTCCGGCAGGCTCTCCACCGGCACGTGAACCTCCAGCGTGATCCCGCCCTGCGCCTCGAGTTCCGCCACCGGCACGCCGAGCACGCGCCCCTTTTCGCGCAGCTGCGCCTGCGTCTCCGCGAATCCGAAATAGAGCCCGTGCTCGCCGCGCCGCGCGCCCTCGGCGAGGAAGTGCAGCCCCAGCACGGTCTTGCCGCTGCCCGGCGATCCCAGCAGCAGCGTGGACGAGTGCCGCACCAGCCCGCCGCACATCATCTGATCGAACGACGGGATCCCGAACGCGAGCCGGTCGGACGGGTCGGTGTCCTTCGTCGGCTGCTGCGAATAGAGCGCCTCGGTGCGCGGGTAGACCTCGAACCCGTCCGAGGTGATGTCGAAGCAGTGCTTGCCGGTGATCTGGCTGCCGCCCCGGAACTTCGACACCTCGAGGCTGCGGATCGCCTTGAGCCCGATGAGCTCGTTCTCCAGCGTGATGAGCCCGTCCGCGAGCGCCTGCTCCGGGCGCGTTCCCTCGGGGTCCGTCACCTCCAGCATCACCGTGGTGCAGCCTGCCAGGAGGGTCTGCGCGGAGAGGCCCTGGAGGAACTCGCGCACCTGCGCTTCGTTTCCATGGCAGCCGAGCCCATCGATCACCAGTGCGCTCGCCCGCTGCCTGCGGATCTCGTCGCCCATGGTCTTGAGCAGCAGCGGCAGCCCGCCGTGCTTCAGCCCCTGCAGCCCGCTGAGGTAGCGCACCTTGTCACCGACCCACTCGGGCCGGAAGAAGGCGAGGCCCTCGAGGTGCGCCACCATCCGCGCGTGGTTCTCCGCCAGCACGGTGACGTAGAGCGCGCGCCTTCCCTCCGCGGCGCTGTGGAAGCAGAACTGGTTGCCGAAGACGGTCTTCCCCGCGCCGGGCGGCCCATGGACGACGTAGAGCCCGCCGTGCAGAAAGCCGCCGCGCAGCACCGTGTCCAACCCCCTCACGCCTGTGCTGACATGCGCCGGCATCTCACCGCAAAGGTGCACGCGCGGTGGACGAAGGCCAACGGCTGTCCGTCCGCTCGCCCGCGGCGGCCCGCCTGCCCGGCAGCGGTTCGACCTTGACCCCTCCCGGAGGCGCCCGCAGAGTCCGCGGCCCTCCACGAAAGGGCTCCCACGCATGAAGCGAATGATCTCCGTCGTCCTCGCGCTCGCCGCCCCGGCCGCGCTGGCGGACGAGGGCATGTGGACGTTCAACAACTTCCCCGCCCAGAAGGTGAAGGAGAAGTACGGCTTCCACCCCGACCAGAAGTGGCTGGAGAGCGTGCAGATGGCCTCGGCGCGGCTCGCCGGCGGCTGCAGCGCGAGCTTCGTCAGCGAGACCGGCCTGGTGATGACGAACCATCACTGCGCGCGCGGCTGCATCGACCAGCTCTCCTCGCCGAAGCGGGACCTCATCAAGAACGGCTTCTACGCGCAGGCGCAGAAGGACGAGCTCAAGTGCCCGGCGGTGGAGGTGAACCAGCTGCTCTCGATCACCGACGTCACCGACCGCGTGCAGGGCGCGACGAAGGGCCTCGAGGGCGAGAAGTACCAGCTCGCGCAGCGGGCGGAGCTGGCGAAGCTCGAGAAGGAGTGTTCCTCCTCCGGTCCGGACATCCGCTGCGACGTGGTGAGCCTCTACCAGGGCGGCCAGTTCGCGCTGCACAAGTATCAGCGCTTCCAGGACGTGCGGCTGGTGTGGGCGCCGGAGCACCAGGCGGCCTTCTTCGGCGGCGACCCGGACAACTTCGAGTTCCCGCGCTACGTGATGGACGCGACCTTCTACCGGGTCTACCGCGACGGGCAGCCGGCGAAGACGCCGCAGCACTTCAAGTGGTCCGCCGAGGGCGCGAAGGACGGCGAACTGGTGTTCGTCTCCGGCAACCCGGGCCGCACCTCGCGGCTCGATACGATCGCCAAGCTCGAGTACGCGCGCGACGTGCAGCTCCCCGAGCGCCTGCTCTACCTCGCCGAGCTGCGCGGGATGCTCAACGAGTTCGGCAACCGCTCGGCGGAGAGCGCGCGGATCTCGCACACGGTGAAGTTCAGCGTGGAGAACTCGCTGAAGGCGCTGCGCGGCCGCCGCGAGGCGCTGGTGGACCGGCAGTTCTTCGCGCAGAAGGTGCAGGAGGAGCGCGCGCTGCGTGACCGCGTGAACGCGGACGGCAAGCTGAAGGCGCAGTACGGCGCCGCGTGGGACAACGTGGCCGGCGCGGTGGCGAAGGCGAAGGACGTGCGCCACGAATTGACGATGCTCGAGTCGTCGGCGGGCACGGGGTCGGACCTCTTCTGGATCGCCCGCTCGCTGCTGCGCGCCACCGAGGAGCTGCCGAAGCCGAACGAGCAGCGCCTGCGCGAGTACTCGGATGCGCGCCTGCCGGCGCTGAAGCAGCGGCTGTTCAGCCCGGCGCCGGTGTACCCGGAGCTCGAGACCGCCCTGCTCTCCTTCTACCTGGTGAAGATGCGCGAGGTGCTCGGCGTGGATCACCCGACCGTGCGCCGCGTGCTCGGCAAGGAGTCGCCCGAGCAGCTGGCGAAGCGCGCGGTGACGCAGTCGAAGCTGCGCGATCCGAAGGTGCGGCAGCGGCTCTTCGACGGCGGGCAGAAGGCGATCGAGGCGGCGAAGGATCCGATGATCGAGCTCGTCCGCGCGATGGACGCCGACGCCCGCGGGATCCGGATGAAGTTCGAGAACGAGATCGACAGCGTGTTCAAGAAGAACGAAGAGCTCATCGCCAAGGCGCGCTTCGAGATCCACGGCACGAGCATCTACCCGGACGCCACCTTCAGCGCGCGCCTCTCCTACGGCGCGGTGAAGGGCTACCCCGAGAACGGCAAGAAGGTGGAGCCGATCACCGTGATGGGCGGCACCTGGGATCGCGCCACCGGCTACGACCCGTTCGCGTTGCCGCCCTCGTGGGAGAAGAACAAGGCGAAGCTCGACCTCTCCACGCCGTACAACTTCGTCTCCGACAACGACATCATCGGCGGCAACTCGGGCTCGCCGGCGATCAACCAGAAGGGCGAGATCGTCGGGCTCATCTTCGACGGGAACATCCACTCGCTCGGCGGTGAGTACGGCTTCGACCCGAACCTCAACCGCGCGATCAGCGTGCACAGCGCGTCGATCACCGAGGCCCTGGACAAGATCTACGGCGCGAAGCGGATCCTCGAGGAGCTGAAGGTCCCCGCCCGGCCGGCCTCTGGCAGCGGCACCGAGAAGGGCGCCCAGCGCTCCAACTAGCGGACAGTCCGCCCCGCGGCGCCGTCCTCCTCCCGGACAGCCCGCCGCGGGGTGACCGGACAGACGACAGCAACACCCGAGGCCCTGACGCAGGCCCGGTCGATCCGGAGAAACCCCAGCGGTTTCGATGGGTTGGCGGGGAGTGTGTCAGGGCCTTTGACATGCCCGGCCGCCAGCGACGGAGCCGTGCCGCTCCGGTGGACGCCGCCGTAGCCGACGGATTCCGCAATCGTTACGCGGGGTTAGACCGTGGCCCGGCCGCTGCAGAGGCAGCGGGGCATGACCGCCCTCCCCTCCGCTCTCCGGCGTCTGGCTCTCGCGGTGCTCTTCACCTCGGTCGGCCTCTTCGGTGCGGCCTGTGGCGAGGGCGAGCTGGTGCACGGCGCGGGGGCGCTGGAGCTGCACGACGACTACCGCGAGGTGCCCGAGGAGTTCCAGCTCGCGCAGGCGCTGGGGTCGTCGGGGCGCGCGGTCATCTACCTCAACTTCGAGGGCCAGCAGCTGCGCTACGGCGGGTCGTCCTCGAAGCAGAACACCTCGTGGATCCTGCCGCAGGGCTGGACGGTAAACGTGCCCGCCTTCCACACCGGGACGCTGGGCAACGTGAACCGCGCGCAGGCGATCGCGCAGATCGTCGAGTGGGTGCGCCACGACTACCGGCACTGGGACGCGGTGATCACCACCACCCGCCCGACCTCCGGCGACTACACGATGGTGGTGATCGGCGGGCGGCCGCAGCTCATCGGCGAGAGCAACAGCACCGTCGGCATTGCGCCGCTGGACTCGGGCAACGCGAACCGCAACGACGTCGTCTTCGTCTTCAGCGAGTCCATCTACGACCTGCGCCAGGTGGCCTCCTGCATCAGCCACGAGGCGGGCCACTCGTTCGGGCTCGAGCACGTGGAGCCGACGAGCGCGATCATGTACCCCACGCTCCTGTCCGGCACGCTCACCTTCCAGAACGCGAGGGTGTGGGGACGGTCGTACTTCCAGGATCAGCCGAAGGTGCTGCACGGCCTCTTCGGTTCGCCCACCGGCACGCAGCCTCCGGCGACGACGCCCACGCAGCCGACTCAGCCGCCCGCGCAGCAGGACGGGAGCGTGTACGTGTCGCAGGAGCTGCCGCAGACGCTGACGCCGGGCGAGCAGTTCCTCGCGAAGGTGACCTTCCGCAACACCGGCACCACCACCTGGTCGGCGGGCGCGGACTACGCGCTGATGGCGCCGAACTCGACGTGGGGCGGGAACCATCTGGCGCTCGGCGCGAGCGTGGCGCCGGGACAGACGCGGACCTTCACCTTCTACGCGAAGGCGCCGGCGCAGGCGGGCTCGTACACCTTCCAGTGGTTCGTCACCCGCGGCGGGCAGAAGTTCGGCGCGACCTCGCAGGCGGCGACGATCAAGGTCCAGTCCACGCAGAACCGGCTGCCGCAGGGCCAGTTCGAGTTCGCCGACGCGACGTGGGGCTACGGCTGGGCGTGGGACGCGGACGTGGGCAGCGCGGCCATCCACGTGGACGTGTACGTGAACGGCAAGTACGTGGGCTCGGTGAAGGCCGACCGCACCCGCGAGGATCTCGGCGCGCACGGCGTGGTGGGGAAGGCGCACGGCTTCGCGTTCCAGATGCCCGCGCTCGGCGCGGGGACGCACAAGATCGAGGTGTACGCGGTCGATCACCTGGGACAGCAGGCCTACAAGCTGCCGGGTGATTTCTTCGTGTCGAAGTAGCAGTCCGCGCTCACGGGCGCCGTTCGCGTCCGGTCCGGCGGCGACCGATCGCCCCCGCACCGAGCAGCAGCGCGAGCACTGCGACACCTCCGATCCCTCCTCGTCCCGCTCCGCCCGCCACCCCGCAGCCCGAGGCGTCCGCGCCCAGCTCCGGCTTGTGCACCGGCAGCTCGTGCAGCCCACTGCCCTGTCCCCCGCCACCGTCCGGCGCCGAAACGCCACCGTCGGGCGGCATCGTCTCTCCGTCGGTGAGGGGCACCAGCACGGTGGTGCTGAAGCCGTGCGGATCCGTCACGCGCAGCCGGGCATGGGTGACCGAAGCGAGCGGCAGCACCACCGTGCGCACGGGCGCATCCGCCGGACCGCTCTCGAAGGTGCCGTCGTAGTCCGCGTCCCAGAAGTAGCGGAGCGGCTCGCCCTCCGGGTCCGAGCTCGCCGAGGCATCCAGCACGAGCTCGGCGCCCCTGCGCGTGGCCGTGCCCACCGCGAAGGGAGGCTCGCTCTGCGGCGGCACGACGCCGTCATGGTGCGCGCGGAAGAGCCGGACCTTTCCCCAACCCCAGCGGTCGTTGGGGATGGGACCCATCTGCGGCTCGGTCTGCGCGAAGTCGCGGAGCACGTCGCCGAGTTCCTGCGGGGTCGCCTGGGGACTGAGTCCCTTGAGCACCGCCATCACCCCCACCGCGACGGGCGAGGCATTGGAGGTCCCGCCGCCCACCATCAGCGCGCCATGGGGCGCGAACCCGTCCATGGTGATCGAGGTCACGTGGTCCTCGGGCGCGACGAAGTCCACCGAGTCCATCCCGTCAATCCGCGGCCCCTGCCCCGAGTGCGACGCGAGCGCGCCGGACGTCTCGCCGGGCGGAACGAAGTCGAGGTACTGCGTGCCGATGGCCAGCGTC
This sequence comes from Pseudomonadota bacterium, assembly GCA_023423535.1. Taxonomy (GTDB): domain Bacteria; phylum Myxococcota; class Myxococcia; order Myxococcales; family Myxococcaceae; genus JAFAFL01. The sequence continues at coordinate 103,012 of JAFAFL010000097.1, forward strand.
CTGTCGCCCACTCCCGGCGTGCCGTAGGTCCCGCTGTCGGTGGCGCCGGTGGACAGCGGCCAGTGCACCCCCATCCCCCACGAGGAGTAGCTGTCGGTGACGTAGCCGTGCACCTCCACCTCGGGGCCGCTGTTCGTCACGCTGAAGGTCATCGTCTGACCGGCGAGCCGCGGGCCCTGCTGCGGGACGAGATAGAAGAGGAGCATCTGGGTGCCGCGCTGCGAGGCGGCCCGCTGCCACTGAAGGACGTCGGTGCCCACCTGAGCCTGACCGCTCGAGCCCGAGAGGGTGACCGGACCCGACGGCGTCTGCACCTGGATCGCGAGCTGGTTGGCGGCGCCTCGCCAGAGGAAGTTGCCGAGCACGTACTGCGTCTGTCCGCCGGGGATGACCAGCGGCACGGTCTCGGTGCTCTGCGGCGCGTGCGCGCGGACCCGGTGCTTCTGCGAGCCGCCGAGGTTCCCCGCCGCGCCCACCTGCATCACGCCCTGCGCGGACGCGGTGTCGCACGCGCGCTCGAGCGCAGAGCCGCCGTCGAGGAACTCCATGTACCAGGTGGCCATCTCCCAGAGGACGATGTGCGCGCCCTCCTCCTGCGCCCACGCGAGCGAGGAGACGAGGTTCTCACCGTGCGCCTGCGCGAGCAGCAGCTCCGCGTCCGGCGCGATCCCCGCGTACCGCATGTAGCGCGGGTCACCGCCGGCGATGCTCCCCATCACCATCGTGCCGTGCATCGCGTCGTCGGTGGGGAAGCGCGCCAGATCCACGCCGCGCCGGTACACCCGCGCCTGCCCCTGCGGCGTCACGTACAGCGCCGCCTTCACCTTGGGCGTGTGGAGCCGGATGAGCTTCTCGCCGACATCGAGCACCCCATTTCCGTTCACGTCGTCGGCGACGTAGAGCTGCTCGCCGAAGGTCGGACGTGCGTCGCCGTACGGGAGGTTCGGGCCGTAGTTGCGCTCCCCGTCGAGGTTCTCGTCCTGGTACAGCCAGTCCACGCCGGCCACGAATTCCGAGCCCGTGTTGAAGGACTGCTGCGGACCGTAGAACCAGAGGATGGGCGCCTTGAGCACGCCGAGCCGTTCGGTCGGGCCTGCTTCTCCGTCGCCGTCGAAGTCCACCGAGTCGTAGAGGGGCTCGAAGGTGCCGTTGCCGTTGCCGTCGAGCCACGCGAAGGCCCCGCCGTCCGCGCGGAAGAACATCGGGTGGAAGGGATCGAAGCCCGAGTCCACGTCCGCCACCACCACGCCCTCGCCACGGCCGAGTCCGATGGGCTCGAACTTCCGGCGCATGGCCTCAGCCTCCACGTCCCTCGCGGTGGTGGACGCCGGCACCGACTGCGGCGGCAGCGGCCGGAAGCCGAAGGTGGGGGCGATCCTCGACACCTCCTCGCGCAGGGCCACCGGGTGCAGCGCCTCCCAGGTGCAGTCCGCCTCCACGATCGCGCCGACGTTGGCCAGCTTCCCGTCCGGCAACCGCGCCAGCGCGCAGCCCTGCGCGGCGAAGCTCTGGGCGTCCTCTTCACGGACGTCGCGATGGAGCTGCAGCGTCACCCTGAGGCCACGCTCTGTCACCGACCTCCCGAGCAACGGATGCGGCACGTCCGGATCGAACGCCGCATTGCGCGCCATCCGGTAGGCGAAGGCCAGACGCCCATCGAGCGCCTCGGGCAGCTCCCTGGAGAAGAGCCTCTCCGCCGCCGGGATCGGCTTCGCGATGATCGTGCGCGGGGCCGCCGCCGCAGCGATCGGAAGGAGCAGGAGGGCGATGACGCAGAGTGGTCGAACGAACATGCGCGGCCCTCCGTGCAAGGCGCGCACCCGGCCCTCTTCACTCTGAGAGAGCCGCGGGCCACAGCCGTCGTCCGTCAGTTTCTCGTCGGTTTCCGGAGGGGCTGCCACGAAGTGGACGGGCACAGGCGCGCGGAAGGTCCCGGCGAGCGGCGCATGCCTTCCCCTAAATCGGGAAGAGCAACTGCAGCGGGATGGCGACACGCGCGGCCCACGACGCGGGGTCGTGGCGGTGGCCGGCGAAGACGAGCCGGTGCAGGTCCACGCCGGGCGTGAAGCCTCGCGAGGTCAGGGCATGGAACATCGCCGTGGTGTGGCGAAAGCCGTCGCGCACGCTGAGGTCCTTCTCGTGCGGGTTCAGCGACGCGCCCGAGTCCACGTAGAGCACGGGCAGCGGTGACGGCAGGTCGCCCAGCTCCGCCAGCCGCACCGCGAACCGATCCGCCCACCAGAATGACGACGAGAGACACGCGGCCTTGCCGAACACGTCCGGGCGCGACCAGGCGGCGAAGAAGGCGAACAGCCCGCCCATCGACGAGCCCATGATCCCCGTGCATTCACGCACAGGCTGTGTGCGAAAACGCGCATCGATCTCCGGCTTGAGGGTCCGGATCAGGTCCTCGAGGAACGCCGGCCCCTCCCCTCCTCCGTGACCTGCGTCCGCCACCGGGCTCAGGCGCTCCAGCCGGCGGTCCGCGGTGTGGATGCCGACGACGATCGCCTCGCTGATCGCGTTGAGCGCGTAGAGGTTGTCGAGCACGCCCTCCAGCCCCCACACGCCGTAGGGATCCTGCGAGGTGCTCCACAGCGACTGCCCGTCCATCACGTAGAGCACCGGGTACCGCTTGTTCTCCTGCTCGTCGTAGGTGGGCGGGAGGAGGACCTCGAACATCAAAGGACCGCTCGGCGCGTCCAGCGTGCGGAGCGGCTCGAGGCGCGTGGTCTCGCGATCGAAGGACGGTTCGATGAGCAGTTCGTGACCGGCGTGCACCGTGTAGTTGCGGCCCTTCGCCCAGTCCTGCTCGTCGCGCACGAGCTTCAGCTCCATCACCACGTTCGGCGGAAGCTCGAGCTCGAAGAAGTGGCGGTCGCCCTTCACCCGCGTGGGCGGCAGCGTGCTCTCCCAGCTCAGGGGCACGTGGCTTCCACGCAGCCCGATGCGCCCTCGATGCGGCGGGTAGACGACTTCGACGACGGTCCGGGGCGGCGGCGCAGCGAGGGCGTGCGACTCGGCGAGTGGGCTGTCCATGCGTGGCGGCGCGCAACCTGTGCACCGCACCGCCCGGCGAGAAGGCCCCTACTCCCACTCAATCGTCGCCGGTGGCTTCGACGAGATGTCGTAGACCATCCGGTTGATGCCGCGGACCTCGTTGATCACGCGCGAGGAGATGCGCTCCATCACCTCGTACGGCAGCCGCGCCCAGTCGGCGGTCATGCCGTCCACGCTCGTCACCGCGCGCAGCACGGCGGTGTACTCGTAGGTCCGCTCGTCGCCCATCACGCCCACGCTCTGCACCGGCAGCAGCACCGCGAAGGCCTGCCACAGCTCCTTGTAGAGCCCGGCGTTGCGGATCTCCTCCTGGACGATCACGTCGGCGGCGCGGACGAGCTCGAGCTTCTCGCGCGTCACCTCACCCAGCACGCGGATGGCGAGGCCCGGCCCGGGGAACGGCTGGCGGCCCACCATCTCCTCCGGCAGCCCCAGCTCGCGGCCGAGCGCGCGGACCTCGTCCTTGAACAGCTCGCGCAGGGGCTCCACGAGCTTGAGCTTCATCACGTCCGGCAAGCCACCCACGTTGTGGTGGCTCTTGATCGTCGCGGACGGGCCCTTGGTGGAGACGCTCTCGATGACGTCCGGATAGAGCGTGCCCTGCGCGAGGAACTCGGCGTCCTGCACGTCCTTCGCGGCCTCTTCGAAGACGGCGATGAACTCCCGGCCGATGATCTTCCGCTTCTGCTCCGGGTCGGTCACCCCCGCGAGCTTCGCGAGGAACCGGTCCTGCGCGTCCACCACCATCAGCGGGATGTGGAAGCGGCCGCGGAAGAGCTCCTCCACCTGCGCGCGCTCGCCGGTGCGGATGACGCCGTTGTCCACGAAGATGCACTGCAGCCGGTCGCCGATCGCCTTGTGGATGAGCACCGCGGCCACGCTGCTGTCCACGCCGCCGGAGAGCCCGCACACCACGCGGCCCTCTCCCACCTTCGCGCGGATGGCCTCGATCGCCTCCTCCGCGAAGCTCTTCATCGACCAGTTGCCCTGAAGCCCACAGGTCTCGAAGAGGAACGCGCGCAGCATCTCGCGGCCCTGCGGCGTGTGCACGACCTCGGGGTGGAACTGCACGCCGAAGATGGGACGCGACTCGTGCGCGGTCGCGGCGAAGGGCGAGTGATCGCTCGTCGCGATGCTGACGAACCCGGGCGGCACCGCCTCCACGCGGTCGCCGTGGCTCATCCACACCTTCACCTTGTCGCCGGGCTTGAACGCGGCGAGCGGACCGCGGGCCTGGCCGACGGTGATCTCCGCCGGGCCGAACTCGCGCTTGGCGCTCTTGTCCACGCGGCCGCCGAGGAGCCTCGAGAGCAGCTGCAGGCCGTAGCAGATGCCGAGCACCGGGACGCCGGCGTCGAACACGCCCGGATCGCAGCGCGGCGCACCCGGCGCATCGACCGACCAGGGGCTGCCGGAGAGGATGATGCCGCGCGGCGCAAACTTCTGGATGTCGGCGAGCGGGAGATCCGGGCGGTGGATCTCGCAGTACACCCCGAGCTCACGCACGCGCCGCGCGATGAGCTGCGTGTACTGGCTGCCGAAGTCGAGGATGAGGATCTTCTCGGCGTGGATGTCCAAGCGGTGCTCTCCGGATCGGTGGGATCGGGCCGTGCCGCGCGGCTTCCGCGCGTTGACGGCGCGTGGCGCTTATCGCTACAAGTCCACTGGTAAGCAATCCACTTCGGAGCCCACTCTGATGCCCCGCCTCTGCGCTTCCCTGCCCCTCGCCGCTGCGACGGGGATGCTCCTTCTCTCCGGCTGCGTGAAGGAGATCTCCAGCGACGAGCGACTGGACCGGGAGACGAGGTCGGAGCCGCTGGATCGCTCGGCCGGCGCTCTGGAGCTGGAGAAGATCTCCTGCAACGACGCCACCGATCAGCTCGCCCGCGCGCGCGACGTGAACCGTCCCGAGACGGACCGCGTGCAGGACTACATGGCGCTCTACAGCGACCTCAAGAAGCGCACGAAGACCTTCGAAGAGGCGATGATCCGCAACCCGGATCTCCAGTACCAGGAGGGCAGCCAGAAGTACGCCGACGCGCGCGACCTCTGCATCCAGCAGACCGCCGACGTGCGCGTGGAGTTCGAGCGCTACGTCCGCGAGCTGGTGGAGCTGCCCACGGTCCAGGAGCTCAAGGGCGGCAGCACCGTGATCGTCGCGCGCCTCTCCTTCGACGTGCTGCGCGAGGCCATCGAGGCGCTCGACACCGACGACAAGGACACCATGCTCTCGCGCGTGGCCGCGGCGGAGAAGCGCATCGAGGCGCCCTCCGCCGAGGGTGGCCGGCGCGGGAAGTAGCGCCCGCTAATCGCGGCGGTAGTTCGGCGCCTCTTCCGTGACGATCACGTCGTGCACGTGGCTCTCCTTGAGCCCGGCCGAGGTGATCTGGACGAACTGGGCCTTCGTGCGCAGCTCCTCGATGGTGCTGCAGCCCACGTAGCCCATGCCGCTGCGGATGCCGCCTACCATCTGGAACACGTTCATGGCCAGGGTGCCCGCGTAGGGAACGCGGCCCTCGATGCCTTCGGGCACGAGCTTGAGGTCCTCTTCGACCTCGCCCTGGAAGTAGCGGTCCTTCGAGCCCTGCTTCATCGCGCCGAGCGAACCCATGCCGCGGTAGCTCTTGTAGGAGCGGCCCTGGTAGAGGATCACGTCGCCCGGCGCCTCTTCGGTGCCCGCGAAGAGCGAGCCGATCATCACCGTGGACGCGCCCGCCGCGAGCGCCTTCACCACGTCGCCCGAGTACTTGATCCCGCCGTCGGAGATGATCGGCACGTCGTGCCGGTCCGCCTCGCGCGCGCAGTCATCCACCGCGGTGATCTGCGGCACGCCCACGCCCGCCACCACGCGGGTGGTGCAGATGGAGCCGGGGCCGATGCCCACCTTCACCGCGTCCACGCCCGCCTCGATCAGCGCGCGCGTGCCCTCGGCGGTGGCCACGTTGCCGGCGATGAGCTCGAAGGGCGTGTCGCGGAAGTTCTTCCGCACCCCCGCCACCGCCTCGATCACGCCGCGCGAGTGACCGTGCGCGGTGTCCACCACGATCACGTCGCACCCGGCCTTGAGCAGCGCGTCCACGCGCTCGTCGGTGTCCGCGCCCACGCCCACCGCCGCCGCCACCAGCAGGCGCCCGCGCCCGTCCTTCGCCGCGTTGGGGAAGGCGCGGATCTTCTCGATGTCCTTCACCGTGAGCAGCCCGCGCAGCTCGCCGGCAGCGTTGACCACCGGCAGCTTCTCGATGCGGTGGCGGTGCATGAGCTCGAGCGCCGCGGCCTGCGAGATGCCCTCGCCGCCGGTGACCACTTCGCGGGTCATCACCGCGGAGACCTTCTGGTGGAGGTTCGTCTCGAAGCGCACGTCGCGGCTGGTGAGGATGCCGACGAGCTTCTTGCCCTGCGTCACCGGGATGCCGCTGATGCCGTGCTGCCGCATGAGCTCCAGCGCGCGGGAGAGCGGCGCGTCCGGATCGCAGGTGACCGGGTCCTGCACCATGCCGCTCTCGTACTTCTTCACGCGCGCGACCTCGGCGGCCTGGCGCTGCGGCGACATGTTCTTGTGGATGACGCCGATGCCGCCCTCCTGCGCCATGGCGATGGCGGTCCGGGCTTCGGTCACCGTGTCCATGGCCGACGAGAGCAGCGGGATCTTCAGCCGCAGCTTCCGCGTGAGCCGGGTGGAGAGATCCACCTCGCGAGGCACCACGGCGCTCGCCGCGGGCACGAGCAGCACGTCATCGAACGTCAGAGCAAGCCGGAGATCCCTATTCAGCATGCGGTGGGCAGATACCGCTTCCGCCCGCCGCCCTCAACCGCCGATCTCGGCTGCCTGAAAAGGCCTCGGAAGGCCGCCTACTTGCGCGCCGGACGACGGCTTTCGGCGGTGCGCAGCGCGTCGAGCGCCCACCCGTCGATCGCGCCCGCGCCATCCATGCGCTGGGCGATGTCCTTCACGCCGTAGTAGCCCTTCTGCGCCAGCGCGTCGTACGCCGAGTCCGGCGCGTCCATCGCCTTCAGCGCCACCGCGCGGGCGAAGAGCGCGGTCGCGTACTCCGAGACCGTCTGCTCCGTCGCGCCGGAGAGCTGGGCCTCGCGCAGGAGCGCCGCGCCACCGGACCAGCCGCTCTGCGCGCGCTTGCCCACCTGCGGCTCCACGATCACCCGCGCGTACTCCGTCACCAGCGCCTGCACGTCCGGCTTCTGCGAGGGACCGACCACGAGCACGACCTCGCCGTCGCCCATCACGCCGACGATCTTGTTCTCCGCCTCGAGCAGGTTCATCACCAGCAGCGACTGCGTGGCGTCCGGCACGCGCAGCAGCTTGCGCGCCTTGCTCACCGGCGCGTCCACCACCGGCAGCCACGCCTTCAACGCCTTGCGGTACTCGCCCTGCACCTGGCCCATGAGGTCCTGCAGGTTCCACTGCGTGTAGGTCGTCTTGAGGAGGTTCTCGAGACCCTTCACGTCCTGCAGCTCCTTCGCCTTCGCGCCGGTGCTGAACGGCGGCGGCGCGGAGTGCACCGCGTACGCGACGTAGCGATCCATCGGCCGCGGGTTCTGATCGAAGAACGCGTTGGCCTGCTTGCGGACCTCCGGATCCGCGGTCATCAGCTTCTGGCGGACCTCGGCGCGCACCGGATGGAACTGGTGCTTCGGCAGCGGGAACTGACGGGCGACCGGCGCCTCGTCGTAGCCCATGGCGTTGAAGAGTGAGTAGAGCGCGAAGATGCGCTCGTCGGCGCGCAGCTCCATGCCCTCACCGGTGTAGAGGCTGGTGAACCAGTCGGCCTCGTTGGCGTAGGCGGCGGGGGCGGAGAGCAGCGCGAGCGCGGCGGCGGCGGAGCGGAGCGAACGAATGGAAGCCATCAGCTGCGGACGGTAGCACGGCAGTTCCACAGCGAAAGCGGCTACTTGCGGCCGACGAGAGAGCGCAGTCCCTCCCGGTTGTCCTGCAGGCGAGCAGCGAAGTCGCCCACCACGTTCATCAGCAGCTTGGCGCACGCCTGCGGCTTCGTCGCGAGCAGGCGCTGGAAGTCCGAGTGCCGGATCTCCACCGCGAGCACGTGGGACGCCGCAGTGGCGGTGCACATGCGCTGCCCCTGGCTGATGAGCGAGAGCGAGCCCAGCGCCTCGCCCGGACCGACCTCGCCGAGCACCACCTCTTCGCCCGCCTGGGACCGCGCGGAGAGCCGCACCTGACCGCTGCCGATGATCAGCAGCGCGTCCGCGACCATGTTCTCGACGAAGAGCGGCGAGCCCTGCGGAATGAGCCGCTCCTGGGCAATGGACCCGATGATCTGCAGCCCGGTGTCGGTGAAGCCGCGAAACAGTGGGCTCGCCCGGAGCACGTCAACCGCCGCCATGAGGCGGGGACTTAGCACAAGCGGCGCTACGGCGTGACGACCTCGAGCGAGCTCCGGTACTCCGCCGCGTACCCGAGGTAGTTCTGCGCCGACTGCACGAGGAACGCGCGCTCCTCCTCGGTGATCGCCCGCTTGATGCGCGCGGGGCTGCCGACGACGAGCGATCCGGGCGGCACCTTCGTCCCCGGGGTGAGCAGCGCACCCGCGGCGATGATGCAGTCGTCACCGACCTCCACGCCGTCCATGAGGATCGCCCCCATGCCAATGAGGATGCGGCTTCCCACCGTGCACCCGTGCAGCACCACGTGGTGGCCGATCGTCACGTCGTCGCCGATGGTGGTGGCGAACTTGCGGCTGAGCACGTGGATCATGGTGAGGTCCTGCACGTTCGTCCGCGCGCCGATCCGGATCGGGTTCACGTCTCCGCGGATCACCGTGTTGAACCAGACCGAGGCGCCCTCCCCCAGCTCCACGTCTCCCACGATCTGCGCGCTCTCCTCGATGAAGCAGGAGTCCGGCACGCGCGGCGTCATTCCCTTGAAGCGCTTGATCGTCATCGGTTCTTCCGCCTCTTTGCGATGAGCAGCCAGACGAACGCGCCGGCGGCACCACCCAGGGTGTCCGCGAGCACGTCCCACACGTCCGCGCTACGGCCGGGCACGAAGCTCTGGTGGATCTCGTCGCTCACGCCGTAGAGCGCCGCGAGCACCGCGCCGAAGATCGCTGCCGAACGGACTTCCGGCCCGTAGCCGCGCATGCCGCGCGCCGCGAGGAACGCCAGGCCCGCGTACACGCTGAAGTGCGCGACCTTGTCGAAGTGGTTGATCCCCGGCGCCGGCAGCGTGGGCTGCGACGAGAGGAAGAAGATCACACCCGCGTAGACGACGACGGGCAGGATGTAGAGAACGAACCGGCGCAGCTCCATACGGGGGATGGGCTCAGGCCTGCGCGGCGACGACCTGCAGCTTCACGCCGCCGTCCGCGTTCACCGCGCACACCGCGTCGTCCGCGGCGGGCGCGCTCTCGGCAATGGGCATCGACGGCGGCAGCAGCACGCTCGCGAGCTTCCCGGAGAGCGCGTTGGGGCTGGCCTTCTCGATCATCACCTTCACCAGCGAACCGGCCGGCGCGTCACCGTCGAAGTTCACCACCCGGTTCTCCGGCGTGCGCCCGAAGCGGCGACCCGGATCGAAGCGCGACGGGCCCTCGACGAGCACCTCCACCTCGGTGCCCACGGTGGCGCTCATGTACTCGGCGCAGATGCCGCGCTGCAGCTTCTGCAGGCGCTCGAGGCGCGCGATCTTCGTCTCGTGCGGGATCTCTCCCCACTCGGGCTCCTTGATCGCGGCGACGGTCTTCGGACGCGGGGAGAACACGAAGGAGAACTGGTTCTCGTAGCGGACCTGCTCCGTCAGCCTGAGGGTGCCCTCGAAGTCCTCCTCCGTCTCGCCGGGGAAGCCCACGATGATGTCGGTCGTGACCGCCACGCCGGGACGCGCCGCGCGCAGCTTGCCCAGCCGCTCGAGGTACGCCTCCACCGTGTAGTCGCGCTTCATCCGCTTGAGCACCGCGTCGCTGCCGCACTGCACCGGCAAGTGGAAGTGCGGCGCGATCTTCGGCTGGATGCGGAAGGCCTCGACCAGCTCGTCGGAGAGGTCGTGCGGGTGCGAGGTGGTGAAGCGCACGCGCAGGATCCCGGGGACCTCGCACACGCGCAGCAGGAGATCCGCGAAGGAGATGCCGCCGCGGTAGGAGTTCACGTTCTGGCCGATGAGCGTGACCTCGCGAACGCCGACGCGCGCGAGCTCCGCGCACTCGGTGAGGACCTCGCTGAAGGGACGGCTGACCTCGCGGCCGCGGGTGTGCGGCACGACGCAGAAGGCACAGACGTTGTCGCAGCCCTTCATCACGGTGACGAACTCGGTGACCTTGCCGCGCGCCGTCTCCGGATCCGCGCGCGGGAAGACGTACTCCTCCGAGTCCACCCACGCGGTCTCCACCACCCGCGCGCGCTGGTTCGTCACCTCGTCGAGGATCTCCGGCAGCTTCGCGATGTTGTCCGGGCCGAAGACGAAGTCCACGTAGGGGACCTTCTTCAGGAGCTTCTGCTTCTCCTGCTGCGCCACGCACCCGCCCACGCCGATCAGCGTGCCGCGCTGAACCTTGATCGGCCGGTAGCGCCCGAGCGCGGAGAGCATCTTCTCCTCCGCCTTCTCCCGGATGGCGCAGGTGTTGAGGATGATCAGATCCGCGTTGTCCGGCGTCGGCGTGGGGCCGTACGACAGCCGCCCGAGCACCTCTCCCATGCGGAGGGTGTCGTTCACGTTCATCTGACAGCCGAAGGTGTGGATGTAGTAGCGCTTCACGGTCCGGGTCTTATGCAGAACCCGGCACCGCGGTGCAAGCAATGGCCTCGGGCTCAGGCCTCGCGGACGCGGCGGAGGACGGCCTGGTGCGCCTCGATCAGCGCCTCTTCCCGGGCCTGCAGGCAGGCGATCGCGTCCGCGCCGTAGCGCCGGGAGAGCTCGGTCAGATCCTCCAGGCGGGCGAGCTCCTTGCGCGCGTTGTCCGCGACCTCTCCCTCCAGCGAGGGCAGCCGCTCACGCAGCCTGCGCGAGGTGATCCGCCTGCCGCAGAAGGCCTGCGCCACCGTGTTCAACTGCGCCTGCGCGTTCCCATCGAGCCCGCTCGCCTGCAGCGCCGCGAGGTGCCCGTCCGCCAGCGACAGCTCCGTCCGCGTCACGAACGCGCGCTGATACGCGAGGAACGCCTCCACCTTCTCCGCGTTCACCCCCGGCGCCGCGAGCCGCAAGGTCCGGTCGTCCGCCGCCGCGATCTCGGAGGGCACCGCGGAGGCGCCACCGGTGCCGAGGCCGAACTCGCCGGCGACTTCCCCTGTCCCAAACCCGAAGAAATCCTTGTCGCGGGTGCTCATGTGCGGGTCGCTAACACGGAGATCACGACGCTGCCAGCTCGTCCGCCACGCCGAGCAGGTCGTTCACCGTCTTCACCACGAGCGCCTGGCTGCAGTGCTTGGCGTAGGTGGCCATCTCGCTGTCGCCGAAGCCCCACGAGGTCTTGTCCTCGGGGCAGATCCAGATGACGCGCTTCACCTTGCGCGCCACCTCGTCGAGCGCCCAGGCGTTCGGCGCGTTGTGGTTGTTCCGCCCATCGCCGATCACCAGCACGGTGGTGCGCCGGTTGAGCGACGGCAGGTAGTCCCTCGCGAACATCGCCAGCGCGCGGCCGTAGTTCGAGTTCGCGTGCAGCGAGATCTCCTTCCCCGCCACCGCCACGTCCACCGCCTGCTCCACCGCGAGCGACCGGAAGTGCTCGGTCACCTCGCCCACGTCGCTGACGAAGACGAACGAGCGCACCCGGAAGAAGAGCGACTGCAGGGTCCAGGTGAAGAGCAACATCATCCGCGACACGTTGCGCACCGAGTCCGAGACGTCGCAGAGGATGACGACCTCGGGGCGCTGCGGCCGGCGGCGGCGGAAGTACGGGACCATCGGCACGCCGCCCCAGGTCATGTTCCGGCGCAATGTGCGGCGCACGTTGAGCTGGCCCCGGCGCTGCGACTTCTGACGGCGCACGAGCCGGCTCTTCAGCTTCTCCGCCAGCCGTCGCACCGCGGCCTCGGTCTTCTCCAGCTCGTCCTTCGAGAGCGTCCGCAGCTCGCGATCGAAGAGCGCCGCGCCGGGTGCGTTGCGCTTGAGCCGGGCCTTCACCTGCCGCTCGATCTCCTTGCGCGCGGCCGCTTCGATCTGCCGCAGCGCCGCGCCCAGTTCGCGGCTGACGATCTCGAGGCCCTGCGCGGAGAGGCCCTTCTCCTTCAGCGTGCGCTCGAGCCGCTTGAGGTCGCTCTCGAAGCCCTCCGCGCCCGCCGCACTGAGCAGGCGCCGCGAGAAGAACCCGGACTGCAGCGGCGTCTGCAGCCCCCGGAAGTCGAGCTGCAGCACCGCCGAACGGAAGAGGCCCGCGAGCTTTCCCTGATCGCCTTCGAGCGCCGCCTGCGCCAGCGGCGACATCCCGCTCACCGCGTCCTGCAGCGTGTCGAGCACGTCCTTCAGTTCCTTGCCGTCGAGGAAGCCCTCCTCCTTCAGCCGCCGCGCGACCGACGCGTCCAGCCCTTCGAAGATCCGCGCCGCGCCGGAGAAGTAGAAGTCGAACGCCCGCTGGAAGGTCGCCTCGTCGGAGGCGCGCTTCACCATCGTTCCCCGCAGAGCCGCCCGGAAGGTGTCGCGATCGGCAAAGCCCACCAGCGCCGAGGCCCTCGCCGCGTCCTGTACCTCGGCGGTGCTCACCCGGAGCCCGTTCTGCCGGAGCACCTCCGCGAAGTCGGCTATGCGCGCGTCCACACTGGGCTTTTACCGATCGGGCGCGGGCACGGCCACTGTGGATCTGGGGCGTGCGAGTGCCGGACCGGATGCTAGGTTGCCGCGCCGCATGTCCCGCCGCACCGCCTCGCTTCCCCTGTCCTTCGCGTTCGCCCTCTCGCTGGCCGTGGTGCTGCCTTCGGTCGCGCGCGCGGAGGTCACCGCGGAGAAGCGCATCGTCGAGCACACCGGCTACACGCTGAAGAGGGGCGAGTGGAAGCTCGGCATCCGCGAGTCCTCCTACGGCGTGACCGACCGGCTGCAGGTGAACTCGTACCTGCTTGCCACGGCGCTGATCGTGAACGCCGGCGCGAAGTACCAGCTCATCGACGCGCCGAACCTCGCGGTGGCGGTGCGCGGTTACGCGGGTGCTTCGTTGACGTCGCTGGTGCTGCAGACGCAGCTCGCGATGGGCGGCGCGGGACTGGATGCGACGTTCCCGCTGAGCGACCGGCTCGCCTTCAGCGGAGGCGCGCAGTGGACCGTCTGGTACCTGCGCCAGGCGGACGCGCTGGCAGTAGGTACGAGCACGCGGCTGTCGTGGTTCACCGTGCGCGGCGGCCTGCAGTGGGTGATGGCGCCGAGGCACGTGTTCTTCCTCGAGCTGGCCTCGCCCACGTCGTGGAACACGTGGATCGACGGCGGCTCGCACGACTTCGACATGATGGACTTCGCGGACGGGCGCGTCGGCTACCAGCTCAGCCGCGGCGTCGCGAACTTCCGGCTCAACGTCGGCTGGGGCCCGAGCCTTTTCGGTCGCGGACCGACGGCCGGGATCGATTTCTACGTGCGGTTCTGAGCCTCTGAACGGGCGAGTCAGAAGCCCACGCCCGCGAGGAACATCAGGTCCACCCGCAGGCCCCGGCTCTGCGTCGCGGCCTCGATCCGGAACAGCCTTCCCGCCACTTCGGTCTCCACCCCGCCCGCCACGTTGAGGCCCGCGTTCACCGACGCGGACAGCCGCTGCGCTTCCCCGTTCACCGACGGATGCGCGGTGGTCAGATGCAGCGCCGGCCCGCCGCCGAGCGTGAACCACGTGGGCCCCGCCGGCACGAGCCAGTGCGCGCGCGCCTGCAGCGTGTGGTGCGTGTTGAGCATCGAGACCGTCGCGGTGCCCTGGTTCGCCCAGGTGAAGAGGTAGCCGCCATCCACGCGCAGCCGAGGCAGTGGTCTCCTCGAAGCGCTGGCTCCGAGCAACGGACTCGTCACGCGGAGCCGCGAGGCCTGCTCCGGCAACGCGAGCCCGGCGCGAAGCTCCCAGCGGAGGCGGCCATCCACCGGAGCGGGCGTGCTCGCGTCGAAGACCGGCGCGTCCTCTCCATCCGTATCCTGCGTGGCGCGCGCGGGACCGGTCGGCGACGGCAGGGGCGGCGGGCTCAGCGGCGACTGCGCGTGGGCCAGCGTGCACACCACCAACGTTGCGCCGAGAAGCACGCGTCTCACGGGCAGTTCCCCATTCGGTGCGCGGTGTCGGTGGCGATGAGCGTGGGGAACCTCGCGCGGACGATCGAGCAGAAGGCCTGCCGCTCCGAATCGGTGAAACGCGCCGCGACCTTGTCGAAGAAGCCGAGCACGCTGAAGTCGTACGGGCGCGTCCCTGCCGCGGCGATCTCGTCTCCCAGTTCACGCTGCACTGCGATCAGCGCCTCGGCCACGCGCCGGTGGTCGCCGAGATCCGCACCGAAGCGCCAGAGCGCCGCCGCCACGTGCGCGCCGAGGACGTGCTGACGGAACGTGTTGCCGAGCAGCGGGTCCTCTTCGCCCAGCGCGAGCCACTCCTCCACGAGGTCCCGGTCGTCCACGCGCACCGCGCGCAGGTCGCGATCGATGAGCCCCTCCAGTCCTTCGACGGAGGGCTGCATGAAGTTCGGATCGCCGGTGAGCAGGTGCCCGTACATGTCGGCGAGGCCCTCGTCCACGCCGCGCAGCTGGTTCGCCGAGGCCTGCGCCCAATCGTTGCGCAGCCACGCCGCCACGCGCTGGCTCCGCTCGACGAGCACGTTCATCACCTTGTGCGAGTACTCGTGCGCCATCACGCCGAGGTTCGTGGAGAACGGCACCGCGTTCATCGCCACGTGCGGGAGGATCATGAAGCCGTCGAAGGTCCCGCCGTACGCCGCGTTGTCCACGAAGAGGAAGTACGTGGGCGCGACCTTCGTCAGCATCTCGATGCGCGGGTGGTAGTACGCGTTGATCGTGTTGAGGCGGTCGCGCTCCACGCCGAGATCGAGGAACAGGTTCCTCGACTGCTCCAGCGCCCAGTACGACGACGCCATGTTCAGCGAGTCGTAGTCGTCCGCGTGCAGCACGCCGTCGCGCTCGTGGAAGGAGCAGCGAACGTCACTGCCGCCGCGCGCCTGGAGGATGTTCTCGCTCTTCGGGTCGCTCGAAGCCGCGAGCGCGTCGCCCTTGATCGTCGCGCCGCCCACGAAGCGCACCGCCTCGCCGCGCATCTCGCCGACGTCCGCCACCTCCAGCCGCGCGTCGAAGAGGCCGTAGGCCTTCGTCTCCGGGTTGAAGCCGAAGATCCGGACGGTGGAGGGCCCGCTGCCGCCGCAGCCGGACGCGACGGACAGCAGCAGCAGCGTGAGCATCAAGCAGGGGGTTCGAGCGGCGGACGACATGGTCGGAAACCGGGACATCTCAAGCGCGGCGGAGGGACGCAAGCTCACGCCTGCGGGCGCTCGAACGCCATCACCGCCTCGACGTGGCGCGTCTGCGGGAACATGTCCACGAGCTGCAGCGAGACGGGCCGGTAGCCCTCTCGCGCGAGCAACTGCGCATCCCTCGCGAGCGCGCCCGGATCGCAGGCCACGTACACCACCCGCTTCGCGCCCGTTTGAGCGATGAGGCGCGGCAGCTCCGCGGCGCCGGTGCGCGGCGGATCGAGCAGCACCGCGTCGAAGCGCTGGCCCTCCTTCACCAGGCCCTCTGTGACCTTTCGCGCGTCGCCGAGGACGAAGCGCACGTTGGGCACCCTTCCCTCCTGCACGCTCCGCCGTCCCAATTCCACCGACGCGTGCCCGCTCTCCACCGCCAGCACGCTCCGCGCGAGCCCCGCAATCGCGAACGAGAAGTTCCCGTTTCCCGCATACAGCTCCAACACGTTCGCGCTCTCGTCGCCCGGCAGCGCCAGCGCGTCCACCGCCGCCGCCACCAGCGCCTCGTTCGCCTCCGCGTTGGCCTGGGTGAACGCGTCGGGCCGGATGAAGAGCGGGACCTCCGGTCGAAGCGGAGCGGTCGTCCGCAGCGCCGGCTTGCCGATGAGGACCGGGCTCCCCTCCTTCGGCACGAGCACCGCGCCGCGCAGCTTCAGGCGCCGAACCGCCTCCTCCGCCGCCGCGCTGTGCTTCGGCTTCACCGGCCCATCCAGCATCACCGCGAACGCCGCGTGCGGGCCCGCGCTGAGCAAGTGCACCGCCGAGCCTTCGCCCCTGAACGGCTTCAGATGGGCCGCGAGCGCCCCGGGAAGTCCCTGCAGCGGCTCGTCCAGCGCGGGACAGGACTCGATGGGCAGGCAGTGGTGGCTCTTCCGAGCGAATAGCCCGATCGCGCCCTCCGTGCCTGAGAAGTGCAGCACCGCCCGCCGCCGGTACCCGAGCGCGCGAGGCGACGCGACCGTCGGCAGCAGCCGGTACGCGTCCCGGGCGATCCCTCCCAGGTGCTCCAGCGCCGACTGGACGATCTCCTCCTTCGCCCGGCGCTGCGCGGACTCCTGAAGGTGCAGCCAGTCGCACCCGCCGCACGTCTCGGCGAGCGCGCACGCAGGCGCCCGGCGGTCGGGGCTCGGCTGCAGGACCTCCAGCAGGCGCGCACGCAGCGGCTTCCCGGGACCTGCAGAGTCGTCGAGGCGCGCGCGCACGCGTTCACCGGGCAGTGCGTCCTCCACGAACACGCTGCGGCCGTCGAGTTCGGCCACGCCCTCTCCGAGCTTGGAGAGGCGCAGCACCGTCAGCTCCACGTCACGTCCCAATTCGGATGGCGCCTAGATCCCTTCGGGGTCCGGCAGCTCCTTGCGAAGCCGCTCCACGAAGCGCTCGATGCGGCTCTTCTTCTCGTCGTCCACGTCCACGAACTCGATCGCCATGCCCGCCACCTGCCCGCCACCGGGATTGCCGCCGGCGCCGGCAGGGTCCTCGAGCTCGTTTACGCGCATCACCTTGCCGGTCAGATCGAACGGAAACGCCGCGTCCGGCAGCGAGATGATCAGCCGCACCAGCGAGCCCACCGGGTGCGGCTTGCGCGTGTTGATGAAGATCCCGCCCTGCGAGATGTTCGTCGCCCAGTCGGTGATGAACCCGTCGACGCTCTTGTAGGCGACCAGCAGCTCGTGATGGAGCCGCTGGTGCTGCCTCTGCGGTGAGTGGGTCGCGGGCTTGTCGGGCATGGCGCGTGGACTATAGCACCGGCCTTCGGGGGCCGTTCTAGACCGACATCTCCCGCAGCTCCGGCGAGACGATGAGCTTGGGCTCGGTCAGGCGCTGGACCTCTTCGGCGGTGGTGCCCGGAGCGACCTCCTTCAGCACCAGCCCCTTCGGCGTGACCTCGATGAACGCGAGGTCGGTCACGATGAAGTGGACGCAGCCCTTGCCGGTCAGCGGCAGCGAGCACTCGTTGAGGATCTTCGGCTTGCCGTCCTTCGTCGCGTGCTCCATCGCCACGAACACGCGCTTGGCGCCGACCGCGAGATCCATCGCCCCGCCCATCCCCTTCACCATCTTCCCGGGGATCATCCAGTTGGCGAGGTCGCCCTTCTCGCTCACCTCCATCGCGCCGAGCACCGCCATGTCGATGTGGCCGCCGCGGATCATCCCGAACGACAGCGACGAGTCGAAGAACGACGCGCCCGGCACGGTGGTGACCGTCTCCTTGCCGGCGTTGATGAGGTCCGCGTCCTCCTCGCCCTCGACCGGCCACGGGCCAATGCCCAGCAGGCCGTTCTCCGAGTGGAGGAGCACGTCCATCCCCTTCGGGATGTAGTTCGCCACCAGCGTCGGCATGCCGATGCCGAGGTTCACGTAGTAGCCGTCGCGGAGCTCCTGGGAGATCCGCTGCGCAATCTGCTCACGGGAAAGCGGCATGGCTCACGACCCCTTCGGGCGCACGGTGCGCTTCTCGATCCACTTCTGGTACTGCTGCCCGTGGACGATCCGCTGGACGAAGATCGACGGCACGTGGATCTCGTCGCCGTCCAGCTCGCCCACCTCCACCAGATTCTCCACCTCGACGATCGTCACCTTCGCCGCCATGCACATCATGGGGCTGAAGTTGCGCGCGGTCTGGCGGAACACGAGGTTCCCCCACTTGTCCGCCTTCCACGCGCGCACGATCGCGAAGTCCGCCTTCAGCGGGCTCTCGAGCACGTACTCGCGCCCGTCGATGATCTTCGTCTCCTTGCCCTCGGCGATCTTCGTCCCCACGCCGGTCGGCGTGTAAAAGCCGCCGAGGCCCACGCCGCCCGCGCGAATGCGCTCGGCGAGCGTCCCCTGCGGGTTGAGCTCCACCTCCAGCTCGCCGGAGAGGAACTGGCGCTCGAACTCCTTGTTCTCGCCCACGTAGGAGGCCACCATCTTCTTGACCTGCTTCGCCTTCAGCAGCACGCCGAGGCCGAGGTCGGTGGTCCCGCAGTTGTTCGAGATGATCGTCAGGTCGCGCACGCCCTTCGTGTGCAGCGCCGCGATGAGCGACTCCGGGTTACCGCAGAGCCCGAAGCCGCCGCTCATGATCACCGCGCCGTCGGTGACGTCGCGAAGAGCCTCTTCCGGGCTCGCGCAGAGCTTGTTCACGGTCTAGCGCTCCACCATCAGCGCAATGCCCTCGCCGCCGCCGATGCAGAGCGAGACGACGCCGCGCTTCTTGTCGAGGTCCGTCATCGTCTGCAGCAGCGTCACCAAGAGCCGCGTGCCCGACGCGCCGATGGGATGACCGAGCGCCACCGCGCCGCCGCGCACGTTCACGTTGGAGCTGTCGAGCCCGAGCAGCTGGTTGTTCGCGATCGCGACCACCGCGAAGGCCTCGTTGATCTCCCAGAGGTCCACGTCGGTCGTCTTGCGGCCGGTCTTCTTCAGCATCACGTTGATCGCGTCCGCCGGCGCGATGGTGAACTCCACCGGGTTGCGCGCCGCGCCGCCCCAGCCGGCGATCTTCGCCAGCACCGTGCGGCCCTCCGCCTTCGCGCGCTCGGCGCTCATCAGCACCACCGCCGCGCCGCCGTCGTTGATCGAGGACGCGTTGGCCGCGGTCACCGTGCCGTCCTTCTTGAACACCGGCTTGAGGCCGGGGATCTTGTCCGGCTTCGCGTTCTTCGGACCGTCGTCGTCCTCGACGAGCAGCGCGTCGCCCTTCTTCGAGGGGATGGAGATCGGCGCGATCTCCTTCTTGAACAGGCCCTCCTTCTGCGACTGCACCGCGCGGCGGGTGGACTCGATCGCGTACTCGTCCTGCGCCGAGCGGGCGATGCCGTGCGAGGTCGAGCAGGCCTCCGCACACATGCCCATGTGCTGCTGGTTGTAGACGTCCCACAGACCGTCGTGGACCATGAGGTCCTTCATCTGCACGTCGCCCATCCGCGCGCCGCCGCGCATCGCGTGGGTGAAGTACGGCGCGTTGGACATGGACTCCATGCCGCCGGCGACCACGACCTCCGCGTCGCCCAGCGCGATGGCCTGCGCCGCGAGGATCACCGAGTAGGCGCCCGAGCCGCACACCTTGTTGATCGTCACCGCCGGCACGCTCTCGGGCAGTCCCGCCGCGAGCGCTGCCTGACGCGCCGGCGCCTGGCCCACGCCGCCCTGGAGCACGCAGCCCATCACCACCTGGTCCACCTTGTCCGGGGACACGCCGGCGCGCTCGAGCGCCGCCTTGATCGCGTGCGCACCGAGCTGCGGGGCGGTCAGCGAAGCGAGCGAACCCTGGAAGGCGCCGATGGGCGTCCGCGCCGCACCGACGATCACCACCTCACGAGGCATCTGATTGGCCATTTGGGAAATCCTCCGAAGTGGCGCACCCATAGCAGGCTCGGCCGCCGATGACAGCCTCGGTTCGGCGCCTGCGTTTGCTGCAGCGTGTCAGCCTGCCTACTCGCCGGAAGGCGCGGAGGCCGGCGGCTTCTTCCGCGGCGCGCGCTTCGCCTTCGCCTTCGAGCTACCCGCGGCCGGACGTGACGAGGACTCGTGCGCGGGGCCGGTGGTGGGATCGCCCTCAGCGGCCTGCGCCGCCGGCTTCGGACGCTTCTTCAGCTTGCGCGGCGGGAGGAGCTCGGGCTCGGCGGGGACTTTCTGCGCAAGGAAGATCGCCGCGTCGATCTTCGTGAAGTTCCGGGCGCGGTACCAGGTGAGCGCGGACTCGTTGTTCTCCGCGACCTCCAGCACGAGGTGCGTCAGCCCTCGGGTCCGCGCGAGGTGCTGCAGCTGCTCCATCATGAACCCGCCCACGCCGCGGCCCTGCCAGTCCGGATGCACCGCCAGCTCCTCGACGAAGAGCGGGCGCATGCCGCGCTTCTCGAACCAGCGCGGGTTCACCCAGTTGTCCTCGCCTGAGACCTCGTAGGCGCACTCCGAGTAGCCGACGATGTCCCCGTTCACCTCGTAGAGCAGCTGCTCCACGCCCTCCACGTCGTAGACCTCGCTGAAGCGGCGCTTGGTGCGAGGGCGCTGGTACTCGACGGTCTCGCGGTTCACGTCGCGGAAGACGAGCTTGAGGAACTCCCACGTCCGGTTGAGATCGCGCCGGTGGATGCGGCGGACCCGGATCTCCGGGCTCGCGTCGGCGGAGGGCTTCTTCGGAGGCGTGCTCGGCGGCGTGGCCATGGAGCGCGAACAGACCAGATGGGTGCGGACTCGCCAAGCAGGAGTCGCAGCCGGCTGCGAAGGGATCGAACCGGACTGTGCTCGGATGACGCGTGCGAGAGCACGGTCGACTCACGCGATCTGTCGCGGAGCCTCACGCGAGATGAGGACGGCGCAGTCTTCGAAGGCGATGACACGCGCATCCCGCCAACGCTCGAGGGCAGTCGCTCGGAACGCGAGCTCTGCTTCGACGTGCAAGGCGTGTCGCCTCGCGCGTGGGTGCTGGAGATCCTCTACGCCGAGCCCCACGTCGAGCGCACGCTGCCGAAGGACGCGACCCGCGCGGTGCTGCACCGCGGCCGGCTATGACCGAAACGTTTCGAAGCCGAGCGAGCGCGCTGCCTCGATCAACCGGTCGTCGTAGCTCGCGAGTTGGACGTTCTGGCCCTGGTGCGCGAGGAAGCTCATCGATGCGAGATGAAGCGCGTCGAGCGTCCTCACCTGCACCGGAAAGGGCTCGAGCGCGCGCTGCAGTACCGGGGGGACGAGCTCCAGGAGAGCGACTCGACCAAGGATCTCTCGCGCGGCGGCGCCGTGGCTTTCCGCGAGCCTGCGCGCATTGAGACGGGTCCAGAGTTCGTATTCGAGCAAGCGACTCGATACGAGCGTTCCGCGCCAGAGCGCCTCCGGAGGCTTCCGGTCCTCCTCCAGTAAGTGCGCCACGACCACCGAAGTGTCGAGGTAGATCATCGGTCGCTGCGGTCGTCCTGGAGTTCCCGCGAGATCTCCCTCGAACCCGCCACAGGTAGTCGAGCGGGCGGGTCTTCTCGCACATGGAGCGGTGGCGTGAGCCAACCCTTCCTCACTGCGTCCGCCAGCAAGGCATCCGCAAGGAGGGGGCTCCGGCTCACTCGCGGCGGCACCAACTCAGCCACGACCCGGTCGCGGTCGGTCACCAGCACGGTTTCGCCCGAGGCGACGAGCCTGAGGTACTCGCTCAGCTTGTTCTTGAGGTTGCGGATCCCGACAGCGCGCATGGATCAAATGTAGCCACACGTAGCTACCAAGGCAAACCGCACCGATGGCGGGTCCCTACGGTCGCGACGCCGGCGTCGGCTTCGGCCACGGCAGCTTCAACGTCAGCCGGAACACCGCGCCCATCACGGCGAAGAACACGAGCACCATCCCGGCCATCGCCCAGTCGGCGAAGCGGCCCCGATTCAGCGAGAGCGGCACCACGCTGGCGATCAGCGTCGCGAGCCCCGCGAGGAACGCCACCCGGGTGCGCTTGCCCGCGAGCCGCACCGCGCGCTGCGCAAGATCGAGGAAGGTCTCCCGCCCCGTGTGATCGACCGGCTTCGTTCCACGCTGCGCGCACACCTCCGCCACCCGCTCCTGGTGCCGCGCCCACAGCTCGTGCGGCATTCCCGCCCGCTCCTCCATGAAATAGCCGGCACGCGGATGGTGCTGCCGCGGCCAGAACGGGGCGTGCCGTATCCAGCCCTCGCGGAGGCCGCCGGTCTGGATGATCGCGCCGTCCTCGAGCAGCGTCCGGAACATCAAGAGCGGCTTGTGTCCCGGCATCCACTCCGGCTCCGCCACCGCGTCGCCCTCGCGCGAGTGCCACACCGCGGTCGCCTCGCGCGAGCCCACCACCGTGACGTGCATCAGCCGCTTGAAGCCCAGCGCATCCAGCGCGCCGGTGAAGGGCGTGACCTCGTCGAAGCGGAGCTGCGTGTCGGTGCCGGGTGTTGCCTCGCGGTAGCTCGTCGCCATGCGCGCTGGAGCATCGCACGCGGAGGGCGCCCGTCACGTCCAGAGCAGCGAGAGCTCCAGCGGTACCGCGTCGAACGGCGGCAGCATCGCGAACTCCGAGCCTCCGGCACGTCCTCCGCTCCGCCACCTGCCCTCTTCTGCAACCCACGACTCGACGGTCTGCGTCAGCGGGTCGATCGTCCACGCGAACGAGACGCCCACCTCGCGATAGCGCGGCATCTTCTTCCGCAGGTCGATGCCCCGGGTGCCCGGCGAGAGGATCTCGCAGACCCAGTCCGGCGCGAGCGTGAGGTGCGGTGTGTGCGGTGGCGGCGGCTCGGGCATCCGCTCCACGCGCCAGCCCGCCAGATCCGGAACGAGCACGTCGTCTCCGAAGTGCAGCTCCGGCTCACTCGCGAACGTCCAACCGCCTGGTCCGTCGCGTCCGATCCGGAACGGGCCTGCGAGGAGCCCGGCGAGCATGAACTGGACCCGCGAGTGGCCGAAGGCAGGGCGTGGGTGTCCGTACATCGTCCCGTCGAGGATCTCGCCCACGTAGTGGAGCGGCAGGTCGAACAGGTCGTCGTAACGAGCGCCCTTCTTCACCACGGGATCGCGGCTCATGCTCCGACGATAGCCACTCCCCGCAAAAGCAGAAAGGCGCCGGAACCTCTCGGGCTCCAGCGCCTTCCGCTTCATCAAAGGACAGCTACAGCCGGACTGCGACTACCGGCGGAACTTGTCCTTCATCACGTCGCCGAGGCGCGCGCGGCCGCCCTCGGCCTGCTGGCGGAGGTACTCGCGGTAGTCATCGTCGCCCTCGTGCAGCAGGGCCTTCATCGACAGCGCGACCTTCCGGTCGGTGCTGTTGATGTCGATGATCTTCACGTCCACCTCCTGGCCCTCGCTCACCACGTCGCGCGGGTTCTCCACGCGCTCGTCCTTGAGCTCGGACACGTGCACCAGGCCCTCGATGCC
Organism: Pseudomonadota bacterium; assembly: GCA_023423535.1. GTDB lineage: Bacteria > Myxococcota > Myxococcia > Myxococcales > Myxococcaceae > JAFAFL01. The sequence goes on from JAFAFL010000097.1 coordinate 126,331, forward strand.
CGGCTCGATCTCCACGAACGCACCGAAGTCGGTGGTCTTGGTGACCTTGCCCTTCACGCGGCTGCCCACCGGGGTGCGCTCGCTGAGCGTGTCCCAGGGATCCGGCGCGAGCTGCTTGATGCCGAGGCTGAAGCGCTCGTTCTCGACGTCGATGTTGAGGACCACCGCCTCGACCTCGTCGCCCTTCTTGAACATCTCACCCGGGTGCTTGATGCGCTGGGTCCAGGAGATGTCGGACACGTGCACGAGGCCGTCCACGCCCTCCTCGACGCCCACGAACACGCCGAAGTCGGTGACGTTGCGGACCTGGCCCTTGATGACGGACCCGATCGGGTACTTGTCCTCGAGGAGAGTCCAGGGGTTCGCCTCGATCTGCTTCATGCCGAGCGCGATCCGCTTCGCCTTCGGGTCGATGTCGAGCACCATCGCCTCGACCTCCTGACCCACCTCCAGCATCTTCGACGGGTGCTTGAGGCGCTTCGTCCAGGACATCTCGGACACGTGCACCAGGCCCTCGACGCCCTGCTCGATCTCGATGAACGCGCCGTAGTCGGTGAGGCTGACCACCTTGCCGCGCACCCGCGTGCCGACCGGGTACTTCTCATCCGCCCGGTGCCACGGATCCTCCTGGATCTGCTTGAGGCCGAGGCTGACGCGCTCCTGGGTGGGGTCGAACTTCAGCACCACCACGCGGACCTCGTCGCCCACGTTGAACATCTCGCTCGGGTGGCCGACGCGGCCCCACGACATGTCCGTGATGTGGAGCAGACCGTCGATGCCGCCGAGGTCGATGAACGCGCCGTAGTCGGTCAGGTTCTTCACCTGGCCCTTGAGGATCGCGCCCTCCTTCAGGTTCTTCAGGGTCTCCTTCTTCATCTCCTCGCGCTGCTTCTCGAGGAGGACCCGGCGCGACAGGACGATGTTGCCGCGCTTCTTGTTGAACTTGATGACCTTGAACTCGAACTCCTTGGCGATGAACTGGTCGAGGTTCCGCACCGGGCGGATGTCGACCTGGCTGCCAGGGAGGAACGCCTTCACGCCGATGTCGACGGAGAGGCCGCCCTTCACGCGACCGACGATGGTGCCCTTGACGATCTCGTCGCGCTCGCAGGCGGCGCTGATCTCGTCCCAGATGCGCATCTTGTCGGCCTTCTCCTTGGAGAGGACGACCATGCCGGTGTCGTTCTCGCGGCTCTCCAGGAGGACTTCCACGGTGTCGCCGGCCTTGACCGAGACCTCACCGCGGGCGGAGGTGAACTCCGAGATCGGAATCTGCCCCTCGCTCTTGTAGCCGACGTCGACGATGGCGAAGTCCTTGGTCACCGCAACGACGGTGCCCTTGACGACCTCACCCTCCTTGACGATGCCGTCTCCGCCGCGCTCCTTGAGCGAGGCCTCGAACATCGCGGCAAAATCTTCTTCGGGGGCGAATCCGGTCTGCTCGTTCACGTTCTGCTGCATGAAATGGGTTACCTGAAAGCGTACTGCTTTGGCCCCGGTTGGAATCTCCGAGCCGTGTCCGCGTGGGCCGTGACGTGGAGCGGCCTCCAGCCCGAGTGGGCCAGAAGAGGGCGCGCAACCTAGGCGCGGGTGCTCTCCCGCGTCAAGCGAGCGTTGGCGGCGTTTGCTTCGACATCTTCAGACCTCCAACCCGCCCGGCCGGCGGCCAAATTCCCCCTCCGCGCAACGCTTGCGCGAGGTGCCGGAAAGGGTTCGCGGCCGCTCGGCCGGGTTGCGGTCTGTCGCGCCCGGGTCCGCGCGCCAATGTGACTTGGGGCGTCTCGTGACGTTGGCAGGACAACAGGACGTGAGCAGCCTTGTCTCCGGAGGTCCCACAACATGTCCGGCCCGCTCTCCTCCTCCCCGCGCGCAGCGCAGACCTGGTCCCACTTCCTGCGACGCTTGCAGGCGAACGGAGGGCTCACCCAGACACTCGCCGAACGGGCGGCGTCCTCGGTGATGTGCGCGCTCGAGCAGCGGCTCATGCGCAACGAGGCCCGCGATCTCGAAGCGCAGCTCCCCCTCCGGTTGAGAGAGCTCCTCCGGCGCTGCGCCGCCCACCGCGGCCGCGTCCCCGAGCGCTTCGGGCGCGGCGAGTTCCTCCAGATGATCGCGGAAGATCTCGACGTCGAGGTGGACGAGGCGGAGATGCTCGCGAACATCGTCTTCGAGACCGTGCGCGACTGGATCACCGACGGAGAGGTGGAGGACGTCTCCGCGCAATTGCCCGACGACCTGCGAACCCTGTGGGCGCCCGCGCCATGAGCACGCCCGTGACGACCGGACGCTGGGGACCTGCCGCGCTCGCGGGCGTGCTGGTGGGGCTCGCGCTGAGCCTGTCGCTCTCGCCGCAGCTGCGGACGTGGGCGCTGGTGATCGGCATTCTCGCCGCGCTGGCGGTGGCGCTCTTCGTCGTGCGGCGGCGGCCCGAGGTGCTCGACAAGTAGGCGGGCGTCCGAAGATGCTCGGGGGATGCGCCCGCTCTCTGGTGACAGTCGTTCCGCGGCCACGTGGCCCCTCCTCCTCGCCGCCGCTGCGTTGATGGCCGGCTGCCCGGAGCCGAAGCCCGGTGGCGGCGGCCCGCTCCCCACCAACCGCTGCGAGCTCGATCTGGAGGCGACCGGCCTCTTCTCGAAGGTCGGCTCCGGCGCGCGCGCGTTCGTCTCCACCGACAAGGCGCAGCTCATCGGCGGAGGCTCGGCGGACGGCCAGGTCGGGGACGTGGTGCTGGAGAACGACCGCCTGCGCGTGGTCATCAGCCAGCCGGGCCGGCACTTCTCGCTGGTCCCCTTCGGCGGCTGGATCGTCGATGCGGACCTCAAGCGGCCGGACGGCGAGCCGGGGCGCGATCAGTTCGGTCGGATGGGCATCCTCCACTCGTTCGGGCGGACGATCGACGCGGAGGAGGTGGAGATCCTCGAGGACGGCGGCAACGGTGGGCCGGCAGTGGTGGCGGTGACCGGCCGCGACGCGCTCAACGACTTCATCAACCTGCCCAACGTCATCGGCCGCTACCTGCCCGGCCAGGTGTCGATGGTGGTGAACCCGGACTCGCCGCAGCCGGTGAAGGCCACGACCTACTACGTGCTCTCGCCCGGCGAGGGCCGCGTGCGCGTGTACACGCAGTTCTGCAACGAGAGCCCGAACATCGTCTCGGTGCCGCTGGGCGACATGGTGGACCAGGGCGGTCCCACCGAGTTCTTCAACCCGCTCGGGTGCTCGAAGGGCATGGGCGCCGAAGGGTGTCTGGTCGATCCGTCGCGCGGCTTCTACTTCCAGGGCGAGGGCGTGGCGTACGGCTACCGGAGCTACCGCTACGACGACATGGCGGTGCCCAACGACGACGCCACGGTGAACGTGGGCGGCGCGGTGGGCGTGCTCGCTGGCGCGGAGAGCCTCAACGGCGTGCTCAGCTGGGTGGATCCGCAGGCGTCGCGGCGGCCGGGCACCTTCGCCATCCGCGGCGGCGAGCGGCGCGGCTGGCTGCGCGACTTCTTCGTCGGCCGGGACATCGCGGAGATCGCGTCGTCGCAGCGGCACCTCGACGGCGGCGGAAGCGGGCGGCTCCGGGTCACCGTCACCGAGCCGGGTGGTGGGCCCGCGGCGGGCGCGCGGGTGGCGGTGATGAACGGCGACCGGATGGTGACGCTGCTGATCACCGGCGCGGACGGGAAGGCGCAGGCAGACCTCGCGCCGGCGACCTACCGGCTGCACACCGGGCGCATCGGCCACGCGTTCCTCTCGCCTTCGGAGGTGACGGTGGGCGGCAACGGGACCGCGGACGCGGCGCTGCAGCTCGGGCCTTCGCAGACGCTGAACGTCACCGTGCGCGATCCGGCGGGAGCGCCCCTGCCCGCGCGCGTGACCGTGCTCTGTCCCACCGGCACCTGCCCCACGCCCTGGACGACGTACGCGCAGATCGCCACCGTGGAGCCCCTGCCCTCGGACATCGCTGCGGTGGCGTGGGTGCCGGCGAACGGGAACCTCTCGCTGCCGCTCGCGCCCGGTGAGTACCGCGTGCTCGTCACCCGAGGCCCCGAGTACAGCGCCTGGCCCGACACCTGGCCGCAGAGCGCCGAGCCGGTGGACCTGCGCACCGCGGGCGCGACAGTGAACGCCGTGCTGGCGAAGGTGGTGGAGTCGGACGACTGGGTGAGCGCGGATCTGCACGTGCACGCCACCGGCAGCCCCGACAGCGCGGTGGCGAACACGCACCGGGTGCTCAGCTTCCTCGCCGAGGGCGTGGACGTGCTCGTCTCCACCGACCACGACGCGATCACCGACTTCGCGCCCACCGTCGCGGAGCTCGGGGCGCAGGCCTACATCGCGACGATGATCGGCACGGAGATCTCCACCTTCGACTACGGGCACATGAACGCGTACCCGCTCGTGCGGCGCGACCTGCCGCGCGGCGGTCCGGTCGACTGGGCCGGCGGACGGGGCCCCACGCTGCGCATGCCGCAGCTGGCCGAGCAGCTGAAGGCGGATCACGAGGGCGCGCTGCTGCAGATCAACCACCCGCGCGGCTCGCAGGGGATGTTCAACGTGCTGCGGCTGGACACCGACACGCTCGCCACGCACGCGGATCCGCTCGCGCTGCGGATGGAGCCGGCGCCGGATGCGAGCGCTGCGGACTCGAGGCTCTTCGGGAAGAACTTCGACGTCGTCGAGGTGGTGAACGGGTTCAGCGCCGACAACAGCGTGTTCAACGACTGGCTGACGATGCTCTCCAGCGGGAACCTCAAGGCCGGCACCGCGGTCTCGGACTCGCACCACGCGCTGAAGGTCACCGGCGGCTACTCGCGCACGTGGGTGAAGATGCCGGGCCGCGATGGCGTGTCGGCATTCGATAGCCGCGAGTTCGCGAAGGGCATCAAGGGACTGCAGGCGGTGGGCTCCAACGCGCCCTTCGTGCGGCTGACCGCGCAGAGGCTCGATGGGCAGGGCCAGCCGGTCGGTGACGCCGTGGAGATCGGCGGGACGGTCCGCGTGAACGCGGCGGCGGGCGAGAAGCTGCGGCTGACGGCGACCGTACAGACGCCGGAGTGGATCCGGTTCGACCGCATCGACCTCATCAGCCACGAGGACGGCCGCGAGGCGCTGGACGGAGAGCCGAACGAGGCGGGCGTGACGCCGGTGGAGACGCGGTCGCTCAGCGCCGCTTCGCTGCCCGTCGTGGCGGTCCCGGGACCGGACGGCTTCCGCCGCATCGAGGTGACCGAGACGTTCGAGGTCGCGCCCACAGCCGACACCTGGTTCGTCGTCCGCGTGCGCTCCAGCGAGGCGGTGGGCACGCTCTATCCGATGGCCTGGAGCGGCGTGTCCTGCGACAGCGGCGGGCGCTGCACCGCCAACGCGCACCGGCCCTGGGCGTTCACCAACCCCGTGTTCGTCGATGCCGACGGCACCGGCGCCTACGACAGGTTCCCGCAGAAGATCCCCCGGTCGCTGCGCATCCACGCCGAGCGCCCGAAGCTGCAGCCCTGGACGCCCAACGTCCCCGAGTTCGAGGCCGCCCTGCGCGAGCTCATCTTCCACCACGCGCATGGCGGGGATGGGCACTGACCGTCGACGTGCAGGCGCGCGATACGAAACGTCGCTCCTCGTGAACAACGAGCGACGTTTCGTAACAGGCTGCTCTCCTGCGCCGGTTACTCACGTACCCAGGCGCTGGAGGATGAGACCCAGCTGCCCTCCGTCCCCTGAAGCAGCGGATCGAGAAAGCTGCGGGCCATCTCGTACACGTCGGCGATGGTCGACCACGGCAGCGCGTTGTCGTCCCGCATCGCCTGATAGGGCCGCTCCCACGTCGGAGGTGGTTGCGGCAGCCGGTCTGGAACGTCGTGCGTACCTCGACGCGTGAAGGTCCGGGCAAGCGCATCTCGCAGCAAGGGGGCGTCGAAGCTGTCACCGCGCCCGAGCAGCGCCAGATCGACGAGGTCCTTGACGCGCGAGTTCGGTCTCGGCATCGGCCGGGTGTAGGCGTGGAGCTTCTCCGCGACGTGGGTCTCCCGCGGGTACAGCCGCGCACGCGACCGAGGCGCACCGACGAAGTCGAGCAGATCGGTCCCCTCCCAGAGCGCCGGCTCGCCCGTCAGCGCGTCGGCGAAGGCGACATCGAGAGGGAAGGCTTCGTAAGGCCGGCCCGCCAGCGCGACCTCCACTCGAAATCGAAAGCCGCCGTACACCGCGTCTCCGATGTCCGCTTCGTCCTCTGCACGAAGGCGAACCTCAAAGGAGAGCTGATCTGCTACGTCGCGTCGGGCTGCATCCTGAAGCTCGCCCAGCAGACCCTGCGGATCATGGCGAGAAAACCCGTGGATGCTCACGTCGAGATCCCGGGTGGTTCGGGCGAGTTCGAGCCCCAGTTCGAGCGCCACGCCGCCTTTCGCCAACAGTGATTCACCGAAGTGCGCATTCAGCCGACCGAGGAACCGGTCGATCACGAAGAGCTTTCGATGGCGGTTGAGCGGCGTGCCCTTCGCGTTGGCCTGTCGCTTCAGGCGTTCCTCGAGGGCGATCCGGAAGGCGGCAGGCGTGGCGAAGGTGCGCGCAGAGGTCATGACAGCGGGCTCCGATCTTCAGCTCAGCGCAGCGAGAGGCGAGAGGCTCTGGACCTGCCGGAGGGAAACGAGGCCGCGCTTCACCGCTTCGTCCACGGCCTGGTTGAACAGCTCCCCCGAGATCCCCATTGCGGCGCAGTCGCGGAGGGTGCGCAGCGGCGTGGTGACAGGAACGACGTCGTGCCAGGTGCGATCGTCGGCAGGGAGCTCTGCGAAGTGCGCGCTGGTGCCCTTCGGCAGGACCAGCCTTCTCCCCTCCCATGCGGCCGGTAGCGTGAGGTGAATGCGAGCCGGCATGGCGTCCGACAAGTCGTGGAGAACCAGCGCGGTCGTGTGGCTGAAGACTGCTTGCTGGTCCGCCCAAAGCCAGAGCACAAGGAGGTCCGCGAGGGCATGTGGCGGGTAGTGCGCGAGGCGGAAGATGCCGCGTCGAGCGCGTTCGAGCTTCCCGGTCTTCACGTGGTAGTGCAGGAGCGCCGAGCCGAAGCCGACGTCCTGTGCCTGCCTGGCGGTGAAGTAGCCGGCCTGCGCCTGAACAGTCTCGTGGAGGGCGTGCCAATCAGGGACGACGCCGGTCTTCGAGCGACGGGGCATGCAGGAACCTTAAAATGATTTTGAGGAACTTGCTTACCTGTGCTCGTTCACAGCTCCAACGCCCGCCAGAGGTACCAGCTCCCGACGCTGCGCCACGGTCGCCACGGGGCGGCGAGCTTCTGCAGGCGTTCGGCGGAGGGGAGCTTGCGCAGGCCGTACACGCGCACCGCGCCCTTCTGGATGCCGAGGTCGTCCACCGGCAGCACGTCCGGCCTCGCGAGGTGGAAGATGAGCATCATCTCCACCGTCCACTGACCCACCCCGCGCACCGCGCTGCAGCGGGCGATGATCTCCTCGTCGCTCAGGGCCGCCAGCACCTCGCGCGCGGGCACGGTCCCCTCCAGCGTCTTCTCCGAGAGGTCCCGCAGCGCGCGCAGCTTGTTCGCCGAGAGCCCGGCCGCGCGCAGTGAGGTCTCGTCGGCCGCGAGCAGTGCCTCCGGCGTCGGATAGGGCGGCGGGAAGAGCGCCAGCACCCGGCCGAGGATCGTGCTCGCGGCCTTGGTGGAGAGCTGCTGATAGACGATCGATCGGAACAGCGCCTGGTACGGCGTGAGCCTCGTCGGCGCCAGCGGACAGGGACCGACCTGCGCGATGACCTCGGCGAGCCGCGGGTCGACGGCGCGGATGGCCTCGACGGCGCGCACCGGATCGAGCAGGGGCGGCATCACAGGCGCCGGCGCGGGCGCAGCCTCGGGCTTCGGGGACTTCTTCCGGGTCGTAACGCTGCCTGAGCGCGGCATGGGCCGGAGCCTACGCCGCGGCCCTGATCACTTCTCGCGCGATGACGAGGCGCTGAATCTCGCTCGTGCCCTCGTAGATCGTCTGCACGCGCGCGTCGCGCAGGAGGCGCTCGACGGGGAACTCGTCGATGTACCCGTAACCGCCGTGGAGCTGGACGGCCTTGTCGCACGCACGCTGGGCGGTCTCGCTGGCGTAGAGCTTCGCCATCGAGGCCTCGCGCGAGAACGGCTTGCCCGACTCCTTGAGGAACGCCGCCCGCAGCGTCAGCAGCTGCGCCGCCTCGAGCTCGGTCTGCATGTTCGCCAGCGCGAAACGCACCGCCTGGAACTCGCCGATGGCCTTGCCGAACGCCTGGCGGTCCTTCGTGTACCGGACCGAGGCCTCCAGCGCCGCCCTCGCCACGCCGCAGGCCTGACTCGCGATGCCGATGCGCCCGCCATCCAGCGCGATCATCGCCAGCTTGAACCCGTCGCCCTCCTTGCCGAGGAGGTTCGCCGCGGGGACCTCGCAGTCCTCGAAGGTCAGCGGCACCGTGTTCGACGCGCGCAGGCCCATCTTGTCCTCGTGGCGGCCGACGATGAGCCCCTTCGTCCCGCCCTCCACGATGAAGCAGGAGATCCCCTTCGTCCCCTGCCCGCCGCCGGTGCGCGCCCAGACCACCATCACGCCCGCGTGGGCGCCGGAGGTGATCCACTGCTTCGCGCCGTTGAGCACGTACACGTCGCCCTTGCGCACCGCGGTCGTCCGCATCGCGCCCGGATCGCTGCCCGCGTGCGGCTCGCTCAGCGCGAACGCGCCGGCCACCGCCTCGCCGCTGGCGAGCTTCGTCACGAAGCGCTGGTGCTGATCTTCGGTGCCGAAGCGGTAGATGAGCTCCGCGCACATGTTCGTCACCGCCATCCCCACCGAGGTGGACGCGCAGGCGGCGGAGACCTCCATCATCGACAGCGCATAGGAGACGACGCCCGCGCCGGCCCCACCGAGCTCCGGCGGGATGGTCACGCCCAGAAGCCCGAGCGGTCCCATCTCCCGGTAGAGCTCGCCGGGGAAGACCTCGTTGCGGTCGCGGTCTCGCGCGCCGGGGGCCACGCGGTCCTTCGCGAAGGCGCGCGCGGTGTCACGGACGAGGCGCTGCGTGTCGTTGAGCTCGAGATCCATGCGCCTACTTGATGGCCTTCAGGTTGAACGGGTACTCCACCGGCTGCTCCTTGCCGCCCGGCGGCTTCGGGAAGTTCATCGACACGAGCACCGCGACCACGCAGTCGTGCAGCTTCCCGTCCTTCAGCGAGCTCTGGCCGCGGATGACCCGCGCCTTCTTCACCAGGCCCTCCGCGGTGATGGTGAAGGCGGTGGTGAGCTTGCCCTCCAGCGCCTTGTTCTTCTCGCGGAGGAACTCCTCGTAGCAGGCCTGGATCCTCGGCTGGTGGAACGTCATCACCTGCCGGATCGAGTCCTGGGTGAAGGGCATCTGGCTCACGTCCGGCGGCTGCGCCTCGGCGGCCACTCCTGCGTCGGCGACGGGCGTCGTCACCGCAGCGCCGCCCTGCTGCGCGGAGGCCAGGGGAGAGAGGAACAGCGCGCCTGCGGACACCGCCACCACGAGCTTCCGATTGGCCATGGTCTCTCCCTACTCCTTCATCAGGTTCGCGGAGATCACGATGCGCTGGATCTCGCTCGTGCCCTCGTAGATCTCGGTGATGCGCGCGTCGCGCACGTGGCGCTCGGCGTCGAACTCCTTGCTGTAGCCCTGGCCGCCGAAGATCTGCAGGCCCTTGTTCGCCACCCGGCTGGCCATCTCCGACGCGTAGAGCTTCGCCATCGAGCTCTGCGCCGAGTGCCGCACGCCCTTGTCCTTCAGCAGCGCCGCGTTGAGCGTGAGCAGCCGCGCCGCGTCGAGCTCGGTGGCCATGTCCGCGAGCATGAACTGGATCGCCTGGTGCTCGCGGATGGGCTTGCCGAAGGTCTTGCGCTCGCCCGAGTACGCCAGCGCCTCCTCGAACGCCGCGCGGCCGATGCCCAGCGCCTGCGAGGCGATGCCGATGCGCCCGCCGTCGAGCGTGCTCATCGCCACCTTGAAGCCGCCGTTCACCTGCCCGAGCACGTTCTTCGCCGGGACCCGCATGTCCTCGAAGAAGATGGAGCAGGAGTGCGCGGCGCTGATGCCCATCTTCCGGTCCGGCGCGGCGCGGTTGAAGCCCTTGGTGTCGGTCCGGACGAGGAACGCGGTGATGCCGTGGTTCCCCTTCTCCTTGTCCGTCATGGTGAAGAGGACCATCGCGTCCGCCACGGGACCGTTGGTGATCCAGTTCTTCGAGCCGTTGATGACGTACTCGTCGCCGTCCTTCACCGCGACCGTGCGCTGCGCCGCCGCGTCCGAGCCCGCCTCCGGCTCGGTCAGCCCGAAGCACCCGAGCTTCTCGCCGCGCGCGAAGGGAAGGAGGAACTCGCGCTTCTGCTCCTCGGTGCCGTACTTGAGCACCGGGTCGCAGTAGAGCGAGTTGTTCACGCTCATGATCACGCCGGTGGACGCGCAGCCGCGGCTGATCTCCTCCATCGCGAGGACGTAGGAGACCGTGTCCAGCCCGGCGCCGCCCCACTCCTCGGGGACGGCCACGCCCATCAGGCCCAGCTCGGCCAGCTGCTTCACCGCCGACCGCGGGAACTCGTGGGCTTCGTCCCACTTCCTCGCGTTGGGGATGAGCTCCCGCGCCGCGAAGTCGCGGCACATGCGCTGGGTTTCCCGCTGGATGTCGGTCAGCTCGAAGTTCATGGGCGCGAGATATCTCACGCCCGGACCCCTGCAAACCGTTGTGTCGCGCTACCTGCCGGTGAAGCTCGCCTTCCGCTTCTCCATGAAGGCCCGCATGCCCTCCTTGCGGTCGTCCGTGCCGAAGAGGAGCCCGAAGGACTGCTGCTCGAGCTCGCACGCCGAGCGCAGGTCGGTGTCGTACCCCACGCTCATCACCCGCTTCGCATGCGCGATGGCCAGCGGCCCCCGGCTGGCGATCTTCTGCGCCACCGCCTTGCAGTGCGCCATCAGCGCGTCCGGCGGCAGCACCTCCAGCACGAGGCCCAGCGCCTTTGCCCGCTGCGCGTCGATCGCATCGCCGGTCAGCACCAGCTCCATCGCCTGCATCTTGCCGATGCGGCGCGACAGCCTCTGCGTGCCACCGAAGCCGGGGATGACCGCCAGCGAGACCTCGGGGAAGCCGAGCTTCGCCTTCTCCGACGCGTAGAGCAGGTCGCAGCCCAGCGCGAGCTCCAGCGCGCCGCCGAGCGCGATCCCGTTGATCGCCGCGATGGTGGGGATCCGCAGGGACTCCAGCGCGAGGAACGCCAGGTGCCCCTTCTCGCTGAAGCGCCGGCCCTCCTCGGGCCCCAGGTCCACCATCTCGCTGATGTCGGCGCCCGCGCCGAACGCCTTCTCACCCGCGCCGGTGACGATCAGCGCGCGCACCGAAGCGTCCTTCTCCACCTCCAGCGCCGCGCGGTGGATCTCCTCCAGCGTCTGGGAGTTCAGCGCGTTGAGGCTCTTCGGCCGGTCCACGGTGAGGACCGCGATGCCGTCCGCGAGCTCCAGCCGGATGTTCTCGTACGTGCTCATGTCCGCTCCCCTGTCCTAGGCCTTCGCCGAAGCCGCGTAGTTGTAGAAGCCCCGGCCGGTCTTCTTCCCCAGCCACCCCGCCTCGACGTACTGGCGCAAGAGCGGGCAGGGCCGGTACTTCGGGTCACCCAGGCCCTTGTGCATGACCTCGGCGATGTAGAGGCACGTGTCGAGCCCGATGAAGTCCGCCAGCTGCAAGGGGCCCATGGGCTGGTTCGTCCCCAGCTTCATCGCGGTGTCGATGTCCTCCACCGAGGCCACGCCCTCCATCAGCGCGAAGGCCGCCTCGTTGAGCATGGGGATGAGGATCCGGTTCACGATGAAGCCCGGGTAGTCCTTCGAGACCACGGTGGTCTTCCCCATCCGCTCAGCCAGCGCGCGCGTCGTCGCATAGGTCTCGTCGGAGGTGGCGGCGCCGCGGATGATCTCCACCAGCTGCATCACCGGCACCGGGTTCATGAAGTGCATCCCGATCACGTTTTCCGGCCGCTTCGTCGCCGCCGCGATCCGGGTGATGGGGATGGAGGACGTGTTCGTGGCGAGGATCCCGCCCGGCTTCACCACGGCGTCCAGCGAAGCGAAGATCCGCTTCTTCAGCTCTTCGTTCTCGGTGGCCGCCTCGATCGCGAAGTTCGCGCCCTGCACGCTCTCCACGCTCGTGGCGGTGGCCAGCGACGAGAGCGCCGCCTGCCCCTTCGCCTCGTCGAGCTTGCCCTTCTCCACGAGCTTCTTCAGGCCCGCCGCGATGCGCTCTTTGCCCTTCGCGACCGCCGCCTCGCTGACGTCCACCAGCGTGACCCGCAGCCCGGCGCCCAGCGCCACCTGCGCGATGCCCGCGCCCATCTGACCCGCGCCGACGACCAGTACGTGCTCAACCATTGTCCGGGCTCCTTCGTCCGTTCGTGAGAGGCGAGCGCCTCTTACGTCCCGAGCCCGGACCGGTCAACGCCGCGTGCCGTGCGCGTGAGGGGCTACTCCACCTGCACCGAAGCGGTGTCACCCTCCACGCGGACGTCTCGCGTCTGCACCTGGGCGCCCACGCCTCGCCTGCGCACGGTGACCTCGGCTCGGTAGCGGCCATCCGGCACGCGGATCTGGGTGACGATCTCGGAGGGCACCGGGCGCCCGTCCTCGAAGAACTGCTCGTCGGAACGAACGAGCTGCCCGTCCGCCGTCTTCAGCACGAGCTTCACGCGCTCGATGCCGGCGCGGTCCGCGGGCAATTGCCAGAAGATCTCCCGCTCCCGCGCGCCGCCCTGCCACAGCCACACGCCGATCGCCGCGACGGCGATGATCGGCAGACGCCTCAGCGCGGGGTGCCGGAGCAGGCGTTTCTTCTCACCCTCCACCGGCCGCTACTCCTTCTTCTTCCGCGCCGACTTCTTCGTGCCGATGTCGGTGACGACGAGCTCCGGCGCCGGATCCTCGCCCTCTTTGGTGGAGGGCTTGAGCCGCACCTCGGCCTTGATCTCCACCGTCATCCCCGCGAGCAGCTTGAGGAACTCCTCGCGCAGCTTCTCCGACTGGAGAAAGCGCCGGATCTCCTCCGAGACCACGCGGCCGACGTCGTCCTTCGTCTTCTCCGCCTGCGAGAGGACGACGCCGAGGACCTCCTTCGGCAGCTTGAGCTGGCCGGCGAGGTTCCGGATGCCCTCCTCCGTCATGAAGACCGCGCCCAAGCCCGCCACCGCCACGCGGCGCACGAACTCGGGGACGAAGCCGCGTGCATCACGGCCGACGTCCTGATCCGCGGGGGGCTCTTCGCCGAACAGCGGATCGAGATCCTGCTCGTCGTCCTTCGGAGGCCTCGCCATATGCCGCTGAGCCTACGCCATCACCGGCAGCTTCACCGACGCCATGTTCACCGTGCTGATGCGTCCGGCGATGTTCTTCGCCATCTCCATGAACGCCTGCGCCTCGGGGCTGTCCGGGTGACCGGCGACGATGGGCACGCCCGCGTCACCGCCCTCGCGCACCTTCAGCTCCAGCGGGATCTCGCCGAGGAACGGCACGCCGAACGCCTCCGACGCCTTGCGCCCGCCGCCGTGGTGGAAGATCGCCGTCTTCCCCTGGCAGTGCGGGCACACGAACTGGCTCATGTTCTCCACGATCCCCAGCACCGGGATCTGGACCTTGTCGAACATCTGCTTCGCGCGAACGACGTCCGCCAGCGCGACGTCCTGCGGCGTGGTCACGAGCACCGCGCCCGCCGCACGCACGTTCTGCGAGAGCGTCAGCGCCACGTCGCCGGTGCCGGGCGGCAGGTCGAGCACGAGGTAGTCGAGCTCGCCCCAGTTCACGTCCCGCACGAGCTGCATCAGCGCGCCGTGCAGCATGGGCCCGCGCCAGATGAGCGCCTGGTCCGGCTCCACGAGGAAGCCGATCGACATGACCTTCAGCCCGTGCGCCTCCATCGGGTCCATGGTCTTGCCGTCCTTGCTCGTGGGACGGCGCTTGATGCCGGTCATCAGCGGGACGGAGGGTCCGTAGAAGTCGGTGTCGAGCAGGCCGACCTTCGCGCCGCAGCGCTGCAGCGCCACCGCGAGGTTCAGCGCCACGGTGCTCTTGCCCACGCCGCCCTTGCCCGCGCCGACGAGCACCACGTTCTTCACGCCGGGGATGAGCTGATCCTTCGACACGCCCATCGGCGCTTCGCGCACGCGCGCGCCCCACTCGATGGCGAAGTCCGAGATGCCCGCCTTCCGCAGCGCGTTCTCGGTGTCCATCTGGATCTTGCCCTTGAGGGGACAGGCCGGCGTCGTCAGCTCGATCTTGAAGCGGACCTTTCCGCCGTCCGTCTTGATGTCCTTGATCATCCCCGCCTTCACCAGGGAGATGTGGAGCTCGGGATCCATGACGCCAGCGAGCGCGGCGAGGACGTCCTGTTCGGTGTGGTTCATGTTCGCGCCACCATGGGTAACGCCGCGGCACCTGTCAACGCACGTCGTCCGCGTGCCCGAGCGCCTGCCGCAACGCCGCGCAAAGCCTGCGCGTGACGTCCGGATCGACCTCCGCCGCTGAGAGCAACACGAGCGCCGCCTGCGCGACCTGCCGGTCGAGCGCCTGCGATTCGCGCAGCACGTACGCGTCGTAGCGACCACCCGCGGTGGAGCTCTCGCCGCCGAAGTGGCCGGCGGTCACGCGGCCCCCTTCGTCCCATTCCACCTGGGTCCGAGCGAAGACGAGCTGCGCGTGGTGGGGGCCTTCCACTTCGGCCCGTTCGCTGGAGAGCCACAGCACCAGCTCGGTGCCGGCCTCGCCCTGGAACCAGCGCACCCGCTCGCCTTCGCGCTTCAACGCCGAAGCCGAGATCTCGCGCAGGCTCCGGCCGAGCCGCCGCAGCGTCTCCTCGGAGGGCGCCCGCGAACTCACTCCAGCGCCGCGACCCGCCAGCCGTCGCCCTCGCGCACGAGCCGCACCGCGCGGCCCTCACCCAGCGGCCAGCGGGCTTCGTCGCCTTCGATCACCGGAGACGTTTGAGCGGCCGCGCGCGCCCGCGAGAGACGATCCTGCGCTCCGGGCTCGGCGGCAAAGTCCTGAGCGAGCCGCTCCGGCGAGTACCGCGCACGCAGCGGCGCGGCGAGCAGGCTCCACGCACGTGCGAAATCAGCGGCGGCCGAAGCGTCGAGAAACTCCCCGAGCGTCCGGGCAGCGTCGGCGGCAGGCGGCGCTTCCTGCACGCGCCACACACCGTCCCCCTGCTGCTGCAACGTGACCGAACCCGCGCGCAATTCCTGCGCGGCGTCCGTGCTGAACGCGTCGTCGATCTCCTTCGCGCGCGCCTCGCGTGCGGCCGGATCCGCGTATCTGGAGCGGAAGGCTTCCGCTTCCACGCCCTCCACATGGCGATGCGCGTCGTCGATCCTTCCCTCGCGCAGCGCCTTCGCATACTCGCGCGCGGCCCTCTCGTGCGCGGGCACCTCTTGCATCGTGCGGCAGCCGGACGCCAACGCGCTCACCGCCAGGAGAAGAGTCCACGCCGTGCGCATCGTCGTCACCACCGCGCCACGATACCGAACAGCGCGTCGTCGAGCGCGAAGAGGTGCGTGCCCTGCAGCCGGCGCAGAAGGCCCATCAGCCCCGAGCGCGGCGGCTTCGCACCGAACAACGCCACGTCGATGTCGCCCTCCGGCGGCGGCACGGTGACGGCCTTCTTCCCGGTCGCGGCGCTCCGTTCCGCCGCCAGCTCCAACGCGCGTCGCAGCGCGTCCTCGAACGAGCCCACGCGATCGATGAGCCCCTCCTCTGCGCCGCGCTCGGAGGAGAAGACACGCCCTTCACCGCGCAGGTGGATCTCCTCCTTCGTGCGTCCGCGCGCGCCCGCGACGATCTCGAGGAACGACTGGTAGGTCTCCTCGATCTCTCGCTCCATCGACGCGCGTTCGTCGTCGGTGAACCCGCGCGAGGGCGAGGTGAACCCGGCGTTGCGGCCCCGCGTGATCAGCGTGCGGTGGATCCCGAAGCGCTCGAAGAGGCCGGAGAGATCGAACTTGCCCGCGAACACGCCGATGGAGCCGACCAGCGCGCCCGGACCGCCCCAGATCTCCTGCGCTCCGCAGAGCGCCATGTAGCCGCCGGACGCGGCCACGCGATCGAAGTAGGCGACCACCGGCTTCTTCACCGAGAGCCGCTTCACCGCGTCGAGGATCATCTCCGACGCCGGCGCGCTCCCGCCCGGGCTGTTCACGTAGAGGACGACCGCGGGCACCATCGGGTTCTTCGCCGCCGCCTCGAGCGCGCTGACGACCGAGACCTGACCCGCGACCACCGGTCCCGCGGGCATCGTGCCGCCCTTGCCCTCGGCGATCATCCCGTTGATGGAGACGACGCCCACCGCCGGCCGCCGCTTCACCCGGCGCCACGCGATCTCCGGCCACAGCCGGCTTGCGGCCCAGGCGCCGAACGTGCCCACGCGCACCTCGGGCTTGTCCTCGTCGGTGCCGGGCCTCGGCGGATCGTCCGGACGCGCGAGCAGCTTCGGCAGGTCCGCCTCGCTGCCGAGCACATCCACCAGCCCCGCCGCCAATGCCCGCTTCGCGCTGTAGGGGCCCTCATCGATGCGCTGGCGTACCTCTTCGGGCGACAGCTTCCGGCCCGCGCTGATCGCGGAGACCAGCGCCTCGTAGCGCTCGTCGAGCAGCCCTTCGATCGTGCGCCGCTGGATCTCGGAGATGTCGCTGCGAGTGAAGAGTTCGGGCGCGGTCTTGTAGTCGCCGCGGCGGATGAAGTGCGCCTTCACCCCGAACTGCTCGAGCGCGCCGCCGATCGCGGACAGCTCTGCGCTGAAGCCGACGAGATCCACCCGGCCGGCGGCGGGGAGGATGATCCGGTCGGTGCGGCAGAGCAGCTCGTACTCCGCGTTGGAGACCGACCCGCCGTAGCCGACGACCTCCTTCCCGGCGCGGCGGAGCACGTCGAACAGGCGCACCAACGCGTCGCGGCGAGCGGGCGAGACGGAGAGCCCATCCACCTCGAAGATGACCCCGCGCAGCTTCTCGTCGGACGCGAGCCGCCGCAGCTGGCGGCGCAACGACTCGATGGAGTGGACCGCCGCCGGATCGGTCTTGCGCCAGAACCGGAAGTCACGCGCCGGCGCGCGGCGGAACGGCAGGTCTCCGGACAAGCGGAAGCGCACCCAGCGAGGCCCCTTGCCTGCCCCGATGGCCCGGAGCGGGAGGAAGAGCACCGTCCAGAGCAGCTTGAAGAGGTTCAGCAACGGCGCGAGGAGGAGCCGCATCCGCAGCGGGCTACTCCGTGCCACCGCGCGAGGCAAGTGCTAGCATCCGCCGCCATGCGCGCCCTGCTCCTCGTGCTCCTCCTCTCCACCCCTCTCCTCGCCGGTACCGCGGCCGAAGCGCAGACGCGCAAGCCGCAGGAGTTCGTGGCGCCGCAGCAGATGTCGGAAGAGGAGCTCGCCGCCTCCAAGGCCCGGATGAAGGTGGACGAGTTCGGCCGCCACGAGATCCCCAAGGAGGAGCCCATCCCCTGGCGCGCCATGGCGCTGCTGGGGATCGTCGCCATCCTCACCCTGCCGTTCGGGATCAAGGTGTACCGGAACACCTCGAAGGAGCTCGTGGCGAGCAACTCCTTCGGGATGAACAACCGCGACGACGAGGCGTAGGCCTCTCGCCTCAACCGCTCAGCCCTCTCAGCGGTCCCGCGGCGACACGGAGACCTCTCCCGTCGGCGCGACCGCGATCTCCACCGGCAGGAAGCGCCGCAGCACCTCCGCGTTCGTGGTGAGGTGATCGGTCACCCGCGCGGTGGTGAACTGCGTGGTCCCGGCCGGGCCGTTGAGCCTCCCCGCCGCGAGCAGCGCCGCCGGCAGGAGGATCTGATCCGCGAGGTGCTCGTCGATCGCCCCCTGCGAAGCCATGAACTCGAGCAGCTGCGCCGCCGCGTCGCGCCCGACCTCCTCCGCCGGACGCCCGCGCTCGCCGATGGCGCTGAACCCCGCGCAGGTGTGCTCGAACTGCGCGCGCACGAAGACGGTGGAGCCGCGAGAACGGGGCGAGACCAGCGGCAGCTTCTCCGCCTCGCCGTGGATGCCGCCCTCTCTCAAGGCGGAGACCGCGGCCTTTGCCTGGCGCTCGGCGATGTGGAACGGCAGCCCGCCCACGAACGAGGTCACGTGCACCTCGCGCAGGGTGCCGCGCGACGGCAGGTCCACGCGCCGCGGGGCCTCGGAGGCCGCGTGGACGCGCGCGATGAGCTCGCCGCCGCCCTCCGGGTAGAAGCCCGCCGCGCGAAGCTCCAGATCCACGCGCAGTCCGAAGGCAGCCATGGCCGGCGCCCAGATGAAGGTGAGGTAGTGGTGCGTGGGGCTGTGCGGCAGGTGCGTGCCGCCGCGCAGGGCCAGCGTCCCGCCGCCCGCGAGCGCCAGCGGGAAGAAGAGGCACTGCAGGAGCAGCGGCGTGGAGCCCGCGGTGCCCACCTCGACGAGGTAGTCGCCCGCGCGCGGCGTTCCGGGCTCGAAGGAGAGCTCGCGCGAGCCCACCTGGGCGCCCGTCCCCGCGCCGCCGCCGAGCATCTGTGCGCCGCGCACGCATGAGAGGTGCTGCGCGCGGAGCCCCGGCGGCGTCCGGTTCGCGCGGATGTTCGAGACCGTGAAGGGGCGCCCGGTGATGAGCGAGAGCGTCAGCGCGGTGCGGAGGATCTGCCCGCCGCCCTCGCCCATGCTCCCGTCGAGCGCCACCGCGCCCTGAGGGTCCTGCGCGTCCGTGATTCCCACCTCCCTCGAGCCGCGGCGGACGCTACCAAACAGGCTCATGGCCGGAAGGGCCGAGTGCGCGATATGTCGCCCGCGCTTGGCGCTCGCGATCTTCCTCGTCACCTATCTCTTCATCGCCGGGGCCCGGCTCCCGTTCTCGAAGCTCGATCGCCCCGGCGGCGCGCTCGCGGGCGCGGTGCTGATGGTGGTGCTGGGCATCGTCTCGCCGGAGGAGGTCTTCCGCGAGGCGATCGACTTCGACACCATCGTGCTGCTGCTGGGGATGATGATCCTCGCCTCCTACCTCACCCACGCGGCCTTCTTCCGGACCGCGGGCTGGTGGGCGGTGAGGCTCGCGCGCACGCCGGGCGGACTGCTCTTCGCGGTCTGCGCGATCAGCGGCGTGCTCTCCGCGTTCCTCGTCAACGACACCATCTGCCTCATGCTCACGCCGCTGGTGCTCGCCACCGCCGAGGACGCGGAGGTGCCGCCCGCGCCCTACCTGCTCGGGCTGTGCATGGCGTCGAATGCGGGATCGGCCGCGACCTTCACCGGCAACCCGCAGAACATGCTCATCGGCATCTCGTCGGGGATCCCCTACGCCGAGTTCGCCGCCTGGATGGCGCTGCCCGCGGTGCTGGGTACGCTCTGCGTCTTCGCCATCATCCGCTTCATGTTCCGCGGCGAGCTGAAGCCGAGGGTCTTTGCCGCGAGACCTCCTCCGCCGCCGCTGAACCGGAAGCTCCTCGCGCTGACGCTCCTCGCGCTGGCGGGCGTCATTGCCGCGTTCTTTGCCGGGCTGCCCATGGGCTGGAGCGCGATCGCCGGCGCCGCGTTCGTGATGGCGCTCTCCACCCTCGAGCCGCGCGAGGCGCTGGAGAAGGTGGACTTCATCCTCCTGCTCTTCTTCGCCAGCCTCTTCGTCGTCGTCCACGGCGTGCACAAGGAGGGCTGGGCGGAGGCGATGCGCGGGCTCTTCGAGCCGCTGATGGCGGGCGGCGCGCTCCAGGAGTCCTTCGGCTTCGCCTCGCTCACGCTGGTGGCGTCGAACCTCTTCAGCAACGTGCCGTGGGTGATGCTCGCGAGGCACTGGGTGCCGCAGATGACGCAGCCGGAGCTGGGCTGGCAGGTGCTCGCGTTGTCCTCGACGCTGGCGGGGAACCTCACCCTCATCGGCAGCGTGGCGAACCTCATCGTCTTCGAGCTCGCGCGCGGCAAGGTGCAGATGTCGTTCTGGCGCTATTTGAAGGTCGGCGTGCCGGTGACGCTGCTCAGCCTCGCGGTGGGGCTGGGCACGCTGCTGCTCGAGCACTGGGTGCTGCGCTGAACGCTCAGGTCACTGCGCGGAGAGATCTTCGGCGAGCTGCGCGGCCACGCCCTCCAGCAACCGGTTGAGCTGGGTCCGGAACGCGTCCGGGTTCTGCGCCAGCGCGCGCGCATCGAGCGTCGGCAGGTTCGAGGCGAGCCCGTCGGCGCGGAAGTTGCGCCGGTAGAGCTGGCCTCCCGAAAGTGTCTGCAGCCGTGCGTGACCCTCGAGGAACACGCCGCTCTTCGCGGCCGCGCCGTGCAGCCCGTAGGACTCGATGACGAGCTCCACCACGCTGTCCGCGCCGGCCTCGGCGAGCGGCCCGTAGTCCGGCTTCCTTCGCCCCGCCTCCTCCACCAGGAACGACTGCAGCAGCCCCGCCACCTGCGCCGGAGGCACCGCCGCGGACCAGGGACGCCGCTGCGGCAGGCGGGCGACGGTGAAGGCGCGCAGGCGCTCGGCGACCTCGAAGCGGCCCACCCGCCCGCGGAGGGAGGACTCCACCGCGCTGCGCGTCTCGCGGTCGAGGCCGGAGACGCGGACCTCCGGCTCCCCCCACACCCGCGAGACGAAGGCGGGACGCTGCACCCGCTGCACCTCGTCTGCGGTGAGCGGACTGTGCGCACACCCGGCGGCGGTGAGCGCGAGGAGCGTCAGCGAGAGCGCCAGCGGGGCGATGCGGAGCCTGACCATTCGGGATTTCTTAGCAGGCCCACTGCGCTGGCGGGATGCCTTTACCCGGGGCCTTTCGCTGGGATAGGTAGCCGCTGCACCGTTCGTCTCCGAGGGGAAACCAGACATGAATCCGATCGCCGCACCCTCTGCGCTGCGCAAGAGCGCCCTCTCCCTGTTCGCCGCCGTGTTCGTGCTGGCGGGCTGCAAGAAGGAGGAGAAGCCCGCCCCCGTCGCCGAGGCGCCGAAGCAGGCGACGCCGGTGGCCCAGACCCAGCAGAAGCCGCCCGAGCCGCGCGTCCACCCCGAGTGCGCCGCGCCCATCGACCTCGCGCCCCCGCAGGAGCTGAAGCTCGGCGAGCGCACCGCCACCCGCGCCGGCTACAAGCTGACCTTCGCCGAGAAGGATGCGGACGGGACGCTGGCGCTCGGCGTGCTGGGGCCGATCAACGAGGAGACGCCGGCGAACCTGCAGGCGCTCGGGCGGTACGTGAAGTTCTTCAAGGACGAGAAGGTCGACGCGATCGTCGTCAACGGCGACGCGGGCGAGACGCCGGAGGGCATCACCAAGGTGCTCGCCGAGCTCGCAGGGTCCGGCCTGCCGACCTTCGTGGTCATCGGTAACCGCGAGGGCCGCGCGGACTACACCAACGGCGTGCTCGAGGCGCAGAAGGCGCACCCGAACGTGGTGAACCTCAACCAGGTCCGGGTGGTGGAGTTCCCAGAGGCGACGCTGGTCTCGCTGCCCGGCTACCACAACCCCGAGTACATGCACTCGAAGGACGGCTGCCTCTACGTGAAGAGCACGGTGGAGGAGACGCTGAAGGCGGTGAAGGAGGCGAAGAGCCCGGCAGTCCTCATCAGCCACGGTCCTCCGCGCGGCAACGGCAGCCAGGCGCTGGACTACGCGACGAGCGGCGGCAACATCGGCGACGCGGAGATCAACCGCATCCTCACCGAGGGCAACGTCCCCTTCGGCATCTTCTCCAACGTGAAGGAGGCGGGCGCCCGCGCGGTGGACTCGGCCGAGGGCACCACGCTGGTGGCGCAGGACAAGCCGGCGAAGCGGCTCTTCCTCAACCCCGGCCCCGCGGACACGGTGGGCTGGAAGATGAACGACGAGACCCAGTCGGTGGGCATGGCTGCGGTGCTGCGCGTGAAGGACGGCGAGGGCTCGTGGAAGCTCTTCCGCTCCTCGCCGCAGATGGTCCGCGGCACGCCGTAGCCGTACCGGCGCCCCCGTCGCCCAAAGCTTGAATTGCACGCGCCGGGGTCCGATATTTTCGGGCCCCGGTGCTTTTTTGGAGCCCACATGAACGACTTGCTACGTTCCCGAGCCGTCCAGACCAGGAGCGGCGTTCACGTGACCCAGGCACCCCAGCGCAAGCGCCGGCTCGGCGAGCTCCTCCAGGAGGCCGGCCTCGTCAGTGAGCTGCAGCTGACCGCCGCGCTGGCGGAGCAGCGCAAGTGGGGCGGCAAGCTCGGGCGCACGCTGGTGGAGATGGGCTTCGTCACCGAGGACGCGATGGCGGAGGCGCTCTCGCGGCAGCTGGGCCTGCCCCGGATCGAGCTCGACGGGCATCAACTTCAAGCCGACGCGCTGGAGTTCCTCCGGGTGGACATCGCCGAGCGCTACGGCGTGTTCCCGCTCGGCGGAGACCGCAAGGCGAAGACGCTCACGCTCGCGACCTCCGACCCCACGAACGTGGAGCAGCTGCAGGAGCTCTCCTTCCACACCGGGATGCGCATCGCGCTCGCGGTGGCCTCGCCCTCGTCCATCGACCGGGCCATCCGCCGGCACTACTACGGCGAGAGCACCGTCTCGCAGCCGGTGACCACGCCGCAGAAGCTGGGAGTCACCGAGCCGGAGTACGACCTCGGCGCCCAGCTCGCGCAGGCCTCCGGTTCGCCGGTGAGCGCGGGCCTCGGCGCGGCAGGCATGGCCGCACAGCTGGAGGGGGCCCAGCGCCGCATCGCCGAGCTGGAGCGCCTCGTGGCGGGCCAGGGACGCGCGCTGCGCGCGATGCTCGAGCTGCTGCTCGAGTCCGGGCTCATCGACCGCGAGCACTACCTCGCCCGCGTCCGCCGCGACGAGGGCTGACCGGCCCCCAGTCCCTAAACGAGCAGCAACTCCGGGCGGTTGGGAGTCATGCCCGGCACGCCCGCGACACCGAGCAGCGCGTCCGTCTGCCGCTGCCGGTCGTCGGTCAGCTCCGAGACGAGGATGAGCACCTGAGGGTGCGTGAGCACGAGGGTGTCGAAGTCCGAGCGCGGCAGCCGCAGCAGCGAGGTGCGGCGGGTGGCGGTGACGGTGGCGGTGGCCGGCGCCTTGCGCAGCAGCGACATCTCGCCGAACAGCTCGCCCTCGCGCAGGCGCGCGAGCACCGTGCCGCCGCGGGAGACCTCCACCTCGCCGGCGAGGACGACGTAGAGCCCGTCGGACTCCTCCCCCTCGCGGACGATGACCTGGGCGCGCGGCGCCTCGCGGGCGCGGAACTTCTGGATCAACGTGCGGCGGTCGCTCCGGCTGAAGGGCGTGAAGAGCGCGGAGGTGGCCATCACGTTGGAGAGCAGCCGCTGGCGGCAGAAGGTGCGCAGCGCCTCGGCGACGCTGGGGTAGTCGCGCGAGAGCTCCGAGAGCACCGCGCCGCTGATCTCCAGCACCTGCGTGCCCTCTGCCGCGCTGAACACCGAGGCCGAACGCGGTGAGCCGGAGAGCAGCGCCATCTCGCCGAAGAAGGCGCCCTCCTTCAGCACCGCGAGCTCCTGCAGCGCGCCGCCGCCCAGCTCGCGCGCCACCCGGACCTGGCCCTCGCAGACGACGTAGAACGCGTCGCCCACCGTGCCCTGGCGGAGGATGGGCGCGCCCTCGTCGAAGTGCCGGAGCGGCGAGCGGTCGAAGAGGCTGACGAACGCGTCGGGAGAGAGGTCGCTGAAGAGCGGGATCCGCGGCAGCAACCCGGCGGCGCGCGAGGGGGTTTCGACCTTCGCGGTGAGGCTGAAGACCTCCTCCTCGTCGCCCTCGGCGTCGCTTCCGGAAGGGTCCTCCTCGAGGATCTCGAAGGTCTCCCCTCGCCCCTCCGCGCCGCGCTGGGCCGCGAGCTCCACCGCGTGCAGCAGCGACTGGCCGCCGTTCGGCGCGTCCTCCAGCGAGAGCTCGTCGAAGCCGGTGAAGTCGGGCATCGACGCGCTCGACGGCGGCGCGGCGGGAGAAGGCATCTGGATGAGGGCGACGTCCAGCTCCGGCGGGAGGGCCATCGCGGAGTCCGGCACGAGCTGCGGGGCCTCGCTCACGCTCACGTCGGCAGGGTTCGCGTTCGCGGCCAGCTCGCCGGCGAGCCTGTCCTCCAGCTCGAGCTCGGCCTCGGCGGCGGGTGACTCGCTCTCGGGAGGGAGATCGATGGGCTCGCGGCGCGGCGGCGCGACCGGGGCCGCGTCGGTGAGGCCCTGCGCTGCGGCCGCGGCCACGGCGTTGGCAATGGAGGCGTCGCTGGCGGGCCTCGGCGCCTGGGCGCTGCGGCGCGCGTAGAGGTCCGCGAGCATCCGCTGCACGCCGCCGTGCGCCGGATCGATGTCGAGGATGAGCTTCCCCGCGGCAATGGCGCGCGCGAGCAGTCCCTCCTTCGCGAAGGCGGTGGCGGCCGACTGGTACGCGGCGATGGCCTTCGGCTTCTGCCCCGCGCGCGCCCACGCGTCGCCCATTCGCAGGCGGGCCTGGATGTCCTTCGGCTCCCGCGCGCAGTAGGCGTCGTACAGCTCACCGGCCCGCGCGAAGCGGCCCTTGGTGAAGGCCTCGACCGCGCGATCGCGGAGTTCCCGAAGCTCCATCTGCGCCTACTCCCCCGCCGCGTTCGCCGCGGCCTGACCCGGCTGTGCGTGCGCGGACTCCGCGCTCTCCCGCACCCGCCGGTAGTAGTCACCCTTCAGCGCCTCGAGCGCATCCGCCCGCGCGTTCGAGCCCAGCGCCGTCAGCGCCTCGATGGCCGCGACGCGCACATCCGGGCTGTCGTGGTTGAGGTCCCGCGCGACGCTCTCCGCCGCGGATGCATCACCGATGCGTCCGAGCGCCACCAGCGCGTCCCGCCGCGCCACAGCGTTCGCGTCATCGAGCACGCGGAGCAGCGGCTTCACCGCGTCCTTCGACTTCAGGCGCCCGAGCAGCTGCGCCGCCACCGCGGACTCCGGACCGCCCTCGCGCAGCACGCCGAGCAACGCCTCGGCGGTCACGGGCTGCGGCCCCGCCCGCTCGAGCGCGAGGAGGATGGGCAGCCGGTCTCCGGCGAGCTTCGCCAGCAGCTCGGAGATCGCCTTCTGGCCCTCTTCGCCCGCCTCCGCCAGCGCCAGCGCGGTCTGCGACTGCACCTCGCGAGAGGGATCCAGAAGGCCCGCCGCCGCGCGCGAGATCCCCTCGCCGCCCAGCTGCGCCAGCGCCACGTACGCGGCCCCGCGCACCAGCGCCGAACCGTCCTTCGTCCAGGGCTCGAGCAGCGAGAGCGCGCCCTCGGCCTTCACCGCGCCCACCGCGCGCAGCGCCGCGGCGAGGGGACGCAGGCCCTCCTCCGGGATGTCCTCCACGACCTCGGCCGGCGGCACGGTGCGGACCGCCTCGCTCTTGCCGCTCTCCTCGCGCTTGGCGGCGTTCGTCGCGCGCGCCTTCTCCAGCAGATCGCCCTGCCGCAGCTTGACCGCCGCCGCCGGATCCGTCGTCGAGCCACGCGCCTCGTTCGGGTCGAAGCCTCGCGCGTACTGCGTCGGAAGCGGCGCGCTGATCCACTTGGTGCGCAGCGCCTCCACGCGCTTCTGCTCCGCCTCGTAGACCTTCTTCACCGCCTCGCCAGCGGAGGGATCGCGCAGCTCCGTCACCACCGAGAGCGCCAGCATCCGCACCGGGTCCTCGGGCGCGGCGAGTAAGGGGACGACCTTCGGCGCCGCAGCCGAGGCCGCAGGTCCAAGACCCTCGAGCACCGCCAGCACGGTCAGCTGCTCCGGCCGGCGCACCAGCCGCTCCAGCAGCGGCTCGAGCGGGCAACCACCGCGCGTCCGCATCGCCCTCGCGGCAATGCCGGCCTCCTCCGCGCCGCCGCCCTGCACGAGCTCGCAGAGCAGCGCGTTCGTCTCCGCGTTGGGGCTCCCGAACGATACGAGGCCCTGCGCCGCGCGCGCCGAGGCCGCGCTCTTCTCCAACGCCACCTCGCGCAGCCGGGGGAGCGCGCGGACATCGCCGATGCGCACCAGCGCCTCGATCGCCGACTCGCGGAGTTCGGGGAAGTTCTCGCGGAGCAGCTCGGAGATGGGCTCCACCGCCCGCGGATCACCCGCGTGACCGAGCCCGCGCACCGCCGCCGCCGCCAGCACCACCTGGCTGTCCTTGATCAGCGGGAGCAGCCGGTTCACCGCTTCAGCGCGACCGCTCTTGCCCAGCTCTTCCGCCGCCGCCACCCGCTCCGGCAGCGCGCCCTCGGCGAGCGCCTTGAGGTTGCGGTCCCAGAGCGTCTGCGACTCGGCGGCGACGACCGTGGCCATCGCACCCGGCACGTTGGCGCCCTTCAGCCCCTCGACGATCGCCTGGCGCGTGGCGCGGCCGCGGCGGGCGTACTGCAGGCGCAGGTACGACTCGGCCTTCGGCGTCTTCAGCTGCGCCAGCGCCATGGCCGCGGAGGCCTGCACGGTCTCGTCCGCGTCCGCCAGCAGATCGCCGAGCAGATCCACCACGCGGGCGTCCTTGCTCTTGCCGAGCGCGGCCGCCGCCTCGCCCCGGACGATCGGCGAGCTGTCCTTCGCCGCGCGGGTGAAGAGGACGAGATCTTCGGAGCGCCCCTTCTCCGCCAGCTTGCGGACCGCCGCGGCCCGCTCCTCCGGCCGGTCGGATTGAAGGTTCGCCAGAAGCTGGTCGCGCCCGCCGTCGCACCCGATGAGGGCGGCGACGGCACACACGGTGAGGACGAGAGTGGGAAGTGCGCGCATGTGGAGCGCGCACCTTTATATCAGCCGCGCCCGCCCGGACCGCGCGGCTTTCCGCCCGGCCGCCCGCCCGAACCGGGGAGCTTGCCGAACTTGCCGCCCGAGCGGGGCTGCTTGCCCGCCCCACGAGCGCCACCCTCAGCGCCGCCGGAACGGGCGCCGAAGCCACCCGACCTGGGCTTGTCGCCGAAGGTGCGGCCGCCGGTGCGCGGACCGCGGGACTCACCGCCAGCGCCGCCGCGCGCGCCGAAGC
>JAFAFL010000023.1 GCA_023423535.1 Pseudomonadota bacterium
ATGCGCTCCGACGTGAACACGTATCCGATCTTGTTCTCGTCGATGTAGGACACTGCAGGCATCCCGTTCGCGTCGTGCAGGTGCAGCGTCAGGTTGCCGACGCGCACGACCGTGCCCGAGCTGAACATGTCGTCGGGAACGTTGGCGATCAGCACCGTCGTCAGAGAAACCCTGTTGACGGCGACGTCGACGAGGTAGCGCAGCATCGCCGCATCACGCCCCGCGATCGCCGTCGCGCGCGCGCCGATCAGCTGGATGCCGGGCTCGGTGAAACGCGGAGGCTCGACCTGCGCGAAGTGCTGCTTGAGCCAGGCGCCCGTGCTCGCGCCCTGAACCTCGAGCGGCAGCGGCCGCGTCTGCTGGCGCACGACCTCGTGCGTGACCGCCGCGACGTGACGCTCCTCGGGCTCCTTCATGCCGACGCCGACGAACACGACGAGCGCGGCGGCCGCGGCGAGCACCGCGGAGCCTGGCAGCAGGAACCGCGACCACGCCTTGCGACCGGCGCGTGCGGCGCTGCGGTCTTCCGCGTCGAGCGCACGCGTGAGCCGCGCCTTGAGCATGTCGGGCGCAGGCGGCGCGACGAGTGCGGTCCGCACCATCTCGAGGTCCGCGCGCTCGCCGTCGACCGCATGTCGGCAGCTGCCACACGCCACGAGATGGAGCTCCAGCTCGCGCCGCTCTTCAGCGGCAAGCTCGTCGTCGAGATAGGCCATCGAGAGCGTCTCGATGCTGTCACACAGGCTCACCGGCGTACTCATTGGGAACCCTCGCGCGCCTTCTTGGAGGCGCGATACTGCTCGAGATCGATGTAGCCCTCGCGCGCCGCAAAGTCCTTGAGCGCGGCGGCCAGCAGCTTGCGTCCGCGGAACAGTCGGCTCATCACGGTGCCGACCGGCGTCTGCATGATCTCGGCGATCTCTTTGTAGGACAGACCTTGAACATCGCACAGCACGACCGCTGTGCGGAAATCATCTGGCAGTGCGTCGAGCGCGCGTTGAACATCATCGCTGACGCTGCGATCGAGGAGCGCGCGCTCCGGCGACTGGCGATCACTCGACTCCGCCTGCACGAGCACGCCATCGACGGCGTCCTGCTCGGCGGTGGCGGCATCGAGCACCTCGCGGCTGCGCTTCTTGCGCTGGTACTCGTTGATGAACGTGTTCGTGACGATGCGGAGCAGCCACGCCTTGCAGTTCGAGTCCTGCTCGAAGGAGTCCCAGAACCGGTACGCGCGGACCAGCGAGTCCTGCACGAGGTCCTCGGCGTCCCGCGGGTTGCGCGTCAGCCGGTAGGCGGCTCCGTACAGCGCGTCGGTGTGGACGAGCGCCTGCCGCTCGAACTCCGCGCGCTTCTCACGTCCAGCAAGCATTCGGGGTTCTGTACCGGTCCCCACCCCGAGATTGTTCCCGAGCCGTGACAGGTCGGCAACTCGGCGAAACTATTACGCGCGGAAGGCGACGTGCTGCACGCCGAGCGCCTCGGCGACCGCGGGGTGCGGAACCGTGCCCTTGAACGTGTTGAGACCCGACACGATGTGCGGGGTGTCCTGGATCGCCTTCTCGAGGCCGTGGTCCGCGAGCTTGACGACGTACTTGATGGTCGCGTTCGTCAGCGCGTAGGTCGACGTGCGGGGCACGGCGCCAGGCATGTTCGCGACCATGTACGCTGTCACGCCGTGCAGGTCGTACGTCGGGTTGTCGTGGTACGTCGGGCGCGCGCCTTCGACGCAGCCGCCCTGGTCGATCGACACGTCGACGATCACCGAGCCCGGCTCCATCTGCTTGATCATCGCTTCGGGCACGAGGCGCGGGGCGCGCGCGCCCGGGAGGAGGACGGCGCCGACGACGAGATCGCTCTCGAGGACGGCCTTCTCGATCGACAGCGGATCCGAGTACTGCGTCGACACGCGACCAGCGTAGATGTCGTCGAGGTACGCGAGCGTCTTGAGGTTGACGTCGAGGACCGTGACGTTCGCGCCGAGGCCGACCGCCATCTTGACCGCGTTCTGGCCGACGACACCGCCACCGATCACGGTGACGCGACCGCGCTTGACGCCCGGCACGCCGCCGAGGAGGACGCCCTTGCCGCCGCGCTCGCGCTCGAGGTAGTGCGCGCCCGCCTGCACCGACATGCGGCCGGCGACGGCCGACATCGGCGTCAGCAGCGGGAGGTCACCCGGCGTCGGCTCGATCGTCTCGTACGCGACGCCGTTGACGCCGCGGCTGATCAGCTCCTTGCCCAGCTCCTGCGCCGCGGCGAGGTGGAGGTACGTGAAGAGGAGGAGGTCCTTCCGCATCAGCGCGAACTCGGGCGCGATCGGCTCCTTGACCTTCACGACCATGTCGGTCGAGCCCCAGATCTCCTCGCGCGAGGCGACGATCTTCGCGCCCGCCTTGACGTACGCATCGTCCGGGATCGACGAGCCGAGGCCCGCGCCCTGCTCGATCATCACCGTGTGGCCCCGCGCCGTCAGGATCGCGACGCCGGACGGGGTCATGCCGACGCGATATTCTTGAGTCTTGATCTCTTTGGGGACGCCGATGCGCATGTGGATGGGGCGCAGTATTGGACGAATGCCCGACGAAGATCCATCACGGGAAAGCTAGATCCCGTGTGACGCGACGCGCCAGCAGGGTACGCTCGGCACATGGGCTTCCAGTTCGCCGAGACGATGGCCGGGACGGTCGAGTGGGATGCGCAACCCGGCAAGAAGCACCCGTTCCGGTTCGAGATCACCGCGGAGGCGGACTCGACGCGGCAGCACCTGCGCGATGGGCAGGCGCGGATCCGTGGGCTGATCTACGCCCCCCCGTGCGCGGACGGCGCCGACTGCGACGGCACGATCACCATCCGTCCCCTCGGTCAGAAGATCATCCGCTACGAGCTCGCGTTCCTCGGCGACGACGGCAAGGGCTACGAGCTCGTCGGGCAGAAGGACATCCGGTTCCGCTCCCCGCTGCGAACGTTCACGTACCTGCCTGCGGAGATCCTCGACGAGGAGCATCGCCGGGTCGCCACCTGCGAGACCCGGTTCGATCTCCAGCGCGACTTCTGGCAGTTCGTGCGCAGCTTCCGCCGGCTGTAAACCCCCGCGTTCTGGCAGGGGTCGCGCGCTGGGTTGTGTGGTAACACCCCGAACGGCATGGGCTTCCTCCAAAAATTCTTCGGTAGCAAGAACCAGCGCGAGCTCAAGAAGCTGCAGCCGCTCGTGGATCGGATCGCGCAGCTCGAGCCGAAGATGAAGGAGAAGAGCGACGCCGAGCTCAAGGGGATGACCGCCGAGTTCAAGCGGCGCATCGACAAGGGCGAGGGCCTCGACTCGATCCTCCCCGAAGCGTACGCGGTGGTCCGCGAGGCCGGCGTCCGCGTGCTCGGCATGCGGCACTACGACGTGCAGATGGTCGGCGGCATCGTGCTGCACTCGGGCCGCATCGCCGAGATGCGCACCGGTGAAGGCAAGACGCTCGTCGCGACGCTGCCGACGTACCTGAACGCGCTCGCCGGCAAGGGCGTCCACGTCGTCACCGTCAACGACTACCTCGCCAAGCGCGACGCCGAGTGGATGGGCCGGCTGCACGGCTTCCTCGGCCTGACGACGGGCGTCGTCGTCCACGGCCTCGACGACTTCGAGCGTCAGGCGAACTACAACCGCGACATCACGTACGGCCAGAACAACGAGTTCGGCTTCGACTACCTGCGCGACAACATGAAGACGTCGCCGGACCGCATGGTCCAGCGCGGCCTGTTCT
>JAFAFL010000039.1 GCA_023423535.1 Pseudomonadota bacterium
AACAGGCAGGAATGGCGGCAGGGCACCCTGACGCGGGCAGAGACGATTGCCGACGATGTCCGGCTGCTCGAATTTGCCGTCGAGGGGGCGTTGCCGCGCTTCGATCCGGGTTCGCACAGCAATTTCAAGGTTGCTCTGGGCGAGGGACAGGCGATCCGCACCTATAGCTGCCTGCCGGCCCCGGCGGGGCATATCAGCGTGGCAGTCAAGCACCACGACAACAGCCGTGGCGGCTCGCGCTTCATGTGGAGGCTCGATGTTGGTTCGACAGTCGAACTGACTCTGCCGGAAAACCGTTTCGAACTGGCGTGGCGGGCGCCATACTACCTGTTGATCGCGGGCGGCATCGGGATCACCCCGATCTATGGCATGGCACTCGCCCTGCAACGCCGCGGCGTGCCGTTCCGCCTGGCCTATGGCGGACGCAGCCGCTCGGTGATGGCGTTTGTCGATCGGCTGGAAGCCGAGCTGGGGAGCGCAGTGGCCGTCCATGCCGGCGATGCGGGTGGGCGCATCGATGTCGAGGCGGAAATTGCGGCGCTGCCGCCCAATGGCGAACTCTATGTCTGTGGGCCCATAGACATGCTCAATGCGGTCAAGGCTGCATGGCTTGCGGCAGGGCGGCCGCTCGGGCGGCTGCGCTACGAGGTGTTCGGCGATAGCGGGCTCTATGCCGAGGCGCCATTCAGCGTCGAAGTGCAGGGATTGGGACAATCGGTGGCGGTGCGGCCGGACCAGACCTTGCTCGACGCATTGCTCGGGGCCGGCATCGACATGATCTACGATTGCCAGCGCGGCGAATGCGGGCTCTGTGCTGTCGATATCGTCGCGCATGACGGCGCCATCGATCATCGCGACGTGTTCTTCAGCGCCGAGGAAAAGCACGAGGGCAACCGGATGTGCGCCTGCGTCTCGCGCTTTGCCAGCGGCAAGGCGGTAATCGACGTGGGCTATCGCGGCTAGTCTGCCTCCGCCGTGTCAGTTTGCTGGCGCCGGCGTCGGTGTTCCAGGGCGTGGTGGGCGCGATCCAGCGCAAGGACGACGCGACCGCGCAACGAGCCGGGGGCCGTCAGCGTGCCCAGGGTCACCGCTTCGGTGCCGAAGCGCCGCTTGAAGGCCTCGGCGCCACAGAGGAAATCGACTGTGTGCAGACCGCGGTCGAAGGCCCACATGATGTAGTCGGTCATCAGCAGCGTGCCGGGCGAGCCGCGCTCGAAGGCGGGGTCGTAGCTGGTAACGAAGGCCATCAGCGTGCCGCGCTGCTCGAAATTGACCGAGATGGACACGATCAGCCCATCCACTTCGAGCACGAAGAGGCGGAGCAGGCCGGCACGGGCGAGGGCTTCCACCAGGGCCGAGAGCGCCACTTCGCCTTCCTCGAACAGCGTCGAGGTGCGGCCACGGGTATCGAGCCATTGGCGCTTGAGCGCCGATAGGCGATCGAGGATCGGGCGCAGCGGCTCGTCCGGGCTTACCAGGCGGAACTGTGTCTTGCCTGACTCGGCGAGGGTCGCCTGCTTGCGGCGATAGTTCTGGCGGGTTTTCTTGGACTGGCTGTCGAACCAGGCCTGGCCTGTGGACCAGTCGCCGCTGACGCGGTGGCTGATTTCGCTGCGATGATTGTGCGTCAGCGCCGGACGGGTGCCGTCGCGCTGCAGGGCGCGCGCACGGGCACCGGGGCACAGGCGGTTCAGCAGGGCGATGTCGAAACCGCCCATCCCGGTCAGTTCGGCCCATAGCCGTTGCAGCGTTGCGGGCGGACAGTCGCCCGAAGCGACGATGTCCTCATAGTCGCTATAGCTGTTGGCGGCCCATTCGAGGAAGCGCAGGCCGCGGCGCTTGTGGATGCTGAGCGGCATGACCGCATCGAGACGGTCGCCATTCCACACCAGGCCGATGCGCAGCTGCCGGCGTTGCCGGTCGCGATCGGGAAGCGTCCGCCACCAGGCCGAAATCCAGGCGTGGCTCTGGAAGACGAGGCCATCGGTGCGCGACCACAGTTCATTCCAGGCCGGGCCGATCTCGGCGAGGCGGGTAGCGTCGGTGACGACCTCCACCCGGTCGGCGCGAACCGTCACGCCGGAGGCGTGCATGTTCATGGCTGGGTGCTTTCGACCGGCTTGCCGGCCGGGCGGCGGCGCAGCGCCCGCACCAGGATCAGGCCCATCTTCTTGAGCGGCAGGATGTAGAGCCCGAACAACGACTGATATTCGTGCGCGTCGCGATCCATCAGGCCGAACTTGAAATCTTCATCGGGCTCGGGAACCACCAGGGTGCCGAACATGCGGTCCCAGAACGAGAACAGCAGGCCGAAATTCTTGTCGTAGTGGCGCGGGTCGACGCTGTGGTGCAGCTGGTGCCAATGGGGGCAGAGCACGACGTTGTTGAGCGGGCCGAACGAGATCTTGAAATGGGTGTGGCGGACGAAGTCCATCATCAGGATGTTGCGGATGACGTAGACATTGATGCCAAAAATCGTCACTTCCACTGGATCGAGCGCGATCAGCGTCCAGACGCCGAAGGCGATGCCGGGAATGACGCCATCCCACATGCGGTTCAGCAGATC
Organism: Pseudomonadota bacterium; assembly: GCA_023423535.1. Taxonomy (GTDB): domain Bacteria; phylum Myxococcota; class Myxococcia; order Myxococcales; family Myxococcaceae; genus JAFAFL01. The sequence goes on from JAFAFL010000039.1 coordinate 2,567, forward strand.
GTCGAGCGGATGCACCCGGTCCTTGGTGATGCCGACCATGACCTCGGCCGAGTGGTGCACCTTGTGCAGTTCCCACAGCAGCGGGAAGCGATGCTGGGCGGCATGGTAGAGGTAGTAGGAAAGATCATAGGCCAGCAGCATGGTGATGGTGAAGGCGATCACCACCACCGGGCCGGCGGGACCGGCGATCAGGGGTTCGTGGATGTTGAGCAGCGCGCCCAGGCCCTGATTGGTGGCAAAGGCGACAGCCGAGACGAAGATCACGCCCGAGGGGATCAGCAGGAACGGCATGAGCAACCGCTTGGTGATCCAGAACAGGGCATCGGCGCGGGCCGAGGCGTGCAGGATCACCTCCTTGGGCAGGGCGAATTCAAAGAATTCGGCAAAGGACTTTTTCTCCACCGTTCGCCAGTAGGCGACGAGAGCGCTGATGAAGGCGGTGAGGAATAGCAGGCCGGCCGTTG
>JAFAFL010000060.1 GCA_023423535.1 Pseudomonadota bacterium
TTCCTGAATGGTGTCGGTGTCTTTTCTTTTATGATGCAGCCGTTTTCCTGTATTCAAGTATAGAGAGAAACGACACAAGGAACTTTAGGGAAAAGAAATAGTAACGCTGTCTTTATCACTAAAATTATATATATAAATATTATATATATTATTTGATTGACATCAACTTACGCCAAGTAACATTCAATTTATCTTGCATAATTACATAGTCTGCCATTTTCTTTTCTACCTCATTAAGAACCTCTTGATTAACTTCTTCCTTATGAATATTTACATACCTAGCCAACTGATTTATATTATTTCCTATACGTTTCATTTCCAAACAAATTTCATCCATCGAACGAATAAATTCTTTAGGGTCAATAAGACCAACTCCTTTCCTAAAGACTCTCTGTCTAAAATAATCTGACATACATTTGCTAGATTTAGAAGCTTTAGTTAGTTCTTCATATTCTAAATTCGTTAAGCGAACTTTCACTATTCTATCTCTTTTATTTGCTTTCATACTATGATACTAAATAATATATGCCCCCAAGTTGCGAGGGGGCTAAACTCCTGATTTATCAGGCAAGATTTGGTTTTTGTGTCCACAAAAACACACCTTGCTATTAATTTCTACAAACGCAAATATATAAATTACTAAACACCCTCCCAAACAAAAGGGAAAAAAATACAATTAGATAAGTTTTTTTGGTATCATAATAATGTTCTCTTATCGTCCATGCCGGGCAGAAGCCGGAAAAGTACGGTATCAAATACCTTCCCGGTTTCTCTCCAGTGCAGGCAGAAAAGGTATCAATTAGATGCAATCCTTTTGCTGATGGGCGATAGTTCCTGAATGGTGTCGGTATCGTTTCTTTTATGATGCAGCCGTTTTTCTGTATTCAGATATAGAGAGAAACGACACAAAGAACTTTAGGGAAAAGAAGATTCTTCGTGTTGCTCTTTCTGGAAGTGGAGTATATTAATCATATATTATATGTTTATATGTTCATATATTATATGTTTATATATTATTTATATATAGTGTTTTCTCTTTGTTCTTTTTCCCTATAGTTTTATGGTATCAATTTTTTGTGTCCGGCTTCCGGCAGCTTTTTGTATTTGGTATCAAAAAGGCGTTCTTCAGAACATATCGAGCATGATAATTCGGTATCAATTTCTTTCCCTACAGTATATCAAAAAAGCATAGGGACAAAAACCCAACTTTTTAAAATATGTTTTTTTTAGATAGGGACAAAAACCCAACTTTTGATTGATTAGTTGTATCATATAGTGTCTTTTTTTGTTAATAGATGTTCTTTTCCCTAAAGTTTGTGTTAAGATTATGAGAAAAGTTCCTTTTTTATGGGTTTATATAATAAGAAAAGTTCCTTTTTTGTGTTTGGTATGATTATCAGGTTTTTTTTATCAGCTAGTGATGGTAGTACCCTTAAAAATGAAAGGGTAACTATCTGAAAAACAACAGATAATGGTAAAAAATCAGGGACAAAAACCCAACTTCTTAGGGACAAAAACCCAACTTTTAGACCTCTCCTAGGGACAAAAAACCAACTTTTATTCATCTTCTTTTTCTTCTCCAATCATTCCGGGGAGTATTTCTACTTCTTTTAATAATACGGATAAACAATATTCTGCTTTATTTGAAATTTTATTCCAGTTATCTCTAACATATTCGCCTAGATAAAGCATCTTAGTTACTACTGCTTTATAGTTGCTTAATGTAATCTGTGGAATAAACTGCTGCAAATGCTCGTCCTTCATTGCAAAGTGCAAAGAACAAAAATTCGTTATCATCTTCTTTTGTCCTTTTAATAGTTCTTCTTCCTTCTTTGATAATGCAGACTTAATAACTTTGAAATTAAGTTTATAAGGCTGTGTATCGCCTGAATTACGATAAACTTCTGCCATTTCAAACCAGCAATCAGCCTGTTCAAACAAATCATCGTAAACAGGGCGTATTACACGTTTATACAAATCTTTAAATTCGGGGTATTTATCTTCTAATTTTAAGAATTTCCGAAATCTATCCACATAGATAGAAAAACCACCTTTTTCTTTCCATGAGCTAATCAGCATATACATTCTTATTGTATATCTACTTTGCGCTCTTAAAGCTATCTCTTTTATATAGCGTGTAAAACCTCTATCAACATTAATGAAAACTTTAGCAACCTCTCTATCCATTTCTAAAGAAAAACCTCTTGAATAAGGAGTTTTAGGTATATTTGCCTTAGTGAATAAACCAGTAATAGACCAACTATCCTCACCTGTTATTGGGTCTTTAACATCAAGCTCTACAGGAATACTGATTAATTTACGAACCATGCTTTTTACTTCCTTGTATTGGTCTGGATTAACGCCCAAATCCCGATATGCGATATCTACTCTTATACGGTCTGAATATTCTTGAAATAAAGATAATTGCTCGCATGGAATAGATGTACCATATTTATCTAGATGCTGAATACTTAATTCTATGACATCCTGTAATTTCTCTATAACAGCAATTAAGATTCTAATCTGTACTGTCTTAAAATCACCAGCCATTAATGTAACTACATTAGGTTGTTTCAGCCATGTGGGATTTTCTGGGAGTTTCACAGGAAGATTTGTACGAGGATGCCCTTTCCTAATTCTAACAATCTCACCATCTATTTCTTCTTTTTCTTCTTTCACCGCACGTTTTCGGGCTTTTATTTCTCTATTTACCATCGCTTATTATTTTGACTGATTAATACTCCAAAAAAAAGTAGAATAAAGAACACAAACATAAACTTGGCTATATAAAATAGCCCTATGAAAATCATTCTAAAAATAGCAATGATAATTTCTAATAGATTTCTTATTATGTTCCTCCAGTCCATTTTCTTTGTTTTATAATTCCTGTCGCCAAAGCTCCGGCTGCACTATTGTATAACCAGCACTTTGCAAATATACTCTTTTAAATTCATCGGGCAACGTTCCTTCAAGGAATTGCTTTTTATGCCTTGATGCAGTTCGGCGGTCATATGGACTATTTTTAGACCAACCTCTTTTAAGAATTAGTTCCTTAAAGCATTCATCTAATGTTTTTGCTTTATCTATCATAATCTTTTCGTAAAGAAATTATAGGGTTTTTCATCCCTTTATACGTTTCACAAGGATTTCCTAACAGTTCGCACATAACAAAATGTACAATTTTTCCTTCATCCAATGATAAATTCGATTTATTTGCTAATTCTACAACTAATGTATATTGATAACTATAGTTCTCAACAACAATTTCTTTTTCATTGGAAACTTCATTGTAAATCTTTCTATACTTATGCCATAAAGACGTATTAAAAAGCTCTACCGTAAGAAAATTGTTTACCTGCTCTGTTGTATAGTCTTCTGGCAAACGTTTCCCTGTAAGTCTATAAACAGCCTCCATTTTTGCTTTTTTTCCTACAAACTTTTTTTTCCCAATCATCTGACAAGAAGGAAGTTCATCCCTAGATATAAAAG
>JAFAFL010000071.1 GCA_023423535.1 Pseudomonadota bacterium
CAGCCAGCACCGCGCCGGTACGCAGCGTTGCCCCCGCCCCGACGCTGGCGTCGCGCCCGACGGTGGCGCCTCGGCCCACCGTCGCGCCCCAGCCGACGACCGCGCCCTCCTCCACCACTGCGTCCCGCTCCACCGTCGCCCCCATGCGAACGACCGCGCCGCTGCGGATGACGGCACCGGCCCGGACGGTGGCGCCCATCTCCACCACCGCGCCGCGCTCCAGCCGCGCGTCCGCATGCACCTCGGCGCCGAGTCCGACGTGCGGCGCGGCACTCTGGCTGCGCGGCGGCAGCGCCTTCACCCCGGCGCGGACCGTGAGCACGATGCCGGAGGCGAGGAGCAGCGCACCGGCGGGAATGAAGAGGTACGGCGTGGCGAGCGCGCCGGCGATCCCGAAGGCAGCCGCGCCGAGCGAGAGGCCGCCGCCCACCGCGCCGAGCACGGCCACCGCAGGACCCGTCCGACGAGGTGCGACCGGCAGAGACACGCTCCGCGTTCTAGCGGGCGCTCCTCGACGGCGCCACGGGTCCCTCACCTTGCCGGAGAGCTACGCCGCCACGCGCAGCGGCGCCCGCGCCACCCGGTTCCGGCCGCCGTGCTTCGCCGCGTAGAGCGCCCGGTCGGCGCGCGAGAGGAGGGACTCGAGCGGCTCGTTCGCGCCGGTCCACGTCGCCACGCCCACGCTGACGGTCACCGCCAGCCGCAGCGATCCCCACGCGACGGGGCGGCAGGCGATCTCCTCGCGCAGCCTGTCCGCAAAGGCGGCGGCGGACTCCGCGTCGGTGTGCGGCGCGAGGATCGCGAACTCCTCGCCGCCGAGCCGCGCGAAGAGGTCCGACTGCCGCAGCAGCGGCCGGATGCCCTCGGCGAGGGCGCGGATGGCCGCGTCTCCCGCGGGGTGCCCGTGCGTGTCGTTCACGCGCTTGAAGTGATCGATGTCGAGGAGCAGCAGGCTCACCGGCAGCCGGTGTCTCGCCGCGCGTTCGAGCTCGGCCCGGGAGCGCACGTCGAACGCGTGCCGGTTCAGCGCGCCGGAGAGGGCGTCGATGCTGGCGAGCCGCTCGAGGGCCATCTCCAACCGGAACGTGCGCAGGTCGGAGTGCCAGGACATCCGGCACATCAGCGCCGCCGCCACCGCGCCACCGCCGACGAGCAGCCCCACCGCGAAGAGGATGAACGGAGCCGCGTCTCGCAGGGTCAGCCCGCCCAGCGCCACCAGCACGAGCAGCGCGAACGCGAACAGCGCCGTACGGGGCGGCGGCCTCAGCGCGGTCACCACCAGCACCACGAGCAGCAGCGAGCCCGTCCCGTACACGTCGCCGTGAGGGAGCACCAGGGTGAGCGAGACGATCGCGGAGGTGGCCACCGCCACGCCCGGAAAGAGCAGCAGGTATGGCCGCCGCGCCAGAGCGCGCACGAAAGACAGAGAGAAGATCGCGCCCAGCGCCAGAATCGCGGCGGCCCGGATGGGGACGCTGTGACGCAGCTGCCCCGGTGCCTGCCCCCACTCCCAGACGCAGAAGGCGGCGAAGAGCGCCGCGCCGATGAGCATCCCCATCCGGACGCGCGGCAGGAGCTCCTCGAGGTGCCGCCGGCGGAAGCGTTCGAGCAGCTCCGGGGTGAGGGGGGCGAGGTCCGTTTCCACCATGTCCGGGTTCAGGAGCAAGCCGGATGCCGGAGGTTCGCGTCGCCTGTCGGTCAGTGCCGGAAACGGGGGGTGGACCCGGCCGCGGACGGGGCGTTGTCTGGCGCCCTGCCCTTTCGATTCAAGAACGGAGGCCGACGATGGAGCACTCGGAGAAGAGCGGAATGGGCTGGGGCCGCTTCGCCGCGATGATCGCGACGTCGAGCACGCTGATGTTCCTCCTCATGTACCAGCTGGTGTACGAGCCCGGTCACCTCGAGTTCAGCATGAACCGGTTCATCTCCTCCCTGCTGATGGGCTGCGTGATGACGGTCGTGATGCTGGGCTTCATGTGGTCCATGTACGAGGGAGGCCGGACGAAGATCGCCGTCGTCGCGCTGGCGGTGCTGCTCGGGGCGCTGCTGCTCTACGTGAACCGGAGCCAGGCCCTCGTCGGCGACGTCAACTTCATGCGGGCGATGATCCCGCACCACTCGATCGCCATCAACAACGCGCGCAAGGCGGGCCTCAGCGACCCGCGGGTCCGCAGGCTGGCGGACCAGATCATCGAGTCGCAGGTCCGCGAGATCCGCGAGATGAAGCTCCTCCTCGAGGACATCGATCGCGCGGGCGAGCGGGGAACGGAGCCGCTGCCCCCGCGGGCCGCGGAGCTCACGCCGGAGATGGAGGCGCGGGCGCGGGAGGCCGTCCGCTGAGAAGAGGCGTCAGTCCTGCTGCGTGGCGCGCTCGATGAGCTCGACCTTGTAGCCGTCCGGGTCCTCGACGAAGGCGATGACGGTGGTGCCGTGCTTCATCGGCCCGGGCTCGCGGGTGATCTTCCCGCCCGCCTTCCGGATCGCGTCGCAGGTCGCGTGGATGTCGTCCACCCCGAGCGCGATGTGCCCGTACGCGTTGCCCAGCTCGTACTTCGCCGTGTCCCAATTGTGGGTGAGCTCGATCGCGGTGTGGGTGCTCTCCGGGCCGTAGCCCACGAAGGCGAGGGTGAAGCGGCCGTCCGGGTAGTCCTTCCGGCGCAGCAGCGTCATGCCGAGGACGCCCGTGTAGAACTGCAGCGACCGCTCGAGGTCGCCGACCCGCAGCATGGTGTGGAGGATGCGCATGCCGTGCAGGTTAACGCCCCCACCGCGGGGGGCCAGCGTTCCGCGGGCCGGGTGCGCTGACGGCCGCCCTACTGCCGCTCGCGGAACACGTTGAACATCCCGCCCACGTCGAGCCGCGCGGTCTTCACGAAGGCCCTCAGCGTGCGCTCCGTCTGCTCCGCCAGCGCGGCCATCCGCTTGAGGCGCTCCATGCGCTCGCGGCCCACCTGCCCGCTCTGCTGCGCGAGCTTCACCGCCTCGCCGAGGTCCGTCCGGATGCGGGCGATGAAGTCGGTCTCGCGCTCCTCGATGACGCGCAGGACCATCTTCACCAGCTCGCTCTCGGCGCGGTAGTGCCACGAGGCGCTGCCCGGCGCGCGCACGCGGTAGATGACGCCCCAGCGCTCGAGGTCGTGCAGGAGCATGGAGACGCCGCCCTTCGACAGCTTGAGCGTCTTCTCCAGCGCCGCCGCGCTCATGGGCTCGCCGCGCAGGTAGAGCAGCGCCCACACCCGGCCCTGGTTGCGCTTGAAGCCCCAGAACTCGATCACGTTGCCGACGGCATCGACCGCGATCTCCTCCCAGGGCGTCACCGCATCGTCGACCGCGTCAGACCGCTCGCCGCTCGCGCGCCGCTTCGGTCCCGTCCACAGCATGCCCTTCATGGCCGCTCCGCTCCCGGTCTGCCCGGTCGTGACGCTCGTCGAACGCCGCCTCGAGCTGCCTCGCGTAGCCCACCAACGCGAGCCCCCCAGCGGTCTCTGCATACGGACGGAAGGCCTCCAAAGCCGCGGAGACCTCCGCCTTCATCATCCGGATCGCCTCGTCCACCGCGCCGGTCTCGATCACCGCCAGGCCCAGCTCGCGCAGCCGCTCCGCGCGCAGCTCGCCGAAGCTCCACGCGTCGAGGATGCGGCGCTTGAGCTCCGGGCTCTTGTGCGCGGCGATGAGCACGGGAAGGGACGGCGTCTTCGAGGCGAGGTCCGCGAAGCGCGGCTTGCCCTCGTCGAGCGCCACGAGGTCCTTCACGTCGTCGGCGATCTGGAAGGCGATGCCGAGCCTTCGGCCGAACTCCTCGAACGCAGCCGCGGCGGTCTCGTCCTTCGCCATGTGCGCGGCGGCGATGCCGCAGAAGGCGAACAGCGCGCCGGTCTTGCCGTCGGCGACGACGCGCATCCGCGGGATGGGCATGTCCAGATCACCGCGGGCCTCGAGCTCCGCGATGGTGCCGCGGGTCATCTCGTGCACGCAGGCCAGCGCATCCAGCGTGAGCTGCATGTCCAGCGCGGTGAGCTGCTGCAGCGCCACGGTGAGCACCATGTCGCCGCTCATCACCGCGACGACGTTGCCCCACAGCGAGTTCACCGTGGGCCGGCCGCGGCGGAACATGCCGGCGTCCACCACGTCGTCGTGCAGGAGGCTCGCGCTGTGGATGAGCTCCGCGGCGACGCCGATGCGCACCAGCCGTTCGGCGGGGACGCCCAGCGCGGCGCCGAAGTGGTGGACGAGCAGCGGACGGATCCGCTTGCCGCCGCCGCTCACGCAGAGGTGGCGCGCGGCGGTCATGATCATCTCTCCGTCCACGCGGCCCGGCGGAGACGTGTCCACCAGCACCGAAGCCAGCGTGGCCTCCACCTCCTCGAGGTATCCGTTGGTCTCAGGCGTGCTGCTCATGTGTGCTTCCCCTGTCGAGGTGATGTGGGTGTGTTGCACCGTCCGAGGCAGCCTCGGCGGCGATTCGTTCGGCCAGCGCGCGCGCGGAGGCGCGGTCGAGCTTGCCGGTGGCGTTGCGCGGGACCTCTTTCACGGCGAGGAACCGGCGTGGAACCTTGAAGCCCGCGAGCCGCGTGCGGCACCACGCGGTGAGCGCTTCGGGCGGGGATGAGTGGGCGTCGCGCATCGTGACGAGCGCGAGCGGGACCTCCCCCCAGAGTGCGTCGGCGAAGGGCACCACGGCGCAGTCCGCGACGTGCGGGTGCGTGGCGAGCACCGCTTCGATCTCCGCCGGATAGACGTTCTCGCCACCAGAGATGATGAGGTCCACCCGCCGCGAGAGCACGCGGAGCCGGCCCCGCTCGTCGAGCTCTCCGAGGTCGCCGGTGCGCAGCCAGCCGTCGGCGGTGAAGAGGTCCGCGTTGGCCTCGGGAGCGTCCGCGTAGCCGGGCGTGAGCGTCGGGCCCTGGAGGAGGATCTCTCTCTCCCCCGAGATGCGCACCCGCGTGCAGTCGAGCGGAAGGCCTGCGGTGGAGCCGTCGGTGTCCGTGTGGCCGAGCCGCTCGGTGGTGACCTGGGAGCAGGCCTCGGTGAGCCCGTAGGTCTGCAGCACCGGCCAGCCCTGCGCGCGCGCTCGCGAGAGGAGCTCCGGCCCGGAAGGACCGCCGCCCACGAGCACCGCTCTCAAGGAAGACGGCGCGCGCTCGTCTCCCGCGACATCGAGCAGCCAGCGAAGCTGCGTGGGCACCACGCTGAGGAACGCCACCTTCTCCATGCGCAGCGACTGGAGCACCGCGTCGGTGTCGAAGCGCCGGTGGAGCACGAGCGTCGAGCGCGAGAGGAGCGCGCGGAGGACCATCGCCAGCCCGCCGACGTGGAAGAGCGGCATGCAGAGCAGCCACGGCGCTTCCGAGCCGCCGCCGAGGTTCCGCGCCGAAGCCTCCGCGCTGGCGATGAAGTTGCCGCGCGTCAGCCGCGCCGCCTTCGGCGTGCCCGTCGTCCCGCTGGTGAAGAGCCAGGCGGCGTCCTGCGTGTCGCTGATCGCGTCCGCTTCCACTTCCAGATCGGCGCCTTCGCCGATCCGCTCCAGCACCACCGCGCCCTGCACGCGCTCCGCCAGCGCCTCCTCCGCGATGACGCATACGGCCCTCGCCTTCGCCACCAGCGGCGCGAGCTCCGCCGCGGACAGCCGCGCGTTGAGCGGAACGATCACAGCGCCCATGCGCCAGGCGGCGTGGATGAGGAACACGAACTCCGGCCGGTTCGCCGAGAGCACCGCGAAGCGCGAGCCGGCCGTGACGCCGAGCACACGAAGGCGCGCGCACCAGGCTTCGACCTCGGCGTCGAGCTCCGTCCAGCTCCAGCGGCGGTCACCGAAGACGAGTGCCGTGTTCTCGGCGCCTTCCGGCAGCCCCAGGCCCGGCGCGTCCGGAAGCGTGATGAAGCCAGCGCTCGGCGCGTACGCGTCCTCCGGGCACTCGAACAGCGGCCCGACCGCGAGACCGTGGGCGAGCTCGCCCTCCCCCATCGCCGCCGCGAGGTGCGCTGCCGCCGCGCGCGCATGGACGCCATCGAGTCCGGAAGCGACGTAGGCGTCCGCGCCCTGCGCCCGCGCCCACTGCACTGCACGCAGCGACGGCAGGAGCCCACCGAGCACCATCGGCCGGACGACGAGCACGTCGGTGGCGCGAACGACACCCTCCGCGAACAGCTCACGCACCGCCGCCTCGGAGACGGCCGCTTCATCCGCGGCGATAGAGCACGGCGCCTCCGCACGGAGCACGCGCATCGCCTGAAGCTCGCTGGCCGCCACCGGCTGCTCACACAGCTCGAGGCCGAACTCCCGAAGCCGCTGCAGCGACGCGCGCGCCTCGTCCAAAGACCACCCGCCGTTGGCGTCGATCCGCAGCCGCATCGAAGGACCGACCGCCTCGCGCACCGCACGCAGCCGCGCCGCATCGAGCTCGGCGCCGAGTCCCACCTTCACCTTCACCGTGCCGAAGCCCGCCTGCACCGCGCGGCGCGCCTCGTCGGCGAGCGCCTCGGGGGAGTCCTCGACCAGCAGCGCGTTCACCTTCACGCGCGTGGCCACCTCACCTCGTCCGCCGAGCAGCACCGCCAGCGGCACGCCCTCCACCCGCGCGAGCAGCTCGAGCAGGGCGCACTCCACCGCGTGCCTCGCCGCGGGCGCCGAACGCAGCGCGCCGATCGAATCGACCAGCGCCTCGACTCCCGCGAGGTCCCTCGGGAGTTCGACACCCGCCAAGGAAGCGCCCGCCTCACACAGCGCGCGCTCCGTCGCCGCCAGCTCCGACGCCGGCGCGAAGGGATGCGGCGTGGCCTCTCCGCGGCCGACGAACTCGCGCCCGCCCACCGATGCGTGGAGCGCGACGAGCCAGCCCTCGCGCACGCGCAGCTCCGCGCGGGCCGTCCGCAGCGGCCGCTTCAGCGTGAGCCTCACTGGCGAGAGCTGGAGCCTCATCCCACCGCCCCCACGCCCAGGTAGAGGCCGGCCGCGAAGAGCAGCCCGAACACGAGCAGCAGCCGCGCGGTGCCAGCGAGCGCGGTGTTGAGGATCGCGCCGCTCTCGCGGAAGACGATCCGCAGCGGCGAGAACGCCAGCGGCGCGCTCACCCACGGCAGCAGCACGAGCCACGACGCCTCGCCCGTCACCCAGAGCAGGAGCGGCGTCGCGTACGAGAGCGCGAGCATGAGCACGTACTCCCACTTCCCCGCGCGCGTGCCGAAGCGCACGACGAGGGTCCGCTTGCCCACGGGCGCATCGGTGTGGACGTCGCGCAGGTTGTTCACCACCAGCAGCGCCACCGCCAATGCGCCCACCGGCACGCCGGCGATCAGCGCGACCACCGGCAGCGAGAGCGCCTGGACGTAGAAGGTCCCCGCCACCGCCACGAGCCCGAAGAAGACGAACACGAACGCGTCGCCGAGCCCGTTGTAACCGAGCGGAAAGGGCCCGCCGGTGTACGCGTAGCCGAAGAGCAGCGAGAGCACGCCGACGGCGAAGATCGGCCAGCCGGCGATCGCCACGAGGTACATGCCCACCGCGAACGCGAGCGCGAAGGAGGCGATGGCCGCCCGGAACACGGCACGCGGCGCGATGAGCCCGGCCTGGGTCACCCGCACCGGCCCGAGCCGCTCGCGCGTGTCCGCGCCCTTCTTCCAGTCGTAGTAGTCGTTGGTGAGGTTGGTGCCGATCTGGATGAGCAGCGCGCCGACCAGCGCGGCCGCCGCGGCACCGAGGTGACCCTGTCCCAGCGCGAACGCGAGCGCGGTCCCCACCGCCACCGGGACGACGCCCGCCGACAGCGTCTTCGGCCGCGTGGCGAGCACCCAGGTGCGCAGAGAAGGAGACGGCGCGGCGCCGTTGAGCGTGGCGGTGCTCATGCGGCGCTCCAGCTCTCACGGCCCAGCGGCGCCGACTCGAAGAAGGGCGTCACCGGGGTCTCGAGGAACGCGGTGACTTCGCGCGCCCACGCGGCAGGGGCCTCGAGGTGCGGCGCGTGGCCTACGCCCTCGAACGCGCAGCTCCACACCATGGGCAGCTCCGCCGCCATGCGCCGCGCCAGCGTGGTGAACTTCAGATCCTCCGCGCCGGTGAGCAGCAGCGTGGGCCTGCGGAAGCGCCACAGCTCGCCCCAGTAGTCCGGCTGCACCCCGAGCCCGAGGCACTGCAGTGCGCCCGCCAGTCCCTCCGCCGTGGCGCCGGTGCGACGCGCGCGCAGGGACTCCCGGTCCGGCGCGGGCAGACGGCGAAGTCCGTCGAACAGCGGCAGCGCCTCCCAGCGTTCGACGAAGCGCTCCACGCCCTCGCGCAGGATGCTCTGCGCGAGCAGCGCGTCCTGGGCCCGGCGCTCACGGCGCGCGGTCCGTCGATGCAGTCCTGCGGTGCCGCTCTCCAGCACCAGCCTCGACACCCGCTGCGGCGCCCTCAACGCGAGCCCCAGCGCCACCCGCGCGCCCTGCGAATAGCCCGCGAGGTGCACGGGGGCCGAAGGACTGACCTCGTCGAGCACCCGCTCCAGCGCCTCCAGCGTCTCCTCGAAGCCCCGCGCCCCACTGCTCTGCGGAAGCGGCGAGAGGCCATGCCCCGGCAGGTCCACGCGCACGAGCCGGAAGCGCTCGCGCACGAGCGGCTCCACGCGGTGGAAGCTCTCGCGGCTGCCGGTGAAGCCATGCAGCAGCACCAGCGTCCGCGGCCCGTTTCCGACGGTGTCGAAGGACAGCCTCAGGCTCATGACCAGGGTCCCTCCCCCAACGCGCGCGCCACGCGCTCCCACAGCGCGCGGTGCAGTCCCGGGTTCTGCTCGCGCGGCGGAACCTTCACCTCCACCACGTGCAGGCCGCCCTCTGCTGCCCGCTCCAGCGCCTCGCCGAACGCCTGCGCGGTCTCCGGTGCGTGGTACGTCGCGTCCGCCAGCGCCGCCGCGTGCCGCAGCTGCAGGCCCTGCGGCGTGCCGAAGAGCGCCTCGAAGTGCGGCGTGGCCTGCGCGATGGGCAGGAAGGAGAAGATGCCTCCGCCGTCGTTGTTCACCACCACCACCGTCAGCGACACATGCCGCGCGCGCGCGGTGAGCAATCCGCCCACGTCGTGGAGGAACGCGAGGTCCCCGGTCAGCACCACCGAGGGCCTTCCGCTCCCGAGAGCGACACCCGCCGCGGTGGAGACGATGCCGTCGATCCCGTTCGCGCCGCGGTTCGCGTGCACCGGCAGCGCCCCGCGCTCGCAGGAGGCGAAGTAGTCGAGGTCGCGGATCGGCATCGAGCTCGACACGAAGAGCGGCGTGCCCTCCGGCAGCTTCGCGGCCAGCGCACGCGCGACGGCGGGCTCGGTCAGGCGCGAATCGCCGTCAGCGAACGCCTCGTCGAACGCCAGCCGCGCCCGGCGCTCGGCCTCCACGATGCCAGCGGTCCAGCGAGAAGCGGCGGCTCCGGCGCGCTCCGCACCGAGCAGCCCGCTGAGCGAGACGGCCGACTCACGCGCGCTGCCCACGACCACCCTCGATGCGGCATGCGACGGATCCACCACCTGCTCGTCGGCGTCGCTGAAGGAGATGACATCGGCGCCCGATCCATCGATCCACTGCTGCAGCCGCTTCGAGGTCAGCCCGCCGCCGAAGCGCAGCACCAGATCCGGCCGGACATTTCGCGCAAACGGCTCGTGCGCGAGCAGCGCCTCGTAGTGGGTGACGACCTGTGCCCGCGCCTCGGGAGGCAGACCGAAGCGGACGTTGGAGGTGGCCTCGACGAAGAGCGGCACGCCCACGCCCTGTGCTCTTGCGAGCTGCAGCAGCGCCTCGGCGAAGCCCTCTTCCGGCGCGCGAGGACCGCAGACGATCACCGGCCGCTCGCTGCGGCGAAGGCGCTCGGCCACGTCCTCCAGAGACGGCACCGGCCGCGCTCCCTCACCGAGATCGAGGAACGGCCTGTCCACGCGCCCGTTGAGCGCGCGATCGGAGAGCGGCGGCGGCGGCCCACCGGTCGGCGCCAGCGGCTCGCGGAAGGGCACGTTGACGTGGAGCACGGCGCACCGCGCCTCAAACGCCGCGCGCGAGACGGCGGCCCGCAGGTGGATGAAGGCGGTGTCGCTCGCTTCCGGCACCGGGAGCGAGAGCGCGCGACGGGCAAAGCGGCCGTAGAGGCCCTCCTGCGGCATCGTCTGCGGCGCGCCGAAGTCGTGCAGCTCCCACGGCCGGTCGGCGGTGAGGAGCACCAGCGGGATCGAGGAGAGCGTGGCCTCCACCGCGGCGGGGAGGAAGTGCGCGCCCGCGCTGCCGGAGGTGGCGATGACGATCGTCGGCCGGCGCGACGCCCTCGACAGTCCGAGCGCGAAGAAGGCGGCGCTGCGTTCATCCACCACCGGGTGCACGCGAAGACCCTGCAGCTCCGCCGCGCCCACCGCCAGCGGCGACGACCGCGAGCCCGGGCACACCACCGCGTCCCGCACGCCGGCGTGGAAGAGCTCCTGCAACAGCGCGCGCGACCAGGCGGCGTTCAGATCAGGCGGCGACATGTTGTCCCTCCTGCGCGCTGCCCTCGAGCGCCTCCAGCATGGCGGTGGCCTTCACGCAGGTCTCCGCCCACTCCGCCTCCGCGGTCGAGCCGGCGACGACGCCCGCCCCCACGAACAAGCGCGCCTCACGATCGCGCACCAGCGCACTGCGCAGCGCCACCCGGAGGTGCGCCTCGCCCCTGCCGATGTAGCCGACGATCCCCGCGTACCAGCCGCGGTCGAAGCCTTCGCGCGCGCGGAGGAACTCGAGCGCCGCCGGCCCGGGGGCGCCCCCCCCCGCCGGCGGGGGGTGGAGCGC
>JAFAFL010000153.1 GCA_023423535.1 Pseudomonadota bacterium
GCGCAGCAGACCTGGCCGCCGTTGAACCAGATCGAATCCACCACGCCTTCCACCGCCGCATCCAGGTCGGCATCGGGCATGACCACGAAGGGCGACTTGCCGCCCAGTTCCAGCGTCAGCCGCTTGCCCGTCCCGGCAAGCTGGCCCGCAATCGCGCGTCCCACCTCGGTGGATCCGGTGAGGGCGATCTTGCCCACATCCGCCGCGACAAGAGCCGCGCCGGTGTCGCCGTCGCCGGTGACGATGTTGACGACGCCCGCGGGCAAGCCGATCTCCTGGCAGATCTCGGCAAAGGCAAGCGCGGTCAGGGGCGTGTATTCGGCAGGCTTCAGCACCACCGTATTGCCCGCCGCAAGGGCAGGGGCGATCTTCCAGGCCAGCATCAGCAGCGGAAAGTTCCAGGGGATGATCTGGCCGCAGACGCCGATCGGTTGATGCCCAGGAAAGGCGCTGTCGCGCAGTTCCGCCCAACCGGCATGGTGATAGAAATGCCGCGCGACCAGCGGCTCGTCGATGTCGCGCGACTCGCGGATCGGCTTGCCGTTGTCCAGCGTCTCCAGCACCGACAGGAAGCGTTCGCGTTTCTGCACATGGCGGGCAAGGGCATAAAGGTAACGCGCCCGCTGCGACACCGTCAGCGCCGCCCAGCCGGGCTGCGCCTGCCGCGCCGCCGCCACCGCCGCCGCCACGTCATCCACCGTGCCCTGCGACACCTGCGCCAGAACCTCGCCCGTCGCGGGATCGCGGCTGTCGAACAGCTGGCCCGGTTCGGTGAAGCTGCCGCCGATGAAATGGCCGAATGCGCCGCGCCGCGCCAGCCAGTCGCGCACGGCGGCGCTGTCCTCGACCGAGGGGCCGTATTCCATCGTTTCCATCAATTCGCTCACGCTGGTCATGCGTCCCTCAGGCAATCGCTTGGCGGTAACCGGCGGCATAGCGGCCCGTCACATGGTGGCTTATCTGGCGTTCGATATCGCCCAGAAGGCTGGAGGCGCCGATGCGGAACAGATCGGGGCGCAGCCAGTCGCGCCCCAGTTCCTCGGCCATCAGCACCTGCCAGTTCAGCGCGTCCTTGGCGGTCCGCAGGCCCCCCGCGGGCTTGAAGCCCACGACATGGCCGGTCTGGTCGCGATAATCGCGGATCGCCCGGCACATCACCAGCGACACGGGCAGGGTGGCGTTCACGCCTTCCTTGCCGGTCGAAGTCTTGATCCAGTCCGCCCCCGCCTGCATCGCCACATGGCTGGCACGGGCGACATTCTCCAGGGATTTCAGATCCCCCGTCGCCAGGATCGCCTTCATCCTGGCATCGCCGCAGGCCTCTCGCATGGCGCGCAACTCGTCGTAAAGCGCCGCCCATTCGCCGCGCAGCACATGGGCGCGGGTGATGACGATGTCGATCTCGTCCGCGCCGTGTTCGACGGCGTAAAGGATCTCGGCCAGCCGCAGGTTCAGGGGCATCAGCCCGGCAGGAAAGCCGGTGGCGACGCTGGCGACCGGGATGCCGGAATTGCCAAGGGCGCGCTTGGCGGGCGCGACCATGGTGGGATAGACGCAGACCGCGCCGGTCGTCAGGCCGGTGACGCCCATCGCCTCCAGCAGTTCGGACGCGATGGGTTGGCGGGCCTTGGCGCAAAGCCGCGCCACGCGGTCGGGCGTGTCGTCGCCCGCCAGCGTCGTCAGGTCGATGCAGCGCACGGCGTTCAGCAGCCAGGCCGCCTGGTGGTCCTTCTTCAGGCTGCGCCGGGCGGGCAGGCTGGCCGCGCGGCGTTCGACGGCTGGCGTGTTGATGCGGATATCGGCGAACCAGTCGGTCCGCAGATCGGTGCCGGGATTGCGGGTCATGGCTTTCTCCGCCAGCCGCCGAATCCGCGTTCCTGGAACTGCGCCCACATGCGCCAGATCAGCGCCAGCAACAGCAGCAACACGATGCAGACGATGGAGGCTGCCCAGTTGCGCGGGCGTTCGTCCGGCCCGGCCAGCGTGTCGATGCTGACCGCGTTCGGATAGGTGGACAGCCACGCCATCCGCCAGCCATAGGCGGTCACGCTGACCCATTGTGGGTTTTCGCGCGTGGATTGCAGGTTCGTCGCCTCGGCCTGCAGGTTGGCGCTGTCGTATTTGAAATAGGGCGGCCAGATCCAGCCGGTATCCTCGTTGCGGTAAACGAAGACCTTGCCATTGGGGCGCACGGTTTCGATGAAGCGCACGTCGCGCTGGCCTTGCGCGTTCTCCACCGTGCCGGTGTTGTCGGACGCATAGAAGATCGCGTTCGACGGCGTGACCGAGGTCAGGCGGTTATAGGTATTGGTGATGCGCACCGTGTTCTTGGACGGCAGCGCATAGTCCAGGAACAGGAACACCGCGATGCCGAACAGCACGCCGACCGCGACCTTGAGGTAATGCATGGAAAGCGGTCCTTACTGCCAGTTGACCCAATAGATGATGCCCATGACCGCCAGATTGGGCAGAACGAAGACCAGAAGCAACAGCCGCGATTTCAGCGTCTTGTCGAACCCGATCATGGACCTTCGAACGAACTCTCGCCGGGCGGGGGTGTTCCCCGGCAGGGAGGGATGGCGCTGGTCCCATGTCTCTTCCAGCCGCGCGCGGCGCAGCGACCGCAGATAGACCCGCAGAAGCAGATAGAACAGCGCCTCGGCAATCAGCAGGAACAGGATCAGGCGGATAAAGGCGGCCAAGGAACGGTCCCGAATGGTTCGGCCCGCAGGCTAGCACCGCGCCGGGCAAGGGACCAGCCGTCAGAACGCCCGGGCCCTAGAACGGCACGTCATCATCCCCGCCCGCGGGTTGGACATAGGCCGCCTTGATGTTCTTGAAGCCCGCCGGGAACTGGACAGTCAGCGTATCCTCGGCGATGCCCATTACCGTGCCCTCGCCGAACTTGGCATGGGTCACGCGGGCGCCCACGGGGAACTTCGACGCAGGCTCGGCGTCGATGATGATGGGCGCGCGGTGGACCGGCGCCTTGCGTTCGGA
>JAFAFL010000157.1 GCA_023423535.1 Pseudomonadota bacterium
GCTGCAGGCCGCGCCGCCGCCGCCCGCGCGCGAGGCCCCCGCCCCCGTCCGCTCCCGCGGCATGGAGGAGGACCCGCAGCGCCGCGAGGTCGCCGAGCGCGTGCTGGAGACCGCCGCCGAGCTCGAGCGCCTGATCAAGGGCAAGAACCAGCCGCCCCCGCCCGAGCCGGAGGAGGACGCGCCGCTCGACGACGTGGACGACGGGCTCGGGATGGACATGGACGAGCCGCACCACCACGAGGAGGACGAGCTCCCCGCGGAGGAGGGCGGCCTCTACCTCATGGCCGAAAGCGGTGACATGGACAAGGTCAGCAAGGACCGGTTCGTCATCGGCCGCGGCAAGCACTGCGACTTTGTCATCAACTCGGGGAAGGTCTCCCGCGAGCACGCCGCCATCGTCCACGAGGGCGACGCGTGGTTCGTGGAGGATCTCGGGTCGTCCAACGGGACCTGGTTCAACAAGCAGCGCATCAAGCGCCGCAAGGTCGAGGACGGCGACGAGTACTTCATCTGCAGCGAGAAGATTAAGCTCGTCTTCCGCTGAGTTGGGCTGTCCGCTCATAAACGCTGTCGGCTGATTGACGGGCAAGCGGCCGCTTGCTCTAGTCGGGCGTGCGCGTCGCGCATCCGCGGCGCCGCCCCTTCGTTCCTGGAGACGCGAGAGCATGTCGAACCGGTTTGGACGGCTTTCACCCGCAGTGGTGGCCGCAGCGGTGATGTTGTGGTCGGTGGCGGCCGTCGCGCAGGACACTTCCATCGCGCTGGGCGTGGGCACGCAGCGGGTGCTGACGGTCCAGGGGATCAGCCGGATCGCGGTGGGTGATCCGTCCATCGCGGACGTGAAGACCATCGGCAACAACCAGATCCTCGTGATCGGCCAGGGCGAGGGCAAGACCACGCTGCTGGTGTGGCGCTCCAACGGCCAGCGCCAGAGCTACCTCGTGACGGTCCGCAAGCAGGACCCGATCGAGGTCATCAACGAGATCAAGAAGCTCCTCGGCGACATCGAGGGCGTCTCGGTCCGGATGGTGGGCGACCGCATCTACCTCGACGGTCAGGCCTACACCACGCAGGACGCGGACCGGATCGAGCAGGTGGTCGGGCTCTATCCGAACGTGAAGAGCTTCGTGAAGATCGCGCCCAACGCGAAGAAGCTCGTGGCCCAGAACCTCAACGCCGCGTTCCAGAAGGCGGGCCTGCGCAACGTCCAGGCGAACGTGGTCGGCTCGACGATCTTCCTCGAGGGCTCGGTCGAGTCGCAGCAGGACCTGCAGAAGGCGGAGCTCATCACCAAGGCCATTGGCGAGCAGGTGGAGAACCTCCTCGTCGTCGGCATCAAGCGGATGATCCTCTCCGAGGTTCAGTTCGTGGAGATCCGGCGCAACAGCACCGACCGCTACGGCATCAAGTACCCGACCGACATCACCGGCACAGCGGGCGCGCTGATCAACATCCAGAAGAACCTCTGGCCGTCCACCTTCAGCTCCGGCATCAGCCAGGTCACGGCCAACGGGACCTCGGACTTCAGCATCGGGTTCCAGGGCAACGACGGCTACGGCCGGCTCCTCGCGCAGCCGAAGCTGGTGTGCGCGTCCGGTGAGAAGGCGGAGTTCCTCGCCGGCGGCGAGGTGCCCATCCCGCTGATCACCGCGAACCAGTTCACGGTCGAGTACAAGGAGTACGGCGTCATCCTGAAGATCCGGCCGACCGCGGACCGCAACGGCAACATCCAGACGGAGATCGAGGCCGAGGCCTCGGAGATCGACACCTCGGTGGCGGTGAGCTTCGGTGGTTCGTCCGCGATCCCCGGCTTCCGCACGCGCAAGGTGAACACCAACGTCACCGTGCGGCACGGCGAGACGATCGTCCTCTCCGGCGTGTTCAGCCACGACGAGCAGAAGGCGGTGTCGAAGCTGCCCGGCCTCGGTCACATCCCCATCGTGGGCGAGCTGTTCAAGAACCGCGCGTTCGACAGCACCAAGCGCGAGCTGGTCATCTTCGTCACGCCGCGGATCGTGAACCCGGACTCGGACAAGATCCGGACGATCATCGAGGACGTGAAGGCCCGCTACAAGCAGGCCCGCGGCGAGGTCAACTTCAACATCTTCGACTAGGCCGCACGCACGCCGGCCAGGCTCGCGCAGTCACCGAGGCGCCCGTTTCCCACGTGGAGGCGGGCGCTTCGTGCATTTTGGAGAGCGGGGGATCTCCAATCGTTCCGCAAGGTTCGGTAGGATTTCGGACCATGTTCCTCATCACCCTGACGGAGAAGAGCGGCGGGTCCGAGCAGCTGCACTTCGACAAGAGCGAAGTGACCATCGGCCGGCTGGCGGGCAACGACATCGTTCTCGGGAAGGGGAACGTGTCGAAGTACCACTCGCGGCTGGTGCTCAAGGACGGGAAGTTCATCGTCGTGGACATGAAGTCCACCAACGGCACCTACGTGAACGGCAAGAAGATCGCCGCGCCGCAGGTCATCCGGCCGCAGGACAAGATCTACATCGGCGACTACATCATCAACGTCGAGCCGGCGCCGGAGAACCACACCCGCACCGCCATGCCCGCGGAGGACGAGGAGTACGCGGACGAGGGCTACGACGATCAGGGCTACGACGAGGGCTACGAGGACGAGGGCTACGAGGACGCGCCGCTCGAGCCGCACCAGGAGGTGACGCGCCTGCCGCCGCCGCCGGAGAAGGCCCCGGTCGCCGCGGAGAAGCAGTCGAAGATGCCGGCGTCACTCGCCGCCGCGCTGGCGAAGAACAAGCGCGCGGTGGACCCGCGCATCGAGAAGATGACGCGGCTGCAGAAGGACATCCACGACCGGCTGATCGAGTACCTCGATCTGCGGCGGATGGACATGGACCGGCTCGGCGACGACGAGCTGTGGCGGCGCACCGAGAAGGCGATCCGGGACATCCTCGACCAGATGGACGCGGACGGGGAGATCCCCGACGACGTCGATCGCGAGGAGCTGCTGACCGACGTGCTCAACGAGGCGCTCGGGCTGGGGCCTCTGGAGGCGTTCCTCGCCTCGGACGAGATCTCCGAGATCATGGTGAACCACGCGAACCAGATCTACATCGAGAGGAAGGGGAAGATTACCCTCTCGGACAAGATCTTCTCCTCGAACCAGGCGGTGCTGGGCGTGATCGAGCGCATCGTCGCGCCGATCGGCCGCCGCATCGACGAGTCGTCGCCGCTGGTGGACGCGCGCTTGAAGGACGGCTCGCGCGTGAACGCGATCATCCCGCCGCTCGCGCTGAAGGGGCCGTGCATCACCATCCGCAAGTTCAAGCGCGAGGCGCTGAAGATCCACGACCTGGTGAAGTTCAAGACCCTCACGCCGCAGATGGCGGAGTTCCTCGAGATGTGCGTGAAGGCGCACAAGAACATCGTCATCTCGGGCGGCACCGGCTCCGGCAAGACGACGACGCTGAACATCATCAGCTCCTTCATCCCCGACGACGAGCGCATCATCACGGTGGAGGACGCGGCGGAATTGCAGCTGCCGCAGGAGCACTGGATCCAGCTCGAGTCGCGGCCGCCGAACCTCGAAGGCAAGGGCGCAATCACCATCCGCGACCTGGTGAAGAACTGCCTGCGTATGCGGCCGGACCGGATCGTCGTCGGCGAGTGCCGCGCGGGTGAGACGCTGGACATGCTCCAGGCGATGAACACCGGTCACGACGGCTCTTTGACCACGCTGCACGCGAACACGCCGCGAGACGCCATCGCCCGGCTGGAGACGATGGTGCTGATGAGCGGCATGGACCTGCCGATCAAGGCCATCCGCGAGCAGATCGCCAGCGCGGTCCACATGATCGTGCAGCAGACGCGGTTCTCGGATGGGTCGCGGAAGATCTGCTACGTGACCGAGATCTCCGGCATGGAGGTGGAGATCGTCACGCTGCAGGACATCTTCTATTACAAGCAGGACGGCTTCACCGAAGAGGGGAAGATCCGCGGCCGGTTCGTCGCCTCCGGCTTCGTGCCGAAGTTCTACGACGAGCTGCAGCGGCGCGGCATCCCCGTCAACATGAGCATCTTCCGCGAGGACTAGCGGTCCACCATGCCCACCCTGCACATCCTCATGCCCGACGGCAGCTCCCGCGAGGAGCCGCTGGACGGCGAAGTGACCGTTGGCCGCGCCGACGGCAACACGGTCGTCCTCACCGAAGGCGGCGTCTCCCGCCGGCACGCGCGCTTCTACGTGATGGATGGCGGCAAGGTGATGGTGGAGGACCTCGGGTCCGCCAACGGCACCTTCGTGGACGGCGAGCAGGTCGCGGAGCCCACCGAGGTCGGGCCCCGCGCGCAGGTGGTCATCGGCGACTACGAGATCTCGGTGAAGAGCGCCGCCGCCGGAGGTCAGAAGCGGCGCAGCGGTCCTCGTCCGGGGGCACCTGCTCCCGCGCCGAGGCCTTCCGCGGAAGAGGGGAGCTCCTCCACGCGCGCGGTCCCGCCGGTGAAGGCGGCTCGGGCCACGCGGCAGCTCAGCGCGGTGGAACGGGAGGGCGCAGTGCGTCCGGGCGGTGCGCCGCGAAGGCCCGCGGGTGCCTCCGGCGCGCGTGATGCGGCGGGTGCTGTGGGGGCAGAGGGCGCTGCAGCGGGCCCGGGCTCGTCCCTGGCGCGGCGTCCGGTCTCGCGCGCGGCAGCGGTGCCGACAGGTCCCACCCTTCGCGGGCTGACCGGGCCGTGGGCAAACAAGCTCTACCCGATTCGCGGCTCGGTGGTGATCGGCCGCGTGGCGGGCGTGCAGATCCAGATCGAGGACGAGTCCGTCAGCCGCCGCCACGCGGAATTGGAGCGCACCGCGGACGGGGTGATCCTCAGGGACCTCGGCAGCGCCAACGGCACCACGGTGAACGGCCAGCCGGTGGAGGAGGACACGCTGCTGCAGGCCGGCGACGTCGTCTCCGTGGGCATGATCGAACTCTCCTACGAGGTCGGCGACGAGGAGGCGATGAACGCGCCCACCCGCGGCAGGCCCTCGGGGGCTCGCGGAAGCGGCTCGCGTCGCGCGGCGGGGCCGGCGGCGGCGGCGGGTGGCGGCGGCGGCGGCAAGAAGCGGCTGCTCATCGTGGCGGGCGCGGTGGTGGGCCTGCTCGCGGTGGCGGGCGTGGTGTCGCAGCTGGGCGGCGGTGGCGGTGAGGTGCCGGCGGATCCGAACGGCGCGGCCGCGGCGGTGATCGATCCCCGCGCGGACGTGGAGCGGTTGCTCGCGGAGTGCCGCTCGTTCGCGGCCACGGACACCGGCACCGCGCCGAACTGGGAGAAGGCCCGCGTCGCGTGCGAGAAGGCGCGCGAGCTCGATCCGATCAACCGCGTGGTGATCGAACTGGTGCAGAAGATCGACCGCGAGCAGGAGTGCAAGAAGCACTACGACTCCGGCGAGCGGCTGGTGAACCTCGCGCGCGAGGAGGAGGCGCTCGAGGAGTTCGCGAAGATCGACGAGAAGTGCTCGTACTACCGCACGCTGAAGCCGCGGGCGCGCGAGGCGATCGAGACGGTGAAGAAGAAGGCGGGCAAGGACTGCAAGGAGTACGCGTCCGCGCAGCAGTGGGAGCTCGCGCTGCCGCGCTGCGAGCGGTTCATGACGATTGCCTGCCAGAAGATGGCGCCGGAGCAGCTGACCGCGCCGGTGGGCTACATCACCGACGTCGCCGGCAGCTGCCGCGGGAAGCGGAACTGCTGGACGCCGAAGGACCCGATGTACCGGAACCTCCTCCTCGCGCGGGTGAAGGTGGATCCGGGCGCCGGCCCCTGGATGTGTCCGCCGATCAAGATGTTCGACGACGATCTCGAGCTGAGCGATCCGCGCGCCGAGGTCCGCCGCGCCATCCGCAAGTGGTACCAGGACGCGCTGGTCATCGAGGCGATGGAGCTCTACTTCGACGGCAAGGGCGGCGAGTCCTTCGCCAAGCTGCAGCGCCTGCGCACGGACCGGCAGAAGGCCGCGCTGCACCCGCTGGCGGATGAACTGCGGCGGGACATCGGCGCGGTGGAGAACCTCTACCGGATCGGCTCCACGAACCTGAAGGACCGCGAGTTCGACAAGGCGAAGGAGGCCTTCACCGAGGCGCTGGCCATCGACGCGAAGCTCATGCGCGACATGGTGGAGAAGCGCTCGTTCTACCGGACCGCGATCGAGACGGAGGTCGCGAAGGAGGCGTACCTCGGCGGCAAGCACTGGGCGGACCGTGGCGACCCGCGGCGGGCGTGCCGGATCTGGAAGCTCGGGTTCGGGTTCTTCCGCGGCAACGGCGACCTCAACCGCGCGGCGGGCTTCTGCTCGGATCAGGGCGCTCAGGCGCTGGCGCAGGTGGGCGGCTGCGGCGATCTGCAGACCGTGCTCGATTTCGCGGTGGACGGCGACGGGCTGAAGCAGCGCGCGGCGACGAAGGCGGCGGAGCTGGGCTGCCCGGGCGCGACGGCGGCGGCGAACTAAACACCTTCACGTTGGTTGGCGATCATTGGAACCTCCGAACATGACCAGCAACGAGAACAGGCCGGTCACGGAATTTCCTGAACGTGCCGCGGAGCGCGCCGTCGCGCTCTGCGGTCGTTTCAT
>JAFAFL010000005.1 GCA_023423535.1 Pseudomonadota bacterium
AGAGGAGGACGTTCTTCACGAACTGCATCGTGATCGACGACGCGCCGTACTTGAAGCGTCCCGCCTCGAGGTTCCTGATCAGCGCGGTCCGGAACTCGGACGTGATGAAGCCCTTGTGGTGATAGAACGCCGAGTCCTCGGTGCTCATGATCGACTTGATCAGATATGGCGAGATCTGATCGAGCGGCACGAAGTCCTCGTTGCTGTCGCCGACGACGAACGACATCCACTGGCCCTGCTCGACCTCGACGTAGTGCTCGAACTCCTCCTTCAGGCGCTTCGGGGAGTCGGCCGGCTCGTCGATGACGCGGCACTTCTTGATGCCGACGCTGCCGCCGAGCTTCGTCGTCTGCAGGTCCGCCCAGTCGATCGCGAGCTGGACGTCCGCGTCGAACGTGCCGCGCAGCTTGTAGCCCTCGAGGTACGGCGCCATCTCCGTCGGGATCGCGGCGTGGACGCGCTGGCAGTCGATCGGCGGGATCACGAGGCGGAGGTCGAGCGTCGCGAGGCGGCCGGGACCGGCGGGCGTGGTCTCGACGCTGTCACGCGGGCGCTGCGTCGCGCTGCCGGTGATCGAGAACGGCAGATCGCGGACGACGAAGTCGCCACGCTTGAGCTCGAGCCGCTTCGCCACGCGATCGAAGCTGCCCTCGACCTGCGCCGACAGATCGAGATCGTGGACCTCCTTGTCCGCGATCATCGGGTGCCCGACGTTGAGCCCGCGCAGCGTCAGCGAGCCCGCGAAGCGCGCCCCCGTCGGATCGACGTCGAGATGGAGCTTGGTGTCGACGGACGTGCCCGCGTAGTCGACCACGGGCGTCTGCTCGAGGATCGGCGCGAGGCGATCGAGCTGGAACTTCGCGGCGACGAGATCGACCGCCGCGCGCTTGCCGAGCGGATCGAGACCACCCTTCGCGGTCCACAGCTGGCCCGGCACGCCGCCGTAGCCGCCCGCGAGATCGATCGTGTACTGCCCCGCGTGCTTCGGATCCGCGGCGATCGTGCCCGCGATGCCCGAGAGCGCGAGCTTCGGCCACACCGCGAGCTCGCCACCCGTGACGACGACCGTCGGCGGCTCGCCCGTGCGCTTCGTGATCGTGACGTGCTCCGCGCCCGCCTTCGGGGCGTTCGTCGTCGTCGCCGTGAGCTGCGCGAGATCCGCGACGACCTCGCCCGGCTTCCACGACGCCGTGCCCTCGCCGATGAGCGCCGTCGCGCCGGTGAGCTGATCGTCCGCGAGCACGCGGATCTTCGTCACCGTGACCGAGGTCGGTCGGAGCGAGCTCCCGCCCTCGCCCTTGCCCGCGGGCTTGTCCGCGCGCAGGCGATCGACGATGTCGAGCACGTTGTCGCGGCCGCTCGCGTCGCGGCGCATCGTCACGGTGACGCCGTCGACGATCGTGGCGCCGAGCTCGACCTTGCCGACGAGCGAGGCGACGGTGTCGAAGTCGACGTCGATGCGCGCGACGTGGACGAGCGGCATATCGCCGTCGTTCGGGCCGCGGATCGCGACGTCGCGCAGGGTCGCGTGGCCGAGCCGCACGTCGATCGCGCCGAACGAGATCTGGCGCCCGAGCTTCTCGTCGACCTTCGCGGTCAGCTTGTCGCGGATCTTGCCCGCGGCGACGCGCGGGTACACGACCCTCAGCGCGACGAGCACGAGGACGCCGGCCACGAGCAGGCCCGCGCCGGCGTACAGCCAGCCTCGCCGGATGCCCGAGAACCGCGACATGAGGCTCGTATACAACAACCCGGGCCCCGGTTTTGTTCGACGGTGTAACCGTGCGTGCGACGATGCGTAAGCCCCTCAGATGAAGGACGAGGTCACACCGCCCGACGTGTACTTCAACCGCCGCGCGTTCATGCGGGGCGGGGTCGTCGCGGCGGGTGCGGTCGCGACGGGCCTCCTCTACCGGCGCCTCAACGGCGTCGACCTCGCGACCACGCAGACGGCCGCGCTCCCCGGCGTGACGCCCACCACGGGCCCCGGATATCCGACGAGCGAGGCGCTGACGGCCCGCGAGAAGGTGATCAACTACAACAACTTCTACGAGTTCACGACGAGCAAGGACGGCGTCGCGCGGGCCGCGGCGGGGTTCGACACGCGGAACTGGAAGCTGACGATCGACGGCCTCTGCAAGAAGCCGAGGACGTTCGACCTCGACGACCTGCGGAGGCTCGCGCCGCTCGAGGAGCGCGTGTACCGCATGCGCTGTGTCGAGGCGTGGTCGATGGTCGTGCCGTGGGTCGGCTACTCGCTGTCGACGTTGCTCGCGGCGGTCGAGCCGCTCGGCAGCGCGAAGTTCGTCGCATTCGAGACGCTGCACGACCCCGCGCGCATGCCGGGGCAGAAGGACGACATCCTCGAGTGGCCGTATCGCGAGGGGCTGCGCATCGACGAGGCGATGCACCCACTCGCGCTGCTGACGCTCGGGCTGTACGGCGGAGAGCTACCGCCGCAGGACGGTGCGCCGGTGCGGCTGATCGTGCCGTGGAAGTACGGCTTCAAGGGCATCAAGTCGATCGTCCGCATCACGCTCACCGAAGAGCAGCCGCCCACGACCTGGAATCTCTCCGCGCCGAGCGAATACGGCTTCTTCGCCAACGTGAACCCGGACGTCTCGCACCCTCGCTGGAGCCAGGCCACCGAGCGTCGCATCGGCGAAGGAGGACGCCGGCCCACGCTGCCCTTCAACGGCTACGGCGACGAGGTCGCTCACCTCTACGCGGGCATGGACCTGCGGCGGCACTACTGATGGCGAAGCAGCTCCCCTGGCTCAACCCGGCGCTCGTCGCGGGCGGGATCTTTCCTGGCGCGGTGATCCTCTCGAGAGCCGCCACCGGCTCACTCGGCGCGGATCCGATCGCAGAAGTCCTTCACCGTTCCGGGCTGCTCGCGCTGGTGTTTCTCCTCGCGTCGCTCACCTGCACGCCCCTGCGGCTCCTCTTCTCATGGACCTGGCCCGCGCGCGTCCGCCGCACCCTGGGGCTCCTCGCGTTCGGCTACGCCTGCCTTCACGTGGGCACCTGGGCGGGACCCGATCGCCTCCTCAATCTCTCCGCCATCGCCGAAGACCTCACCGAACGTCCCTTCATCATCGCCGGCGGCCTCGCCTTCGCGCTGCTCCTCCCACTCGCACTCACCTCCACGAATGCGAGCATCCGGCGACTCGGCTACGCGCGCTGGCAGGCGCTGCACCGGCTCGCCTATCCCGCCGCGGCGGCGGCCTGCCTCCACTTCTTCTGGCGCGTGAAGGCGGACCGGACCGAGCCGCTCCTCTACGCGGGCCTGCTCGCGGCGCTCCTCGGCATCCGCGCCGTGTACGCCCTGCAACGTCGGCACTCCAACGGTGGTAGCGTTCGCCCTTCTCGGAGCGACCGTTCTTGATCAGCCGACTCGCCTACATCGTCCCCCTCGCCGCACTCCTCGCCTGTTCCCCGCCGCAGCCGCCCGTCGAAGAGCCAGACGGCGGAGACACGACGGTGCAGTGCGATCCCGCCTGTGACCCGCAGCTCGAGGCCTGCAACACGGCCACCGGCGTCTGCGAACTCCTCTCCACCGCACCGCAGCAGAGCCTCGTCGCCGCACGCGCGGCCGCACATGGTGACGCGGACCACCCGGTGGTCGGCGCGCTCGTCACCTACGTGGTCACCGGCGAGCCCGAGAACACCGGCGTCAACGGCTTCTTCCTCCAGGCGGAGAAGGAGGGCCCGGCGCTCTTCGTCGCGGTCAACCCCGCGTCGCTGAACCCGCAGCCGCAGCCGGGCGATCGCGTGTCGCTGCGGGTGACGAACTTCTACGCGCTCGGCGGTCAGCACGAGGCCCGCATCATCACCGGCTACCAGCGCCTCTCCACCGGCAACGATCTGCGGCCGCTGGTGCAGGACGTCTCGCGCGCGGGAAACCTCGTCTCTGCCGCCGGCGACTACGACGGAGAGCTGGTGGACATCGCCGGACGCATCCGCCATGACTGGCTGCCCTTCACCGGCGCCACCGTGCACTGGAAGTCCGAGCTCGAGCTCCTCAACGGCATGGGCGATCCGAACCTCATCCTCCGCACGGTGGACGCGGTGACGAAGCCGATGGGCCTCGGCACCAACTGCAACGTGGCGCTGCAGAACGTGCCGCTCCGCCGCGTCGCCGCGCAGGTGCAGATCTTCGCCTTCAGCAACGACGACTTCACCCAGCGCTCGTGCCCGCCCACGCGCCTCACCGACGCGCTCGCGATCTCGCCCACGCACGTGCGCCTCACCTTCGAGCGCCCGATCGATCCCGCCTCCATCCTCGCGGACGGCTCGCAGTTCACCTTCGGCTCGGGCCTCTCCGGCAACCACGCGGTGGTGAAGGACGAGTACCAGATCATCGTCACCACCGGCGTGCAGACGCCGCGTCAGGCGCACAGCGTGAGCATCGCCAACACCGCGCGAGACGTCGTCGGCGGGCAGCTCGCGGTGCCCTCGCAGAAGGCGAACTTCCAGGGCTACTTCACGCGCGCGAAGCTCATGCTCAACGAGATCTCCTGCGCCCGCGCCAACGACCGTGACCTCATCGAGCTCATCGCCATGAGCGACGGCTCCACGCTCGGGATGCGGCTGACCTACGACGGGCCCACCTCCGGCACCATCGGTACCTTCCCCGACACTACGGTGCAGACGGGCGACATCATCGTCGTGCACCTCAACGCGAGCCCCACCTCGGGCGACGCGGTGTACAGCGAGACGATGAACAAGGCCGAGCAGACCGCGGCCTCGAACTACCCGGACGCGTGGGACTTCGTTTACGACAAGTTCTCCTGCCAGCACTCGAACGTGGTCCTGCGCGTCGTCGGCCCGGACGGGGTGACGGTGGACGGCGTGGCGCTGGCGAGGACCGACCTCAACAGCAACCAGCGGCCCTCGAGCTTCGGCAGCGTGTGGCTGAAGGCGCTGCAGCTCGACGAGCACTGGGTGCCGAAGACCTGCAACGGGCTGACCTGCTCCTACTCGTCGCAGCCCTCGGCGATCGACGTGGCCGCGGATTGGACGCAGGCGCGCACGAACATGCAGGGCGTCACCCGGACCATCCAGCGGCAGAACCTCACCGACACCGACGCGCGCGAGGACTGGGTCACCGCCGCGCCGACGTGGGGCGCGAAGAACGCTGGTCAGCAGTAGCGGCTAAGCGGCCTGCTGCGTGCTCTCGGGCAGCGCACGCGGCTTGGTGGCGATGAGCTGGATCTCGCGACGGAAGCGCGTCACCCGGCACACCCATACCCACGACACGAGGAACGCGAAGCGCGCCCACTCCCACGGCGCCTTCGCCCCCCGCGCGAGCCTCGTGCGGAAGATGTCCTTTCCCGCGCGCGTCGCCTCGAGGCCGACCTTCTTCGCCGCCTCCGCGAGGTTCTTCTCGTAGAAGTACACGTGGTGCTGCCACCCGCGGCTGTCCGGACGGAAGGAGCGCCCGCGCTTCGGCATCACCGCCATCTTGTAGTAGGCGCCGTCGGGCACGATGACGAAGGCCACGCCGCCCGGCCGCAGCACCCGAGCCAGCTCGCGCATCGCCTCTACCGGATGCGCCGCGTGCTCGAGCGCGTGCTTGCAGGTGACGATGTCGAACGACGCGTCGGGGTAGGGGAGCTTCTCGAGCCCGCCCTTCTCGGCGCGGAAGCCACGCTCGCGGCAGAGCTCCACCGCGAACCCGCTCACGTCCGCGCCCGCCGGCGTCATGCCCAGACGCCTCGCAGCCTCGAGCACGTAGCCGGCGCTGCAGCCCACATCGAGCACGTCGCGCGCGTGCGGCGCGAACTCGAGGCACATGAGGAGCTGCCGCTCGCACTTGCGCACCCGGTGCTCCCATCGCTCGAGGTACTTCGCGCGGCCGTCGCGGAAGTAGCCCTCCTCGTAGCCGCCGCCGAGCCCGGGAACCTGCTCGCGCTTGTAGACGAGCCCGCACCCGCGGCAGCGGACGAAGGTCAGCTCCGGGAACTCGACCACCGGGGAGAATCCACTGTCGGTGCAGATCGGGCAGCTCGAGTAGAAGGGCGCGCGCATGTCGGGTCTAGCGGGTAACGCATGCCCTGTACCGCGGTCAAACCCGATGGTGTGGGGTCGCGCCCCCACCCTCCGCCGATCGCCCTCATCCGCTGCAAGCCCGGAGGGGCGCTGACGCTCGTAACTGCTTGAAATGGCTGAGGAAATTGGAGGGGATTGCGCGCCGCGCGGTTGGTGACGGTCTTGCTCTGGGAGAGGGCATGCGACGGGTGTCACTCCCCCTTCCGGTCCTCCCCAGCGCGGTGCTTGCGCTCGCCCTCGGCCTCTCCGGTTGCTTCGGCGCGTCCGACCTCACGCAGGGCACGAACGGCGGCAGCGCGAAGCCGGGCGGTCCCCAGGCTACTCCGCCCGACGGCCTGCCGGACGTCTCACCCGAATCGTGCGAGGGCGTGGAGATCGATCCCGGCCGCGTCACGCTGCGCCGTCTGAACCGCGCCGAGTACGACAACACGGTGCGCGATCTGCTCGGGGACACCACGCGCCCGGCGAAGGACTTTCCCGCCGACGATCACGGCTACGGCTTCGACAACAACGGCGACGTGCTCAGCCTCTCGCCCCTGCTGATGGAGAAGTACGAAGCCGCCGCCGAGCGCCTCGTCGAGGAGGCCTGGTCGCGCGACTTCAGCGCCGGTCAGTCGGTGCGCGTCGAGGCGGAGAACAGCGCGGTGACGAAGACCGTGGGCGCGGCGTCGGGCAGCGGGTGGAACCTCAACAGCAACGGTTCGATGAGCACGCCGGTGCAGTTCTCCACCAGCGGCACGTACACGCTCTCCGCGAGGGCCTGGGGTTCGCGCGC
The DNA here is from genome assembly GCA_023423535.1 of Pseudomonadota bacterium. Classification (GTDB taxonomy): domain Bacteria; phylum Myxococcota; class Myxococcia; order Myxococcales; family Myxococcaceae; genus JAFAFL01. The sequence goes on from JAFAFL010000005.1 coordinate 6,830, forward strand.
GGGAACGGATCTTCCGCGGATGGAGTTCCGGATCGATGGCGTGACCGTGGCCGCCTTCAATGTGGACGCGCTCTCCGCGAGCCCGAAGATCTACTCGCAGAACGTCCCCGTCACCGCCGGCACGCGCACCTTCGCGGTGCACTTCACCAACGACCTCTACGATCCGAACAACGCCGATCCGGCGCTGCGCGATCGCAACCTGTACGTGGACTGGTTCGAGGCCCGCACCGACGCCGCGTGGGCCGGTCCCTCCGCGTCGAAGCTGCGCATCTGCGATCCCGCTGCCGCCGCGGGTGAGACCGCCTGCTTCCGCGAGCTGGTGGAGACCTTCGCGCGCCGCGCCTGGCGCCGTCCGGCCACGGCCTCCGAGCTCGACCGGCTGATGCAGTTCCTCACCGTGGCGAAGGCGCAGGGTGACGGCTTCGACGCGGGCGCGAAGCTCGCGCTGCAGGCGGCGCTGCTCTCGCCGAACTTCCTCTTCCGCGTGGAGGTCGATCCGGATCCCGCTTCGACGCAGCCGCGCCGGCTGACGGACTTCGAGCTCGCCTCGCGGCTGTCCTACTTCCTCTGGAGCAGCACGCCGGACGACGAGCTCCTGACGTTGGCGTCGCAGGGCGCGCTGCAGAACCCGACTGTCGTCGATCAGCAGGTGGCGCGGATGCTCGCGGATGGACGCGCGGCCGCGCTGGTGGAGAACTTCGCCGGCCAGTGGCTCGAGCTGCGCGCGGTCGCCGAGGTGCAGCCGAACAGCGTGTACGGCCCGTTCCCCGACGCGCTGCGCGACGACCTGCGCGCGGAGACCCAGCACTTCTTCCGCGCCTTCCTCGAGGAGGACCGGCCGGTGCGCGACATGCTCGACGCGGACTTCACCTTCCTCAACGACCGGCTCGCGGATCACTACGGCTTGCCGCGCCCGGGCAGCTCCGAGCTCACGCGCGTCCCGCTGGCGAAGAGCACCGGCCGAGGCGGCCTGCTGACCCAGGGCTCGTTCCTCACCATCACCTCGCACGCGGATCGCACCTCGCCGGTGAAGCGCGGCCAGTGGGTGCTCGCGCATCTGCTCTGCAAGGCGCCGCCGCCGCCGCCGCCGGAGGTGGAGAACCTCGGCGAGGGCGCGGTGACCGGGAAGACGCTGCGCGAGCGCATGGAGCAACACCGCGCGGATCCCACCTGCTCGGGCTGTCACGCGATGATGGATCCCATCGGCTTCGGGCTGGAGAACTACGACGCGGTCGGCCGCTGGCGCTCCACCGACGAGGGCCACCCGATCGACGCGACGGGCGAGCTGCCCGGTGGCCAGACCTTCGACGGCGTGGCGGAGCTCTCGCAGATCATCAAGGCGGACCCGAAGCTGTCGTCGTGCGTCGCGCGCAACATGCTCATCTTCGCGCTCGGTCGAGGCGCATCGGAGAAGGACGCCTGCGCCATCCGCAAGGTGGCGGACCGGATGGACGCGGAGGGCGGGACGTTGAAGGATCTCGTGCACGCGGTGGCGCAGAGCGAGCTCTTCACCATGCGGCGCGGCGAAGCGGTGACCGCGGCCGCGGGAGGCAATCCATGAAGAAGTGGGAGCTGTCCAGGCGGACCCTGCTCCGGGGCGCCGGCGCACTGATGGCGCTGCCGATGCTCGAGCAGATGATGCCGTCGGTCGCGCGCGCGCAGCAGATGGGCGCGTCCAAGCCGAGGCGCCTGGTGGCGTTCTACGTCCCGTGCGGCATCCACATGCAGCGCTGGACGCCGGCGGCGACGGGCACCGGCTACGCGCTCACGCCGACCCTGCAGCCGCTCGCGCCGTACAAGGACAAGATGCTCGTGCTGAGCGGGTTGGCGAACTACCCCGCGCGGCCGGACGGCCCGGGCGATCACGCCTCGGGCACCGGCGCGTTCATCACCGTGGCGCACCCGTTCAAGACCGAAGGCACGGACATCAAGAACGGCATCTCCATGGACCAGGTGGCGGCAAACCACCTGAAGGGGCAGACGCGCTTTGCCTCGCTGGAGCTGGGGACGGACGGCGGCGGCGCGATCGGCAACTGCGACTCCGGCTACAGCTGTGCGTACGCGCGGAACATCTCCTGGTCCGGGCCGCAGACCCCGGTGCCGAAGGAGACGAACCCGTCGCTGGTGTTCAACCGGCTCTTCGCGGACGCGGACTCCGGCGCCACCGCGGCGCAGATCGCGAAGCGGAAGCTCTACAAGCAGTCGATCATCGACTTCGTCCGCGCGGACGCGACGGCGCTGGAGGCGAAGCTCGGGCGGACGGATCAGCAGAAGGTGGACGAGTACCTCACCTCCGTGCGCGAGCTCGAGCTGCGGGTGCAGGCCATCGAGACGGGGCCTGTGTGCGAGCCCGGCGGCGACCCGGGGAGCCCGGGCGACATCCGCGACCGCACGAGGGCGATGCTCGATCTGCTGGCGCTCTCGTTCCAGTGTGACGTCACGCGGGTGGCGTCGTTCATGCTCGGCAACGCCGGCTCGAACCGCGTGTTCAACTTCCTCGGGCTGACGAGCGGGCACCACACGTACTCGCACCACCAGAGCCTGCAGGAGAACTACGACGCGCTCTCCACGATCGACCACTGGGAGGTGCAGCAGCTCGCGTACCTCTTCGGGAAGCTCGATGCGATCCAGGAGCCGGACGGGACCGTTCTCGACAACTCGCTCGTCTTCTTCTCCAGCGAGATCGAGGACGGCAACGCGCACCGCCACACGAACATGCCGGTCATCCTCGGCGGCGGTGGTGGCGGCGCGGTCACGCCGGGACGGCACGTGAAGTACAGCGGCAACCCGACCGTGGCGAACCTATTCATCTCCATGCTCGCGTCGGTGGGCGCGCAGGTCTCGACGTTCGGCGACGACGGGACCGGACCGCTGCCGCAGCTGAAGGTGTAGGCGCGGTTCATCGGGCGCCGGCGCGCTACCGAGTCCGGCGCCGGCTCAGACGCCCGACTTGCGCCTGTCGTGAGTCCGTCAAGGGCCCACGTGCGCGCGTGCTGCGCCGTGCTGCGCCGTGCTGCGCCGTGCCGCGCGGCGTGCTGCGCCGTGCTGCGCCGTGCCGCGCGG
>JAFAFL010000057.1 GCA_023423535.1 Pseudomonadota bacterium
CCGCGCGGAGGGTTCCGTTGCCCGCGTGGAGAGTCCCGTTGCCCGCGCGGAGAGTCCCGTTGCGCGCGCGGAGAGTCCCGTGGCTCCCGCACCTGCGCCCGTCGTGACCGCGCACATCGCCGCACCCCCGGAGGTGATCGAAGTGCAGACGCCCGCGCCGTCGCTGCCGCAGCACGATCACGAGGACTCGCCTGAGCTGCGCCGCGAGCGGCTGCGCGAGCGCCTGAAGGCGGTCCGTGAGAACCCGCGGCCCGAGCCCTTGCCGCCGACGGTGGCGGAGGCGGGCGTGCTGGCGGTGGAGCGCATCGCCACGCTGCAGACCGAGCTGCACAAGGTGAAGGCGCTGAACCTCGCGCTGACCCAGGACCTCGAGGGCGCGCGGCGGCAGGCGGAGAAGGCGACCGAAGAGGCGCGGCTGCGGATGGAGGAGTCGCGGCGGCTGTCGCAGGAGATGGAAGGGCGGGTGAAGCTGCTCGCCGATCTCGAGCGCGAGCTGGCGGCGCTGGAGGGCGAGCGCGACGAGGCGCTGCTCGCGCTGCAGGAGACGCGGCAGGGCCTGTTCGCGTCCGACGAGGACAAGGCGAAGCTGCACGAGGAGATCGCCCAGCGCGACGCGGCGCTGGCCGAGAGCCTCGCGGAAGAGGAGCGGCTGTGCGCCGAGCTGGAGATGGCGCGCGAGCACTCCGACGGCCTGCGGCGTTCGGTGGCCGCCCTCACCAGCGAGCGCGACACGCTGGCGCGTCAGGTCTCCGAGCTCACCCGCGAGCGCGCCGAGCTGCTCGAGGCCCGCAAGGCGCTCGAGGCCGTGCACCGCGCGCTGAGCCAGGCCGTTTCACGCTAGACGCACGCCGCCTCGACTCCACACAGCGCCGTCCATAGCCCTAAATGCACTGCGCGCTCTGTACGCGGTCCGGCGACCGCGAGTAGATTCGACAGCTTCCGCGGTAGTCCCATGACGAGAACGTGCTCAAGGCGCGTCGCCAGAGGCACTTCCGTCCATTCTTTGCATCAGCGCACGTGATGCCTCTCGAAAGGCAGAATCCCGCCGGCCAAAGCCGGGGTCTCCGTCACGAAAGCGAGAGCAGCTTCTTCTTCATCAGCTTTTCGTGTATGCCGCGCCAACATAAGTCATTTTCGCCTCAGAAAGGTTGTGAAAAATGAAGGCATGGATAGTGTTCTTTTGGCTCGCGGCACTGGCAGGTTCCAACGCGCACGCACAATCTGTCCCAAACCAGCCTGCACACGGTGCCGTCCGTATCGCCACTTTCAATATCGCGAATGGAGCGTCAGCAGTTCGGTACAATCCCTAAGGTGCTGCGCTGGCCATTTTGAACTCGAAGGCGCACATTGTCGTCCTGCAGGAGGTCGACCGCCACTACTCAGCGAGAACGAACTGCGACGACGTCGCTGCAGTCATATCGCAGCATCTGGGCGCTGGGTGGCAATACGTGTACGTCCCTGCTTGACCTCGCCCCTGGACTTTTCATCTGTGGGACCACGAAACGAAGGCAGTTTGGAATTGCGATCTTCTGGAAGATGGGCTCGTTCGATGGGTTCGGAAATGCTGGCTCTGTCGAACTGCCGACCTCCAGCGGGGCAGAAAGGCGCGTCGCCCAACGGATGTGGTTCTCCTTCTGGGGAAAGGGGTTCTATGTCTTCAATACCCATTTCCAGCACGGCAACTACTCCTCGCTACGGAGGAGCCAGGGCCAAGCCCTGCAGAGTTGGGCAGCCACACACCCGGGCACGCGATTCCTGCTCGGCGACATGAACGCGACGGCGAACAGCTGGGATTTGGAGCACATTCGCAATGCCAACGGAGATATGATTGCGAGTTTTCACCCGTCGCCCAATTCTAGCTGGATCGACCACGTATGGGGAAGCAGCTTTGGATCTGGCGGGGTCGGCGCTGGCCACTATGACACGGGTGTTTCGGATCACTTTTTGTTCTGGTATGATGTCTGGTATTGGGGGCTGTAGCCGTTCGGTTGAAGGATGGTAGGCGAAGCGTCGAACGACACACGCTCGAGCCACGGCATGCGACTGGGCGGTTTCGTCATTCATGGGTCGGCAGTCGCTGGGCTGGACCGCTGCATCGAGTCCCTGGTGGCGACGTGTGACGTGGTCGTGGCCGTCGACAACTCTCGTCAGGGCGCAACGTCGAGCTCCCTTCACCGGGGAATCGAATCGGTCAGGGCCAACTGGCGAGGCTTCGGAGCTGCTCGTGCCGTCGCCGTTCGTCGCCTCCGCGAACTCGGGGCAAACTGGATCTTCTTCCTGGATTCTGACGAGCACCTGACCGACTCCGCGCGGCGTACGGTGCTCGCCTGGAAAGAGACGCAGCCACAGCTCGGCGTGTATCGCTTGCCGCGGCGAAACTGGGTCACGGCCAGCGGTCATCGGTACGTCTACAACACCGACTGGCGTGCACGGCTCGTTCGCGAGGATCTCGCGCCATGGTGCGACACCATGGTGGTGCACGAGTCTCTTCCGCCGCATGCGTCCGCGAAGCTGCACGCGCCGATCGAACATGACTTCGTTTCATCGCTCGACTTCCGGACGCAGAAGGACCGCCAGTACGCCCTGTTGTGGGCTGTGCAGCACGCACATGGGGAAAGGCGCGGGAGGAATCCGCACTTCGCGCGGCTCGGGCACTTCCTTCGCGATGCTTCCACCCGCGGTGCCCTGCTGCGCGGCGGCAGACATGGGTTCGAGCTGGCGTGGCGTCTCTCGGAGTACTCCGCGCTCAAATACGCGTTCTTGCGCGAGATCCGAGCGGGCCTGCACGTCGAGTTGCTCGAAGCCTTTGAAGCCGGCCGGCTGGAGGACCTCTTCGAGATGGTGCGGGAGGTTGTCTTTAGTGGAAGTCGTCCTCGCGCTGGTGGCGCACCGCGAGGATGAGGATGTGGTCGTCGGCGATCTCGAATGCCGCGACGTAGCCGCCGCCACCAAACGAGATGACGCATTTTGCGGAAGGGCACGTCGGGCGAGGCTCTTCGGCAGCTGAACGGCATGGCCGCGGCCAGCGCGAGCCCCTTGCGGATCGCGACCAGAGCCCGCTCCGCGCCCGCCGCCTCAGGTTTGGTGTTCGCGGAGTAGAGCCGGACGAGGTCTTCGGCCGCGTCCGCGGCAAAGCGAATCTCACGGTCAGTCACCGGCTCCTGGCCTTCTGCTTCGCGCGATCGAGCGCTCCTTCGAGCCGCTCGAAGACGGCCTCGGCGGGAATGAAGTCGCCGCTCCGCTCGGCCTGACGGGAGCGCTCCATGGCCTTCCGCACGAAGGCCTTCCGCTCGCGGCGAATCTGCGCTTTCTGCGTCACCGCCTCGATCACGAACGAGGAGAGCGACTCGCCCTCCTCCAGCACGCCCTCGATCTTCTTCTTGAGCTCAGGGCTGAGCCGCACCGGCGGAAGCGTCGCGGTCTTCATGGGTGATGCATAGCGATTGCGATACACACCGTCACGCGTTGTGCCTGCTTGTCTGGCTCGGGTGGGACTGGGCGAAGAGCGAGCAGCGTGGGTTAGGCTGGCGCCGCCGTGGAGGTCCTCTACTTCTCCGACCGCGAGGTGAAGCGGAAGCTGTTCGAGCGCGTGGACTCGGCGCGCAGGCCGCTCGTGGTGGTGCAGGTGCGGCACGGCCAACATGCGCGGCCGCCACAGGAGAGGGAGCCGTTCGTCACCTTCGAGCGCAGGTTCGGCGACGTCGTCGACCTGGTGATCGTCGCGGACGAGGGGACCACCGAAGGCATGTGGCGCGATCCGGTGGGGGACCTCGCGGACCGCATGTACCCGAACGACAGGGAGCGCGCGTACACGGCGGCGTCCGGGTATCTGCTGCTGCATCGCGGAAGGCCGCTCGGGGTGGTGAGGAAGCAGCCTTCCAACGCCGACGAGCTGTGGCTCCTGCAGGCGCTGCTCGCCGAGCACTTCGACGAGGTCCCTCAACCGCCGCTGTCGGAGCGTCCGGGGAAACGCAACGCGGCGCCGACGTTCACGGCACAGGCACGGCGTGCTCATGAACCACCGGCAGACCACGAACGCGAGGCGCCCGCTCCCGCCCCTCCAGCGAAAGACCCGTGGCAGGTGATCGGCATCGCGCGCGGCACGCCGCTGTCGGAAGCGAAGAAGGCCTACCGGCTGCTCATCGCGCAGTACCACCCGGACAAGGTCTCGCACCTCGCGCCGGAGTTTCAGGAGCTCGCCGACATCAAGACGCGGCAGATCCTCGAGGCGTGGGCCCGGATCGAAGCGGGCGAGGCGTGAGCCGCAACGGCTAGGAAGCCGCGCCGATCGCTCCCGGCGGCAGGTGCGCGCGAACGCTCTGCACGAATCGCGAGAGCGTGTCTCCGTCGAGATCCCGCTTCGGCACGACGAGCGCGGTGGAGCCGGTCACGTACACGAACACGTGGGTCTCGGTCTCGACCATCGCCTCGACCGCGTTCCAGCGGGTGCGCACGTCGCGGGTGGGCGTGCTCTCGAGGATGAACGCGTCGTCGAGCACGAGCTTCGTCCTGCCCAGCACGTCGAGGTTCTTCCCCTCGCTGTACATCTTCGCCACCGTGTCGCGGAGGCCTCGCTCGTAGCGGCGCGGGAACATCCAATAGAACGCCACCGCGAAGACGAGCCCCACCATCCCCAGCACCGGCGCCTTCGCCACCGCGCCGACCACCGTGGCGATGACGATGAGCAGGCCCGCCATCCCGAGCCGCAGCAGGCGACGGCGACGCTTCAACGTGGGCGAGGTCCGGTGGTGGTGCAGCGCGAACTGCGTCACGTCCTCGAGCGTGACCTCGTACTCGACCTCGAGCGTGCCTTCAGCGGGAGTCGTCATTCGCGGAGCGGCAGCTCGAACGTGAGCCCGTCGAACGCCACTTCGACCGGACCTTTGTACTCGTCCCGCGCCTGCGCGAGGAGCCGCGAGTGCTCGACGTCGTGCCGCGAGGAGAGGTGGGTGAGGATGAGCCTTCGGACCTCGGCCTCGCGCGCCACGCGGGCGGCCTCGCGGCTGGTGGAGTGACGCGTCTCCAATGCGCGCGCCTGCTCGTCGTCGCTGAAGGTCGATTCGTGGATGAGGAGGTCCGCGCCCTTCGCCGCCGCCACGAGCTTCGCGCACGGTCTCGTGTCGCCGCTGATGACGACCTTGCGTCCCGGACGCGGCTCGCCGAGCACGTCCGCAGGCTTCACCACCCGCCCGTCCGCCAGCGTGACCTCCTGCCCGCGCTGCAGCTTGCCGAACTCGGGACCGGGCGTGACGCCGAGCGCCTTCGCCTTTTCGAGATCGAAGCGGCCGGGGCGCTCGACCTCCTCCAGCGCGTAGCCGAGCGCGTTCACCCGGTGCTCCACCTGGATCGCCCGGATCGCGTAGGAGCCGCGGTCGATCACGTCGCCGTCGCGCAGTTCGTGGATCTCCACCGGGAAGTCGAGCCGCTCGGTGCCGAGGTGGATCGCCTGGTGGAGCAGCCGCTTCGCCGGCGGGGGGCCGTAGAGCTTCATCGCGTGCTCTCGGCCGCCCATCCCCAACGTGCGCAGGAAGCCGATGATCCCGAGGTAGTGGTCGGCGTGGAAGTGCGTGAAGAAGACCGCGTCCACCGTGAAGCCGGTGCCGAAGCGGACCATCTGCCGCTGCGTGCCCTCGCCGCAGTCGAAGAGGAGCAGATCCTGATCCGCCTTCACCGCCAGCCCCGACAGATTGCGGTGGATGGTCGGCTGGGCCGCACTGGTCCCGAGGAACGTGAACCTCAGGATGCTCATCCCGGTCGAACCCACGGGCGCCCCTTTAGCCCGTGTCCCTCCTGCCGGCTACCCCTCGCGTGACCCTCGGGGGCCTCGTCGTGTTTCAGGGGCCGTTCGGGCATGCTCGCGCGCCGTGCGCTCCCCAAAGTCGTTCGCGTTGCTCGCCTTCGCTGCGGTGTGGGTGGTCGGGTGTGGGCAGACCGCGCCCAGACCGCCCGCCCCCGATGCCGGCGACCCCTTCTTTCCAGGCACCAACCCCAGTCAGCCCACGTGCACCGAGGGCGAGACCCGCGAGTGCTACGGCGGCGATGCGGCCACGCGCGGCGTCGGCAACTGCAAGGCCGGCAGCCAGACGTGCGTGAACGGGTTCTGGACCGCGTGTGATGGCCAGGTGCTGCCCCAGCCCGAGAGCTGCGCCACCGAAGCCGACGACGACTGCGACGGCGAGGTGAACGAGGAGGGCGCGGACTGCGGCTGTCAGGCGGGCTCGGTGCGCGGCTGCTACTCGGGCCCGGCAGGCACCGCGGGCGTGGGGCTCTGCCGCGTGGGCACGCAGACCTGCAACGCGAACGGCGTCGGCTACGGGCCGTGTGTCGGTGAGGTGCTGCCGCAGGCGGAGACCTGCAACACGCCGGCGGACGAGGACTGCGACGGGCTCGTCAACGAGGGCGGCGAAGGCTGCGTGTGCGCTCCGGGCGCGAGCGAGCCTTGCTACACCGGTCCCCCGGGAACCGCGGGGGTGGGCGCATGCCGCGAGGGCACGAGGCTGTGCAACGCGCTGGGCACCGCGTGGGGCGGCTGTGACGGTCAGACGTTGCCGCAGGCGGAGACCTGCAACACGCCGGAAGACGACGACTGCGACGGTACCGCCAACGAGGACGGCCCCGGCTGCGTGTGCCAGCCGGGTGCGGTGCGCGGCTGCTACACCGGACCTGCAGGCACCGCGGGCGTGGGCCCGTGCAAGGCGGGCGTGGAGACCTGCAACGCGCAGGGCAACGGCTACGGCGCGTGTGTGGGTGAGGTGAAGCCGCTCGTCGAGGACTGCGACACGCCGATCGACGAGAACTGCGACGGTCAGACGCCGGCCTGCCAGTCGATCATCCCGATCATCGACCTGCGCGGAGACGCGAACCGCAACGGCACGGTGGAGCTGGCCGGCACCGCGGACGACGCCAACGAGGCGCAGTGGAGCGCGCAGTCCGGTGCGGTGTTCCTCGCGAACATCGACGACGACCAGAGCGCGTGCCCCACCTCGAACCAGACGGACACGCAGCTGGCGAACTGCCACGACGCGGCGGACACCGTGGTGAACGGGGCCGCGGATGCGGAGGACCTCGCGCGGCTGAGAACCGTGCCCTGGCCGGATGCCCCGCAGAACGCGAGCGCGACGGTGACGCTCTCACTGCCCTCCGCTTCGGCCGCCACGACGCCGACGAGCGTGGTGAGGCTCTTCAAGCGGACCGGCCCCACGACCTGGCAGCACTACGTGCCGGGCACGGCGCTGAGCAGCGCGGAGCTTCAGGCCGGGCTGGAGTTCGGCATCGAGGGCCGCGACATCCTCCGCGACAGCGCGGTGTGGGACGGGACCGTGGACGTCACCTTCACCGTCAACGCCGGCACCGACCCGAGCGGAGTGCCGCTGCAGGGAGGGAGCGACACGGTTCGGATGCGCCAGGCGCCGGTCATCTTCCGGCACCACCTCGACCGGGCGGAGAGGGTGTACATCTCGAACGTCGGGACGAGTCAGGCGGGGTTCTCTCCCTTCCGCACCGACTTCCTTGCGGCTGCGACCGCGGCGTCCGTTCCGCAACCGGTGACCCAGCTCTCGACGAGCGACCGGTGGACGCAGGACTTCTTCGAGACCGCCTACATGTCGATGCCGGGGCCCAACGGCGCGCAGAAGGTCATTCACGTCAATTTCCGCTCGGCGAACCACACAGGTTCGCTGCGCGCCGCCGGACGGCTCGTCTACACGGCACTGAGGGGTCCGGATGTCGCGGGCGCCGTGTCGTTCAGCACGACGCACGAGAACTCCTGGGACACGCTGAATTCGTTCGGGAACCTGGAGACGATCCCGCCCTACGCAAAGAACGGCGTGACCTACACCGTCGGCAAGGTGTTGCGGGGCGGGACGTTCTCGAGCACCGCCAGCGGCAACTACTTCCCCGATCCGGCGTTCGACAAGATGGTGGCTGCACAGAGCGTGCAGGGCATCCACTACGTGGACACCTCCTGGCTGGTGGTGAGCCACGTCGACGAAACCTTGAGCTTCGTCCGGGCAAACACGCCGCGGGGCTGGGTGATGCTCGCCTCAGCCCCCACGCTCGCGAGGAACATGCTGCAGCAGGCTCAGGCGCAGGGACACGGCTCCACGAACATGTTCGTAGGCAAGATGTGGTCTTCCACCGTCTCCGCACAGGTCAGCATCAACCAGGTGCTCGCGGACATCGATCTCATGAACGAGAGCGCAAGCGCGGCGGTGGAGATCGACTCACAGGTCCAGTCCGTCGCCAGTGAGACGGGTCTGCAGTCCTCGGAGATTCTGCCCGTTGCCGGGCTGTTCGAACGGACCAGCGGCTACTCGGTCGCGCACGAGCCCGGCATGGTCAACGGCATCTACCTGTCGAACACCCGCTTCGGCGTTCCGGTGCCGCATGGCCCGGTCATCAACGGGCAGGACCTCTTCCGGCAGCAGTTCCAGAGCGTGCTGCAGCCGCTCGGCATCACCATCAGCTGGATCGAGAATTGGGACCTGCTCCACCGGAACCTCGGAGAGGTCCACTGCGGATCGAATACGACGCGCGAGGTTCCTCTGAACGTGAAGTGGTGGGAGAGCGGACTATGAATCTCATGAAGCGCGCGTGCCTCGTCTTCGTCGCGGCGACGCTCGGCTGGATGGCCGATGGGCGCGCGTCGCCCCCTTCTCCTTCTTCGCGGACGCGAGGCGCGGTGATCGAGTCAGCACGGATCGCGGACGGCGCGCGGACGGTGCTCTTGCGGGAGATCGCCACGGCGCGTTCGGAGCACCCCGATGCGTTCAAGGGACTTGCAGAACTGCGCGACGCACTTCCGGAGTTGGATGCAGCCAAGCGCGGACGGTTTGCTCCCATGACCCCTGCCCTCAAGGCGGTGGGCCGGATGTCCATCTATCCGCTGCTCGAGGAGCTGGCCTTCTCCGCGGAGCCGCAGGGGGATCTGACGAATTCGGCGTGGCTGTCCTGGCGCGTGGGGCTCATCGAGGCCGTCGGCTCGATGCGTGATCCTCGCGCCGCGCCCGTCTTGTTCGCACTGCTCGATGCGCCTTCGTCCGACTTCCTCGTGATGCAGGCAGCGGCCGAGGCCGTTGCGAAGCTCGAGACGGACGTGGCCGCGGCGCGGTTGATCCGTCTTTCAAGGGACCATGGTGTGAGACGGGATGCCGCGGTGGCCGGCATGGGTCACTGCCGGACGAAGCCCATCGTCGATCGGCTCGTGAAGATTCTGGAGGAACAGCCGGAGCGAGCGCTTGCGATGCACGCCATCAAGAGCCTGGGCACCGCGGCGAACGCCTGGGTGTGGGAGATGCCCGTAATGGCTGGCGCTCCCGACCAGGCGCATGTGCGGGAAACTGCGGTGCGTGCGCTGGTCGCCGCCTTTGTGCGTTGGGACGGCGAGGTCCGCGAGAAGGCGCTCCACGGAATCCTCGTGGTTGACCACCCGAACACGCCAGAGCTGCTGGCTGCGGCGCGGAAGGACGCTGCTACGGACGAGCTGCGCGCGGCACTCGATCGCCTTGCGTCGAGGTTTGAGCAGAACCCGCTTCGGACGCGATGAGCGCGTGTTCGATTGAACCAGCCGTCGCTGCCGTATAGCGCGGGATTCATGGTCAAAGCCGACTGGAGGTCGAAGCCGACGATCCTGGCCACCTGCTCGACATTCGGGCTTCTGGCCTTCGGATGGGTTTTCGCGACGGGATGTCAGAAGGACAGCTGCGCTTCGGACGCGGAATGAGAGTCAAACGCGTATTGCCACGTCGAGCTTCGCGCATGTTTCAAGCGAAGTGAGCCGGACCTGCCAGACGCGCGCTGGACTCAGAGGGCCTCAAGATGGGGCCGAGAGACTCGATGCTCACGTTGAAGCTCTCCTCCGAGGACCACTCGATCAGCGGGGTCTGGGCCGGGCAGGACAACCGCTGGGTGGCTGGCACGCAGACCACGCCCACGGGGTCGACGCTACAGCTCGTCAGGCGCTGCCGCCTGGGCGTGAGCTCGTGTGACATCGTCAGTGATGTCGGAGTGAAAGACTGGGCCGACGTCAGCGGGCTGCCAGACGGACGCGTGTTTCTTGCTGCGCGTGACGGGAGCGTCGTCCACTACGACGGGTTCGTCGCTATCGAGCGCAAGACCCCGGCAGGCCTCCTCAATCGCATCCATGCGCGCACCGAGACGGACGTGTGGGCCGTGGGCGAATCAGGTCACGTCGTGCACTGGGACGGAACACAATGGCGTGACGTGCCGCACCCTGCCGGTCACGGTCTCGTCGACGTGGCTTCTGCCGAAGGAGCTACCTGGATTCTCGGAACGGAGAACCGGCTGCTCCGCCGCGCGCAGTAGCGCCGGTCACGCTCCGCCGCTGCCTCCCAGGTCGTAGCGACGCAGCTTCTCGTAGAGGGTCCGCAGGCCGATGCCGAGCAGCTCGGCGGCGCGCTTGCGGTTGCCCTCTGCCTCCTCCAGGGCCTCGGCGATCGCGCGGCGCTCCAGCTCCTCGAGGTTCAACGAGGGCAGGGCGTCCCGGGTGGAGCCGCGGGTGGCGGTCGTGCCTGCGGCTGCGCCCGTGCGCGGGAGGGCGAGCCCGAGATGCGCGGCGGTGATGGTGTTGCCGCCGCCGAGAATCGCAGCGCGCTCGAGCACGTTGCGAAGCTCGCGGATGTTCCCCGGCCAGGTGTGCGCGGCGAGTGCGGAGAGGGCGTCTTCGCCGAGGGTGAGCCCCGGACGGCCCAGCTCGCGCGAGATGCCTCGGAGCAAGGAAGCGGCGAGCGGCCCGAGATCCTCGCGACGCTCGCGCAGCGGGGGAAGCGCGACAGGGAAGACGGCGAGCCGGTGGTAGAGGTCCTCGCGGAAGGTGCCGGCGCCGATCATCGCGGCGAGGTCGCGGTTCGTTGCCGCCACCCAGCGCACGTCGGCCTCCAGGGTTCGCGTCCCGCCCACGCGCTCGAAGGTGCGCTCCTGAAGGACGCGCAGGAGCTTCGCCTGCAGGTCCGGCTGCAGCTCGCCCACCTCGTCGAGGAAGAAGGTGCCGCCCGCCGCCAGCTCCAACCTTCCGCGGCGCTGCGCGGTGGCGCCGGTGAACGCGCCCTTCTCGTGGCCGAAGAGCTCGCTCTCCAGCAGCGTGGCCGAGAGCGCGGCGCAGTTCACCGCCACGAAGGGACCGTCTCGGCGAGGGCTCCACTCGTGCACCGCGCGCGCGGCGACCTCCTTGCCGGTGCCGCTCTCGCCGGTCAGCAGTACCGTCGCTCCGGTCGGCGCCACGCGGCGAAGGGCCTCTTCGGGTGCCTTCATCGACGGCGCGCCGAAGGAGAGCTGCACCTCACCCTCTCCGCGTTCGCGCGCCGCGGTGTGCCAGCCGAGAAGGCGCCGCCGCTCCAACGCGCGGTTCACCACCATCCGCAGTTCGGCGGGACTGCCGACCGGCTTCTGCAGGTAGTCGAACGCGCCCGCCTTCACGGCCGCCACCGCGCTCTCGATGGTGCCGTGCGCGGTGAGCACGATGACCTCCACCTCCGGCTGCTCCTCGCGCACCTTCGCCAGAAGACCCATGCCGTCGAGCTTCGGCATCTTCAGATCCGTCAGCACGGCGTCGAACCCGCGCGTCTGCAGGAGGCGCCACGCGACCTCACCGTCGGGAGCGGTGGTCACCGTGTGCTTGTCCCGCGCCAGCGCTTCGGCGGCGAAGCTGCGCAGGCCCTCCTCGTCGTCCACCACCAGGATGTTCGCCATCTCGTCAGCCTCTCGTTTCAGCGCGCCTGGGGAGGGTCAGCTCGAAGCGTGCGCCACCGTCCGCAGCGTTCTCCGCGCGGAGGCGTCCGCCGTGAAGCTCGGCTGCGCGCCGCGCCACCGCGAGCCCCAGCCCCACGCCGCGCACCTTGTTCGTCACGAAGGGATCGAAGATCCGCTCTGCCAGCTCCGGTGGAATCCCCGGCCCGTGGTCACGCACCGTGAACTGAAGCGTGCCCTCCTGCACCCGCGCGCCCACGTCCACCGCGCCGTCCGGATCGCTCGCCTGCAGCGCGTTGCGGATGACGTTCTCCAGCGCTTCGTGCACCCGCTCCGCATCCAGCGGCCAGCTCGCGTTCAGGGCGCTCGGTTCGACGTTCACCCGGACCCGCTCGACGGGAGCATTGGTCGAAGCGAGCGCGGCATCGACGGCACGCTGCAGGACCGCAAGCGGGGAGACCTCGGCCACGCGCAGCTCACCGGAGCGCGCAAAGGAGAGCAGGTCGTTCATCCGCTGCTCCATCCGCACCGCGTCGCCCACCAGCCGGTTCACCTTCGGAGAGAGTGCGGGATCCTCCTCGACCGTCTCCGCGAGCAGCTGCGCGTGCCCCTTCAACGACGCGAGCGGGTTTCGCAGCTCATGCGCGAGCACGGCGGACATCTCCCCCAGCGCGGCGAGCCTGCGTCCCCGCTCCAGCTCCGCCTCCGCTCGTTCGCGTGCGAGCAGCGAACGGCGCAGCGCGGCGGCGAGGGCGAGGATCCCCACCGCGCTGGCAACGGCGACGAACACCACCCTTCGCGCGTGCGCCTTGAGGTCCAGCGCGAGGCGGGGCTCGAAGTCGATCACCAGCAGCGAACGTGCTCTGCGAAGCCTCGGGTCCGGACGGTCGCCGCGCGTCTCCGCGTCCGCTCCCAGGCGCCCGCGCAGTCGTCCCGGCACCGGTACCGAATAGCGCGCGCGATCGCCGCTCCAGCTGACCTCACCCGCGCGCGGCACGGTGCGCAGCGGCTCCGGCGTGCCGGCGGTGACCGGCCCGTCGTTCGGATCCCCGAGCAGCCGCAGCGCGATGAGTCCTTCCTCTTCGCGCTCCGCCACCAGCGACTCGAGCGCGGCCTCTTCGTTTCCGGGACCTGCCTGCCACAACGCGGCGCGCGCGGCGGAGGCCCAGCCCTCGCCGAGACCTCGCACCACGAGCTCGCTCGCTCCGGTGACGCTCTGGCGGAGGATGAACGCGGTCACCAGCAGCACCACCGCCACCGCCACAGCGCCGATGATCGGCAGCATCGGCGCCCGCAACTGCGAAGCCGTCACCTTCACGCGTGCCTCCCGAGCAGGCAGCCCGCTGCGGATTCCGCATCGGACCGAGTGCGGAAAGCGCAGCCAAATCGCGCCTCACGCGCTACGTCAGGGGCCGTTTTCGAGGGAGAGGCGCGGTGGTACGCGCGCTGCAATTCGCTCTGTCGAAGCCTGTTCCCGCCACTCACCATGGAGAAGTCGATGCAAAGCATTCGTCGCCTCGTCACTGCAACCTCCGTGACAGCGCGGCGTGCCTCTCTCGCGCCCCTGCTCGCGATGGCTGTGGCCCTCCCCGCCGCAGCCCAGCCCGCGACGCGCGCCGAGCCTCCGCGGATCTCGCTCGCGGACGCGGTGGCGAAGGGGATGACGGTCGCGCCGGACATCGCGGATGCGCGTGGCTCGGTGACGGTGGCCGAGGCCTCGCAGCGCCGCGCGAAGGGCTCGTATCTGCCGAGCCTCTCCGCGTCGGCGGGCACCGCGCTCGCCTCCACCGAGCGGTTCGATCCGAACACGTCGGTCACGGTCAGCGGCGCGGGCGCGCAGCTCAACGCGGGCCTGGGGCTGTCGTGGGACGTCTATACCGGCGGCCGTCGCAGCGCCGAGCGCACGCGCACCGCCGCGCAGCTCGAGTCCTTTCGATCGCAGCTCATCAGCCGCGAGCGCGATCTCGTGTTGCGCATCACCACCGCCTGGTACGGCGCGCTGAACGTGGAGCGGCTGGAGCGCGTGGCGGCCTCACGGCTCGAGCGCGCGCAGGTGCAGCTCGAGGCGGCGAAGCGTCGCGCGGAGATGGGCGCGGCGACGAAGAGCGACGTGCTGCGCGCGGAGCTGGAGGTCTTCAACGCTCGCACGCAGGGCATGGAGGTGGAGACCCTGCTGCGCGCGCATCGGCTGGAGCTCGGGCGCCTGGTGGGCGAGCGCGGTCCGGTGGCGCCGACGCAGGGCGCGGAGGAGCCGGCGGGTGCGCTGGAGTTGTCGGCGGAGGAGCTGGAGTCGCTCGTCTCCGAGCACCCCGACGTGGCGTCGGCGATGTCGTCGCTCGAGGCCACGCGCGCGACGGTGCAGCAGGCGAAGGCGGGTTGGCTGCCCCAGGTGCGGCTGAGCGGCGGGTACGACTGGTTCAGCCCGCTTCCGGACGTGACCGAGGGCCGCACGGGTTGGTCGGTGCGGCTCGGGCTCTCGTACCCGATCTTCGATGGCTGGGCCCGCGACGAGACGATGCAGCGGGCGCGCGTGAACGTGACGGTGGCGGAGTCGCAGGTGGCGGACCTCCAGCGCGCGGTGCGCACCGAGCTCGAGCGCGCGCTGGACGAGGAGCGGCTCGCCGCGTGGCGGGTGGAGGTCTCGCGTTCGGCGGTGGAGGCCGCGCGCGAGGACCTGCGCGTGCAACAGGAGCGCTACGCGGTGGGAACGACGACGATGCTGGATCTGCTCACTTCACAGGAGCGCCTCGTGCAGGCGGAGACCGACGCCATCGACGCGTCGCTCGCCCGCGCCATTGCCCGCGCGCAGTGGGTGGCGCTGACCGGGAGGGCGCCGTGAGCACGAACGACCTCGTCATCCGCGTGGAGGCGCTGACGAAGACGTACCGCATGGGCGCGGAGGACGTGCGCGCGCTGGCGGGCGTGGACTTCACGCTCGCGCGCAACGAGTACGTCTCGATCATGGGGCCGTCGGGCTCGGGCAAGTCCACCTTCATGAACGTCATCGGCTGCCTCGACGTGCCGAGCAGCGGGCGCTACTGGCTCAACGGCACCGCGGTGGAGAGCCTCGGCGAGGACGCGCTGGCCCGCATCCGCAACCGCGAGATCGGCTTCGTGTTCCAGACCTTCAACCTGCTGCCTCGGGCGAGCGCGCTGGACAACGTGCAGCTGCCGCTCGCCTACGCGCAGGTGGGACGCAGCGAGCGCAAGAAGCGGGCGGCGGAGATGCTCGAGCGGGTGGGCCTCGGCGAGCGGATGCACCACAAGCCGAACGAGCTCTCCGGCGGCCAGAAGCAGCGGGTGGCGATCGCGCGGGCGCTGGTGACGCGGCCGGCGCTCTTGCTCGCGGACGAGCCGACCGGTGCGCTCGACAGCCGGACGACGGAGGAGATCCTCGCCCTGTTCGACGAGCTCCACCGGCAGGGCCAGACGCTGATGGTGGTGACGCACGAGGCAGACGTGGCCGCGCGCGCGATGCGGCAGGTGTTTCTCAAGGACGGGCGGATCGCTCGCGACGAGCGGAGGGCAGCATGAAGGCCGTGAAGTGGATCGTGGGTGTGCTGCTGCTCGCGGCGGTGGCGTTCGGCGGGTGGCGCTTCCTCGGCACGCGTGAAGCCTCCGGCGCCGCGGCGCAGAAGGCATCAGGTCCGCAGACGGAGAAGGTGTCGCGCGCGACGATCGCGGTGGCGGCGGAGGCCTCGGGCGTGCTCGAGCCCATTCGCGTGGTGGAGGTGAAGTCCAAGGCCTCCGGCGAGACCCTGGAGGTCACCGCGGAGACGGGCGACAAGGTCGAGGCCGGCGCGCTGCTGGCGAAGATCGATCCGCGCGACGTGGAGAACGCCTACCAGCAGGCGGCGGCGGATCTCGAGGCGGCGCGGGTGAAGGCGCGGATCACGAAGAGCCAGAAGGAGCGGCTCGAGGCGCTGCACAAGACGCAGGTCGCGACCCAGCTGGAGCTGGAGCTGGCGGTGGAGGCAGCGGCGAACGCGCAGGCAGCGCTGGTGCGGGCGCAGACGAACCTGCAGCTCGCGCAGGAGCGCCGGCGGGACGTGACCATCCGCGCACCGATTGGCGGCACCCTGCTGGAGCGCCACGTGGAGCCGGGCGGAATCATCACATCGGCCACGCAGAACGTCTCGGGCGGCACCGTGCTCTTCAAGATGGCGGACCTCAGCGCGATGCAGGTGCGCGCGCGCGTGGACGAGACGGACATCGGGAAGATCTCGCCGGGGCAGAGCGTGCAGGTCACGGTGGAGGCCTTTGCCGGCCGCACCTTCCGCGGCACCGTGCACAAGGTCGAGCCGCAGAGCGTCGTCGAGCAGAACGTGACCCTGTTCCAGGTGCTCGTGCGGCTCGACAACGCGTCGGGCGCGCTGCGGCCGGGGATGAACGCGGAGGTCACCATCGAGGTCGACCGGCGCGAGGACGTGCTCACCGTGCCCAACGGCGCCATCGTCACCATGCGGGATGCGGCGAACGCGGCGAAGGTGCTCGGCGTGACTGAAGAGGCGCTGCAGGCGGCGCTGCGCCCGCCCAACTCGCAGGGTGCGCCGCAAGGTCCGAAGGGGCCCGACGAGGCTCCCGGTGCGGCGACGCAGCCCGCCTCCGCGCAGGCAGGTCCTCCCGGTGCTGCCGGCCGTCGCGGTCGCGGTGGTGACGGCTCTCCCGGTGGTCCTCGTCCCGGCGTGGTCTTCGTGAAGGCCGGAGGCGGCGTGGAGCCGAAGCGGGTGCTGCTGGGCCTCGGCGACTGGGACCGGACCGAGGTCGTGCGCGGTCTGGAGGAGGGCCAGGAGGTGGTGATGATCGCCGCCGCGCAGCTCCGTGCGTCGCAGCAGCAGATGGAGGAGCGGATGCGCAGCCGGATGGGCAGCGGCATTCCGGGCACGGGCGGCGGCGCGGGTGGTGCGCGCGGCGGAGGCCGGTGAGATGGGGCTCTGGGAGACGTTCCGCGGCTCGCTCGACGCGCTGTGGGCGAACACGCTCCGCTCGCTCTTGACGATGCTCGGGGTGATCATCGGCATCGCCGCGGTGATCGCGATGATGGCGCTCGGCGAGGGCGCGCAGCGCTCGGTGGAGGAGCGCCTGCGCAGCCTCGGCACCAACGTGCTCACCGTGCGCCCGGGTCAGATGTTCATGGGCGGCGTGTCGCGCGGTCAGTCGCCGCTGACGGTGAAGGAGGCGGACGCGCTGGTGGAGCGGGCGCCGTCGCTCGCCGCGGTGTCACCGGAGCTCGAGTCCCGGCTTCAGGTCGAACACGGCCAGCGCAACGCGAACCTCTCGGTGGTCGGCGTGTGGCCGGCCTTCTTCACCGTGAATGACTTCCGCATCGGAAGCGGCAGGGTCTTCACCGAGGCGGAGGAGCGCGGCCGCAGGCGCGTGGCGGTGATCGGTTCGGCGGTGGCGCAGCAGCTGCGGACGCAGAGCGACGCGATGATGGGCAACACGGTGCGCATCGGCGGCACGACCTTCGAGGTCGTCGGCGTGCTGGCGGAGAAGGGCGCGCAGGGCTTCTCCAACCCGGACGAGGCCGTGTACGTCCCGCTCGCCACCGCGCAGTTCCGGCTCATGGGCACCGACCGCATCCGCAGCATCAGCGTGCAGGTGGCGGACGGCGCGCCGATGGACGAGGCGATGCTGGAGATCGACACCGCCCTTCGCCGTGAGCGCAAGCTGCGCCCCGGCGTGCCCTCGGACTTCACCATCCGCGATCAGGCCACGCTGCTGAACACGATGAAGGAGACCACGCAGACCTTCTCCTTCCTCCTCGCCGGCATCGCCGCCATCTCGCTGCTGGTGGGCGGCATCGGCATCATGAACATCATGCTGGTGTCGGTGACGGAGCGGACGCGGGAGATCGGCCTGCGCAAGGCGCTCGGCGCGCGGCGGTTCGACATCCTCCTGCAGTTCCTCATCGAGTCGCTGGTGCTCTGCACGCTCGGCGGGGTGCTCGGCATCGCGCTCGGCGTGGGCGGCTCGCACCTGCTCAACCGGTTCGCGGGCTGGCAGACGGTGGTGGCGCCGGAGGCGGTGCTGCTCGCGCTCGGCTTCAGCGCGGCGGTGGGCATCTTCTTCGGCCTCTGGCCCGCGAGGCGCGCCGCGCAGCTCGCTCCCATCGAGGCGCTCCGTTACGAGTAGGCGCTCCGCTACGAGTAGGCGCTCCGTTACGAGTAGGTGCGAGTAGGAGAGGGTCGCTGGATACCCATTTTTGAAAGGGTTTCCAGCATCGGCAAAGTTTGGCGCCGGCGCCGAATGCGGCACCATCCACCGAGCGATGCCGTTCCGAGCCGACATCACCGAGCCGCGCGTGCTGATCGTCGATGACGACGCGCGCAACCGGGCCCCGCTCGCCCTGCTGCTGCGCGAAGAGGGCTACCTCGTCTTCGAGGCCGAGGGCGGCGCCGAGGCGATCGAGAAGGTCCCGGTCCTCGATCCGGACGTGGTCGTCCTCGACCTGGCGATGCCGGGGATGGACGGCGTGGAGGTCTGCGAGCGGCTGCGCGCGTCCGACTGGACGGTGCCCATCGTCTTCCTCACCGCGCACGCCGATCGCGCTTCGCGCATCCGCTGCAAGGCCGCTGGCGGAGACGACTTCCTCTCCAAGCCGGTGGACGACGTCGAGCTCATCGTCCGGCTGCGCAACCTCGTCGCGCTTCGCGCCGCGCAGCGGATGCACGAGACCCACCGGCAACAGATGGAGGCGGAGCTCGAGCAGCTGCGCGCCGGGCTGGTGCGTCTGGAGCGGTTGGCCACGCTGGGGAACCTCGCGGCGGGCGTGGGCCACGAGCTGAAGAACGTGCTCGCGGTGTTCCGCAGCGTCCTCGGCGAGCTCAAGCGCACGCAGGGAGAGGGCGCACCGCTCGATCCCGAAGACCTCGCGGCCTTCGACTGGGTGTCGGAGCATCTGGGGGTACACGCGCGCCAGCTCCAGCAGCTCGGCCGTCCGGAGCGCGGCAACGTGGCGCAGTCGCTGGACCTGTGCGAGGTCGTCTCCGGCGTGCTCGCGCTGCTGCGCACCGCAGGCCGCACCCGCTACCTCACGGTGAATCAGGCGCTTCCCCAGCGGCCCACCCTCGTGCGCGCGGAGCGGAACCGGCTCGAGCAGATCTTCGTGAACCTCGTGAACAACGCGGTGGACGCGGTGGAGGAGAGCGGACGCAGCGACGGTCGCATCGAGGTGCGGCTGGTCGACGAGGCCGAAGGACTGGTGGCCTGCGAGGTGCGCGACAACGGCACCGGCATCGCGCGTGACAAGCTGGAGAGCGTGTTCGAGCCGTGGTTCACCACCAAGGGTCCGGAGAAGGGGACCGGGCTCGGGCTGGTGGTGGTGCGGTCGCTGGTGCAGCGACTCGGCGGGGAGCTCACGTTGCAGAGCGAGCTCGGCGCCGGATCGGTGTTCCGCTTCACGCTGCCGCTGGTGCGGGAGGAAGCCGAAGCGGGAGGGTGACGCTCTCTGGTATCCGTGCCCCGTGCCCTCACGTCCGGAAACCCGCGCGCTGATCGACGACCTCCGAGAGCTCCGCGAGCTGCTCGATGCGCTGCGCTCGGTGTCCGACGCCGCGGCAACGGTCGAGGGGCCGCCGCGCGAGATCGAGCGCAAGTACCTCCTTCGTGCGCTCCCGCCCCGCGCGCGTCGCGGAAGGAAGAAGGAGCTCTGGCAGGGCTACCTCCCCGGCGAAGCGCTGCAGGAGCGGGTGCGCCGCGTGAAGGACGCGAAGGGCGAGCGCTACCTGCGCACGGTGAAGCTCGGGCGCGGCGTCTCGCGGGTGGAGGTGGAGGAGCCGTGCACGCGCGCGCTCTTCGGAAAGCTGTGGCCGCTCACGCGCGGCAAGCGGGTGCAGAAGCGGCGCTGGGTGGTGAAGGACGCTGGGACCGGGCTGACGTGGGAGGTCGACGAGTTCCTCGACCGCACGCTCTTCCTTGCCGAGGTGGAGCTGCCCTCCGCGGACGTTCAGCCGGAGCTGCCCGCGTGGCTCGCGCCGTTCGTCGTTCGCGAGGTGACCGAGGAGAGCGCCTTCGTGAACGTGCGTCTCGCGCGCTGACGTGCACGCGTGCAGAGCAGCCGAGGGTCCGGGGCTTGCGCGCTCGGCCGTGCAGCGGTGCACACCTTCGGTGCGTGCAAGACTTCGGACCGCTGTCGAAGCAGTTGGGCGCCGCCACCGGCCGCATCCTCGAACCGGGACACGCCGCGGACCGCATCCTCAACGGCGCGGCCTTCGACGCGATCGAGGACCTCCTCCGTCGCGCGGAGCGGAGCATCCACATCGTCATGTACAAGTGGAAGCCCGGCCACGTGTCCGACCGCATCCTGCGTGTGATTCAGGAGCGCCGCGCGGCCGGCGTGTCGGTCCGCATCGTGGTGGACCACACGGGCAGCATCGATGGCTTCACCGAAGAGGTGCGGCCGAAGCTCGAAGCGCTCGGTTGCGAGGTGCGGCTCTTCCACGCCCTGCTCGCGCACTCGCCGACGAAGATGCTCTCGCGCAACCACCGCAAGCTGGTGGTGGTGGACGGCCGCTGGGGGATGACCGGCGGCTTCGCGTTCTGGGACGCGTTCGACGGCAACGGGCGCACCGAAGACACCTGGCGGGACACCGCGCTGCGTCTCGAGGGTCCGGCGGTGCGCTGGATGCAGCAGGCCTTCCTCGAGAACTGGCTGCAGTCGGGCGGAGAGCTGCCGCCGCTCTCGGACCTGCCCTGGCCCACGCCGGTGGGTGCCGGCGTGCAGGCCGCGGTCGTCGCCTCCAGTGCGCGCGATCGCGGCGGCACCATGGCCCGCGCGCTGTTCCGCACGTTGCTCACGCAGCCGAAGAAGCGCTTGTGGATGGCGGTGGCCTACTTCACGCCGGACGAGGGCGTGATGGAGTTTCTCTGCAACTGCGCGAAGGGCGGCGCGGACGTGAAGCTCCTGTTGCCCGGGCGGATCCACGACGTACCGCTGGTGCGCGACATGGGCCGCGGCTGGTACCGCACCATGCTGCGCTCCGGCATCCGCGTGTTCGAGTACGAGCCCGCGATGATGCACACCAAGGCGCTGGTGATCGACGACCACATCTCCGTCGTCGGCTCCACGAACATGGGCGCCGGGTCGTTCGAGATGCTGGAGGAGCTCTCGGTCGTCGTGTGGGATCGCGTGCTCAACCGGCAGCTCGCCGAGGACTTCGACGAGGACCTCCGCTTCGCCCGCGAGATGGACGAGAGCACCATCCCCATGCCCGCCGCGAACCCCGCGCGTCGTGCGCTGCGCCGGGCCTTCTCCGCCGTCGGCCATTGGGTGCGCGGCCGGCGGGAGGGCGAGCAGACGGAGGCGTCGGGCGGTTCGTTGTGAACGTTGGAGGGCCGACGACTTGAACGGAATGTGCGCGACCGGTAGGGGTGGGCGCGTTGCAGCCGGCCCTCTCACTCTGCCCCGCGACGGAACTCGACGTGCTCGGTCACGTGGAGCGCTTCGGCCGCGAGACCGTCTCCTTCCAGGTCCTCGAGCCGGGCCTCACCTATCTCGCGCCGGAGAGGGACGCGCTCGTCGCCTACACCGACACCGGCGCGTGCTGGGTCGCCGCCGGCGCGCCGCTCTGTGAGCCCGCCCGTTATTCGGACGTCGCGCGCGCGTTCATCCGGGCCGCCGCCGCGCAGCGAAGACGGGCCGTGTTCTGCGCCGCGGAGAGCGCCTTTGCCCGGACGTCGGGACTGCGGTCGCTGCGGATCGGCGAACAGCCGGCCTGGGACCCCTGTGCGTGGCCCGAGCTTCTGCGCTCGGTGCGCAGCCTTCGCGAGCAGCTCCGCCGGGCGCGCGCCCGCGGGGTGATCGTCCGGGCGCTGTCAGCAGCAGAGCTGCACGAGCGTCACCCCATCCGCGCCGCGCTCGATGCGATCGCCCGCGACTGGCTCGCCACCCGGCGCGGCCCGCCGCTCTCGTTCCTGCTCGATCTTCAGCTCTACTCGCACCCGGAGCGCCGCCGCGTCTTCGTCGCCGAACGCGAGGGCGCACCGGTGGCGCTGCTCGCGGCGGTCCCCATCTACGGACGAGGCGGCTGGTTCGTGGAGGACGTGCTGCGCGGACGCGACGCGCCCAACGGAACGACCGAGCTGCTCATCGACGCTGCGATGTCCACCTGCGCGGAGGCGGGGAGCCATCACCTGACCATGGGGCTCGTGCCGCTCGCGGGAGAGGTGCCGTGGTGGCTGCGCGTGCTCCGCCGCGCCGGCGCGCCCTTCTACGACTTCGCGGGCCTGCACCGGTATCGACAGAAGCTGCGGCCGCACGCGTGGGAGCCGGTGGCGCTCTGCTTTCCGGAGGGACAATCGCCTCTGCGCAGCGCGTGGGACGTGCTCTGCGCGGTGACGCACGGCCGGCCGCTTCGTCACGCCGCGCTCTCGCTGACGGGCGCTCGCGGTGCCGACGAGCGCGGGGCTCAAGAGTCGGGTCGCAGCCGGCGCGGCGCGTGATAGTGCGCGCGCATGCAACGGCTCGTTCCCGGAATGAAGGTCCGCTACCTCCCTCAGCCCGAGTGGGGCGTCGGCCACCTGCTGGCGGTGCACGACGAGGGCCTCCGCGCGGAGGTGGACTTCCCCGGCCGCGAGGGTGGAGCGGTGCTCGTCTCCACGCGTGGCGGCGCGCTCGTCTCGCACGCGTTCGTGCCGGGCGACAAGGTGCGCACGGTGAAGGGGAAGGACGCGGTCATCACCGAGGAGGTCGAGGGTGGGCGCGGCCTGCGTCGCTACGTCTTCCACTACACCGACGGCTCGCTCGGACCGGAGGGGACGCCCGAGGACGAGATGCCGGAGACGGAGCTGCGCGCGCGGCCGCCGGAGCCGGACATGGTGTCGCTGCTCGCGCAGGGACGCGTCGGTGATGCCCACGCGTTCGAGCTTCGCCGCACCGCGCTGCGCCTCGACGACGAGCGCCGCAACGACGCGCTGGGTGCGCTGTTCGCCTCGCGGGTGATGGTGAAGCCGCACCAGGTGGGCGTGGTGCAGCGCGTGCTCTCCGCGCGCCGGCCTCGCTTCATCCTCGCCGACGAGGTGGGTCTGGGTAAGACCATCGAAGCGGGGATGATCTTCTCCGCGCTGCGCCTCGCGGGCCTCGCCAACCGGGTGCTCGTCGTCGCGCCGTCGCACCTCACCGTGCAGTGGCTCGCCGAGCTCTTCCACAAGTTCAACCAGCTCTTCACGCTGATGGACGGCGACCGCTACACGCAGGCGCAGAAGGAGGCGCCGGACCAGTCTCCGTGGGCGCGCTTCCCGAAGGTCGTGACCTCCCTCGAGCTGCTCTCCCGCACGAAGGAGCACCGCGAGGAGGCCGGCGCCGCGGACGCGCACTGGGACCTCGTGATCATCGACGAGGCGCACCACCTGAAGGGCGAGCGCGCGTTCGAAGCGGCGCAGGCGCTGGCGAAGAACTCGTGGGGGCTGCTGCTCCTGACGGCGACGCCGATGCAGCTCGATCCCGCCGAGTACCACGGGCTGCTCCGCCTCATCGACGAGGACACCGCGCCCACGCTGGAGGGCTTCACCTCACGGCTCGCGCGACAGGAGGAGCTCAGCGCCGCGGTGCGCAAGCTGCTCGCCGACGAAGCGGCAGACGGTGAGCGCGACGCGCTGGCTGCACTCAGCGCCCGCTTCCCCGACGACGAGCGGCTGCGCGAGCTGAGCGATCGCGACGCGCTGCTGACGCACCTCGCGCAGACCTACAGCCTCAGCGACCGGCTCATCCGCAACCGGCGGGCGGTGGTGGGCGGCTTCTCGCAGCGGCGGCTGCACCGGCATCCCGTTGCGCTGACCGACGCGGAGCGCGAGGCGCGGGCGAGGGTGCAGGAACACCTTCGGGAGAACACGAGCCTTCGCGGCGCGCCGATGGCGAACCTCCTGCGGCGGCTCGAGTCCTCACCGGCTGCGTTCAGCGAAGCGGTGCAGAGCACGCGCGCGCTGGCGGGACTCGCCACTTCCGCAGAGCTGTCGCTGCCGCAGACGGACGCGAAGCTCGGCGCGTTCATCGACGTGCTCCGCGGCATCTGGTCGAAGGAGCCGGACGCGAAGGTGCTCGTGTTCACCGAGTCTCGCGCCACGCTGGAGTGGCTGCAGGCGCGGCTGCGGACGCAGAACGTCGAGGCGCTGGGGTACCACGGCGATCTTCCGCTGGTGGAGCGCGACCGGCAGGTGGCGAGGTTCCGCGATCCGGAGGGACCGAAGGTGCTTCTCTGCACCGAGGTCGGCGGCGAGGGCCGCAACTTCCAGTTCGCGCACCACCTCGTGAACTACGACCTGCCCTGGAGCCCCGCGACGATGGAGCAGCGCATCGGCCGGCTCGATCGCATCGGACAGACGCAGCCGGTGGACATCCACGTGTTCGATCCTGCGGGGACGCTCGCGTCCGACGTGCTCTCGCTGCTCGCGGACGCGGTGGGCGTGTTCGGCGAGACGGTGGGTGGGCTCGACGCGGTGCTGGAGGAGGTGGAGCCGCGCCTCTCCGAGCTCGCGCTCAGTCCCCCGGAGGAGCGCGCGCAGTACGCGAAGGAACTGACCGAGCGCGTGCGTGCGGCCCGAGAGCAGGTGCGCCGCGCCTACGATCCGCTGCTCGATCTGCGCAGCTTCGATCGGCCGGCGGTGGAGCGCCTCGTCCAGCGCGCGCAGGAGCGGATGGGCATCGAGCCCGCGGGTGACGACGAGACCATCGACGCCGACGCCGAGGGCGGGACCGCCGGACTCGAGGACGGGCTGTGGGCGATCTCGCGCGACCTCGACGAGCGGCTCGAGGATGCGGTGACGGAGCTCGGCCGGCGCGTGGGCATCGACGTGGACACCGATGAGAAGGTGGACGCGTTCCAGGCCGCCTTCCACTTCGGCCACGCGCTGAAGGTGGAGGCGCTGCCCGGCATGGACCTCTCGCAGGAGAAGACGCTGCTGGGGACCTTCTGGCGCGACACCGCGGTAACCCAGGAGGAGAACGAGTACTTCGCCACGGGGCACCCGCTCGTCGAGGCCCTCTTCGGCTTTCTCCGCGACGGTCCCTACGGTCGCAACGCCTTCCGCTTCATCGAGCGCCGCGGGCCCATGAAGGCGCGCGGGGTGGAGGCGCTCTTCCACGTGCTCCCGCCGGAGCCGGAGGACACCAGCGTCGGCGCGCGCGTGCCGTCGCGGCAGCTCTCGCGGTTCATCGACCGGTGGCTCGTGCACGTGGCGGTGGCGCAGGACGAGGACGGCAAGCCGAAAGTCTCGCCCGCGTTGCTTCCGGTGCTGGAGAAGACCGGCCAGTCCCTGCGCGGTGACGAGGTCGAGCGCGCGTTCGAGGACTTCGACACCTTCGTGGAGCCGGCGCTCGCGGTCGCGTTGAGTGCCGCCGAGGCCGAGGCCAGCGTTCTCGCCTCACGCGCGCGGAAGGCGATCCTCACCGAGCGCGAGACCACGCTGGAGCGGCTCGCGCTCACCCTGCGCCACCAGGGCTTCACCACCGAGCAGGTGCAGGCGCAGCTCGATGCCGAGGCCGCTCACTACGAGGAGCTGCTCGAGGCGGTAGGAGGGCTGAGCGTTCAGCTCGACAGCGCGGCCGGGTTCGTCGTCAACGGATGAGGCCGAGCACCGGCAGGCACTCAGCGCATCTGGGAAGCCTGGCAGGCGATCATTGCCGGTCCCGGTCCGCAAGCAGGAGCACCGTGCTGCTGGCGCCTCGGTACCGGATGGGGCGAACGCGAACCTGACCGAGTGGCGGAGCGGACGGCGACTTCCGCACCACGAGCACGTGCTCCTCAGGACGGCCCGAGCGCTTCCCGTCATAGGGCTGCAGCCGCGCCACGGGCTCGTCCCGGTCCTTGATGATGACCTCCTCACCCGCGCGCACTGCTCGCATGAAGTGGACGAACCGAGCCTTGAACTGCGTGATGTTGGTCTCGATCACGAGGCGCTCGCACCCATGCTGGTTCTCCGCTGCCGCGGCTACTGCACCGTCAGGCAGGCCTGGTTCCCGGACATGAAGCCCATGCCCTTCGACCGCGCGTCGAGCGTCTCCCACAGGTTCGAGCCCAGGCCGTCGAGAGGGGGCGCGGCGCGCAGCTCGCTCTCTTCGAT
This sequence comes from Pseudomonadota bacterium, assembly GCA_023423535.1. Classification (GTDB taxonomy): domain Bacteria; phylum Myxococcota; class Myxococcia; order Myxococcales; family Myxococcaceae; genus JAFAFL01. The sequence goes on from JAFAFL010000057.1 coordinate 25,762, forward strand.
CTCCCCGTCACCGTTCGTGTCCGCCGCCGCGAAGGCGCCGAAGGACAGCGAGCCGTTTGCGTCGGTGAATAGCGGCGCCGCGTCGATGGTGATCAGCACGCCGAAGTGTGGCGAAGCACCGATGGGACAATCCGAGTAGCGCGTGTCCCGCGTGAGCCGCCAGCCGAAGCCGAGGGTGTCGCTGGCCTTCTTCGCATTGCCGCGGATGAAGTAGGCCGGCAGCTGAGCACCGGGCAGCGCCACCGGCGAGACCTGCCACGACACCTCTCCGGCGGCTTCCCCGCCCGTCATGTGCTCAGTGAGCCGAACCCCTTCCGCGGCATCCGGATGCGCGAGATCGACCGGAGGATTCGCTCCGTCGTAGGCGTATCCGGAGAGCCCGCCACCCTTCGCATTGAGCACCGTCACCGAGGCGAAGGTCACCTCGAAGCGCTCGAACCCCACGGCCCAGCCGTCAGTCAGCTGCGTCGCGGCAAAGCCATCCTGAACGTTCTTGCCCTCGGCCACGACGCTGAAGCTGCCATCGCCGATGCATGAGCACGTAAAGACCATCACTGCGGAAAGAAGAGCGAGCCGGTTCATCCCGGAGAGCCTACGCGACCTTGCCCTTCCGGCGCGCGCCCCTCAGCAGCGCCGCGAGCCCGAGCAGCGACCACAGCCCCGCGCCACCTCCAACAGCGCTGCAGCCGAGGCCGGTATCGCGCACGCACTTCTCCTCGATCTCCACGTCCACAGGAGCGCTCTCGTTGCCGGCCGCGTCCACCGCGATGAGCCGCGCCTCGTACCTCTTCGCGGGAGCGGGGCACTTGTAGGAGAGGCTCCCGTTCTCCGGCAGGCCGGCGGCGATGATCTCACCGCCCTCGCGCTCGAGCCGGAAGTGCGCTGCGCCTTCGCTCTTCAGCGTGAAGCGGGTGAAGCCGCGCTCGACCCAGCAGGCGGCGCCGGCCTGCGGCGAGTCGCTGGGGAGATAGGGATCGATGCCGTCGTCCCGGAAGGTCGGCGTGGCGGGCGGCGCGGTGTCCTCCGAGGTACCGGTGGTGAAGCGGCTGAGCTCTCCCCACGTGCTGGTCACCCGGTACTGGGTGGAAGCCTCCAACGGCTGCGCAGGTCGCAGCTCCACGTAGCCGTGCGTGCCGCTGCCCGGCGCGGTGTGCACGGTGACCGCGACGCTCTCGCCGGTCCCATCCGGAAGCACACGCTCCAGCGCCCACTGCGCGTCCTGCGACGACTGCATCCCCAGCAGCGTCACCCGCGCGTTCCGAGGCACGTCCACCGCCTCGTAGCCCGGCGTGACCGAGTACCAGGGCGCGATGCTGCAGGCCCACGCCGCGCTCGCGCTCGCCAGCGTCGCGCCGACCGTGAGGCCCGCCAGCACGCTGCGCCACATCCACGTCTTCGAGAAGCCGGTCCCCGTCTGCACGTTCGCCATGGCCGCGGGCAGAGCAAGGGGAGGGCCAGCGCTGTTTCAGAGGGAGCCGCTCACTTCAGGCCACGCGGTGGCCCGGCAGCCCAGGCACTTCGTCACGGAAATCCGTCGCACCCCGTCACGGAAAATCCAGCACCACGTCCACCGACACCGATCGCCCGGGCGGGTCGAACTCGAACGCTTCGCGCGCGGCGTCGGTGAAGCACTGGCCGAATCCCTCCACCCAGGCCTCTCGCGACTCCTGCACGCTGCGCACGAGCTCTCGTCCCTCCGCGTCCACCTGCAGGCTGAGCGTGAGTCGCGCGCGTTGTCCTTCGGGCGCATCCCCCGGCCAGCACCGACGGACGATCTCCTCGTGGCGCTTCGCGTACTGCGCGGTGAGCTGCGCGCGCACGTTCTCGCGAACGCGAAGGAACGCGGCCTCGTCGTCGTCCACGCGCGGAGCTTCGAGCACGGCCGGCACCACGGGCGCTGCGAGCGGAGCGGGCGCGGCGACTGCTACCGCGGCGACGGGACCTTCCCGCACGGCAACTTCCTGCTCCCGCTCCACGACCGCGACGGGAGCGCTCTCTCCCGGCCCCGCCGCCGGAATGGCGGACACGAGCCACACCACGCCCGCCAGACAGAGCGCGCCGATCGGCAGCACGACCCACACCGCGGCGACGCCCTTCATCCCTGCTGCTCGAGGTCCTTCCGATAGGGCGCGAGCCGCTCCCTGAACGGCGCGGTCCACTCGGCAGGCTTCCGCGTCACCGGATCCACGCGCACGACCACGCGCGTCCCGGTCGCATAGGGAAGATCGTGGTCCATCGGCAGCAGGCAGAACCCGAAGGTCAGTGAGGTCCTCCCCAGCTTCTCCACCCACACGCGGGCGCGCACGTCGGAGACGCCCTCCACCGCGCGGAGGTACTCCATCTGGTTCACCCGCACGAGGTGGAACTGGTCCGGATTGCCCTGCGCATCGAGCAGCCCTCCCCAACCCAGGTGCCGCCAGAACGCGCCGACGGTGCGCTCGAAGATGAGGAGGTAGCGCGCGTTGTGGAGGACCTGAAACGGATCGAGGTCATCGAAGTACACGCCGTGGACCTGCTCGTGGAATCGCATCGTGCGCGCTCCCTACCGCGCCTTCAGCCGCGCCGCCACGTCCCTCCCCAGCGCATGAAAGAGGTCCCGGTTCGCGAGCGTGGACTGCACCGTCACGAGCCCGACCGCTCCCTCACCGAGCGGCACGAGGTACCGCCACTGCCGCCACGGCGCGCCCTCCTGTTCGTACGCGAGCTCCAGCCCCATCACCTCGCCCGCGGCGCCGCGGAAGCCTTCCTCTCCCGCCTTGCTCATCCCCGCTGCCATCAGCTGCGACGCGGCCGGCGCGCGCGTGAACGGCGCCTGCACGTAGAGCATCTCGTCGGCCTCGCAGCCGGACAGCGTCAGCTCGAAGGGCCAGTCCACGTGCTCCTGCGTGGACCAGAGCGTGGTCATCGGAGGCCACGGCATCGTCCAGCGCTGGGTGCGAATGGCCCACGGCTCACCCGCGGTCGGCTCACCGTCCCACCAGTCCTCGAGCGCGCCCTCCGCCTCGTGCGTTCCGGGACCCAGCGCGAGCCTCACGCTGCCCTCCCACGGCCCGAGCCTCACCATCGGCGGCGAGCCTCCCTCGGTCTTCACGTGGTGCACGATGACCACGTCGTCCGGCGCGCTGGGGAGCCTGCCGATCTCGAACGGCGTGCGCGGCAGGAACGCCCAGCCGTGGCCGAAGAGGATGAGGTGCTTCGCTGTGTCCGGCATGCGGTCTCTCCCTCTGCGTCAGCGCACCGGATCCGGATCGCGTCCCGGCCCATCGCGCAGCACGTCCGTCTCGCCTTCGCTCTTCGCCACCACCACCGCGCCCACCGAGTCCCCGAATACGTTCACGGCGGTGCGCACCATGTCCAGCGGCCGGTCGAACACGAAGAGCAGGCCCATGCCGAGCAGCAGGTTCACGCTCTGACCCGGCGGCAGCTGCGCCTGCACCGTCTGGAGGATGATCGCGATCGCCACCAGCGACGCGGACGGAATCCCCGCCACGCCGATGCTCGTGAGCATCGCCACGGTCACGATGATGAACTGCTGCAGCAGCGTCAGCTCCACGCCGAAGGCCTGGCAGATGAACATCGCCGCGGCGCACTCGTAGAGCGCGGTGCCGTCCATGTTCACCGTCGCGCCGAGCGGCAGCACGAAGCCGGTCACCCGGTTCGACACGCCGGCCCGCTTCTCCAGGCACTGGATGTTCAGCGGCAATGTCGCGGCCGAGGACGCGGTGCTGAAGGCGGTGACGAGCGCCGGCGCCATGGCGCGGTAGTGACGCAGCGGGTTCACGCGCGCGACGAAGAGGAGCACCAGCGGCAGGGTGACGAGCAGGTGGATGAGCAGCGCCACGAGGGTGATGATCGCGAACGAGCCGATGCCGGTGATGAACTGCTCGAAGCGTCCATCCGGGCGCAGCGTCGCGTACTGCTCGGCGAAGGTCCGCGCGATGAGGAAGAGCACGCCCACCGGCGCAAAGCGGAGAATGAGTCCCGTGGCCATCACGGTGAGCTCGTGGATGGCCTCGACGAAGTGCTCGAAGGTCTGGCGTGGCGCCTCCGGCAGGCGCGCGGTGAAGAAGCCGGCGGTGATGGAGACGACGATGAGCCCGAGGAAGTTTCCCTCCGCCGCCGCGCCCACGAGGTTGTTGGGGATCATCACCCGGAACACGTTGAGGAAGTCGCGCAGCCCGCGGCCCTCGACGCGCTCGCTGACCTCCTGCTGCGCGCCGCCGAACGCGCTGAGGTCGCGGCCCTCGAGGATTCCCGCGCCGTTCACGATGCCGGGCGTGAAGATGTTGAGGAGCACCAGCCCCACGCCCACCGCGGCGATGCTGGTGAGGAAGAAGTAGGCCATCGTCTTCAGGCCGAGCCGCCCGAAGTCGTGCTGCCCCGCGATCCGCGCCACCGCGAGCACGATGCTGGTGGTGATGAGCGGAACGATGATGAGGAAGAGCGCGCGGAGGAAGAGGTCCCCCAGCAGCTCGAAGACATGGAAGGCCGCCAGCCCTCGCACGATCGCGGAACCCGCGGCGCCGCGCTTGTCGGCGGGAACGTCGGCGGGAATCTGCTCGATGACCCAGGTGCCCAGCGCCAGGCCCACGACCGCGCCGATGGCGAGGCCGAGGAAGATCTGCCAGTGCAGCTGCCAACGCCACACCTTCCACCACTCGGGAGACATGGCCGCGACCATATCCCCCGCGTGCTGTGACCGCGCTCTACATCTCGACGAGCTACCGACGAGCTGCCCGCGCTACATCGCCGCGCGGTCGGGCTGCGGCGGCTGCTGCGGGAGCGCCACCACCTCACCGCCCGAAGCGTCACCGCTCGAAGCGTCCGGCCGGCCGATCTCGATGCGGAGCACGAGCTTCGACCAGGTGAGCGCCACCAGCGCCGCGCCGACGAGCGCGAAGGCCAGCGGGGCGATCAGCGGCGGCGCCACGTCGAGCGCGCCCTCCACCGTGTTCATCGTCCACTTGCCGTCGAGGTCCGCGAAGAAGACCTTCGCGTGAAGGGCCGCGCCCCAGACGCCGGTGACGAGGCCCGCCGTGCCCACCAGCCGCGCGCCCCACACGAACGCAGCGCGAGGCCGGAGCAGCGCGACCAGGGTGAGAACGAAGAAGCCTGCCGCGCCGTAGATGACGGGCACCGCCTGCAGCGGGTCTTCACCGTTGCGGCCCGCGTAGTGCTCCACGAACGCATCGAGCGCCAGCGTCCCCAGCCCGGGCGCGAGCAGCAGCGCCACCGCGCGCGCCGAGTTCCGGCGCACCCACAGCTTCATCCGGTTGAGCATCGCGTCATCCTACCCGCGCAGCTTCGCGCGCAGCGTCTTCGCCCGCGCCTGCAGCTCCGAGTCCATGGACGTCAGCTCGATGGACTTGAGGCGCTCCGACAGGCTGCCCGGCACCTTGGTGAGCTTGCCTTCCTCCTGCAGCCCCTCGAGCTTCGCCAGCGCCTTGTCCGCGATGCGCTCGCGCGGGTGATCGAGCAGCGAATCGAGGAAGTAGGGGTCCTCGGGCAGCTCCGGATACTTCTCCAGGTAGTCGATCACGCCCTGCACCCACGCCTTGCGATCGAGCTCGCGCAGCTTGCCCATCGCCTCCTTCTGGGCCTTCCGCTTCCCCTCCGGATCGAAGGTCTTCGCCAGGCCTTCGGGGAGCTCGCCGCCGGTGAAGAGCGCGTCCGCGGCGGTCTTGTACTTCTGGTAGCTCGCGCTGCGCTCGAGGCGCTGCTGCGAGGGATCGTCCTGCCGCGAGTGCGACTTGCTCTTGCCCCGCTGCGCGTCCAGCTCGCGGTACGACTTCTTCCGCCTGCCGGTGAAGCCCGTCGAGTCGTCGTCCTTCGCCATGCTCAGCTCCTTCCGGCCGGCCCCTTCCGGCGCGCGGCCCACAGCGCCGAAAGCCCGCGAAGGGCCAGCGCCTTCACCTTCGGCTCATCGGCGAGCTCACTCTCGGCGAGCGACTCGTCCACCCAGACACGCAGCGCTTCGGGCACGCCTGCGCCTTCCACTTCACCTTCCGCAGCGCGGCGCGCGAGTGCACGTCCATCCACCGAAGCAACGCCGTGCGGCTGACCGAGCTCCAGCATCGCATGCAGCTCGAAGAGGAGGTAGCGGAGCGCTGCATACGGCTCGTCGGCGAGATCCTGCTCGTCGAGCCACTGAAGGAGCGCGTCCTGCCGGTTCTCGAAGCCGTGCACCAGCCGCTCGTGCGCGCGCGGGTCGCCCTCTGGCAGTGCATCGAGGTAACGCCAGGCGCTCTCCACGAACGCCGCGTCGGGACCAGACTGGACATCCCAATGCGCGGGCGGCTCGGGCTTCTGACGCTTCTCGCGCGGCGGCCGCTTCGTCGGCTCGAGCTCCACCTTGCGGCCGGAGGCGACGAGGTCCCAGAGCCCGAGGAGGTTCTGGTACAGCCTGCGCGCGATGTCCGGGCTGGGGAAGCGCGGCTCACCGTCGAAGAGGGTGGGGATGATCTGCGAGGACTCGGCGCCGGCCTGGTGACCCGCGACGAAGCGCGCGAGCACCTCGTTGGAGTCGAGTGGACAGCCGGAGAGCTCGAGGAGCCCATCGAGGAGCTCCGCGCCCTCGAAGTGACGCTCGAAGCGGGAAGACATGGAGGAGAGATCCTTGCGCCCCGCGCATCCCCGGTCGCCTCTCCGCGCCGGACCATGCGCGGGCGCACAACCAGAAAGTAGCGCGGGAAAGAGGGTCCGCTACCGAGAGGAGGGCGCGGCCTGATTGCCCGGCCGGCCCCTGCGCAGCCACCGGTGCTTCCAGCCCTTGATGCCGACGAAGAGGAACAACACCGAGACCTGCAGCACGACGAGCACCCACAGCGCCGTCGAGTCGCCGGACAGCGCGAGCTCACCCCGCGCCCAGCGCTCCCAGCCCCAGAGGATCAGCGCGCCGCTGGCCCACGCGGCGAACGGGTTGTGCTCCTTCTTCAGCGCGCGCTTCACGTCGAAGCCGACGCGCAGATGGCCCTCGTACGCGGGAGAGAAACGAGGCACCCACCGCGGCACCCGCCTGCAGAACTCGTCGAACGCGGCGCCGAAGCGCGAGCGGAGGAAGTTCTCCTCGGCGCGGATGATGAAGAAGTACTCGCCGAAGAAGAACCCCAGCCCGAGCACGTAGACGATCGGATCGTGCGCGATGAGCAGGAGCCCGAGGCAGATGCCGAGGTTGCCCACGTAGAGCGGGTTTCGCACGAACGCGTAGGGCCCGCGCGTGTTCAGCGTCACCGCCTCCAGCGCGTTGCCCTGGCCGCTCGTCCCTTCCGGCACGAGGCCCAGCGTGTAGAAGCGCAGCGCCTGCCCCAGCAGCGCGAGCACGAGGCCTGTGACGTCGAGCAGCGCATCGACCGACGCGCCACCGGGGCCCGGCTCTCCGCGCGAACGCCAGAGGAGGAAGAGCGCCAGCGCGATCACCGGCACCGGCGTGAAGCTGCGGAAGCGAAAGAGGACGTTGCCGACCGCGGTGGTCCGTGAAGGCGCCATGAGGCGGGGGCGAGTAGCACAATCAGACTCGCGTTCCCATGCCGAGGTCCGAACGTTTGGACGCCGGCCGGGCAGGCTGAGGCATGATGCCAAGTCATGAACCGGACACGTTCACTGCTCGTTGGCTGCTCGGTCGGTCTTGCTGCGGTGCTCACCCTCACCGGCCCGGGCTGCGGCCCGAAGCCGGAAGAGTGCCCGTCCGGCGGCACCGGCTCGGTGAACGTGGAGGTGAGCGGACTGCCGGAAGGCGCGGTGTCGGCGATCACCTTGAGCGGCGAGGAGAAGACGCTCGACGTGCAGGGCGCGGGCGAGGTGAAGGAGCTGCCCACCGGGACCTACACGGTGAGCGCCTACCGGGTGGCCTCGCCCGCCGAGCGCGTGCGCCGCGTGTTCACGCCGACGCTCGATGCGAACACGGTCTGCGTGAAGGCGGACGCGCCGGCGACGGTGCGCGTCGCCCACTCCGAGGTCCCTTCCGGCGGCAAGCTGTGGACGGTGGGCGCGGGAGGTTCGGCGCCGATCTCCGCGCTGGATGACGCGGTGCTGCGCGAGCCCTCGACGGGCGTGAGCGCCGCGGACGTGGCGATCACCGCCACGCCCTCCACCACGCAGGTGACGGGGCTGGCGTTCGATGCGGAGGGCAACCTGTGGATCGTGGATCGCCGCGCGAACGGCTCGAGCCTGCGCCGCTTCCCCGCCGCGTCACTGGGACAGAGCGGCGCGCTGGAGGCGGACGTGGACCTGCGAGGTGAGGCGCTCGGTGGGACGCCGGGGCCGCAGGGCCTCGCGTTCGATGCGGACGGCAACCTGTGGGTGACGGTGAGCCCGTCGAACACGGTGGTGCGCTTCTCCTCCGACCAGCTCGCGCAGAGCGGTCAGCCGGTGCCGGAGGTGGTGCTGGGCGGGATGGGCAGCGGGCTCTCCGAACCGGCGGGCCTCGCCTTCGACGCGGCGGGCAACCTCTGGGTGGCGAGCTTCGGCTCCTCGCGCATCGTGCGCTACCGCGCGAACCGCCTGGGCGCTTCGACCCAAATCCCGGACCTCATCATGGAGGGCAAGAGCGCGCAGCCGGTGGTCGCCACGCTGGGCTCGCCGAAGGGGATCGCCTTCGACCGGCAGGACAACCTCTGGGTCGCCTACGCGGGCGCGAACCGCATCGCGCGCTACACGCCGGACGAGCGCACCGGCATGGGCGACATCAGCGTCACCCCGCCGGTGCAGATCACGCTGACCGGCGCGCAGCTCGACGGGCTCGCGTTCGACGAAGGCGGCGGTCTGTGGACGCCGTTCGGTGCGGACCGCCTCGCGCGGCTCTCGCCCTCGCAGCTCACGACCGGCAGCAGCACCGCGGTCACGCCCGAGACCGTGCTCGCCGGTGCGGGCATCGGCGCGCGGGTGGGCCTTGCCTTCTACGCCGCGCCGGCGGGACTGCCGCTGCAGGCAGCGCTGCCGTAGCGGTGAGGAAGAGCGCACCGCGATCGGTGACTACATTCGACACATGAAGGTCACCGGCGTTCGCTGGTTCAAAGCACGGCTCGAGCACTTTCTGCGGGCGGTGCAGCGCGGTGAGACCGTCTTCGTCATCGACCGTGGCCGAGTGGTCGCTGAGGTGCGCCGGCCGGATGCTCGGACGGCGACGGTCCCTACCTCGGCGCGTCGTCTCATGGATGCCGTCGAGGCCGGCTTCATCCGGTTGCCCACCGCTCCGGATCCCACGTCACTCTGGCGCGACTTCAAGCCGCTGAGGCTCCCAGAAGGTACTGCCGGCACCGTGCTGGAGGATGCGCGGGCCGAGCGCCAGTAGGCAACGCGCCGCGCGTCACACGTACCCGAGCTCGATCCCCTTCAGCACCGCGCGCGTCCTGTCGCGCACGCCGAGCTTGCTCATCACGCTGGAGACCTGGTTCTTCACCGTGCCCTCGGCGGTCCCCAGCGCCTGGGCGATCTCGCGGTTGCTCGCGCCGGAGGACATGAGGCGGAGGATCTCCGTCTCGCGCGGGGTCAGCGCTTCGGGAAGCTCCGCGGCCTCGAAGCGGGGCGGGGTGCGCTCGAGGCCACGCAAGATGCGCTCGGTCACCGCGGGCTGGAAGAGGGTGCCGCCGCTCGCGACGGTGCGGATGGCAGAGGCGAGCTGCTCCAGCGTCACGTCCTTCAGGAGGAACCCGCGCGCGCCGAGCCTGACCGCCTCCAGCGCCACGCTCTCGTCGTCGAAGGTCGTCAGCAGGATCGCGGGGGGCATCGCGCTGCCCATCGTCTCCAGCACGCCCAGCCCCGTCCGGCGCGGCATGCGCACGTCGAGCAGCGCGACGTCGAAGCCTCCGCGTTGCAGCGCACTCACGGCCTCCTCGCCGTCGCGCGCCTCCTCCTTCACCCGAATGTCCGCAGTGAGGTCGAGCAGGCCTAGGATGCCCTGCCGCACGAGCGTCTGATCGTCGGCGAGGAGCACGCGGATCATCGCGGCACCTCTGCGGTCAGCGTCACGCCGCTTCCCGGCTCTGCCGCCCAACGCAGTTCACCGCCCACGGCCTGCAGGCGCTCCCGCAGACCGCGCAGACCGTTGCCGGGTACGAGCTCGCGCACCTCTGCCCGTCCGTCGTCGCGCACCATGAGCCTCAACGTTCCCGCCACGCGCTCCAGCGAGATGTCCACGCGGGTCGCGCCCGCGTGCCGGAGCGCGTTGGTCACCCCCTCCTGCGCGCAGCGGAAGAGCGCCTGCGTCACCTCAGCGCTCAACCCCACCGTGGCATCGTCGGAGAAGTGCAGCCGGACCTCCGCCGGAGCGGGCACGCCCGCAGCCAGCGCTCCGAGCGCGCTCCGCAGCTCCAGCGCTGGACGCTCCCGCAGCTCGCCCACCACCGCGCGGACCTCGGCGAGCATCTCCCGCGCCAGCGCCCGCGCCTTGCGCACCGCCTCGTCGTGCGGCGACGTATTCGTCGCGAGCTCCAGCTGCAGCGACAGCGCGGTGAGGTGGTGCCCGAGCGTGTCGTGCAGCTCGCGGGAGATGCGCAGCCGTTCGTCGTCGCGCGAGCGCTCGGCGAGCTGCGTCTGTGCGGAGACCAGCGCCTCGTTGACGGCTGCCAGCTCACTTCTCGCCGCCGCCTCGCGCTGCGCGAACCAGCCGGCACCCAGCGCGAACAACTGAAAGGCCCCGAAGCCGATCGCGGTGAACACCGCCGGCGCAGGTGGCGCGTGCAGGGAGAGCAGCGCGCCGAAGAGAGCGGTCTGCACCGCGCACCACACCGCGCAGACGCGAACGGAGAGGAGCATCGGCGCCTGCCCGGCCACCACCGCGAGCAACACGCCGGAGAAGGTCCCGCCCTCCGCGGCGGTCGCGCCGAGCACCGAGAGCGACTGCACGCCCAGCGCGACGACCCGGCTCGTGCGCCGCTCCCCCGAGCCGGTGGAGGCGACGACGAAGGCGAAGGGAAACAGCGCCCACGCGGCGAGCCCCCACGGTCCTCCGGCGACACCGCTCCGCCACGCGCCCGAGGCCATCACTGCCCACGTCCCGAGGCCGGCAAGGGTCAGCGCGTGGGGTCGGAGCGAGAGCGACATGCACCTCCATTCTAGGGGCCGGCCCGCGCGCGGCATGTGCCGGAAGTCACACGCAGGCGGACGAGAAAGGACGCGGTACGGACGCGCGAGGGGTTCGGGCGGACGAAAAAGGAAGGGGTACGGACCAGAAAAGAAGAGGTGCGCCCGGGAAAAGAGAACGTGCGGACGGGCCTCGGGCACCGGCGGACGGGAAAGAAAAAGGGACGGGCCCCCGAGGCACGCCGACCGCGCGGAAAAGGCTGCGGACGGACGAGAAAGGACGACGGCGGGGCAGCTCGGAGTCTGTGACTTCCGGCACATGAGGCCGCCCCGACGCCTCCGTACGGTGACGGCGAACCTGCGCACGAAGGAGTCCGCCATGCAGCCTGATCGCCTCGCACTCGCCGTTCACGTCGTCGCCGGAGGGGTGGCCGTCGTCACCTTCTGGCTGCCCTGGCTGGTGAAGAAGGGAGGCGCGCTGCACCGGCGCGTGGGCTTCGTCTTCACCGGCGCGATGGCCGCCGTGGCGGTGACCGGCTTGCTCGTCTCGCTGCTGCGATTGCTCGACGCGGACCCGCGCAACGATGCGCCCGCACTCTTCCTCGGCGCGGTGGGACTGCTCGCGGCTGCCAGCGCATCTCTCGGCGTGCGCGCTGTCCGGACGAAGCGGCGCGAGGGCCCGCATCGCAGTGGGTGGGATCTCTCGATCGCCGCGCTGCTCGGGCTCGCCGGGGTGGGAACGCTGGCGCTCGCCGCGCGCGAGTCGAGCCTCCTCTTCGCGGTCTTCGGCCTGCTCTGCACCGCGAACGCGTTCGGCCAGCTCCGCTTCTGGCTGCGGCCTCCGGAAGGCCGGACCGCGTACCTCCTCCAGCACATCGGTGGGATGGGGACCGCGTGCATCGCGACGGTGACCGCGTTCCTCGTCGTCAATGCACCGAGGCTCGGCATCGACGGACGGACCTCGCTCGTTCTCTGGATCGCGCCGGGCGTGCTCGGCGGCGTCGGCATCAGCCTCTGGCAGGCGCGCTATCGCCGGACAAGCGCGCGCGGGCGAGGCGTGGCGCCGGATGCCACTGCGTTGGCCTCGGCCCAGCCGAGTCGAGGTCCCGTCGCGTGAGGGCCGGCTCTACGCCGCCTCCGCGAGCTCTCCTGCACGAAGCAGCTGCGCGTATCTCCCGCCGCGGGCCGCGAGCTCTTCGTGCGTGCCGCTCTCCACCACGCGGCCGGCTTCGAGCACGTGGATGAGGTCTGCCTCGCGCACGGTCGAGAGCCGGTGCGCGACGACGAGCGTGGTGCGGCCCTTCATCAGCTCGCGCAGGCCCTCGCCCACGCCGCGCTCGCTCTCCGCGTCGAGCGCGGAGGTCGGTTCGTCGAGCAGCAGCAGCGATGGCGCCCGGAGGAACGCGCGCGCAATGCAGAGGCGCTGGCGCTGGCCACCGGAGAGCCGTCCGCCGCGCTCGCCGACCTCTTCGTCGAGTCCACCCGGCAGCGCGCGCACGAAGGACTCCGCGTGGGCCCGGCGCAGCGCCTCCCACAGATCATCGTCCGTCGCGTCGGCCCGGCCGGTGAGGAGGTTCTGGCGCACGGTGCCGCTGAAGAGCAGGCCCTCCTGCGGCACCCAGCCCATCTGCGCGCGCAGCGAACGACGAGAGAACTCACCCACGGGCCGTCCGTCCCAGAGCAGCTTGCCGCTCCCCGCGTCGTGGAAGCGCAGCAGCAGCGAGAACAGCGTGCTCTTCCCCGCGCCCGATGAGCCCACCAGCGCCACGCGTTTGCCCGCGGGCACGGTGAGGGTCACGCCGTTCAGTGCAGGGACCGGCCGCGCGTCCGGCGAGGCGCGGTAGGCGAAGTGGACGTCGCGCAGCACGAGCTCGCGCGAGAGCGGCGGGGCCTCGTCGCCCACATCCGGCGGCAGCGGCGTGTCGGAGAGCTCGAAGAGGCGGCGCGCGGAGGCGAGGCCCTGCATCACCTGGCCGAAGGTGCCGCTGACTGCCTTCAGCGGCTGGTACATGAGCAGCGCCGCGGTGAGGAAGGAGACGAGCTTCCCCGCCAGCTCCGGCTCGGCGGACACCGCGCGCGCGCCGAACGCGATGCAGAGCGCCACGCCCGCGATGCCGAGGATCTCCAGCGTCGGGGTGAACGCGCCGCGGATGAAGAGCGAGCGCTGCATTGCGCCGAGGTACACGCGCTGCTCCGCGTCGAAGCGCGAGAGCACCCGGTCCTCGGCGACGTAGGCGCGCACGATGGGGAGGTTGTGGAGCGACTCGCTCGTCAGCTCCGTCATCCGCCCGAGCGAGTGCTGCGTCCGCGTCGCCACCCGCTTCACCGCCTTGGCGAAGCGCGAGACGGGGATGATCGCCAGCGGCACCACGATGAACGCGAGCACGAACAGCCGCGCGTCGATGGCGAAGCACACAGCGAGCAGCGCGAGGACCTGGAGCGGATCCTTCACCCACGACGCGAGCGCCTGCGTGACGCTGAACTCCACCCGCGTCACGTCCGCGGTGAAGCGCGCGAGCAGGTCGCCCGAGTGCCGCTCCTCGAGCTTCTCCGGCGGCATCTGCAGCAGGTGCCCGTAGAGAGACTGGCGCAGGTCGGACATCGCCCGCTGACCGACCTCCTGCATCAGCCCCGTCTGAAGGAACTGCCCGAGCGCCTTCACCGCTGCCGCGCCCACCACGAGCAGCGGAAGCGTCACCGCGAGGTCCTCGATCTCGATCGCGAAGCCCCACAGCTCCACCCGCCCGCCGCCGAGCACCGACTTCAACAGCGGGCCGATGAGCCACGCGTACGCCGCCGCCGCCCCCGCCGCGAGACAAGAGGCGATCACCGCGCCCAGCGCAGCGGGCCAGTAGGGTCGGACGTAGAGGAGGAGCCGGCGCAGGTCGCTCGGCCGGGGGCGTTCGCGCACGGCCCGCGCAACATCCCTCGGGGAGCCCCTCGCGACAATCCCGAGCGCGCGGCGCGGCCTGCCCGCCTGCTCGACGTCAGGGCACCGGCGCGTCCACGACACCGGGCACCTCGCGCAGGCGCTCGCGGAAGGCACACCGGTCGCGGAGGTCTCGGGCGAAGAGGGCGCGCCGCGGATCGGGATCTGCGAAGCGCACGAGCAGCACCTCCGCGGTCTCGCAGTCGTCGTCCGCCCACGCGCGCTTGATCAGCTCGTCGGTCACGTATGCGCGCGCGGCGGCCGGCATCGCGGTGTCGGGGCCTTCGTCGAGCAGCGACATCGCCACCTCGGACCAGTCGCCCTCCTCGTAGAACCACCTCCACAACGCGCCGTGGTCCTCCTCCTCGGTGAGCTCGACCGCGAGGCGGGAGAGGTACGACTCGAGCTGCACCCACGGAGGGCCACCCGCTTCCAGCGCCTTCGCCAGATGCGTCTGCGCCGCGGCCGGATCCGCGACGCGTGCGGCCAACTGGTGCGCGCGAGCGAGCCGCGTGGCATCGCCCCGCTCGCCGTCCCCGAGAGACTTCAGCGTCTCGCGCACGAGGCGCCACGAGTCGGCCGAGCCCTCCTGCAGCACCTCCGCCAGTCCGAGCGGGCAGTCGAGGTCCGCCGGGTTCGCGCGGAGGCAGCGCCGGAACCAGCGCTCGGCTTCGTCCTCAGACTCTGCAGCATCGGCGGTCGCCCGGCACGCCTCCGCTTCGCGCCAGCAGGGCGTGCTCCAGGGTTCGGGCCGCACGTAGAGCGCCTGCGCGGTCTGCAGCACGGTCTCGTCGACCTCCATGCCCTCGAGGAAGCGCTCCCACTCCGACACCAGCGGCTCGAGCCCTTCCCGGAACTCGCCGCGGTCGTAGGCCGTGCGCACCACGTCCACGCCCCGCGAGTCGATCAGCCAGCGCACGAAGGAGCCCGCGGCCGTGTAGGCCTGCTGCTCGTCGAACTGCGCGAAGCCGTCCGGGCCCATCAGCACGCGGAGGTCCGGCAGCGAGCCCAGCCGCTTCAGCGACGCGGCGTCCTCGTGCAGCACGAGCTGCGGATCGGGCGTACCCAGCGCCTCGGCGAGGCCCTCCACCAGCCCGCCGAAGTCCGCGTCGAACATCCACTCGCCGGGCACGCCCCACGGGTTCTGCGTCCACCGCGCGGCCATCACGTGCACGAGCTCGTGGCGAAGCGCGGGGTGCGGCCACTCGTCGAGCGCCACGTGCAGCACGCCGGTCGCGGGCAGGGCATAGGCCGCGCGGTCGTCGCCGGTGAGGCGCAGCTGCTGCTCTGGGTCGCGGTAGAGGAAGACGCGGAAGGGGCGCCCGCTGTCCGCGGTCAGGCCGAAGAGCGGCGCGAGCCCTTCATGGTGGTAGCGCAGCTCCTCTTCGAACAGCGCGAGGTCGTGCGCATCGATCTCGCGGTCGTGGTGGACGACGTACCCGGCCACCTCGCGCGAGGCCCCGAGCCGCAGCGCCAGCGTCCCCTCCGTCTGCCACAGCCCTGCCGCGAGGGTCAGCAGCGCGACGAGGGAGGCGCCGCCCAAAGGTGCGGCCACGCCACGCAGCCACGCGCCCCGCCACGTGGGCAGTTCGACCGGCGCGGCGGCCACCAGCAGCGCGGCGAGCGCCATCGTCCCCAGCCGGAAGAGGATCGCGTCCGCGGTGACGAAGAGGCTCTGCGTGTGGGCGCTCGACTCGACCGACCAGATGCCGAGGTGGTCCCACAGCTCCATCGACGCGTTGACCGCGGACTGCGCCCAGTCGAACGCAAAGAGTGAGAAGCCGATGCCCAGCACCGCCAGCGTCAGCCCGAGAAAGGTCCGGCACAGGCTCCCCGCGAGAACGCCCACCGCCGCGCCGAGCATCACCGTCGGCCACAGCGCCCAGCCCGCGTTCCACAGCGCCGCGAGCGGCTCGCAAGGACCGCTGCTCATCGCCAGCACGCAGGTTGCGATCGAAGTGGGCAAGGCGCCGGTGCAGACGCTCCAGAAGATCGCCGTCGCGCGCTCGCCCGTTTGCAGAAGGCGCCACCTCTCTGCCGCCGCGGTGAACGCGACGAGCCCGAAGAGCACCACGCACTGCCACGCGGCCCTCGCGTCCGGCGGCAGGTGCATCGGTGGCACCAGGGAGATCAGCGCCGCCGCGCCTCCTCCGATGTCCAGCAGCCGGGTAGCGGAAGGGGAGAGGCGGGCGGTCACGAAGACTTCGCGGTGGAGGTGAACCGCTCCATCATCCGACACCGATGACCGCGCCGACCAGACTCTCCTTGTGCCAGCCCGGTGGGGGCGCTTCCTGCGGTGCGTGCTGCGGGCTCTACAACTTCAAGGACCACTCGCGCGCGGCGGTGACGAACGAGCTGCGCCGGCACACGCGCCTGCTCGCCGGAACCCCACGCACGGCGGAGGCCTATGCGAATGCAGCCGCGCAGCTGAAGCGGGAGCAGCCCTCGCCCGCGTTCACCGACGTGCGCGTGTGCCCGCTGCTGGGGTTCCTCGATGGCGAAAGGGAAGAGACGGTCGGCTGCCTCGCGCACCCGAAGCACACCGGCACCGGCGGCATCGATCTGCGCGACTGCGGCGTGTACCGCGCGGAGATCTGCGAGTCCTTCGAGTGCCCGTCGCACCTCTGGCTCTCGCCCGACGAGGCCCGCCTGATCGCCGAGGTCTGCAGCGGCGACTGGTACCTCTACGGGCTGGTGATCACCGACGTGGACTTCGTGCGCGCGGTGTTCAGGCTGCTCGCCCGAACGCTCGGAGAAGACGTGCCTGCGCGGCGTCTGCTCGAACTGGCCGATCCGCGAGTCCTTGAAGCGACCCGTCAGGTCTTCGCCCTGCGCGAAGGCCCGGGCAATCAACAGGACGAAGGCGTGATCTTCGGCCGCTTCGCTCCACCTTCAGAAGCAGGCGGGGAGCCGAGCCTTAGGACGCTCGATTACGCGGAACTCGGCGCCCAGGCCGCGCCTGAAGACGATCTGGTCCTTCTCTCCGGCCGCGCGCCGAAAACGCAGAGAGCGCTGGAGGTTACGCGCACTCAGATCCGGGACGCGATCGGCTCGCTTGCCCGCGCGCTGACGGCGAAGTGACACTCTTCCCTCTGCAACACGAGCCGCCATGCCCGGATGCCCTCCGATCCGGTGAGTCCGGCTGCCTGGGGACTTCATTGCGGCGGAGGCTCGGGGACCGGAAGTTTCTCTCGTCATGGATACCAGTCACGTTCAAGGAACCAATGTCGGGTGCGAGCCGGTGGTGGATCACGAGGACCGCCGGCGGCTCCTCTGGCTGATGGCGGAGTACTTCCGGACGCTCGGTGCGACCGACATCAAGGCGAGGCTTCCGGGCTTCGTCCCACCGCCGGTGCTCTCCGGCACCATCGAGGACCACCGGCCCGACTTCACCTGCCGCCAGTCCGACGGCGCGCGCACGCCGGTGATCGTCGAGGTCGTCACGCCGGAGCAGGTGGACGATCCCGCGGCGGACAACCGATGGTCGCTGCTCGCGTCGGCCGCGAAGCTCTACAACGCGGAGCTCCACTTCGTGGTGCCCAAGTGGTCGCCGATGGGCGCCATCGACCCGGTGCTCAAGCGGCGGCTCTCCCGGCTGGAGGTCACCGCGAACCGCGTGTGGACGGTGTGACGTGAAGCCCTTCGCTCGGCTTGGATTGCCGAGCGAAAGGGCTGCGTTATAGTCCCGCGGCTTTTCGGTCCGGCACGCAGAAAGGGCAAAAAGCCCAGTCCGGACAAGGGGTTACGGGACGATGCCGGCGGCGTCGCAGCAGAAGCGAGACTACTACGAGGTCCTCGGGGTGGCCCGGGACGTGGGCGCACAGGACCTCAAGAGCGCGTACCGGAAGGTGGCGCTCCAGTTCCACCCGGATCGCAATCCGGGCAATCCGGAGGCGGAGGAGAAGTTCAAGGAGGCCTCCGAGGCCTACGAGGTGCTGTCGGATCCGGAGAAGCGCGCGCGCTACGACCGGTTCGGCCACGGCCAGAACTTCAACTTCGAGGGCGGCTTCAACGCCTCCTCCATCAACGACATCTTCGGCGAGATCTTCGGCGACATCTTCGGCGGCGCGCGGGGACGCCGCGGCGGAAGGTCGCGCGGCTCGGACCTCCGCTACAACCTGGAGATCTCCTTCGAGGAGGCGGCGTTCGGCTGCGAGGTCCAGGTGAAGGTCCCGCGTCCGAAGACCTGCGAGCCCTGCAAGGGCAGCGGTTCGAAGAGCGGTCAGCGCCGCACCTGTCCCACCTGCAACGGCGAAGGCGAGGTCCGCTTCACCCAGGGCTTCTTCGCAGTCTCGCGCGCCTGCCACACCTGCGGCGGTCAGGGCAGCGTGGTCGCCGATCCGTGCACGCACTGCGGCGGCAAGGGGAAGATCGACAGCGAGTCCACGCTGACGGTGAAGATCCCCGGCGGTGTGGACACCGGGACGCGGGTGCGGCTGGCGGGAGAGGGCGAGCCCGGAGATCTCGGCGGCGCGCCGGGCGATCTCTACGTGGTGGTGCACGTCCGCGAGCACCCCATCTTCGTGCGCGAGGACACCGAGGTCCTCTGCGAGATCCCCATCTCCTTCCCGCAGGCCGCGCTGGGTTCGCAGATCGACGTGCCCACGCTCGACGGCAAGGTGAAGATGAAGATCCCGTCCGGCACGCAGACGGGGAAGGTCTTCCGGCTGAAGGGGAAGGGCATTCCGCATCTGCACGGCGGCGGCCGCGGCGATCAGCACGTGCGCGTGGTGGTGGAGATCCCCACCCAGCTCTCGCGCGAGCAGAAGGATCTCCTCGAGCGCTTCGAGGAGCTCTCCGCGCAGGACGCGGCCTCGAACCCGCAGTCGCGGAGCTTCTTCGCCAAGGTGCGCGAGATCTTCGGCTGACCATTTGCAGCAGGGCGTTGCACTGACCTCTCGCGCTGCTAAGGAGACACGCATGTCCGCTCCCCGGGCCGCCTTCGCCCTGCTCATCGCGTCCGCGCTGCTGACCCTCGGATGTCCTCCCGAACAGCAGCGCCGGCCGGATGGCTGGGGTGGTGAAGGGCAGGGCGCGGAGCCCACCCGTCCCGCCTTCGAGCCGAAGCAGATGGCGGAGGCGGACCGCGCGCTCGCCGAGGCCGCATCGCTCGGCGAACAGGGGAAGAAGCGCGAGGCGCTCGACGCGTACCTCGCGGTGCGCAAGGCGTTCCCCGAGAGCACCGCCGGCCAGGAGGCGCTCTTCCGCGCGGCCACGCTGCAGTTCGAGGCGAAGGAGTGGCAGCGGGCCCGCGCCCTGTTCCAGGAGCTCGTGTTCGAGAACCCGCTCCACCCGCGGGTGAACGAGGCGCGGCTGTACGCGGGGCTCTCCGCCCTGGAGCTCGGCGCGCACAAGGACGCGTACCAGGCGCTCTCCACCGTCGCGCAAAGGCTCGAAGGTCCGCTGAAGCAGCGCGCGCTCGAGGGCGCGGAGCGGGCGGCGGCGGCGGGCGGGCTGCACTCGGAGACGCTGCGGCTGGCGGTGAAGCGGATGGAGGCGGCGGGGAGTCCGGAGGCGCGGGCGCAGGCGCTCGACGAGCTCGTGCGCGTGGTCGAGACGCAGGCGCCGTTCGTGGAGGTCGCGCGGGTGCAGGCGGACCTCTCGTCGTCGCACCCCGCGTGGCCGGTGCTGACCTTCAAGCTCGCGCGCATCTACTACCACCTGCGCGACTGGCCCCGGCTCAACGAGACGCTCGAGGCCTACCTGCGGCAGGAGCCGGACGGTCAGTTCGCGCGCGAGGCCCGTGAGCTGCTCGCCCGTTCGCAGCAGCGCGCGCGGGTGGACGCGAAGAGGGTGGGCGTCATCCTCCCCATGACCGGCCGCTTCCGTCCGGTGGGCGAGGCGGTGCTGCGCGGCGTGAAGCTCGCGTTGGAGGGCAGCGGGCTCGAGCTGGTGGTGAAGGACTCGCAGGGCGACGTGATGATCGCCGGCAAGGCGGTGGAGGAGCTCGTCTTCGAGGACGGCGCCATCGCGATCATCGGGCCGATCCTCGCCGACGACTCGCGGCGCGCGGCGCTGGTGGCGGAGGAGCTGCAGATCCCCATCCTCACCCTCACGCGGCAGGAGGACATCCCGCAGCTGGGGCCGTGGGTGTTCCGCAACATGCTGACGAACTCGGCGCAGGCGAAGGCGCTGGCCGAGTACGCGACGGAGACGCTCGGCTACAAGAGCTTCGCCATCCTGCACCCGGACATTCCCTACGGGCAGGACCTCACGAACCTCTTCTGGGACGAGCTCGAGGGCCGCGGCGCGACGGTGCGCGGCATCGAGAGCTACGCGCACGACCAGACGACCTTCACCGAGCAGGCCCGGAAGCTCGTGGGCCGCTACCACCTCGAGGACCGGCACGACTACCACGAGGGCGTGCGCGAGATTCAGCAGCAGACGAGCGACGCGTTCCGCCGCCGCAAGGCGATCGAGAAGCTGCGGCAGGGGCTCGATCCGATCGTGGACTTCGAGGCGCTGTTCATCCCCGACGAGTGGCGCCGGGTGGGCCTCGTGGCGCCGGCGCTGGCGGTGGAGGACATCATCACCAACGCGTGCGATCCGCGGGACCTCGAGCGCATCCGCAAGACGACGGGGAAGCGGAACCTCAAGACGGTGACCCTGCTGGGGACGAACCTCTGGTCGTCGCCGAAGGACGCGGACGGCGTGCCGCAGCTGGTGTCGCGCGGCGGGAAGTTCGTGCAGTGCGCGATCTACGTGGACGGCTTCTATCCGGACTCGCAGCGGCCGGCGACGCAGCGCTTCATGAAGCAGTGGCGCGAGGCCGGGCTGCGCGGTGAGCCGGGCCTGCTCGAGGCCACCGGTTACGACAGCGCCGCCATGCTGCGCACCGTCATCAGCGGCGGCGCGAGGACCCGGGAGGACCTGCGCGAGCGGCTCGCCGGGCTGAAGGGTTTCGAGGGCGCGACCGGCACCACCCAATTCGACGAGCACGGCGACGCGCAGAAGCCGCTGTTCTTCCTCAACGTGGACCTCAAGGGGATCAAGGAGCTCGAACCCCCGAAGAAGCTGTCCGGGTTGTAGCCGTTGCAGTAGCGCGGGGAGGTGGGGCCTGTAGTGTGCGCGGCCGTCATGCGCCGCTCCCACTTCTGCTCTCCGCTCGTCTCGCTCTTCGCGCTGTCCCTTGGTGCGGCTGTCTTCGCCTCCTGCGTGCGAGGGCCGCCGAAGGTGCCCGGCCTCGACGATGCGGTGCGCGCCGTCGGTGAGGACGCGTACGTGAGCGGGAGGCCGCTGCGGCTCGAGCGGCTGGCGGTGCTCGAGGACCGCGACTTCATCTACGGCATCGGCCTGTCGCCGCAGGCGGACCGCGCAGTGCACACGCGGCTCGCGGGCAAGACGATGAACGCGATGTTGTGGACGCTGGGCGCGGTCGTGCCGGAAGGGCCCTTCGCCACCCTCGTCGCGGACGTGGCGCTCAACGACTACGAGTTCGACGTGGAGGGCGTGGACTTCTCGCCGGACGGGAGCCACTTCGTCACCGCCGGCCGCGACGGTGCGGTGCGCGCGTTCAGCGGTCGGGACGCGAAGCTGGTGAAGGAGTGGCAGGGCGACGAGCGTCTCGTGACCGTGGCCTTCACCGCGGATGGCAAGAACGTCGTGGCCGGGAGCCAGGACGGGCTGCTCTCGGTGCTCTCCTGGCCCGCGCTGGAGCTGCAGTCGGAGCTGCGCGCGCACCGGGACGAGGTCCGCAGCGTGGCCGCGGTGGCCGATGGGCGGATGGTGACGGGGAGCTGGGACAAGACGGTCGCGGTGTTCACCGTGGAGGCGAGGCCCCTGAGCACGAAGGAGGCGCGTCTCACGGTGAAGCAGACCCCCGACAAGGTCGCGATCGTGCGGGCGGGGCTGGAGGGGAAGGCGGGCGTGTTCACGCTCGATGCCGGCCTTCCCGCGGTGGTGGTGACCGCCGAGTTCGCGCAGGCCGCGGGCATCCAGCCGGCGCTGCTGACCGAGACGATTCGCGTGCGCACCCAGGAGTCGAAGCTCGCGCGGGGGAAGACGCTGACCCTCAAGCAGTTCCGGGTGGAGGGCGTGGACGTGGCGGTGTGCGACGCGTGCGTGCCGAAGGGGGCGCAGGGTGTCCTGGGTGCGCCGCTGTTCGAGCGCTTCGACATCTCGCAGGCGGTGGGAAGCCCGGACATGG
The DNA here is from genome assembly GCA_023423535.1 of Pseudomonadota bacterium. Lineage (GTDB taxonomy): Bacteria > Myxococcota > Myxococcia > Myxococcales > Myxococcaceae > JAFAFL01. The sequence goes on from JAFAFL010000057.1 coordinate 47,856, forward strand.
TCTTCGTGCGCAAGGAGGTGCCCGGAGAGACCGCGCCAGCGATGCCGGACGTGCCCACGCTGGTGGAGCAGAAGCGCTTCGCCTTCGAGCCGCACGTGAACGACGTCAGCGTGGACCGCGAAGGGACGCGGCTGGGCGTGGCGTTCTCCGCGGACAAGTCGGAGCGGAACCGCGACGTGTACCAGCGCGAGAAGCGGAAGGAGCCCGCGCCGGAGAGCCCGCTGGACTACGCGGCCATCGTGGCGCTGGAGACGGGCAAGGTGCTCGCGAGCTGGCCCGGCGTGCACCGCGGCGTCATCAGCACCGCCGGCATCAGCCCCGACGGCCGCAGCCTCGTGAGCGGAGGCTGGGACAACCGGATGCACCTCTTCGTCGAGGGCGAGCCGCAGCCGGTGCACACGGAGAAGTTCGGGTGGATCCTCCGCCGCGTGCGCTTCTCCCGCGACGGCCGGGTGATCGCCGCCGGCGCGTGGACCCCGCAGAACGCGGTGGGCGACAACCGGAGCGACCCCTCCGCGGTGATCTACGAAGTGGCGTACCGCGAGGCGGAGGTCGTGGCGGGGCCGTAGCGCGAGCGCGAGCCGCCTGGGGCTTGACCAGGTTGACCAACCTCACGCCCGAACCTAGCTTGAGGGTTGATGAAGTCGATCAACCTGTACGAGGCGAAGACGAACCTCTCGACGTTGGTCGAGCGGGCAGCGAGCGGCGAGAAGATCGTCATCGCGAAGAACGGTGAGCCCAGGGCCATGCTCGTCCCGCTGCCCACCAGGAAGGCTCCGAGGCGTCCGGCGGGCGCGCTGAAGGTGAGCTACCTCGCGCCGGATTTCGACGAACCGGATGCCGAGCTCAGCCGCCTCTTCGAGGGCGACGAGTAGTGGACCTGCTGCTCGATACGCACGTCCTCCTCTGGTGGGATCAGCGCCACGCCGCGCTTTCAAAGAGGGCACGAAGCGCCATCGCGAACCCGAGGAACCAGGTCTTCATCAGCGCCGTCAGCCCGTGGGAGATGGCGATCAAGGCGCGCCGCGGGAAGCTCCGCTACGAAGGCTCCGCGGTCGCGATGATCGAGGCGAACGGCTTCTTGCCGCTGCCCATCGATCCCTCTCACGGCGAGGCTGCGGGCTCGCTCGACTGGAGTCATCTCGACCCCTTCGACCGGATGCTGGTGGCGCAGGCCCAGACCGAAGGACTGGTGCTGGTGCACGCGGACGAGAACATCCGTGCGTACGAAGGCGTGAGCCAGCTCTGGGCACGCTGACCGGCCGTAGCGCCTACTCGCGGCGGAACACGTCCCGCTCGAGTTCAGCTTTCACCCGCTCGAACTCGCGCAGCACGCGGGCGGGGATGTGCTCGGGCGGGCCGCACTCCTTCGCCATCCGGTCGGGAGCGCGCGAGTCGAACACGCCGCAGCTGACCGCCTGCAGCGACAGGCGCACGTCCGCGGACGCGTCCGCCCTGTTCGGCACCACCGTGACCACGTACCGGTACCAGAGGTAACGCGGCGGGATGCCCATGCCGAAGTCGGCGTCGATCCAGTTCGAGTGCACCACGCCTCGCTGGGGATCGCTCTGGTACACGCCGCGGCCGTGGTGCTCCACCGAGGCCACCGCGCGGTCGAACGCGCTCTCCGGCTGCAGGGTGCGGAAGTGCAGGTCGTCCACCCGCTTCGGGCCACAGCCCTGCGCCACGAGGAGCACCGCGGCGCACAGAAGCAACATCACCCATGAGGTCTGCGAGGTCTTCGCCATCCCGCTCAGTTCCTCAGATGCGGCGGTGCGCTGAGCTTGCTCCGGCCGAGCTCCAGCAGCGCGCGCTCCACCGGGGTCGGCCGCAGCGGCCCCAGCACCTGCTCGCGCCGCTCGCCCTGCACGTCGCTCTCCGCGAGGGTGCTCACGCGGATGCGCATTTCGGGGACCTTCGACACCAGCGTGCGGACCGCCTGGTCGAAGCGCGCGAGGCTGTCGTCGAACCCGAGTCCCTCGCGGGTGCCTTCGGCGGGGTGTGGTCCCCAGAGCACCACTTCCTGCACGCGCAACGCGCCGGCCTTCTCCGTGCAGCGCAGCTCGAGCTCCGCGCCGTCGTAGCGCATCGTCCGACCGGACCGGCTGAGTCCGCGGGAGTCGATGACCACCGCGTTGCGGCCCCACCACAAGTAGGACGCCGCGCGCACGAGCATCACGCCCGTGAGAACCACCAGCGCCCACCACACCCACGCGCGCTCCGGCCGGAACACGAGCAAGAGCACGAGGAAGACGCACGCCACCGCGAGCGGCGGGACCGCGCCCTGGAGCCTGCGCCGGAAGCTGAAGGGGTAGCTGGTGTCCATCTCGCGGGGCCCAGATCTCAAAAGTTCAGGAACACGTTCTCCGCGGGCATGCCGCGCGAGACGAGCGCCTCGCGCACGGCCTCGACCATCTCGCGCTGGCCGCACACGAAGGCGACCGCATCGCCCAGCGACTCGTCGGCGAGGAGCGCCTGCACGTAGCCGGTGGTGCCCTCCCACTGCTCGCCATCCGGCTGGCTCACGGTACGGGCCACGCGGATGCCGGCGCGCTCCCACGCGTCCAGCTGGTCCCGATACGCGAACGCGGTGGGGCTGCGCGCGCCGAAGTAGAGGGTCACTTCGCCGTAGCGCGCACGGTCCTTGCGGAGGCTCTCGATCACCGAGCGGATGGCGCTGATCCCCGAGCCGGTCGCGAACAGCAGCAGCCGCTTGCCCGCCGCCTTCTCGAGCGGGAAGCCCGGCCCTCGCGGCTTGCCCAGCCTTACCGGCGTCCCCTCCGGCGCGCGCACGAGCAGGTCGGTCACCGGAGAGCCCTCCTTCACCAGCAGCTCGAAGACCTCGCCCTGTTCGTCGGGGCCGGAGGCGATGGCAAAGGCCGCCTCGCGCAGCTCACCGATGGCGAGGAGGAGGTACTGACCGGGCAGCGTGTGGCTTCCGACGAGCGGCGTCTGCGACACATCCACCCGCACCGTCCACAACCCCGAAGCCGCGGGCCTGGTGGCCAGCAGGCGGCCTTCGTGCCACGCGCTCATTGCCCTCAATTTAACCGATGTAGGATGCGCCCGTGAGGGCGTTCATCTGGATCGTGGTGTTTCTCGTCGGCGTCGCAGCCATCGTGCTGCCGTCCACGTACATGTACGCGGCGGCGGACCTGCCGAGGCTCGAGTCGGAGTTCGATCTGGAGACGCACCTGCGCCTCTCCGTCGAGGGTGAGCGCATGAGCGGCCGCGCGGGCGTGATCCAGAAGGGCTCGCGCTCGCCGAAGTTCGAGAAGCCGGACTTCGCGAAGCTGCCCACCGACCTCGTGGCGCTCTACATCTCCGCCGCGGGCTGCCCGACCTTCTTCCAGACGCAGCGCGAGGACGGGCCGCGCTGGCTCATGCGGCTCGCCTACAGCCTGATGAACAAGGGCATGCCGGGCGACGGCGAATGCGAGCGCTACCTCGCGCTGCGGCTCGCGGTGACGCTGGGCGTGAAGACGGACATGGAGCAGACGGTGGCGGCGCACAAGCTCCACGCGTTCCTGCAGCGCGACCAGCTCATCGCCTGGGACATGGCCACCATGCTCTTCGACCGCGGCGTCGTCGGCGTGGAGGACGCGGCGTGGGAGCTCTACAAGAAGCCGCCGGCGGAGATGTCCCTGGCGGAGCTCGCCGAGTTCAGCCTCGTGCTGCCGATCAACGGCGGCTACTACTTCGACCTCAAGACCTGCCGGAACGGCGCGCTGATCAAGCAGAACCGCGACGGCATCCTGCGCCGCCTCGAGGCCCACGCGCTGGTCACGCCGGAGCGCGCACGCGCCGCCACCGAGGCTCCGGTGGCGTGCCTGCTGGTGAAGTAGCGCGCGCTACTTCCGCCGCTGCGTGGGCGCGGGACGGATGTGCGTCTTGTCCGCGTCCCCCGGCGAAGGCGGCGAGCCCAGATCGTCGTCGAAGAGCGCCTCTTCGCTGAGCTGTGAGGGCTGCGGCTCGGGCTCCGGCGGACGCAGCGTCCGGCGCACCTGACCACCGGGCGGCGGCGCCATCCGGTTCGAGCCCGGCGGACCGCTGCGCATCGGCGGGCGCATCGACGAGGGACGAGGGCCGACGGTGTCCTCGTCCTCCCTCTCGCTCATCGCCAGATCCTGCTCGGCGAGGAGGTCCTGCGAGATCTCCACCTTTGGCTCGTCCATCGTGCCCGACTGCGCGTGCAAGGCAGAGGGCGCCGGACGCTGCAGCGGGTTGCGCGTGGGCGGCGGGGTCTTGTCGTCGTCGCGCGCCGGGGGGAGCGCGGGGCGTGCCGCGGGACGCGGAGGACTGGCCTGCGCGGTGGAGGCCGGGTGACCGCTGGAGGTCGGCGGCCTCGGGCGCACGGCGGGCTCGGCTGCGGCGCTCGGAGGCGAGGACGCGGGCGCGGCGGGCACCTGCACCTGGATCTTCTCGGCCTCGCCCTTCGCCTCCTTCGCCTCGCGCTTGAGCTTGTGCTCGAACTCCTGCCACTCCTCGCGGTACTCGGCGGGATCGGGCTGGCCGGCCTCGCGGTGCTTCAGCGACGGGGCCCAGCGCGTCTGGAACTCGGTGCCCACCGCGAACTGCGGCGGGGGCGGCACGCCGTAGGTGCGCGGGTCGAAGTACTCGGGCGTGAGGTCGCTGAAGCCGTACGCGCGGGCGCGGGCCACGAAGTTCGGAACGATGCCGGTGGGCGCGTGGTAGCCGAGGATGTGACCGTCCTCGTCCTTCGTCACCGGGGTGAAGACGAAGATGTCCTGGGTGCGGTAGTCGCCCTTGTCGTTGAGCGGGAGCACCTCGGAGAGCGCCGTCGTCTTGCGCGAACCGTCGTGATAGCGCTCGCAGCAGATGATCATGTTGATCGCCGACGCGACCTGCGCGCGGATGGCGACCATCGGCAGCTCGATCCCGCTCATCAGGCAGAGCGACTCGATGCGGCGCAGCGTGTCGCTCGGGGTGTTCGCGTGGGTCGTGGCCAGCGAGCCGCCGTGACCGGTGTTCATCGCCTGCATCAGGTGGAAGGCCTCGCCGCCGCGCACCTCGCCGACGACGATGCGGTCCGGCCGAAGACGCAGCGCCGAGTGCAGCAGGTCACCCATGTCCACGCCGCCCTTGCCGAACTTGTCCGGCGGCCGGCTCTCGAAGGGGACGACGTGGGACTGGTTGAGCTGGAGCTCCGCCGAGTCCTCGATTGTGAGGATGCGCTCGTCGTCGGGGATGAGCGAGGAGACGATGTTCAGCAGCGTCGTCTTGCCCGAGCCGGTGCCGCCCGCCACGAGCATGTTCAGCTTCGTGTGGATCGCCGCGTCGATGAGCCGCGCCATCGGAGGGGTGAGCGAGCCGAAGCGGATGAGCGCGTCGATCGTCAGCTTCTCCTTGAAGAACTTGCGGATGGAGATCGTGGTGCCCTTCCGCGCGATGGGCGCGATCACCACGTGGATACGGCTGCCGTCCGGGAGGCGCGCGTCGAGCCTCGGCTTCTCGTCGTTCAGCGGGCGGCCCATGAACTGCGCCATGTTCCGCGCCGCGCCGAGCAGGCCCTCGTCGCTGAACTTCACGTGGTCGAGCCGCGTGACCTTGCCCTTCTTCTCGATCCAGATGTCCTCCGGACCGTTGATCATGATTTCGGAGACCGCGGGGTCGTCGAGGTAGGGCAGGACCGGCTTCAGGAAGGCCCGAAGCGACTCCGAGTACATGGTCATGCGGCCATGCTACCGCGCTCGCGGTCGGATCAGGAGTTGGTCGCGCGCAGGCGGGGCAGACGGCCGGACGTCATGCGGAGGGCAGGCGGCCGGGCTACGTTCTGGGGCATGGCGGCGAAGAAGGCGAAGAGCGCGAAGACCACGAAGCGGGCCCCGGTCAGCGCGAAGAAGAAGTCGCAGCAGGGGCGCGCGGTGCCCGTGGCCGCCGAGCCGGTGGCCGCCGAGCCGGAGCGCGCGTTGCCCGCGGCCCCCGCGCAATCGCCCGAGGACGAGCCGCGTACGGTGGGCGTGGAGCTCGTTCCCGGAACGCCCGGTGGTCTGGAGGAGTCGCTGAAGAAGCTCGGCGCGCAGCTGGGGAAGTGGGCGAAGAAGGGACGCTACAGCCGGGTGCGGGTGAAGTTCCGCGGCCGGCAGTTGCTTCCGGATCTCCCGCTGGCCGCGGTCGTCGCCGCCGAAGGGCTCTCGCTGACCTTCCCGCCCGCGCGCGTGCCGGCGCTGCTCGCGCATCTGGCGGGTGGGGCGCTGCTGGAGGTGGAGCTCGTCAACGACTCGGAGAAGCGGGTGCAGGAGGGACGCGAGGCGCTGCTCTCCGGCGATCTCGACCGAGCGCTGACCCTCTTCCGCGAGGCGGTGGACATGCACGAGGAGAGCGCGTCCGCGCACCTCAACCTCGGCGTGGCGCTGAAGCTCAGTGGAGACCACCGCGGCGCGCGCGAGCCGCTGGAGCGGGCCCGCGCGCTCGATGCCGAAGGACCGGTCGGCGCCGAGGCGGAGAAGGTGTTGAAGACGCTGCGGCCGTGAGGCCCCTTTCGTCCGCTGCGACGCTCAGCCGCGCGCGTGTCCCTGCGCTTCGTGAGGCGCCGCCGCCTTCGCCCCCGCGAGCACGAGCAGCAGCGCGAGCAGGCCGCACCCGAGCATCACGCCGGTCATCGGCAGCGCGGTCCCGTTCGCCAGCGCGCTGACCAGCGCCGAGGCCACCGCGCCGCACGCGATCTGCAGCGTCCCGAACGCGGAGGAGGCGATGCCCGCCTGCGCGCCCCACGGCGCCATTGCCGCTGCGGTGGCGTTCGGCAGCACGAGGCCCACCGAGGCGATGGAGAGGAACATCGCCGGCAGCAGCATCCCCAGCCCCGCGCCCGCCGCCGCCACCGTGAAGAGCACCACCGTGCCCATCGCGGTGACGCAGAGCGCGCCCACCAGCGTGCGGTACACGCCGAAGCGAGGCACGAGCACCCGGTTGAGCTGCGAGAACGCGATGAGCCCCGCCGCGTTGGCGCCGAAGATCCAGCCGTAGTGCTGCGGCGAGACTCCGAAGAGGTCGATGAACACGAAGGGCGAGCCGGAGATGTAGGCGAACATCACCGCCTGCCCCGCGCCGGCCGCGATCGCGAGGCGCACGAAGATGCCGCTGGAGAGCACGGTGCGGAACGAGCGCAACGTCTCTCGCGGAGACCGCCTCGTGCGGCGTTCGAGGGGAAGGCTCTCGGGGAGGAAGCGGAGGATGAGGGCCGCCACGGTTGCGGCGGCCGCGAAAAGCACGCCGAAGATCGCGCGCCAGCCGAGGTGCAGCAGCACCTGCCCGCCCAGCAGCGGCGCAATGATCGGCGCCACGCCCATCACCAGCATCAGCGTCGAGTAGAGCTTCGCGGACTCGCGTGCATCGAAGAGGTCTCGCACCACCGCGCGAGAGACGACCATGCCCGCACAGCCGCCGAGCGCCTGCACGAAGCGCGCGCCGATGAGCACGCCCAGGGAGGGCGCGAACGCGCAGGCCAGCGTGGCGACCGCGAAGAGCGCGAGCCCTCCGAGCAGCGGCAGCCGCCGTCCGAACGCATCCGCCAGCGGCCCGTACACCAGCTGCCCGACCGCGAGCCCGGCGAGGTAGCTCGACAAGGAGAGCTGCACGGCCGCGACCGAGGATCCGAGCGCCTCGGCGATGGCCGGGAAGCTCGGCAGGTACATGTCGATGGTCAAAGGGCCCAGCGCCGCCAGCGCCCCGAGCAGCAGCGCGAGGTTCAGCGGAGAGAGGACCGGATGCGCCAGCGGCGCGCGTGTGGGTGACATCTGCGTTTCGTCTTAAGCCCGCGGCGATGACCGTGCAGCCGGATGAGGCGGCTCACTCGTCACGACAGGCAGGCAGGCGGGCGGTGGCGGCAGGGTGTTCCAGCGCGCGTCGGCGCGTGTCAGCGCGGCTGGCAGTACTTCACCTGCGAGAGGGGCACGAGCGGGACGTGGTCGAAGGCTATCCAGCGCGTGGGCGGCTCGGCGCCGTAGACCGGCCACTCGCCCCACGCCTTCAGCACCACGGTCATCGCCTCGCCGCCCTGCGCGTTCTCCACGGCGAAGCGCGTCCCATCGTCGCGCACCGGCCCGCCCTTCGTCGGGACCGCGTGCGAGGGGACCTCGGTGACGGTCTGGATCTCTCTCGCTGCGTCCACCGGCACGAACGCCGCGTGCTCGCAGTCGAGGACGAAGACGCCGGAGGAGTCCTTCGCCCAGAGGAACGGGTGCTGGTGGCCGTCCGGCGACACGAGCCACGGGTTGATGATCGCGGAGGGCCACGGGACCACGCGGCTGTGCAGGTGCTCGCCGGTCGTCACGCGGAAGAAGGAGAGCGCGAGCTTGAAGCCGGAGCTCGGCGTGCCCACCGAGTAGAGCGCCACGGTCTCCCCGTCCGGGGAGGGAATCGGCTGCGTGAGCGAGATGGGGAAGCGCGCGTCCCGGAGCAGCTCCTCTTCCAGCCACGCCGGCAGCTCGAGCTCCTTGTGCTCGCCGCTTCGCGTGTCCACGAGCCAGGCGATCGCCGGCTCACCGCTGAAGACGTAGAAGAGGCGCTCTTCGTCGGGGCGCCAGAAGAGCGGCACGTACTCCAGCGCGCTCTCCCGCTGCTCGCGCCAGGAGGCCGTTTCGGTGAGCTGCGGGATGGCCGCGTCCTTCGGGCCCTCCAGCAGGATCGCCGTCCAGTCGCGGCTGTTCGGGTCGGAGTAGTAGGGCGCGGAGGTATCCGTCGTCCGGTAGAGCGACCGCGCGACGAGGATCCGCTCGCCGTCGGGAGAGAACGCGCCGTTGATCTCGCGCACGACCTCGATGGGCTCGTCGTTGACTCCGCCGCATCCGCCACCGCCACAGGCCCACGTTCCGCCCATCAGCAGCGCCGCCAGCAGCGTGTTCGTCAGTGCCTTCATCGTGGACTCCACTCCGCGCGTCAGCGGCCCCGCGCTTCCGGTCGCGCACAAAGCACGGTGCGCGGGGAGTGGCGATGGGGAAGTAGGTCGCGCGCCGACTCACGCGGCGGTGCGACCCTCCCGGCGACGGCGAGCGGGCGCGCCCGGCCACCGGCCCGCGAGCAGCTCGAGGTACGCACCGCTCTCCACCCACTGCAGCAGGTGCATCAAGCGCCACGCGGGGAAGGGGTGCGACTGGCGCATGGTGAGCAGCGCGGCGACGAGCCCGTCCATCACCGACGCTCCCTCCATCTTCGCGAGGTCCCGGGCCTGGCGGACGAAGGCGGCGAGAGCCACCGGGCCGCGTGCCCTCGTCGTGCTTCCGGCGGCGGTCGCGGTGCCGGCGGTGAGCGCGACGAGCAGGCGGATCGAGGCGCCGAGATCCCGGCTCGCGAGGAGTCCCGCTCGATCGCAGGTCAGCTCGGCGCAGCGGCTCCACTTGTACATGGCGAGCTGCAGCGGGAGGGAGAACAGGCGCAGCGGGCCGATGAGCGAGCCGCCGGTCATCAGCAGCGCGGCGACGGTGCGGTAGAGGCCGTGCTCCGCGTGCTGGTGTCCGAGCTCGTGCCCGAAGAGCGCGAGCAGCGCCGCGTCGTCGAGCTCGTTCACCATCGAGGAGTAGACGACGACCACCCGCTCCTCGACGCCGGCGGTGAACGCGTTGAGCAGCGGGCTCTGCGTGACGTAGAGCGCCGCCGGCCACTCGAGGCCCAGGCGATGGCGGGCGCGTTCGAGCAGCGCGTGCAGCTCCGGGAGCTGGTCCTCGCCGCAACGGATCGAGCTGCCCATCAACTGCAGGCGCATGCTCCGGTCGAGCAGCTGCTCCATCGTCCACTTCACCGCGCGATCGAAGCCGGGCACCGACTTCAACGCGGAGAGCGAACGCGCATCGAGCGGGTGTCCGTACGCGGCCGCGGGCAGCGCGGTCATCGGCTCGTCGGCGGAGAGGAACAGCGCGCCTCCACACGCGCCGCAGGTGCAGGCCTCCGGGGTCAGCGCGGCGGAGGAGATCTCGACCTCGTTCTCGCGCCCGCAGTGACGGCAGCAGAGATCGTGCGTCGGGACCGGCGTGCCCTCGGGCCACAGCGCCGAGCGGAGCGCCTCGTGGTCGGCCCGCGCCTTCGTCTTGGACACCTTCGACACCTTCGACGACTTCGAAGTCTTCGCGGCCGACAGGGTCATGCGCGGCCTCGGCTTCCACTGCTCGCGCGGCGGGTGGAGGGCTTCGGGCGTGAAGCGGGCTTCGACACCTTCGCCTTCACCTTCGATTTCACCTTGGCCTGCACCTTCGGTCCGGCGTCCTTCACGGCGTCACGCTCGTTGCGGCGCGCGTCGAGCTGCTCGGTGCAGCGATCGCCCACCCGCGAGGTGAGCACCTTGTTCGCCGACGCACCGACGACGATGCCCACCAGCGGCACCGCGCGCACGAAGCTCTTCGACACCGCGAGCAGCGCCAGTCGCCCGAGCACCGTGGCGAGGAGCTTCGAGACCTGCCTCGGCGTGTAGTTCCACACCGCGGTCCCCTGCGCCTGCGCGAGGTCCACCAGCACGTTGCCGTGGCTCTTCACGTCGAAGGTGCTCACCGACGCGAGAAGGAACGCCAGCTCGCGCTCGCGCGGCTTCGAGATGTCGAACCCGTAGAGCTGCGAGAGGCACAGCGACAGCTCGCACTCGAACTTCAGCGTGAGCGCCATGTCCGCCAGCGCGCCGCCCACGACCGCGATCACGCTGCCGATGCCCGGCACCAGCGCCGGAAGTGCCGCCGCGCCACCGCTCAGCGCCGAGCGGTTGGAGAACTCACTGACCAGCGCCTTCGCCACGCGGCGCCGCCAGTCGCCCTCCGCTTCGCCGGGCTTCGGCGGCAGGCGGTCCATGTGCCGCTGCACCAGCGCGATGAGGTCCGCGTCGTCCGAGAGGATGCGTTCCACCGCGTTCAAGAGCTGCGTTCCGCGCGCTTCGTCCGTCCGCTGCGGCTGTTCGTCGTTGGGCATTCGGAGAGCTTAGACGCGCAGAGGGGGAGGCGTGGTTCCGGCCGCTCGGCAGGGGGCATTTCGGGCGTTGTTTTCAGGCCGCTCGCAGAGTAGAAACTCGCGTCTTTTCGCACGTTTACCGGGACTCTCCGCACATGGCCGACGACACCACGACCAAGCCGCCCCCGCCGCCCTCGGGGGGAGCCGGCGAGCTCATCCCCATCAACATCGAAGACGAGATGCGCAAGTCGTATCTCGACTACTCGATGTCCGTGATCATCGGCCGCGCGCTGCCCGACGTGCGCGACGGATTGAAGCCGGTGCACCGCCGCATCCTCTTCGCGATGCACGACCTCGCGAACCACTGGAACCGGCCCTACAAGAAGTCGGCGCGCGTCGTCGGCGACGTCATCGGCAAGTACCACCCGCACGGTGACAGCGCGGTGTACGACGCGATGGTGCGGCTCGCGCAGACGTGGTCGATGCGCTACCCGCTGGTGGACGGGCAGGGGAACTTCGGCTCCATCGACGGCGATTCGCCGGCGGCCATGCGCTACACCGAAGTGCGCATGGAGCGGCTCACTGAAGAGCTGCTCGCGGACCTCGACAAGGAGACGGTGGACTTCGGGCCGAACTACGACGGCTCGCTCGAGGAGCCGCTCGTCCTCCCCACGCGCTTCCCGAACCTGCTCGTCAACGGCTCGTCGGGCATCGCGGTCGGCATGACCACGAACATCCCGCCACACAACATGGGCGAGGTGATCGACGCGACGGTGCACCTCATCGACAACCCGAAGGCGAGCGTGCTCGAGCTGATGCGCTTCGTGCCGGGGCCGGACTTTCCGACGGCAGGGTTCATCTCGGGGCGTGAGGGGATCCGCCGCGCCTACGAGACGGGCCGCGGGCAGATCTCGCTGCGCGCGCGGACGGAGATCGAGGTCGCGAAGAAGACCGAGCGCGAGAGCATCATCGTCACCGAGATCCCCTACCAGGTGAACAAGGCGCGGCTGATCGAGAAGATCGCCGAGCTGGTGCGGGAGAAGAAGCTCGAGGGCATCAGCGACATCCGCGACGAGAGCGACCGGCAGGGGATGCGGATCGTCATCGAGCTCAAGCGCGATGCGATCAGCCAGGTCGTGCTGAACAACCTCTTCGCCATGACGCCGATGCAGACGACGTTCGGCGTGGTGATGCTCGCGATCGATCAGGGCGCGCCGCGGACCCTGTCGCTGAAGGAGGTGCTGGAGAAGTTCATCCTCCACCGCCGCGAGGTCGTCACCCGCCGCAGCCGCTTCGAGCTCAAGCGCGCGGAGGCGCGGCTGCACATCGTCGAGGGCCTGCTCGTCGCGCAGGACCTCATCGACCAGGTCATCACGATCATCCGCCGGTCGAAGGACGTGGACGAGGCGCGCTGGGGCCTGATGCACATCCTCTCGCCGTCGCTCTACGAGCACGAGCGCTTCCGCGACCTGCCGCGGATCGATCCGGAGAAGGCGCGGGCGCAGATGAACGCGCTGGTGGAGCGCGCGCGCAACGTGGAGCCGGTGTACGGCGGGCTGTCGCACCGCTACTTCCCGGAGACGACCGAGGGCGGCCGGCACTACTCGGGCGGGTTCAGCGAGGAGCAGGCGAAGAACATCCTCGACATGCGCCTGCAGCGGCTGACCGGCATGCAGCGCGAGGAGCTCTTCAACGAGCTCATCGATCTGGTGCGCGAGATCGCGCGGCTGCGGGACATCCTCGGCAACGAGGCGTCGCTGCTCGACGTGATCAAGAAGGAGCTGGCGGACATCCGCGCGCGCTACGCGGATGCGCGGCGGACGGAGATCACCGGCGAGGTGGACGAGATCACCTCCGAGGATCTCATCGCCGAGGAGGACATGGTCGTCACCCTCTCGCACACCGGCTACGTGAAGCGCTCGCCGCTGAGCGAGTACCGGGCGCAGAAGCGCGGCGGCCGGGGGAAGACCGGGGCGGTCACGCGTGAGGACGACTTCGTCACCGACCTCTTCGTCGCGTCCACGCACGCGTACCTCATGCCCATCACCACCAAGGGCAAGCTCTACTGGCTGAAGGTGCACCAGATCCCGTCGGCCGGAAGGACCGCGCGCGGGAAGCCGATCGTGAACCTCGTGCAGTTCGGGGACGGGGAGACGCTGGCGCAGGTGCTCGTCACGCGCGAGTTCAGCGAGAACAAGTTCGTGTTCTTCGTCACCCGCAAGGGCGTGGTGAAGCGCACGGACCTCAGCGCGTTCAGCAACATCCGGGCGAACGGGATCATCGCGCTGGGCATCGACGAGGGCGACTCGCTGGTGGCGGTGAAGATCACCGACGGCACGAAGGACATCCTCCTCTCCACCGCGCAGGGCATGAGCATCCGGTTCAAGGAGGACGACGTCCGCTCCATGGGCCGCACCGCGTACGGCGTGAAGGGCATCACGCTCGAGGACGGTGACGAGGTGGTGGGCGCGGACCTCGTGGAGCCGGGGACGACGATCCTCACCGTGACCGAGAACGGCTACGGCAAGCGCACCGAGGAGGGCGAGTACCGGCTCCAGGGCCGCGGCGGCAAGGGCATCATCGACATCAAGACCACCGAGCGGAACGGGCGCGTGGTCGGCATCGCGCAGGTGAAGGACACCGAAGAGGTGATGCTCGTCACCAACGGCGGAATGCTCATCCGCATGCGGGTGAAGGAGATCAGCGTCATCGGCCGCAATACGCAGGGCGTGCGGCTCATCAGTCTCGAGGGCGAGGACGAGAAGGTGACCGGCATCTCGCGGCTGCCGGAGACCGCGCCGGAGAGCGAGCTCGATGAAGCGGTGGAGGCCGCGCACGCCGAGGCCGAAGCGGCGGGTGTGACCACCACCGACGCGACCGAAGCCACCGACGCGACCGACGCCACCGGGGCCGAAGAGGGCAGCGCCGAAGAGGGCTCCGACGTCGCCACCGAGGGTGAGGGCGAAGAGGGCGGCGAGCCGTAGCCGTTCGGAACAGGTTCTGAGAACACGGACGCGCGGGCGTGCACGCAATGGTGTGCACGCCCGCGCGTAGTGCGTTCATGGACCAGCCGATCCTCAACGCTGAACCGGCGCCGCGCTCGCGGCTGAAGCTGAGGCTCCTCGCCGTGGCGGCGGTGGCCTACGTGCTGCTGCCGCTCGACGCCATCCCCGACGTGGTGCCGATCGTCGGGTGGATGGACGACGCCGGCGTGCTCTCCGCGGTGGCGCTGTTCGCGGCGCAGGAGCTGCGGAAGCGCCGGCGCGTGCAGGCCTAGCGGGCGTTACGGCGCGTGCGGCTTCGGCCCGCGCGAGGTCCCCGGATCGTGGAAGGCCTCCTCGCCTTCGGCCACGCCGGGCGTCTTGCCGGGCTCGTTGGGATAGGGCCGGTCGCTCCGGTCTTCGCCTCCCTCGGCCTTGCCGGGCGTCTTGCCGGGGCCAGTGCCGGCGCCTGCGTCGCGGCGGATCTTCGGATCGAGCTTCTCGTCAGCCATGGTGTTCCTCCTCTCCGCAGAAGGTGCGCACGCCGCCACCTACGAGGATCGGCGCGCACGCCCAGCAGCCGGGCGGTCGGCGCACGTTGGAGAGAAGCCGCGCGCGTGACCACCTTCCCCCGGTGAACGCGACCGAGCTCGAGAAGATCCTGCAGGCGAACGAGACCGAGCGCGGCGGGCCGCTCGCTCGCGGGCTGGCGTACGCGCAGGGAGGCTGGTGGCTCGCGACCGGGCTGTGGCCGGTCCTCCACCTCCGCTCCTTCGAGCGCGTCACCGGTCGCAAGCGCGAGGGCTGGCTGGTGAAGACGCTCGGCGGCCTCATCGCGGCGGTGGGCGGGGTGATGCTGCTGTCGGCGAAGCGAAGTCAGGTGACGCCGGAGCTGCGGCTGCTGGGGCTCGGCAGCGCGCTGGCAATGGCGGTGTCCGACGTGTGGTACCCGCTGCGTGGCCGGGTGAAGAAGGTGTACCTCGCGGACGCGGCGGCGGAGGCGGCGCTGGTGGGCGGATGGCTCCTCGCGAGTTCGAAGCGCCAGCAGGAGAAGCACGCCGCGCGCGCGAAGCTCTACGTCGCCGAGCTGCTCTCCGGGAAGCACCGCGACGCGAGCTCCACCACGGTCGTCGCGCCGGTGTGAGCCGCGTGATGGGGAGGCACAGGAGCGTCTGATATACTGCCCCGTTCGTTCGCCGACTTTTCCGGTGAGCGCATGGAGCGGACATGACCGAACCGTCCCCGGCCGCGCAGCTTCGGCCGTCCCCTCACGGAGAGCCCCACGCCGCGGGTCCTCTCATCACCGAGCACGAACGGCGCATCTCGTCGAAGCCCTACCGCGAGGTGACGGTGGCGGGCATGGCGCTCGGCATCGTCGTCGGCATCGTGCTCACCGCGAGCATGACCTACGCGGGGCTGCTCATCGGCTTCGTGGTGCCGGCTTCGACGGTGGCGGCGATCCTCGGCTGGGGCCTGTTGCGCGGGGTGATGCGGCGCGGCTCCATCGTGGAGAACAACATCAACCAGACGGTCGCCTCGGGCATCAACAACGCGGCGGCGGGCGTCATCTTCACCTTCCCCGCGCTGTTCCTCATGGGGAGCGAGGTGACCTTCAACCCCTGGGCGATCGGCGCGGCGTCGGTGGCGGGCGCGTTCCTCGGGACGCTCTTCATCATTCCGCTGCGCAAGCAGATGATCGAGTTCGAGCGCCTGCGCTTTCCCTCCGGCATCGCGGTGGCGGAGATCCTCCGCTCGCCCGGCGCGGGCGCGAAGAAGTCGGTCTATCTCATCGGCGCGAGCCTCCTCGGGCTCGCCTTCGGGCTCGTCGCCGCGTTCGAGATCATCCCGGAGAAGGTGGACCTCGGCAGGGCGCTGGGCATGCCCGCGTACATCCCCAACGTGTGGGCGCTCTCGCTGCTCTCGCTCGGTGCCGGCTACATCAGCGGCCGGCCGGGGCTGATGGTGCTCGCGGGCGGCGTGCTGGCGAACTGGGTGGTGGCGCCGATGGTGGTGCAGATGGGTTGGATCGAGGTCCCGCCGGGGACGGCGCCCGCGGACGTGGGATCGTTCTACGCGAGCGCGGTGTACGGGAAGATCAACCGGCCGCTCGGGATCGGTTTGCTCATCGGCGGCGCGCTGGCGGGCATCGTCGTCGCGGGGCCGATGCTCAAGGCGGCGCTGAAGAGCATCAGCGGCGGAAAGGCGGGAGGCTCTGACGAGCTTCCGGTGACGTGGCTCTACGGCGGCGTGGTGGCGTCGCTGGTGGTGCTCGGCGCGGCCGCGTATCTCTCCGACCCGACGATCGGCCTCGGACGCGCGGCGCTCACCGCGGGCATCGGGACGGTGTGGATCTGGCTCGCGGGGATCATCATCGCGCAGTGCGCCGGACGCACCGACTGGAGCCCCATCTCCGGCATGGCGCTGCTCGCGGTGACGCTCATCCTCTTCATCGTGGGCACTGCGCAGGTCGGACTGGCGGTGCTCATCGGCGCGGCGGTGTGCGTGGCCATCGGCCAGGCGTCGGACATGATGAGCGACCTCAAGACCGGTCACCTCGTGGGGTCGAAGCCGGTGCGGCAGCAGGCGACGCAGCTGGTGGTCACGTGGATGGGACCGATCGTCGCGGTACTGACCGTGTACCTCATCTGGCAGACGCAGAAGTTCGGGCCGGGCACGGCGATCCCCGCGGCGCAGGCGACGACGCTGCAGCAGATGATCGCGGCGATCCAGGGAGGCGAGGTGCCGGTGGACAAGTACCTCGCGGGTGGCCTGGTGGGGCTCGTGCTCACGCTCGCGGCGGGAGGCGGGGCGGGCGTGCTCGTCGGGCTCTCGATGTATCTGCCGCTGTTCTACGTCCTCCCCTACGGGCTCGGCTGCGCGGTGGCGATGGTGACCCAGCGCGTGTGGGGCCGCGGCTTCGTGGCGAACGTGGGCTTTCCGGTAGCGGCGGGGCTGCTCGTGGGCGACTCGCTCAGCGGCGTGATCTTCGCGCTCTACAAGCTCGGAACGGCGGCGGCGTGATGAACCTCCAGACCCTCGCGACGATCCTTCTCATCGCCGGCACGGTCGTCGGCACCTTTGGCGGCGGGAAGCTGCCGCAAGCGGACGTGCTCATCACCGGGCTCGGGCTGCTGATGCTCGTGGCGGGCGGCGTCCTGCTCTCCGTCGACCGGCGCCGGAAGAACCGCGCGCAGGACGCCGGTGTTGCGCCGGGCGGCGCGGGCTCGAGGGCCGACGTGCTCGCGCTCATCCGCGAGCTGCCGGCGAAGCTGCAGCCCATCGCGGACGAGGCGGACGACCTCACGCTCGACGAGCTCGCTTCGCGCATTGGAGCGCTGGACGCGGACTACTTCCAGCCGATCGCCGACGGTGCGCCGCTCCTTCTCGGGCCGATGGGGACCGCGCGCTTCGCCAGCGTGTTTGGCGTGTACGCGGGGGGCGAGCGGCTCGTGTCGCGAGCGTGGTCCGCCGCGGTGGACTCGCACCGGCCCGAGGCGGTCGCTTCGCTGCGCGAGGGCGTGAAGCGCATCCGCGAGGCGGCAGAGGCGATCGACGGGATCGGCTCTTCGCGCGCGGCGTGAGGGAGCCGTTTGTCAGCGCGGTCGGACGCATGGCGATCGTCTTCGCCGGCGGGCTCCTGCTCGCGGCGTGCGCGCTGCGTCCGAGCGCGTGGGCGGAAGTTGAGGGAAACGTGAACGAGCCGGTCTCTGTCTATGTGGCCTCGCGCGTGCGCACCGGTGACCTGAAGCGGCCGGTGGCGCAGGCGATCGCGGTGAGGGGCGCGCAGGTCCTCGCGGTGGGCACGCGCGCGGAGATACTGGAGCGGGCCGGCCGCGGCGCGAGGGTGCACGAGCTGGGAGAGGCGGTGATCGTCCCCGGACTGCAGGACGCGCACGCGCACATCGCGGGGCTGGGACGAGCGCTGACCGTGACGCCCCTTCGCGGCGCGCGTTCACCGGAGGAGATCGTGGAGCGGCTGCGCGCGGCCGGACCGGAGAGCCGCCAGGGCGACTGGCTCATCGGACGCGGGTGGGACCAGAACGAGTGGAGTGGGGCGCAGCGCGGGTTCCCGCACCGGCGCGTGCTGGATGAGGCGTTTCCTCACACGCCGGTCTTCCTCTCGCGGGTGGACGGACACGCGGCGTGGGTGAACGGCGCGGCGCTGCGGCGGGCCCACCTCACGCGGGACACGCCGGACCCGCCGGGCGGAAGGTTCGAGCGCGATGAGCACGGGGAGCTGACAGGTGTGCTCATCGACAACGCGATCGAGCAGGTGTCGAAGGCGATGCCGGAGCTGACCGATGCGCAGCACGCGGGGCGGGTGATGGCGGGGCTGCGGCGCGCGGCCGAGGTGGGGCTGACCGCGGTGCACGATGCGGGGACGGACCTGCGCACCTTTCGATACCTGCAGTACCTCGACGCGTCGGGTCAGTTGCCGGTGCGCGTGTACGCGATGGCCGAGGGACAGGGCGAAGACTGGGAGCTGTGGACGGACCTCGGCACCTTCCGCGGGAACCTCCTCACCATGCGCTCGGTGAAGATGTTGATGGACGGGGCGCTGGGCTCTCGCGGCGCGGCGCTGTGGGAGCCGTACAGCGACGCGCCGGGCGAGACGGGGCTTCTGTTGCTCACGCCGGAGGAGCTGCAGGCGCGCGCGGAGGCGTTCATGTCGCGCGGCTTCCAGGTGAACGTGCACGCGATCGGCGACCGCGCGAACGACCTCACCCTGGAGGCGCTGCGCAGGGCGTTGGCGGCGACCGGGAACCGCGACGGAAGGCACCGGCTCGAGCACGCGCAAATCTTCTCGCCCACCACGCTGCAGCGCATGGCGGAGCTGGGCGTGGTCGCGAGCATGCAGCCCACCCACGCCACGAGCGACATGCCATGGGCGGAGAGCAGGCTCGGGCCGGAGCGCATCCGGCGCGCGTACGCGTGGAGAGGCGTGCTGGCTGCGGGCGTGCCGCTCGCGTTCGGGAGCGACTTTCCGGTGGAGGAGCCGGAGCCGCTGGCGGGCATCTACGCTGCGCGGACGCGGCAGGACGCGCGGGGACTGCCGGAGGGTGGGTGGTATCCGGAGCAGCGGCTGACCGGAGAGGAGGCGCTGCACGCATTCACCGCCGGCGCTGCCTTTGCCTCGTTCTCGGAAGAGAGGCTCGGGCGCCTCGCGCCGGGGATGGACGCCGACTTCACCGTGCTCAGCGTGGACCCGGTGGAGGGCGAGCCCGGGACACTGCTCGGCGCCCGCGTTCACTTCACCGTGGTGGCGGGCCGGGAGGTGCGGGTGGTGGAGGGGGCGGCGCCGCGCTGACCGCTTCCTGTAGAGGCTCCGGCTCATCCAGCAGCCCGCGTGCCTCCAGTGCCTGTCCCGTCTGCTGCGCGTAGGCGACGGCGTTGATCACCACCGGCATCACCCGCGCGCGGACGTTGCGCTCGAGGCCGCGGGCGCGCGCGGCGTCTCGCACGTCGTGCAGCGATCCGAGCAGGTACGGCAGGCTCCGCATCATCAGCGAGACGAGAAGGCCGAAGCGCTCCGGATCCACGCCCACCACGCGCAGCGGTCGTGCGGCACTGACGAGTCCATCCAGCAGGCGCGGACCCGGCGTGGTCAGCGTGAGCAGCCGCGCGGCGAGCACGCACAGCGCGAGGTTCCCCGTCACCAGCACCGCGCCGCGCGGGCTCTCGGTGAAGGCGTGGAAGAGCCCGAGCACGACGAGCAGCGGCAACAGCGCCTTCACTGCACGGCCGAGGTGCGCGAGCGGCAGGCGCGCGCCGAGGGGATAGGCGAGCAGCACGGCCGCCAATGCGGGCAGCGTGACCTCCGGCTTCCCGAACGCCAACGCGGCCGCGCTCAGGAGCAGCAGCGCGAGGAACTTCGCCCACAGCGGCGCCCGGTGCAGTGGCGAGCGGGCCTCGACGAAGGTGCCGAAGAGGTGCCCGTGTCCCCTCATGCGGCGCAGCGCCTCCGGTACTCGTTGATCGCTTCGTGAGGAGAGCCGTCGAACACGATGCGGCCCCCTTCGAACACCAGGGTGCGCTCGCTCTGCTGCGCGAAGTCGAGATCGTGGGTGGCGAAGACGACGCGCGGCTCCAGCTCCGCGAAGACGCGCCGGATGCGCAGCGCGTTGCGCAAGTCGAGCAGCGTGGTGGGCTCGTCGGCGACGACCACCGAAGGCTTCGTCGCCAGCACCACCGCCAGCGCGAGCAGCTGCCGTTCTCCGCCGGAGAGGTCGTAGATGCTGCGCTCCGCCAGGCCTGTGAGCCCAAACGGCTCCAGCGCCCCGAGCGCCGCGGCACGCCGGGCATCACCCGACTTGTGCAGCTGCCGGAGCGAGAGCTCCATGTCCTCGATCACCGTGGGCATCACCAGCTGCGCGAGCGGGTCGGTGAACACGAAGCCCACGCGCTTGCGCACGCGCGGTCCGTCGCGACGCGTATCGAGACCATCCACGGTCACCGCGCCCCTGTCCGGCAGCACCAGCCCGTTGAGGAGCTTGAGGAAGGTGGACTTGCCCGAGCCGTTGCCGCCGATGACGCTCACCCGCTGCTCGGTGAGCTCGACCGTGATCGGGTGGAGGATCCCCGTCACCTCTGCGTCGGCGAGCGCGATCACCTTGGCGAGGCCGCCGGCGCGCGCAGCCGGGGGAACGCGCGGTGCACGCCGACCCCGATGGCCGCGGCGATGAGGTTCTTCACCACGTCCCCGGGCAGGAAGGCGACATCCACCGCCACCGCCGCCTCCAAGGACAGGCGAGCGTTGAGCATCAGCCCGGCGATGCCCATCGGGTGCACGACGAGGAGGCTCGTCACCGCGCACGCGGCGAAGAGCGCCCAGAGCCGCCAACGTGGAGATCGGGTGAGCGCCCACCGCGAGAAGTGGCCGACGACGAACGCCGCGGGCACGAACGCGAGCAGGTATCCGGCGGACGGTCCCGCCAGCACGCCGAAGCCCGAGCGGAACTGGCTGAAGATCGGCACGCCCGCCAGGCCCACGACGACATACAGCGCCACCGCTGCGGCGCCGCGAGACGGCCCGAGCACCACGCCCGCGAGCATCACGCCCAGCGTCTGCAGCGTGATCGGCACGCCGACCGGGCCGGTGGGGATGGCCGGCAGGATGGCCAGCACCGCCACCAGCGCGGCGAACACCGCGACCAGCGAGAGGTCGGTGGCGCTGAAGCGACGCGCGCTCAACTGCGGACCGCGCCTCCGTCCTGCACGGCCATGAAGGTGACCTTCCCGCTCCGCAGCGCCTCCAGCGCCTCGACCGCCATGCGAGCGGCATTCGCGGTGGTGAAGTACGACACGCCGAGGATGACCGCCTCGCGGCGCACCTTCGCCGAGTCCAGCGCCGAGGGCCGGTCGCTCGGGGTGTTGATGACCATGCCGATGCGGCCGGAGCGCAGGAGGTCCACCGCGTTCGGGCTGCCGTGGGCGACGCGCACCAGCTGCTCGGTGGGGATGCGCTTCTGGGTGAGGTAGCGGCAGGTGCCCTCGGTGGTGAGCACGTCGTGACCCAGCGCACGAAGCCGTCGCGCGAGGTCCACCATCGCCGGCTTGTCCTCGTCGCGCACCGAGATGAAGACCGCCTGGCCGGGCTCGGGGAACTTCATCCCCGCGGCGAGCTGCGCCTTCGCGTACGCGGTGGCGTGCGTGTCCGAGATGCCCACCACGCTGCCGGTGCTCTGCATCTGCGTGCCGAGCAGCACGTCGCGCGCGGCGGAGCGGGCGAAGGGAAACACGGCCTCGCGAATCGCCACCACCTTCAGCGGCGCCTCGCGGACGTAGCCCAGCTCCGGCAGCGTGCGGCCGGCGACGCACTGCGCGGCGATCTTCGCCAGCGGCACCTGGGTGGCGCGGGTGACGAAGGGCACGGTGCGGCTGGTGCGCGGGTTCAGCTCCAGCACCGTCACCGAACGGCCCTGCACCGCGAAGCGCACGTTGCACAAACCCACCACGCCCAGCGCGCGCGCGAGCTCGGTGGCCTGGTCCTTCAGCTTCTCGGTCACGTCCGGCCCGAGCGAGTAGGGCGGCAGCGCACAGGCCGCGTCGCCCGCGTGCACGCCCGCCTCCTCGATGTGCTCCATCACCCCACCGACGTAGGTGTTGCCCAGCGCGTCGGCCACGAGGTCCACGTCCGCCTGCACCGCGTGCTCGAGGAACTGCGAGAGGACGACCGGCAGCGGGACCTCGTCGAGCTCCTCCGGCTCGTGCACGAAGCGCGCGCCGCCCGACTCGTGCGCGTCCGGTCCGCGCGCGAGCAGCGGCAGCCCGAGCTTCGAAGCCAGCGTCCGCACCTCGTCGCGCGTGATGGCCAGCGCGTGCCCCGGCGCCTGCATCCCCTTCGAGCGCACGAACTCGCCGAAGGCGATCCGGTCCGCGCAGAGCGACAGCGTCTCCGGCGACACGCCCAGCAGGGTCACGCCGTGCCGCTTGAGCACGCCGCTTCTCGAGAGCTGCAGCGCAATGGCCAGCGCCGAGTGCCCGCCGACCATCGCCAGCAGCGCGTCCGGCTTCTCGCGCTCGATGATCCACTCCGCGGTCTGCGCGGTGACCGGCTCGAGGTAGGTGCGCGCGGAGAGCGCCGGATCGCCGACGACGGTGACTGCGTTCGAGTCGAGGAGCACCGCCTCCACGCCCGCCTCGCGCAGGCCCATGAGGACCATCGTCCCCGAGTGGTCGTACTCGCCGCCCTGGCCAATCACCGCAGGACCGCTGCCCAGTACCAGCACCTTCTTCGCCATGCGCGCGCATATAGCGCGTCGCCCGCGTTCGTTCTCGGCACTTTCTCTCTGGGCTAAGAGCAGCCCATGACGCGCGCCCGCCTGCCCTCCGTGCTGCTCGCCCTGAGTGTCCTCCTCTCCGCCGCGCCGGCGCTCGCGCAGACGGCCGCGCCGCGGTCGGTCCGGCAGCTGCCCTCGTCCAACGGGCGCACCGCGATCCTCGCCGACATGGAGGGGGCGAAGCTCACCCACTTCCGCGAGAGCCTCTTCGCCACCGAGGAGCCGCTGCTCGATGCGAGCGGTGATGAGGTGTGGGCGGGCAACCAGCCGCAGGTGGTGAAGACGCGCGACCTCCTCTACGACGCGTACTTCGGGCTGCGAAGCGGCGGCACGCAGCGGTGGCTGAACACGGTGCCGGTCCTCGCGAGCGAGAGCGGCTACGAGGAGGGCACCGGCATCATCCGCATCGTGCAGCGGGTGGGGGACCTTGAGGTGACGACCTCTGCCTTCGCGCCGCAGGACGTCCCGGCCGCGGCGTTCGTCTTCATCGTCCGTCTGCGCAACGTGGGATCGCAGGCGGTGACCGGCGTGAGCCTCTTCTCGCTGCAGAACTTCCACCTCGGCTTCGGCAGGCCGGGCGTGACCGAGGACCTCGGTGAGAACGGGGAGACCGTCATCGTGCACCCGGCGGGCGGGACGGTGGAGATCGAGGAGCGCGGCTTCGCGGGCGTGGTGCTGACCCGTGCCCTCGGCGGCGCGCCCACGCGGCAGTCGGCGTGGAACCTCGGCAGCCCGGCGGAGCAGAACGGGTGGCAGCTCGTGAATGGCGGCGGCACTGAGGACCTGCCGAACGTGAGCGGCGGGCTCGGCGTGGCGGACGGCTGGGCGCACGCGTTCCAGTGGGACGTGGGCACGTTGGCGCCGAACGCAGAGGTCCATGCCGGCATCGCGGTCGCGCATCACGGCGATCCCTTCGCGGTCGCGCAGCTGCGGCCAGTGCTCGAGCCGTTCTCTTCGGTGACGCCTCTGGAGGTGCTCGTTGCGGAGCGCGCGCGTTGGTCGGCGCTTCAGGCTGCTGTGCGCGTTCCAACCGGCGTGAGCAACGAGGAAGCCGCGCTGGTGCATCAGAGCGCCGCGGTGCTGGCGATGTCGCAGGTGAAGGGCGACACGGTCTATCTGCGCGAGTGGCTCACCCGGGATGGGGAGCCGCGCTTCACCCGCTTCCCGGCCGCGAACGCATCGCAGTCCGAGCCGGCGACGTTGCCTGCGGTCGTTCGTCACAAAGGCGAGGGCGCGGTGCTCGCGAGCCTGCCGCCCGGAGAGTGGACCTACGCGTGGATCCGAGACGGTGCCTACGCGGTGGCGGCGCTCGGGGAGCTGGGGATGTTCGATGAGGCGGAGGCGGGGCTCGAGTTCTACCTGCGCGCCGAGGCCGGGCGCTTTCAGCACTGGGACGAGCTGAAGCCCTACGGCATGCCGCCGTACCAGATCACGCTCACGCGCTACCACGGCTTCGGCGTCGAGGAGACGGACTTCAACGACTTCGGACCGAACCTCGAGTTCGACGGCTTCGGCCTCTTCCTCTGGTCGCTGCGACAGGTGGAGCGCGCCGAGGAGGCCGCGACGGGAATGGCGCCGGGACCGAACGCGCTCGCGCAGCGCGAGTGGCAGCTCATCTCGGAGCGCATCGCGGATCCGATCGTTGCGCTCGTCGATCCGCAGACCGGCCTGCTGCGCGCGGACTCCTCGATCTGGGAGACGCACTGGCTCGGACGGCAGCGGCACTGGACCTACACGAACCTCACTGCGGTGCGCGGCCTTTGCGACGCGTCGGAGATCGCCGAGCGGGTGGGGGACACGATGCGCGCGGCGCGTTACCGCGAAACCGCCGAGAGCTTGCGAAGGGCAATGGCGTTGAGGCTGACCGATGCGAACGGCGCGTTGGCGTCGAACCTCGAGGAGTTGCAGTCGGGACGAGGGTACTGGGATGCGGCGGTGTTCGATGCGATCGCGTTCGGGCTCTTCGATCCTCAGGGGCGCATCGCGCGCGCGACGCTGGATGGGATCGAGGCGAACCTTCGCGTGCAGCGCGGCGCGGGCTGGGCGCGCAACGACGACAGGACCGATCACGCGGGCGCGCAGGACCTCAGTCCGTGGGGCGGCGAGTACGACAGCGCCGAGTGGCTCATCACAAACCTGCGCGGTGCCGTGGCGCTGCGGCGAGCGGGGAGGACGGCGCGCGCGGATGCGATCCTCGACTGGGTCCGCCGTCAGAGCGCGGCGAACTTCCTCACGGTCGCGGAGACGTATGACGAGGGGAGCGGCGCGTACAAGTTCAACGCCCCCATGGCTGGCTTCGGCGCGGGCGCGTGGGTGCTCGCGTTGACCGATCGTGAGGGGCGAGGCGTGCCGCCCGCGTGTGGCGCGTACTTCGACGAGAGCACGCTTCCGGATGCGGGGATCGACGGCGGCGTACTGCGGCCGGACGCGGGCTCCACGGACGCTGGAGCGGGCGATGGCGGTCCAGGCGACGGTGGGACGGGTGAGGGTAGGGACGGCGGCGGTTGCTCCTGCGCGAGCGGCACCGGCGCGTCGCTGCTGCTCGGGCTGCTGCTGGCGGTGGGCTTCCTCACTTCGCGGCGAGAGGTGACTCGAACGCGGGCTTGAGCCTCGGCTCGACGGCGACATACTTCCGCGGCCCAGCACCTGCCGGGCCCACCGAGGAGGATCCCGTGCAGTACAAGGCCAGCACCACCGAGGAGTACATCGCGCAGCTTCCCGAAGAGCGCCGCGAGCCGATCACGAAGCTGGTGAAGCTCGTCCGCAAGAGCCTGCCGAAGGGCTACTCGGAGTCGATCGCGTACGGGATGATCGGGTGGGGGATCCCGCTCTCGCGCTACCCGGACACGTACAACGGTCAGCCCATCGGGCCCGTGGCGCTCGCGTCGCAGAAGAACCACATGGCGCTGTACCTGATGACCGTCTACGGCAACCCGGAGATCGAAACCTGGTTCCGCGAGGAGTGGGCGAAGACCGGCAAGAAGCTCGACATGGGCAAGAGCTGCCTGCGCTTCAAGCGGCTCGAGGACATCGATCTCGACATCATCTCGAAGACGCTGGCCATGGTGACGCCCGAGCAGCTCATCGCCCGCTACGAAGAGGTGAAGGGGATCAGCGGGAAGAAGCCGTCCGCGCGTGCGGTGCGGAATACGGTGAAGGAGGCTCCCGCTTCCGCGAAGAAGAAGGCCGCCGCTCCCTCGGCCGCGAAGAAGGCCGCGCCTGCGAAGAAGACCCCCGCGAAGTCCGCGAAGAAGAAGTCGGCCACCCGCTGAGGGTCAGCGGCCGCGCTCCAGGCACTTCTGGTAGCGGGCATCGACGCTCTTCGCGAACCACGCGGTGGAGCGTTCCTTCGACATCTTCGGGCTGCGGATGGCGACGTCCGGCAGCTGCGCGTAGGCGGGCTCCTTCTTCGTCACCTCCGCGTACACGCGTTTGAGTGCGCGATACGTCTCGGTCTCCTCGAACCCGAGCGTCTTCTCCGTGCGCACGTCGCGCCGCAGCTGGCGCTCGGAGATCGAGGGCGCGTACCGCTCGCGAAAGGCGAGGAACGCCTTCAGCGTGTTCGAGTCACGCGAGGCCGGCTCTCCGCTCTTCTCGTAGATGAGCAGGTCGCCGTCCGGTGCGAGCGCGTGGCCGGTGATGACCGAGAGCTGCGACTGCACCGCTGCGTTGCGCGAGGCGTAGAAGCCAGCGTTGAAGTCCGCGAACCGATAGAGCGGCTTGTCGTAGCCTGCCGCGTATCCGAGCAGGCGCGCGGTGCCGTAGTGCACGCCTCCCGAGCGCGTGTACATCCGATCGCGCACGCGCCACTCGTCGAGCTCCTCGCGCGCGCTCTGCTCCATCGCCCACGCGATGCTCACCTGCATCGATCCCGCGGTGGTGATCGGGTTCAGTGCCTCGAGGCTGCCGCGCCCGAACAGCTCGCTGGCGAGGTTCAGCGCCGCGAGCGTCTTCGGGTACTCGCTCTCGTAGTAGGTCAGCAGGTCGCGGAAGAGCAGGTCGAGATCGCGCTCGGTGCGCACGCGATCGAGCCGCTCGTCGAAGGTCTGCGACGTCCCCGGCGCCTTCCCCTCCAGCAGCTTCGCCAGCAGCATCCTGCCGATGCCGGGGATCTTCGAAGCGTGCGCCTCGAGCCGGTCCCTCGCGATCTTGCTGAGGTTCGCGACCGGCGGGTTCGCCTTGTAGCCGGACTCCTGTTCGATGACCGCGAGCACCTGGCACATCGCGGAGAGGTCCGGATGCAGCCGGTGCGCCTCGAGCGCGGTGAGCACATCGAGCGCCCAGCCCTCGCGGTCCGGCACCTTCTCCGGCACCAGCCGCGTGGCCTCCTCCAGCGTGAGCTTGGGCGTCGCCGGACCGTCGGGTCTGGTGTTGCGCGCGCAGCCGATCCCACCGCAACCGATGAGGATGAGCCCGACGCACGCAGACAGCCTGAACCCGGAACGCGACATGCCGCCGAGATTGCGACAGCCGCGCCCGGACCGCTACCGCAAGCGCCTCTAGAGCTTCCCCTCCCACGCCGCCTTCAGCTTCGGGATGTCGAGCTTCACCATCTTCATCATCACCTCTTCGACGCGCTTCGCGGCGGCCCGGTCCTTCGACTGGTCCATCCACTCGTCGAGTCCCGCCGGCACGATCTGCCAGGCCACGCCGTAGCGATCGCGCACCCAGCCACACGCCTCTTCCTTGCCGCCGCCCTCGAGTAGCCCGTTCCAGTAGCGGTCGAGCTCCGCCTGATCGTCGCAGAGCACCACCAGCGAGATGGCGTGGTTGAACGCATCGAGCGGCCCGGCGCTGATCGCCTGGAAGCGCTAGCCCATCAGCGTGAAGTCCACCACCTTCACCGAGCCCGGCGGTCCGCTCGGCGTCTCGGTCTGCAGCGCGGTGACCCGGTCGATGCGCGAGTTCGGAAAGAGGCCGGCGTAGAACGCGGCCGCCTCCTCGGCCTCCTTCGTGTACCAGAGGTGGGGGAAGATCTTCGCTTTCTGCAGGGCCATGTCCGTCTCCTCCGTGTGCGTGTGAGCCGTCTGTGACCGCGCGGAGAGCCTGCCTCAGCCGCGCTCACCGTGCAGACGCCCCGGAGAACCGAAGCTCATCGGTCGTCGAGCCGCGCAGGTGGCCCCATCCCGCAGCACCTTCTTCGCCGCAACGATGGCTTCATCCCACCGTATCCCACACGGGCGAAGCGTTCCAGATGCGCTACGTAATTTTCAGCCCCTGCTTAGCGAAAGCAGCACGAAGCTCAGCCGTCAGTTTGAGCGAGTCGACGAAGCCGCTTTTGCAGTTTTTTAGCCGCTCCAGTGTCTCCCTTTTTGTTCTTGCCGGATGGCTTGAGGGATTTCGGTGCGTCTTAATGAAGTGTCGCACCCCACCTATCGCCGCTGCTTGAGAACCCAATTGCTTGGTCGCCGCGAGCAGGTCGAGCTTCTTCGCCGAGGTCTCTTTAGCGGAGGATTTTGGTAGCCAGCCCAACTTTACGGCCTTCGTTGTCGCCGCATCTATTTCGGACTCAACTACTTGAGAAGCTTTCTGAAGACCTGCTGAGGGGTCGCCGCGGTAGACAATGTATGCCTCCCGGAAGGCTACTCGCAGTCGTTTGGGGAGCGCCGAAATTAGCTCATCCACCTCCTTCTCAGGCACACATTGTATCAGCGGTATTGCTGGGAAGTGGCTTACTACATGGCCAGCGGTTGAGACTGTCAAAAGACCGAAGCCGTGACTCCTAAGATCCGCTACTTCTCTTTGACCGTTGGTAAAGACCTCCTCTGGACATGCTGCATAGACGGCCACGGGCGAAGTAGTGTTCAGTAGTTGGAGTGCGTTTAATTTTAGGATTTGAGGATAAACCGAATCCGGATCGACCTCGACCGCAATGGTAGTGTGCTTCTGATAGGTGAATTGTAGCGTCGGACTCCACCTGATGTCGGATCCAAGTCCCAGCTGTACGCCTATGCTTCCAGCCTCAAACCGTGCCTTCAAATAGCTGACGATCGATGCTGCGAGATGCGCTACAGGCTGCGGCAGAACTGAGAGGTCCATGGTTATACCCCGAGGACCCTGCCAAGAAGCGCGTGAAGCCGCCGAGACTGATTCAAGAACTCTGCATCCAGTTCTGCGAGCGCACCGGCCGCACTAAGATCCTCAAGATAGTCTGCCAGTGCGCCGACGTTCCGAAGAGCCTTCTTTTCCGCATCTTTGAACTCAACGGACTGCGCATATATAGTTGCAATGCTGTCGGTTTGCGATTTGTCGAGAGCTGCTTGGATTGCAGTTTCAACATCGGCGATCGGTGCATTGAGCCGCGCGGGCGACGTAGCGAGTTTCGACAGAAGGCGAAGCTCAAGGACTGATTTGATGTTTTTTGTCTTGTACTTTTCTATCAGGGCGTCGCGGGCACTGTTGGTGTCTTGCCTCTCAAGAAGCCCCCGCGACTGAAGGGTCTTTAGCGCGCGCTCCATCTCAATGAAGAAGTCTTCCGTGAGCCGTTGCTGTTTTTTTGGCAACTCGAGCTCTGTCGACAGGATGGTCTTATATTCATCCGGAAGGTCGAGGAGGAACCTGCAACGACGGATTTGGCCTCGGGTTAATCCAGTTGCTTCGCTAAGCTCAATTTCATTGGGTTCACGCCCCCGCTCTTCCCAAAAGAGCTGTATGATGCGAGGGAGCTTCATTGCGATCGTGAAGTAGTCCCACTGCTCGCGGAGAGCGTGGATGTTGTACATTAAAAGCAGGTTCTCTAGCGGGCTCGGCTTCTCCTGTACGAGCGCCGGAATCGTCCTGAGGTTCAGTTTGATGGCGCATCGCCAACGCCGCTCGCCGTCGATAAGAATGTACCGTTCGGGCGCATCTTCGTAGACGGTGATGGGGACTTGGATGCCGTGCTTTGCGATGGACGTCAGAAGTTGATCAAGCTCCTGAGATCTGAATATCAGTCGGGGGTTTTCCGGATTTCTATTGATGAACTGCGGCCGCAGGTGCCTAAGCGGCGGAGTGCGAGTCTCTTTCATTCTTTTGTCCGGGCCCCAGTGTCAGCGGTGTCTGCGGTTGAATCATCGCGCCTAGCCTCGACCAACCGTCCATCTGCCGTCACTCTGCCAGTGAAGGTCTGCTGCCGATTGTCTTGGGCGCGAATTGTCCAACCTTCCTCCGTTGCGCGTATTTCAACAAGGAAGGCGGATTCCAATCCAAAAGCACGTTCGAGGAATGAGTCGAATTGCGACCACGCCTCTTGGGCTGATGTCGCTCCTGTGTGAGCCGCCACATCCCACCCACCTGGCTGTGCGGCACCAGCGGTGGCGCTATCCGACTTTCCTTTGCGGCAAAGCCCCTTGATAGCTTCAACGACGGCGGTGCCGATGATTCGACCCCCGACAGTGAGAACCAACATCTGCTCCCAAGGAAGATCGGCGCCCCAGCTAAATCGTCTTTGTTGTTCATCGAATACGAAACTAGATCCAGCGACCGGCTCTGTTGCTGCGTCTACCAAGCCGCCAGCGCTGATGCCGTCCGCAGGACCGAGCACCACTAACCAAGCCTCACTGCACTCGCTTAATTCGCCAGACGGCGTATCTGCTACCCGAACGAATATGCGCTGCACATCGGGAGTGGGTGCCACGGAAATCTCCTTTGACTTCCTAGGGAACATACTCGCAGCCCGTCTGACGTGCACGAGCTAAATGAGGCTGTATATCGACCTGCTTCTTCGGAAACGCGATGGCATGCATTGGGTTCAACCACGCCGAAACGACGCCTGTTGGTGCTGCGTCGGCCACCCGTCAAGGTGCGCTCAGGTCGCTGGTCGGTCGGACTCCCCGGAATCGCGCGGTGTCTGGTGCGAGGCTGGCGGGCGGTCCATGGGTTTTGCGACGCGAGAAGTCGGCGCTCTGCTCACGCGTCCGGCCGAGCGCAGGTGGCCAGATCCCGCAGCACCTTCTTCGCCTCGGCGATGAAGTCCTGACCCTTCGTGTGCTCGCTGATCTTCGCCACGAGCTTCATGTCCGGCGTGAGCCGGTAGAGGCCCTTCGACCGCTGCACGAGCCCGATGAGCTTGCTCGCGTCCACGCGCGCGTCGGCACCGAGCGTCACCACCAACCGTCCCGGCCCCGAGTCGAGCCCGCGCAGGCAGAGGTGGCGCATGTCGATCTTCAGGAGCATCAGCTCGGAGAGGTTGTCCACCTCGTCCGGCGCCTCGCCGAAGCGGTCGACCAGCTCGGCGCGCAGGTCCTGCAGCTCCTCCTCGCGGGCGGCGAGCGAGAACCGCTTGTAGAACATGAGCCGCTGGTGGACGTCCGGCACGTAGTCGTCGGGGATGAGGGCGGGCAGCGGCAGCGTGACCTCCGGATCGAAGTCCTGCCGCAGCGGCTCGCCGCGCATCTCCGCCACGGCCTCCTCGAGCAGCTGCGTGTAGAGGTCGAAGCCGATCGCCGCAATGGCGCCCGACTGATCCGGCCCGAGCAGGTTCCCCGCGCCGCGGATCTCCAGGTCGTGCGACGCAATGGAGAAGCCCGCGCCCAATTCGGTGAACGCCTGCAGCACCTCCAGCCTGCGCTGCGCGTCCTTCGTCACCGTGCGTCCCGCGGGAAGGAGCAGGTACGCATACGCGCGCTCGCGTGACCGGCCGACCCGTCCACGCAACTGGTAGAGCTGCGCGAGCCCGAACTGGTCCGCGCGGTTGACGATCATCGTGTTCGCGGACGGGATGTCGATGCCGCTCTCGATGATCGCGGTGGAGAGGAGCACCTGGAACTTCTTCTCCACGAACTGCGTCATCACCTTCTCGAGCTGCCCCTCCGCCATCTGCCCGTGCGCCACGCCGACGGTGACCTCGGGGATGGTGTCCTTGATGAACTTCTCCATCGAGTGGATGGACTGCACGCGGTTGTGCACGAAGAAGACCTGACCGCCGCGCTGCACCTCGCGCAGCACCGCCTCGCGGATCGCGCCCGCCTCGAACTTCTGCACGAAGGTCCGGATGGCGCGCCGGTCCTGCGGCGGGGTGGCGATGATGCTCATGTCCCGGATGCCGCTCATCGCCATGTTCAGCGTGCGCGGGATGGGCGTGGCGGTGAGCGTGAGCACGTCCACCTGCGACCGGAACTTCTTGATCTGCTCCTTCTGCTTCACGCCGAAGCGCTGCTCCTCGTCCACGATGAGCAGGCCCAGATCCTTGAAGCCCACGCTCCCGCCGAGCAGCTTGTGGGTACCGATGAGGATGTCCACGCGCCCCTCCTTCGCGCGCGTGAGGGCCTCGCGAACTTCCTGAGGCTTTCGCATCCCGGAGATGACGTCGATCGTCACCGGGTACCCGTCGAAGCGCTTCCGGAAGGAATGGAAGTGCTGCTGCGCGAGCACCGTCGTCGGCACCAGCACCGCGACCTGCTTGTGGTCGAGCACCGCCTTGAACGCAGCGCGCATCGCGACCTCGGTCTTGCCGTAGCCGACGTCGCCGCACACAAGGCGGTCCATCGGATCGCTCTTCTGCATGTCGCGCAGCACGTCGTCGATCGCCTTGGCCTGGTCGGGTGTCTCCTCGAACTCGAAGTCCGCCTCGAACTGGCGGAAGTAGCGGTCCGGTGCGCTGAACGCGGTGCCGGGATGCGCGCGCCGCGCGGCGTAGATGTTGAGGAGGTCCGCCGCCATGCGCAGCAGCTCCTCCTTCACCCGCCGCTTCGTCTTCTCCCACGACGTCCCGCCGAGCTTGTCGAGCGCAACCTTCGAGGGATCGCCGCCGGTGAACTTCTGCACCAGCCGCATCCGGCTGATGGGCAGGTACACCTTGTCGCGCCCGGCGAACTCCAGCACGAGGAAGTCGGCCTTGATGCCGCGCACCTCCATCGTCGTCAGCCCGGCATAGCGGCAGATGCCGAAGTCGGTGTGGACGACGAGGTCGCCCTCCTTCAGGTCCTTGAAGCCCGCGGCGAAGGCCTCGGAGACGCCGGTGGTGCGTTTGGCGCGGACGCGGCGGCGGGCGCGGGCGCCGAAGATCTCCTCGTCAGAGAGCAGCGCGAAGCCGCCGGGATCGACGAAGCCGGCGCTGACCTCCTGCGTGAACAGGTGCGCCGACACGGCCGGATCGTAGAGCGCCGACGGATCGCCCACGGCCAGCGGCTCGTTGTGGATGCGCACGCCCACGCCGCGATCGCTCAACAGCCGCCTCAGCCGGTCCGCCTGGCCGAGCGACCCGCACGCCACCGCGCACGCCACGCGCTCGTCGCGCCAGCGCTGCAGCCTCTCGATCAGCGGTTGAAGCGCGCCCTCCTCACCGTGGTGCGAGAGGATCGCGTCGCGCAGATCCTTCGTGGTCCCGAAGCTGAACGCCACGCTCTGCGGCGCCGCACCGTCCGCACCACCCACGTCCAGCGACAGCCCGCCGCCCTCCACCGCGCGCCACGCGGACAGCGTCTTCCACAACGCGTCGGGCGGGAGCAGGTGACGCTCCGGCGGCTCCGCGAGCTCGCCCGCCTTGGCGATCTCCTCGTAGCCGCCCTCCAGCGCCGCCCAGCCATCCGCCGCCGCGCGGTCGAGCGACATCGGGTCGTCGAGATAGAAGACAGCGTCCTTCGGCAGGTAGTCGAAGACGGTGCCCAGCCCGCCCTCGAAGAAGCCGGGCAGCAGCGCCTCCATCCCCGCGCCGCGCATGTTCTCCTTCAGCTGCTCGAGGCGCTCGCGCACCTTCGAGGTGGGGATGTCGATCCGCTCCGCGGCCGCGCGCACCGAGCTCTCCGCCTGACGCCGCGTCTCGTCGTTGATCAGCAGCTCGCGCGCGGGCGGCACGAGGATCTCGCGGACCGTGTCCACCGTGCGCTGCGTGTCCGGATCGAACGCGCGCATCGACTCGATCGTGTCGCCGAAGAACTCGAGCCGCACCGGGCGCGTGTAGAGCGGCGAGTACACGTCGAGGATGCCGCCGCGCAGCGAGAAGGCCCCCGCGTCCTCCACCATCGGCGAGGACGCGTAGCCCATGTCCGAGAGCCGCCTCGCCAGCGCACCGGGCTCGTGGTCCTCGCCCACCTTCAGCGACAGGGACAGCTTGCGCACCACCTCCGCGGGCAGGACGCGACGCTGCAGTCCTCGCAGCGTGAGCACCAGCGCGGGAACGCGGCGGCCCTGAGAGAGGTGGAACAGCGCGCCCAACCGCTCGGCGGCCGCGGCCGCATCCGGCGCGAGCTCGTCGTACGGAGAGAGCTCTTCGCCCGGCATGCGCAGCACGTTCGGCTCGGCGAGCGAACCGGACCCGCCCATGAAGAACGCGAGGTCGTGCGCGAGGTGCTCGGCCTCGTCCTCGTCGACCGTCACGCACACCAGCGGTGCCTTCAGCTCCGAGGCCAGGCGAGAGAGCACGTAGCCGCGCGCGCTTCCTTTCAGACCTCGGGTGCGCACACGAACGTCGGCGCCGGAGAGCGCCTCGGCCAGTCGCTTCACACTTCCACTTCCACTCGGGGCATCGCTCATGTGAGGGCACGACGTGCATAAGAAGGGGCACCACCGAGGTCAACGACGCGCGCACACCGGACGCCTGCGCAGTCGGATGTGGGACTGGCAGCCTGCCTGCGCATCCGGTCAGATGGGCCGATGCGTCACCTCCTCGTGCTGCTCGCGCTCGTCGTCGTCACCGGCTGCAAGAACGAGCCGAGGCACCACCACATCGCGGGCCTCGAGGTCACCGCGCCGGGCCACTGGGACGCCGAGCTCGAGCGCGACGAGGACTCCGCGCAGCTCACCTTCGATTCGTGGCTCGATGACGGGCTGTGCATGGTGCAGGTGCTCGAGGCGGACGTCCCGCCGCCGGTCTACTTCGAGACGATGAGCCAGCAGTTCGGCGGCGCCCGCGCCTCCGGCACGAAGCACGAGACGCGCATGCTGCAGTCGCCGCTCGGCAACCTCGTCGGCATCGCCTACCGCGGACGCGTGCCGGACACCGGAGGCGTGGTGGGCTCCGTGGCGAAGCTCGCCGGACCGGTGCGGCTCGAGCACTACGCGCTGTCGCAGGGCGACCGGCTCGTCACCGGGACGCTGATGACCTTCGAGGACGACCAGAGGGCCGCGGAGAAGATGCGCAAGAAGTGCCACGCGGTGCTGCAGTCGCTGAGGCCGGCAGGTGTGGCGCTCGAGGTCCCCTGAGCCCGGCTGTGCTCCGCGCTAGAACCTCCCCGACACGCTGATCGCGGCGCCCATCCCATCGCGCGCGCCAGGTGAACCCGAGGCCGTCAGCGGCACCGTCACCGACACGCGCGGCGCGGTCTGCGGAGCGCTCGACCAGAGCCACGCACCGGCGGCGCCCGTCAGCGCGCCCACCGCCATCCCGCCGATGCCCACCGGGAGAAAGAGCGCGGACCTGTCCGCGGCCCTTCGCGCGGCCGGCGCGTCCTTCGGCTCGAGTCCGTTGCGGGTGAGCTTGCGGTACTCCATCTCCGCGCCCACCCCGAGACCCGTCATCACCGCGCCCGCGATGAGCACCGCGCTGCCGGCGGCGGTCGTGATCTGCCCGGCGGGCCGTCGCCACCGCTCCGAGGCCTCGTCGTTCGTCAGAGCGACCGCTGGCGGCTCCACCACCGGCGGCTGCACGGGCGCGACAGGCAGCGCGGCAAGCTCTGCGTTCTCCCCCGTGGCCACGAACTTCGCGAGCTTCAGCAGCTCCGCCTCGCCCACGCCCTTTGGCCCGAGACCGAGCCCGCCGTCGCGCACCTTGCGGCCCTCGGGGATGTCCACCACGGTGGCGGACAGCCAGGTCGGTCCCGCGTCTCCGCGTTCGATGCGGAGGACGACGAGCTGATCCAGCTCCAGCGCCGCACCGAGCCTCACCGCCGTCCCCAGCCGCACCGCTTCGTCGCTCTCCTGCGCGAGGCACGGCATCAGCGCGGTCTCCACCGTGCTCTCGAAGCGCAGGTCCACCTGCACCGTCGCGGGACCCACGTCGACCCTTCTCGGCAACGAGACGTTCTCGCCCTTCGCCACCACCAATTGATAGCGCCCGGGCACGTGCTCACCGCTGTAGGGCGTGGCGCCGACGCGGCGGCCGTCGAGAAACACGTCCGCGCCGGGCGGCTGCGACTTCACCCGCAGGGGTGCGCGCTTCGACTTCTGCACCTCCACGCGCACGCGCTCGAACCGCGCGATCGTCGCCGGGCCGTAGTCGTCGCGCTCCAGCTGCAGGCCCGGGTCGAGGCGCAACACGCGAAAGAACGCGTCCTCCGGATCGGTGCTCCCCTTCACGCGCGTGCGGACCACGCCCTCCAGCACGGCGGCGGACGACCACAGGCTCCAGCGCTGAGCGCCCGGAGCGAGCCGCGAGATCTCCGCCTGCAACGTCTCGAGCTGCCCGAGCGCCTCCACATGACGGCCCGCGAGAAAGAGCTGCCGCGCCGCTTCGAGTCCTCGCGCCAACTCGTCGGGTGAACGCGCGGGACCTCTGCCGAGCCGCGCGAAGAGCGCCTCCTCCGGTACGAGCCTCACCGAGCTTTCGCGTGAGAGCGGCACCGAGAGGCCGCGCACCGCCGCAGCGAGATCCGCATCGCGACAGGCGCCGGCACCCACCACACCCACACGCGGATCGGCGGAGGCCAGTGTCGCGCTGAGCAGGACCGCGAGTGAGAGCGCGCCGTTTCCTTTCATGTAGTCGTCACGATGCTAAGCCCGGCGAGTGGCGCGGACAAAGAGGTGGGGTAGCGTACCGACCCAACCCGTAAATCGCGCTCCCCCATGAAGAAGGGAGGATGGCATGTGGCGAAGGAATCCGCTCGCGCTTCTCTGCGTGGCAACCGTTTCGGTGCTCGCGGCCTGCAACGTGTCGCCGCCGGTGGCGACGCCGTGTGATCCGGCGACCGGTCAGTGTGAGACGCCGGAACCGCAATGTGATCCCGCTCGCGGCGAATGCGAAGGCGAGGTCCCCGGCGCAGCGAAGGTGACCTTCCTCAGTCCCGCCGAGGGCGAGACGCTCTCGATCGAGCCCTGGCTGGTGATCTTCCGCGTCGAAGAGGGCGAGAGCGCGATCGCGAAGGTGGAGGCGACGCACCTTCCCTCCGACGAGAGCTTCCAACCGTCAGCGCAGCTCGAAGACGGCACCTGGACGTACGCGCCCGACACGCCGTCCTACGACGGCGTCGTCTTCACCCTGCGCGTTCGGGTGGTGGATGCCGCGGGTCGCGAGACGGTGGCGCAGCGCTCCCTGCGCGTGGACACGCTGAAGCCGCGCTGCGACATCCTCTTCCCCACGAACACGATGGTCGGTGGCGCGACGGAGACGACGGTGCTGCGCTTCGAGGCGAAGGACGGCTCGGGCGTCGCCGCCGGACGCGTGTCGGTGGACGACGGCGCAACGTGGGCGGACGGCACGGTCGTGGGCGAGGAGCTGCACTACGAGTGGGCGGTTCCACGCGACTTCGTCTCCCGCATCAACGCGCTGGTGGAGGTGACGGATCCGCACGGAAACCTCTGCAGCGGGAGCCATCAGCTCAACGTGGATACGCGGCCGCCGGTGGTGACGGTGCTCGAGCCGCAACCGCAGGGCAGCGGACCCCTCCGCGCTGGAGGACCGAATCAGGACGAGCTCACCGTGCGCGTGTCGGTGCAGGACGACGAGGACGCCTTCTTCCTCGATACCCGCTTCGACTTCGACGACGGCGAGGCGCCGCGCGCGATGACCGGCACCGGCAACGAGCGAGCAGTCACCGTGCCGCTCGCGATGGAGGACCACGTGCTCCACCGGGCGAAGGTCGTGGTGAAGGACAGCTTCGGGAACGTGACCACTGTTCCGCTCGACGTGCTGGTGGATCGGGTGCCCCCGCAGATCGGCGGCATCACGCCCGCGCCCGCCACGCAGTTCAACGCGAGCACCCTCGCGGGTCAGACGCAGGTGATGACGAGCTGGACGGTGAGCGATGGAGATCCCGCGCCGGCTCGTAGCGCCCGCGCGTCGAACAGTGCGCCGTGGACGCCGGTGACGGTGGACCAGCTTCCGGTGACGACCTCGGCGAGCGACGACGGCACGCGCTACGACGTGTTTCTCCGCGCGGTGGACTCCTTCGGCAACGAGAGCCTCGCGCAGACGTACTTCACGGTGGACGTGGTGGCGCCGGCGGTCGCGCAGTGGTCGCACGCGAACAACGGCCGCATGCAGCCGCGCGCGCTCACGCTGCAGTTCAGCGAGCCGGTGGTGCCGGCCGGTGGTGGCGCAGGCGCGATCGTCACGCTCTCGCCGAACCCGACCGGCGCGACGGGCACGCTGACGAACAACCTCTTCACCGTGCCCGGCCTGCGCGGCGACACCGTCTATACGGCGGTACTCGCGGCGGGCTCGGTGACCGACCTGTCCGGCAACCCGGTCGCCCAGAGCACGCGCACCTTCCACACCGAGCCGAACATCCCCGCTTCCGGAACCACGCTGCTGACGAACGTGTTGCGCTTCGACGCGACCGCGGACGAGGACGGCGTGGTCACGTTGGCGGTGGAGGTCTCCGGCGGCACCCAGGGCACCTACCGGCTCTTCTCCGTCGATCCCGTGCTGGGGATGCTCGTGCAGCGCGCGCCGGATCAGCCGGCGGGCACGCAGACGAAGCTGCAGGTCAACGCGGCGCGCTCGCTCAACGGCCTCGCCGCGGATCGCGTGGGCGGCTGGCAGCTCTCGTTCGACTACGGCGGCAACCCCGCGAGCCTCGGCGGCTGGTACTCGGCGGGCGCGGCCACCTACGAAGCGCGCGGTGACGAGCTGCTCGTGCCGGTGCCGCGCGGCTGCGCGGATCCGCAGAACGCCGGACGGGTGGGCTTCGTGTCGAGGGTCACCGGGCAGTTCGCGCGCGCAAACATGCCGTCGATCCACACCGGCCTCGCGGTGCCGCAGAAGGTCGGCCACGCGCACGAGAACCTCTGGGCGGCGCTGGGCATCGGCGGGACGCAGGCGCAGCCGACGATGCACCTCAACGCGCGCTCCTGCGTGTGCGCTGCGGGCAACTCCTCCTGCTCGTTCGACGGCGCGGTGCAGCTGGGCTCGACTGATGGGGACGTGAGCCGGATGTCGCTCGCGGCGGCGCCGATGCGGATCGTCGCGGTCTATCCGACCGCCGGCGGCTTCCTCAACGAGAGCTGCTACGGCGTGACCTGGCCGGGATGCACGAGCGGCTTCTGCAGCCAGCCCGGCGTCTCCACCGCGTCGCACCCGCTGGGGACGGAGCTGGTGGTGGCGCCGAAGTACGACGGGAACCGGATCCTCGGCGCGCGGCGCACGGGCCTGGGCAACGTGGAGCTCGTGCGGAAGGATCTCTCGAGCTCCTGCGGCGCGCCGTGGACGGTGCTGGGACAGGTGCCGCAGAGCGCGAACGCCACGCGGTTCAGGCCGGTGAGGCTCGGGTCGCACAGCGCGGTGCTCTACCTCGAAGGCGGCGCGCTGAAGGTCTGGTACCCGTAGCTACAGGGAGCGGGGAGCGGCGCTCTCGAGGACGGTGAGGGCGAGGCGCAGCTCCTCCTCGTCCTCCTCGCCGCGTCCCCCGTCGCGCTTCTTGCGCTTGCGGTTCTCCAGGTCGTCGGAGTCCCTGTCCGGCTGCACGAAGGCCTGCTCGACCGGGCGCTCTTCGACCGTTGCGTCGATGGTGACGGCGACACCCACGAGAGAGAGCACGAACAGGGCGAGGACGACGGCGTTCTTCATGGAAGGCTCCTTCGGTACGCAGCCGCTCCGACGCGCGCGGGCGGCCGCTATTCACCTGGACCGCGAGGGCTACTTCTTGAAGGTGCGGATGTGCTTCACGAGGCCGTCGATCTCGGCCTCGGAGAGGGTCTCCTTGTAGGCCTTCATCTTCGTGTCCGGGACGCCGTCGGCGATCGCCTTGCGGATCTTCTCGTCCGAGTGCCGCGACTGCCACGCCTCGGTGCTGATGTCGTCGATCTGGTGCTTCTTGCCTTCCTTCGTGTCCGCCTTGCCGTCGGCGCCGTGGCAGCTGCGGCACTTGGCCTTCCAGAGGTCGGCGCTGTCGTCGGCGAAGGCGGGCGCGGCGGCGAGAGAGAGGGCAAAAGCGGCGGACAGCGAGAGCGACTTGAGGGTCATGGGATCTCCCAGGGATGCAGTCGGCGCGGTCGGACGGCGGCGCGCGTCGAACCTTCAAATGTTGGCGCGACTCTAGCGGCACCTGCGCGCGCGTCGCAGAGAAGTGTGCCGGTGTGCGCCTGCCCGCTCGGTGTCAGCCGAGAGCGTGGTGGTACGGTGCGCGCCGATGAACGCCGTTCGCGCCTGGCAGCTCTGGGTGTGGGAAGAGGTGGGAGCACGGGTGGTGACCGTGGCTCCGGGCGGCGCCGTGGCGTTGGCGGAGGGCGCGTCGGTCCGGCTGCGCGCGGCAGAGGGCGCGAGGCTCGAGCTCTCCGCGGATCGTCGCGCGAACGCCTTCCTCAACGACGTGCAGCTGGCGGGTGAGACGGAGCTGCGGCCCGGGGATCTGCTGCGGGTGGGCGCGTGCGAGGCGGTGGTGCTCGCGAGGTCGGAGCCGGTGCCGAACGCGGTGCGCGAGCTGTGCTCGCGGCCGGACCTGGAGGCGCGGCTCGTCGAGGCGCTCGCGCGTCAGGGCGAAGAGGTCGCGTACGCCTTGGTGCATGCGCCGCAGCGTGAGGTGGAGGAGCGGCTGCTCGCGCTGTGGCCGCGCTGGCTTTTCGCGCAGGTGGGTGCCGAGACGTGGGAGGGCGTGGGCTTCGTGCCTGCGTTCGAAGGGCTCGCCGGTCCTGACGTGCGCGTGGGCCTGGCGGTCGCCGGTGAGGATGGGATGACCGCGGACGAGCTGCGCGAGGCGGCGCTGGCGCGGCTCGTGGGTGAGGCCTTCGCGCGTTGGCCGGAGGAGCCGGTGGCGCTGGACGGGGCGATGGTACGGCTCGCGGCCTGGATCGATCGCGCGGGAAGGGAGGGACGGGCGCGACCCGTCATCTTCGAGGGCGAGCGGGGTACGGGACGCGGCCTGTGGGCGAGGCGGCTGTTGCGGCTTCGGAGCGCGAACGGTCCGGTGCGGCTCGTCGATGCGCGTCGCGGTCTGCAGCCGATCGATGAAGCGTTGCGGGAGGAAGGACCGCTGCTCGTGCGGAGCGCGGAGTCGCTCGATCCGGAGACGATGGCGCGCGTGATCGAGAAGGGCGGTTGCCTGACGGTGGAGGCCGCGAGCTCGGTGCATGCCTCCGCAAGTCAGTGGCGTGGAGACGCGTCGTGGGTGCCGGTGCCCGCGCTGAGAGACCGCACGGCGGAGATCCTCCCGCTGGCACAGCGGACGCTCGAGGGTGCGCGGCGCTGGCTCGGGCGGCGAAGCCTCGCCTTCGGTGAGGAGGCGAGAGAGGCGCTGCGTGAACGGCAGTGGCCGGGCAACGTGAGGGCACTGCAGAACGCGGTGTGGCTCGCGGCGCTCGGTGCGGAGTCCGACGAGATCCGCGCGGAGAACCTGCCGGACGAAGCGCTAGCGGGAAGGGCCACTGGCGGACGGCTGCGACGCGACGAACCGGACCTTCGCCGGACGCTGCGCACGGCGGAGAAGGACGTGCTGCTGGCCACGCTGGCGCGCACGCGCTGGAACGTGAGCCAGACCGCGCGCGAGCTGGGGCTGCCCAGGCGAACCGTGGTGTACCGCATGTCGCGGCTCGGGCTTCGCCGGCCGAGCTGACGCGGCTCTTTCCGCTGGTAGCTTCGGCGGATGCGAATGTGGATCGACGCCGACGCCTGCCCTTCCGCGATCAAGGACATCATCCTCCGCGCGGCGCAGCGGCTCGCGATTCCGACGGTCTTCGTCGCGAACAAGCGCATCGAGCTGCCGCGCTCGGAGTTGCTCTCGTTCGTGCAGGTGGCGAAGGGGCTCGACGTGGCGGACGCGTACGTGGCCGAGCACGCGCAGGCGGGTGACCTCGCGGTGACGCAGGACATCCCGCTGGCCGCGGCGCTGGTGAAGAAGGGCGTGGTCGTGCTCGACGTGCGCGGAGAACCCTTCACGCCGGAGAACATCGACGAGCGGCTGTCGCTGCGGAACTTCATGCAGGACCTGCGTGAGGGAGGCGTGGTCACCGGTGGACCGAAGGGCTTCGGGCCTCAGGACAAGCAGCGCTTCGCCGCGTCGCTGGATCGGGAGCTGACGGTGCTGGTGCGACGCGCCGGGCGCTAGCGACAGCTCAGCCCAGACCGAGCTGCCTCTTCAACTGATCGATGAAGGCCCGCTGATCCGGATGGAGCAGACGCCGTGCCTCGTCGAGCGGGACGAAGCGTGCTTCGGAGATCTCCCCCTTGCGCGGCTCCGCGTCGGACGGTGCCTCGCCGGTGAAGCAGTGCACGCGCTTGCGGCTCTTCACGTAAGTCGATGAACCCGAGGAGCGTCAGCGGGCCCGCCTCGACGCCGGTCTCTTCTCTCGTCTCCCGGCGCGCGGCCTCCTCGAGCGACTCGCCCTCGTCGACGAGGCCCTTGGGGATGCTCCAGCCGAAGCGCGAGGCCACGCCGGAGGGCTTCACGATCATCACCTCAACGGCGTCGTCGCGCGTGCGGTGAAGGAGCGTCCCGGCGGAGACCTTCATCGTTCGGACCTCACGGCCAGAATTGCGGCGAGCGACCAGGCGCGACGAGCCACACACTGCGCAGGTGCTTGCGCGCGCCCTCGTCGTCGCGATCGTGTTCGGTCGAGAGCGCGAGTAGGCCGAGGAAGAGCGCGAGGGTGATCACGCCGAAGCCCGCGGCCACCGTCGTTCCGTGCGTCGGGGTACCCGGCGCGGCCGTGCGTGGCAGCAGCGCGATGAAGACGCCAACCGCCGCGACGAGAAGCAGCAC
This sequence comes from Pseudomonadota bacterium, assembly GCA_023423535.1. Lineage (GTDB taxonomy): Bacteria > Myxococcota > Myxococcia > Myxococcales > Myxococcaceae > JAFAFL01. The sequence goes on from JAFAFL010000057.1 coordinate 90,270, forward strand.
CACCAGCACCCATCCGAAGAAGACGTGAGCGCCGGTCAGCAGGCCGGGCAGGGTCGGCGGCGGGTAGCCCTCGCGCAGCAGCGGGATGGCGAGCGCGAACAGAGGGTTGCTCACCGAATCGGGGATGTAGTTCACGAACGTTGGCATCCCGGTGGCGATGACCGATGCCGCGCCGAGTCCCGCGCCCACACCTGCGAGCACTCGCGCGGAGCCCTTGTCTTCCGACCGTGCGTGCATCGACTGCAGCCACAGCCCGAGCGGCAGGAGGAGGAATGGCACCAGCGCGGTGAGATGGCGCGGCCCAGTGGTCCAGCCCCAGGACTCGTACGAGAACGACGAGGTGAAGTACGCGTACGCGAGCAGCAGCACGACGGTGGAGGGGAAGAGCGCGCGGTCACCACCTTCGCGCAGACGGCGCAGCGAGAGCACGCCGGGGATCGCCAGCAGCAGCACCGGCGAGAGCGCGAACAGGCCTCGCAGCGGCGAGAAGAAGGAGAGGGCGAAGGCGCGCGGATCCGGATAGCGGATGCCGAGAAACCCGCCCACGTGCCAGCCCTGGTACGCGGCGTCGTTGAGGTACTTGTAGCCGGAGTGCAGCGGGTGCCCGAACACGGCCTGGTGGTACGCCATCAGCCCGAGCACGAATGGGAGCGCACCGACCGTTGCCAGCGCCAGCGCAATGCCGAGCCGATTGAGCCGCGCGCGCAGTGGAGCGCCGTTGTCTCGGAGGACGGCGAGGACTCCGTAGAGCACCACACCCGCCACCGCCAATGCGCCGGTGTACTCGGCCGCGACGGTGAGGCCGCAGAGCGCACCCGCGCCGACGAAGCGCAGCACCCTCGCGCGGTCGAGCGGGGCGGTCGCCGGTGCCTCCCGCAGCGCGCGCCACAACACGTAGAACGCGGCGAAGGCGAGCACCGCGGTGGGCTGGTGGCTCATGAAGAGCAGCGAGTAGCTGAAGGCCAGCGTGCCCAACGCGTAGGTGACGGTCAGTCCATCCGCGAGCAGCGGCGAGAGGTACGCGCCGAGGAACCGCCGCACGAGCACGAGCATCAGCAGCGTGGGCAGAACGGTGAGGAAGAGCCGGTGCCAGTAGATGAGCGGGAGCTCTGGGACCGCGTGCTTGCCGCCGCCGCCGACCGCGGAGAGGACCTCGTACACCGGCACCGCGGCGACCGAGAGCAGCGGCGCCTTCGACGGGTAGTAGCGCCCGTCCTTCACCGAGAGATCGCCCACGTAGCCGTGGTCGCGGATGACCGCGTTGATCTCCAGCTCGCCGTAGTCCGCGATCGCCCGCGTCTGCCACAGCCGGCACAGCTCGTTCGGCGAGCGGAGGCCGGGGTGGTAGGGGAACGCGAGAACGTAGAGGGCGACGACCGGCGCGTAGAGGGCGATGGAGACCCAGCGCGGCCTCGCGGGGGAGGCGGACACGCGCGGTTGATAACACGCGGCGCGGCGCTCGGGCGCACCGCGTCTGGTCCGTCAGCGCGCCCGGGCGACGGTGAAGAGGCTGAGGCCCACCGGCAGCCGCACCACCGACTCGGCGCGCGCGATGAGGGGCGCGACGGTGTCGTACACCTTCAGCTGGAAGGGAGGCATCGTCCGGCGCTTGAGCACCCGCGCGTTGAGGAACCAGCCGGGGATGCCGACGAGGTTCATCCACTCGAGGTGCGGCACCTCGAACCCGTTGCTCTCGAGCACGCGGCGCAGCGTCTTCGGCGTGTAGCGGCGGTGATGACCGACCGCCTCGTCGAGCGAGCCGAAGAGCCACTGGTGCGCGGGCACGAAGATGACCAGCGCGCCACCCTTCGGCAGCAGCTCGCGGAAGCGGCGGACGGCGCCCGCGTCGTCGGGGATGTGCTCGAGCACGTTGGAGAGGAGGATGCTGTCGATGCGCTCCTCCTTCAGGCCCGGCCAGTCCGCGAGCGCCACGTCCGCCAGATAGGGACGCACGTTGGGCATGTCCCGGAAGCGATCCGCGAGCTTGTCCACGTAGGACTGCTCGAGCTCCAGCGCGACCACGCGCTCACGTCCGGGAGCGATGCGCGCGGTGATGGTGCCGGTGCCCGCGCCCACCTCCAGCACGCGGCTGCCGAGGTGCGCGTTGAACTTCTCCGCCAGCCAGGCGTTGTAGTGGACCGCGCCGTCCATGCGCTCGAGCGTGATCGCGGCGTCGGTGGTTGCAGTGGTGGACGTGGCCATGGGCGGCGCTACTCCTTGCGCGCGATGAGGGTGAGGAACTCGGCGTGGGCCGGTTGCAGGGTGGCGGCCGCGGTGAAGAGGGGCGAGAGCTTCGCGTCGCCGCGCGCCGTGAAGGCGTTCGCGGTTCGGGCATGACGTGTGCGCAGCTCGCGGCTCACCGAGAACATGTTCGCCGACGCGTCAGGGCGGGGGAGGTGGGTGACGTTGCGGAAGCCGCTGCGGCGGAGCGCGGTGTCCATCGCCTTCGGTCCGAAGAGCACGAGGTGTCGCGGCGCTTCGAGTCCTCGCCAGTGCCTGCCGAACCAGCGGCGCCCGAAGCTGTCGAGGTTCGGGGTCGCGAGCCACAGCCTTCCGCCCGGTCGCAGCAGCGCGTGCGCGCGGGTGAGCACGTCGATCGGATCGGGCACGTGCTCGATGACGTGGCTCAGCGTGATGACGTCGAAGCTCTCGTGTGAGGCCCCGTCGGAGAAGGCCTCGATGCCGCCCTGTCGCACGTCGAGCCCGGCCGCGCGCGCGGAGCCGATGACCTCCGGGTCGGTGTCCACGCCCGCGACCTGCCAGCCCATCTCGCGCGCGGCGACGAGGAAGCTGCCGCTGCCGAAACCCACGTCGAGCAACCGCGCGCCGGGCCATGCCTTCGGCAGGTGGCGGAACACGACGTCGATGTTGCGGCGGAAGCCGGGGATGAGCGGCGTGACCAGCGCGCCGACCCGTGTGGAGGGCGTGCGCTTCGTGCCGTAGCGGGCGTTGCGATAGCCGTTCCCGATCGCGCGACGAAGCCGGCCGATGCGCCCCGCCGCGGGTGGCTCAGCGCCACTCTCGGGGCCACCGTGCGTGTGGTAGCCGCGATAGGCGAGCGCGAGCGTCTCCGCGTCCGGGCGCGGATCGAGATAGCCGGCCTCGCAGGCGGAACACTGCTGAAGGTCCCAGGTGCCGGGCGCCGCGCCGAGGACCTCGTCGGTGAGCGCGTGGAAGAGGAGCGTGCGCTCGCGGGCGCCACACACCGGGCACTGGGAGACCCTTTCGCTGCCGACGGTCATTCGTTCCCGTCATACAGCGCGAGCGTCTGCGCAATCACGCGCTCGATGGAGAACTCACTTTCGGCGCGCTGGCGGCCTCGCTGTCCCATGCGGCGGCGCAGCGCGGGGTCTTTCACCAGGCGCTCGATCGCGTCGGCCAGGGCACGTGCATCACGCGCCGGCGCGAGCAGTCCGTTGTCTCCGTGCGCCACGACCTCGCGACAGCCGGGCACGTCGGAGGTGACGATGGGCCGGCCCGCGGCGGCGGCCTCGATGAGCACCTTCGGCAGGCCCTCGCGGTAGGAGGGCAGACACACGATGTGCGACTGCGCGAAGACGGCAGGCATCTCGGCGCCGCTGCGGTGGCCCCACCACTCGACCAGTCCCTCCGCGAGCCACCCGTGGAGCTGCTTCCTCGGCAGCGAGGTCGGGTTGCCGGGATCGAGATCGCCCACCAGCACGAAGCGCGCTTTGACGCCGCGACCGCGGAGGAGGCGAGAGGCCTCGGCGAACTCGGCCACGCCCTTGTCGAGGAGCAGGCGCGAGGCGAAGAGGACGACGGGCGGGTGCGCGTCAGGCTCTGGAGTTCCTTTGAACTGCGAGAGGTCCACGCCCGAGCCGCGGATGAGCACCGTGTCGCGCTCGTCGAGCAGCTTGCGTGCAACGAACTGCGCGCGGTCGTCGGGGTTCTGGAAGATGACCCGCTTGTTGCGGTGTCCGAACGCGAGCCGGTACGCGACCTCCACCAGCCTTCGTCGCACCGACGCGGCGGCGCCCTGGGCGATGAACACGTAGCCGAGCCCGCTCAGCGCGCCGACCACGCGGGGAACGCGCGCGACCTGCGCGGCGAGGCTCCCGTAGATGACCGGCTTGATGGTGACGAGGTGGACGATGTCCGGGCGCTCGCGCCGGAAGAGCCTCACCAGTGCGAGCAGCGCGCGGGCCTCGCTGAGGGGCGCGGCGCTGCTGCGAGTCAGCGGCAGGGGATGGAAGCGGAACCCGAGCTGTCTGATCGTCTCCGCGCTCGGGCGTTCGGGCGCGGCGATCTCCACCGCCAGCCCCGCCCTGCGCGCTGCCTCGGCGATGGGCAGGCGGTGTGAGAGGAAGAAGTCCGGGTTGTTGATGACGAAGAGGAGCTTCTTCGCGCGTCCGGTCTCCACGCCCTTCGCCGTCGTCACGCCGTGCGGGCCTGCGCCACGTACCAGTCCATCGTCTCGTCGAGCCCCTTCGCCACCGAGTGCGTGGGCCGGTATCCGAGCAGCCGCTGCGCCTTCGACGTGTCCGCCAGCGAGTGCCGCACGTCGCCCGCGCGGAAGTCCTGATAGCGCGGAGGCAGCGTGGAGACGTCCCGGGCCTCGAGCCGCGCGCGCAGCATTCCGTGGAGCTCCGTCAGCGTGGTGCGCTCGCCGAACGCGATGTTGAAGACCTCGCCCACCGCTTCGCTGCCTGCCGGCGCACAGGCAGCGAGGAGGTTCGCCTGCACCACGTTGTCGATGAAGCAGAAGTCGCGGCTCGTCTCGCCGTCGCCGTTGATGAGGCACTCCTCGCCGCGCAGGAGCGAGTCGATCCACTTGGGGATCACCGCGGCGTACGGCCCGTTCGGATCCTGTCTGCGGCCGAAGACGTTGAAGTAGCGCAGGCCGATCGTCTCCAGCCCGTAGGCGTGGAGGAAGTTCTGCGCGTAGAGCTCGTCCACGCGCTTCGTCACCGCGTAGGGCGACAGCGGCCGGCCGATGCTCGCCTCCACCTTCGGCAGGCCCGGGTGATCGCCGTACACCGAGGAGGAGCTCGCATAGACGAAGCGCTGCACCTTCGCGTCGCGCGCGGCGAGGAGCATGTGCAGCGTGCCGTCCACGTTCACCAGGTGAGAGGTCAGCGGGTCCTTCAACGAGCGCGGCACCGACCCCAGCGCCGCCTGGTGCAGCACGAGCTCCGCGCCTTCGCACGCCTTGTGGCAGACGGCCGGATCGCGGATGTCGCCCTGGACGAAGCGCAGCCGTGCCGCGGACTCCTCACCCACGCTCGCGCGCACCGCCTCGAGGTTCTTCAGGTAGCCGGTGGAGAGGTTGTCGAGCACCGTCACCGACTGCCCGAGCCGGAGCAGCCGTTCCACGAGGTTGCTGCCGATGAAGCCTGCGCCGCCGGTGACGAGCCAGCGCTTCGGCGATGCGCGCAGCCTCGACTGGAGCTCATCAAAGGGCGTCGAGGGCGAGGCCATCACAGGCTCCAATAGGTGATGCCGCGCTCCATCTCGGAGGGCTGAAGGGCGCTCTTCACGTCCACGAAGACGCCGCCGTCGCGCACGCGCCCGAGCAGGTCCGCGCGCGGCATCTGGAGATAGGCGCGGTGCGACACCGCCAGCACCATCGCGTCGAGATCCTTCATCGCGTCGATCGGCGAGAGGCGAAGGCCGTACTCCTCCTCGGCCTCGTGCGGATTGCCCAGCGGGTCGTGCACCAGCGCTTCGATGCCGAACTCGCGCAGCTCGGTGACGATGTCCGGGACCTTGCTGTTGCGCAGGTCGGAGACGTTCTCCTTGAAGGTCAGCCCGAGCACGCCCACCTTCGCGCCGCGCACCGAGATGCCGGCGTGGATGAGCAGCTTCACCAACCGCTGGGCGATGTAGGAGCCCATGCTGTTGTTGATGCGGCGCCCGGCGAGGATGACCTGCGGCTGGTAGCCGAGCTCCTCCGCCTTCGTCGTCAGGTAGTAGGGATCGACGCCGATGCAGTGACCGCCGACGAGGCCCGGCGTGAACTTGAGGAAGTTCCATTTCGTGCCGGCTGCGGCGAGCACCTCGCTGGTGCGGATGCCCATGCGGTCGAAGATGAGCGCGAGCTCGTTCATCAGCGCGATGTTGAGGTCGCGCTGCGTGTTCTCGATCACCTTCGCGGCCTCGGCGACCTTGATGCTGGAGGCGCGGTGCACGCCGGCGTCGATGATCGCGCCGTACACGCTCGCCACGCGGTCCAGCGTCTGCGCGTCCTCGCCTGAGACGACCTTGGTGATGCGCTCCAGCGTGTGCTCGCGGTCGCCCGGGTTGATGCGCTCCGGCGAGTAGCCGAGCTTGAACTGCGAACGCTCGAGCCCCGACACGCGCGCGAGCAGCGGACCGCAGATGTCCTCGGTGACGCCGGGATAGACGGTGGACTCGTACACCACCACCGCGCCCGGCTTCAGCGCGCGGCCCACGGTCTCGCTCGCCTTGATGACGGGCGTGAGGTCCGGGACGTTGTTGCGGTCGATCGGCGTGGGCACCGCCACGACGAAGAAGGTGATGTCCTTCAGGTCCGCGGGGTCGGAGGAGTAATGAAGCGGCACGCCGGTGAGCTCTTCGGCGGTGAGCTCGCCGTTGCGGTCGTGGCCGCGCTTCAGCTCGGCGACCTTCTCCGCGTGGATGTCGAAGCCGACCGTCGGAAACTTCTTCGACAGCGCAAGGGCGACGGGCAATCCCACGTACCCGAGCCCGATCACGGCGATGCGTTCAGTCATAGGTCCCCCAGTCATAGGTCGCTCACTTGCCCTCCACCTACTCCTGTGTGACGTCCCCTGCCAGCACGGGTGTGACCTGACCCGCCCCGTTCGCTTGCCGGTCGGGCACGCTCACCGCACCACGTCCTTGGCCAGACTCTTCCAGCCCTCGAAGTGGCGGTAGCCGCCGGCGCGGTAGAGCTGCAGCGCGGAGAGGGCGCGAAAGGGAAGCGGGCGCTCGAGCACGCGGAGCCGGGCTTCGTTCGCCTGCCGGGCCTGGAGAACCCGAGCCAGCGCCGCGAGCCGAACGTCCGGAGCGACACCCAGCCCCGCTTCGATCTCCGCGGCGCGAGACTCCAGGCGCTCGGCGAGGACCCGCTCCTGCTCCAGTCGCGTGTGACAGGCCCTCCTCGGGTCTTGCCGGAGGTTCGCTGGCGCGAGCACCCGGCGGAGCACGTGCCACGGCCGCGCGCGCTCGGTGCTGCTCGTGACCCAACCGGAGGTCGTCGCGCCGTGGCGGCGGTAGCGCATCAACGTGTCCGGAAGGATCCGGCGCACGCCGAGCAGCCGCGCGATCAGATGCAGCCAGCCGTCGTGCGTGTGGTGGGGCGCGGGGATGGGAAGCGCCACCGAGAGCAGGCCGGTGCGCACCGCGGTGCAGGCGCCGGTGATGAAGGCGTCGTCGGAGAAGCCCGCGCTGCGCGTTTGCCCGAGCAGCGTGAGCCCGGTCTCATTCAGCTGCGAGTCGGTGATCGCCGCGTCGTGGATGACGAGCTGAGCGGTGGGGTCGGCGCGGAACGCCTCGATCACGCGCTCGACCTTCTCCGGGTGCCACGCGTCGTCCTGGTCGCTGAGGAAGACGAGGTCACCGCTCTCGCAGGCTTGCGACAGCGCCCGTCCGAAGTTCGCCGCGAAGCCGAGGTTCATCTCGTTCACGACCACGTGAACCGGGAACGGTGAACGGGAGGCGAAGCGGCGGATGCGCTCGACCGTGTCGTCGCTCGAGCGGTCGTCGCACACGAACACGGCATCCGGCGGGCGGGTCTGCTGCGCGAAGCTCTGGAGCTGGGTCTCGATGAAGTGCGCGCCGTTGTAGGTCGCCATCGCGACGTGAACGCGCGGTCCCTCAGGCGCCACGGACTTCCTCCGCCTTGCCGCCGCCTATGAAAGGTAGCGCTCGTCCCGACAGCCGCAGGAATCGGAGCGAGAAGAGGGCGCTCACGACGATCAGCATGAGGGCGAGCACGAGTTTCAGCGTCAGCCCATTCGGCACTGCCAGCAGGCCCAGCGCGGCGGTTGCGGCGAGGGCGCTCCACAGCGCGCGGTGCGACTCGCGCCGCAGGACGGTGACGAGCCGCGCGTTGATGAGGAAGAGCGCGCAGGTATCGACGACGATCCGCAGCGTCCACCCGAACGCCGCGCCCACGATGCCGAAGCGCTGCACGAGCACCCAGAGCAACGGCACGAACACGAGCGCCTCGGCGAAGTGGAGCTTGCCGGTCACGTCCGGACGTCCATGTCCCTGCACCGCCACGAAGGGGAGGCGGGCCACGCAGTTGATGTACACGCCCACCGCCAGCCACTGCGCCACCGCGGTACTGCGCGCGGCGAAGTCGGCGCCGAGCCAGAGCGTGAGGCCCTCCCCGGCGAAGAGCACGCAGAGGCCGACCGGCACCGCCATCGCGCAGAGGAGGAAGGCGTTGGAGACGCGGAACACGTGCACCGCGCGCGATGAGTCGGAGGCGAGCGCGGCGGCGAAGGCAGGGAAGAGCACCCCCATCAGCGCGTTGGGCAGCACCCACAGCCGCGTGAGCACCTCGTAGGGCGTCGTGTAGAAGGCCACCGCGTCGAGGTCCAGCGCCGCGCCGATGAGGAAGCGGTCGAAGTACACCATCACCGGGCCGATGACGTTGCTCACGGTGATCCAGCCCCCGAACGCGAGCAGTGCGCGGACGGCGCTTCGATCGAAGGCGGGCGATGAGAGCGTGCTGGCGCGCGCGGATCCTCGCGACATCAGGGCGAAGGCGATCCACGCCAGCACCCGCGTCACCGAGAGGAACGCGGTGATGACCACCAGCGACTGCGAATACGCGAGCAGCAGCACCGGCCCCACGTAGTTGCTCACCCCGAGCGGCACCCGCACCGCGGCGATGCGATCGAAGCGCTGATGGGCCTCGAGCAGACCGGTGAAAGCGGCGGAGGAGATGACGAAGGGGAGGGTGCCGGCGAGGAGAAGGAAGGTCCACAGCGCCTCGGCGCGCAGCGACTCCGACATGCTGAACACGGAGCCGCTGAGCCACGGCGCGAGCGCAGCGACGAGCAGCGCGGCGACGACGCCCAGGCCGCCCATGAGCAGCAGCGCGGTGCGGATGAGCGAGGGGAGCGTAGCCGTGTCACCGGTGGCGAGGCGCTCGGCGACGAGCTTCGTCAGCGCGCGGCCCACGCCGAGGTCGAAGAGGCTGAAGTAGCCCACCGCGAGCAGCACGAGGCTGAGCAGCCCGAAGCGCTCGGCGCCCATGCCGTGAATGAGTCGGGGCACCGCCCACAGCGCGACCACCAGCGGCAGCGCGATGCCGACGAGGTTCCAGACGGTGTTGCGGACGAGCAACCTGCCGGAGAGCAGCGGCGCCTTCCCGGTCGCGCTCACGCTGCCCGTCCGGAGTCGCGTGCCCCGGCTGCCTTGCCGGTCGCAGAAGCCATCCCCGAAACGCGCGCGTAGAGCTCGAGCCACGCGTCCGCGATCACCGACGGGGTGAAGCGATGTGCCGCGGCCTTCGCACGCGCGCCGAGCGAGTCGCGCAATGCGCGGTCACCTGCGAGCCGCTGCAGCCCGTCCGCAAGCGCCGTTGCAGATGCGGGGCCCGGCTCCACCAGCAGCGCGCCTCCTTCGTCGCCCACGGCTTCGGGGATCCCACCCGCGCGTGTAGCGAGCAGCGCGCAGCCCAGTTGCGCGGCCTCGCAGATGACCATCGGCAGGCCTTCCGAGACGGAAGGGAGCGCGACCACGTCCGCGCCACGCATCGCCCTCTGCACGTCGTCCGCGCTGACCTCGCCGGCGAAGAGCACCTGGCCCAGGACGTTCCGTCGCCGCGCCTCGGCCTCGAGCTCCTCGCGCAGCGGCCCGCCACCCAGGAGCACGGCGCGCAGCGGCAGGTCCTCAGGCAAGAGCGAGAGCGCGTGGAGCAGGTGCGTGTGACCCTTCTCGCGCACCAGCCGCGCGGGGACGACGACAGCCAGCGCAGCTGAAGGAATGCCGAACCGCTCACCGAGCCACGCGCGGGCGGTGGTGCGCGGAAGCTCCGACACCTCAGCGGAGACCCTCACCGCGTTGCCGAGCACGTGCGGCATCGGCAGCCCGAGGTTCGACACGTAGTGCCGCGCCACCGCCGCGCTCACCGCGGTGACGAGCCCGAACCCGTGCCGCAGCACCTGTGCATCGAAGCGCCGTCGCGCGCGCTTCATCGCAGTCGTCGCGGGGTAGGCGTCGTAGGCGAGCCCGTGCAGCGTGGCCACCGCCGCGCGCGCACCGCCCGTCCTCGCGAGGGCCGCCGCCGCCAGGTAGCCGAAGAAGAGATGGCCGTGCACCACGTCGAACGGCCGCACGCCCGCGAGCAGCCGCAGCTTCAGCGCCAGCTCCGCGAGGTTCCACCGGTGCGACAGCTCCAACCGGTGCACGCGCACGCCGGAATCTTCGAGCGATGGGGAGAGCGTGTAGGGCCCGTAGAGCGCGGCCACCTCCAGCTGCACGCCGCGCCGCAGGAGCTCCGGAGCGAGCACGGTCAACGCCTGCTCCGCGCCGCCGCGCCCGAGGGACTCGATGGTGGTGAGCACGCGCAACGGCCGCACGGCGCGGAGCATACCGCTGCGCCCCCGCCCTCCAATGAGGAGACGCACGCCCGGCTGCACCTCATGCGACCCGTGAAGGCTGTGCCTCGGTGGCGCTCGGCGTGGTGGTAGGAAGGGGGCGCTTCATGTCCGCTCGCCCCTCCCTCTTCACCGGCTCCGGCTGGTCGCGCGTGGTCGCCGCTGCATCCGCGCTGGCTTTGGGCACCGGCTGCTCGCTGAGAGAACTGGGCCGCAACATCCCGCAGCCGGAGATCGAGCGGGACTATCTCGTGGCGGTGGCGTGGGGCGCGGCGCTGCTGGTGTCGATCATGCTGTGGCCGGTGCCGCAGTCGCACAAGAAGCCGCTGGTGCTCGTGTGGCTGGCGAAGCTCGGCGTGACGCTCGGAGCGATGCTGCTCTACGAGTACAACTACGGGCTCGACGCCTACTACTACTACTCGGAGCCGAACGAGCCCGGCTTCCGGTGGATGGGCTTCGATCTCGAGAACGGGACCCACAACATCCTGCAGCTCTCGTGGCTGCAGCAGCAGCTCATCCCGGACTCGTACCACGCGCTGAAAGTGACCTGCGCGATGCTCGGGCTCGTCGCCATCTACCTCTTCTACCGCGCGCTCTCTGCGTGGATGGGCCGCGAGGACCTCCGCCTCTTCTACGGGCTCGCGCTCTTCCCCAGCATCCTCTTCTGGAGCTCCATCCTCGGAAAGGATCCCATCGCGCTGCTCGGCATCTGCCTCTACGTGCTCGGCGTGGTCCGCTGGTACCTCAGCGGCAGGCTGCGCTGGCTGGTGCCCGTCGCGCTCGGCGTGTTGATGGCGATGATCATCCGCAACTGGATGGGCGTGATCATGCTCGCGCCGCTCAGTGTGTTCGTCGTCGCGAGGGTGCGCTCACCGGTGGTGAAGCTCGCGTTCCTCTCGCTCGTCGCCGGCGGCCTCGTCTACGCGCTGTCGGGCTTCCAGTCGCAGTTCCAGCTCGAGTCGTCCGAGGACCTCTACCTCACCACCCACACCATCTCGCGCAGCTGGGCGTACGGCGGCTCGTCGCAGCAAATCGACAGCGAGTTCAACAGCCTCGGGAGCATGCTCGCGTTCCTCCCCATCGGCGCCTTCACCGCGCTCTTCCGCCCGCTGCCCGGCGAGGTGCTCAACCCGTTCGGCACCTTCGCCGGCCTCGAGAACCTCGCGCTGCTGGTGATGACCTTCCTCGCGGTGCGCCGCACGAAGCTGCGCGAGCTCGCCGATCCGCTCGTCGTCTGGGCGATCCTCTTCGTCCTCATCTGGGCCGCCGCGTACGGGTTCGTCTCGTACCAGAACCTCGGATCGGGCGTTCGCTTCCGGCTCCAGGTGATGCCCTTCCTCCTCGTGCTGGTGGGATGGTTCAGCCGCAAGCGCAGCGTGGCGCGGGTTGCTGCAACAGAGGAGAGCGCTGGCGCTGACGATGCTGCAGTGAAGGCCATCGAAGGAGCGCGCGGATGAGCCGTCAGCTTCGACTGCTCGCGCTGGTGCAGAAGGCGCCGGGCCGCTCTCCAGGTCAGCGCTACCGGCTCGAGCAGTGGGCGCCGCACCTGTCCCGCACGCACGGCATCGCGCTGGAGTTCTGCGCCTTCGAGTCGGCGCCGCTGACGCGTGTCATCTACCAGCCGGGTCACGTCCCGCAGAAGATCGCCTTCACGCTCTTCGACATGCTTCGCCGCGTGCGCGCTGTGCTCGCCTCGCGTCGCTACGACGGCGTGGTGCTCTATCGCGAGGCCGCGTTGCTCGGTCCACCCATCTACGAAGAGCTGCTCGCGAGGCTGCGCGTCCCCACCGTGCTCGACTTCGACGACGCCATCTGGATGAGCAGCGGCGGCGGGGTGAACGGCGCGGTGGCGAAGCTGCGCTGGCCGCAGAAGACCGCGCGGCTGTGCGAGCTGGCGGACGCGGTGACGGTGGGCAACGCGTACCTCGCGGACTGGGCGGGGCAGCACGCGCGCGACGTCTCGATCGTCCCCACCACCATCGAGCTCGGCGAGTATCCGGTCTTCCCCGAGCCCGCAGCGCACGAGCCCTTCACGATCGTCTGGACCGGCTCGCACTCCACGCTGCAGCACCTCGAGACGGTGCGCCCGGCGCTGGAGCGGTTCGCGCAGGTCTGTCCCACCCGTGCCCGGCTCCGCGTCATCTGCGATCGTCCTCCCGCGCGTCCCATCACCGGTCTCGACACCGAGTTCGTGCCCTGGCGCGCGGCCACCGAAGCTGCGGACATCGCGAAGAGCCACGTCGGACTGATGCCACTGCCCGACGACGCCTTCGCGCGCGGCAAGTGCTCGCTGAAGGCGCTTCAGTGCATGGCGGTGGGACGTCCGGTGATCGTCTCCCCGGTGGGCGCGAACATGCAGGTGGTCACCCCGGAGAAGAACGGGCTGTGGGCCTCCACCAGCGAGGAGTGGGTCGCGGCGCTGCAGCGGCTCGCGCAGTCGCAGTCGTTGCGTGCGGAGCTGGGCGCGGAAGCACGTCGCACGGTGGAGGCGCGCTACTCCGCCGAGGTCGGTGCACGCGGCTTTGCCGAGGCGGTGCGGAGGGCGGTGCACGCGCGAGGTGCGCAGGCAGGTCGCTCCAGCGCACAGGGGAAAGAGCACCGCGGCTGATGGGTGGTGAAGGCATGCGGCTCCTCCCACTGCTCTTCAGCGCGGCCATCACGTTGGGCCTCTTCGCGTGTGGCGCTGACGTGACCGATCCTTCAGAGGACCCACTTCGCGCGTGGCGAGCGCCCCTACCCGAGCGCGTAGATCCTTCCTGCCTCCAGCTTGCGCCCGAGCTGTTGCAGCTGCCCGCTCGTGAGGTGGGATGCGCGACCCGTCAGAGCCTCGACGTCATCAACGGCTGCAACGTGGCGTTGAACGTTCTCGGCATCGAGCTCGAAGGAGCGACTGCGCCCTCGATGGTGCTGGTGCAGTCACCGGCCATCCCTCTCGGCGGCGCGGTCGTCGAACCTGGCGCCGTCTTGCGGCTGGGCGTTCGCTTCCTGCCGGACCACGAGGGCACGCACCAGGCGGCGCTCAAGGTGAAGCTCGGCTCCGCCAACGGAGAGGTGTCGCGCTCGTGGACTCTCGAGGGCGAGGCGACGCCGGAGCGACGAATCACCGAGACGTTCGTCATCCCCGAGGCCCCGCGTGCGGACGCGCTGGTGGTGATCGACAACGGGCCGTTGCTCGCTCCCCATCTGCAGTCGGTGCGCGACAACCTCAACCTGTTCCTGACGTATGTGGCGCACCCCGAGGCGACCAGCTACCGGCGCCTCGCGTTCACCACCACGACCGGCAGCGGCGGGGCAGGGCGCGCAGACCTTCTTGGTCCCGGTGTGATCGAGGCCCGAGCACCCTCGGTGAAGAACGACGTCGCGCATCTCCTCTCGCAGCTCGAAGCGCGTGAGGGCGGGGGCGATCCTCTGGCTGTGCTCACCGACGTGCTGGAGAAGGCGGGTCCCGCCGGCCCGTTCAGCACCCTGCTCGACGGCTCCTCAGAGCTGCGGATCATCCTCATCACCGCCGGGCCGGACAGCTCGCCGGGCACCTTCTACGAGCACCTCGAGGCGATCCGTCATCGCGTTCCCTATGGCCACTCAGCGAGGTGGGAGTGGCAGCTGAGCGTCAGCGTCATCGGCGGGTTCGAGCCGTGGATCCCCCGCGCCGGCCAGTGTGGCTTCACGCTCGACGACGGCCTGCTCGCGCGCTTCGCGGGTGATCACGGTGTCCGCGACAGCATCTGCGAGGCGGACTGGGCAAAGACCCTCGAATGGCTCGACCCCACGCACCACGGATTCGCTTCACACGTCCTCCCTCTGCATGAGGAACCTGACCTCCGGCGCCGGCCAATCGAGGTGCGCTACGACGCGCACGAGGTCCCCGGCCGCGAGGGGCCGAATGCCTTCTGGTGGTGGGACAGCGTGCGCGGCGCGGTGGTTACCTCGCCCGCGTTCCCGCCCGAGCCCGGCCAGACGGTGACGGTGAAGTACTCGCCCCACTGCGCTCCCTAATGGCCCTGCGCCCTCTCTTCCGAGTACCGAGTGGGCAGGCACGCCCGCCTCGGCGCACCCTCCACTCGCCTTGCCGCTTCTGCTGAGGCACGGATAGGGTCGCGCGCGCATGTGCGGCATCGCCGGAGTCCTATATCGCGACGGATCGGCCGCCGAAGCGCCGGTCCTCGAGCGGATGGCGCAGACCCTTCATCACCGAGGCCCCGACGGTGGCGGCACGCTGGCGCTCGGCGCGTGTGGTCTGGCGCACCGGCGGCTGGCGATCATCGATCTCAGCGACGCGGGCGCGCAGCCGATGCGCACCGAGGACGGCGCGCTCTCGGTCGTCTTCAACGGCGAGATCTACAACTACCGCTCCCTCCGCGAAGAGCTCGCCCTCCGCGGCTGCCGCTTCCGCTCGCAGACGGACACGGAGGTCATCCTCCACGCATGGCGCGAGTGGGGCACCGATGCGCTCCGCCGCCTCGACGGCATGTTCGCGTTCGCGCTGTGGGACTCACGCGAGCGCCGGCTCCTCCTCGCCCGCGACCGCACCGGCAAGAAGCCGCTCTTCGTGTACGACGACGGGCGCAAGGTCCTCTTCGCCTCGGAGATGAAGGCGATCTTCGCGCACGGCGACGTGGACGCGTCGCTGTGGGAGCCCGCGGTCCCGCTCTACCTGACCTACGGCTACGTCCCCACGCCGGGCACCTTCTACCGGCGCATCCGCCGACTGCCTCCCGCGTCGCTGCAGGTCTTCGACGCGAACGCCGCGCAGCCGCCGCAGCGCTTCTGGGACTGGCCCATCGCGAAGCACTCGCGGGCCGACGAGCTGAAGGCGCTCTCTCCGCTCTCCACGCGCGACGCGGAGCTGAAGCTGCGCGAGCTCTTCTTCGAAGCGGTCCGCAAGCGACTCGTCAGCGACGTGCCGCTCGGCGCGTTCCTCTCTGGCGGCGTGGACTCCACGCTCGTCGTCGGCGCGATGAGCCAGCTGCGCGACGCGCCGGTGAAGACCTTCAGCATCGGCTTCGAGGGCCAGCCGGACTACGACGAGACGCACTACGCGCGGCTGGTGGCGAAGCGCTTCGGCACCGAGCACACCGAGTTCAAGGTCCAGCCGGAGAGCTTCGAGCTGATCGAGAAGCTCGCGTGGCACTACGACGAGCCCTACGGCGACTCCTCCGCCATCCCCTCGTTCATCGTCTCCCGCCTGAGCCGTCAGCACGTGAAGGTCGCGCTCACCGGCGACGGCGGCGACGAGCTCTTCGCCGGCTACCCGCGCTTCCTTGCCGCACAGCTCGCGGAGACCCTGCCCTCCGGCGTCACCGGGACGCTCTCCAACCTGCTGCGGCCTCTGCCCGGCAACGGCAACGGTCGCAGCCTCTTCGAGCGCACCCGCCGCTTCGTCGATCGCGCGGCCACGCCGCTGCCGGATCGCTTCCGCGCCTGGAACAGCTACTTCCAGCTCGACGAACTCCCGCACATCCTCTCGCCGGACCTCGCCCAGCACGCCACGCGCGACGCGGTCGGCGCCTCCTTCGACGAGCCCCTTCACGCCGCGCGCGATGCGGGGCTCGTCAACCGGCTGCTCTACCTCAACGCGAGCACCTACCTCCTCGACGACCTCAACGTGAAGATGGACCGCGCGTCGATGGCCGCGTCGCTGGAGGCGCGCTCGCCGTTCCTCGACACCGCGCTGATCGACTTCGCCTTCCGCCTGCCCGGCCACATGAAGCTGCGCGGCCGCACCACCAAGTGGATCCTCCGCCGCGCGTTCCGTGACCTCATCCCCGACGAGATCCAGCGCCGCGGCAAGATGGGCTTCGGCGTCCCGCTCAACGCGTGGTTCCGCGGAGAGCTCAAGGGTCACCTCGAGGAGCGGCTCGTCTCGCCGCGCTCCAGCCTCTATCCGCTCCTTCGCCGCGAAATGGTCGAGCGCATGTTCCGAGAGCACCAGGAGAAGCGGCGCGACTGGTCGGGTCCCTTCTGGCTCCTCTCCATGCTCGAGCTCTGGCTCTCCGGCAGGACGGCGGCGCACACCGCGGGACGGGACGCGCAGCGCGCGACGGGGTAGAGACGCGCTCCCATGACGGCGACCGCCACGGCTGGCAACGAGACCCGCACGCAGGGCGCGACGGTCCTCTACGTCACCTACGACGGCATCCTCGAGCCGCTCGGGCAGTCGCAGGTCTTCCAGTACCTCCGCGAGCTCGCGCGCTCGCACCGCGTCCACCTGCTCAGCTACGAGAAGGCCGCGGACTGGAACGACGTGCCGAAGCGAGAGCGCATCGCTCACGAGCTGCGGGAGGCCGGCATCAGTTGGACGCCGCTGCGCTACCACAAGCGTCCCTCCGCGCTCGCGACCGCGTACGACCTCGCGGTGGGCATCGGCGTGGGGACGTTCATCACGCTGCGGCGCAACGTGGATCTCGTGCACGCGCGCAGCTACGTGCCCTCGGTCATCGCGCTCGCGGTGAAGCGGCTCACCGGCCGCAAGTTCCTCTTCGACATGCGCGGCTTCTGGGCCGACGAGCGCGTGGACGGCGGAATCTGGCCAGAGGGCTCCGGGCTCTTCCGCACCGCGAAGTGGTTCGAGAAGCGATTCCTCGAGTCGGCGGACGCGATCGTCTCGCTCACCGAAGCCGGGGTCGAGGCGCTGCCGGACCTTCCCTTCCCAAAGGAGCGCCTCGAGGGAAAGCGCATCGCGGTCATCCCTACCTGCGCCAACCTGCAGCTGTTCCGGCCAACGCCAAGGTCGACGCCATGGTCGACGCCATCGCCATCGCCCGAGCAGGACGAGCGCCAGCAAGCGCTGCGAGCCGAAAGACCCTTCACGCTCGCCTACGTCGGCAGCGTGGGCACCTGGTACCTCTTCGATCCGGTTCTGGAGAGCTTCCGCCAGCTGCTCGCGCTGGAGCCGAACGCGCGGCTGCTCATCGTCAACCGCGGCGAGCACGCCTTCATCCGCGAGCGCATTGCCGCGCTCGGCCTCCCGCCGGAGAAGATCGAGCTGAGGGAGCTGGCGCACCGCGACGTCGCCTCACGGCTCTCGCAGGTCGATGCCGGCGTCTTCTTCATCAAGCAGACGTTTTCGAAGAAGGCCTCGGCGCCCACGAAGCTCGGCGAGCTGCTCGGGTGCGGCGTGCCGGTGCTGGTGAACGCCGGCGTGGGCGACATGGACCGGATCGTCTCGCAGAACCGCGTGGGCGTCGTGGTCCCGGAGACCTCGTCACCTGCTGCGTTGCGTGAAGCCGTCCTGCAGCTCGTCGAGCTCGCCCGAGATCCTCGAACCCGCGACCGCTGCGTGCAGACGGCGCAGCGGCACTTCTCGCTCGAGTCCGGCGTCCGCGCCTACGACGCCCTCTGGCGGGAACTCCGGCGAGCGCGCGCGGCACGGGACGCGGCATGACCCTCCGAAGTGCGAACTGGAGGCGGCCGCTCGTCGCCGCGTGCGTCTGCTTCGCCCTCGCCGCCATGGGCCTCGTCCTCCTGCGCACGCTGCCCTACAGCACGAGCTTCATCCTCCCCGTGGACAGCGCACGTCTCGCCGCCTCTCCCCACGACCCGCCTCCCACGTCGCACGCGCTCTCCGGCGAGGCCATCCGCTTCTGGCACCCGGGCTTCGCCACCGACCCGCTCTTCGCGCCCTTCCGCGAGCGCTTCAACGAAGGCTGCGCCGGCACTCGAGGCATCGATGCCGGCCGCTGCGTCTCGGACCTGCTCGCCCGCGCGTTCCCCTACGGCGCACCGCCGCGCGAGTTCGTGGACGACGACTTCAAGCCCTCCCGTCACATGAACCGGCACTTCGGCGGCGTCGCCGGTCACTGCACCACGCGCAGCTCGCTCGGCGCGGCGCTGCTGCTGGCCAACGGGACACCCGCGCGGGTCGTCCAGTTGCTGCCGCGCGAAGGCCTCGGCCACAACGTCTTCGAGGTCTGGGACAGCCGCTTCGGCTGGGTGCTCTTCGATCCCTCCTTCGGCGTGATGTTGCGCTCGCGCGACGGCCTGCCGCTCAGCGCGATCGCGGCGCAGGGCCTCTCGCTGGGCGAAGCGGACTGGGAGCAGGTGGCCCGGACGCCGGAGCACACGCGCAGCGACGATCTGCAGCCCGCGCGCGTGCTCGCCGACGCGGACCTTCTCTTCCCCGAGCCCTGGCTCTACCTCCGCAGCGGCGAACGTCACGCGCCATGGCCCTTCCGCGCCACCTTCGTGCGCGTCGGTCCCGGCTACTGGGAGCATGGGCCACTGCAGTGGCTCGTGCGTTGTGCCGTCCTGCTCGCCCTGCTGGCGGGCACGATCGCCTCCGTCATCACCGCGCGCTCTCTGCTCCGCCGCAACGCTTCGGGCGCCGCTGCTGGACCCGACGCCCACGCATCGGTGAGGATGTCCGCCCAGGGCCGCTGAGAGTCGCGTCGGATGCCAGTCACCTACTTCGTCGCCTTTCTCATCTCGCTGATGGTGACCGCCTCGCTCACGCTGGCGGTTCGTCACCTCGCGATCCGGCACGGGTTCCTCGACCGCGGCCTGGGCAGCCGCCGCGTGCACGCCACGCCCACGCCGCGGCTCGGCGGCATCGCCATGGTGCTCGGCTTCTTCGCGCCGCTGGTGGGTCTGCTGGTGGTGGACTCGTGGGTGGGCATCGCCTTCCGCACGAACACGCCGCTGGTGCTCGGGCTCTTCGGCGGCGGGCTCGCCATCGCAGCGCTCGGGCTCTACGACGACCTTCGCGGCACCGGCGCCACGGTGAAGCTCGCGGTGCAGATCATCGTCGGCCTCGTCCTCTACCGGCTCGGCGTGCGCATCGAGCTGCTCGCGAACCCCTTCGGCCTCGAGATCGATCTCGGGGTGCTCTCGCTGCCGTTCACGCTGCTCTGGATGATCGGCATGGTGAACGCGATGAACCTCATCGACGGGCTCGACGGCCTGGCGGCGGGGGTCGCGTTCTTCGCGGTGGTGACGAACTTCCTCCTCGCCATCAGCCGCGGCGACCTCGTGATGAGCCTGATGATGGCCACGCTCGGCGGGGCGATCCTCGGGTTCCTCATCTTCAACTTCAACCCGGCGTCGATCTTCATGGGCGACACCGGGAGCATGTTCCTCGGCTTCGTGCTCGCGGTGAGCTCGGTGGTCACCTCCACCAAGAGCGGCACCGCGGTGGCGATGCTCGTGCCCGTCATCTCGCTCGGCCTGCCCATCATGGACACGCTGCTGGCGATGATCCGGCGCACGCTGATCGGCCGGCCCATGTTCGCGGCGGACAAGGAGCACATCCACCACCGCCTGATGAGCCGGCTGAAGCTCTCGCATCGCAACGCCGTTCTCGTCCTCTACGGCCTCTGCTGCCTCTTCGGCCTCACCGCGCTCGGCCTCTCCTTCGCCAACAGCGCCCAGAGCGCGCTGCTGCTCGCGGGCATCGCGGTGGTAGTCGTCGTGCTCATGCGCAAGCTCGGCTACCTCAGCCCGCGCCGGGCGATGGCCGGGGCAGGGGAGCAGCGCCGTCGCAACGTGGAGCTGCGCTCGGTGGTGAAGGAGGTCACCGACGCCGTGCGCGCCTCGCAGAAGCTCTCCGAACTGTGGGAGGCGCTCCGCCCTCTCGCCTACGTGCTCGACCTCTCGCGGCTGGAGCTCAACGTGGGCGGTGAAGAGCGTGGCGGCGGCGCGGACGCGTTCCAGTTCAGCATGACCCGCGGTGACGCCGGCGGGGCCCTGCCGCTCGCCTCCGCCTTCGAGGTCCGCGCCGGTTCACGCGTGCTGGGAACGCTCGAGGTCTCGTGGGCGGATGGCCGCGAGGCGGTGAACCGCGACGAGGAGCTCGCGCTGGAGCTCATCGCCGACGCGGTGGGCGACACCGCGGCCCGCCTGCACGCGCACGCCGAGGCCGATCCGCTCCGGCTCGTGGTGCTGAGGAAGTAGCGCCGCGTGTCCACGCGAAGGGACGCTTCACCGCCGCTGCTGCGCCTGCTCCGCGCGGTACCGGGCCCTCCGCAGAGCGTCAGTGAAGCGCTCGTTCCCGACGGTGCCTCGACCTTCCCCGAACCGGATGCGATCGAGCTCGTCACCACCGCGCGCCGCCATGCCCTCAGCGCGTTCGTCCGTCACGCGCTCGGTGAAGCTCACATTTCCCTGCCCACCGAAGCCGCCGCGCAGCTGCAACGCGACGCGGCCAGCGTCCTCGGCACGAACCTCCGCTTGAAGGGCCTGCTGTTGCGGTCGCTCGACGCGCTGCACGCGCAGGGTGTCCCACCGCCGGTGCTCTTGAAGGGCTACGGCCTCGGTCTCCGGCTCTACCCGGACCCGCTGCTGCGTGCGGCGACGGACGTGGATCTGCTCGTCGAGGAGGTGCACCTCGGCGCGGCGCAACGGGCGCTGCAGTCGCTCGGCCTCCAGCGGATCGAGGACCCCGGCTACGGCGACTACCTCGAGCACCACCACCACCTCAGCTTCACCGGCGAGGCGGGAGCGGTGGAGCTGCACTTCCGTCCGTCGCTCGGCTTCGGCCGAAAGCTCTCCGCCGAGCCGCTGCTCGCGCGCGCCCGACCCTTCACCATTGAAGGACGCGCCGCGCGCCACGCCTCACCCGAAGACGAGCTCGTCTATCTCGCGGTCCACGCCGCGCAGCACGCGTTTCTCCGCCTCTCCTGGCTCTACGACCTCAAGCTTCTCGCGCTTCGCGAGGGCTCTCGTCTCAAGTGGAGCGAAGTCCTCTCTGCCGCCCGAGCGTCCGGGATGAGCGTCGCCGTCCACACCGCGCTGGAGCGCGCCCACGACGCGGTCGGTCTCCCGCTCCCGCCCGAGGTCCTCACGAAGCTCCCCGGGCGCGGCTGGCGAACGGCCATCGCGCGGCGCGTGTTCTCCGAGACCGAGCTCGTCGAAGCGAACCTCGCCTCGCAGAAGGGCCCCGCCTTCGCGCTGCGCACCGTCCTCTGCACCGGGCCCGTCGCTACCATTCGCCACGCCGCGGACGGTGCCGCCCGGCTGCTGCGTCGTCGCCTGGCGAAGTAGCCGGCCCACCCGCCCGCAAGGCAGAAGCCCCGAACCGGCAGGGCCAGTCCGGGGCTTCTCTCAGAAAGCGCTCTAGAACGCGCAGGTCACATTGTTGATCACCGTGCCCGGTCCGTGGGTGGCGAGGATGCTCGAGGCCTGCACCCACACGTCGCTCCCGCCCGAATAGCGCGGGCCGCCGTACTGCGGATGGGACCCGAGGTTCTGGCCGATGCCCGGGCACGAGTAGCCGCCCGCGGGCAGCGCGGTGGCGGTGCTGAAGTTCAGCGCGTAGTTCATCGCGCTGCCCGAGCGCAGGCGGCAGAAGATGTCCGCATCGCCCTGGCCGCAGTGGCTCTGGCTGTCCCAGCTGCAGGTGCCGTTGCAGTAGAGCTGCGGCGCGTTCGGCCAGACGACCGAAGGCGTGGCCGGCGCGCTGTTGGAGACACACGCGTTCCCGTTGCGCGTGAAGCCGTTGCCGCAGCTCTGCACGGTGCAGGGCCGCCACTGCGAGCCGAGGTTGTCGCAGGTCTCGGTCGCCCAGTTTGCGTTCGCCACGTTGCAGCTGCGCAGCTGGCCGGGGACGCAGACCTTCGGCAGGCACTGGTTGCCGCTCAGGTAGTGGCCCGGCGCGCAGTCCACCACGTTGCAGGTGCCGTAGCCGGTGCCGGAGC
Organism: Pseudomonadota bacterium; assembly: GCA_023423535.1. Taxonomy (GTDB): domain Bacteria; phylum Myxococcota; class Myxococcia; order Myxococcales; family Myxococcaceae; genus JAFAFL01. The sequence continues at coordinate 112,456 of JAFAFL010000057.1, forward strand.
CGTTGCAGTACTGCACCGCCTGGCTCGCGTTGGGGATGCTGCACGAGGCCCACAGGTTCGGGTGGCAGGCCCACTGCGGCGTGTTGCAGCTCGTGGGGTCGCTGTAGTTGCCCGCGCAGGTCCAGCGCCACATCCCGCCGCTGCCCTGAACCGCGGACGCGGTGCCGAACTCGCAGAGGTCCCACACCGGCGAGGCGAGCGAACCCTTCCCCGTGGCGCGCCCGCAGACGCCCGGCTCCGGCGCGAAGCAGGAGACGTCCGGTGCGGTCTGTGCGGAGAGCGGCTGCGGCAGCGCGAGCCCGTACGCGAAGCCGGGCTCCAGCGCGCGGTAGAAGTCCTGCGCCTGCGTGCCGTTGGAGAGGCCGAACTGCACGATGCCCGGGTAGAGCTTGTCGATGGCGACCTCTTCCGGCGCCCAGTTCGTCAGCTCCGGGAACTCGAGCGCGAAGGGGATGCCCGCCTTCGTCACGAACCAGCGCGCGTGCGCCGACCCGTCGTCCGCGGTGTTGTAGTGGGCCGCGTTCATCAGCGCGGTGCCCGGGTAGCGCGGACGGTGCACCTCGGTGCCCTGCGCCTTGTTGAAGAGGAAGAGGTCGAACGGCGCGTCCGCCGCCGAGAGCGCGTGCCCGGGGTTCAGGCCCACGTCGATGACGATGTCCACGTACGGCAGCGCGGGCTTCAGGGGATCGGTGTTGATCCACTCGCGCTGGCCGGTCATCCCGAAGAGCGCGTGCAGGTCGTCGGAGAGGATCAGCGTCGCGTCCGGCAGCGACTCCTCCAGCCGGACCTCGCCCTCGACCGAGCTGACCACGTTCGCCACCGAGTACGTGAGGTGGGTCACGTTCGCGCGCGGCACGTTCGGCAGCCGCAGCGCGAGCCCATTGTGAGCGCCCGCGCCCACCGCCATCACCGACAGCTCCATCCGCAGCCCGGTGAGCAGGCCGTTGCTGTTGTAGCGGAGCACCTGGTTCCAGGCGATCACCGCATCGTTGAAGTCGAAGTCCCCGCGCTTGGGCCACTGGTCTTCGAACATCATCATTCCCCACGTGCGGTCCGCCGGCACGAACACGCGCGCGGAGACGTGGGGGTCGCACGGCGCCGCGTCCACGTCGTCCTTCACGTGGTCCGCATCAGAGTCCACGTGCGGCAGACCCTGGGCCACCGCGTGACCGGGCACCATGGCCGCGGTCACCGCGAGGAGCCCGGCACAGACGAAAAGGGCGCGGATCACAGCGCACCCACCGCGCGCTGCTGCGCATCCACCTGGAGCACGCGCTCGGTCGCCGCGTCACCCTGACCGACCCGCAGCGTCACGCTCTGCGCGCGGCCCACCGGCAACTTGAGGTCGATGGAGGCGCCGCTCTTGAACGCGCCATCCATCAGCCGCCGGCCCTCGCTGTCGGTCACCTCGAGCGCCTGGGGCTGCGCGCCCTCCGCCGCCGTCAGCTCCAGCCGCACCGTCTGGCTGGTGCCGAAGTCGAAGTTCGGATCGGAGACCTTCACGTCCGCCAGCCGCTGCGGCTCGGCCTCGTTGAACGTGGGCGCCGTACAGCCCGCGAGGGCCGCCGCCGCCGTCACCACCGCCAACGCCGCCGCGCGCACGCGGCCGACACCTCTGTACCCGGTCATTCGAGAAGCCCCCCGCAGCGCCCGAGAGTTCCGGCGCCGCTGAATAGGTGCAGGCTTACTTGAAACCCGGAAACAATGACAAGTGGCAGCGCCGGACTCGTACCGCAGGCCGACGCGCAAAACCCTACGCCGCCTCGTCTTTTCGCTCCCCGTAGTAGTACCCGTACCGGTTGTACGCGTAGTACTCGTACCCGTACTTCGAGTCGTGGATGTTGATGTCGTTCAGCACCGCACCGAAGAGCTTCGCCTTCACGTCCCGCAGGGCCTTCACCGCGCGGCGGGCGACCTCGCGGTGGGTGACGCCGCCCTTGAGGACGATCACCACGCCGTCCACGTGAGCCGAAAGGACGACAGCGTCCGCCACGGCGCCGATGGGCGGGCTGTCGAGGATCACCCGGTCGAACTTCTCGCCCAGCTTCCGCACCAGCTCGTGGAACGCGGCGGTGTGCAGCAGCTCGGCGGGGTTCGGCGGGATGGCGCCGCACGGCATGAGGAAGAGGTTCGGGACCTCGGTGCTCTTCAGCGCGCTCTCCAGCGAGACCTCGCCCACCACGACCGACGACACGCCCACGTCATTGGGCACGCCGAACGCCTTGTGGAGCCTCGGCCTGCGCATGTCGGTGTCGAGGATGACGACCCGGTTCCCGCTCTGGCTCATCGCGATGCCGAGGTTTATCGCGGTGGTGCTCTTGCCCTCCTCCGGACCGCTGGAGGTGACGAGCATCGTCTTGAACGGCTTGTCCGGCGACATGAAGAGGAGGTTCGTGCGCACCGCGCGGCAGCACTCGGCGATGGGGCTCTTCGGCTGGCGGTGGATGAAGAGGTCCGTCCCGCCCGACTTCTGCGCGTCCTCCTTTGCCACCGTGGGGATGAAGCCGAGGAACGGCACGCCGATCCGCTCTTCGATGTCCGCCTGGGTGGTGACGCTCGAGTCCGCCAGCTCCAGCGCCAGCGCGAGGCCCACGCCGCCGAGCAGCCCGAAGAGCAGCCCGAGAAGGATCGTGTAGAGCACCCGCGGCCGCACCGGCGTCATCACCGGCCTCGCCGCGTCGAGCACCCTCACGTTGCTCGTGCGCAAGAGCCCCGACAGCTCGATGTCCTTCAGCCGCTTGAGCACGAGGTCGTAGAGCCGCTGGTCGTTCACCGCCTCGCGCTGCAGCTGCTCGAACTCGATCTGCTTCTTGTTCACCTCGAAGGCTTCGCTCTTCGTCGAGGCCAAAAGCGCCTCGAGGTTCCGCTCCTTCGCGGTCGCCTCCCTCAGCTCCGCCTCGGCGGCCACGACGATGTTGTTCAGCTCGCCGAGCAGGTCCGCCTCCGCCACCTTCAGCTTCTCCCGGCACGCGAGCAGCCTGGGGTGTTCGGAGAGGTAGCGCTCCGCCAATTCCGCGCACTCGATGCGCTGCGCCACGTAGCGCTGCTTGAAGCCCTGCACGAGCGCGCTCTCGTTCGCCGCCGGGAGGCCCTCCGCCCAGCGCGCGCCACCCTCGCCGGCGCTCTTCTGCACGCCGCGAATGGCCTCCACCCGCGCCTTCAGCCCCGCGATCTTCAGCTTCGTCTCGGTCAGCGCGCCGTTGAGCGCCCCGAGCCGCTGGCTGACCATGTTCTGCGCGTCCTCGAGCTTGGTGGAGAGCATGTCCGCGCCCTTGCGGAAGTCGAACAGCGCGACCTCGCTCGCCCGCGACCGCTCCTCCAGCTCCTGCCGGCGCTCGTCGAGCCAGTTCGAGGCGCTCTCCGTCACCTTCAGCTTCAGCGCGAGGTTCTCCTGGATGTAGGCCTCGGCGACCTCGTTGGCGAGCTGCGCGGCGCGCTTCGGATCGAGATCCTCCACCACGAGGTGGATGACCCGGCTCTCCTTCACCGGCTTGATCTGGATCTTCCGCTGCAGCACCGCCACCGCGTCGGCATCGCGCATCGCCTTCTCGCGGGCGGCCTCGTCCCGGATCCGATCGAGCCCGAGGAACGCGGCGTCCGAGTGCAGCCCGAGCTTCTCCACCACGCGCTGCGACACCGCGCGGCTCTGGATCACCTTGTGCTGCGTCTCGTAGTACTCGCGGTTCGCCCAGTAGTTCGAATACGAGTTCTCGCTGACGTCCTGCACCTCGCGGTCGAGGAACCTCGGCGCGGTGACGTCGATGATCATCGAGGCGCGGGCCTCGTAGATCTTCGGCTGGCGGAGCGTGTGGACCGCGACCGCGCCGGAGACGAGCGCGAAGACCGCGAGCACCAGCCACTTCCGGCGAAGGACTGCGCGCAGGAGGTACTTGAGGTCCACCCCTGAGCCGACGACGTCTTCCCGCGACAGCCCTGCTTGCACGAGCGGTTCGTACCACCTTCATCCTCGGGGCGACAACGAACGGCCGGCCCCGCGCAGCGCACGCCTCCTCACTCGCTCCCCACGCTCGCTGGCGGAGTGGTGATCGCTTTGTTAGTGCGGACGCGCCATGCCCGCCCGAACGCCGCCGCCCGAAGTGTCGCTGTTGGAGCTCGTCCGCACGCTCTCCGCCTTCGCCCCCGCGCGGGTGAACCTGCGCCGCGCGCCCTGGGACACGTACGTGGACTGGGCCATCGCCAACGGGCTGGGGCCGCTGGCCGCCTACAACCTCGAGTACCGGCTCACCGGAGGCGGCGCGCCGGAGTGGGTCCGCGACCGGTTGCTCTCCGTGTACCAGGGCTCGGTGAACGACAACGTGATGAAGCTCGTCGCGTTCAAGCGCGCGGTGGACGAGCTGCAGGGCCGGCGCATCCTCCTCCTCGGCGCGGCGTCGCACGCGGAGGTGCTCTATCCGCACATCGCCTTCCGGCCGGTGACGGAGGTGCGCCTGCACGTCTCGCCCGCGGATCTCGACCCTTTCACCGGCTTTCTCCGCGGCGAGGGCTTCCGGCTGCTCGAAGGTGAGCTCCCGAAGGAGGAGGGCGCGGTCCGGGGCCTGACCGACGACCACCTCATCGTGCTCCTCTACACCTCGCTGCTCGGGCCGAGGCGCGCGGAGGCGGAGGCGCAGCTCGTCGCGCGGGCGCAGCCGGTGAAGGTGTACGGCCCGTCGATGTTCCGGCCGGAATTGGAGGACGCGATCCTCCTGCTCTGCCTCGAGCAGGCGCGCGCCGGCTACCAGGTGCCGCTGGTCACCTTCGTGGATCTGCGCGAAATGCTCACCGGCGCGCGGCACGTGAACACCGTGTACACGCGCCAGCCGGACCTCGAGGTGCTGAAGAAGCGGGCGGCGGAGTGGCGCATCGAGCGCGCCCTCTACACCTCGCTGTCGATCACCGGGCGGCTCTTCCCCGAGACCGAAGAGGCCACGCGCGCGGCAATGCCGGAGCTGCGCGGCGCGTCGAAGGCGCTGCTCGACAGATTGGTGGTGGAGCCGGTCACGGCGCTGGGCGGGATGCGGGTGGTGCGCGGGGTGGATCGTCTGCGCCGGCTGCTCGCGGGCGGGTAGGGCGGGCGGAGCCGGCAGGGCGAGCGGGCGCGGACTGTCAGCGAGCCCCAGCTTCGGAGGCCGGTCCGCATCGCGCGCCTTGCGGGAGGGCAGGAGCGTGCAGAGCCTCCCGCGGTGCGGCGTCTTTGGAACAGGGTGCGAGCGCACACCGCGCGGCTGCGCAGCTCGTTCTGGGCCATCCCCGCGCTGGTGGTGCTCGGCGGCGTGGTGCTGAGCTACCTCGCCGAGTGGGCGGATGCGTTGCTCGCGGAAGACGCCAGCGGCTGGTACCTCTTCGGTGGCGGTCCGGAGGGGGCGCGGTCGGTGCTGGAGACGATCGCCGGGTCGATGATGACGTTCACCGGCCTCGTCTTCTCGGTGACGATCCTCGTGCTCCAGCAGGCGAGCACCCAGTTCTCGCCCCGGGCCCTGCGCGCGTTCCTCGAGGACCGCGCCTCGAAGCTCACGCTCGGGCTCTTCGTGGGCACCTTCGTCTATGCGCTGCTCACCCTGCGCACCGTGAGGGGCACCTCCGAGGAGATGGACGTCGAGGCCCACGTCCCGTCGCTGAGCATCTGGCTGGCAGTCATCCTCGTGATGGGGTGCGTGGCCGCGTTCATCGTCTTCATCCACCACGTGGCGCAGTCGATCCGGCCCACCGTGGTGCTCCACCGCATCGCCGAGCGGGCGCGCGCGAGCATCGACAGCCTCTATCCGGAGAGCGTCGGCGAGGACCTCGAAGAGGCGGAGGCCGTCGAGGTGCCCTCCGGGGTGCCGCAACTCGTGGTGCCGAACCCGCATCGCTCCGGCGTGATCGCGCGGGTGGACGAGGAGACGCTGCTCGAGGCGCTGTCGCTGGGGGACGCGCCGCCGGAGAGCACCGTCTTCGTGCGGATGCTCTCGCGCCCGGGCGACTACGTGCTCGAGCATGCGCCGCTGTTCGAGGTCTGGGGCTCGGGCGCATCCCGCCTCGACGTGGGCCGGCTCACCGCCGCGGTGGAGGTCGAGCGGGATCGCGACGTGGCACAGGACGCGGCCTTCGGACTGCGCGAGCTGCTCGACGTGGCGCTGCGCGCGCTCTCCCCCTCGACGAACGATCCGACCACCGCGGTGGCGGCGGTGGACCGGGTGCACGACCTGCTCCGCCGGCTGGTGCGAAGGCGTTTCCCCTCACCGCTGCGCCGGGGCCGAGACGGGCGCGCGGCGGTGCTGCTCCCGCGGCCGCAGTTCGACGACTACGTCCGGCTCGCGGTCGACGAGCTGCGCGTGTTCGGCGCGTCCCAGTCGCAGTTCCAGCTCACCAGACGGCTCCACGCGATGATCGAGGACCTGCTCTCGCTCGCTCCGCCCTTCCGCCGCAAGGAGCTGGTGCGCCAGCGCATGTTGCTCGACCGGGCGATCGCCCGGGGCTTCGAGGACGAGCTCGACCGGCCCTCCGCGCACGAGACCTAGAGGAGGATCGTGGCGATGAGGAGGAACCCGCCGAAGCCGATGAGGTCGGTGACGATGGAGAGGAAGATGTTCGAGGCCAGCGCCGGGTCGAGCTTCAGCTTCTTCAGCACGATGGGGATGGCGCTGCCGAAGGTCGCGCCGAGGGTGAGGTTCAGCAGCGCGGCCAGCGCCACCACCACGCCGATCTTCATCCCTCCGATCACCCCGCCAATGGCGCCCGCCGCGAGTCCGACGAGGACGCCGTTGAGCAGCCCGATGGAGAGCTGACGCCCGACGATCGCCAGCACGCGGTGCTCGGAGATCGAATCGGTGGCCAGCGCGCGGATGACCACCGCGAGGCTCTGCGCACCGCCGTTGCCGCCCACCTGCGCCACGAGCGGCATCAGCGCCGCGAGCACCGTGTGGCCGTCGATGATCCCCTTCTGCCGGTTGATGACGAACACCACGCCCAGCGCCATCAGCAGGTTGCCAATGAGCCAGGGCAGGCGGCTCTTCACCGAGGTGAACACGCGGGTGAAGACCGTCTCCTCCGCGCCGGCGCCCGACGCCACCGCGAAGTCCTCGGCGGCCTCCTCCTGCACCGTCTCCAGCACCGCCGCGCGGTTCAGCGCCCCGAGCAGCCGTCCGTTCGCGTCCACCACCGGCACGCTGTCGAGGTTGTAGCGGCGCGCGAGGTCCGCGGCGCGCTCGCGGTCGGTCTGAGGCTCGAGCGAGGGCGGCTCGGCGGTCATCAGACTGTCGATGCGCGCGTCGAGAGATGCGAACACAAGCTCCTTCACCGACACCGTCCCCAGCAGCCTCTCCTCGGGCCCGACGACGTAGAGCGTGGAGCGATCCTCCAGCGACTCGCGTTCGACGCGCAGGCGCTCCACGACCTCGGAGACGCGCACCTCCGGCGCGAAGGTCGCCAGCCGGGTGACCATCATCCCGCCCGCGCTGTCCGTGGGATAGGTGAGCAGCCGTTCCAGCTCGCGCGCGCAGGCCGGCGGCACCCTCTCGAGGATCGCCCTGCGCCGCTCCTCGGTGATCTCGCCCAGCACGTCCGCGCCGCGCTGCGAGGTCATCTTCGCCACGACCTTCGCCGCGTCCTCCGCCGGCAGCTCGGAGAGGAGCCCCGCCGCCACTTCCGGCCGCGTCTGCTCGAGCACGTCCGCCGCGTCGTCCGCGTTGAGCCCGCGCACCAGATCGAGCGCGACCTCCTCCTTCACCTCTTCGACGATGTCCGCCGCGTCGGGTGGATCCTCGCGGGCGATCTGCTTCCACTCCGCGCTGTTGTTCGCGAGGTACGTCTCGACGTCGCCTCCGCCCGCGCGCGCCCGCTCCCGCAGCCTGCGCGCCCTCCTCCCGATCATCCGTCCCAGGGCCATGGCCTCACTTCTAGCCCGCTGCTCCGCAACGCCACCGGGCGCGTGATCGCCGGGGCTCGCTGCCGGACAAGTGGCCCGGCGTCGCGGGCGCGGCGCGTCCTCTCAGGTGCGGCCCAGTTCGGCAAACACGTCCACGACGTCTGCAGCGACCAGCGCCTTCTCGTCGTCCGCGAGGGTGTCTGCGTACGCGAGCACATCCCGTACACCCGCCGAATCGGCGTTCCAGAACAGCTGAAGCAGGCTCGCGCGAAGTTCTGCTCCAAGCCGTCCCGCCTTCCGAGCGCCCTGTCCACCTCGGCCCTGCCAACGAACTTCACGTAGGCGTAGAGGTCGAACGAGTCCTTGAAGAGGTGAGGACGCTGCTCGAGCTTGGCGCGCAGCTTCAGCTGGAGGAAGGCGACCGGATCCGGAACGGCGATTCTCAGAGTCACTCCGTCGAGCCGTACCGAGACAGGCACCCGTCGCCGCAACGCAAGCTCCGCGTCCGGAAGCGGGGTCATCGGCGTGGGGAGGTCGACCTCGGCGACGTCGGGCGGCGCGAAGAGATCGACGTCGATCGTCGGAGTCGAAGCGCTGGTGAGCGGTTTGGACCAGCGGAATCCCCTCGTGCGATGGAAACCGCGAGCACGCAGGACCTCGGTCAACCGCTCCTGCTGAAACGAGCTGCCGATGTCGAAGAGCAGGTCCGGTTCGAGGGAGAAGCCCCGTTCGATCGTGATGTCGTTGTCCGTGACGACGTCGATGGAACCGCTGCCGCCTTCCTGCTTCGACAGCAGCGCCAGCACCTGACCACCGATGAGCATGACCTCGCTCGACAGGTCTCCTAGGTCGAGCAGGAGCTCAGCCAACTCCTGCAGTACCCGATTGAAGACCTCTGCCTCGGTCACGAGTCCTCCAGGAGGGGCAACGACCGTACCCATTGCTCGAGAAGCGCGTCCGACTGTTCGCGTCCGCGCCCACCGCTTTGCGCAAGATCCACGACGAGCTGCGGCAGTGACACTGCCTCGCCCCATGGCAAAGAGCGGGGCGAATCGAAGACACCTCCTGCTTCCGAATCGGATGCTGGCCTCGGACGCAAGACCGTGAAGTTCGCGGGGGTCTGTCGGCGGAGCGAGAACGCCTCCGCGATCACGTCCAGGCCTGCGGAGCAGTAGAGACCGTGGGGAAGCGCCGTCACCACACGGTCCGCTTCCGCCACTCCTGAGGCGAGCGTGAACACGAAGCGTGCGCCGCGGCTCTCCAGCGCCCGTGCTCCCTGCGCGAGCGCGTCGCGGTGCGTTGCGCGCGCATTGAAGGACTCGGTGGTGAACGCTGTTTTCTCCCCGCGATCGCGCCATGCCACCAGCAGCCCGCGTGGATCCCGGAGGATGAGGCCGCCGCTACGGCCCCGGTATTCGATGAACCCTTCGGCCTGGAGGGACTCGACGATCCCGTGGACGTACGAATACGCGGCCTGCACCTCTTCAGCGAGGCGGCGGATCGACGGCCGCCGATCCGGCGCGTTCAGCAGGCGGCGGATGACCCGCGTTGCTTTGCCGCTGAACGGCGAACCACGGGCCGGGGGCAGCTTCGCCCGCTCGCCGAGGACGTGAATGAACACCTCGCCCACCCTCACGATCACGGTCCCACGCAGGTCGAACAGGGCGGTGCCGCTCCTGATGCACGCATCGATGGTCGATGGTGCCGCGGCGTCCGTGATGAGTGCGGGCGCGGCCGATTCGAGTGCAGGACGCCGCAGCCGCAGCGACTCCTCGATTGACAGCAGTCGCCTGCGGAGGTTCAGCGCCTCGCCCGCGAGCAGCTTCGGCTTGTAGGTGGCGATGAGCCGGAGCGAGCGGTCGCCCACCTGCAGGTCGAGGGTGTCGAAGGTGCGATGGCCGCCGGGGCCCGTCTGCGCGACGACATGCGTATCCACACGGGAGAGCCGCGCGCCCGGGACGCTGACGGGCACGTCTTTCCAGAAGCGTTCCCGGAGGGCTTCCCCGGTAGGCTTCCAGAGCTCCCCGTCATTCATACCGATATGGATAATATGACCGATAGAAGCCGGCAAATTATCTGTATTTCATGCCTCTATCGGTACTATCGAGCGCTAGAACCCGATCTTCCGCATCACCGCGCGGGGCAGCCAGCGGATGACGAGCATGATCAGCGCCCAGATCGGCGGCGCGTACACGACCGGCGAGCCGCGGAGGATGCCCTTCATCACCGTGCGCGCGACGGCGTCCGGCTCTCCTGCGAACGGCGGCGGCTGCAGTCCGGCGGTCATGCCCGTCTTCACGAAGCCCGGCTTCACGCACACGGTGACGAGGCCCGCGCCGCGGTAGCGGTGGTCGAGCCCCTCGAGGTACCGCGTGAGCCCGGCCTTGCTCGCGCCGTAGAGGACGACCGGCTTGCGGCCCCTCTCGCCTGCGACGCTGCTGAAGGCGACCAGCGTGCCGCCGCCCCGCGCGAGGAGCCGCTTGCGCCCGCACTCGCAGAAGAGAACGGTGCCCGCGAAGTTCGCGTTGAGCAGCCGGTGGGTGAAGAGCGGGTCCCGCTCCAGCTCGTCCTGGGTGGCGAAGAGCCCGCCGGTGACGATCACCGTGTCGAACCCGCCCAGCGCCGCATCCGCTGCATCGAGCGCGGGCTCGAAGGTGGAGGGATCCTCCAGGTCGCACACGGCGGTACCGACCGCGCCTGCCTGCGGCGAACGCACGCCGAGGTCCGCGGCGCTGCGGTTCAGCTCCTCCGCATCCCGCCCGAGGAGAAACAGCCGGTCCCCGCGCTCGGCGAAGAGGCGTGAGAGCGCGCGGCCCATCCCCTTCGTCGCGCCGAGCACCACCACCTTGCGAGCCTCACCGTTCACTTCGGATCTCCCAGCAACCGCACCGACTGCGCGCTCCGGAGCCGGCGCTCGGGGTCGTACTTCCTGCGGACCTCTTCGAACCGCGCGAGCCTCGGCTCCATGGCGCGGAAGTGATCGGGGCGGGTGAGCAGATCCTTCGTGAGGTAGATGCGCCCGCCGACGCCGATGACGAACTCGTTCAGCGCGTCGATGAGCGCCTGCGTCCTGTCGCGCAGCGCGATGTCCAGCGCGACGCTGATGCCCGGCCGGGGGAAGGAGAGGAGCCCTTCGCCTTCGGGACCGCAGTCCTTGATCACGCAGAGGAACGACGCGCCGCCGTGCCGCGCGAGCAGCTCGAGAAAGCGCCTCGCCACGTCCCGCCCCGCCGAGTCCGGCAGCACCGCCTGGTACTGCGCGAGGCCCCGGCGTCCGTAGGCGCGGTTCCAGTGCCCGATCTTGTCCAGTGGGTAGAAGTAGTCCTCGGGGTGCCGGATGCCGCGCCGGCCCTTCGCGCCGTGCTTGTGGAACATGGCGAAGTTGAAGAGCCGCACCGTCAGCGGGCCCAGCACGAACTCCGGCAGCTCGAAGGGCAGCGACAGGCGCGGGCGCGGCTTCGGCGCTTCGGGCGGCGCCTCCTGCGCGGTGGCCCACCGTCCCTTGTAGAGGATGCCGCGACCCAGTCCCGGACCCTGGGTGAGGCAGTCGATCCAGCCGACGGTGAACGGCCACTCGGGACCTGCCGCCTTCAGCCGCGCGATGTACTCGTCGATGTTCGCGACGCGCTCGCTCTCCTCCCAGATCCAGGGCGAGGGGAGGCGCTGCATGCGGAACTCGACCTCGAGGATGTGCCCGGTGAGGCCCATCCCGCCGATCGTCGCCGCGAAGAGATCAGGCAGCTCGTCCTTCGCGCGCGAGCACCACACGACGCGACCGTCCGCGAGCGCCATGCGCAGCCGCGTCACGTGCCCGCCGAAGCAGCCGTCGCGGTGATGGTTCTTGCCGTGGACGTCGGACGCCACCATCCCGCCGAGCGTCACGTGCGCGGTGCCCGGCGTGACCGGCGAGAAGAATCCGCGCGGAAGAAAGAGCCGGTTGAGCTCCGTCAGCGACAGCCCCGCTTCCGCGCAGAGGAGCCCCGTCCGAGGATCGAAGGAGATGAGCCTGTCGGCGAGCCTTGCGCCCGCCACCGCGAACACGCCCGGCGGCGGCAGCGACGAATCTCCGTAGGAGCGCCCGAGCCCGCGCGTCAGCGTCACGTCGCGCGTCACCCGCTGCAGGTCTTCGGAGCAGACTTCGACGCCCGGGACCGCCTGACGGCCCCAGCCGCAGAGCGACGGTTCGCGTCGTTTCAGCGGGCGAGCCCGCAGGCGCGCTTGGCGTCTGCGATGCTCTCCGGTGTGGCGGTCGGGCTGTCCTCGTCGAGGTTCCGGCAGTCGCAGCCGGGAAGCAGCGCGCGGCAGGTGTCCTTGTCCGCTTCGGTCAGATCCACACCCGACTCACGGCGGGACACCTCGCGCAGACACTCCTCGCGCTCGATGGTGTTCGACGCGCACTCGCACGTCTTCTCCGCGAGCCGTCGGCAGGGATTCTTCACGAGGTCGCACCCCGCCATGAACGTCACGCCGAGGACCGCGATTGCCAGCGGGAGTCTGGAGAGGAGGCGCCGCATCGAGGGCGGGACAATGCCAGACCGAAGCGACCGCGCAAGCGCCAACGGGGACCCAGCCCGCCTGCCTTCCGAGCGCGCGACACAGGCCCTCGTGCCTCGTGGCATCCTGCGCCCGAATGTCTGACCGGTCCGGCCGCCGGCGCGCCTCGACTTACACGCGGGGAGCGCACCTCACGCTCCTCGTCTCGCTCACGGCCTGCACCGGGGCTCTCGGAGGCGCCGCGCCTGTTGCGCTCTGGTTGCTCCTGCCCCTCTCGCTCGGCGCGCTGACCCTCGCCGCGCTCGGCGCCCACCGCGAGGGCCTCTCGCTGCGCGTCCCTCCGCTCGCTGCGGTCGGCCTCGTCGCCACCGCCGTCGTCGCGCTGCAGCTGCTGCCGTTGCCCCCTTCGCTGCTCGGTCTGCTGAGCCCGCGCACCGAGGAGCTGCGCCTCTTCGCGCTCCTGCCTTTGGGCATCGACGGCTGGCGGCCGTTGAGCGTGGACGTGCCCTCCACCGCGCGCGCGCTGGTGCTGCAGCTTTCGCTGGTGCTCTCGCTGCTCGCCGCCGCGCACGTGTCCCGTTTCCGTGAAACTCGCCGCGCGCTGGCCGCAGGCGTCGCGGGCGTGGGCGGTCTGGTGGCGGGCATCGCGGTGCTGCACCTGCTCGTCGATGCGCGCGCACTCTTCGGCTTCTACCGCTTCGAGAAGGCTGCCCCCGCGCTGCTCACCCCGTTCGGAAATCCGAATCATCTCGCGGGCTTCCTCACCGTCACCGCGCTCTGTGCGCTGGGCCTCGCGCTGTCGGCGAAGGAGGGCGCGCGCAAGCTGCTGTGGGCGCTGCTCTTCGTGGGGCAGGGCGCGGTGGTGGCGCTGTCGCTCTCGCGCGGCGGCATCGCCTTCTTCCTCGTGGCAGCGCTCCTCTACGCGGTGCTCGTGCTGCGGGAGAAGACCGAGGCCGCGCCCGCGGTGGGCTGGATCGCCGGCGCGGTGCTCGTCGTTGGATCGGTCGCGGGGTACCTCGCGTGGGAGCCGCTCGCGGGTGAGCTGCGCACGGTGAGCTCGCTCGAGGGCCTGCGCGCATCGAAGCTGGAGCTGTGGCCGATGATCGGCCGCGCGGCGCTGGAGCATCCGTGGGCGGGGCTCGGTCGCGGTGCGTTCGAGCTCGGCTTCTCGCGCTTCCACACGCAGTGGGCGGACGTCGTCTTCACCCACGCGGAGAACCTGCCGCTGCAGCTCGCGGTGGAGCTGGGCCTCGTGCCCGCCGCGCTGCTCCTCATCGCGGGCCTCTTCGCGCTCTGGCGCGCGCTGCGCCGTCGTTCGCTGGATCGGCTGGAGCTCGCGCTGGTGGCGGCGGTGACTGGCGCGGTGCTGCACGACCTCTTCGACTTCGCGCTGGAGCTCTCGCCCACGTCCTTGGCGGTGGCGCTGTTGCTCGGCGTGCTCTGCCGTTCGGAGGAGGCGCCCGCGCAGTCGGGGGTGAAGGTGCTGCGGCTCGGACGAGTGCCCGCCCTGGCCGCGGTCGCCCTCAGTGCCTTCGCTGGCCTGTGGGCGCTGTGGGCCGGCCGTCACCACCACGCGGACGCGGAGGCCTCGCTGCTCGCTACGGTGCGCGAGGGCAAGCTCTCCTCCGAAGCGCTGCTCGCCGAGGCCCGCCCGCTGCTCGCGAGGCACCCGGCGGACTACTACCTCTATGGACTGCTCGCGCAGGCGCACAGCACGGGCCCGCATGCGGATCCGGTGAACGCATTGGCGTTCGCGAACCGCGCGCTCTTCCTCCGGCCGCTCGATGGCGACGCGCACAAGGCTGCGGCGCGGGCGCTGTTGCGATTGGGCCGGCGCGGGCAGGCGATGCTGGAGCTTCGACTCGCGCGCGAGGCAGGTGCGCAGGGCGTGCTCGAAGAGATCGTCCGCCACGCGCGAACGACCGACGAGCTGTGGGCCGCGGTGCCGAAGGGTCCCGGCGAGGTGCTCCAGCTCGCGCACGCGCTCAACGGCGCGGGCAGGTTCGAGCAGGCGCGTGAGCTCCTCGGTCGGGCGCGCACCGAGCTGCGCCAACACGAGCGCGCGGTGGGCCTGTGGACCGTCGGCTCCGCGTGGGCGCTGCAGGCGGGCGAGGTGGACGAGGCGCTGGCGCTGGTGGAGGAGGCCCAGACGATCGATCCGGAGAGCCCGGCGGTACCGAGGACGCGAGCGGACATCCTCGCGCGCAGCGGTCGTCGCAAGGATGCGATCGAGGTGCTGGAGCTCGCGCTGCGCCGGCACGTAGGCGACTTCGAGCTCTCCCTCACGCTCCACGCGCACCTGCTGCAGGACGGTCAGCGCCACCGCGCGCGAGAGGCCCTCACCCGTGCCGCGCCGTTCGTCGGAGGTCACGCGGATCGCGCGCGCTTTCTGCGTGCGGAGGGCCAGCTGCTCTCGGCGGAAGGAAAGAAGGGCAAGGCGCTCCAGGCGTTCCTCAGCGCGTCCCGTCTCTCTCCCGAAGACCCGGGCCTTCACTACGAGACGGCGCAGCTCTACGAGGCCCTGCAGCGGCCCCACGAGGCCATCCGCGCGGTGCGCGAGGCGGCGCGGCTCGAGGGCAGGATGCGGCCGGACATCGAGGCCTGGCTCACGCGGCTGGAGGCGCGGGACCGCGAGCTGAGCGAGCTGCGCGCGCGGCGTCAGGTGTTGGGCAGGGACGCGGTCCCCGACGAGATCCTCTTCGGCTTCGGCGAGTAGCGGGCCGCTGGGCTAGAGAGCGCGTGTGCCCCTCATCTCCGCGCGCGGATTGAAGAAGAGCTACGGCCCCGGTGTGAAGGCCCTCGACGGGCTCGACCTGGAGGTGGAGCGGGGCACCGTGATGGGGCTGCTCGGGCCGAACGGCGCGGGCAAGACCACCGCCGTGCGCGTGCTGACCACGCTGCTGAAGCCGGACAGCGGAAGCGCGACCGTGGATGGGCTGGACGTCGTGAAGGACGCGCGGCGGCTGCGCGAGCGGATCGGCGTCTCGGGCCAGTACGCGGCGGTGGACGAGTACCTCACCGGCTTCGAAAACCTCGAGCTCGTCGGGCGGCTGTACCACCTCGGCGCGAAGCGGGCGAAGGAGAGGGCGCGCGAGCTGCTCGAGCGCTTCGAACTACAGGACGCGGCGGACCGGCCGGTGAAGGGCTACTCGGGCGGCATGCGGCGCAGGCTGGATCTCGCCGGTGCGCTGGTGGCGGCGCCGAAGATCCTCTTTCTCGACGAGCCGACCACCGGACTCGATCCGCGCAGCCGGCAGGGGTTGTGGGACGTCATCGGCGAGCTCGTCGGCGGCGGTGCAACGGTGCTCCTGACCACGCAGTACCTCGAGGAGGCGGACCGGCTGGCGGACCGGATCGCGGTGATCGATCACGGCCGCGTCATCGCGCTCGGCACCGCGGACGAGCTCAAGGCGCGCGTCGGAGGCGAACGGGTGGAGCTGACGGTGGCGAAGCGCGAGAGCCTCCCCGCCGCTCGCCGTGCTTTGGAGACGGTGGCCGCGGGCGAGGTCTCGGTGGACGAAGAGGCCCGTTCGCTCGGCGCTGCGGTGCGGGATGGAACGGAGTCGTTGATGGAGGTGCTGCGCCTCATGCGCGCCGAGGGCGTGGCGCTGCAGGACGCGGGGCTGCGCCGGCCGACGCTGGACGACGTGTTCATGCGCCTCACCGGTCACGCGGCGGAGGAGAAGGCGGAGGGTGGGCGATGAGCGGCGGCGTGCTGCAGGCGTTGGCGGACGGCTGGACGGTGACGCGGCGCAACCTGATGAAGATCAAGCGCGTGCCGGACATCCTCGTCGGGTCGATCGTCTCGCCGATCATGTTCGTGCTGCTGTTCGCGTACGTGTTCGGCGGCTCGATCGCGCTGCCCGGCGCCGAGCAGATGGACCCGCGCCTCTACCGCGAGTTCCTCATCGCCGGGATCTTTGCTCAGACGATGATCTTCGGCGCCACCATCACCGGACTGGGGATGGCGCAGGATCTCAAGAGCGGCATCGTGGACCGCTTCCGCTCGCTGCCCATGGCGCCCTCCGCGGTGCTGCTCGGACGCACCAACGCGGACGTGGTGAACAACGTCATCACCGTGTTGATCATGACCGTCACCGGCCTGCTCGTCGGCTGGCGCATCACCAGCGGCGTGGGCGCGGCGCTCCTCGGCTACGCGGTGCTGCTCTTCTTCGCCTACTGCATGAGCTGGGTGTTCGCGTGGGTCGGCCTGCTGGTGCGGACGCCGGAGGTCTACAACAACGCGGTCTTCATCCTCATCTTCCCGCTGACCTTCGTGGCGAACACCTTCGTGCCCGCTGAGAACCTGCCGAAGGCGCTGCGGATCTTCGCCGAGTGGAACCCGGTCAGCGCCGTCACCCAGGCCGCGCGCGAGCTCTTCGGCAACGTGCTGCCCGGTGCCCCGGCCCCGACCGCGTGGCCGCTGCAGCACCCCGCGCTCTACACCGCGTTGTGGGGCTTCGTGCTGTTGCTCGTCTTCGTGCCCCTCACCGTGCGCCAGTATCAGCGCGCGGCCGCGAGGTGACCCAGAACAACTACCGCTGGAAGTCGTACACGTTGCCGATGCCGAGCAGCCGCGTCAGCTCGTCGAGCGCCGCCATGCCCTCGCGCGCGAGGAGTGGATCGCCGAGATCCTTCGCCTCGAGCCGGTCGCGGTAGTGGCGCTGCACCCACGCGGTGAGCGCGGCGTCGAGCTCCGGGGTGAAGAACACGTTCGCGCGCACCGCCTCGCGCTCGTTGTCGGTGAGCCGGATGCGTTGGCGCAGGCACGCGGGCCCGCCGCCGTTGTGCATCGACTGGCGCAGGTCGGCGTAGTGCACGCGCGAGACCGGATTGTCCTCCGCCACCACGCGATCGAGGAACGCCTTCACCCGAGGGTTCTGCTCGCTCTCCACCGGCGCGACGATGACCATCTCGCCCGACGGCAGCGTGAGCACCTGCGAGTTAAACGGGTAGCACCGCACCGCGTCCTCCACCGGCAGCTCGTCCTCAGTGGCCAGCGTGTAGCGGAAGCCGTCGCCGAGCTTTCCCCGCAGCGTCTTCAGCAGCGCCTCGTGTTCGAGAAACGCGCGCTCGTGGAGCATGAGGAAGCCGTCGTTGCCCACCGCGAGCACGTCCGTGTGGAACGCGCCCGCGTCGATGCCCGCCGGATCCTGCTGCGGAAAGAGCGCCTGGCCCTGCGCAATGTGATGCAGCCGCGCCAGCGCCTGCGAGGCCTCGAGCGTCTGCCGCGCGGGGAACTTCTGCGGCCGCGGAATCGCCCGCCACGCGCTTCGGCCCCACGCAAAGAGGTGCACCGCCGCGCGTCCCGGCACCGCGAGCCGCGTGTGGTTCGCCGCGCCCTCGTCCGCGAAGTGACCACCGCCCGGCAGCGGCGCGTGGACCGCGAAGCGCTTCTCGTCGGCGAAGATCGCCTTCAGCACCGCCCAGGTGGTCTCGCCCTCGATGACGCGGTGGAACATCTCCTGGAGGTTCGCCACCGTGACGTGCATCCGCCCGTCGCCCGCGTCCTCGCTCGCCGCGTGCGTGGCCGCATTGGCCGTCCACATCGCCGCCGCCGAGGAGCAGAGCCGCAGCAGGTGCTCGTCCTCACGGGCCGCGCGGGTGATGACCTCCTCGTCGCTGCCGGTGAACCCCAGCGCGCGCAGGGTCCGCAGCGAAGGCCGCTGCTGCGGCGGCAACACCGCCTGTCCCACCCCGAGCGACGCCACGAAGCGCATCTTCCCGATGCCCTGCAGCGCCGCCTCGCGCGGATTCGACGCCTGCCCGGTCGAGCGCTGCGACGCCGTGTTCCCCGGCGACAGCCCCCCGTAGTTGTGGGTCGGCCCCACCAGCCCGTCGAAGTTGTACTCGCGGCTCGCGCTCGTCCGGCTCATGCAGCGGGTCTAGCCCACCCGCCGAGCGATGTGCGCGGCGCGTTGACCGACCGTCCGCCGCCGGGGACAAGCCTCCGCGCGCAGGGTACAAGGCCCGCGCCCATGCCCCCTCTGGTCCCGCTCCGAAAGCGCCTCAAGCGGCGGCTCCGCACGCAGCTCATCCGTGCGCTGCTGGCGGTGTTCGGCGCGCTCTCCTGGAAGAGGGCCGGGGCGCTGGGAGAGTGGCTGGGCCGGCTGGCGTACAGGCTCGCGGCGAAGGAGCGGCAGAAGGCGCTGAAGTCCCTCGCGGTCGCGTTTCCGGAGAAGTCCCCTCAAGAGCGTGAGCGCATCGCGAAGGACGCGTTCGGGCACCTCGGACGGGCGGCGCTGGAGCTCGCGAACGTGCGGGAGCTGGACCGGGCGCCGGACCTCTTCATCGACTGGCCGGCGGAGGATCGCGCGGCCCTCGAGCGCGCGCTCTCCCGAGGCCGCGGCGTGGTCTTCATCACCGGCCACGTGGGCAACTGGGAACTGCTCGCCCGCCGCGTGGCGCTCGCAGGTCACCCGGCGCAGTCCATCGCGCGAGAGACCTCGGACCGGGGCACCACCGAGCTGGTGGAGAAGTTCCGGCTCGAAGGCGGCGTCCGCAGCATCTGGCGCGGTCAGGAGGGCGCGGCCCGGCAGATGCTCCGAGCCCTGAAGGCGGGCGAGATCCTCGGGCTCGTCATCGACCAGGACACGAAGGTCCAGTCGCTCTTCGTGCCCTTCTTCGGCGTCCCCGCTGCCACGCCGCGCGCGCCGGCGGATCTCGTGCTGCGTACCGGCGCGGCGCTGATGGTCGGCTTCTGCCAGCGCCAGCACTCCGGCCGCTACCTGCTGACGATGAAGGAGCTGGAGGTCACGCCCACCGGCGACCGCGAGGCCGATGCACGGGGCCTCACCGAGCGCCTCTCCCTCGAGATCGAGAACGCCATCCGCCGCCACCCCGAGCAGTGGGTGTGGATGCACCAGCGCTGGAAGACGCGCCCTTCAGCGGCCGATGGGCGGGCAGGGGAGCGCGACGCGTGATTGACCCGACCGGGCAGCGGGTTGAAGCTCGACCGACCCGTCCCGTCCCCACTCCGACACCGTGAACCTCGCGCGCCCCCTCAGCCTCTGCGGACTCCTCCTGCTCGCGCCGGCGCTCCCCGCCTGCGCCCCGAAGGCGAGCAACCGGGCGGAGACCCAGGAGCGCCTCCCGCCGCAGGTCTCGCTCTTCGGCGTCCGCCTCCGCACGTGGAGCGGCAGCGAACTCTCCGCCCAGGGCCGCGCCGCGAAGCTCACCTACGACCGCCAGAGCACGCGCTTCGTCGCCTCCGAGGGCCAGCTCCAGTTCCCCGAGTCGAAGGGCCCCTCCGCAGCGGGCACCCAGAACCCGGACCTCGAGCTCCGCGCCCCCGTCGTCGAGGGCGAAACGCAGACGCGGCAGGCGCGTGGCTCGGGTGGGGTCACCGTCCGCTCCGCCACCGGGCTTCGCGGCCGCACGCCCTCCGCCACCTTCGACGGCAACGCGCTGGTGGCGAGGAGCACCGAAAGGGTCGACGCCGAGGGCCCCGGCTACGTGCTCGACGCTGGGGGCTTCACCTTCTACTTCGTCACCGACGAGCTCGTGTTCGACGGGCCGGTGACCTCCTCCGTCGAAGAGGTTCGCCGATGATCGACTACGTGCTTCTGGCGTTCCTCGCCGCCCAGGGCCCGCTCGCGCAGGTGCAGGCCGACACGCGCGCGCAGACCGAAGCGCAGCAGGCCCAACAGGCCCAGCAGAACGCCGCGGCGCAGAAGTCGGCGAAGGACTTCAAGAACCCCATCAACATCACCGCCGACCGCTTCGAGATCCAGGCGCGCCGCAACGAGGCCACCTGGAGCGGCAACGTGCGCGCGCAGCGGGGCCGGACCCAGCTCACCTGTGAGCGGCTGGTCGCCTACTACACGGCGGCGCAGGAGATCCGCCGCATCGAGTGCGTGGGCAGGGTCGAGGCCTCCCACGGCGACATCTGGGCCGCCGGCGAGCGCGCCGAGTTCGACAACCAGACGGGCAACCTCGTGGTCACCGGCAACCCGCAGGCCCGGCAGGGGAACAACCACCTCAAGGGCGCGCGGATCATCGTCAACGTGACCCGCGACACCATCGCGGTGGAGCAGGCGCAGACGGTCATCGAGAGCACGCCCACCCAGGGCATCCCCGGCCTTCCCCGGCCGCCCGCATCCGGCGGAGGGACGAAGAAGTGACCGCCGTCCCGGTGCTCCACCCCGAAGCGCACGCCGAGCTCGTCGCCGAGGGCCTGCAGAAGACCTACCGCCGCCGCAGGGTGGTGGACGGCGTCTCCTTCCACGTGCGGCCCGGTGAAGTGGTCGGGCTGCTCGGTCCGAACGGCGCGGGCAAGACGACCTCCTTCAACATGGTGGTGGGCCTCGTGCGTCCGGACGCGGGTGCCATCCGGATGGGGGACCTCGACCTGACCACCACGCCCATGCACCGCCGTGCGCGCAGAGGCGTGGGCTACCTCCCGCAGGAGTCGTCCATCTTCCGGAAGCTCTCCGTCCGGCAGAACTTCCTCGCGGTGCTCGAGCTGCAGCGGGGCCTGGACAAGGCGGCGCGCCGGGCGAAGGCGGACGCGCTGCTGGAGGACTTCGGCCTGACGAAGGTCGCGGACAGCCTCGGCGAGCAGCTCTCGGGTGGCGAACGGCGGCGCGCGGAGATCGCCCGCTCACTCATTCCGGACCCCCGCTTCATTCTCTTCGACGAGCCCTTCGCCGGCGTGGATCCGATCAACGTCGCCGACCTCCAGAAGCAGATCCACCGGCTGAAGGCGCGCGGGCTCGGCATCCTCATCACCGACCACAACGTCCGCGACACCCTGCGCATCTGCGACCGCGCGTACATCATCGCCGCGGGCCGGATCCTCGAAGAGGGCACCCCCACCGCCATCGCCTCCTCCGAGCGCGCGCGGAAGGTGTACCTCGGCGAGGGCTTCACCTTTGACGGGTAGCCGGCCAGCTTCACCGCCGGAGTGCCCTCAACCCCTCGGAATCATTTGGCCAGTCGGGTAGTTAGCAAGCCGCGTGCCGGTGGCCCTTTGAGGCTTTACGGACCGCGCGGCTGTTGCTAGCTTGGCACGAACTTTGACGCCGTCACGGGGACCTTAGATGGGCATGGAACTCAAGCAGTCGATGAAGATGACGCAGCAGCTGGTGATGACGCCCCAGCTGCAGCAGGCCATCAAGCTGCTTCAGCTCTCCCGGATGGAGCTCCTCGAGCAGGTCACGCAGGAGATCGAGCAGAACCCCCTCCTCGAGCAGCCGGACGACATCCTCGGGGACCTCTCGGACAAGGCGCCCGGTGAGGCCTCGCTGGAGGCGAACAACCTCGAGGCCCCGAACATGGAGGGCGCCGGCGCGGTGTCGGAGGTCGTCCACGAGGTGAAGGGCGACGACAGCGGCCCCCCGGAGATCGACTGGGAGCAGTACCTCAACTCCTACCAGTACAACGAGCCCACCACTGCCTCGAACAAGGGCAACGTGGACATGGAGGACCTGCCGTCCTTCGAGGCCAACCTCGTGGAGAAGGAGGACCTCGCGGACCACCTCCGCGAGCAGCTGGGCTTCCTCAAGCTCAACGAGGCGGAGCGCCGCTTCGCCGAGCTGGTGCTGGGCAACCTCAACCACGACGGCTACCTCACGCTGGAGGACGTGGAGGGCGACCCGCTCATCCGGCTCGCCAACGAGGCGGACGTCTCCAACGGGCTGGCGGAGCGGATGCTCCGGCGGATCCAGAAGCTCGACCCCCGAGGCTGCGGCGCGCGCGATCTTCAGGAGTGCCTGCTCGTCCAGGTGGAGGCGCTGCGCGATCCGCACGCCCCGCTGCTGGGGACGATCATCAAGCGGTACATGAAGCTGCTGGAGTCGAAGAACCTCCCGGCGATCGTCCGCGAGCTGAACAAGGAGCGCGCGCGGGAGCGGGAGCGCTACGAGAGCTCCGAGCCGCCCGACACGAACCTCGAGGAGGTGGTGGAGGCGACGAAGCTGCTGTCGAAGCTCGACCCCAAGCCGGGCCGCAACTACTCGGGCGACGACGCGCAGTACATCACCCCGGACGTCTACATCCTCAAGATGGGCGAGGACTACACGGTCGTCCTCAACGACGACGGCCTCTCCAAGCTGCGGATCAGCGGCGCCTACAGAGACGCGCTGAAGGGCGGGCAGATCAAGCCCGGCCAGACGAAGGAGTTCGTGCAGGAGAAGCTGCGAAGCGCCATGTGGCTCATCCGCTCCATCCACCAGCGCCAGCGGACGATCTTCAAGGTCACCGAGTCGATCGTGAAGTTCCAGCGGGACTTCCTCGACAAGGGCATCGCGCACCTCAAGCCGCTCATTCTTCGCGACGTGGCGGACGACATCGGGATGCACGAGAGCACCGTGTCCCGCGTGACCACGAGCAAGTACGTGCACACGCCGCAGGGCATCTTCGAGCTGAAGTACTTCTTCAACTCCTCCATCGCGCGCGTGAGCGGCGAGGACATCGCTTCCGAGGCGGTGAAGAACCACCTCAAGCAGCTGGTGGCGCAGGAGGACTCGAAGAACCCCTACAGCGATCAGAAGATCGTGGAGCTGCTGCGCGCCCAGGGCATCGAGATCGCCCGCCGCACGGTGGCGAAGTACCGCGACATGCTGGGGATCCTCCCCTCGTCCAAGCGGAAGAAGTACTTCTAGACACCGCGTCGCGGTGCTCGCGCTCTCTCGGAAATGAGAGGGCGCGGCGCCTGTTGGTGGCTTGCATACCTACCCGGGTACGATCTGAGATCCTTCGGACATCCCGAAGGCGGAGGAGGCACGCATGCAGCTGAGCATCACCTTTCGACACATGGACGCGTCGGATTTCCTCAAGAGCTACGCGCAGGAGAAGGTCGAACGGGTGAATCGTCTGCTGGATCGGGCGGGCGAGGCCCACGTGGTGCTCTCGCTCGAGCGGCACCTGCACAACGCGGACATCCAGATCCAGTCCGGGCGCTTCGTCCTCCGCGGGCGCGAGAAGAGCGAGGACATGTACGCCTCGATCGACGCGGCGGTGGACAAGATCGAGCGCCAGCTCAAGCGCTACAAGGACAAGCTGAAGGACCACCACTCGCGCAAGTACGCCCACCACGGCGCGGGGGTGCTCGCCGAGCGGCGGGTGCGCCACAACATCTTCGAGCTGCCCGAGCCCGGCGCCGAAGGGTACGAGGCCCCGAACCCGAACGACGCCGAGACGGTGGAGCTCAGCGAGGCCGAGTACAAGAGCGCGCTCGCCGCCGCACCGCAGGCCGTGGACAGCTCGCGGGTCATCCGCACCAACGAGTTCCTCGCCCGCGCGATGACCGTGGACGAGGCGGTGATGCAGATGGACCTGATGAACAGCGCCTTCTACGTCTTCACCAACGCCGAGACCCACGAGATGAACGTGGTGTACCGGCGCGACGACGGGCGCTACGGCCTCATCGAGGCCTCCGCCGCAGCGAAGTAGCCCTCGCCCCGAGCCACTCGCTAACCCGCCGCGCGCAACCTTCCGCGGCGGGGGAGTGACACGGTGAAGCAGATGCCCTCCTCCGCGGAGGACCGTCCCTGCACCCGTCCGCCGTGCCCCTCCACCAGGGCGCGGACGATGTAGAGCCCCAGGCCGATGCCGCGGCCGTCGCGCGACTGGCCGCGCTCGAAGGGTTCGAACAGCGCGCTCATCCGCTCCGGCGGCAGGGGCGCGCCCTCGTTGTGCACCTCGAAGACGCACTCGTCGCCGCGCTCGGAGACGCTGACGGTCACCGGCGTCCCCGGCGGGCTGTAGGTCACCGCGTTGGTGACGAGGTTGCTCATCACCTGCGCCACCCGGTCCGGATCCCAGCAGCCCTGTCCGCTCCCGCGCCGCTGGAGGCGGATCTCCCGGGCGGGGTGGAGCATCGACAGCTCGTCCACCACCCCCTCGGCCGCTTCGTGGAGGTCCATCTCTCTCGGGTGGACGGGGATGCCCTTGCCGATGCGCGCCTGGGTGAAGTCGAGCAGGTCCCGGATGAGCCGCGCGGTGCGCTGCGCCACCGAGGTGATGCGCTCCGCGGTGCGGCGGGTGGCCTCGTCGGTGTCCGACCGGCGCAGGAGGACCGCCGCGCTCATGAGGATGGCGCCGATGGGGTTGCGCAGGTCGTGGCTGACGATGCCCACCAATTGCTGTTCGAACTGGTGCGCGCGGCGGCGCTCGGTGACGTCCTCGCTGGTGCCCACGATGCCGGTCACCTCCCCGGTCTGCGAGAACCGCGGCTGGGCTACGAGGTGGTAGATACGGTCGCCGAGGTCCACGTCCTCCCGGATCCGCTCTCCCGCCAGCGCGCGCCGCTTCAGCTTCATCAGCTCGCGCCCGGGCTCGCCGAAGAGGTCCCCGTCGGTCCGGCCCTGCACGTCGCCCTGCTGCCGCTGCCCGTGCGGGTTGTAGAGGTAGGTGTAGCGCAGCCCCACGTCGTGTTCGAAGACCACCAGACCGCTGCCGGTGATCGCGAGGCGGAAGCGCTCCTCCGTCTGCCGCAGCGCCTCCTCCTTTGCCCGGACCGCCGCCTCCGCCGCCGTCACCCGCATCGCCGCGCGGAAGGCTGCGCCCACGCGTTCGGCGGTGAGGGCGTCCTTGTGGAGGTATTCGCTCGCGCCGGCCTTCACCAGCTCCGCCACCGTCTGGTGATCGGTCTCGCCGGTCACCGCCACCACGGCGCACTCCGGCGCCCGGAAGCGGATCTCCCGCACGAGCCACACCCCGTCGTGGTCCGGGAGCCGGAAGTCCACGAAGGCGCAGTCCACCCGCTCCGCCGCCAGCAGCGCGAGGGCGGAGGTCGCGTCGCCCGCCTCGAGGACTCGCACCGGCTCGCCGAGGTGACGGAACGCGCGGCGCAGCGCCTGGCGATCCACCTCGTCGTCGTCCACCACCAGCAGGGTGCGCGTCATGCCCGGCACCGGGAGGGAGAGCGGCGCGGGGCGTGGGGAGCGCCGGCGGACGTGCCGGAGGCGGAGGACATTTGCCCGCGGGTCGTAGCATGTGCCCCTCCGGCACACGTGTGGCGGGCTCCCGGAGCGGCATGCGGCTGTCGTGCGCCCGACCCCCGATGGAGAGCTCCGTTCACCGGCTGACGGTCGCCCTCGGGGCGCGGCGGAGGGCGCTCGCGCTTGCCTCGCGGAGTGGGGACGGATAGACCCGCTCGAAGATGAAGATCGCCGAGTTCCTCAGCCCGAAGGCGGTGGTCGCGCAGTTGAGCGCGCAGAGCAAACCGGACGTGCTGGCGGAGATGAGCCGGTCGCTGGTGGCGGCGCACCCGGAGCTGGACGCGGCCCGTCTGGTGGAGGTGCTGCAGGAGCGGGAGCGGCTCGGCTCCACCGGGATCGGCGAGGGCGTGGCCATTCCGCACGGCAAGCTCCCCGGCCTCCCGCAGCTGATGGCGTCGTTCGGCGTGGCGCGGGACGGGGTGGACTTCGAGGCCATCGACGGCAAGCCGACCTACCTCTTCTTCGCCCTGGTGGCGCCGGAGAACTCGGCGGGCATCCACCTCAAGGCGCTGGCGCGCATCTCGCGGCTGTTCAAGAACCCCGCGTTCCGCCAGTCGATCCTCGGCGCGGAGAGTCCGGAGGAGATCTTCCGGCTGATCGCGGAAGAGGACGCGCGCAACTAGCCTCTGGAGGGGCGTCGCATGGACGTCGTCATCCGGAGCGTGAACCAGCGGTTCCTCGACGAGGTCGCGTTTCCCTTTCTCCGGAAGGGGATGACCGACCGGCAGGCGGCGCTGGTCTCCCTTCTCGACGCGGTGGACGACGGGCCCACCCGGGTGCCGGCGGAGGCGCTGCTCGAGGGCGGCGACCCCGAGCGCTTCGGCGACGTGGTGTACCGGCTGCTCTTCAGCGAGTGGTGGCGCGGGCCCGGCGGCTGGGAGGTCACCGAGGACGCGGCCGCCTACGCCGGCGGGCTGGAGGAGACGGTCAACGCGGCGCTGATGCTCACCGACCCTGGCTACCCCTACTGGGACGCGCCGCGCGCGCAGGCGGCGCGGGACCGGGTGCTCTCGCCGCCCTTTCCCGACCGGGGCCTGGCGGCGTTTCTCGGCGGGGTGTGGAGCCCGGTGCCGGACTTCGATCCGGGCGAGGCGCTGGCCACCCGCGGCGTGCGCGCCTTTCGCCCCCGCGAGGGCTTTGCGCTGGCCGACTGGAGCTACCGGCCGCCGCACGTCGTCTCGCAGTGGAGCGGGGAGTTGCCGCGGGCGCTGCGGGACCTCATGCAGCGGGAGTGCGCGCGGCTGCGGCCGGTGGAGGTGCCGGAGGCCGCGGAGGTCATCGACTTCTGGCTCGGTCGGGCTGCAGCGCCGCCCCCGCTCACCGTGTCCTTTACCGGGCTGGGACCGGGTGCGTTCATGTGGGTGCGGACGGTGGCCCAGCTCAGCGCGCAGCTGCGGCGGGCGGCGTCGAGGGAGCAGGCGCTGACGGTGATCATCACCGGCTCGCCCTCGCGCTCCCTCTAGATTTCCAGAGTACGTCCCTCCGAGGAGCAGCCGGGAGGGGGTTCGCCTTCTTGTCGCAGATCCGCTGCTGCCGTATTCAGGACGGCCCATGCCCGCCGACGCGACCGACGCCGCCCAACTCTTCGAGCGCCGCTACGGCATCAACGGGCCCGCGCGGCGCCTGAGCCGCGAGCTGTGGGGCCTGCTGGAAAGGGCCTCCGCCGAAGCCCCCGCCCCCGAGTCCGCGCGGCGGCTCGTCTCTCTGTGGACGTGGGTGCTCGACGGCCGGAACGAGCGCGAGCTCTACGGAGCGGAGGGCACCGACGACGCCCGGACCGCGCGGCTGAGGATGTTGCTCTCGGTGCTCGAGCGGGAGGCCGCTCTGGCGCAGCCGGTGCGGGCGCGGGTCTCCGAGGTGCTTCAGCGCGCGCAGGTGGTGCGGCTGCTCTGCTCCTCGGGGCTGCCGTCGGAGACGGGCTTCTTCGGCGAGCTGCGCACGCGGGTGGCGATGACGCTGCTCCCCGAGCCTCCCGACGACACCGACCTCTCGCGGCCCCTCGCGCAGGCGTTCCGGCGTCCTGCGGACGTGGAGTGGCTGCGGACGCTGTCCGACGAGGACGGGCGCAGGCTGGCGGACGCGCTCTTCGAGGCCCCGGCCCGCGAAGCGCTCTCGAGGCAGCGCAGGCGGGCGCTGGCGGTGGTCTCCACCCGGGTGGCGTCGCTCGGCGTGGCGGAGGACGTGGTGGTGCGCGCGGGCGAGGATCCGCAGGGCCCGTTTCTCCGGCTCGGTGCGGTGTACGCGGAGGCGCCCGCCTCGGCGAAGGGGACGTGCGGCGAGCGGGTGGAGGTGGTGGCCGACTGCCGCGCGCGCTGTCGCCGGGTGTTTGCGCACCTCGACAGCCACGGGGTGAGCACCGACCTCGTCTACCGGCTGGAGTGCATCCAGCACGGGCTCGACCGGCTGGAGGCGCTGGAGGGCGCGGCGCCGCAGAAGCTGCTCTCGGCGGTGCTGGTGGACGCGCAACGGCAGCGCAGCATCACCGGCCTTCTGCGGACGACCTCGCGGCAGCTGGCGCGGAAGATCGTCGAGCGCTCGGGCGACACCGGCGACCACTACATCACCCGCTCCCGCCGCGAGTGGCTGAAGATGCTCTCGTCCGCGGGCGGCGGTGGCGTGCTGACCACCGGGACGACGTTCCTCAAGTACTTCGTGGGCTGGATGACCCTGCCGCTCTTCTTCGAGGGCGTCTTCCACTCCGCGAACTACGCGCTGAGCTTCCTCGTGATGCAGATGCTCGGCTTCACGCTCGCCACGAAGCAGCCGTCGATGACCGCGGCGGCGATCGCGGCGGCGCTGAAGCGCGGGAAGGCCGGACCCGAACGGCACGAGGAGGTGGTGGACCTCGTGGCCCGCGTCTCGCGCTCGCAGCTGGCGGCGGTGCTGGGAAACATCGGGCTCGTCATCCCGTCGTGCCTCCTCGCGGACGTGCTCTTCCGTTACGCGACCGGGCGCTCGTTCCTCGATGCGTTCGCGGGGACGTACGTGGCGGGGTCGCTGCACCCCTTGAAGAGCGGGACCGTGCCCTACGCGGCGCTGACCGGCGTGCTGCTGTGGATGTCGTCCATGGCGGCGGGCTGGCTCGACAACTGGGTGGCGTACCGGCAGCTGCCCGAGGCGGTGGCGCAGAGCCCTCGCATCCGCGCGTTCATGGGCGAGCGGCTGGCGGGCGCGGTGGGGCGGATCATCGGCCGGTGGGCCTCGCCGTTCATGGGCTGCGTGAGCCTCGGCCTCTTCCTCGGGTTCGTGCCGCTGCTGGGCGAGTTCTTCGGGCTGCCGCTCGACGTGCGCCACGTCACCCTCTCCACCGGCGCGCTGACCCTCGCGTTCCGGGGGATGGGCTGGGAGGGCTTCCTCGCCGCGGGAGGGCTCGGCGCGCTGGCAGGGATTGGCGTCATCGGCCTGTTGAACTTCGGCGTGAGCTTCGCCTGCGCGCTCGTCGTCGCCGTCCGCGCCCGCGAGGTCCCCTGGCGCGAGGACGTCCGGCTCGGTGGGGCGCTCTTGAAGGGATTCCTCCGCACGCCGGGGAGGTTCTTCTTCCCGCCGCAGGGAGAGCCTGGCCACGGGCACGAGGGCGTCGCGGTGGCCGCGGCAGTGCCGGTCCAGCCGGACACGGGCGATCCGCGTCCGTAACCCGCGGCGCCTGTAGGGCGAGGGCCGTCGCTCTGGAACGTGGCACGATGCGCCGCGGAGAACGCCATGCTCAGCCGATTCCAGCTACGCAACTTCAAGAGCTTCAAGGATGCCACCCTCGAGTTCGGTCCGTTGACCGTGCTCATCGGCGCGAATGCGTCCGGGAAGAGCAACCTGATCGAGGCGCTTCAGTTGTACTCGTGGCTCGCGAGCGGACGACGGGTGGACCACGTCTTCTTCGCCATGCGCGACCGCGAGATCGAGTTGCGGGGCGGACCCGGGGCATTCACGCGCTTCGGGAGCGCTGAGCCGTTGTCGCTGGCCGCCGTGATGGACGAGGGCGCGGATTCGGTGCGCCACGAGGTCGAGCTTCGCTTCAGTGGCGAGAGCGCGAGGATTATCAGCGAGCGCCTTCGCGACTTCACCGACGAGAGCGTCCTTCTCTACGAATCTGCGGAGACCGCCGTGGACGCGGGTTCGGAGCTGAAGCTCTCCATCTACAGCGGCCGGCCGGGACGCAAGCCCAGCACCCGGATCACGTCGCAGCAGTTGGCGCTCACGCAGCGATGGTCCGGCGTGGACCTCCACCCGGAGGTCTCCCTCCACTACGACAAGGTTCAGGAGTGGGTGACGGATGACCTTCGCAACTTGACCTTCATCGACCCCGTCCCAAAGCGGATGCGAGGCTATGCATTCACCGTCGAGACTTCGCTGAAGAGCGACTGCGCCAATGTCAGCGCGGTCCTACACAAACTCTGCAGCGAGGCCGGGGTGAAGGACTCGATCCTCGAGTTCATCGGCGCCATCCCGGAGAAGGACGTCATCGACATCTCCTTCGTCAGCACGCCGCGCTCGGAGGTGATGGTTCAACTCGTGGAGACGTTCGGTCACCGGGAGGAACCGATGGACGCTTCGGTGCTCTCCGACGGAACTCTGAGGGTCCTCGCCATCGCGGCGGCGGTGCTGTCCGTGCCCGAGAACTCCGCGCTGGTGATCGAGGAGATCGATAACGGCGTCCATCCGTCGCGCGTCGGTATCCTGCTGAAGAGCATTCTGGAAGTCGCGACCCGCAGGCGGTTGCACGTCCTCATCACCACCCACAGTCCGGCCCTGCTCGATGCGCTTCCAGACGCCGCGATTCCGAGCGTGCAGGTCTGTTACCGCGACCCCGAAGAGGGCGACTCGCGCGTCATCCGGCTCGATGCGCTGGGCCAATACCCGGAGCTTGTCGCCCAGGGCCGTCTCGGTGGACTGGTGTCGAAGGGCGTCCTCGAGCGTTACCTGAAGACGCCCGCGCCTTCCCGCGACGAGCGCGTACGGTCGCTGAACAGCTGGCTGGAGGGCCTCGGGGGTGGGAGGCCAACGTGAGCATCTGTCTCGTCGACACGAGCGTGTTCTGCGAACTGCTCGCCGTGCCGAACTTCGCCGCGAGCCCCGAAGAGTTCGCCCGAGAACTGCGAACCCGCGCTCAGAACGGCGACCGGTTTCTCCTGCCGATGACGACCATCCTCGAGACCGGGAATCACATCGGGCAGCTCCCCGATGGACGTGTCCGTCGGATGATTGCGGCGCAGTTCGTCGATTCGGTGCGCAAGGCACTGGAGGGCGCGATCCCGTTCGTCGTCACGCCCCTGCCGGGAGCGGCTTCGCTGCTCGAGTGGCTGGACCACTTCCCCGATTGGGCAGGTCGCGGCTCCGGCTTCGGCGACCTCTCCATCGTGAAGGACTGGGAACGGCAGTGCGTGCTGAACCCGATGCGGCGCGTCTACGTCTGGTCGAAGGACGCGCATTTGATGGCGCACGATCGGGCCGTGTGATGTGGACGCCGCCCCCTTACCCCCGCATCCCGCACCTGTTCAGGAGGGCGGGCACCACGCGCGACGACCGCGTCCTCTCTGCTGGCGAGGCCGCGAACCTCCTTCACGAGGAACTCGTCATCGAGGAGAAGCTCGACGGCTCGAACGTCATGATCTGGAAGGAGGGCGAACGGATCCAGGTGGCCGGACGCGCGGGCACGGGCGCGATGGATCGAGCGGGACAGCTCGGACCGCTTCGCTCCTGGGCCGCGGCGCACGAGGGGGCACTGGAGGCGGCGCTCCGGGCGGCCGACGTCCTCTATGCGGAGTGGATGTGGCTCGCGCATTCGATCGTGTACGACCGGCTTCCAGCGTTCCTCATCGTGATCGATCTGTGGCGGCGTGACGGAGGGTTCAGCTCCCCGAACGAACGGGACACCTCCTGCGCGGGCGCTGGTCTGGCAACACCGCCGATCTTGTTCCGTGGCAGACCGCATACGTCTGAGTTCTTGAACCCGCTCTTCGGCAAGTCCGCGTTCGGTGAATCACCAGCCGAAGGGATCGTCCTGCGCGGAGATCATGGCGCGAGGGCCAAGCTGCTCGCTCCGTCCTTCAGACGCATCGAGGACGACTCTTGGCGTTCACCTCGGCCGAGGAACCAGCTCCAGAAGAGTTGATCCTCCTCGCTCCTTGCCCTCGCGCATGAGTGCCGGTCAGATGCCGCGCGCCATGCACCTGTCGCGACTGCTCGGTTCCATCACTCCCGAGGCCTTCTTCTCCGAGCACTACCTGCGCCGTCCGCTCCTCGTGCAGGGCACGGCGGGCGCGCTGGCGGAGCTGGCGACGGACGCGCGATGCGAGCGCATCGCGATGGCGGGTTGCGACCTCTTGCTGGTGCGCGACGGGAAGCTCTGGCGGGGCGAACGGCCGGCGGACGCGGAGACGCTGAGGGCGCGCCAGGAGGAAGGCTTCACGCTCGTGCTGCGCAACCCCGAGCCGTACGACGACGCGTTGGCGGCGCTGTCGAGGACCTTCGCGCTGGAACTGGGCGGGGACATCAACCTGCACCTCTACCGGACCCCGGGCAACGCGCGCGGCTTCGACTGGCACTGCGATCCGGAGGAGGTCTTCTACCTGCAGGCCTCTGGCGAGAAGCGCTTCGAGGTCCGCCAGAACACGATCGCGCCGGCCCCGCTGCTGCAGACGCTGACCGGTCCGCGGCCTCCGGATCCCTCGGCGGAGACGTCTGAGGTGGAGTCGTTCCTGCTTCGGCCGGGCGACTGGCTCTACATCCCCGGTGGCGCCTGGCACCGCGCGGCGGCGGTGAGCGAGGAGCCCTCCGCGTCGATCTCCGTCGGCGTAATGGCGCCCACCGCGCTGGATGCGATCGGCTTTGCCATGAAGAAGCTGGCGGCAGACCCGAAGTGGCGCGCACGCCTGCCGCCGCTCGGGCGAGCGTCACCGCTGAGCGATGCGGAGAAGGCGGCCGCATGTCACGAAGCGTTCAGCGCGCTCGGCGAGGCGCTGGCGCGGGAGCTCTCCAGTCCGGAGCTGCCGATGACGGTGATGGTGCAGCAGGCGATGGCGCGGATGCGCGGTGGGCGCTGAAGCACTCCCTCGTCACGCGTTCGTGTCGAGGAGGATCGTCACCGGCCCGTCGTTGACCAGCGCGACCTTCATGTCCGCGGCGAAGATGCCTTCCTCCACGCGCAGGCCGCACTCGCGCAGACGGGTGCAGAAGAGCGCGTACAGCCGCTTCGCCTCCTCCGGCTCGCAGGCGTCGATGAACGAGGGCCGGTTGCCCTTCCGCGCGTCGCCGTAGAGGGTGAACTGGCTGATCGCGAGCACGCTCCCATCGCCGCCGAGGTCGAGCACACTGCGGTTCATCTTCCCCGCCTCGTCCTCGAAGATGCGCAGGGCCGCGATTTTCTTCGCCATCCATGCGGCCTCGGCGTCACCGTCGCCCTTGCCCACGCCGAGCAGCACCATCAGCCCGCGGCCGATCTCGCCGACGACTTTCCCCTCCACGCTGACGCTGGAGGAGGTGACCCGCTGAATGACGGCTCGCATCTACGTCTCCCATTCCTGCGGCGGGTTCTGCGCCGGGTCCCAGCCATAGAAGGCACGCAGCGCATCGTAGAGGTCGGGCGTGTGCTGTTTCATCTGGAGGGGCTTCTCGAAGAAGGCTTCGGTGGCGACGGCGAAGAACTCGGCCTCGTTCTTTGCGCCGTAGTCGTCGAGCACGCGCTGCTCGGGACGCTTCGCCTCGCGCAGCCGGAAGTAGTGGCCGCTCATGACCTCGGCCCACGGGCGATAGGCACTCACGCGAGAGAGCTTCGGCGTGCCGTCGAACGCGCCGTCTCGAACGTCGAGCACGTGCGCGAACTCGTGTGTCGCGGTCGCACGCCCGTCCTTCGGGTCGCTCAGGCCCTGCAGCACCGAATCCCACGAGAGGATGACCTGCCCCCAGTGTTTCGCCTCGCCGAGGATCTCGCCGGTCGTCTCCGGGATCTGGAACGACGACGCGTAGAGGATGACCTCCGAGAGCCGGTCGTAGTGGCCGAGCCCGAGGTGCAGCACCAGCCGGACCGCAACCGCCGAGACCACCGCCTTCACCTCGCCGGTGACGTCGAAGCCGCGCGCGCCGATCCACTCCTTCTCCCAGGCGAAGACCTTCAGCAGGTCGCGCAGCCGCGCGCGCTCGGGTTGGGGGAGCTGGCGATAGAAGGGCACGCGGCGTTGCAGATGGCCCTCCCACGCCTCGGGGAAGGGCCGCTTCAGCAGCTGCGCGCGGCGGTAGTGCCGGACGAGGGCGAACACGTGCGCACCCTACCGCTCCAGGCATCAAGACGGACCGGCTCCGTCGCGCGCCGAGGAAAGGGCAGCTCCCCGACTACGTCTTCTTCGGATCCAACGCGTCGCGCAGCGCATCCCCGAGGAAGTTGAACCCGAGCACGACGATCGCGATCGCCAGTCCCGGGAACAGGGCGACGTGCGGCGCAATCAAAAGGTACTGCGTCCCCTGATCCACCAGCGCGCCCCACGACGGGGTGCCCGGCGGCGCACCGAGGCCGAGGAAAGACAGCGAGGCCTCGGCGAGGATCACGCCCGGAATGGCGAAGGTGGCCTGCACGACCAACGGTCCCATGGCGTTCGGCAAGAGGTGGCGGAAGAGCAGCCGCGGCGATCCAGCGCCCAAAGCACGCGCGGCCTGCACGTAGTCGCGTTCCCTCAACGTGAGCAGCTGCGCTCGGGTGAGGCGCGCGTAGCCGGTCCATCCCGTCACGGTCAGCGCGAAGATCACGTTCGCCAGCGAAGGCCCGAGCACCGCGGTGATGAAGATCGCCAGCAGGATTCCCGGGAACGCGAGCAGCACGTCCACCACGCGCATCACCACTTCATCCACCGCGCCGCCGAAGAACCCTGCCAGTCCTCCGAGCGTCACGCCCACCACCGCGGACAAGAGCACCGCGAAGAGGCTGACGATCAGCGACACGCGCGCGCCGTAGAGCACGTGGGTCAGCACGTCGATCCCGTTTTCTCCCGCGCCAAGCCAGTGCGCGGCAGACGGCGCCTGCAATTCGGCCTCGAGGTTGATCGCCGACGGCGAGTAGGGCGCGAGCACCGGCGCAAACACGGCGGTCAGCACCAGCAGCGCCGCCACGCCCAGCCCGAACTTTCCCGCCGGCGTGCGCAGCGGAAAGCGCCACGCCTTCTTCGGCGTCCCCAGCGCCACCACCGGCGCGCGACCGGTCGGCATCGGCGACGGGGCAGGGGAGGAGGGAAGGGTGGGCGAGCTCATCGTGAAACCCTCATCGCCGCCTCACCCTCGGATCCACCACCGCATACGCCACGTCCGTCAGCGCGTTCACCGCGAGGTACGCGAGCGTGAACACCAGCACCGAGGCGCGCACGAGGTTGTAGTCGCGCTGCTCGATCCCGGTCAGCAGCAGCGTCCCCATCCCCGGCCAGGCGAAGACCTTCTCGGTGACGATCGCCCCTCCGAGCAGCGTTCCGAACTGCAGGCCCAGCACGGTCAGGATCGGCAGCAGCGCGTTGCGGAAGGTGTGCTTCCAGAGGACCACGTGCCTCGACAGTCCCTTCGCGCGGGAGACGGTGACGTAGTCCTCGCGCAGGGTCTCGAGCATCGACGCGCGCGTCATCCGTGACAGGAACGCGGCCAGCGACGTGCCCAGCGCAATCGACGGCAGCACCAGATGCCGCAGCCCCTCCGCGCCGGACACCGGCAGCAGATCCAGCCAGAGCGCGAACACGATGATCAGCATCGGCCCGAGCCAGAAGTTCGGCAGCGCCACGCCGGTCACCGCCGCGCCCATGGCCGCGCTGTCCACCCACGTGCCCTTCCTCGAGGCCGCGGTCACGCCCAGCGGCACGGCCAGCACGACCGCCACGAGCATCGACGAGAAGGTGAGCAGCAGGGTGTTCGGCAGCGCCGCGCCGATCTGCGGAAGGATCTTCTTCTGGAACGGCGGCAGCGACGTGCGCAGCTCTCCGGTTGCGAGGTCCCTCACGAAGAGCCACAGCTGTCCGTACCAGGGCCGGTCGAGTCCCACCGACTTCCGCAGCGCCTCGCGGTCGATGTTCGCGGCCTGCTCGCCGAGCATCACGTCCACCGGATCACCGGGCACGAGATTGAGGAACAGCGACACGAGCACCACCGCGCCCGCGATCGTCACCAGCGTGCTGAGCAGCCGCCTCATCGCCTCGGAACCTCACGCACTTCCCGCGCGCGCGCCAGCGGCGTGAAGAACCCGTGCGCCGAGGGCTCGTATCCCTCCAACCTCTGCGAGGTCACCGCCACCGAGCTCTCGTGCCACAGCGGCACGTAGGGAAGGTCGCGATCCAACATGTGCTGCGCGTTCGCGTAGAGCTCCACGCGCTCGTCCTGCGGCGCCGCCGAGGCCCGGTCGAGCAGCACGTCCAGCTCGGCGTTCCGATACGCGCCGCGGTTGAGCCCGCCGAAGTTGTTCTCCTTCGTCGGAATGAACTGCGACGCATAGACCCAGCGCAGCAGATCCGGCTCCACCACGGCCGCCCACTTCAGCGTGATGAGCTCGAAGTTTCCGCGCCGCACGTCCTGGAAGAACGTCCCGAACTCCAGCGTGCGCAGGTCCACCGCCACGCCGCCCCGCTCGAGCTGCTCCTTCAGCACCAGCGCGATCGCCTTGCGGAAGCGGTCGGTGGACGTCTTGTACGAGAGCGTCAGCCGCGGCAGTGGACCCTCCGGCCCGTCCGGGTCCGCATAGCCCGCCTCGTCCAACAACGAAGCCGCGAGCGCCGGGTCGTACTGACAGCCCTCCGTCTCCGCGTACGCCCAGTGGTCGCGAGGGATCATCCCCGTCGCCGGCACCGCGAGCCCGTGAAACTTGTACTCCACGATCGGCCCGGGCTCGACGAGGTGGCACAGCGCCCTTCGCACGCGCACGTCCGCCAGTGGGCCTCGGCGGAGGTTCATCCCCATGTACGCGTAGCCGGTGCCGGGCCTCGTCAGCACCGTCAGCCGCTCTTCACGCCGCAGCACCGGCAGCACCGCCGGCGACACCGCGTTGACCACCAGATCCGCGCGGCCCTTGAGCAGCTCCAGCACCCGCGTCGTCTCGTCGCGCACCACGCGGAACGACACCTTCGAGATCGCCGGCGCCCCGCCGTAGTAGCGGTCGAACGGGAGGACTTCGATCCACTCGTCGTCTCGCCGGCCCGCGAACTTGAACGGTCCCGCGCCAATGGGCTCTCGTCCCTGCACCTCCGCATCCCGCGCGCGCGCCGAAGGCACCACGCCGATGGTCAGCTCCGCGAGGAACGGCGCGTAGGGCCGCTTCAAGTGGAAGATCACCGTGCGCTCATCCGGCGTCTCGATGCGCTCCACCGGCTCGAGCTTGTCCGCCTTCGGTGACGGAATCGCCTTCGCGATCAGCGCCTCGAAGGTGTCGCGCACGTCCTGTGAGGTCAGCGCGCTGCCGTCGTGAAAGACCAGCCCTTCGCGGAGCCGGAACCGAAGCGTGCGTTCATCGACCTGCTCATACGACTCGGCGAGATCCGGCACGGGCTCGCTCTCGTCGCTGAAGGTCACGAGGCCCGGGACGATCAGCGCCGCCACCCGCTGGCCCACCGCGGAGAGCGTCATCCGATCGTCGAGCGAGTCCGGCGCCGCCTCGAGCAGCACCACCACGCCCTCCTGCGGAACCTCTTCGCGGCAGCCCGCAGAAAGCAGCCCCGTCAGCAGGACACCGAGCAGCCCGACGCGACGCGAAAGCGCGGATGTGGAGAAGAGAGGCAAGGGGTGGGACATCTAATCGCGTTCCGGGTTGTTGATGGGCGGCAACGAACACACCGCCTCGTTTCCTGTTCCACGCGCATCAGAGTCACGTGCGCCGGGCGTCCTGCCGGGCATGTGGGAAGAATCGCGCGTTGCTCCGGTTACGCAGCGGCCTTCATAATCTCGCTTGACTCTCCCACCGCCGAGGAGCCGCTTGCTTCCCCCCATCCTTCGCTCTTCCGCGCTCGCCGCCGCATTGCTCCTCGCCGCGCCGGCCGTCGCGCAAACGGCACGCGGCGCTCCCTCCGGCGGAGGCTCCACCTCGGCCGTCCAGCAGCACGCCGACCGCGAGGCCCTCAAGTCCGCGGTGGAGGCGGTGCTCTCGCGCCCTCCGCTGGACAAGGCGCGGGTGGGCGTCCAGGTGGTGAGCCTCGAGACCGGTGAGGTCGTCTATCAGCACGGCTCCGACGAGCTCTTGAATCCGGCGTCCAACGTGAAGCTCTTCACCGGCGCCGCGGCGGTGGCGAAGCTCGGTCCCGAGTACCGCTACGAGACGGAGTTCTACACCGACGCGCCGATGAAGGACGGGCGGATCAAGAGCCTCTACGTGCGCGGCAAGGGAGACCCGACGATCACCACCGAGCGCCTCTACGGCATCGTGGCGGAGCTCGCGCGCACCGGCCTGAAGGAGATCGGCGAGATCGTCATCGACGAGAGCTGGTTCGACACCGACCGCGTCCCCGCCGGCTACGACCAGGAGAAGAGCGATCGCGCGTACGCGGCGCCGCCGGGCGCGGTGTCCCTCAACTGGAACTCGGTGGGCATCTACGTGCGGCCCGGCGAGAAGAGCGGCGACAAGGCGATCGTCGAGGTCGAGCCTCCGTCCGACTTCTTCGTCATCGAGAGCGAGATCCGCACCGACTCGCGCAAGGGCCCGCGCGTCTCCGTGGGCACCGAGCCTGCGCCGAGAGACCAGCAGAAGATCGTCGCCAAGGGCGCGATCGGCGTGGGGACGCCCGCGTTCAGCGCGTGGCGGAAGATCGACAACCCGCCCATGTACTTCGGGCAGACGCTGAAGCACATGCTCGGGATGCGCGGGGTGAGGGTGAAGGGCCGCGTGCGTCTCGCCGCAGCGCCGATTCCGCGCGACGCGAAGCTCCTGCACGTCTCGCAGTCGGAGACGCTGGACGTGATCATCAAGCGGCTGAACAAGGTCTCCTCCAACTTCGTCGCCGAGCAGCTGATCAAGACGCTCGGCGCGGAGGTGAAGGGCGCGCCGGGCACCCACGCGAAGGGCATCGAGGTGGTGGAGGAGTTTCTCGCCCGCGAGGTCGGCGTGCCGCGCGGCACCTACGTGATGCGCAACGGCTCGGGCCTCAACGACGCGAACCGCTTCAGCGCCGCGCAGGTGAACAAGCTCCTCCTCTACAGCGTGCAGTCGTTCCCCACGATGCCGGAGTTCCTCTCCTCGCTGGGCATTGCCGGCAAGGACGGCACGCTGCGCTGGCGCTTCGAAGGTTCGGACGCGGTGGGCCGGCTGCGCGCGAAGACGGGCACGCTGGAGAACGTCTCCGCGCTCTCCGGCTACGTCGTCGCGGTGGGCGGCGAGCGCTTCGCCTTTTCGATGATGGCCAACGACTACCCGGGCCGTGCAGGTCCGGTGGTGCGAGGGCTCGATGCGATCGGCGCGGCGGTGGCGTCGCTCGGCTCGCGTGAGGGCCCGTCGAGGGCAGTCGCGGATCTCGTGGCGCCGGACTCGCAGCCGGGCAACCTCGAGGAGGTGAAGAGCCGGGTGCGCACCTACCTCGCGCTGGGACAGCAGGCCGACAAGCGGAACATCTCCTTCCTCCGCACCGCCTGGCGCAGCGAGCGCGATCCCGCCCTGCGCGCGGTGGTGGCCATCTCGCTCTTCCAGTCGGACCCGCAGGACCACCTCGCGGCGAAGACGCTGCTCGACTCCTTCATGGCCGGCCCCGAGGTCTACGGGCGGCTGCGGCAGGTGGCGCGCGAGCTGGAGACCGAGGTGCCGGGCCTCGCCTCGTTGATGGACCTCGCGGCGGGCGGCAACGCCGAGGCGCTCTCGCGGGTGGTGGAGCTGTCCTCCGCGTCTGCCGGTGACGCGCAGGCCGAGCGCGAGCTGTCGGCGGGGCTGAGCGAGATCGCCCGCAGCGCGCCCGAGGAGCTGCTCTCGGCGATGCGCGCGGCAGGCACTTCTGAACGCGAGGCGGCGCAGGAGCTCCTCGCCCGGGGCCTCGTGGGCGGCGGCGACGCGGGGCATCCGTTCTGGCCGGCGCTGAAGAAGACGATGGGCGCAAAGGACATCCAGCTCGCGGAGTTCGCGAAGCAGACCGACGCCTTCCTCTCTCGCCGGGCCGCGGAGTTCGCCGCGCCGCCTGCGCAGCCGGGGGCCGGTCCCGAGGTTCAGCCAGTGCAGGCCTCCGACAAGCCGGGTGATCCGGTCGTCGGCGTCCGCAGTGGCGGCTGAGCCTGCGACTGCCCGGCTGCCCATCGCTGTCAGACCCCTCTGTTAGAAGCGTCGGCAACCAGTCCGCAACGGACGGGTTCTCGAAAGCGAAAGGACGTGGGTCATGGCGGGTGGAATCAACAAGGTCATCCTGATCGGCAACCTGGGGAAGGCGCCGGAGGTGCGGTTCACGCCGTCCGGTCAGGCGGTGGCGAACTTCACGATGGCGACCAGCGAGAGCTGGAACGACAAGTCGGGGCAGAAGCAGGAGCGCACCGAATGGCACCGCATCGTGGTGTGGGGAAAGCTGGCGGAGCTGTGCGGCCAGTACCTGACCAAGGGGCGCCAGGCCTACGTGGAGGGCCGGCTGCAGACGCGCGAGTGGAACGACAAGGAGGGCAAGAAGAACTACACGACGGAGGTCGTGGCCCAGACGGTCCAGTTCCTCGGCGGCAAGGGTGAAGGGGCAGGGGCGGGGTACTCCAACGGCTCCGGACGCAACGCCGCGGACGACTTCGGTGCGCCGCCGGCCCACATGGGCATGGAGGATGGCCCGTCCGGTCCTGGCGGTGGCGAGGACGACATTCCGTTCTGATCCA
This sequence comes from Pseudomonadota bacterium, assembly GCA_023423535.1. Lineage (GTDB taxonomy): Bacteria > Myxococcota > Myxococcia > Myxococcales > Myxococcaceae > JAFAFL01. Next base: position 152,509 of record JAFAFL010000057.1, read on the forward strand.
GAAGGCAGCCTCTTGCTCCGCGCTCAGGGCCGCAGCTAGTCTGCCTGCACACTCTCGGTTCAAAGAGCGAGGCCGGTCGCTTCCACCTGTAGGAGCGGCCGGCTTTTCTTTTGGCCGTGGAGTAACCCGGTTGACACGCGACCAGACGTTCGAGCAGTCTGCCGCCCCCCCGTCGCCCGGGACTGGATTCTCAAATCGAAGCGCCATGGGCTGGTGTGGCGCGCTGGAGACTGAAGGAATGAACTACAAGGCTTTCGTACTGGGGGCCGCCGTCGGCTTCCTGTTCACGCTGTCGCCCGCATGTGGTGATACGGACTGTGAGTCCACCTGTGCCGGCTGTTGTACCTCCGACGGGACCTGCGTCGACCCGACCACCGCCTCGCAGTGCGGCCCGGCCGGCCAGACCTGCATCGCCTGCTCTGCGTCCCAGACCTGCAACGCGGCGGGCCTCTGCGAGGGTGGCACCACCGTGACCGACGGCGGCACCAACACCGACGCCGGCACCGACGCCGGCATGAGCACCGCCTGCAACACCTCCAACTGCAACGGCTGCTGCGCCGGCGACCTCTGCCTGAACGGCACCTCCGCCAGCAACTGCGGCACCGGCGGCGAGGCCTGCGGACAGTGCATGGCCCCGGCCATCTGCCAGGCGCAGGGCGCGGGCAAGGGCGGTTCCTGCTTCACCCCCCCGCCGGCGAACTACGGCGCGGCCTGCACCAACAACACCGACTGCGCGCCCATCGGCAGCACCGGTATCTGCAAGCAGACCACCCGTCCGGGCGGCGCCACCTACGAGGGCGGCTACTGCACGAAGATCTGCGGCTCCACCGGCACCATGTGCGGCACCGGCTCCACCTGCATCCAGGCCACCGGCCTCGGTGAGCTCGACCGCATCTGCGCGCAGAACTGCACCGTCGGCTCCACCACCGAGTGCCGTCAGCCGGGCTACGCCTGCTACGACATCGGCGGCGGCACGGGCATCTGCTGGATCTCCCCGCTCCCCGAGTTCGACGCCGGTATGCCGGCCCCGGACAACCTCATCGGCTCGGAGTGCGCCACGGACACCGACTGCCAGGCGATGGGCGCCTTCACCCAGGGCCTCTGCTTCACGCCGGTGGACGAGAACATGAATCCGTCCGGCTGGCCGGCGGGCTACTGCACGGCGAACTGCACCGACAACCAGAACCTCTGCGGCACCACGGGCATCTGCCTCGGCGTCGATCAGCAGGGCAACGCGCTCTGCTTCGACCGCTGCGCGGCCGGTGGCATGGGCCAGAGCGACTGCCGCGCCGACTACGTGTGCGAGCAGTTCGTGCGGAACCTCGCGGACGGCGGCACCGAGGCCTCGGTGGACGGCTACTGCTCGCCCGACTGCCGCGCCCCGGGCGTCGGCTGCGGCACCGGCCAGACCTGCAACCAGCAGGGCTACTGCGAGTAGCGAGCAGCCAGTCGTAGGTTGAGTTTCGCGGGCGGCCTTCGGGCCGCCCGTTTTATTTTCGACGACATGGGTAACGGCATCGGCATGGGCCAGGGCGACGAAGTGGTGATGGGCCTCCTCCCGGAAGTGGACGTGAGGGTGGTGGCGGTGCTCGCCACGCAGACGGCGCGCGAGGCGGCGCAGCGGCACCGGACGCGGACGGCGGCCTCGGTCATCCTCGGCGAGTCGCTCACCGCGGCGGCGCTGCTGGCGGCGCTGCAGCTGCAGAAGAGCGGGGCGAAGGTGAACCTGCAGCTCGAGTGCGACGGGCCCCTGCGCGGGCTCTTTGCCGAGGGCGACGCCGAGGGCACCGTGCGCGGCTACGTGAAGAACCCGCTGTGCGACCTCGAGGGCGAGCCGGGGAGATACCGCTGGCGTCCCGCCTTCGGCAACGGCGGGTATCTCTCGGTGCTGCGAGACGCGGGGAAGGGCGAGTACCAGCGCTCGGCGGTGGAGCTCGAGGCCTTCGAGGTCGCGCGCGACATGGAGCGCTACTTTGCCGCCTCGGAGCAGATCCCCACCTCGGTGGGGCTGGTCACGCTGACCGGGGGCGAGCCGCTGCTGCAGGCGGTGGGCGGCTTTCTCATCCAGGCGCTCCCCGGGGCGAAGCCGGCGACGCTGACGCGGCTCTCCGAGCTCATGCGCGGAGACGCGCTGGCGGACGCGCTCCGGGCCGAGGGCGAAAACCCCACCGCGCTCGGGTTCCTCCAGCGGGTGTGCGGCGCCGAGGCCGAAGGGCTGGAGGTCATGTCCCGCTACCCGCTGCGCTGGCACTGCCCCTGCTCGAAGGAGCGGGTCACCCGCGCGCTCCTGACGCTCGGCGCGGCGGAGCTGCGGGACATGGTCGAGAAGGACGGCAAGGCCGAGGCCTCCTGCCACTTCTGCAACGAGGAGTACCTCGTCTCCGGCGAGGAGCTCGGCGCGCTCGTCTCCCAGCTGGAGGGCGGGGCCCGGTAGTTCAGCCGCGGCTCGCCGTCTGCGGATAACGCGTTGCGGCGCGCGGACTTACACCGTCCTCGCGTTGACAGGCCCTCGGCTCGGGCATACAGGCGCGAGGCCATGAAGGTCTTCTCGCGGATGCTCGAAGGCGGTTACGAGTCGCTCCACCTCCTCTCGGATGCGCGCACCGGCTTGCGCGGGTTCGTGGCCCTGCACTCCACGGTGCTGGGGCCCGGGCTCGGCGGCACGCGCGCGCTGACGACCTACGCCAGCGAGGAGGAGGCCGCGGTGGACGCGCTCCGGCTCGCGCGGGGCATGACCTACAAGGCGGCGATGGCGGGCCTGCCGCTCGGCGGCGGCAAGGCGGTCATCTGGCTGCCGAAGGGCGACTTCAATCGCGCCGCGCTCTTCGAGGCCTTTGGCCGCGGCGTGGACGGGCTCGGCGGGCGCTACGTGACCACCGAGGACAGCGGGACCTCGCCGGACGACATGGTGGCGGTCTCCCGCGCGACGAAGCACGTCGTCGGGCTGCCGGGCCGCAGCGGCGATCCGTCGCCGGTGACCGCCTACGGCGTCGTGCGCGGCATCGAGGCCACGCACCGGCACCTGACCGGCTCGGACAGCCTCAAGGGCGTGCGGGTGAACGTGCTCGGCGTGGGCCACGTGGGCCGGGCGCTGGTGGACGAGCTGCACCAGCGCGGCGCGAAGATCTTCGTGGCCGATGCGCGGGCGCACTGCGCGGAGGAGGCGGCGAAGACCTTTGGCGCCACCGTGCTCTCCCCCGAGGCGCTCGTGGCCAACGAGGCGGACTACTACGCGCCCTGCGCGCTCGGCGGCGCGATCAACGACGAGACGCTGCCGAAGCTGCGGGTGAAGGCGATCACCGGCGCGGCGAACAACCAGCTGCTCGAGCCGCGCCACGGCGAGGGCCTCGTGCAGCGCGGCATCCTCTACGTGCCCGACTACGTCATCAACGCCGGCGGCCTCATCAACGTGGCCCAGGAGCTCGAGGGCTACGACCGCGAGAAGGCGATGGCGCGCGCGAAGCTCATCCACGACACGGTGCTCGAGCTCTTGGAGCGCTCGAAGCGCGAGGGCCGCCGTCCGGAGCAGGTCGCCGACGAGATGGTCGAGGAGCGGATCGCCAACGGCAGGCGGTAGAGGCGGTGGCGGGCCCCCGGGCGCGCGTCTATGCTCGCCCGCCATGTCCGGCCGGCCTCTCTTCGTCCAGCGAAGCGTGTGGGTGGTGTGCGCGGCGGCGCTGCTCGCCGGCTGTCCGGACTCCGAGGGCACGGTGCCCACGCCCGACGCGGGCCTCTCCGCGGACGCGGCAGTGGCACCTCCCGCCTGTGACGCCCCGCACAGCTGCCGTGAACAGTCTTTCGACGGCGTGTGCCGCGCGGGTCAGTGCCGCGACGACGTCCCCTGCGGCGCCGACGCGGAGTGTGGCCTCGGCGAGACCTGCCGCGCGGGGCTGTGCCGCTTCACCGGCTGCGTGAGCGACGGCGACTGCGGCGCGGGCCTCTGCCGGAGGGACGTGTACGCCTGCACCGAGTGCGCGACCTCTGCGGACTGTCCCGCGGACAAGCCGGTGTGCAGCGACAAGAAGCGCTGCGTGAGCTGCGGCGAGGACTCGGACTGCGCCTATCCCGGACCCGGCTACTGCGACGTCGCGCGCGGCGCCTGCGTGCACTGCAAGGTCGACGCGCACTGCGGCACCGGCCTTCGCTGCGGGCTCGACGGGACCTGCACCGGCGCGAAGAACGCGCAGATGTGCGACCCGGAGACCGGCCCTGCCTGCGACGTGGGGCTGATGTGTGTGACCGTCGGCGGCACCCAGCAGATGTGCCTGCGCGCCTGCGACCTCTACACGAACACCTGCACCGGCGGAGAGATCTGCGTGAAGCTGACCTTCACCGGCAGCGCGGCGCTGGTCTTCGAGGGCGGAGCGCCCGTGGGCGTGTGCCTGCCGCCGTTCCAGGGCCTGCGCGGCTACGGCGAGCCCTGCAACAACAACTGCCAGCCGAACCTCGCCTGCACCGCGGACTCGCCGGCGCAGAGCACCTGCAAGGCCTACTGCGATCCGCAGGCGCCGCTGTGCGCGCCCGGGCTCTCCTGCCACCCGTTCCCCGGCGACTGGAACGGGCACCAGTACGGGCTCTGCTACGGGGACAACGGGTTTGCCGATCCCTGCAGCGGCGACGGCGACTGCCGCGCCGGGCTCTCCTGCGTGCCGCGCGACGATCCCTCGACCTCGAACGAGCTCTCCTACGCCTGCGCCTGGTCCGTCGGCGCGGGGAGCGGGTTGTCGGCCTGCAGCGCGAACAGCGGGTGCAAGAGCGGCCACTGCCGCGCGGATCCGAACGCCGGTGGAAACCCGTTCTTCTGCTTTGCCGCCTGCGCCGAGGACTCGGACTGCGCGGTGGACGGGCGGCTGGGTTACTGCGACTCGAACTTCACCTTCACCACCCAGTACGTGACTGCGCCCGGCGCGGAGATGCGCGGCTGCCGGCCCCGCTGTCTGTCGGGGACGCAGTGCGCGGCCTACGGTGACTACACCTGCCGCAGCGTGGCGGACGCGCAGAACGACCGCTTCGTGCAGACCTGCCAGCCGCCTCTGGGCTCGAAGCTCGCGGGTGAGGGCTGCGTCTCCGACGGCGAGTGCCGCGAGGGCTTCTGCCTCCGCCGCGACGGCCGCGGCGTCTTCCGCACCGGCGTATGCGGCCTGCCCTGCACGCAGGGGACCGATTGTCCCTCGGGGCTCGAGTGCGAGGCGCGGTCGGTGCAGCTCTCGGCCGGCGCGGACGGCCAGCCGCATACGGCGGATGACCGGCGCGCGGCTGCGTCCTTCTGCGGCGCCGGCGCCTGCACGACGAACGCGGACTGTCCCGCCGCGCAGCCCCACTGCGTGCCGGATGCCTCCGCGCAGGGTCCGCTGAGCGGAAGCGCCCTCGCGTGTCGCGCGGCGGCGCTGGGCTCGGTGGCGGCGGGGGCGCAGTGCCAGAGCGACGCCGACTGCCAGAGCGGCGTCTGCGCCGAACGCGGGACCACGGGAACGCGCGCCTGCTTCGAGGCGTGTGATACCGCAGCGCCCAGCTGCTCCGGCGGCCTGACCTGCACGGCCGGCGGCGCGCGGGTTCGCAACGGGGACGGGACGTTCCAGACTTTCGATGCCTGCCTCTAGGCCGGCATCCGCAACGGGGAGATTGTGGCGCTCAAGCGGCAGACAGTGGGCAAGGTGAAGGCGGCGGCAAAGAAGACGGCACCGAAGGCGGCGGCGAAGGGGAAGGGCACTTCCCGCGCTGTGGCCCCGGTGGAGGCGGAGGCGCGCCCGAAGCGGACCGGCAAGGCGATGGGACCGGTGGAGCGGATCGTCTCCATCCCCGAGGACGTGATCATCGCCCCGCAGGCGGAGGCGCCGCGCGGGATGAGCGCCCTCGAGGGTTCGCAGAGAAAGCGCACCGCGCGCGAGATGGGCTGGCAGGAGTTCGACCGGCTGGTGCAGGGCATCGCCCGCGAGGTGCACAAGGGGTTCGCGCCGGACGCGGTGGTGGGCGTGGTGCACGGCGGCGTGTTCGTGGGCGGCGCCATCGCCTCGGCGCTCTCGCTGGAGTTCTTCCCGGTGCGTATCAGCCGGCGAAGCCGGGACAAGGCCTCCCGGGCCGGCGCGCCGGTGCTGCAGGGCGAGATGCCGAAGGAGCTCAAGGGCCGCCGGGTGCTGGTGGTGGACGACGTGGCCTCGTCCGGCGACACGCTGGAGCTCGCCAAGGCGCAGCTGGAGAAGGTGAAGGCGCAGGCGGTGGCCACCGCGTGCCTCGTGGTGAAGGAGGACGGCTACCGGCCCGACTACCTCGCGCTGCAGAGCGACGCGCTGGTCGTCTTCCCCTGGGACTACGAGCTGGAGCTGCCGCCCGGCTACGGCCGATGATCCTCGGGACCGCCGGACACATCGACCACGGCAAGACCTCCCTGGTGAAGGCGCTCACCGGGGTGGACACCGACCGGCTCGCCGAGGAGAAGCGGCGCGGCATCACCATCGAGCTCGGCTTCGCGCACCTCACGCTCGACGACGGGACGGTGGCGGGCATCGTGGACGTGCCCGGCCACGAGCGCTTCGTGCGCGCCATGGCCGCCGGCGCGGGCGGGGTGGACCTCGCCATCCTCGTCGTCGCCGCGGACGAAGGGGTGATGCCGCAGACCCGCGAGCACCTCGACATCTGCCGGCTGCTCGGCGTCTCGCGCGGGGTGGTGGCGTTGACGAAGAGCGACCTGCTCGCGGACCTCGGCGCGGACTGGCTGGACCTGCTGAAGGCGGACATCGCCGCGCTGTGCGACGGGACCTTTCTCGAGGGCGCCGACGTCGTCCCGGTCAGCGCCCGCACCGGCGAGGGCATCCCGAAGCTGAAGGCCGCGCTCACCGCGCTGGCGAAGGCGCTGCCGCAGCGGCCCTCCGAAGGCCCGGTGTTTCTCCCCGTCGACCGCACCTTCTCGCTGAAGGGCTTCGGCACCGTCGTCACCGGCACGCTGCTCTCGGGGCAGCTGGCGGTGGAGGAGGCGGTGTCGCTGTTGCCCGGGCTGGAAGGTCCCCTGCGCGTGCGCGGGCTGCAGGCCTACGGCAAGTCGGTGGGGCAGCTCTCCGCGGGCATGCGCGCGGCGGTGAACCTCGCGGACGTGGAGGTGGAGGCGGTCTCGCGCGGGATGGTGCTCACCCGGCACGCGGAGCTCGCGCCCACCCGCATGCTGGATGTGGAGCTGACCCTCCTCCCCGCCGCCGAGGCGCCGCTGCCGCGCCGCAGAAAGCTGCTCCTGCACCTCGGCACCGCGCAGACGGAGTGCACGGTGGCGCTGCTGGAGGGCGACGAGCTGCGGCCGGGCGAGACGATGCTCGCGCAGCTGCGGCTCTCCGAGGACGTGGCCGCGCTCGCCGGACAGCGGTTCATCCTCCGCGGCTCCAACGCGCTGCCGGGGCGCGGCGCAACGGTGGCGGGCGGACGGGTGCTCGCGCAGAGCGGGTCGCGCAGGCGGCGCGCGCAGGTGGACCTCCTCCGGCCGCTGCTGGAGGGCGAGCTCGGCGACAGGCTCTCCTTCCTCCTGCGGCAGGCGGGCTACGGCGGGCTGACCTTCCGCGAGCTGTGCGCGCGCGCGGCGGTGGGACCGAAGGCGGCGGAGCGCGCGCTGGGCCTGCTCTCCACCAAGGGGCAGGCGGTGCTGGTGGACCGCGAGAAGCGGCTCTACCTCTCCGGCGACGTGCTCTCCGCGCTGCAGCGCCGCGCCCTCGTGCTGCTGGAGAGCTTCCACGCCCGCGAGCGGCTGCGCGAGGGCATGGGCAAAGAGGAGCTCCGCCAGCGGCTCTCGCCGGACCTCGAGCCGCGGGTCTTCGCGCGGGTCGTCTCCGCGCTGCTGGAGGCGAAGAAGCTCGAGGCGGTCCCCGGTGAGGATCTGCTTCGGCTGCCGGGACGCAGCCCCTCGCTCGACGCGGCGATGGCGCAGGCCCGCGCGCACATCCTCGGCGCGCTGGACGGCAGCGGCCTTGCCCCGCCGCGCGTGGACGAGCTGGCGCAGGGCGCGAAGGTTCCCGCGGCGAAGGCGCTGGAGCTGCTCCGGGTGCTCGCCGGCGAGGGCTTGGCGGTGAAGGTCTCCGAGGACCTCTACTTCAGCCCCCGCGCCCTGGAGGGCCTCAAGGAGCGCCTGGTGGCCCACCTGAAGGCACACGGGGAGATCACCACCCAGGCGTTCAAGGACCTCGTGGGCCAGAGCCGCAAGTTCGTCATCCCGCTCTCCGAGCACTTCGACCGCGAGCGGGTGACCCTGCGCGTGGGCGACAAGCGGGTGCTGAGGCGGGGATGAACCCGGAGCGCGTGTGGACGGAGGCCGAGGTCCGCGCGCTCGTGGAGACGCTGGAGGCCCCCATGAGCGCGGTCCGCGGCGACCGCATCGTGGCCACCAACCGCGCCTACAGGGCCCTGGTGGGGATGACCGCCGAGGAGCTCCAGGGCCGAAGCTGGCTCTCCTTCCTGCCGCCGGAGGAGCGCCAGCGGCTCGAGCAGCGGATCCGCGTCCGCGCCGCCGAGGGCCCGGGCGCGGGCGAGACCCTGCCGGTGCTGGTGTTCGGCGCCGGCGGGCGGCGGGTGCACATGCTCATCCGCAGCACCTTTCTGCGCGCGGAGGGCGGCGGCCTCATCGCGGTGGCGGTGTGCCTCGAGCAGACGGAGGCCCAGCGCGCGCAGGAGCTCTACGAGCTGCTGGCGGCGGTGGCGGCGACCGCGGTGGCCGAGCGCTCGGAAGGGGCGGCGCGGAGCGCGCTGGTGCGCGGCCTCAGGGAGGCGGGGCTGCGGCCGGCCTTTCTCACCCCCGGAGACAGCGGGTGGGACGCCGCCGCGCGCGAGGCGGTGGAGACCCTGCGGCCCATCTACTTCGGCGCCCAGTCCGGTCTCCCCGAGGGCGTGATGCTCCCGCTCTCCGGCGCGCCTGGGCCGCAGAGCCCACCGAGCGCGCTGGGACCGCTGGTGATGCGGCTGTCGGGGCCGGGCCTCTCCTCCCAGAGCGCGCCCACCTTCGGGCTGTTTGCGCGGCTGTGGGCCTCCGCGCTGGGCCGGGCCCGGCTCATCGACGAGCTCGAGCGGAAGGACCTCGAGACGCGGCGCGCGCTGGCCGACACCCAGGTGCTGCTGGAGCTGGCGCGCACCACCAGCGGCACCCTCGAGCTGCGCGCCATCCTCGACGTGGCGAGCGACTTCCTCGTCCGCCTGCTCGACCTGTCGAACTGCTTCGTCCTCCTCTACGACGCGCGCGCGAGGGTCCTGCGCGGCGCCGCCGCCTCCGCCGCCCACCGCGAGTTCTTCCGCAGCGTGGAGCTCGACGTGGACGGCCCGGGCGTGGCGGCGACCGCGGCCCGCGAG
>JAFAFL010000139.1 GCA_023423535.1 Pseudomonadota bacterium
GCACCCCGCGCGGCATCCACTGGAAGACCGGCACCTCGTTCGGCAACCGGGACGCGTGGGCGGCGGGCTCGGATGCGAGGCACACCGCGGTGGTGTGGACGGGGAACCTCGACATGAAGGCGAGCCCCGCGCTCGCCTGTGCGGACACGGCAGGGCCCATCCTCTTGACGTGCTGGAGGGCGTGGCGGATCGAGCGCGGGTCAATGTGGCGGAGGCGCCACCGCGGGACCTGACGCAGATCGAGGTCTGCGCCTACTCGGGCCACCTGCCGGGTCCCGCCTGCGACCAGACGCGCCACGTGCACGCGCTGCGCACTGCGGTGCCGACGCAGAAGTGCCCGTACCACGTGGCGGTGGAGGTGGACGTGAAGTCCGGCCGCGCCGTCTCGCCGACCTGTCGCGCCGGCCGAGAGGTGCAGACGCGCTCGTACATCGTGTGGCCGGCGGGCGTGCGTCGCTGGCTGTCGGATCAGCACCGCCTGTTGCCCGCGCCGCCCACGCTCGCCGAGGGCTGCGAGCCCGGTGGACCGCGCCGCGCACCGAAGATCGTCTCGCCGCCGGACGGACAGGTCGCGCTTCTCTTGCCGGGCGTTCCGGTGGACGAACAGGAGATCCCGCTCGAGGCCGACGCGCCCGCGCAAGCGAAGCTCTCCTGGTTCGTGAACGGTGCCTACGTCGGCGCCGCGCGTCCGGACGAGCGCGTGTGGTGGACGCCCGCGCCAGGTCGGCACGAGATCCTCGTCTCGGATGAGGCCGGCTTCTCCGCGCGCCGCGTGCTGGAGGTGCGCTCGCGGCTGCAGTGAAGGGGCAGGTCGGAGGAACAAACTGGAAGCGTGCCGGCTCGCGGGTGGCGGTGCTGGAGGGCTTCCGCCTGCATGCTCACGCCGAAGCGCCCGGAGAGCCCACCTCGCGCGCGCGGGTCACGCTGAAGCCGCCCTTGAGCTGCCAATAGCTCTGGTGAAGCTGCAGGTTGAGCGGGTCCATCTCGAGGGCCGCACCGAGCTCGGTGAGCGCGGCGTCCTCATCGTCCAGGGCCATCGCGGACTGCGCGCGCGCCACGTGCCGGGCCACCTGCGCCTCGAGCTCCGGCCGCCGCTCCCGGTAGGCCCGGTGAAGTGCTTCGACCTCGGCGGGCGCAAGCCCGGTCATCAGGCAGATCGTCACCCCGAGGAAGTTGCCCAGCTCCGCGTCGTACGCGGCCCGCGCCCTGGGCTCACCGAGCGTCGCGAGCGCCGTGTCCAGCCTCGCCAGGACCACCTTGACGTGCCGGCGCTGCTCCGTCGACCACGCCGCAGGCTTCCACGTCTCGAGCTGCTTGCGGACGTTGTGGGCCCGGCTGCGGATCTCCGCGAAGTCCGCGTCCAGCGGCAGCTCGAGGAACCCGTAGTGCGTCGCTGTCATCCGCTGACGGAGGGCCTCGAGCGCGCGCGATGCCTCCTCGTCGTCTGCGTCAACCGCGTGCAGGGTGGCCCCCTCCGCGGGCGGCATCGCCACGAGGCCGCTGACCAGAGCCTTCTGTTCCGCGCTCAGCCCGACGAACTGGACGGCGAAGCCGGGCGACATGTTCCACGCCTTCGCCTCCTGCGCGGACACGTGCCGGACCACCTCCGCATGCAGCTCGCCGCCGAAGGTCCCGGTGCGGACGGACAGCTTCACCTGGGTGAAGAGGGGAGGGAATCTGCGGTCGGTGCAGAGGAACATCCCGCCCCGGGAAACGTCCCGCGCCAACATCCGCTCGGCGGGGCCGGCGCCCGTGCTGACCTCCACCTCGATGCCCATCTGGAGCCGGGAGCGGAGCGTGCGCGACCTGGTGGAGCCGGCGGGGGCGAGAGGACCCAACTCCGCCACCCCGGTGTCGGGGAGCGACTCCAGAACGCCGAACAACGCCTCGGCGAGTGCGGCAGCGGTCTGGAAGCGATCCTCCGGCGACTTCTCCAGCGCCTTGAGGATCACCCGCTCCCATCCGGGCGCGACGCCCGGCAGCACCTCGCTGGGCGGGCGGGGCCGGGTCTGCGTGTGCGCGGACATGAGCGCGGGAACGGTGGTCTCTTCGAAGGGCAGCCGGCCGGTGGCAAGCCGGTAGGCGAGCACGCCGAGCGCGTACACGTCGGTGCGGGCGTCCACGCGGCTGCCGGCCCATTGCTCCGGGGCCATGTACTCCGGCGTGCCGATGATCTCTCGCGCGCCCGCCACGCTGTCGCCTCGCCGCCGGTCGCGGAGCTTGGCGATGCCGAAGTCCACCAGCTTCACCAGGCGCTCGTGTCCGGTGCGGTCGAGGACGAACACGTTGTCCGGCTTGACGTCGCGGTGGATGATCCCCTGCTCGTGCGCGGCGTGCAGCGCGTCGCACAGCTGGATCAACACCTTCAGCGACAGCGCGGCCCCGGGCGGGCGCCGAGTCATCAGCGCGCTCAGCGTCTCCCCCGCCAGGTACTCCATCACGATGTAGTAGCGGTTGGGCGCGAGGATGTTCAGGTCGAAGATGTTGACGATGCTCTCGTGCCCGATGAGGTTGACCGCCCGCGCCTCGTCGTAGAACCGCTGGACCAGACTCCGATTGCTGCAGAGCGACGGGTGGAGGAACTTGATCGCGACCTTGCTGCCGATGACCGGGTGCTCGCCCAGATAGACCGTCCCCATCCCGCCGCGGCCAAGGCAGCGGGACAGCCGGAAGCTGCCCACCATGGTCCCGCACAGGTCGTCGACGGGCTCTTTCGCAGCGTTGGCCTTCCGGTCCGCAGCCGACGGCGCGGTGGGGGCGTCACTGGCGGGCGGGACCGGCAGACACGCAAGCTCCGGTTCGTGCCTCAGCTGACACAGGGCACACAGCGTCATTCCCTTTTCGCCGATCACGTGTCTCACCGCGAACGACGGGGAATACGAGATTTTGGTCCGTACCGCCATGTAGGTGCCGCAGTTGCCGTGTGCGCACCGGGCCGGCGACTCGTCCAGCAGGGCCAGGGTCTCCGGATCTTCCGCCGAATCGTCTTCGGTGTAGACCTCTGCACGACCCGGCTCCCCGAGAAGACCCGATGACCGCCGACGCCTACGCCTCCGCACCGTTCCCTGTCCGCCGCGAAGGCGCCGCGCTCTTCTTCCCGCGCGCCACCGACGGCAGCTTTCCGGGAGTGCCCTCTCCGGACGGCCACGCGATCACCCTCGAGCTCAACGTGAACCAGGTCCGCCACCTCATCGCCGAGCGCGCGACGGGACGGGCGGATCACCTCGACTACACGAACGAGAGCGTGCTCGCGTTGACGGCGAAGGAAGTGCAGCAGGCGCTCCCCGGTGGCCAATTTCTTGGCTGGCGCAAGGACGTGCCCGGCGAGGTCCGCGTGAGTCCTCTCTCGAAGCACCGCACCTCGACGTTCGTGTTTGCCGTCGCGCCGTCCGCGGAAGAGCCGGCGAGGGCGCTGATCGTCGGCGGCCCCGCTTCGTCGGAGCTCGGGCGCGCGGACCTCACCCCGAAGCCCGTGTCGGCGGCAGCGCTCGCAAAGGCGGAAGAGCTCGTCGCGAGCGCCCAGGTGCAGGACGGCTTCCTCACCTTCACGAAGCTGGCGGCCGTGCCCGCGTCGATCGCCCGCTTCACGGACGCGCGCAACGTCTCGTTCCACGGCTGCGCGATCTGCAGCCTTCCTCCCGAGTTCGGGATGCTCACGGCCATCGAGAAGCTCGACCTCAGCGCGACGAAGCTGGTGGCATTTCCCCATGCAGTCCTCTCGCTGGTCCGGCTGAAGCACCTCTCGCTCGCGAGCACCGCCGTCGCCGAGGTCCCCGACGAGATCGCGCGGCTCACTCTGCTCGAGTCCCTCGACCTCGCCTTCACCCGCGTCGATCGTCTCCCCGAATCGATGGCGAAGTTGACGTCGCTGAAGACGATCCGGCTCCCGCTCTCGTTTCCCACCGGCGCGCGCGACCGTCTCTCGTCGCTGCTACCGAACCTTCGCTTCCTCTGAGCGGATGCGCGTTGCTGCGGTACCGCGTGTTCGCGGCTGCAGTGACCTTCACGCGTCTTCCGGCTCCCGCCACCGCTGCCGTCGCTTCTCCAGCAGCCGCTCGACCAACTGCATCAACTCCGGATCCCCGCGGCGGCGCACGTCGTGTCGGCGTCCCTTCTGGTGGTTGCAGCGCGCACATGCGAGCGCGAGGTTCTCCGGCGCGTCGGTCCCTCCGTGGCTGCGTGGGAGGATGTGCTCCACGGTCGCACGGCTGATCGGCTCGCCATCCAGCGCGACGTGCAGGTGCGCGTTGCAGTGGATGCACTTGCCGGCCCACGACTCGCGCTCGCCCGAGGCAATTCGCTCGAACGTGCGGTCGGTGTGGACGATTGAGAGGATCAGTCGTCTGTGCGCCCTCGCCACGATTGAACGGTGTGGCTGTACCGCGGTGGGAGCAAGGATCTGCGTCGTTTTCCCACTGTTACGGTCGCCTCTGTTTCACCGGGGGGCGCACATGAATGGCAGTGAGCGTCGCAGGCATCCGAGGATCAACGCGAAGGACACGGTCGGCGTCATGCGCGGCCTGGGCGGTCCGCTGGGAGAGCCGGTACGGATAGAGAACCTCTCGCTCGGCGGCCTGTTCGCGCGCTGTGAGCAGCCGCTCCGGCCCGGCTCGCCGGTGATCGTGGAGCTGAGTCACCCGTCGTTGCTCAACCCGCTGAAGCTGCTCGGCGGCGTCGTCTCCTCGCGCGGCGTGGTCGAGGCGCTCAGCTCCGGTTCCCTGCCCGGCATGGGCATCCGGTTCGATCCGCTGCCCGCCGACACCACCGCGCGCCTGGAGAGCTTCCTCGAGGCCCTCCGCGTCCGGCAGGCCCGCCGCGAGGAGGACGCACCGCAGCGCAACGCGTTCGACTTCGGCTTCGTGTCGCTGGAGTCGCTGCCGGAGACGATGGAACCGCAGCCGGTCGCACAGAAGCCGACGCAGGCACACACGCCGACGTCCGCAGCGCAGCTCGAGGCCGCGCGTCAGCCGGACAAGACCCCGGTGCCGATCAAGCGGGGCGTGCTGCAGAAGCCGGTGAAGATGGCGGTCACCTCGGCTGGCGCGTTCCCCGTTTCGGCTCCCCCTCCCGCTCCCGCGGCACCGATGCCCGTCGATGCCGCAACCGCGCCGGCCGCGCAGGTCGCGTCGCCACCCGCTGTCGTGGTCCAGCCGACGCAGCCGACATCGACTCCCGCGCCGGCGACGCGCTCCTCGCTCCTGGCGGCGGCGCTGGCGGCGATGTTGCCCACGCCTCCGGTCGAAGGGACGACCGCGGACGGCAAGCCGCTGGCGGTTGCGGACGAGGTCACGCGGCTGCGCGTGCAGATGCTCGGGTTGATCGCGGAGCTCGACGAGGCTCGGACGGAGCTGGGGCGCCGCACGCGAGAACTCGAGGACACGCGCGCCGAGCTGGAGCGGGCGAGGGTGGCGCTGGTGGATCGAGACCGTCGCCTGATGGAGCTCGCGCACCACCCGCCGGGTCTGGAGGCGCACTGAATCGGCCTCGCGGTGCGTGCTAGCTTTTCGCGCATGCCCGCGTCCCGTCAGAGCAAGTCCCGGAAGCAGACCGCGTCCGCAATCGAGAAGCCCGGCACGCTGCTCGCGCAGTGGATGGGGATGCTGGGAAAGCTCGCGGTCGAGGAGCTCGACGATCTCGATCCGGAGATCGGCCGGCTGGTGAACCGGCTGAAGGAGATCGCGGGTGGCTCGAAGGGGCGCGCGCTGCAGGAGTCGTCGTCGAAGCCCGCGCGCGCCAGGAGCGGCTTGAAGCCAAAGATGGCGGGGACCTCCCCGGTGCCGTCGGTGCCCTCGGTGCCCGCCGCCGAGGCCGTGGTGGAGGTGAAGCCCGATATCGCCACTCCGAAGGCACCTCGCGCGGGCGCGAAGAAGCCGCTCGGCCGCAAGCCGCGTAGCGCCTCGACGCGCTGACGACCATCACGTCTCACTCCTCCGGAATGAGCGCGAGCAGCCGCTCCAACGAATCCGCCTCCTCCGGCCGCTTGTCCCTCCTCCACCGCGCCATGCGCGGAAACCGCACCGCCACGCCGGACTTGTGCCGCGTGGATCGGGCGATGGCCTCGAAGTGGAGCTCGAAGACCTGAACCGGCTCCACGTGGCGCACCGGGCCGAACTTCTCCAGCGTGTGTCCGCGCACCCAGCGATCGAGCTCGGAGATCTCTTCGTCGGTGAGCCCGCTGTAGGCCTTGGCGACCGGCACCAGCTCCCCCTCGTGCCAGAGCGCGAAGGTGTAGTCGGTGAAGAGGCTCGCGCGTCGGCCGCTGCCGTACTGCGCGTAGAGGAGCACCGCGTCCACGCTGAGAGGATCGATCTTCCACTTCCACCAATCGCCCTTCTTGCGACCCGCGTGGTACGGCGACGCGAGCCCCTTGAGCATGAAGCCCTCGACGCCTCGCTCGCGGGCCTCTTCGCGCGTGCGGCTGAGCGACTCCCAGTCGCCTCCTTCGACGCTCTGCGAGAGCACGAAGGCCGGCTGCGGTGAGGCGCGCAGCACCTCCTCCAACAGCGAGCGGCGTTCAGCGAGCGGCCTCGTGCGCAGGTCCTCACCGCGCGCCTCCAGCAGGTCGTACGCCATGAGCCCGGCCGGCGCGTCAGCGAGGATCTTCGCCGTCAGCTTCTGCCGTCCGATCCGGCGCTGCAGCGTGGAGAAGGGGAGCGGCCTTCCATCGCGCACCGCGAGGATCTCTCCATCGATGACCGTCCCATCCGGCAGGCCCGCCGCCGCGTCGCGAACCTCGGGGAAGCGGTCGGTGATGAGCTCCTCGCCGCGGGACCAGACGAACGTCTTCCCGCCTCTGCGGATGAGCTGCGCGCGGATGCCGTCCCACTTCCACTCCACCAGCCAGTCGCCTCGCGCGCCGAGCGTCGTCACCTCCTGCTCGAGCGGATAGGCGAGACAGAACGGGTAGGGCCGCGAGAGATCGAGCGCGGTGCCCTCTTCGGACACGAGCGCGCGAAAGAAGTCCGCGGTCGGCTCCCACTCGCCCATCAGGCGCCCGCTGATCACCGAGGGCTCGACACCCACCACCTGCGACAGCGCTCGCACCACGAGGGTCGCGCTCACGCCCACGCGGAACTCGCCGGTGAGGAGCTTGTTGAGGAGGAACAGCTCGCGGCGCGGCAGGGTCGTCCACCACCGGAGCACCGTCTCGCGCTGGGCCGCATCGTCGAGCGCGCGCAAGGGCAGGATCCTCCTCTCCACCCACTGCGAGAGCGGCAGGTCCTCCGCTTCGTCGGCGCGCACGCCGCGATCGACGAGCAGCGCGATCGTCTCCGCGCCATCGCCGACGACCGAATACGACTCCGACACCAGCCAGTCCGGCAGCCCGGTCGCGGCGACGGTCCAGTCGAAGAGCTGGCGCCAGTTGAGCAGCCTCTTGAAGCGGCGGCCGGTGAGGAAGAACACGGCCCAGGCAGCGTCCTCCGGCGGCGCGGCGCGGAAGTGCGAGACGAGCGCCTCCACCTTGGCGAGCGTGGACGTCGTCGCATCGAGCCGCTCGTAGAGCTCCGCGAAGCGCCTCATCCCTCCTGTCCCTCCTCTGCGCTCTCCCCGATGAACGGCGTGGGCAACACAGCCGCGTCCGTGCCTCGCTCGCGGAGGAAGCGGACCAGCGCGTCGCCGTAGCCGTGCGTCACCAGCACGCGCTTCGCACCCGTCTCCTCGATCGTCTGGAGCAGCCCCGGCCAGTCCGCGTGATCGCTGAGCACGAAGCCGCGGTCGTAGGACTGTCTTCGCCGAGTCCCTCGCAGCTGCATCCATCCGGAGGCGAACGCGGTCTCGTGATCGCCCATCCGCTTCATCCACGGCGTGCGTCGTGCGGAAGGCGGCGCGAGCACCAGCGCTCCGGCGAGGTCCCGCCTCTTCGCTCCCTTCACGTCCGCCACGTGCTCGGTGGGCAGCAGGTTCGTCACGCCGCCCTCGCGGTAGAGCTCGCAGATCGCCTCCACCGTTCCGTGCGTGTGCACCGGCCGCAGCGTCAGCTCCGCGAGGTGCGCGAGGATCCGCTGCGCCTTCCCCAACGCGTAGCAGAAGAGGACCGAGGCCCTTCCCGCATCCCGGTTGTGATCCCACCAGGCGAGGATCTCCTTTGCGACCTCGTCCGGAGAGGGCCACCGGTAGATGGGCAGCGCGAAGGTGGCCTCGGTGATGAAGACGTCGCACGGGACGACCTCGAAGGGCGCGCAGGTCGGATCACGCTGGCGCTTGTAGTCGCCGCTGACCACCCACACCTCACCTCCGGAACGCTCCTCCACGCGCACCTGCGCCGAGCCGAGCACGTGCCCCGCCGGGTGCAGTGACACAGCTGTGCTACCGAGCTCGAAAGGCTCGCCGTACGCGTGCGGCACGAGCCTCGTCTCCGGCCCGAGCCGCTTGCGCAGCACCGGCACCGCCTCCTGCGTGCAGTGGTACCGCTGCGAGCCGGGCAGCGCGTGATCGCCGTGTGCGTGGGTGAGCACCGCCTCGGGCACCGGCCGCCACGGATCGACGTGGAAGCCTCCCGCCGCGCACCACAGCCCGCGGTCATCCACCTCGATGAGCCCTCGCGTCTCGTCGCTCACGCACCGGCAGTGGTAACCCCTCACGCCCGCCGTGTCGCTCCTCGCGCCACGCGATGCTTTCAGCGCCGGACGAAGCGATGCGTGCGCTACGGTGTCGGCCGTGCGGCGGCGGATTCCCGAGCACTCTGGCTGCACCCGTTCGCGGGCCGGCCGCCTCCGGGGCTACCCCGGGGGCTCCTGTTTCACCGGGACATTCCGCCGCAGGGGCGGCGGTGCGCTGACACGCACTTCGGCCCCCTTCAACACCCGGCACGTCGGGAGCCTCCGCCGCCGCACCTTTTCTTCGCGTGAGCCGGTGAGGCGGTGAGGCGATGAGGCGAGCGAACATCGGGACCTTCACGCGCGGGCTCGCCAGCGCGTTCCTCGCCGGCGACTGGACGCGCGACGGGCTCACGGCGCGGGCGGCACACGTCCTCGCGCTCGCTCTCACGCGTCCGGAGAACGCGTGGCTACATACGCTCGTCCGCGAGGTGCGGGAGGCCTTCCCGCGTCCGTCGCAACAGCGACGCGACGCCCTCGGCGACTGGCTCCGGCACAACGAGACCTTCCTCGACGCGTGGAGCGAGCCGACGACGCCGCACGCCCTTCGCACCTGGCTCCTCGATCGCCCGCGGATGGGCCGCGCGCACTGGCCGGTGCGCCCGCTCGACGACGAGGTAGGAGTCGCCGGGTGGCTGGGCCTCACGCACGAAGACCTCGCGTGGTTTGCGGACCGTCGCGGTTACGCGCGCCGGGAGAACGCACCGAAGCTCCGGCACTACGACTACTCCTGGCGAAGAAAAGCGGACGGCTCGCTCCGGCTCCTCGAGGCACCGAGGCCACGCCTCAAGTCGCTGCAGCGCCGGGTGCTGGAGGAGATCCTCGTCCACATCCCGCCGCACGAGGCCGCGCACGGCTTCGTCCGAGACCGCTCCGTTCGCACGCACGCAGCGCTCCACGTCGGCCGCCCGCTGGTGCTGAAGCTCGACCTGCAGGCGTTCTTCGCCAACGTCTCCACGCCGCGATTGCTCGGCGTGTTCCTGCAGGCCGGCTACCCCGAGAACGTCGCGCGCACGCTGCTGGCGATCTGCACGCACCGCACGCCGCTCGCCATCCTCCGTGATGCACCCGCGCTCGCCGAACCCGGCGCGCTGCGGGCCCTCTGGCGGCTGCGCTCCCGCTTGTCCGACTGGCACCTGCCGCAGGGCGCGCCGACCTCTCCCGCGCTGGCGAACCTCGCGGCGTTCACGCTCGACCTGCGGCTCCACGCGCTGGCCCGCTCCCACGACGCGACCTACTCGCGCTACGCCGACGACCTCACCTTCTCCGCATCTTCAAGCCTGCGTCCGCGCGCCTCCCGCTTCCTCGACGCGGTCTCCGAGATCGCCAGAGAAGAGGGCTTCGGTCTGAACGCGCACAAGACCCGCGTGATGCCCCGTTCGCGTCGTCAGTCCGTCACCGGCATCGTGGTCAACGCGCGTCCGAACCTCGCGAGAGACGACTACGACCGGCTGAAGGCGGTCCTCCACAACTGCGTTCGCCACGGCCCGCGCACGCAGGCTCCAACGGAGGCATCGCTCGCACACTTCCGCGCGCAGCTGCAGGGCCGTGTCGCGTGGGCAGCCCACCTCAACGCGACGAGGGGCGCCAGGCTCCGTGCGCTGTTCGACCGCATCGAGTGGCCGCCACAGTCGCCGTCGCCGTAGTTGCCGTAGTCGTAGCCGTTGAAAGGGCAGGGGCTCTTTGCCATGCCCTTGCCATGCGACTCTTCCTCCTCGCCTCGCTGCTCCCCGCCGTCGCGCTCGCGCAGGCGCCCGCGCCGAAGGCCAAGCCCGTCACTTTCCCCGACGCCGCCGAGCTGCGCCGCATGACCGCGAAGTTCGCGCCCGTCGAACTCACCGCAGACCTCACACGCCTCCCTCCGCACGAGCGCGAGGCCCTGCGCGAGATCCTCGTCGCCGCCAAGCTGATGGACGCGCTCTTCCTTCGTCAGGTGTGGGCGGGCAACGAGACCTTGCTGCTCGATCTCCTGAAGGATCAGAGCGAGCTCGGCCGCGCGCGGCTCGACGCGTTCCTCCTCAACAAGGGCCCGTGGGACAGGCTCGACCACGACCGCGCGTTCATCCCCGGTGTACCCGCCAAGCCGGAGGGCGGCACCTTCTACACGGCCGACGACAAGGCCTCGGTCGAGCGCTGGATGAAGACCCTCAAGGGCCCCGCGCGCGCGCAAGCGACCGGCTTCTTCACCGCCATCCGCAAGGACGCGAAGAGCCGATTCATCACCGTGCCCTACAGCCTCGAGTACCAGCCCGAGCTGCAGCAGGCCGCGCAGCACCTCCGCCGCGCCGCGGACCTCACGCAGCAGCCGACGCTGAAGCGCTACCTCACCTCGCGCGCGGACGCGTTCCTCAGCAACGACTACTACGCCTCCGACGTCGCGTGGATGGAGCTCGACGCGAGCATCGAGCCGACCATCGGGCCCTACGAGGTGTACGAGGACGGCTGGTTCGCGCAGAAGGCCGCCTTCCAGGCCTACGTCACGCTGCGCGACGACGCGGAGACCGCGAAGCTGGCGAAGCTCTCCGGCGAACTGCAGTGGCTCGAGGACAACCTCCCGATCGATCCGAAGCACCGCAACAAGAAGCTCGGGGGCATGGCGCCGATCCGCGTGGTGAACAGCATCTTCTCCTCCGGCGACGCGAACCGAGGCGTGCAGACCGCGGCCTTCAACCTGCCGAACGACGAGCGCATCACGCAGGAGAAGGGCGCGAAGCGGACGATGCTCCGCAACGTGCAGGAGGCGAAGTTCAACCTCGTGCTCGTCCCCATCGCGAAGGTCGCGCTCACGCCCGAGGCGCAGAAGAACGTGGAGTTCGACACCTTCTTCACCTTCATCCTCATGCACGAGCTCATGCACGGGCTCGGTCCGAACGCGATCACCGTCGGCGGCCGGAAGAGCACCGTGCGCGCGGAGCTGCAGGACGCCTACAGCGCGATCGAGGAGGCGAAGGCGGACATCAGCGGGATGTGGGCGCTGGCGCAGCTCGCGGACAAGGGCGCGCTGGACAAGGCGCTGGCGGAGCGGATGTACGACACGTACCTCGCGGGCTGCTTCCGGACGATCCGCTTCGGAGTCAACGAGGCGCACGGCCGAGGCAAAGCGATGCAGCTGAACTACCTGCTCGATCAGGGGGCGGTGCGCGTGCGCGACGATGGTCGCTTCGAGATCGTCCGCGAGAAGATCCGTCTCGCCGCCGAAGCGCTGACCCGCGAGTTGATGACGATCCAGGCCACAGGAGATCGTGCGCGCGCGGTGAAGCTCCTCGAGACCGCGGTCATCCGTGCGCCGGTGCAGCGGGTCATCGACCAGCTCCGCGACGTGCCCACCGACATCCGTCCGCGCTTCGTCACTGCGGAGAGCCTGTTGCCCCGGTAGGTTCCGCCGCCATGGCCAACCAGACCTACACCGGAAGCTGTCACTGCGGCGCCGTCCGCTACACCGTCGAGGCGGACCTCTCGCAGCCCGTCATCGCCTGCAACTGCTCCATCTGCGGGCGCACCGGAACGATGCTCACCTTTGTTCCCCCCTCGAGCTTCAAGCTGCTGCAGGGCGAGGAGAACCTCACCGACTACCAGTTCAACCAGAAGGTCATCCACCACCTCTTCTGCAAGACCTGCGGCGTGCGCTCCTTCGCGCGCGGGGTGGGCCCGCAGGGTCCGATGGTGGCGATCAACGCGCGCTGCCTCGAGGGCGTGGATCTGAAGTCGCTGCCCGTGCACGAGTACGACGGCCGCAGCCACTAGCATCCGGGTGCACCGGCGGGCCGGTCGCTTCTCGCAGGCCGCGTCACCAGCGTCTGGTGATGCGCGCGTCTCTCCTCGCTCTCCTGCTGCTCATCGCCGGCGCCGCGAGCGCGTTCCCGCCGCAGGGCGAGATGTTTCCGCGGTTGAAAGCGCCCGACGTGGCGGGAAAGCAGCAGGACCTGTACGCGCTGCTCGGGGAGGCGGAGGGGCCGACGCTGGTGGTGATGATCACGCATCGCGGCGCCGGCGACCGGATGCGGGCCTGGTACGAGGAAGCGGATCGCCGGGGCGCTGGAGCGGACCGGTTGTCATTGGTCTCCGTGAAGGCGCCCTTCCTCGTCTCCGAGTCCTACGCACGGAGCCGAGCCCAGCAGCAGGTACCGAAGCAGTGGTGGTCGCGCACGCTGTTCGATGCGTCCGGGAAGATGTCGGAGGCGCTCGGGCTTCCAGAGAGCAAGACCCCGTACGTGGCGGTGGTCAATCCGGACGGTACCGTCCGCGCCCGGGTTCACGCCGAGGTGGACTCTCCCGAGGCCGCGAAGATCTGGGAGGCGCTGGGCAGACGCTGAGGGCGCCTGAAACCGGATCCCGCCCTGCCGCGTAGACTCCTCTGTCATGCCGAGCTCGCCGCGTCCGCCGAAGGGCGAAGTCACTCCGGAAAGACTCTACCTCCGCCGCCGCGAGTTTCTCCGCAACGCCGGCCTCTTCACCGCCACCGCGGCCGGCGTGGGCGGAGCGCTGTACCTGCTCGCGGGTCGTGGCGCGCCTGAAGCACCGCAAGTGCCCGGCGCATCCGGAACGCCCAACGGCTCGTCCACCGATGCAAGCCTCGTCGACACGAAGTTGGAGGTGAGCGCACGCCGTGAACTGGCCGGCGGCGAAGCACCGACCTCGTTCGAAGACATCAGCACCTACAACAACTTCTACGAGTTCGGCCTCGGCAAGGACGACCCGGCCCGTCGTTCGCACACGCTGCGCACGCGCCCGTGGACGGTGGAGATCGGCGGCGAGGTCCACAAGCCCGGCACGATCGGGATCGAAGACCTCCTCTCGCCGACCAGGGGACCGACACTCGAAGAGCGCATCTACCGGATGCGGTGCGTCGAAGCCTGGTCGATGGTCATACCGTGGGTGGGCTTCCCGCTCTCCGCCTTGCTCAACCGCTTCGAACCCACCTCACGCGCGAAGTACGTGGCGTTCCAGACACTGCACGATCCGGAGCAGATGCCCGGGCAGCGCCGCGAGGTGCTCGACTGGCCGTACGTCGAAGGCCTGCGCATCGACGAGGCGATGCACCCGCTGACGATCCTCGCGGTCGGTCTCTACGGCCGCGTGTTGCCGAACCAGAACGGCGCGCCGTTGCGGTTGGTGGTGCCGTGGAAGTACGGCTTCAAGGGCATCAAGAGCATCGTCCGCATCCGGCTCACCGAGAAGATGCCGCCCACCTCCTGGAACCTCGCCGCGCCGGACGAATACGGGTTCTTCGCCAACGTGAACCCCGAGGTAGACCACCCGCGCTGGAGCCAGGCCACCGAGCGCCGCATCGGAGAATTCACCCGCCGCAAGACCTTGCCATTCAACGGCTACGCCGAAGAGGTCGCGCACCTCTACAAGGGCATGGACCTGCGCAAGCTCTA
>JAFAFL010000119.1 GCA_023423535.1 Pseudomonadota bacterium
CGGCGGATAACGGCTCCATGTACAACACGCCAGCGACCTTCTCCTGGTACCTCTCGGGGCTGGTCTTCGAGTGGCTGAAGGAGCAGGGCGGCGTCGAGGCCATGGAGCAGCGTAACCGGGCGAAGAAGGAGCTGCTCTACGGCTTTATCGATGCCAGCGATTTCTACTCCAACCCGGTTTCGGAGAATGCGCGTTCCTGGATGAATGTGCCTTTCCGTCTGGCCGACGAGCGTCTGGATAAGGCCTTCCTGGCCGGCGCCGATGCCCGCGGTCTGCTCAACCTGAAAGGGCATCGCTCGGTCGGCGGCATGCGTGCCTCCATCTACAACGCGGTGGGCCTGGATGCTGTCGAGGCGCTCGTGGCCTACATGGGCGAGTTCGAGAAGGAGCACGGTTGATGAGTGACGCCGACCAGCTCAAGGCCCTGCGGCTGCGCATCGACAGCCTGGATGAGCGAATCCTCGAAATGATCAGCGAGCGCGCCCGCTGTGCCCAGGATGTGGCGCGGGTCAAGATGGCTTCGCTGGCCGAGGGCGAAGAGGCGATTTTCTATCGCCCCGAGCGCGAGGCGCAGGTGCTCAAGCGCATCATGGAGCTGAACAAAGGGCCGCTGGACAACGAGGAAATGGCGCGTTTGTTCCGCGAAATCATGTCCTCCTGCCTGGCTCTTGAGCAGCCGCTACGGGTCGCCTATCTCGGCCCTGAGGGCACCTTCTCGCAAGCTGCTGCGCTCAAGCATTTTGGTCATTCGGTGATCAGTAAGCCCATGGCGGCAATTGATGAGGTGTTCCGTGAAGTGGTCGCCGGTGCGGTGAACTTTGGCGTAGTACCGGTGGAGAACTCCACCGAAGGTGCGGTCAACCACACACTGGACAGCTTCCTCGAGCATGACATCGTCATCTGCGGTGAGGTCGAATTGCGTATTCACCATCACCTGCTGGTAGGCGAGACGACCAAGACCGACCGCATCACCCGCATCTATTCCCATGCCCAGTCCCTGGCCCAGTGCCGCAAGTGGCTGGACGCTCACTACCCGAACGTAGAGCGCGTGGCCGTATCAAGCAACGCCGACGCCGCCAAGCGTGTGAAGAGCGAGTGGAATTCGGCTGCCATCGCCGGCGACATGGCGGCGCAGCTGTATGGGTTGAGCAAGCTGGCAGAGAAGATCGAGGACCGCCCTGACAACTCTACGCGCTTTCTCATCATCGGCAGCCAGGAAGTGCCGCCGACTGGCGATGACAAGACCTCGATCATCGTTTCCATGCGCAACAAGCCGGGTGCTCTGCATGAGCTGCTGATGCCGTTTCATGGCAACGGCATCGACCTGACTCGCATCGAAACTCGCCCGTCGCGCAGTGGCAAGTGGACCTATGTGTTCTTCATCGACTGCATCGGCCACCACCAGGATCCGCTGATCAAGGACGTGCTGGAAAAGATCGGCAACGAAGCCGTGGCGCTGAAAGTGCTGGGCTCGTATCCCAAGGCGGTACTTTAAAAGCAGCCGCAAGCTGCGAGCCTCAAGTGGTGAGGTTTTTTGCTTGCGGCTTGAAGCTTGAGGCTTGTAGCTATGTCCTGTGATTTCCTCGCCCTGGCTGTACCAGGCGTGCAGAAACTGTCTCCCTACGTCACCGGAAAACCGATTGATGAATTGGCCCGCGAGTTGGGTATCGACCCGGCGCGGATCGTCAAGCTTGCCAGCAACGAGAATCCGCTGGGCCCCAATCCCCGCGTGCTTGAAGCGATTGCTGCCGAGCTGCCCGAGTTGAGCCGCTACCCCGATGGCAGCGGTTTTCAGCTCAAGGCCAAGCTGGCCGAGCGTTTCGGTCTCCGGCCGGAGCAGATCACTTTGGGTAACGGCTCCAACGACATCATCGATCTGGTTGCACGGTGCTGGCTGGCGCCGGGCCGCAATGCGGTCTTTAGCGCCCATGCCTTCGCGGCCTATCCGATTTGTACCCAGGCGGTAGGTGCGGAAAGCCGCGTGGTGCCCGCCATCGATTACGGTTACGACCTCAACGGCATGCTCGAAGCCATCGACGAGCAGACTGGCGTGGTCTTTATCGCCAACCCGAACAACCCGACCGGTACCTGGATTGGCCCCCAGGCGTTGGAGAACTTCCTCGAGCGTGTCCCGGCGCACGTGCTGGTGGTACTGGACGAGGCTTATATCGAATTTGCCGAAGACGGCGAGCTGCCCAATGGCCTCGACTATCTGGACCGCTACCCGAACCTGCTGGTCTCGCGCACGCTGTGCAAGGCGTATGGGCTGGCCGGCCTGCGGGTTGGTTATGCCGCTTCGTCGCCGCGTATCGCCGATGTATTGAACCGCGTGCGGCAGCCCTTCAACGTCAACAGCCTGGCGTTGACGGCTGCATGTGTAGCGCTGGATGACGAGGCCTACCTGGCTGAAGGGCGTCGGGTAAACCGCGCCGGGATGGCGCAGCTGGAGAAGGGCCTGAGCGAGCTAGGGCTCAAGTGGATCCCGTCGCGGGGCAACTTCCTTGCCGTGGATCTGGGCCGTGATGCGACCGAGATCAATGCCGGACTGCTGCGTGAGGGGGTTATCGTTCGACCCATCGCCGGCTATGAC
>JAFAFL010000160.1 GCA_023423535.1 Pseudomonadota bacterium
CACCTGGGCGGCATGACCATCAACATCACGGTGCTGTGGTGGATCTTCTTCGTCGCGCTGTCTTCGTGGATCCTGCTGCGGACCCGGATCGGAAACTGGATCTATGCCGTCGGCGGCAACGTCGCCAGCGCCCGTGCCGCCGGCGTCCCGGTGCTGCGGGTGAAGATCGGACTGTTCATGGGGGTCGCGTTCCTGGCCTGGTTCACCGGCATGCACCAGCTCTACATGTACGACACCGTGCAGGCCAACAACGGCGTCGGCGACGAGTTCCTCTTCATCATCGCGGTGGTGGTGGGCGGCACCCTGATGACCGGCGGCTATGGCAACGCGGTGGGCGTCGCCATCGGCGCGTTCATCTTCGGCATGACCCGGCAATGCCTGGTCTACGCCGGCTGGGATCCGAACTGGTTCAAGGCCTTCCTCGGCGTGATGCTGCTGCTCGCCGTGATCGTGAACCTGTACGTCAAGAAGCTCTCGACCGCGCGGAAGGTGGGCTGACCGATGGCCGACACCGTGCCCAAGCCTGCGGATCCGGCCCTCGTGGCGGGCGCGCCCCTTGCCCAGCTGATCGACGTCGGCAAGTCCTACGGCGCCATCCGCGCGCTGCGCGGGATCAACATGACGGTCCGGCCCGGCGAGGTCACAGGCGTGCTGGGCGACAACGGCGCCGGCAAGTCCACGCTGATCAAGATCATCGCGGGACTGCACCAGCACAACGAAGGCGTCATGCAGGTGGATGGCAGGGCGGTCAGGTTCCGCTCCCCGCGCGAGGCGCTCAGGCACGGAATCGCCACCGTGTATCAGGACCTGGCGGTGGTGGGCCTGATGGAAGTCTGGCGCAACTTCTTTCTGGGCTCGGAACTGACCGCGGGCAGGTTCCCGCTGGCCCCGTTGCAGTCGGGGCGGATGCGCGAGATCGCCGACAGCGAGCTGCGCAAGATGGGAATCGTGGTCAAGGATATCGACCAGCCGATCGGGCAGCTGTCCGGTGGCCAGCGCCAGTGCGTCGCGATCGCCCGCGCCGCCTACTTCGGCGCGCGCGTGCTGATTCTGGACGAGCCCACTGCCGCGCTCGGCGTCAAGCAGTCGGGCGTGGTGCTGAAGTACATCGCCGCGGCCAGGAATGCCGGCCTGGGCGTCGTGTTCATCACCCACAACCCCCACCACGCCTACATGGTGGCCGACCACTTCATCATCCTGAAACTGGGCCGGGCCGTGCTGGACAAGGCGCGGGAAGATGTTCCGCTGGACGAGCTGACCCGGATGATGGCCGGCGGGGACGAGCTCACCGAGCTGTCGCACGAGTTGCGGCTCAGTCGCTGACAGGACCCGACGGGAAGCTTGCGGCATGCGTACTTCGGCAATCGAGCGCCTCGCACGGGAATCGCGTCCAGCCGCCGCGCAAGCGAAGCGGCTCCAATCTGACAACGCGCTGACAGCCATTGAACGGCAGCTGTCAGCCTCCGTCCCGCATCCTTGCGGCACAGTCGTCCAACCACGTCCATAGCGACCCACAGACCGGGGGAACCGATGTCCACCAATCCACTTTCTCGCATGACGGCGATTGCCGCCGCCCTGCTGGCCTGCAGCATTCCCTTCCATGCCGCGAATGCACAGCCCCGGCCTTCCGATCGCGAAGCGTCGTTCGTCGTCTTCGGCGACCATGGCTACATCCCGTCGTACGAACAGTTCGACGACGACGAAGGCCCGATCCGTACGCTGGGCGAATACCTCGCCGTGGAGGCCGAGGACTGGCTGGAGCGCAATCCGTCGCTGGACGGGTTCACGCCGACGCCGTGGACGTTCGAGTCGTCGCTGGGCAGCTTCTACCAGGCCAGCGGCATGTATCCCGTCGCCTGGGCGATGGAGAGCTACTGCAAGTCCTGGGGCTGCGATTTCGCCACCATGCTCGGCGACAACATCTACCCCGATGGCGCCACCCTGGGGGCCGACGGCATCTCCGACGAACGTCGGTTCCGTGAAATGCTCGACCAGCCGCTGGGCGCGCTGGGCGAGGGCGTTGCCGATTTCACGATCTATTCGATGATGGGCAACCACGACTGGCGCGTGTCGCGCGAAGCCACCTTCGCCCAGATGGAGTACCTGCAGCAGCACCCCGCCTTCTACATGCCCGACCTGTTCTACCGCGTCGTGCCGGCCGGCTTCGAAGGCAAGCTGGAGCTGTTCGTGATCGACACCGAGATGCTGCTGGCGGGGACCACGGTGCACAAGGATCGGCTGGACGAGGAAGGCAGGGAACTGCGCACCGGCGAAATGGAGGAGTGGGATCCGCATATCCGCGCGCAGACCGAGGCCGAGAAGAACATGGTGCCTTGGCTGGAGCAGGCCCTGGTCAGCTCGACCGCGAAATGGAAGATCGTGCTGGGCCACCACGCGGTCTGGTCGGGCGGGGGCAGCAAGTACGAAAAGGCCAAATCGCTGCGTGCGCTCTACATGCCGATCCTGTGTCGCCATGCCGACGCCTATTTCTCCGGCGACGACCATGTGCTTGAGGTCTACACCGACAGCTGCGAGGGCGTCGCGGGCGCCCCCGACGAGCCACTTCCGGTCTTCGTCTCCGGCGCCGCGTCGAAATACCGTCCGCTGCATCCGAAGTTCATGGCGCAGCAGCTGGCCAACAACCCGCAGCTGCGCAACCTGTGGTCGAAGGGCCCGACGTGGGGATTCATGCACGCGCGGACCGATGGCGATGAGCTGGTGGTCCGGGTGCTGACCGCCCCCACCGACTTCTCGGGCGGTTCCGTGCTGGAAGGCGAGTTCAGCTTCCCGAACCGGACCAGCGGGGACTGAACCAGGCAGGGCGGGGGCGCAGGGACGCGTCCGGACAGGCGGGCACCCGGGCGCGCGGCGTGGAGA
>JAFAFL010000163.1 GCA_023423535.1 Pseudomonadota bacterium
CTCAAAGCGGTGGGAAGGAATGGAAAAGACAGTGGTGTGGCGCACTGAATACCTGGAAGGGCGACACACGACTGTGCGCGGTGACGGAAGTGTATAGACGGCAGAGAAAAACGGTTCTTCAGAATCCCAAAAGTGAATGCCGGCTATATACTGTAGGAACTTGGAAAAGCGTTGGCAAACTGGGGAAACAGAATCGCAGAAAAATGGTGCTTTACATCAGAGTCAACATACGAGAACCGAGATACAAGACGGAATGGTAACAAGCGGATGAAAATACAGTGGTATGGAATGCTGAAAGAAAATGCTTTGCTTGGGAATTTGCAGCACGCGCCACAAACACACTACAAACCTTTGCCTATGAAACCAAAGTGTTTTTGGTGTGTGGTGAAAATAATGGAATGGAAAAAGCAATTTTCTTCAGTATGGAATACTACTGTGCGCGGTGACGAAAGCGACTGTATTGCCACTAAACTTTTCCGCTAAAAAAAAGCAATACAGTGGCTGTAGGAACTGGATAAATCCCGAAATAGTCTGCACCATTTTTTTGCATCCTTGAATGGGTGGCGGGGATAATGTAGGTTTTCGATTGGTAAACTGACCGTGTAAATTATAACTGCACGAGCGGTTGGAAGGCGGTGGCTCCTGAGGGCTTGCCCGAAGGAAAGGAAAGCATTTTACATAATGCCACATTATAGGCAATTGGCTTTGGAATGTGAGGTAACGCAGTGGACGAACCCCCCGTAGCGCTGGACTTTGCGTATAATGTTCATTATGTAACTTGCTGTGGCAGAGCGGGGATTGTTAATTCCTACCTTATTGACCAAACTCCTTTAATTAGAATAGAATTTCTTATAATAATCTTGACGGTATATTCATAAGCATTTTGCTCAACCAAATATTCATAAAAATCTTTTTGAACAACTTTCCAAACATTTTTTAGATGAAAACCATCTGTCAAAAATGCTCCCATAGCACGACTTCCGACTTCCGGTACAACTTCAATTGTTTGAGTGCCTTTAAATTGTTGAAACTGCTCCTCTGTAAATTCTTTAATTAATTTTACTTCAACAGTCTCTAATTGATTGATTGTTGTTAATGAAAACTCGAAGGATAGATGACCAAGTAGAAGTTTTCGAATTACTGTTAAGAATTTCACATCATCAAAGGGATAAAATAGTAAATTATCTTTAATAATTAATTTCCTTTCAATTTCCCGTCTAATATGTGGTTTTTGTAATAATATTTGAATAATTTTTTCACGCTGGAAACTTTCAATATCTACAGATTGGCAAATTAAATATTCTGTTATACAACTAAAATAAAGTTCATTCGTTGAAAAAGATTGATTACATTCATAACAGCAATTAACATTTGGCAGATTTTCTGTATATGGCTCATCCAAAATTATTTTTGAAGGAACGTGATCTTTTGTTTTAGATTCCTTAAACGTATTGCCACAGTATACACAAAAATCATCTTGACGTTGATCATAAAATTTTTTAACCTGCCTCACAACTTATGTTTAACACTCTTTTTTAAGATAATAATTCTTTGAAAAATCCAAATTCTTCATCAACCAAAGATCTTCGATCCAATCCTAAATTCCATTCTTCACAAGCGGTTTCTGACACTAATGAGCAAGAAAAACAAGATGCCAAATTCAAATCAAAAAGACCTTGACCATCGGATTCCCAACACAAAGGATCGGACGAGCATTCAATTGATCTTTCAAGGCATTTCATAATAATTTCAGATATTTTTTCAGGTTCTGCTTGAGAGACCAGTCCACCCATACTACCTTCGGAACCTTCGGCTGTGTAAATTAACAATCCCGACATACGATAGTTCTCATTGTTTGAGATGTATAGACGTTCTTTCAGACTAGCAGTAGGATATCCACAGGAAAACTCTAATTCCCTCATAAATAGATGTGAAAAAGTATGAATTACAAAATGTTTGTATTGGTTGTTAAATATTTTCATTTTTGAGGAAATTCCCTGTGAATTTAAGTCAGGTGACTCGTCAAAATATTTAGCATATCTCTCGTGTAAAGCATCAGCGTTATTATCAATCCATTCAATAATTTTTTCATCGTTAAATTTCAAGAATATGCCTTCTCCCAAAGTTTCATTCGCCGGTAAAACAAACAATTCATTACTCTCGCAAGAAAAAATATTTTGGCCACTTGATGATTCTCTGATATTACCTTCAACAACAATTCTTTCTTTAGGTTTCACTCTAGTAAAATCTAGTTGAATGCTGGTTAATCGAAGTTCCTCAACCTGGCAAATTTTTGAAAAATAATCTGAAATTTTTGTCGGTAAAACAATATCATTGAACATTAACCCAGGAACATTTATTCTTGAATTATTTACAAAGCAATTGTATTCTTGGAATCGGTAGATTTCGTGCTTGTCTTCATCTTCCACAGCACTTTTTTCATTCAAAAACTCAATTTCTAAACTTTTCTTGAACTTGTCTTCATCTTGTGGTTTGAAGCCATTGTCACTCAAAAAATCTTCAAAATCTAAAGAAATCCAAAAATCAACTTTTGAAATTTCTTTTCTCTCAAGACGTTTTTGATATTTCAGATTTAATTGGTTTAATGCCTCTAACAACTCTTCAGATTTATTCAGCGCAAGATTTAAGGGAATGTATATACTTGAAAATCCATTGGCATAGTAAATATTATTTGCTGTAACCAATGCAACTTGCATCGTTTCTCTTTCCCTGCCATATGCACTATTTTCTTTGAAGCAATCTTCGTAAGGAATAGATTGATTTTCCTCTATAGTTTTTTGCCAAGGCTTATGTCCAGGACATTTTGGCTTGATACTATTAATACCCTCCAAATTGATTTTTGGTTTTTCTTTTGACTTGTTGGATCCTAATTCACAAGATTTACATTCAATGTAAATACTGCCGTACCCTTCAGATTTTGTTGTGTTTTCTGTCCAAATTAAATCAGGATTACTGCAGCAAGGTCCACACAAATCAAGACTAAAAAGATTTTCGGCACTATCGTTTTGATTAGACCCATTTAGAAAATTTTCGGTACGCCATCTTAAAAAATTTGACCAAGGAATGTCAGACAAATGTCCATTTGGACATACTAAAGCAAGATTTGATTGATCTAATACTCTGTACTCTCTTAATGGTTTTTTAATACCTGCCTCATTGGTAGTTTCAACAGTTCTAATAAAGTCTTTACCATCTCTCGGTGGTGCAAAATTTTTTGGCTCTACCTTACCTTCCTGTTTTTTGCATTCTTCTTCGAAAATTTTATACCATTCATTTAATTTTTTAAGTTGTCCCTTCTTATTTTTAAACCATTTTGGAAAAAGAGTGGCAGTTATCATATAATTACTTGCAATTGCAGTTTCACCATTTTTTTCAAGTGTTTTCTTTATGGGGTGATTATTCCAATTGGGACTATTAAAAACCTCATTGAGACTCATTTGTGGAATTCCAATAAGGCAAATCAAATTTTTTAATGATTTGTCCTCCTTTATGAAATCAATAAATCTTTTGTCATCAATAAACCGGATTCCATTGTAATTAACTTCATCTTCAGACAGTTTATAAATTACTTTTTCATCAGAATTATTTTCTCTTAATATTTTTAACTTCTTATTAATCTTTTCAAAGAATTTCCATTTATTAATATCAGATATCAAAACATACGAGCCAATTTTTGTTGTAATAATAGATCCAACACCTGACGTTGAAGACAAAAGTTTATATTTACCAATCCCTTGATTAAATTGGTATTGGGACAGAATTTTCATATTTAGAAAGTGTTAATTTTTATTGCTGCTTCTGGTTCTATTACACGCAAGGACATTGGAACCTGCCATTTTTTACTCTCAATATTTTCAATATATTCTTCAATATCTATATAGAGTTGATCTTGTTGAATTGTAGGCGTATTTTTCTTATTTGAGAAAACAAATTCTTTTGAATCAGCAACGGCAACATTACAAGCATTTTCCCATTCTTCAATTGCCTGAGATACCCAAGAAATAATAATATCTATATTTTGTTCCTTTAGTAAATTTTGTATTTGAACATCAAAATTTGAAAGGTTAGATTTTCTTCGATCAAAGTAACTTTTAATTTCAGTAAGAATTTCCTTAATATCTTCTTTTGTGCGTTCTACAATTTTAGAGGCATCTTTTCGATTTTCAAAACCAAACCTATGTCTAATCAAAGTCGCAAAAAACAGACTTAAATATCTATCCACAGCCTTTTTTGTAAAAGGTGTTATTGATATCGGCTCCACATAACTGTACATTTTTTCGTGAAACTCAACAAACCTTTCAAAGTGAGATATGTCTCTCGCCCTGAAGGGATGGTGAACAGTGAGAACTAGTCCATAATCATTTCTTCCAACTCGGCTACTTGCCTGAATGTATTCTGCAGTGTTACGCGGCATCGAGTTCATAATTATCGTATTGAATCTTGACACATCAATACCTACAGAAATCATATTAGTTGCCACAATAAATTCTGGTGGCACATTACCCCACAAAGTTTCACCTTCTTTAACGAATGCAAATCTTTTCTCTGGATTCCAAGATTCTTCAACTTTTCTCAATTCTGTTTTTACTTCCTCACCTGATAACCTTCCTGTTAATTCTGCTTCATTTATTGGACCATAGGTATAAATACTATGCATCAATTTACCCGGTCTAATCACCCTAGAAAAGACTCTTCTAACTTCTTTTAGAATATAACTTTGTACCTGCGACTGCGTTTTTCCAACTTCTTTTAAACTATTAAAATATGAAATTAAAGTATGGTAATAATCCATTGCTTTGATAGTGTCTTTATCGTACTTTTCAAATTCAATTGGAGAATTTTGATTTAGTTGTTGTAACTCAAAAATTGCGCGATGAGTCATAGTAATTGCTGAAAGTCTCATTTGCATCCAAACTTGACTTCTTCCTGTTGGCAGAACACCCATATACTTTCTTTTCGAAATGAAAGTCTGATTATTCTTATTAATGTCGGAGTATTTCCTTTTGTAAAAAGCAAAAAAAGAATCATCACATTCCACGCCTGGCTTTGGAAATAAATTAACCTCCCTATCAAAAAGAGCAGCAATTTGTAATTGAGTATTTCTGGTTGTGGCTGTTGATGAAATAACTTTAGGTCTATGCCCAAATTTATTTTTAGATAAAATATCAACAGCGGACTCAAACAAAGCGACTGCAGAACCTAAAGGACCCAAAAGTAAATGCAACTCATCCTGAATAATTAGATCCGGAGCCAAGTAACCTTCTGTCGGTTTTCCTGCTTCCCAATTCCCTTTACCAAAAAGTCTCCTAGAGTCTTTATTTCTCTTTGCACGGTCTCCATCAACCTTATGTGCTAACTGCGCAAATTTATCTACAGTACCGAAAAGAAGCGTTGGTGGGTGTTGATAAATTATTTCATCACTTAAGAGCAATGGTAATGAACCTTGTGTTTTTTTCCTTCTGCTTGGTCTAGAATACCCAAAATTGCATTTCGTATGATTATCACATTTTAGATGAACTTTATTCTTGTCAAAAACAGATGTAGATGCATCGTCGTCTTCATTCTCACCACCGGTTAATTTTGAGCCACACCAAGGACATTTCGAAAAGGGAATCTTGTTAGGTTTTTCATTATTCAGTTTTTCAAACTCCTTAATTAAATCTTCAGTTTTATTAGGAAGTGAATTATCACCAACCCATAAACCTATTGTAATAGGTTCATCACCCAATTGATACAAATCCCATCTTCTCATTAATTCTAAAGCCATTATCACCAATGACGCTCGTTGAAACTGCTGCATTGTTAGTAGTCGCAATGTATAACGCATAATGACCGCAGTACCACCTCCTTCATTTTCAAACCTCTTACGTCTATTTATTATGGTTAATGCAATTAGTCCCAAATATGCTTCAGTTTTACCGCCTCCAGTAGGGAACCAAACCAAATCCACCAATTCATTTCTTGCAATCCATCGCTCATCATTTTCAAATTGAAAAATACCGTCGAGATTTAACAGAATAAATGCCAATTGGAAAGCACGCCACGAGGCAGGTTCTGTACCCGAAAATAGAAATTCGGACGCAGAATTTTTGTAAAAATTAAAATCAAATTCGTTGAAATCGTCACGATTGATTTCTTTTGGAATTTCATTCTTTTTATTTTTTTCCGAATGCCATAATTGCATAAACATTGCAGAGTTCATCAACCTGAAAGATTTCAGATTTTCTTCGTTACTATTTCCACTCAAAAAATTATTAATGTTATTTTTCATCCTGGAATAGTCCGCCTCACATTTGCTTAATTCTTGTGTTGCGATTTCATTAAGATTAGGATTTGTCGCGTATTTGCTTTTTTTAATTTCAATCCATTTCCCATAGGAATCTACAAATTCGTTAAGGCTCTGCAAAATGTCACTATTACTTGCATCTGAAAACTGTGAAAGCCACTTAAAAGATTGTGCATTGGCATTTGACAAAAAAACAGGAGCATTATATGAATCTCCATCTAAAATGGCATCCGTTTCCTTGTTTCTTGGGGTTGGATCTACATCAGGCGTTTCCGAAGTGGGTAAATATTCAGACTCAATAGATTTTTCTGATTCATTCCAAGCGACAGAACATCCGTGCCCAATACCAAAATCCTTGAACTGGTTGTAAATAAATTTTGTCGTAGTATCCTCGTCAAATACTCCATCTTTTGAAGTGAAATTGGCATTACTATAAGGTTTTAAATGGTAATTCTGAAACTTAATTTTTATTCCAAAAAAAGCCTTTTCATTAACCTGCTCATTAAATGTTGAATAATATCTTTTTCCTTTAGGATCTTTTTCTACAGGCTGACTTGTATTTAGTAATTGAATCTTAAAAAAAATGTTATCTGATTCTTTTCTAGAATCTTTAGTGAATTGAAGGTTTAATGAAAGAGAGGCGAAATCATCACCTTTTTCATCAAGATTGAATAAAAAAATGTTTTTGAGTGAATCTGTAATTGAACCGTCTGGATGGAGCACGGATATCTTTTCTCGATAGGTTTCTGGTTTATTATACAGAAGCACTTTCTTTTTCTTATCCAAAACGAGATTTTCAACAACAATCTTCTTTTGAATTGTTTCCGATTGCCACAAGCCATAACCACTGGAATAAACGTCAAAAAGATTTTTGAAATGATCTCCAATGCTTTCAATATGTTCAATTTCTTGGGTGATATCATATAATTTCTTCCTTAATTCTACATCGATTACCGATTTCTTTAATTCATAATAAATAGAAGATTTTAGATTGCTTAAAAATGCACTTTGTTCGGTTATCTTATCAAGATTAATAAGGATTTTAGTTTGTTTATATAATTCTTGTGCATAACTTTTTTGAATATCAATTAACCTTTTTCGCAACACAGTCAAGTTGTCTACCGACATCTTTTCAAGAGTTAGAAAATACCTTCCAAAATGTTCACTCAATATAAAATCGGTAAAAGAATGTTTAGAAATAAATTCTTTAAGTTTTTCAACATTGCATTCGACTAAAATACCATACCTCTTATTAAAACCACCTTCTTTATCAGATTTTAGTTTTTTGTAATATCTAAAATGAATGTCAAATTCAATTCTATTTTCCTTTAGAATATTATTATCCAAACAGCACGTAATCGCAACATTGCTTGGATACATTTGATTAATTTCAACGCCATTCGCTGAATCAGATTCATCTTCTAAATTTTCTTGAGAATCTTTGCCTTCTTCTTCATCTTCTTCAATAACTTCATTATTATCTAATGCCAAACCTTCTTCAATGGAAGAAGAATTATCTATTGGAAACAGAATCCCTGTGCTATAAACCGCTGCAGGTACAATATCAATGATTTCTTTATCATTTTCAAAAGGAATATTGCGATTGATTTTATTTTCTAATAAATCTTCATCGCCCAAATCAACATAACGGTATCCGTTAATGCCGGGACCTAATGTTTGCTCGCGAATAAATCTTTCTAATGAATCTCTTTTTTCTAAAACTTTACTCATTGCGTACAATTTCAATTTTGGATATTACTTTTAAATCTATTTCATCATTTACTATATCTACCAAAGACTTTAAATTTACAAGCAGATTATCCTTATCAATTCCTATATCTTCTAAACTGTGTCTTTGCTGATATTTTGACAATCTATTACTTAAAACTTCTGTGGTTTCTGTTAAATCATCAAAACATCCATCATTAAATAAATCACATAGCAATAATGTCATTTGGTTTGTGCTTTGCCGTGTTGCTTGCTTTGAAGAGTTTCTTAATCTTTGGATAATTATGTAATATGGGATACCCAAATCTAAATATTCACAAACCGCAAGAAATGCTCTTTTACTTAATGGTGCAAAAGCCTCGCTATCTGGATTAGTCCAAGATTCGTCAAAATGTTTAAACGACACCATCCTAGACCCTTTGGATTCCAAAAATGCTTTAAGTTCTTTATAAACCTCCAAGTCACTACCTTGAATGCATTTCCTTTTAAGAAGAATTTTCCAAAGACGCCCAGTTTCAGATTCGTGAACATCAAATTTTTTTCTAATGATTTTTAGTTCTTCTTCTAAATTTTTAGTGTCGGCAAATTTTTCAAAAATATTTGTTTCTTCTAAAATATCATCTAATGATTGGGCTTCAACGATTTCTTCATTCAAATCAAAATTCTGAAGTTCATCCCCGGATAAAACACGGAATTCTCTGTTCTCATTTACCTTTACGATAAATAAACTGTTAACCGGATAAGTTTTACTTCGTGATATCTTATGGAATTTGACTTTTATAACGCTTCTTTGTAAATTATGTGAATATCTGGACTCAAATTCCCATTTAATTAAAATTTGCTTTTCAGGTTTTATACCTGATATTTGTTTTTTAAGTTGATTGATATCGAAGTGGGAATTGCGAATCGGATGATCAAGAATTTTTCGAAAATCATTAGCAAGGTTGTATTTTGCCCAATTGTATTGATTATGCCATAGGAATTTTACAAACGTACCTCTTGCATAAAAAATGGGATCAATATAAAATTCTAACACATTAGGATAGAAATAGAAAGGTCTTTTACCCTGATCCTGAAAAGAAAGAAATAAGAAATTTTGTGAAGTACTAGTCTGTATTGATTTCCAAGTAACAATATCCTGAATATTTTCCTTTTTTATATCTCTAAAGAATAGTTTTTTTATGTCTTCATTCTCAGCATAGAAATGGGGTAAAACCAGAGTTTTTTTGGTGTTAAGATGTTTATTTATAAACTCTACAAATTCCATTTCAATAATGGAATCTAGAAAATTAACAAAAGTCTCTTTAAACTCAACCAAATCCTTTTCTGCCATTTCCATTATCTGTACTTTGGTTTCCACAGAAATTAATTTTGATGATTCACTTTCAGAAAACAAATCGTTAATGATAAAATCTTTGATTTCTATGTTAACACACAAACCATAGATATTAAGTAATTTATTAGATTTCAACTCATATAAATCCCTTATATCACATTCTAATTGCAGAGTTTCCCAAAAAACATTTTCATCTGTTCCAAAAAAAGAAATTTTCCTGAAATGATTATTTGGTGTATTTAGCAGTTTATTTATTTCTGAATCAAGAATAACATAAGTTGAATTTTCTGAAATTTTAAAAATATCTTTTAGCCGCTTAAGTTTTGCTCGTATGTTTTCAATATTAATTTTTGATTTTCCAAAGGAAAACAATATCATTTGTTTAATTGGTAAGCCATTTTGGGCTTTCCAACTTTTTAACTCATTAAAAGAAAAAGTTTTCAGATTTTTCTTTCGTTCGCAATCAATCAAAAATATTTTTTCGCAGTTATCAATAAATTTTGAATATGAATTATCTATTTGATTTAAAGATAAATGAGGATTACAAATATTGAAGGACAATTCATTACTTTCATTATTCAGATTGATTAAATAAGGAAATTCAGCAAAATTTTCCAACAAAATGTTGGCAGTAGAAATTCTGGTATTAAATAGATTTTTTGGCTCAATAATTATGTTTTCATCAAAAGAGTTGTAAAATTTTGAGAGTAACTCACAATACTTCTTGTCTTTTAACCACTTTTTATAGATACGATTACCTCTCACACCACTCGCATCATCTGGAACACGACTTAATCTGATTTTTTTCTGCCTGATTTCGTTCCTTTTTGACAAAAGAATCTCATTTGTTTCTTCATTAAGTTTTAAGGAATTTTGCAGCGAATGTAAATGATACTTTAATACCAAAAATTGAGATAAAATAGTTACAAATTCATCATCTAAATCTTGCTCGAAATGAATATGAAAAAAAGCAAAATCATCGTCCTGCATTTTTTCATTTTCATCTAAAAGTCTATTGACATACTTCAATAATTCAACA
The DNA here is from genome assembly GCA_023423535.1 of Pseudomonadota bacterium. Taxonomy (GTDB): domain Bacteria; phylum Myxococcota; class Myxococcia; order Myxococcales; family Myxococcaceae; genus JAFAFL01. Next base: position 10,411 of record JAFAFL010000163.1, read on the forward strand.
TATTTTTCCTTATTCTCCGATGGAATCAAAGCAAATATCTCATCAAAATTATTTTCTGATGAGTTTATGAAGTTTATCAAATGTTTTTTAAGATGGGAGTCAATAAATTTCATTCATAAACAATGTTAATTTCTAAATTTAGAATAGCCCTAGTAATTCCCACAAAAATTTCATACTTATTCAATTCTGATGGGGTGCCAATCACAAGAAATACATTCTTCTTCTCAAGTCCTTTATACTTTAGAATCGATGTATACCTTAATTTATTTGCGGTATCTACTATATTTTCTGGAATTAATTCTTCTATGTCTTTTACGGTTAATTCATACAGGACATCTTCATAGTTCAGTTTTTTACCACTGAAAATTTTTGATTCAAATAATATTATGCAGTCGTGACCCTTTAAAGAATTATGTGAATCTCGAATTGGATTCAGCACGTTATTCAGCATATGCTTTTTTAAGTCTCGTAGCGATTGGTGTTTCACAATGCTTATTTCGGGAAATTCTTCGTCAAAATTGTTTGATTCTAATACTTCAGGAGTTTCTAGGACACAACTTGCTAATTTTCTTATACAAGGATTTTGGGAACTTCTTTTTGTTTCGTTTAATTTAAAATGGGAATAATATGAAGAAAGAATGTCCGCAATTTCAGATACATTACGACCTGACATAGAATAACTTTGATCTATATCATATAAGATTAATGAATTCCCGTTGTCAAGTCCATTTTTATTAAAACCAGAAAACCGATTGATGAATAAATCTACGCCTCTGTCAAAAAAATCTTGGGCTTCATCAATAACTATGTAATCATAAGGCAATAATTTGTCTGATGATTCAAATTTATTAAGTGTTTCTTTTACCAGATTGTAAAATTCTTCATCACTATAATTTACGAGTTGCTCGCTGGAAATATCCCTATTCAAATTTTGAAAAAATCTAAAAAAAGTAGTAACTTCAATATCGTTATTTGGATTTCTCTCTTTCAGAATACCCTTTGTATAATGCATTAAGAGATTGTTCCAACAAAGATAAATTCCCTTTTTATTAACTTGTTTATCAATAAAGGCTTTCGCCAAAGTGGTTTTTCCACTACCGGGAGGACCTTCAATCATTATACGTTGGTTCTTATAAAGACTCTCTAGAATTTCTAAATTTTGAACACCCAACCAGGACAAAGTATCAATAGAATTCAACTTGTTCTTATCAGAAATCAAAGGGCTTAAGATATTTCTCAACGACAAGAGTTTCCTTTTGTCAAGTTTTGGATACTCTCTGAAATGTTTTTTATGTTTTTCTTTTGTGTAGTTAAAAACATTTAGAATAAATTTCTCTATTGAATTATCATAATTTGGTGCACAGTAACTTGACCAAAGCAAATTCTTATCAAAAATCTTTGATTCAAAAGCATAATTTACGTGAGGGAATGCGACAGCGTCGCAAAAAAAGCAATCTTTAAAATTGTTCAAAATCAAATCTTTTAAAGTATGCTTGTAACCTTCTGCCTGTTTAAACGGGTTTTGTTTCATTACGGTTTCAAAATTTTTACCGTAGAAAAATGAACTTTCCTTTGTTGAAATTGGTCCACCCTTAACTTCTAAAACAAGAACGCCTTCCTCGCAAATTATTAAGAAATCAATTTGAGAACTTGTTTTCTTATAGTAATTGAAATTGTCTGAATGACTGGGAAGTTTTAAATCGTACCAAACAAGCCAACCTTTATCGCTTACAGATAAATCTTTATACAATTGCCTATACGTGTCAATTTCTCCATATAAAGGCTTTCCATCTTCATTTAAGATGATTTTCTCTAATGAATCAACCGGATTGGAAGGAAAGAATTGAACTGGCATAAAATTTATGTTTGGTTTGCCGTTGTAGATATTTTATTAATTGCATACAACGCAAATAGTTGTCTTACAGGCACTGCAGATTTGTATTTGAAAACATTCTTGTCATTTTCAAATAGAATATCTTTTTTAATATCTAAATCATTCAATATTGTTTTTATTTTATCTACTAATAATATTGGATTAAAGTACTCTTCACCTGGTATTTGCTGTTCGTATAGATTCTGTAAAATTTTGGAAGATGGAATTTTTTCCGAAAAGCCATTATTAATAATTCCTAGAAATATTTCACCATTCTCTTCATTTCTAATTAAATCTTCAATCTTTAAGAAAAAATTATTGTTTACTTTTTGAATTGGAAATCCTTCTCCTGTTCCGTATTGAATTGATGTGTACCATCTACCATTCGATTTTTTAGCATCCTCAATGTCATAATTTGATAGCGTAACCGTGAGATTTCCATCCTTAATTGCGTGTCTTCTGAAACGAGATCCTTTTTTCTTTTTCGGCGGATTTAGAAATTCTTTTTGTCGAAAATTGTTCAAATTTAAAACTCCCTCTTCAGCAAAATCTTCCCTTACTTTTAGTTTTTGTGGAACAGATAAGCCTTCCGATTGTAAAACTTTAGCAGCAAATGCTCTAGAAACAGCACAACAAACCGCATTTCCTACAAGACGCCATTTACTACTTTCTAAACCAACAAACTGATATGCAATTGGAAAACCCATTATTATTGCTGCTTCTCTTACTGTAGGCAATCTATATTCTCCGTCACCAGTTCTATCAATTTCAGATTTATAAATTATTGATTCTCTTGAGTTAGCAATTTTGGTTGCTGTGATTGTTCGGCTTGGTTTCTCCTGGTTTTCGGGAAATGACATTTTACCCATAAAAGGATGATTTGTCTTCCAAAATTTTGAAAGCGACCATTCTGATTCATAAATTCCAGTATCGTAAAAGTGATCTGTAATCTTTGATTGTTTAAGTGCCAAATCGTATTGAATATCAGAAATAATATCTTCAGATTTATCGTTAAATGGATTAGGAAAAACATGAAGCATATCCTTTAATCTTCTATATTTTTTCGTCCCATCTTTGCCATCTACTGTGTGAGTATTCGAAGGAATAACTAATTGATTATTTCTAATAATTTCCCCAGAAATTAGCCTTTTACGCGCTTGTATTGAACCATAATCGGCTGAATTAATTATTGTTGTGTTATTAGTCAAATCAATGGCAATATGCAAAGGATTCATATTGTGTTCTTCTGCCCACGCTTTAAGGTTCAGGTCAATAAAAGTATATTTTTCCCTTAAATGCTTTTTTGAGTTTACCACATTTTCCATAAACCAAGCCTTCAATATAGAATTGGGTTGGTACTTTTTTACTGCAACTACTCTTAAAAAGGCTTCTGTTAATTTGACTCCGAGTGATTTGTCGGCCTTTCCAGACTTATTTGAACTTGAAAAACTAACACAAGGCGGACTTCCAATAATGATTTCCGTATTTGTAACCTGATTTATATCTTCTATTGATTCCCAAAAATCTTGTATGTTTTTTGAAGTACAATTCAGGTCAAAATTGTAATTGTATGTATCTACCGCTGGTTTCCAATAATCATAACCATAAACGATATCATACCCCATTTGTCGAAAACCCTCCGAAAAACCACCGGCACCACAAAAGAAATCTACAACCTTCATTCTGTTATTTTTTATCTTCTTCATTATCTTCAAAATTTCCAATTTCTTTTTTCATCTCTTCTAACAGTTGTTGCTCTGTTGGCAAATACAATTCATATTTACTCGCAAAAATTTGCTTTTGGTTTTCCGGAAGTGTGAATTTTACGACCGTATCGTTTTTATCAGCGCAAAGTAAAATGCCTATTGTTGGATTCTCCCCAGGTGTTTTTTCAACACGGTCGTAGTAGTTGACATACATCTGCAGTTGACCTATGTCCTGGTGTGTCATTTTATCGGTCTTAATCTCAATAACCACAAAACATTGAAGCAGACGATTGTAAAAAACCAAGTCTACAAAAAATTCATCCCCATCAATGTGAATTCTTTTTTGCCTTGCTACGAATGAAAAGCCATTCCCTAACTCTAAAAGGAAATCCTGCAGATGCGTTATGATTGCCTGTTCCAAATCCTTTTCATAGTAAGACGCTTCACGTTTCAATCCCAAAAACTCCAAATACATCGGGTCTTTTATGATTTCCTTGGCGTCTGAAGGTTGCTTCTCGTTGCGTGCAACTGCCAAAACATCTTCTTTGTTATTACTGACCAAAAGTCTTTCGTAAAGATTGGAATACACCTGTCGTTCAAGTTGTCTAGATGACCAGTTATTTTTAACAGTTTCGGCAATATAAAACTCTCTTTGCTCCGCATTTTCAACCCTTAACAAGAATTTATACTGTGTCCAACTCAATTGCGAATGCAGTGCGTTCGCAATTGGAAATGTTCTGTAAAATTGTCTGAACAATTCTATTTGCCTTTTTGAAAAACCACTCCCAAACTGAGGCTCCAATTCCTTCGAAATATATTCTGTAAGATATTTACCGTAATCTGCACGGTCATTTCCATTTTGCTCCTCCTCAAAGATTCTTTTACCAATTTGCCAGTACATTAAGGTTCTTTGATTGTCAACTGCACGAATTGCTTTATCCCTAGAACTTGCAATAATGGCTTTAATTTCAGATATAAATGATTGATTTATTAACATATAAGTAAGATGGTTGTCGCGTTTTTCGTAAAACAGTAAATATAATAAAAATGAAAGAAAAAGTTGGGTTAAGACGAGAAGTATATCATAATATTTTGAAAAAAAACATCCTTAAAAAGGAAGATCATCGTCATCATCATACTGCCCATATTCTTTTTCGGCTTCAGTTAATGGATTTTCCTCCGGAATCCAATCAAAATATTTATTTAAAATTTCTGCAACAGAATGATAATAGTAGAGTTCCGAAAGACGGTATTTAAAATATTTATCTTCAAAATAATCCTGCATAAAATTACATTCATTGCCAATACCATATTTAGCATATGGAATCGCGTGATCAGCCTTTATAAGCCAATCCATAATGGTATCTTTTGTAATTACAGGAAAATTTAGAAATTCGAAATACAATGATTTCGCTAAATCATTCTTCTTAAAGTCAGTAACAACAGACCTCACTACAAATAAATAATGTCCAATTTCCTCGGTATATTTATATGATTTCTTTTCAAACAATCTTTTTATAGGATCTAAATACTCATATTTTTCATACCAGTAAACATAAAAATCAGAAGATAAAATACCATTTTCTTCCAATTCACTTTTTATTTCGCCAACACCTCTCAAACATTTTTCTTCTTCTGACAATATTTCAGGAGAATATTTAAAATCTGTTTTTTCTTCTTCAAAAAAACTAACCCCAACCCAAGTATTCTCAATCTCAATACCCTCTGTCATAAAACTTCCACAACTATAAATATCAGTAAAATTATCATCATCTTCTTCGAACACCAAACTCATATAACATTGACCTTCAGAATTAACGAAGGAATAACCCGATTTACCTTTCTGACAAAAATCACACTGACCTTTGTAAGATTTAAAATCAAATTTAGTATCATCATAGGTTCTGATTTCTGCGAATTGTTTCTTCAATGCATCTACAAAAATCTGTTTTGGAACATCCTGATAAGATTTGTCATCATCCAACAATATGTCCAGCATTTCAGCATCCAAATTTTCAAACGCCTGAATAATGAGTTCTTTCTTTGTAGTCACTATCTTAAATTATTTTTTTATGTTGAAATTGAGATTACACTTTACCTGCTATCTAAAAGGATGGTTTGTAAAACCTGCAGCAATTCATTAGAAATCCTTTTCTCCTTTTTCAAAAAGTTTTCAACTTTATCATAAGCATCTGCACTTAATTTATCCGCAGCAAGAGAAAGTGTATCATCCAACAATCTATTTTTAGGTTTACCATTGGAAATATCCTGATTTTTATCGCTAAAAATTTTTGAAATCAACACACTTTGCCCAATTTCAAAATCAATATTCATCAATAAGTTATATTTTCCCTTGGTTAAAGTTGGCTGCCTGTCTATTGATACTATTTTACCAGAACCCAATGGAACAAAATCTATATTTTCTCCTTCGCTAAAATCGTCCGCTTTCAATTCATTTATATTTCTATATCCGTTTGAAAGAAAATTTTCACCATCCTCAAATCTATCTTCTGAAATTTGCAAGAGGCGTTCAGCAGTTTTTTCCAGATAATCCATATCCTGAACTGATTTCCATTTTTCCGGAATTACACTCTGACCGTGCAATGCACCTACTAAACTGCCGGTAAATGCAGCTATACTATCTGTATCTGAACCCAAAGCATTAACCGCTTCAACAATTGCTTCAATTGGTTTATCGTGAAATTTTGTGGCAAGAAAAATCCCCGCTAATACTGTTGCTGTTCCAGAACCTTTAGTGGAAGGTGCAAAACAACCAAGATTTTTTAATGTTTCAACTACTGAAGTATTCTGTTTAATACTTTGAAAAACATACCTTAATTGAGCCTGCGTTTCTTTAAGAGTTTCAGAATACAATTCTGCGAAAGAAATATTGCTTGCTTTATCCCACAGCGCAAACCAATCTTTAATTTCTTTATTATCTATAAAGTCTAAAGAAAATTTATTTATAAAATCGGTTCCAATTTGGGTTAGATAAGATTCCCAACTAAAATCTTCGGGACGATAAATCATAATCTGATTTACCGCAAACCCATAAAGCATTGCTCCGAGTATTGCTCTTGGATGGCCGTGTGTAATAATACTGTTACAAAAAATCTCTCGCTTTATTTTGTGAATATTCCCGAGATTTGCTAATGCAATTGGCAAAACCCTCATTGCCGCGCCATTAGCGCCACTTTGTTTGTAATCAAAATTTTCTCCGTTAACTTTGTTATTATAAAAATTACTGTTCCAATTGGCTGAACGCCTTTGAATTTTCTCCGCTGCTGTTTTCACAGTTCTTCCGCCTCCTCTTGCATAGGCCAACCAATTCGCAAGTTCCACTTTGGCGAAATACTGATTATCAACAGAGCCATCAATACGAATGCTCCTTGCCACAGAAAGAAGAAGTTGAGTGTCATCCGAATAAGATCCCTCTTTTAGGTTATCTACAAAACCGTAGAACCTTCCTCCAACATTTTTTGTCCACGACTGAAAATTTTCAATTTTTTCAGTTCCATATCTATTTTTGACAGATTGCGATGTTTTTTCAAACTCCGTCATCCAGCCCAATGCATCGCCAATTGCCGACAATTTTATGCTTCCTTTATATTTGGTTTCTGGTTTCATTATGCTCTAATTTTTTGAAATAAAGACTCATCAACTACAAAATTACTAGTATCGTATTCGGACAAAGCGGCTTTTGCTCTTGCCATTTCAACTTGATTTCTAAAACAAACCTGCAAAATAGCGGACACTGGTATTTCATTCTTTACCAAAACCTCTGCCTGTTCATCTGTAGGATATTTTGAATGCAAACCCTCTCTAATCACATTTCTTGAACCGTAGGATGTGACCACCTGAATTGGATCTGAAAACATTTTTTTAAATTTTGAAATGTCACCTGTCACTCCAACTATTCTTTTGTTATGACTATTTGCAGCATTCGTTATCGAAAAAAGTGTATTGACTTCATAAATGTATCTTGGATCAATTCTTAGAACGCACCAATTGATATGACTTTGATCTGCTGTTTTCTGCTGAAATCGGTTAAACAGAAAAGAATTGGGATGCTGGAGGGAAAGATTTATGTAATGCTTATCATCAAAACGTATCTCATCCGTAAACTCAACATAATCAAAAATATCAGTTTGATCAACATCAAACCTTTCCAGTAAATCACGAGAAAGAATCTTGCCCTGTTCATAAATGCTCAAAAGATTTATTGTTGGGGTAAAATGAATAAGGTGTTGAATTTCACGCTGAGAAATTTCTTGCACAAATTCTAAATAATTTTCTTTTAAGTTCATATTTTGATTTTCTCTAACAATTACAAGATATCTTTCACATTATGAATTTGTTGCAATATTGTCTAATAAATCCTCATCTATCTCCGACAAATATCGAGAAGCATTACCACTAGACAATAAATAAAGATTTTCCCTTGCCCTCGTCATTGATGTATAAAGCAAACGTCTTTCCGTTGAAATATGGTATTGATCATCAGTATCACTAAATCCCTGCGGATAAGGAATTACATTATCGTTCAAGTCAATGATAAACACATTGTCAAATTCTAAACCTTTAACGGAAGAGAGAGTGCAGACTTTTATCGAAGAACTGCTGAAATCGATATCATCAGATTTAATTAGTATTTGTGTAGAAAATCCTTTAGACTGAAGAAAAGCAGAAATTCTATTAATACCACTATTATTACGATGCAAAACTACTGTTGATCCTAAATGATTTGAATCTTTTAAATTATTTAACTCTTTTACGACATAAGACGCCTGATCTTCCCAATTAGAAAAATATCCAATTCTCGGTTTAGTTCCACCTCGTCTTGCCTGTTTAACCTCTGTGAAATCATCATTCTCTGTTTCTTTGGACAATAATGATATTGCGGCTTTCGCAATAGGAATTGTGTTGCGGTAATTTGTTTTGAACTCAATGGTTCTTCCTCCTTTTACATTCAGACCAACTTCGCTCCAAGTAAAACCACTTTTATAAATTCTTTGGGCTGCATCAGCAATAATTGATATGCTTTTGGTCTCATCCGAAACCAATTTTGAAATAACCAAAATTTGCGCTTTACTTAAGTCCTGTGCTTCATCAACTATTATGTGAGTAAAAGGTTTCTTAAAGTTTGGATTATCATCAATAATTTTCAAACACAGTAAAGCATAATCATCAAAATCGACTAAATCATTATCTCGAAGCCAATTATTATAATCCGTAAAAATATTCCAAATTACCTCCTTATCTGATCTTGTTACTCTATCTCCGGTACCACGACCTGTTCTCTTGGCATCAAAATATTCTTCGCTTGTTAAGAAGACCTTTCCTTTCATCCAAGATATTTCCTCTAGAAAAAAGTCCGTTGATTTCTGAGAAATACTTTGATTTGAATACTTGCTTTTGACATTTACAATCGCATTATTCTGTTCATTATTATTTATGGTTTTAAAAACTCTTCTGCCATCTACAATTTTTGAGAGAGGATACCCATTCTGATCAATAAAATGATAAGCCCATTTGTGAAAACTTGTTACAAAAACATTTATTCCTTTTGGAACTGTCGTATCAATAACATCTGTGTCCGCCTTGTATCCACCTGGTATTAATGGAGTAATTGCATCAATATATTTTACTAAAGTTTTGTTATATGTGAAGATTGCAACTTTCGCTTCCTCAAACAAGTTAGATTGGGTATCTAATAAATGTTTCGCTCGATATAGCGCAACAGTCGTTTTTCCACTGCCGGCAACTCCTTTAATCTGAATTGGTTCAGTTACTTGTAAAAACAACACTCTTTTTTGTTCCCCTTGTAATGTGATTGGCTTTAATGACATATTAAAAAAGTAAAATTCTATGCTATAAAAAAATAAATTGCAGTTCTACCAAAAATACGAAATGCAAGCGGAAGTAAAAAACCGAAAATAAATTCGGGTAAGGTGGGTAAATAAATTTCGGCAAAAGAAAATTTTTACTTTTTCTTTTTCAAAAAAACTATTTTATACGAGGATTTTAATGAAAAGCAGTGAAGCAGTAAACGTTATTTGCTTTTGTTTTAGCGTATGTTGCAGGTTTTTTTCTGCAGAAAAAAATAAAAAAAGTTTTTATCAAAAAACTACTTACCCAACTTACCCGCTGATTTGAATGAAAATGGGTGCGGTTCCAGACTGCACCCATTTTTGAGGATTTTATTTGTCGTTTTGAAACCTGAACTGGCTTTGAATTACAGTTTCTTTATTAGAAATTGAATTGAGTATTGCTCGGTTTTCGATTTCCACTTCGTCAAAGGTTTTTTCCTGTAATGCATACACATAAGAACCGCTTTTTTTGATTCTTAAATATTGGTGTTTTTTGAGTGCTTTTCCGAGTTTGTGAACTGTTCCGTCTGTGATATTCAGTTTTGCTCTTTCAGCCAATTTAACAGCAATTTGTGTGGTGTTTAGAAAAACATTGGCTGTTTCTTTATCTGCGACATTGAACCAAGTCAACAATAATTCTTCCTCCGGACTTCTTAACTGATACTGTTCGTTGTTGGCGTTAATCTCCTTAATTTCATCCTGGTTGAACCAATGGCGGAAGTTTTCTTTATGAAGTTTCAAGGCCTGGGAGTAAACTTTATTGATGTCGATTTCGTGGGTGTATTCGATATGCTCCACCTCGAAGCACAGGAAACGACGTGAGCCGGTTGTATCGTTCAGAAACTGGGCAGTGTTTACACTGCCGGCAAAACTTGCCCGACGTGGCATATTTTCGTTGTTGTGTCCGTATGCTTTTCGCATTCTGATATGGGTTTTTGTAATAATTTCTTTCAGGGAACCAATTTCTGTTTTGTTCAGATTTTCAAGCTCGTCCAGGTTGATTAACATACATTCCGCCAAGTGAATGAGTGTGTCTTTATTGCTTGGATTGATGGTGCCGGAAAAGATGTATTCTTTCAGAGGTTTGGGCATCAGTTTTTCTATCCAGGTGGTTTTTCCTAAGCCCTGTTTTCCTGAGAATACGATTACAGTTTGATTCACTTGTTTTTCATCCAGAACACAGGCAACCATTGCCACAAACCATTTTTTGAAACATACTCTCCACAAATCCTGTTTTGTAGTAGTTATCGTATCTGCAAGCAATGAAATATAATCTGTTTCATCTGGATTTTCTGGCAAATTGTTGAAATAATCCTCAAACGAATCATACATTTCGCAATAGTCGGAATGAAGTAAATTCCGTAAGGAATTGATACTGCATTTTACTTTTGCTTTCAGGATTTCCCGCAGGATTGAATTTTCTGTGAAGTCTGTCATCGGTTTGTATTTGTAGGCCTTAAGCGTTTTGAACTCTAACTTTCCTAGAACTTTGTTGTAACGGAAGTTGTAACGGTTGTTAAGGAAGTTTTCAAGTTTATCAATATATGAGGGTTGTTCTTCCTCATCATCGCTGAAGTTTCCGTCTTCGGTTTTTGTCGCGGACGAGTCACCGGAATTGTTTTTATTGCTCGCAGATCGCGCAGATTTCGCAGATTTTTCTTTTGGTTGGAAAGTATCTGTATTATGCTCTGCGGTGTTTTGGTAGGCGCTTTGAACGGCGGTTGTAACTTCTTTTACGTCATAGCCGTAGTCTGCTAAAATGTAACCCAATGCCATTGATTCCGGAATTCCTTTTCGGTTGAGATTGTTGGCCAAAGCAAAAACGAAGTTATTTCGGTTGCCTTCTGTAAACTGGAGTTTCTTTTCTGTGAAGCGGACAGCGTGCTCATACAAAACATCATAATCCGCTTGCGGATTATTTTGATGTTTTGAGATTCCTTCGCTTTGCTCTGAATGACAAACTTCGGATTTAGGATTTTGCTTCTTTTCTTTAGAACCATCCACTGCATTGAGGGAAAATGTCTCCGAATTTTCGTTCATGTATAATTCAGGATCATAAGAAAAGAAGCAAAGCCGGGTTATGTCTTTGCCGGATTTGTCAATTTCAACCTGCAGAAGTTCTTCAAAATATCTTTGAAGTTCCAAAAACGTTTCTTTGTGCTGTTCTTTGTCTGATGAAACTTTCACGAAAATTTTCAGTCCGTTTCCTGAAGGACTGACAAATGAAGCAAATACAAAATCATCCATTCTGATTTTGGTTTTGCACTGCTGCAGTTTTTCCTTTTCAAGTTTGTCTATATCCAACACCATTAAGGCGTTGTAGTTGGTAAGGAATTCCATTTTTCTGCCTCCGTTGAATGTTGCACTTGGAGTAAATGCCGGAAGGGATTTTTTGGCTCTCTCTGCGGCTTCTTTCTTATCGTCGGCTATGGATTTTCTTAAATATGTGATTGCGTTTTGGTAAACACCTGTTTTGATATCGGAAAGGATTTTCAAAATATCTTTCTGTTCGGTTACTTCGTTGAAGTTTTTGAATATGGTGGATTTCATTTTGTTAGAAGTTAGATTTTAGAAGTTAGATTTTAGAGAAAAGCCCTCACTGAATTTGAGGGCTTAGAGGTTTAAGCGTTTGGAAAAATGCCAGTCATTTTTTTGCGAAGGATTTGTTGTAGTGATCCTGCATTGTCTTTTCAACATCAGACAGTTTGTAGTAGATTTTACTGCCTACCTGAGAAAAAGAAATTTTCCCTTCGTCGCGCCAGGTCTGTGCAGTTCTGCGTGAGATTTTCAGCATTGCGATTAATTCTTCATTGTCCAGGAATACTTCCTGTTTTGGTGCTGTCTTAGCGTTAAGTTTTTCGTGAATCTCATTAATTTTTGAGATTAGACCATCAAATTGCTCTTTGGATAAAATAATTGCTTCCATAATATTTTTGGGTTTAAGATTATGAAGCAAAAGTGTGTAATTAGAAAAAGTCTTTTGGTCTTTATTTAGTCCACGTGGACTAAATAATTTTAAAAATTTTTGCTAATGTCCACAATATTAGAGCCTTTAGGTCGCTTCTCGGGTTTGGAAGGCATCATTATGGTTTTGACAGTCTGTGGACTTATCGGGTTTCCGTCTTTATCTGTGAAATTATTACATATCAATTGCACTATTTCGCTATTCTCTGCTTCAATGGCAGGACGTGAGTCCACGAAGTATTCTCGTTGCAATTGAATAAAAATATCTACCAACTGATTGACTTTCAGATTGGTTTTTACTTTTTTAAAAAAGTCCACTGTGGACTTTTCTGATAATTCGGTGGACTTTTCTTCTTCCTGTAGTTTTGCCAATGTTTCAATTTCATTAATTAGTTTATCACATTCTTTAGGAAAAAGTGGTAATTGAAGGTATTGAACTGTTATGATTGCACGTTCGTATGCAAATTTTTCTCTTGTCAGAAATAATATTTTTTCCCGATCTGTTGAAATACGGTCCACTTCTTTTTGGACTTCATAAAAAGAAAAATAACGTTCCTCACTTTCGGCATTGATATATTTTTTGGCAGGTTTGATTTTGTTTTCATCAATATCCTGGGATTCCAATTTTTCTCTTTTGGTTTCAAGACAGGTATAAATTTTTAAAAGTCTACTTTGGTTTCTGGTGCCCGAAAAGAGTTCGATATTCAATTCTATTAGTTTCTCAAATTTATTGAGCCACAACAGAGGTTTCTTCACCAAATTACAATGGTGTGCAATAAATGCTGGTATGTTTTTTA
>JAFAFL010000127.1 GCA_023423535.1 Pseudomonadota bacterium
CGAACAGCGTGCTCGCTCGAGATGACGTGGCCCCAGGCCGCGGCTGATCAGGCGTGCCCGGAAGCACCGGAATCGACCGCCAGGCCGGTCATGAAGCCGCGCGCGACGCTTCTCGGATCAAGCCTGACTTCATCCTTCGGGATGCCCAGAGTCTCCCAACGCGCGACTTCGTCCGATACCGAAAGGCCGATCAATTCGTGCGTCCTGGCTCGCAGGCTGACGGCGCTCGTGATGCAAAGACCCACCAGAAACAGCGCAAGCGGCACGGGAGTGACGCGGCCGAGGAGCTTCGGCCTGGTGACAGGTTCCGAGGTCGGAGGCGCCTGTATGCCAGCCAGCGTCGCGAGCACTGCCGTGGCAATCGCTATCAACCCTCCGACGGCGCTTTGCGTGAGGCCCGTGGACTGTCCGAGTATCCAGCCGACACCGGCGCCTCCGACGACGAGCCCACCGACTTCCGAAAGTCTCAAAAGGAATGTCCGAAAGTGCACGTCAAGAGGGTATCGGAAGAGTTCGCGGATTGCCAAGATCGCGAGCACCGGGATGACGCCCGCGTATCCCGGGCACCGGAACGGGTGCGGGAAAGCAGGGCGTCGGGGCGACGACGCTGTCGTGCTGATCAGGCATCTCCGCGTGGCACCACCGTTGCTCTCCTCGTCCGCAACCGCGCGCGATCTTCGCGCGACGGACGAGTGAGAGGTCGTGATGACGGGGCTTTGCACGGACCGCGAAGAGGTTTGCGCAGCGAACGCGAAGGGCACTTCACGGGCGGCGCTGTCGCGACGGACGCCGAAGTCGCGGCAGGGCAACGGTGTCGCGGCGCTCCTCGGGCTCGCGGTCGCGCTGTCCCTCACAAGTACCGGCTGCGGCGGTGACCTCACCTCCGCGGAGCTGGCGCGGGTGACTGAGGAGACGCGCAGTGGCCTGCGCGTGGCGAGGCGGGTGGCGACGGTGCTCGACTTCCTCCACCTGTTGCCGAAGGAGGCGTGCGGCGAACCGGAGCGTCACTTCGCGCCGAAGATCGTCCCCGACTTCGAGAAGGCCTTCGGCTGCACGCTGCTCGCGAAGACGGGGGAAGAGACCGCGGACACGGTGCGGCTCGAACTCCCGAACGAGGGCTGCACCTTCCACGGCCGCCAGCTGCAGGGCGCGCTGCTGGTCAGCTTCAACGGCGGCGAGGATCGCAAGGACCTCGTGCTCGACTTCAACGAGCTGCTCATCGACGGGCGGGTCATCCCCGCCCGCGGCGGCTACGGCGAGTGCGGAGACGCGCAGAGCTTCTGGGCGGACGCGGCCGGCACGCTCCCGCAGTCGGAGGACCGGCGCTACGTGGCCGGCGGGAAGTTCAAGCAGCTCGAGGGCATCCCGCTCATCGGCGGCGAGCAGGCGTCGCTGGACGCGAGCGGCCTGATGACCACCGCCGACGGCACCGGAAAGCTGCGGGTGAAGGGCCTCGTGCTCATGCTCTTCAAGAAGCCCATCCCCCGGCGCGGCGAGCTGGAGATCGAGCTCGAGGACGGTCGCTTCATCTCCGCGAAGGTGCAGAACGAGAGCCTCGACGAGGAGCTCATCGACGTGGAGGTGAAGCTCGACGACAGGGCGCCGGTGCAGCTCACCCTTGCGCTGCAGGCGCTGTAGGCCAACGAAACCCCGCGGTTTGACCCTCTCGCCGGGGGCGTGCGAGAAGCCGCGCATGCCCCAACGCAAGACGTTGATCTCGTCCGCGCTGCTCGCCGTCATCCTCCTCGCGCCGGTGACGCCTGGCACTGCCCGCGCACACGACAGCGAGACGCCGCACACCCACGCGGAGGGCGAGGCCGAGGCACTCGCGGAGGGCGAGGGCGAAGAGGAGGAGGAGTCGCTCGAGGGCACCTTCGGCTTCCAGAAGGGCCCCACGAAGGGGGCGCTCGGGCGCTGGGCGGAGGTGGCCATCCCGGAGAATTTCCTCTTCACCGGTGAAGAGGGCACGAAGCAGCTGATGGAGGCGATGGGCAACGTCGTCACCCACCGCGAGCTCGGGACCATTGTGGACGATCAGCTGATGGTCGTCTTCGAGTTCGACGAGGTCGGCTACGTGGAGGACGACGAGGGCAGCGACCTCGACGCGGACGCGATGCTGAAGTCGATGCGCGAGAGCCAGACGGAGGCGAACAAGATCCTCACCGCGCGCGGGCAGTCGGCGCTGGAGATCAACCGCTGGCACATGAAGCCGAAGTACGACGAGAAGACGAACAACCTCGAGTGGGCCACGGTCGTGCGCGAGCTCTCCACCGGCAACGAGTCGGTGAACTACAACGTGCGGCTGCTCGGGCGGCGCGGGGTGATGGAGGTCACGCTGCTGGTGAGCCCCGAGGACGTCGAGCGCGAGCTGCCGAAGTTCCGCACCTTGCTCGCCGGATTCGGCTTCACCCAGGGCGAGGACTACGCCGCGTTCCGCAAGGGCGACAAGGTGGCGGAGTACGGGCTGGCCGCACTGGTGACCGGCGGAGCGCTCGGTGTGGCCGCGAAGAGCGGGCTGCTCGGGCGGCTGTGGAAGTTCCTCCTCGTGGGCGCGCTTGCGCTGGGCGCTGGCATCAAGCGGCTCTTCGGCGGCGGCAAGGCGAAGGACCAGGAGTAGGAGCAGGTCGGCGCCGTCATGGATGCACTGGAGGGGCTGCCGCCGCTGTTCGAGCTGCTCGCCCTCCTCGTCGTCGTGTACCTCGTCGAGTGCGTGCGCACCGTCGCGCCGCGCTCGCTCGCGGTGCGTTCGCTCTTCCCCGGGCACTGGAGACTCGTCCGCCCATTCCGGCCCTCGCAGTCGTGGAAGCGCGCGCTGGTCTTCGGTGCGCCGCTGCCGCCCCTGGGCGCGGTGTTCGTCGCGGACCGGCTCCCCTTCGTCGTCGGCCCTTCAGGTCTGACCGTGTGGCCGGGCCTCGCGGCGGGCGCGCAGGGCTGGAGCGTGCCGCCAACGGACGCGGTGCATGTGCCGTGGTCGGAGGCAGCGCGCCGCGTTCGCGTGGACCTGAAGGAAGCCGAGCTGCGCGTGGACGGCGTGACCGCAGCGCACTTCGGCTCGCGGCGGCTGGCGCAGCGCGTGGCGGAGCTGCTGTCCGACGGAGATCCCCAGCGTTTCCTCGACGCGCGCTTCGATGAGGCGCTGATCGCGGAGCGCTACCGCCAGTGGCGTCGGAAGGGCTGGCCGCTCGTCGTCGCGTGCAACGGGCTCTTCCTCGCCATCGCTGGCGGCTGGTGGGCGGTGCTTCAGACGGGCGCGCGCGTCGAGACGGTATTGCTCGTGGCCGGCATCGCCTGGCTCGCCTGCGCGCTGAACGCGTGGCTGACGCAGCGCCTGCTGCTCCCGAAGAGCGTGCGGGGACCCGTGGGCAAGCGCGTCATCAACACGCTCTCGCCGTTGGCGCTCATCCGCGCCGCCGACGAGGTCCGCGCCGAGGTGTGGGGAGATTTCCATCCGCTCGCCGCCGCCGCGCGCGCCGTGCCGAAGCGGGAGCTCACCTTCGCGCTGCGCGACGCGCTGGCGGAGCTCGAGTGGCCGCTGCAGCCGGCGCTGAGCACCTCGCACGAAGGCGCGCTCGCCGACGAACGGTGGATGCGCGCCAGGCAGCGTTCGCAATTAGGCGCTCTCTGCGCGGGGCTGGGCGTAGTCGCTGAAGCGCTGCTGCACACGCCGCCCGAAGCGGACGGCATCGAAGGCGCCTACTGCCCTCGTTGCCGGACCGAGTTCACCGCCGAGGCCGCGCCGCAGACCTGCCCCGAATGCGAGGGCGTCCCGGTGCGGCGCTTCGGCGGCGCCCATCCCGCTGCCGCGCCCTGAAGCGCGGGGCCGCGGCTACTCCGCCGGCGAGAACTTCCCGCTCGGCTCGTCGAGCAGGTGCAGCACGCCGTCGTGGATGGCGAAGAAGGCGCCGCTCAGCTTGAGCTGACCTGCGGCCTCGGCCTCGCGCACGAAGGGGAAGCTGCGCAGGTTCGTCAGCGACACGCGGATGGCCTCGTGCTCGAGCGCGCGCTGCATGTCCAGCGTGGGGTGCCGCTCCGCCTCGGCGCGAACGCGGCCCGTGGCCTCGTCGAGGATGGACATCCAGTCGTCGATGAAGCTCTTCCCCGGCACGCCCAGATCCGCACCGGAGAGCGCCGCCCGGATGCCGCCGCAGCTTCCGTGACCGAGCACCACGATGTGCTGCACCTTGAGGCCCGCCACCGCGAACTCGATTGCCGCGGAGGCCGCGAGGCGCCTGCCCTCGTGGCAGGGCGGGACGAGGTTCGCCACGTTGCGGAGGACGAAGACCTCGCCCGGGCCGCAGTCGAAGATCATCGTTGGGTCCACGCGGCTGTCGCAGCAGCCGATGATCATCACCGGCGGCGACTGCCCCTGCGCGAGCTGCTCCCAGCGGCGCTTCTGCGGGGCGTACGCGCCTTCACGGAAGCGGCGGTAGCCGTCGAGGAGGGGGAAGGTCTCTGTGGGCATGCGCTGCCTCTATCAAGATGTCGCCGTGCCCGCAGCCCGGTCCTCCGGCGGGACGCGCAGATTTCGACGAGCGGACAGGAGTGGAAGTTGCGGCCCCCTGATGCAGTGCGTAGAGCGACGGACGGAGGAAGGGCCACGAACCGCGCACTCATCACCCTGACCGGCGCCGGGCTGCTGCTGATGCTCGTGGGCGGCGTCGCGGCGGTGGCGCTGCGCGCTTCGGTGGCGGCGAAGGACGATCTGCTCGCCCACCAGGCTCGCGCGTTCATCGAAGCCGAGCGGGTGCAGGCGCTCAGCGAGCGGCAGGCGCGCAAGACCCGCGCGTTCCTCCTCACCGGAGACGAGCGCTACGTGCGCGAGCGCGACGCGGCCGCAGCCGAGCTGCCCCGGGCGCTCGCGGCGGTGGGCAGTGCCCTCGGCGGCGAGCCGGACGACCCCGCGTTGCGGGCCGTGGAGGAGCGCCTCGCTCTCGTCCTCCCCATCGACGCGGAGCTGCTGGCGCTGAAGCGCGAGGGCGCTCCGGCGGAGGAGATCGAGTCCCAGTTCGAGCGGCGCCTGCAGCCGGTGCGCGACGATCTCGACGAGGCGGTGGAGGCGCTGGTGCGGCGGCAGGAGCGGGTGCTCGCGCAGGGGCAGGAGGCCTCGGACCGCATCACGCGGCGCGCCTTTCTCGCGCTGGTGTTCACCGTGCTCTGTTCGTTCGCGGCGCTGGCGGGACTGGGGCTCCTGCTCGTTCACGCGTGGCGCGCCATCGCCGCGCACCGCGCGCAACTGGAGGCGGCGGCGGCCTACCGCGAACAGGTGATGGGCATCATCGGCCACGACCTGCGCTCTCCCCTGGCCGCCATCTTCGCCACCGCGGCCCAGCCGGATCGCGCCGAGGACGAAATCGGAAGACAGCGCCGCCGCGAGCGCATCCTCCGCAGCGCCCGCCGCATCGACGCGCTGGCCGCGCTGCTCATCGACTTCACCCGCGCGCGTGGCCCCGGCGGAGTCCCCGTCGCCTCCCAGCCGGCAAACCTGCACGAGCTGGTGGCGGATCTGCTCCGAGACCTCCAGTCGGCGCACCCTCACCGGACCTTCGAGCACGCGCAGCACGGCGACGGCCGCGGGCGCTTCGACGGGGACCGGCTCTCGCAGGCGGTGGGGCACCTGCTCGGCAACGCGCTGGCGGCCTCGCCCCCGGACAGGCCCATCCGCGTCACCACCACCGGTGATCGCGACCGGCTGACCGTGACCGTGCACAACGAGGGCCCGCCCATGACCGAGGCGCAGCGGGCGGCGCTCTTTCAGCCGTTCGGCGAAGCGCGCGAGGGCGCCACGGTAAAGAACAGCGCCGGGTTCGGCCTCTTCTTCGTCCGCGAGATCGCCCGCGCGCACGGCGGCGACGTCACGGTGGAGTCGTCACCGGAGCATGAGCCGGGGCAGGGGCAGGCGCAGGGAACCGTGGTGCGGCTGGAGCTGCCGAAGACCCCGGCCCGCCGCGACGAGCAGCAGGCCTGAGCCTCGCCTCTTCAGAACCGCAGCGTCAGGGTGCTCTTCACGCCGGTGAAGGGCGGGAACACGCGGCACACGCCCGAGATGCACTTGAGGCCGCCGCGCGACTGGCCGGCGAAGACGCGCAGGTTGGAGGAGGGGGTGATCTCCCACTCCGCGGAGGCGCCCGGGTACCAGGTCTGCGACTGCCCGTCCTCGGTGGTGTAGTCGAGGATGCCACTCACCGCGAGGTGCGGGCGCCACCGCCAGCCGGCCTGCAGCGTGCCCTCGCGCCAGCGCGACTCGCTGAGGACGATCTTCGAGCGCTCCTGGTGCACCACGTGGAGCTGCAGCGAGTGCCCGCCGCCCAATGACGCGCCCACGTCCACGTCCGCGTGCGCATCCATCCGCACCGCGTTGCCCTTGATGAGCACGAAGCGCGAGCCCGCCTGCGCGTGGATGCGCCACGGGCCGCCGTAGAACATGAGGCCCGCGTAGGGGTCCTGGATCGTCGCGGGGAAGATGGTGAAGCTCTCCGGATCGAGGTACCCGCTCCAGTCCCGGAAGGTGCCGTGGTTGAAGTAGAGCCCGAGCGTGGGGCTCACCGTCCAGTCCACGCGCACGCGGCCGCCGGCGACGTCCTGCTGCGGGTGCTCGAGCTGCTGCTGCACGCGCTCGAGCGTGGGCAGCTGCGTGTACTGCATGGCGCGGAAGTCCACCGAGCCCACGTTCGGCTGCACCACCGCGAGATCGCCGTAGGCCTTGCCCTCGAGCAGGAAGGTCAGGTCGCCCGCGTACGCCGTCGCCGAGCCGTAGAGGCCGTAGCCGGTCTCGACCTCGCCGGTGATCGCGGTGCGCCGCTGCGCCACGCCCTCGAGGTAGATGCCCAGCCAGTCGGTGAGCTTCGGCGCATCGATGCGCGGGCCGGCGAGAAGCCAGCGCTCGTCGTACTCGCGCGTGTCTGGCGGCGCAAAGGAGCTGACCGGCTCCTGGAAGAGCACCGTCACCGCGCTGCCGCCGACGCGAAGCCGGTCGAAGAGCGCCACGTCCGCGGTGGCGCCGATGACGCCGTCGTTCGGGTCGGGCTCGTAGCGGCCCGACGCTTCGTCCACGTTGTTGATGTTCGTGAGGCCGGCGACGACGGTGCCGCTGAAGCGCTCGCCGGTCCAGCGCACCCGCGCGCCGCGCTGCGTGTTGTCCAGCCCCAGCTCGTCCGTCTTCCGCAGCGACAGCGTGAGCCCGCGGCCAAAGGAGACGTAGCTGTCGCCGAGCGTCACCTCGAAGCGCCGGCCGGTGTAGCCGAGCCACAGCCGCTCCGGCAGCGGACCGCCGGGCCGCGTGGGCAGCGTCTGCACGTCGAGGTAGCGCCCGCGCAGATCGACGTCCCGGCAGGGCGTGCCGATGAACGAGGGCGCGGTGACCTCCGCCTTGGAGAAGTAGAAGGCCGCGTCCACCCGCAGCCCCGCCTGCCACTCCTCCCACGAGCCATTGAGGTTGAAGCGCTCCAGGGCCTCGCCGAAGTCGTCGTCGCAGGAGGTGACGTTGCGGTTGTTCGAGTGCCACGCCGCGATGGTCGCGCTCGTCACCTCCACCCGCGCGGGCGTGCCGCCGGTGGGGATGTCGATCGCGCGGGCAGCCGCGGGCCCGAGCGCAACGAGTGCACCCAGCAGGAGGGACAGGCTGCGCGGAATCACTGCGCGCTACCGGTGCGCTCGGTCGTGGCAGGGGCCTCGCCCGCGAGCAGCTTGCGGAGCGCGTCCTCGAGCTTCGCCTCGTCGCCCGGCGCGTAGCCCACGAAGCGCTGCGCCACCCGGCCCTCGCGGTCGATGATCACCGTATAGGGCGCGTCGCGGCGCGGGTTGTAGAGGCCGACCACGCGGGTCTCCTCGTCGAGCAGCACCGGGTAGGTGACGCCCAGCCGCCGCACCGTGGGCTGCACGTTCGCCACGCTCTCCGGGCCGTCCATGGAGACGCCGATGATCTGCACGCCCTCGGCCTTCATCGTCTGGTGGAGCTT
The DNA here is from genome assembly GCA_023423535.1 of Pseudomonadota bacterium. Classification (GTDB taxonomy): domain Bacteria; phylum Myxococcota; class Myxococcia; order Myxococcales; family Myxococcaceae; genus JAFAFL01. The sequence continues at coordinate 7,956 of JAFAFL010000127.1, forward strand.
CTCCAGCTCCGGCATCTCGCCGAGGCACGGGGTGCACCAGGTCGCCCAGAAGTTGAGGAGGATGATGTCCTTGCGCAGGTGATCGGAGAGCCGGAAGTTCTTTCCCTCCACCGTGCGCAGCGTGAAGTCCGCGGCCTGGGCAGGACCGGAGGAGTCTTCGCCGCCGCCGGACTTCGACGACGTGGCGCAAGCGGACGCGAGGAGGAGGATCGCGGAGGAAACGGCGAGCAGGGGAGCGTGGAGGCGCATCGGCCGCGGACTATAGAGGCTGACCTTCTGGATCCGAACAGGACAGTGTGATTGCTTCGCGGTCCCGTGAAGCCCTTCTTTCCGCTGCTCGTCCTTGCCGCGCTGGCCGTGGCCTGTTCGTCCGACCCCGGCCCCCAGACGCCCGATGCTGGTGACGGCCAGACGCCGCGCAAGTGCGTGGGCGGCGTGATCCTCGAGGACGGCACCTGCGTCGCGAAGTGCGACCCGTCGAAGTGCCTCCCCGGCAATACCTGCGTGGACAACAAGTGCACCCTCGAGTGCACCGCCCACTCGCAGTGCACGCAGTACACGCAGTCGTGCCTGCCGGCGAAGGAGGACGACACCGGCCGCGACCTGCACGTGTGCACCAACGTGCCGGCGGTGGAGTACGGCGACGCCTGTCCCTTCGGCACCGGGTGCGCGGACGTCTGTCAGAGCACCGGTCCCGGTGACTCGCGCTCCTACTGCACCATGACCTGCGAGAGCGACGCGTCCTGCCCCGCCGGCTTCGAGTGCGGCACCGTGCGCGTGGGCCGCCCCATCTGCGGCACGAACAAGGGGAACAGCAGCCTCTGCGGCACGAGCAGCGAGCCCTGCATCACCCGCGAGCAGATCGCCGAGCCCGGCAGCCGCTTCGTCGAGGGTCAGTTCTGTCTCGAGGAGCGCCGCTGCCTCAAGCGCGAGACCTGCGCCTCCTGCGAGACCGACGTGGACTGCTCGTGGGGCATGAACCTCAAGTGCGCCCGGCTCATCGACGGCAAGAAGTGCCTGCCCACCTGCGGCAAGCAGTCGGACTGCGAGGCGGACAAGTACTGTGACGAGGTCTCTTTCGTCTGCCGGCCGAAGACGGATGCCTGCACCGGCAACCAGTTCTGCAGTCCCTGCCGGTACGACTCGGACTGCCCCACCGACTTCGCCTGTCTGCAGCTGCACGGCAGCGAGATGGGTTGCATCAAGTTGCGGAACGTCACCGCCTGCACGAACAGCTCGCAGTGTCCGATGACGCCCAGTGGCGTGCGCGGCTCGTGCCTGCAGAACGGTCTGTGCTACGCCCCGGAGAAGACCGGGACGGACGAGTTCGGCAACCAGTACCAGTTCAACACCTGCCATCCCTGATTCGCTGATTCGTGGAGGTCACATGCGCACGCTGATCCAGTCCCTCTTGTCCCTGTCGGTCGTCGCGCTGCTCGCGTGCGGCCAGAACGCTCCGGTGGATCCCACCGGGCCGAACACCCCCGTCCCCGACGAGCAGGCCCCCGAGTTCGAGGGCGGCGGCCAGCAGGCGCCGGTGGGCGCGCAGGTCTACCCGGGCCCCTACGGCATCGGCGTGGGCTCGGTCATCCCGAACTACACGTTCTACGGCTACCCGCGCGCGTCGCTGGCGAAGGGCGAGCTGACGCCGGTCACGCTCTCCGACTTCTACAACCCCACCGGTGAGGACGTGTACCCGGACAACTCGCCGTACGGTGCGGGGACGAAGAAGCCGAAGGCGCTGGTGCTCGACCGGTCGGCGGTGTGGTGCGGCCCCTGCGTCCACGAGGCCACCAACGTCATCCCGCCCATGCGCCAGAAGTACGAGGGCAACGGCGGCGAGTTCTTCGTCACGCTCGACGACGGCCCCAAGGCCGGCACCCGCGCCACCGCGGCGGACCTGCTGCAGTGGGTGAACCGCTTCAACATCAACTACCCGGCGGTCATCGACCCCAACGCCACGCTCTCCGCGATCGTGGGCTACGACGCCTACCCGGGCAACGTGATCATCCGCACGAAGGACATGAAGATCGTGCACTGGGAGGCCGGCGTTCCCCAGGCCGCGTTCTGGTCGAAGTTCGAGGCGGTGCTCAACGGCGAGCCGATGCTCCCGGGCGACCAGTAGAGAGCCTCTCGCGCTAAGGTGACCGGGTGCTCCGAGAGGCCCGGCATTCCCCCTCAGCGACAAGCGCCGCGGCCGCCCACAGGGTTGCCGCGGCGTCTGCTTTCGTGGCGCTCGCAGCGCTCCTGTTCTGCCCGTCCGAAGCGCGCGCGCAGCAGGCGCCGTTCGGCGACGGTGACCGCGGCTTCTTCTTCGTCGGCTTCACCAGCGGGCTGGGGATGGAGCTGTCGGGGGTGAAGCTCTTCGGCGGCTACAAGAAGGGCCGGGGGGACCTCGCGCTGGAGCTCTACGCGGGCGCGCTCTCGCTTCCGCCGGGACCGGGCGCGGGCATCGGGCTGGCGGGGAAGTACTACCTGCTCGACGGGCAGACCTGGCGCGGTGCGCTGGGCGCGCAGGTGGGCGTGAAGTTCGCCGGCGCGGTGGTGCCGGTGCTGCAGCTGACCGGAACGGGGGAGGCGCGCTGGAGCATCTTCTCCTCGTACCTCACGCTGAAGACGGGCGTGCCGCAGGTCTTCGGCGCGGCGCTGGGCGGGAAGATGGCGTTCGCCGAGCGCGCGGTGTGGCTGGAGGCGAAGACCGGCGTGCCGCTCCTCATCGACGGGGAGCTCGGGTACTCGTGGCCGGTCGGGCTCTAGGCGCCGCGCTGGCGCTCCTCCTCTTCGTCTCGGGCGACTGGGCGGAGGCGGCCTCGCCGGACGATTCGGCGCGCTTTCTCCTCGAGGTCGGCGGTGCGGCGGTGGGTCTCGTGGAGCTCCGGGTGGATGAGGCGGAGGGCAGCTACCGCTACACCTCCACGCACCTCTTCGTGCGCGGGGCGGATCGTTCGAAGCGGGTCCGCGAGGTGACCCTGCCGCTGCGGCCCCCGGGCGCGGCGCACGAGTCGCTCCTGCTCTGGCAGGGTCCGCTTGCCGAGGGCTGCGTGTCGGTGCGCGCGGAGCTGGAGGGGCGCGAGGGAGCGCTGTGCGTCACTGCCAAAGCGCGAGGACGGGTGGAGGGCACGCTTCACGCCGCACCCTTCAGCGCGGTGCTCGACGAGAGGGGCCGGCTCACCCGCTTCGAGTCCCGCGGCGCGGTGCTCCGGCGGGTGGAGGGCGAGGTCACGCTCTCCGCGCGAGATCCCTTCGCGGAGGGTTGGCCGGTCGGCGGCGCCCGAGACGGTGGACGCGCGCTGCGGTGGAAGGGCTTGTCCTCCGGCGCTCCCGTGAAGAGTGCGGCGACCAGCGCGACCTCGCTGACGGCCGAGAGGGAAGCGCGGCTCCGGGCGCTGTCTCGGCGGGTGCACGGCTCGTTCGTGGACAGGTCGCCCTCGCCGGCGGACTTCGCGCACGACGAGGGCGCAGTACGAGCCTCGTGTCTCGGCCACGCCCGGCGGTTCATCGAATGGGCCGCACGTGAGGGCCTCGGTGAGGTGGAGCTGGTGCAGGGCGTGTTCGTCGAGCCGGGCACCGGCCGCGCGTTCGCGCATGCCTGGGTGCGCGCGGGAGCGCTGCAGCTCGATCCGACGCTCGAGGTCCCGGTGCTGCCGCAGACCCACCTCGCGCTGCCCTCGCGCGAGCTGTGGCCGGAGCTCGTCTCGGGCCGGCTGCGCCCGGTGCGCTGAACCGGACGGAGCAGCCTGATCTCCGGTCAGGCACGGCTCTCCGCCCGCCCTTCGGCCTGGCTCTGCCCCCGCCCCTTCCCCGAGCGCGCGGGCGCCCTAATTTGCGTTTCGCAATCGCAGGAGGGGGGCGGAATGAAGAGGCTGGTTCGGGCGATGGTGGCGGTGGCGGTGGTGGGGCTCTGCGCGGCGTGCGGCGACGACTCGGAGGCGAGGGTCGACCCGGGGATCTCCGGCGGCGAGAACATCCCGGTGGGCGGCGGCAGCACCGTCTATCCGGGCGGGCGTGATGCGGTGGTCACGGAGAGCCGCGGCCTGCGGGAGATGTTCTTCCGCACCGAGGACTCGATGGAGCAGGTGTTCGCGCACTTCGACGAGGCGGTGCGGAACGACGGGTGGAACGTGCTCGAGCAGCGCACCGACCGCACGATGATGGAGAGCTGGTACCTCAGCGGCCGCCAGACGCTCCGGCTCGAGGTGGCGCGCGAGAACAGCGACATCTTCCGGGTGCGGATGGAGACAGCCGACGTGGCCGCGGCGAGTGACGCGGACCTCGCCGAAGACACCGCGCGGCCCCTGCGCTGACGCGAGGCGACGATCCGGTGAGTGAAGCGGCGGGGCGGGATCGGTGAGGCCGGTCCTGCCCCGTCGTCGTTCGCGCGCAGTTGCGATTTGCACTCGCAGTCCGGGTGGGTGGGGTCTTTCCCCACGCCCGTGGTCATCCCCTGACGCGCTGCGGCTCAGTCCGGAACCGGATTGTCACCGGACTGTCCTGAATTGAATCACTTGCCATGATTTGATCGTCTCTCACTTCTCGGGAATCATCCGGTTTCGGAGAGACGACACCGTGGCCGACGAAAGCGAGCTGCTGGCGGTGGTGCGCTACCTCGAGGATCTCGAGTGGCGGGCGGAGGACGCGCACTACCAGACGATGGGCAACGACCACCCGGAGAACGGGCGGGTCTACGCGATCCGGGATCTGATGCGCGAGCTGCGCCGGACGCTCGACGAAGGCGGCAGCGCGACCCGGGAGGCGATCCTCTCGCGGGTGGCGGTTCACCTCGCCGCGGCGGAGGCCGAGTACGCGAACACGCCGAACGCCACCGAGCGCGCGGTGGAGGGCCGGCTGGGCGTGCTGCTGGAGATCCGCGCCACGCTCCGCCAGGGCCGGCACGCGCAGGAGTCGCACGCGGCGCGAGCGTGAAGTCCGGCGCTCGTGCGCTTCAGCCGGACTCTGCGGCGCTCTTCTCGCGGAGAAACCCGAGCACGTCGTCGAGGTGACGCCAGACGCGGACCTCGTGGTGGATGACGCGCTCCACCACGCCCTCCGGCGAGAGGATGAAGGTCACCCGCCGGTCCACGTCGAGCACCGGCCAGAGCACCCCCCAGCGCCGGCCCAGCTCGCGCGACTCGTCCCCGAGCAGCGTGAAGCGGATGCCCTCGCGCTCGGCGAACTCGCACTGACGCTGCACCGTGTCCACCGACACGCCCACCAGCTCCGCGCCCAGTGACCGGATGAGCGCGTGGTTGTCCCTGAAGGCGCGGTTCTCCACCGTGCAGCCGAGGGTGAAGGCGCGCGGAAAGAAGAAGAGCACCACGCGGCGGCCGCGCAGCGAGGAGAGGGTGAAGGCGTTGCCCTCGCAGTCTCTCGCGGTGAAGTCCGGTGCCACATCTCCGACGGCGATCACCCAGTCACTCTCCGGCGGCGGCTACTCGAAGGGGATGCACGCGACCTTCGTGCCCGCCTCCACCTCGAGGATCTCCTTCGCGCGGGCGGGGATCATCGCGCTCTTGTCGTCGAGCCGGACGGGGCAGCGCACCGCGCGGAAGCGGTTGCGGCCCGAGGCGCGCTCCACCGCCACGAGCATCTCCTCCGACTCCAGCTCGAGGTCTTCGGGGTGCACCTTCGCGGTGCGGAAGCGGCGCACGAGCGACACGTCCGCGACCTTCGCCTCGAAGTGCGGGCCGCCGTCGAAGGGGTCGATGCGCTCGACGTAGCGGAACCCGATGCGCTCCAACATGCGGCGCACGCCGGAGGTCTCCTGGCCCACCTCGCCGAGCACGTCCTGCGCCTTCTTCGGCAGCAGCGTGGCGTAGATGTCCACGAGCGGGAACAGCTCCTTGATGAACTCCTTGTTCTTGCGCGAGAGGAGGTCTGCTTCGAGGTAGGTCAGCCCGGTGAACTTCGCGCCGATCGCCTCCCACAGGTGCGAGCGCCCGTCCGGCATCAGCGGCGGAAGGAGCTCGGCGAGGATCTTCTCGCGGAAAAGCTTCCGGTGCATGGCGATGAAGAGGAACCGCACGTAGGAGAGCTGCTTGCCCGGCTTCTCCGGACCGCTGCGGTAGGGCGGCTCGACGACGAGCCCGCCGATCTCCGTGGGGCCCTCGTAGTTGTAGCCGATGGAGAGGACCTGGTGCTTCTGGTGCTTGTCCAACGAGGCCGAGTAGTGCTCGCGCTCGCTCACGTCGTAGAAGATGTGCGGCGCCTCGCGCGTGCCGTGCTGCGCGATGATCATGCTGGTGCCGATGATGAGCTCGTTGCGCAGGTCCTCGAGCACGAAGAGGTACTCGCGCTCGAACGGGTCGCGGATCTTCCCGCTGAAGCTCTTCACCGACTTGTCGATCAGCGCGTGCAGCGCCTCCTCGTCGTTCGGGAGGTTCATGGTGTTGAGCACGGCCGCGAGCCGTTTGAGGGCGGGCAGGTCGCTCTTGGTGACGTCGCGCAGAAGGAGCATGGCGGAGCCTTCGTCAGGCACCGGCGGCAAGAGGGCCGTCGGACACGCGTGCGGAAGGGCCGGGCACCATACACCACCCCACCTCTCCGTCGAGCCCAAGGGCCATGACGCAGGGCGACATGTCCGGTACGCGGCGTGATTCACGGGGGAACGCGGCGGGGCCGTGCGCTTGCGGAGGCCCGCGGTTCGGGCAGATTCCCGCGCCATGTCCACGAACACGCAAGGCAGGCTCAAGGCGGTCCTCATCGGCGGTACCGGTTACGGCGGCGCGGAGATCCTCCGGCGGCTGCTCTTCCATCCGAACGTGGAGGTCGCGCGCGTCACCGCGGTGGACAACATCGGCAAGCGGGTGGGCGAGGTGCACCTCAACCTCGGGGGCCTCGCGGGCGACCTGACCTTCCAGCAGATGGCGCCGGCGGAGGCGGTGGCGGGGATGGACGTGGCGTTCCTCGCGATGCCGCACAAGACGACCGCGAAGGTGGTGCTGGAGATCCTCGGCAGCGGCGTGCGGATCGTCGATCTCTCGGGGGACTTCCGGCTCCGCGACGCGCAGCAGTACGCGAAGTTCTACGGCGTCGAGCACCCGAAGCCCCAGATGCTCACCGAGGGCGCCTTCACCTACGGCATGCCCGAGCTCAACCGCGAGGCGATCCGGAAGGCGCGCTACATCGCCTCGCCGGGCTGCTTCGCCACCACGATCGCGCTGGGGCTCTTCCCGCTCGCGCGCGGCGGCAAGCTGAAGGGGCCGGTGCACACGGTCGCGGCGACGGGCTCGTCGGGCTCGGGCGCGAACCCGCAGATCACCACCCACCACCCGCTGCGCGCGTCGAACATGCGGACCTACAAGCCGCTCGATCACCAGCACGTGCCGGAGATCGTGCAGACGCTGAAGGCAGCGGGCGCGGGCGACGTGGACCTCGAGTTCGTGCCGGTCTCGGCGCCCTTGCCGCGCGGGATCTTCGCCTCGTCGTTCGTGCACCTGCCGGCCTCCACCACGCACGAGGAGCTCGATGCGCTGTGGCGCGCCTGCTGGAAGGACGAGCCCTTCGTCCGCTACGTCACCGGGCGCCAGCCGGAGGTCATCGGCGTGGCGCAGTCGAACTACGTGGAGACCGGCTTCCAGCTCGGGCCGGTGACGGGCGACACGCGGCGGGTGGTCTGCTTCAGCGCGCTCGACAACCTCGTGAAGGGCGGCGCGGGCCAGGCGATCCAGGCGTTCAACGTGATGATGGGCTTCGACGAGCGCACCACGCTGGCCGAGCCGGGGCTCTGGCCGTGAGCGCGCTGGAGGCCGCCGAGGGCCGCTGGTTCGTGGTGAAGATCGGCGGCGAGCTGGCGCAGGACAGGCCGAGGCTCGCGGCGACGATCGGCCGCGCGGTCCGGGGCTTTCTCGACGCCGGCGTGAAGGTCTGCGTGGTGCACGGCGCGGGTCCGCAGGCGACGGAGTTGACGAAGCGGCTGGGCCTCGAGCCGAAGATGGTCGGCGGAAGGCGCGTGACCGACGAGGCCACGCTCGAGGTGGTGAAGATGACGCTCGCGGGCCAGGTGGCGGTGGACGTCGCCGCCGCGTTCCGGCTGGCGAAGGTGCCGGCGATCTGCACGTCGGGTGTCTCGGCGGGGCTCGTCACCGCGAAGCGCAGGCCGCCGAAGGTGGTGAGCGGCGCGGGGCCGGAGCCGGTGGACTTCGGGCTGGTGGGCGATGTGACGGGCGTGGACACCGCGCTGCTCGACCGGCTCGCGGGCGCGGGCGTGGTGCCGGTCCTCAGCTCGCTCTGCGGTGATGCGGAGGGGAACGTCTTCAACGTCAACGCGGACACCGTGGCCACCCGGGTGGCGGCGGAGCTTCGCGCGGCGCGGCTGTTCCTCGTGTCCAACGTGCCCGGCGTGCTGCGAGACAAGGACGACCGCTCGACGCGGATCCCGACGCTGACGGCGGAGGAGGCGCGCGCGCAGATCGCATCCGGCGTGATCCAGGGCGGGATGATCCCCAAGGTGGAGGAGAGCCTCGACATGCTCGAGCAGGGCGTGGAGGCGATCCACATCCTCGGGCTCGAGGAGGAGAACGCGCTCTTCCGCGAGGCGAGCGCGCCCGGCAGCGTGGGGACGGCGTTCAGGAAGTAGCTGCCGTCCGGCGCCGCCACCCGAAGCGCAGCGCGAGCAACGAGACGAGCACGGCGGGCAGCAGAGGCCCCGTGGTGGCGGTACAGCCCGCCGGCTCGTCGTCGCCGCCCCCGCCCTGCACGTCTCCATCACCTCCGGTGCCACCGCTGCCCTCGACGGTGACGGTCGAGGTGTGTCCCACCCCGTACGGCATCAGCGTGGCGGTGATGGAGAGGGTGCCTGCCTTCGTCGGCGTGAGGCTGATCATCGCCAGCCCGTTGTGGTCGAAGTCGGCGGGAAGCAGGGTGTGCGTGGTGTCGAGGCCGGCGCCGCTGAACTTCACGGTGACGCTCTCGCCGCCCTTTGGTCGCGCGTTGACGAGCTGGCTCCACTCGCTGCCGGCCCTCGCGGTGAAGGTCCCGGTCACCGGCAGCGGCGGGATGACCGCGAGGTTGGAGACGACGTCCACGTAGCCGCCCTCGCCCACCGCGTTGCCGCAGTGGCAGGTCGCCGACTTCGCCGTCACCTTGATGGCGATGCCCGGCGGAAAGCGCTCCGAGACGAGCTCGTTGTGACCGGTCTCGTCGCTGCCGAAGAACGCGCTCACGTAGCCGACGGTCTCGTCCGGCGCCTCGACGAAGGTGCCGCCCACCGTGCCGTTCACCCGGAAGTGGAGGGTGGGCCGCGAGGGCGGACAGGTCAGGGTGCAGGAGAGGTCGAGCACGAGCTTCGTGGAGGGAACGCCGTACTCGTTGAAGCCCTGAAAGCTCACGTCGAAGGTGCCGCTGATGGCCTGTGCCCAGACGGGCGAGGAGAGGAGGGCGGCGGACAGCGCGACGAGCCGTTTCATGCGCGCGGAGAGTAGGGGCGGCTCTCGTGGGAGGACGGGCTTTGGCATCCCGGTGCAACGCTTTGGCGCGGTGTGCCAGATTGACCGCCGCTTGCACTCCTTCGTCGCGGCAAAGGGTCCCGAGGCGTTCACCGGTGAGGGTCGGCGCTACTTCGCCGGCAGGTGCTTCTGCTACTGGCAGGACGGCAGGCGCGCGCTGGGGACGCTGATGTTCGGCGCGCCGCGCGAGAGCGACATCGCGGAGATGATCCCCTTCTGGGACATCGGCACCAAGGCGGTGTTCGCGGGGCACAGCTCGTTCGTGGATGGGCGCGATCTCGAGGCGGTGGACGTGCTCGCGCTGAAGCGGCTGCTCCACTACGTGATGGCGCGCGGCAGCGCCTGGGGACCGAACATCGCGCGGCAGGCGATCCTCCATCCGGGCGGACTGGTGGGCGTGATGGTGGCGGGCGCGCTCCACGTGGCGAGACCACCGAACCCCTTCCAGACCTTCGCCGGCGATGCGGCGGCCGCGTTCGAGTACGCCGGGGTGAGGGACCTGCTCGCCGAGGTGGAGGCGGTGCGTCGCGACGTGACCGGCGCTCCGGAGATCCTCCGCGAGGTGCGGTCGCTCTTGCGCTCGGACTGGGGGCTCTCCAGCGCGCGGTTGGCGAGGGCGATGGGCCTCTCCGAGCGAACGCTGCAGCGCAGACTCGAGGCCGCCGGAAGCTCTCTTCGCGCGGAGCGGAATCGCGAGCTGTCGCGGGTGCTCGAAGAGCTGCTCGCGGGGACGGAGCTCGATCTCGACGCCATTGCCGCGCAGGTGGGGCTGACCTCTGCGTCGCACCTCGTGCGGCACTTCCGCGCCACGCACGGAGTGACGCCGGGAGAGTGGCGGGCGCAGCGACGCTGACGGGCGGCCATCTGAGACGGGCCGGTGCCAAAGCGTGACACGACGACGACACGCTGACGCGGACGCCCGCGTGCGGTCGGTAGCGTCGCGGCGATGCGTTCCCTCTCCCTTCTTCTCTCCCTCGTCGCCGCCTGTGCGCTGGCGTGTGGCGGCACTGGTGGTTCGTCTTCGGATGGTGGCGTCCTCTTGCCAGGCCCCGGCGGTGGCGGCGGCTCCGGTGGTGACGGTGGCGCTTCAGGAGGCTCCGCGGGCGTGGCCACGTTCCCGCGGGTCGGCATGTACAGCCTCGGCTTCGCGACGGCGGCGGACGGCACCCAGCACGTGCTCTTCAACGAGGGCCTCGCCGAGCGCGTCGTACACGGTGCCTGCGCAGAGCGCTGCGCCGATCCCGCGTCGTGGTCGATGACCACACTCGCCAGCACGGATTCGCTCGGCGTCACCGCGGTGGGCGCGGAGGGTCTCGGCTTCGACTCGAGCGGCCGGCTGCACGTGCTCATCTCCGGCGTGCCGCCCTTTGGAGGCAGCGCGAACCGCGCGGTGTATGCGACCTGCGCGGGAGACTGCACGAACGGCTCGAGCTGGACGCTGCTCGACCTCACGCCGGTCGCACAGGGCAATCCCATCGGCACGAACGGGACCTTCATGGTCTCGGCGGACGGGTCGCTCGCGTTCCTCACCCAGGGCCAGCGGAACTCGTTCCCGTCGCGCTACGTCGGCTGCACCTCTGGCTGCGGGGCGATCTCGGCGTGGACCGGCGCGTCCGTGCTGGATGGCAACCCGCTCTTCGCCCGGCGCGATGCGGAGGGCGTCATCCACATCGTATTCGACCAGGGCGTGACGGACAGCGGCGACGGCCTCCACTTCTACGGTCGCTGCGCCTCCGGCTGCGCGCAGAGCTCGGGCTGGGAGATCTCACCGCTCGGGTTCATCTACCGGAGCGGAGGCCACACCGCGGGCTTCGCGGTCACGCCCTCGGGCAAGGTGTTCCTCGCCTACAACCAGGGCAATGCGGCGGCCGCGACCGAGGACAACGGCAAGCTCTTCATCAACTCGTGCACGGGCGCGAACTGTCTCGACCTCGGGACGTGGGGCTCCTTCTCGGTGGGCGCGCTCGGTGACGGCAGTGACGGCGCGGCGCTCTCAGCCGACGGAGAGGTGCTCAGGCTCGCGAACACCTCCGGCTTCGAGCTCCACCTGCGCACCTGCGCGGGCGGCGGTTGTCAGAACGCGGCGGGCTGGTCGGCGCCAGGGGTCATCGACTCGTCGGCGCAGATGAACGAGGCGGTGCCGCCGGATCTCGGCAGCGCCTGTCCCGGCACCTCGGAGTCCGCGAGCTGGTGGCCGAACCTGCCGGCCATCGGCGCGGGCGCATCCGGCGTCGTCGTCGGCCATGCGCCCTACGCGATCGTGAAGTGCCCCGGCGTCGCGAGCCCGGGGCGCTATCCCTCCATCGGCCGGATCTACGCCACCTTCTGAACGCGAGGCGCCTAGCGCGCGTCGTCGAGCCTGCTCAGCGCGGACTCGGCACGCTGCACGTCGGAGGAGAGCTCCTTCACGTAGCGCTCCCGCTCCTCGCTCTGCCACTCGTCGGCGCTGAAGCGGGAGAGCGCGTACTGCTGCGTCTGGTGCACGCGGCCTCGGAGCGAGCCGAGGAGTTCCCGATCCGGATCGCCCGTCTCGCGCAGGAGGAAGCCTTCGACGTCGCGCAGGACGAGCGGCTGCGCCGGGCGCTCGTCGATCAGAAGCTTGCCGAAGACGGTGAGCGTGGCCTCGCGCGTGCCGGCGCCCAGTTCCTCGTTGAAGGTCACCAGCGCGAAGGGGCGGCCCTCGGCATCGTCCACCCGGCCCGTCACCACGTAGCGGCCGGCCTTCCGCACCTCCAGGCCCACGTGCAGCTGCAGCGAGCCCTCCTCGGCGGTCTCGCGGACCTGGCCGGTGAAGCGCGCGGGAGGGGAGGGCGTGTACATCACGTCGAAGAGCGCGGACCGGGAGAGTTCGCCGCTGCGCACCTCGAGGTGCACGCGCAGGGTCCCCTCGTAGAGCGCGAAGCCGTCGCGTGAGGGCGTGAGCGCGGCGGTCAGTCCTCCAGAGCCATCCGGCGCGAACGCGAGCGGCATCTCCGCGAGGGCCATGGCGCCCGGATGGTGCTCCGATTCGCGCGCGGAGGAGCGGGTGACCTCACACGGCACCGGCGCGCCCTCTGCCGAGTGACAGCGCACGGAGAAGCGCACGCTCTCATCGCCGGAGAGGAACACGCGGTCCTGCGCGAGCACGATGCGCGTGCGGCCTTCGGGATCGAGCGGGACGTCGCGCTCGGGGGCCGCCGGCTCCAGTTGATCCGGGTGCTCGCGGATGGGCCGGGACGTCGGCGGGTAGCGCGTGGCCTCCACGTACTGCGCCAGCGTGTGTCGGGAGCGATCGAGCCGCTTCTCCCACACGCGCCGCGCTGCCTCGCGTTCGCGCTCCGCTTCCTCTTCGTCCGCCGCATTCGCGACGGCAACCGCGCGGGGCGTGTCCGCAGCCTTCATGCGAGAGAGCGCGGAGGAGGAGGCGGGGACGACGTCTCCCGTTCCGTAGGAACGATCCGCGACCGATGAGTCCTCCGGCCTGTGCACCTCGGCCGACGCCTCACCGCGGAGCAGCACGAACAGAGAGACCGCGGTGACCAGTGCGCAGGCGACGGCGGCGTACGCGAACGTTCCCGGACGACGACGCATGGGTCCGCTCACCACGCGTAGATGACGACGTCCTCGCGCATCTTGCCGACGATGCCGCCCCAGCTCCCGTTGGTGTAGTGGTCGAGCTTCTCGTTGTCGTCGCGGAACTGCACGTAGTGCCGCGACCACTTCGCGCGGCCGCCCTCGCACGCGTTGGAGCCGAGCGTGAGGTCGTTGCACCACCAGTCGGACGGGTTGCAGTAGGAGCCGCCGGACGAACCGGAGACGCCACCCGCGGAGTGGTAGGCGACCGCCTCGTCGTCCTGGCCGGGGAGGATGCCGGAGTAGAACGTCCCCTTCGAGCCGGCGAACATGTAGAACCACACGTTGCGCGTCTGGTTGTGGTCGTACATCGCGCGCGCGGTGGTGGTGACGAGGTCGCTCACCAGCGGCTCGTTCAACGCCCAGCTGCCGTTGTCCGCCAGCTCGCTGCCGCCGCCCGCACCGCCGGCCACGTCCACCCACTTGATGTTCCACCCGGTCTGCGTGGTGCCGTCGGTGTCGCCGCAGACGCCGCTCGCGTTGGGCGCCGCGTTCTTCTTCTTCCGCTGCGAGCCGCCCCACAGCGAGAGCGCGTAGCCGATCTGGAGATTCCCGGCGCTGTACGCGGCCACGTAGCACCAGTTTTCGCCGGTGCAGTAGCAGTCGAGCGCGTTGCGGATGTGCACGTTCTGATCGGCGATGCGGCTGTAGCCGTCCCAGTTCACCGCGCGCTTGTTCACCCCCGCGGAGGTGGAGGCGGGACCCCACGCGCTGAAGTCGCCGTAGTTGCCGATCTTTGGACCACCGCTCTTCGAGCCGCGGCCGTGGATCCAGAGCGTGTAGTTCGTGGCGAGCGCTGGACCCGCCGAGGTGAGGAAGAGTGCGAGGACGAGCGCAGAGGGAGCGGAGCGGGCGGAAAGGTTCACGTGCATGGCCTCCCCTCGCGTCAGATGGGGGCTTCGCGAGGTTCGGCACGTTTGGGACCGCAGTGGGGGGCGGCAACCCTGCACGGGCGATCCCGCGGACTGTTCATCAACTTCAGTGCCCGAGCGCGTGACCGACCGCCGTCTCCGACACGAAGAGCCACAGCCCGCCGTGCCACGGATCGTGAAAGAGGCGCACCGAGACCACCGTCTCCGCGCTGAACCGCGGGAAGCGGAAGCGGATGACGCGCGAGGCGCCGGGCTCTTCGCGCACCTCGGTGAGCACCGAGAGGAAGCGCTTCACCTTCACGCAGGGCGCCACGTCCTCGAAGCGCTTGCCGATGACGTCGTCGCGCTGGCGGCCGGAGGCGTTGGCCTCGTAGGCGTTGAAGGCGAGGACGGTGCCGTCATCGCCGAGCCGGATGAGGCCGAAGGGCAGCGCGTCGGACTCCTCCTTCGACAGCGAGAGCACGCGCTCCAGATCGTCCGGCGACAGCGTCTCCACGTCGGGCGCGAAGGCGTCTCCCGGCGCCTTCTCCGCGAGCAGCGCGCGCACCAGCGACATCAACGATTCGATGCCGAAGGGTTTGGGCAGGCAGGCGCGTGCACCCGCCGCGAAGGCCTCGCGCCGCCACTCGCCGCCCGCCGAGGTCGCGACCACCGGGACGCGCGAGAGATCTCCCACCACTCGAGGGACGGCGAGCCCGTGCAGGTCGAGCACCCGAAGATCCGCGAGGACCAGATCCACCTTCTGCTGCGCGAACAGGAGCAGCGCGTCGCGGCCGCTGGCGGAGCGGACGACCTGCAGGTCCGCATCGGTGAGCACGTCCGTCACTGCGTCCGCCAGCTGGGGATCGTCCTCGATGAGCAGCACGCGCTTCATGCGGAGAGGGTGAACACGATAGGGCGGACGACAACGCGCCCTTCCCCTCGGACCGACGTGTGTGGCCGACGCAGTGCGTAACGCGTGCGGCACCTCCTTCGGCGAAGTGCGTCATGCCCTTCGCGGAGGGTCTCGCAAGTGCGCGGAAGCACACGCCGTCAGCGGTGGGCACGGCGCGTGTAGGCTGCGGGCACATGTACTGCGCGACCTGTCGCGAAGAGCGGCTGTCGGATTCCACCGGGTGTGCGGTGTGCGGCGGCGCGATGACGCGCAGGCCACGCGAGGCGATGCTCGAGGAGCTCGCGCACCTGCAGTTCCTCCTCGCGGACATCCACCGCTGGAGCTCCGACGACGTGCCCGAGCCCGTGCAGGGTTGGGTGCGCAACCGCTACCGCACCCGCGCCGAGGTGCTGCTGCGCACCCTCAATGTGGGAGCTGCGCCGGAGGTGCCACAGGTCGCCGTACCCGCGCCCGTGCCCGTTCCGGTGACGCCGGGCGCGCCTCCGCCGTCACCGCGCGAGTTTCTCGATCGCCAGCGCGCGGTGGATGAGGTGGGCGAGGCGCTCGCCGCCGTCGTGGCGGATGCGCGGCTCGTGGCGGAGCCGGTTCCCCGCGTGAAGGCCAGCCCGGAGTCCATGCCCGCGCCTGCACCGGAAGCGCGCGTCCGCGAGGCGGCTCCGGTCACCCCGCCGAAGCGCGCGCCCGCTCGCGCGAAAGCACCGCCTGCGCCGTCGCGCTGGCTCTCGGTCTGGCGGCCCTTCCTCTACGAGAGCATCGGCTGGTTCGTGGGCGGGTTCCTCATCCTCGCCGGCGCGTTCTACTTCGTGGCCGACGGGTGGGCTTCGGCGCTGACGCGGTCGCTCGTCGTCTTCGGCGTGTGCGCGCTCTACGCGCTGGGCTTCATGTTGTGGAGCGCGTTCCTGCGTCGGCGCGCGGCGCTGGAGGCGGCGGGGCGCGTGGTGGGCATCATCGGCGCGGCGCTCGCGCCCTTCCCGGTGCTCGCGTTGGGGCCCGTGTCCGAAGCGTCGGCTGCGCTCGGCGGCGGGCTGACGTGGACGTGGTCGGTCGTCGCGGCGGTGCTGGTGCGAAACCTCGCCACGGCGCTGGACAGGAAGGCGCGGACGCCGCTCGCGGTGGCGACAGTGACCTCCACGCTCGCGCTCGGCTTCGGCCCGCTGCTGGCGGGCTTCGGTCCTGCCGTGGCCTGGCTCCCGCTCGTTCCGCTCGCGTGTCTCGCGCTGGTGGCCATCGTGCCGAACGAGCAGAGCGACGCGGGCTCTGTTCCACCGGCGCCGCGCGCGCTCGCGTTCTCGCTGCTCGCGCCGCTCTACCTCGCGACGGCGATGGCGATTCGCCTTGGGCTCGCGCTGCACGCCGCGGACCTCGCACCGAGGCCCGGCACCTGGGCGGCGCTGGTCTCCATCGCGGTGGCCGCAGCGCTACGGGCGCTCCCTCGCGAGCGTCCGCGCGCGGTCTCGGCGCTGGAGATTGCCGCGGTATCGGTGCAGGCGGCGGCGCTCGCGGGCGCGGTGTTCGGCGATGCGCCGGCCTTCTTCCTCTGCTCCGCGGCGGTGGCGTGGACCGGCCTGTACCTCTCGCGGCTCCCCAGCGCGAAGAGTCCGGAGCTGCGCGTGCGCTGGCTCTACGTGACCTTCTTTGCCGGCCTGCTCGCGTGGCATTCGTCGGGACAGCTCGTGCCCGGCTACGTGAAGACGCTCGCCGAGCAGGTGAAGCTGATGCTCGGTCACGCGCCGGGCGCGCCGTTCCCCTTCAACTTCGGCGCGGTGTTCTCGCTGCCGTACTTCCTCGGCGCGCTCTTCCTCGCGCTGCGGTGGACTGACCTCGAAGACGCGCGGCGCCGCGCGGTCGGCGAGCTGCTCCTGCGCGCCTCGACGGCGCTGGGCGGGCTCATCGCGGTGCTCGCGTTCTGCGGCACCGACCTGCGCGCGGGGCTCTGGAGCGTTCCCCTCGTCTCGGCGGTGCTTCTCGCAGCCGGGTTCTGGACCGACCGCCGCTGGGCGACCTGGGCCGCGGCGGTGCTCGCGCTGCTCGTGCCCCTCTACGCGTTGGAGGCTCTGGGCACGGCCGGGTCAGCGTGGAGTGCCTGTGCCGTCGCGATCGTGCTCTCCGCCTCCTCACTGCTGCACCGCGCCACCGAGCGCTCCGTGCTGGGCCTCTGTGCGCTGCTCGCCTCGGTGATGGCGCTGGCGGCCGCGGTGTTCGCGCACGGAGAGGGATTCGCACCTTCGCTGCTCAGCGCGGTGGCCGCTGCGGTCGCGGGTGGCGCCGCGCTCCTGGCGGGACGCAACCATGGCCGCACGTCCCTGTGGTCGCCGGCGCTCGCGGTGGTGGTCGGCGCGCTGACGCTCGTCTCATGGCGCGCGCTGCCGGGCACAGGGCCACTGGCGCTGGCCGCGCTCTCCGTCGTCGTCGCCGCGCTCGCTCTCCGAGGCCGTGGTTCCGCGCGTGACTGGCTCGCTGCATTGCCCGTGGCGGCGGTCGGCGCGTTCGTCGCCTCTGCTTGCTGCATCCCGGAGTTCAGCCCGGTGTCGGACGCGGTGCTGTTGCCCGGCGGCGTGTTCCTCTTCTCCGCGCTCGCGCTCGGCCTGTGCGGCCTCCGAGCATGGCCGCTGCACCTTCCGTCCGCGGTACTCGGCGTGACCGCGCTGCTGCCGGCGAACGACGTGTTCGCGCTGTGGCCGTCGCTGTCGCCTTCGAGCTCGGTCGCGCTGCTCGCCCTCGTGGCCGCGGCAACCGCAGTCTGGACCGTGCGCGCTGGCCGCAGCGTCCTCACCGCGAGCTGGGCGGCTTGCGCGCTCGTCGCGCTCTCCCTCTCCGCGGGCATCGCCGAGTCGTCGCTGCTGGCGCTCGTGGCCGCGGGCGTGGGGCTCCTCACGCTCCGCGCGCTCATCCCCGCGGTGACGGTCCCCTGGGCCGCGGCGATGGCACTCTTCGCCGCGATCGAAGCGAAGTACCCCGGCGTGGTCGGGCTCACCTGTGCGCTGACGGTGCTCGCGCTGCTGGACGAGTCGCCCTCACTCCGTCGCCACCTCTTCGGCGGTTGGCGCGCTGGACTCACCGCATCGATCTGCGCGCTGCTCGTCGCGACGGGCACGATCCTCGCCGCGGCCCTCGCGACGGAGCCGCCGCCTGCGCTCCTTCTCGTTCCGCTGATCGTCTCGAGCCTGCTCTGGGCGCGCGCCACCCGAGCCTGGGCCTTCCTCCTCTTCCCGCTGCCGCTCCTCGCCGGAGTGCTCGCGGCGTACGACGAGCCGGGTGCGTGGCTGCTCTCCCTGCCGCTGCTGCTCGTCGCCTGCACGCGCGCCCTCGATCGTTGGGAGCTCGGCCCTCAGCGCAGGGCGGGGCAGTGGGCGCTCGCCGGTTCCGGTGCGATGGCGCTGGCGGCCCTGCTGGTGACCGGCGCGCCGCCGCAGCTGGCGATTGCCGCATCGTTGGCGCTCGTCCTCGCGTCGTCAGGCCTCGTGGGTCCGCGGCTCATCGTCGCGTCGGTGTTCGCCCTCTGGATGCCGCAGCTGTCGTGGGCGTTCGCCCTCGGCTTCCTGGCGCTGGGCTTTGCGGCCGATCACCTCCCGGCGCTCGCGGCGCGCATCGCGGGCCTCGCACGCGGCGACGAGAGCGAAGTGCTCGATCCGCGTTGGCCCGCGTCCGCGGCGGTGGCCGGCGCCGTCGTCGCGTTCAGTGCGGCTCCGGGTGAGGCCACAGCGATGACGATCGCCTTCGCGCTGTTCGGCGCGACGCTCCTCTTCGGCGCGCGGTGGATGCTGACGTCCGCGGTGGTGGCCGCGGCGATCGCTCCGCTGCTCCAGTTCGGCGGTCCTGGTGCAGGCACGGGCGGGCACTCCCTGCGCCTCGCGCTCTTCGCGGCTGCCGCCTCACTGCTCTCGCTGTCGATGACCCTCAGGGCTCCGCGCGAGGCCGTGGCGGGCATTCTGCGACGCCTTGCGCCCTGGGAGTCGCCCTCCGTCCGTCATCCCCTCTGGGCCGCCGGCGCGTTCCTGGTGGGGCTCGGGCTCGTCGTCTCGCTCGTCGAATCGACCTCCGCCTTCGGGAGGGAGAGCGTGCTGCTGTCGCCCGCTGTGGCGGCGTTGCTCGTCGTCGCCTCCCTCGCGCTCGTCTGGTCGCGGCAGACGGCGCTGGCGGTGGGCGGCTCCGCGCTGCTGGTGCTCTCGGCGATGTCCTCGGGGCCGATGGCGTGGGCACCCGCGGTGGGCGCGGGGACGGCGATGCTGCTCGGGGTGTTTGGCTCGCGCGTCGTCCCTGCCGAAGCTCGCGAGGCGCTGCGCCACTTCGGCTGGGCTGCCGCGCTGCCGGCGCTGTTCCTTCTCGACAGTCTCGGTCACGCCTCCACGCCGGTCGCAGCGGCCTTCGCCACCGTCGCGGTCTGGAACGCCACCCGCGGCACGCGCTTCGAGCCGCTCGGTTGGCTCGCGGCGTGGGCTGCGCTGCACGTGGGCCTGCTCTTCGCCGGCATCCACCTCTCCACCGGTCGCGGCAAGCCGTACATCCTTCCGTACCTCGGCGCGGCGAGCGTCCTCCTCTCCTTCGCCGCCACGCTCTGGGCCTCGCTCGGCACGCGGCGCCCGGTGGTGCTCGCGCTCGCGTTCGTCGGCGCGCTGGAGGTCTGCTCCGCGGGCGTGCTCATCGAAGGCGTCGCCACCCGCGAGGCCTTCGTCGGTGGCGCGGCGCTGCTCTTCGGCTGCGTGCTCCTCATGCGCCAGGCGCTCCGGCACAACGACGAGCTCTCCGCCTGGGCCGCGCAAGCGCTGCTCATCGCCGCGTACGTCACCGGCCGTCACCTCGGCAGCGCGGTCCAGTTCGGCGCCGGCGACTCGCTGGTGGCGCTGGTCGCGGGCGGCGTGGCCTCGGGGCTCAACGGCCGGCTGTGGAAGCTCAGCGAGCGCTGGGCCGCGCTGGGCCGTCCGCTGTGGGGCACCGGCATCGTGCTCCCGCTGATCGGCCTCCTCGCCACGCCGTGGGAGAGCTCCGGCACGGGCGCCGCGCTGCTGCTCGCGCACGCTGCACACTTCTCGCTCCTCGCGCGGCACCGTCCGCTCCGCCGCCTCGGCGCGCTGCTCGCGTTCGCCGCCTTCAATGGCGCGCTCGTCTTCGGCTGGCTGGAGACCCGGGTGGTGGAGCCGCAGTACTTCCTCATCCCCTCCGCGCTGGCGGCGCTGCTGCTGGTGAAGGTCTTCGAGAGCGACCTCTCGCTCGTCGCGGCCGCACGCCTGCGCGCCGTCGCCGCCACCGTCATCCACGCCGCCGCCGCGTTCCGGCCGCTGGTGTTCGACTCCACCTGGGCGATGCTCGGCTGCGTGGCGGTGTGCGTGGTGGGCATCGCCGCGGGCGTGGTGACGCGCGTCCGCTCGTTCGTCTACCTCGGCACCGGCTTCCTCGTGACCACGGTGCTGGCGAACCTCATCCGGCACGGCGTGCGAGACCCGAGGCTGGGCGCGCTGTTCCTCTCGGCCCTGGGCCTGCTGATCATCGTCTTCATGGTGGTGCTCAGCGCGCGCCGCGCGGAACTGGTGGAGCGCTACGACAAGCTGCGCCATACCTTGGACACATGGCAGGGCTGACGTCGCCGAGAGCAGTGCTGTTCGACATGGATGGGGTGCTCGTGCGCTCCGAGGACGTGTGGTTCCACGTGCTCGAGGAGGCGGGCGCCCGCTTCCGTGGCCGGCCCGTCACGCGTGAAGAGTTCGCGCCGACCTTCGGCCAGGGCACCGCGGCCGACGTGCGCGTGTTCGGCCTCGGGTGCACCACCGAGGAGCTCGACCGCTTCTACATCGAGCGGTTCCCCGCGCACGCGCATGGGGTGTGGGTGGATCCGGAGGCCGCGCGGGTGCTGACGGCGCTGCGCTCGCGCGGATTCGAGACCGGCCTGGTGACGAACACGGTGCTGAAGCTCGCCGAACACGTGCTGGAGGCGGCGGGGCTGCGTGGGCTGCTCGACTCGATCTCCTGCGCGGACCTCGTGCCGCACGCGAAGCCGGCGCCGGACCTCGTGCACCACGCGCTCGAGCAGTTGGGACGCGCGCCTGCCGAGGCATGGATGGTGGGCGACTCCCGCTACGACCGCGAGGCCGCGGGCGCGGCCGGTGTGTTCTTCGTCGGCTACGGCGGCATCGGGGGCGACACGCAGGTGGCGACGCTGGGCGAACTCGCCGCGCTGCCGGAGCTGCAGCAGCCTCACGAGCGTCCGGGTCGGGTATGACGCGCCCATGAGCGATCCCACCTCCACGCACACGCACCACGCCATCGACTACGTCGAGCTCTCGGTCACCGACATGGCCGCGGCCCAGCGCTTCTACGCGACCGCCTTCGGCTGGCGCTTCACCGACTACGGGCCCGAGTACGCGGGCTTCACCACGCCGGGCATGTCACGCGAAGCGGGCGGCATGACCGTGAGCGCGCAGGTCACGCGCGGCGGACCGCTGGTCATCCTCTTCTCGACGGACCTCGAGGCCTCGCTGCGCGCGGTGAAGGAGGCGGGCGGGCGCATCACCACCGAGCCCTTCGAGTTCCCCGGTGGCCGGCGCTTCCACTTCGCCGACCCGAGCGGCAACGAGCTCGCGGTCTGGTCGGAGAAGTAGCGCTCTTCGAGGGCTGCACTGGCCCGGGGCTGCACGGGTGAGCACCGGCCAGACGACCGATCACGCGCGGCGGCAGGCGTGAGACACTCCGCGCCCACATGCCGACGACTGTCCTCGCCGCGCCGCGCCGGACCACCTTCCTCGGGCTCTTCCTCACCGCCCTCTCGCTGCTGGTGCTGGAGCTCACGCTCACGCGCATCCTCAGCGTGACCACGCACTACCACTTCGCGTTCATCGCCATCGCGCTCGCCATGTTCGGGCTCGCGGTGGGCGCGGTGCTGGTGGACGGCTGGCGTCATTCCGATCCGGACCGGCTGCTGGCGAAGGCCGCGCTGACCTTCTCGGTGACGACGGCGGGTGCGGTCGCGCTGCTGCTGGGGTCGGGGCTCGACATCTCCGGCGGCATCGCCACCATCCTCGTCACCTTCGTGGTGCTCGCGGTGCCGTTCACCTGCGCGGGCATCGTCATCGCCGCGGCGTTGACGCGCTACTCGGGCTCACCCGGCCGGATGTACGCCGCGGACCTCATCGGCTCGGCGCTCGGGTGCGTGCTCTGCATCCCGCTCATCGATCAGCTCGGCGCGCCCACCGCGGTGCTCGTCTGTTCGGCGCTCGCGGCGCTCGGCTCCGTCGCCTTTGCGAGCGGCGGGCCCTCCACCACCGGCCTGTCGATGACCGGGCTGAAACGCCTGGGCGCGGGCGTGGCGGCCGTGCTCGCGGTGCTCGCGATCGCCAACCCGTCGCTGCGCGTGCTCGACGTGAGCGGCAGCGTGAAGGGCGGCGCGGGCGAGGGGACGGTGCTCGAGAAGTGGAACGCGTTCTCGCGCATCGTGGTGAAGCAGACGGGGACCTCTCCCTTCGGCTGGGGCCTGTCTCGCCGCTTCGAGGCGACCGAGCCCATCGAGCAGCTCGAGCTCACCATCGACGGCGACGCGCTCACCGTGCTGACCCGCTTCGACGGCGACCGCCAGAAACTCGCGTACCTGCAGCACGACCTCACCGCGCTCGCGCACCACCTGAGAGGCGACCGGTCGGTGCTCGTGATCGGCGTGGGCGGTGGCCGCGACGTACTCACCGCGCTGGCGTTCGATCAGAAGCGCGTGGTCGGCGTGGAGGTGAACGAGGACATCCTCTGGCTCCTGCGCGAGCGCTTCGCCGACTTCACCGGCAGGCTCGGCGAGCACGAGCGCGTGCAGCTCGTTCACGACGAGGCGCGCTCTCACCTCACCCGTTCGCCGGAGCGCTTCGGCATCATCCAGGCCTCGCTGGTGGACACCTGGGCCGCCGCCGCATCGGGCGCCTACGTGCTGACGGAGAACGGGCTCTACACGCTGGAGGCGTGGCGGCTCTTCCTCTCGCGGCTCGACGGCGACGGCATCCTCACCTTCTCGCGCTGGTTCAACGAGCGCGAGCCCGCCGAGTCCCTGCGCATGGTCTCGCTCGCCAGCGCGGCCCTGAGGGAGCACGGCGTCGCCAACCCGCGCGAGCACCTCATGCTCATCCGCCGCGCGGGACCCGAGGACACCGGCATGGGCGTGGCCACCATCCTCGTCTCGCCGCAGCCGTTCCGCGCCGAGGACGTGGAGAGGATCCGCACGCTCGCCGCGGACATGGACTTCGTGCCGGTGCTGCTGCCGGACTTCGCCGAGGCCGAGGGCTTCGCGGCGCTGGCCGATCCCGCGCGCATGGACGCGTTCGTCCGCGACCACCCGCTGGACGTCGCCCCGCCCACCGACGACCGGCCCTTCTTCTTCAACACGGTGAGGGCCTCGGACTTCGCCAACGGCGCGCCCCTGCTGTGGAACTTCTTCGTCATCGTGATGCTGCTGAGCGCGGTGGCGATCCTCGGGCCGCTCTTCCTCCGGCGCGAGGTCCGCGGTGAGCAGTCGCCGCTCTTGATGCTCTACTTCGCGATGATCGGGCTGGGCTTCATGCTGGTGGAGATCGGCCAGCTCTCGCGGCTGAGCCTCTTCCTCGGACATCCGCTGCACAGCCTCGCGGTGGTGCTCTTCGTCATCCTCCTCGCCTCGAGCGCCGGCTCCTTCTTCTCCGGACGTTTCGGCGCCGCGCTGTGGGCCCTGCCGCTGGTGCTCATCGCGCTCACCGTCAGCGGACCCCTCATGCAGCGCGAGTTCGGCGCCTCCGCCACGTGGGTGCGGGTGACGCTGTCGGTGGTGACGCTGCTGCCGGCGGGCTTCCTCATGGGCATGGCGTTCCCCACCGGCCTCACGCGCGCGCGGGTTCGTCCGGACGCGCCCACCGCCTGGTACTGGGCGATCAACGGCGCCTGCTCCGTCGTCGCCTCCGTCATCGCGCTCGGCATCTCCATGTTCTGGGGCATCACCGCGACGCTGCTCATCGGGCTCGGCTGCTACGTGCTCGCGCTGGGGGCGCTGGCGCTGCACCGCAGGCAGTTCAGCTCGGCCGGTGGAGACCGCGAGGCGCCCGGTGCGCCGAACAGCCCAGGAACGTCCGAGCGCGCGGCGGCGTGACGCACGGTGGATGACACCTCACGTGAAGGAATCGCGCTGAGTTTTTGACGGACCACCGTGCGCGGCCTACTCACGCGACCGAACCCCGCTGAACACGGAAAGGTGTCCCCCATGAAGCTCTCCGCACTCTCTGCCGCCGCGCTGCTCTCGATCGTCACCCTCGTCGGCTGCAACGGCTCGGATCCGGAGCAGGACTGCCGCGACAGCGCCAAGAGCTCCTGCGAGAAGATGTGGACCTGTCCGGACACGATGGTGAAGGTCGGCGACAACCAGGAGGACTGCGAGGGCGACTTCGCGGCGCTCTGCATCGCGGGCCTCGAGCGGAACGACGGCGAGCCCTGCCCGGACGGCCAGACCTACGACAGCGACGCGGCGGAGGAGTGCCGTGAGGGCGTCGAGAGCCAGACCTGCGAGCAGTACAACTCCGGCACCGTGCCGGCCGCCTGCAGCCGCGTCTGCGCCGCGAACTAACGGGTCCGACAGCTTCGCTTCGTCGTGAACGAGCCCGCCTCCGGTTCCAGCCCGGGGCGGGCTCTCTCGTTTCCGCGCGAGGCGGGGAAAGTGGGCACGCCGGCTTGATCCGCGGATCCCGGGCACCACAAGCTTCCGCTCGCCCAACCACAACCATGAAGGAGGGGGCAAATGGCGAACGAGGTGGTGTCGGTGAACTGGACGGATCCGCAGCTTCTCGCGGTGGCCAATCATCTGCGGGAGTTCCTGAAGTCTCCCGGCGGAGCCCGGCTGCTGGCGCGATTGGCGCCCAACTTCCAGCAGGACTTCGAAGCGGAACTCGAGCTCTTCACCACGGTGGCCTCCGCGCAGCCCGCGCGGCTCACCGAGCAGAAGGAGATCACCCAGAAGCTCAACGACGAGCTGAAGCGCGGCCTCAGCAACTTCGCCGCGGTGCGCGACGCCATCAAGTACGAGACCACCGACAAGGCGACGCGCATCGCGTTCGGCCAGGGCAAGCCTCCGAAGAGCGTCACGGTGCGCGCGGTGGTCGGCGGGCTCGACATCGCCATCGGCGCGCTGGAGGCGCGGCTGAACACGCTGGCGGACATCGGCTTCACCGCCAACGATCTCCTCGACCTCAAGGAGAACCGGCAGACGATCATCCAGTTGGACATCCAGCAGGAGGCGGCCAAGGGCACGAAGAAGGGCGCCTCCGCTTCCGTGGACTCGGTCCGCAAGCGCCTCTACGAGCTGTGCCGCCGCGTCTTCAGCCGCGGCAAGTTCGAGTTCCGCAATGATCCGGCCACCCTCTCGAGGCTGGAGGCGCCCATCCCGCCTTCCAGGTCGTCGAAGAAGGCGGCCGCGGCGAAGAAGGCCGGGAAGACCGTGCCGCGCCCCGAGCTCTGAGGATCTTCACCCGGTTCGCGCGGGCGCTACGCCCGCCCGCGCGGACCTCTACGCCGGCAGTTGCCGGCCGCAACGGCGATTCGAGCAGCGCATACGCTCGCAGCTGCGGACCTGCACGCCGAACCTGCGGCCCTGTACGGCGGAACCTGCGCCCCTGTACGCCGGAACTTGCGGCCCTGTACGGCGGAGCCTGCGGCGCGCGCGAAAGCCACCCGGAACAAGCACTTGCGAGGCGACAATGAAGGTCCCCACCCCGCCGTGGAACATGTTGGACGTGCCCGAGCTGATTCGCTCGCTGGAGGTCATGGCGGCGCTGGTCGAGCCGCGGCGGGAGGACCTTGCGCGCTTCGAGGTTCCTGCGGATGAGTCGGAACGGCTCCGCGCGTCGGTCGACGACCTGCGCTCGGGAGAGGGCGATCCGGACGAGGCCGGAGCGCGGATCCCGGAGCGGCGCCAGGAGGACATTCGAGACGCGTGGGCCCTCGTGGAGGAGGTGCTCGAAGACGCCGAGCCGCGGACGGCGCAGATGCAGAAGTGGGTGCTCATTCGCGCCGCCGCGCCCTGGCGGACGCCCGGCCACGCGTGGCACGCGCTACGGCAGCTCTGCTACGCGCTGGAGGACTGGAGCCCGGAGGACGTGGGCCTCTGGGAGGAGACCGTCACCGACCACGTGTGTCTCGCTCACATCCTGCGCCGGTCCTTCGGGTGGATGGAGGGAGGGGACCTGCACCTCGGCCGGTACTGGGACGCGGCCTTCTGGGCGCGCGAGCGGGTCGATGAGCTCGCGGCCTGGGGCTACCTCGCCTACCGGGAAGAGGACCCACCGCTCGCGGACGCGTTCCTCCGGCACCGGGTGCCGCCGATGAACCCCGTCCACCTGGCGTCCGGGCCGCGCAGGCCCTCGGCGTTCGACTACCGGGCGCGACCGCCTCAGCCGGTGCAGACGCTCGAGGCGGTGCAGACCCTTCTCGGGTGGGTGGCCACCGAGCCGGGGCTGGCGAGCACGCCTGCCGCGAACGGGGATCGGCTCGCGGCGCTGAAGGCGTTGCAGCAGGAGGTGCGCGCAAGGCTCGCGGGTGAGGTCTCCTCTCCCGCGGAAGACGAGGCAGCGGTCGCCGAGGACGCCGCGGAGCAACTGTCCACGCTCCAGTTCGTCATCCACCGGGACCACCCGGGCAACCTCCCCTTGCGCGACGGGTTCTGTCTCGACGACCGGGTGAATCGCTTCGGTGGATCGAAGCGCAGCCTGCGGGAGTTGCTGCTCATCGCGGACCGGTGCCTCTCCGCCATGGACGCCTACGCGCCGTTCCTCGGGCAGCCAGAGCGGCTCGCGTACTCGCGCGGAAGGCTCCTGGCGCTGCGGCAGCGGCTGATGCACTGCGACGACGCGGCGGACGGGAGTGCCTCCCTGCAGGCGGCAACGCGCGCGCTGGCGCAGTGCAAGGACGCGATGATCCTGGAGACCTGGGAGGTCCTCCGCCGGGACGACCCGCTGTTGGGCCGGAGGCTCCTGGAGCTCTGTCAGGCGCGCACGCCACCGCTGCTTCACCTCGCTCGACGCGACAGCGCCTGAGGGGCCGCGCGAGTTGCCTGTGTGCTGGCCAGCCCGCCCCAGAGCGGGGCGTCCGTCGGTCGCGCCGGGCATGCACAACTTCCCTGCGTGAAGACCCGCGCACGAGGACCCGCCCGCATCCGCGTCGGCCCCGCCGGCTGGAGCTACAGGGACTGGGAGGGGATCGTGTACCCGAAGCCGAAGCCGCGTGGCTTCGATCCGCTCGGGTTCCTCGCGCTCTACTTCGACGCGCTGGAGGTGAACTCGACCTTCTATCGACCGCAGCCGGCGAAGGTGGCGCGCGTGTGGGCTGGCCGCGTGTCGCACAACGCGAACTTCCGCTTCACCGCGAAGCTGCACCGGCGCTTCACCCACGAGCGCAAGACCGCGTGGACGCGCGACGAGGTGAAGGAGGCGCGCGAGACGTTCGACACGCTGCGCGACCGGGGCGTGCTCGGCGCGGTGCTCCTGCAGTTCCCCTGGTCGTTCAAGCGCGAGGGCGTGAGCGAGGAGTGGCTGCGCGATCTGCTGAAGGCCTTCCCCGAACTCCCGCTGGTGGTGGAGGTCCGTCACGCCTCCTGGAACACGCCCGAGTTCTTCGCCGAGCTCGAAGCGCGCGGCGCCGGCTTCGTGAACGTGGACCAGCCCATGTTCCGGCGCTCCATCGCGCCCAGTGCGCGGAGCACCTCGCACGTGGGCTACGTCCGCGTGCACGGCCGCAACTACAAGGACTGGTTCCGCAAGGATGCAGGCCGCGACGCGCGCTACGACTACCTCTACTCGCCGGAGCAGCTCGAGCCCTGGGCGGACCGCGCGCGGCAGCTCTCCGAAGATCCCGGAACGCAGGAGGTGTACGTCGTCACCAACAACCACTTCCGTGGGCAGGCGGTGACGAACGGCCTGCAGCTGGAGGCGATGCTGAAGGGCGAGCCGGTCGCCGCCCCCGCCTCGCTGGTGGAGACGTTTCCGGAGGCGCTGCTGCCCTACGTCTCGTCGCGCCCTCTAAAGGACGACTCAGCGCCCGCGCCGTCCTGAGCCGCCCTTCGAAGACTTCTTCCGCTCCTTGTCGCCGATGAAGAGCACGTGCCGGCCCTTGCCGGTACTGCGCACCTGGACCTCGAAGCCGGCCTCCTCCATGCGCTTCTGGTAGCGGACGTCCGGTCCGGCGGACCACACCACCAGCCGGCCTCGAGGCTTCAGCGCGCGCAGCAGATAGGAGAGCCCGACGAGGTCGTAGAGGTCCGCGTTCTTCGTCTGCGAGATGGCGAAGGGCCCGTTGTCCACGTCGAGCATGATCGCGTCGAAGCGCTCGGCCTTCGCCTTCACCACCTTGTTCACGTCCGCGACCTCCAGGGTCACGCGCGGATCCTCCAGCGGCCTGCCCGCGAGGTCGGCGAGCACGCCGCGGTTCCACTCCACCATCGCCGGCGACAGCTCCGCGACGACCACCTCCGCGTGCGGCGGCAGCACCTCCAGCGCGGCGCGCAGCGTGAACCCGAAGCCCAGCCCACCGACGAGCACCGACGGGGTGACCGACGCGAGGCGCTCGCAGGCGGTCTGCGCGAGGGCCTGCTCTGATCCGTGCTGGCGGCTGCCCATCAGCGCGCGTCCATCGACGAGCACCATGAACTCGTCCTCGCGCTGGCGCAGCGTCAACGTGGAGTTGCCCAGCTTCGCTTCGGCGATCGTCATCCAGGGCTTCATGCGCGCTCCTCTATACGACCTCGGCCGTCTGGTCCCCGGCCAATCGCGGTCGAATTTCGGGCACTTACCGCGCGTGCTAGGTTGGCCGCCGCCCGCATGCCCACCGACAACGAATCGTCCGCGCGTCCCTCCGCGTCATCGTCTCCGTCCGTCCCCGCGAGCCCCGGACCCGAGCTGCGGCTGCTCGACCGGCGCGCGTTCGTGGGGTTCCCGCCGCTGCCCATCGCACCGGGCGTGAGCGTGGTGGACTTCGCGCTGCAGATCCCCGACGTGAGCTTCCCGTTCAGCTTCACCGGCGGGGCGGCGCGCTTCCAACGTCGCAAGCTGCAGTTCGGGTTCCTCGAGCTGGAAGTCGCAGCGGAGGAGCTCGCGCGGCGCGTGCTCGACCTGCAGGGCCGGCTGACCGAGCTCGACGGGCTGAAGCTCCACTTCCGTCCCGGCTACCTCGAGGCGCAGGCGCGGCTGGCGGTGGGTGAGCGCGCGCCGGTGACGTTCAAGCTCGCGTTCGACGGCGATGGCGATCGGCTCGCCGTGTACGTGTACGACGTGCGGCTCTACGGCTTCACCACCACGCCGGCCGCGCGCGTTCCGGTGCTCGTGGCGGAGGCGGCGAAGGGACTGGAGCTGTTGCCGGAGCTGGAGGTGCGCGGCGCGAGCGGGCTCTCGGCGCGCGTGCTCCCGGCCCTGGTGGAGCTCGCGGCGGTGGGCCGTGGCTACCGGATGCCGTCGCTCGATCAGGCGCGGCTCGCGGGCGCGGAGGTGACGGGGAAGGGCTTGCGTCTGCGCTTCGCCTCCGGTGGTCTTCCGCCGCCCGCCGCACCGGACGAGGAGCTCCTGCTCTCGCTGGAGGGTGCGCGCGCGTTCGCCGAAGCCGAAGGTCTTCTCGCCGAGGGCCGGCTCGCCGAAGCGCGCGATGCGTACCTGCGTCACGGCGATCTGATCGACGCGCACCCGTTCGCGGTGGAGCGGCTGCTCACGCTGCTGGTGGCGGATCCGCAGGCGCACGAGCTGGCCCTCGACGTGGCGCAGAACCTCGGGCAGCGGCGCGCGCGTTCGGCGACCGCGTTGTGGGCGGAGGCGATCGTCCGCGAGCGGCGTGGCGAGTCCGCGCGTGCCGCCGAACGCTGGTTGGCACTGTGTGCACTGGCGCGTCGCAACCAGGAGGAGGCATCCGCCTTCTTCGCCGCCGAATCGGCGGCCCGTGCGGCACGTGATCAGGCGCCGCAGATGGCGGTGCGCGCGCTGCATGAGGTGCTCGGCATCCGGCCGGATCATCTCCCGTCGCTGAAGGCGCTCGCGCGCGCGGCGGACGCGGCGCAGGACCGGGCTGGCGCCATCCGCGCGTTCCGTCGCATCGCCGCGCTGGCGCGAGATCCGATGGACGCGGCCGAGGCGCACGTGCAGCTCGCGCGGCTCTGTGCGCTGACCGAGGACGACATCGCCGGCGCGCGGCTGCACTGCGAAGCGGCGCTGAAGCTCTCGCCGAACCATCCCGACGCGCTCTACCAGTTGGGTGAGCTGTGCCACCGCTCGGGCGATCACCTCCGGGCAATCAAGGCGCTGGACCGGCTGCGCGAAGTGGCGATGGGCCGCCACGAGGTCGATCGCATCGGCCGCGCGGCGGTGCTCGCGGGACGGGTGTGGGAGGAGGGCCTCGCGCAGCCGGAGAACGCGCTGTTGCGCTACCGCGAGGCGGCGTCGCTGCTTCCCGGAGAGGCGGAGCCGCTCTTCCTCGCCGCGCGCGTGGCGGACGGTTTGGGCAAGGTGCAGGAGGCGGTCTCGGGCTACCTGCAGGCGATCGAACTCGCCGGGCCGGCGCCGCGTGAGGTGCGCGTGCGGGAGGTTGCGCACGCGGCGCATCACGCGATGGCGCGGCTGTCGAAGGTGAAGCTCGGCGAGCCGGCGCGGGCGCGCGAGCATCTGGAGGCGGCGCTCGGGCTCGACCCGCGTGACCTCCTGGCGATCGAAGAGCTGCTCCCGTACTTCCGCGCCGAGGGCCGCGCCGAAGATCTGGCGGACGCGCTGGAGAACGCGGCGGCGGTCATCCCGGATCGCGCGCGACGTGCCGCGCTGTGGGCGGAGGCGGGCGAGCTCTACCGCGGCCGGCTGGCGAACCCGGAGCGCGCCGAGCAGCTGCTCACGCAGGCGTTGGAGTCGGACCCCACGCACCGCGGCGCACTCGAAGGTCTGCTCGCGCTGGCCGAGACGCAGCGCGACGGGCGCAAGTTGTGCCGGAGCCTCCGTGGCCTCGCCGAGCTGGAGGCGGAGCCCACGCTGCGCGCGCGTCACCTGCGGCGACTGGCGGTCGCGGCGCGCGATCTCTCCTCTGACTTGGAGCTCGCGGCGGCGGCGTTGGGCGAGGTGCTCTCGCTCGAGCCCTCCGACCTCGCGGCGTGGGGCGAGCTGTGCGCGCTGCAGCGGCGCCGCGGTGACATGGACGCGCTGGCGTTCGCGCTGGAGCGGCGGGCGCAGGTGGCCGAAGCGCAGGGCGACGTGCGGCTCGCGGCGGCGGCGCTGCGGGAACTCTCCAACGTGCTGGAGGCGCGGCTGGGTCGCGTGGCGGAGGCGCTGGTGGCGCTGGAGCGTGCCGCGCAGCTCGCACCGGATCCGGCGTACCTCTTCGAGCTCGCGGACCTCGCGCTGCGTTGCGATCGTCCCGAGAGGGCTCGTCGCGCGCTGGAGGCGCTGCTCGCGCACCTGCCGAAGAGCGCAGCGCCGGACAAGCTCGCGGAGGTGCACGCGCGGCTCGGTCGTGCGTGCGAGCTGTGTGGTGACGCGGGCGCGGCGAAGGAGCACTACGCGCAGGCCTTCCCGCTGCGCCGCACGGACGACGCGCTGGCGGCGCGGCTGGAGGCGCTGTTCGAGGCGTCGGGTGAATCGCTGCGGCTCTCCGAGCTGTGGGCGACGCGCGCGCAGGCGCTGCTGGAGCTGGGCCGGGCGGACGAGTCGCAGGCGCTGTTCCTGCGCTCCGGTCACGCGCTGCTCGCGTTGGGCGAGGTGAGCGCGGCGATGTTGCGCTTCACCGCCGCATTGGAGGCCGCGCCGCAGAGCGCCAGTGCGGGCGAAGTGCTGGAGGCGATGGGCGAGCTGGAGCTTCGTCGTGGTGCTCGCCGTGACGCGGCGAGGCTCTTTGCCCGCCGCGCCGAACTTCATCCGCAGGATCGCGCCGCCGCACGCCTCTTCGCCCGCGCCGCGGAGCTGCTGGCCGGTGACCCGCGCGAGGAGACCCTGTGGGGCCAGGCGCTGGAGCGAGATCCGCACTTCGCGCCCGCACGTCTTCGCCGGGCAGAGCTGCGCCGCGAGGGTGATCCGCAGGGCGCGCTCGAGGATCTGCAGACCGTGCTCGCCTTGGACGCGACCGATCCCGAGGCACCGAACGACGCGCAGCGCCCGGAGCTGATGCTCGCTGCCTCGCGCGCAGCCGCCGCAGTGGGAGACCTGGACACCGCGCGGGCGTTGCTCTCCGAGGTGACGGCGCAGCGGCCCGACGACGTGGCGCTGGCGCAGGAATTGGCCGCTCTGCACCGCCGCGCCGGAGCAAAGGACGAGCTCCGCGCGCTGCTCTCGGAGCTGTGGCGCAGGCTCGATCCGTTCGCGGCGCGTCCGGCGCTGCGCGAGTACGCCGAGCTGTGCCTCGAGGCGCAGCAGGTTCCGCAGACGCGCGAGGCGCTGCGTGCGCTGCTGCAGCTCGAGCCGCGCAACCTGTGGGCGGCGGCGAACCTCCTCGCGCTGCTGGAGGCGGACGCGGCTGAAGCGGAGCGGCTCCTGTTGCTCGGACTGCTCATCGAGAGCGCGGAGGGCCCATCCCGGGCGCAGCTGCTCGTCACGCGGGCCGCGCTGCATCGCGGGGCGGGGCGGCTGGAGGACGCGCGCGCGGATCTCGAGCGGGCGCTGCCGGACGCGGAGGAGCGGAACGACGTCGCGGTGGAGCTCGGCGCGGTGCTCGCCGAACTGGGTGACGGCGCGGCCGAGCTGCGGCACTGGCGGAGCGTGGACGGAGCGCTCGCCCTGGGCGCATCTGCGCGGCTCTTCACGCTGTCGGAGAGCGAAGAGTTGGCCGAGGAGGCCTTCGCGCTGCTGCTCTCGCTCGCGCTGACGACGGACGATCGGGCGCGCGCGGCAAGGGGCGCTGCGGAGCTGGCGCTGGCGAAGGGTGATCGCGACGGGGCGGTGGCGGCGCTGGAGATCGCCTCCGCGCATGGTCCCACGGCCTCGCGCGTGGACGCGGCCCTCCTGCGCGCGCGGCTGCTCGAAGAGGACGGACATATAGAGGATGCGTCGTCCGCCTACGCACTGGCGCGTTCGCTGGCGCCGGCCAATGCGACCGCGTCCGATGGGCTGCTGCGGACGCTCGAGGCGCTGGAGCGGTGGGAAGAGGTGGCGCGGCTGCGGGCCGGCAATGCGGCGATCCGCACCGGGGCGGCGGCGGCGCGCGAGTACCTCCTGCTGGGAACGGTGCTGCTGGAGCGGCTCGGTCGCGAGGACGAGGCGCTGACCGCGCTGCGTCGCGCGGGTCGTGTGGATCCGGCGGACGTGGCTTCTCGCCGGCACCTCCACGCGGTGCTCGTGCGGCGGGATGAGCGCGTCGAGGCGGCGGCGGTGCTGGAGCAGTTGTCGGCGCTCGTGGAGAGCCCCAGCGAAATCGCGAGTGAGTTCCGTGCCCTGGCGCATCGCGCGCGCGAGGTGGGCTCCGACGACGAGGCGCTGCGGCTGCTGCGTCGCGCGCACGAGCTGTCGCCGGCGACGAGCCGCACGGAGCTTGCGCCGCTGGCGGAGCTGCTCTACCTGAAGGGCGCGGTCGCCGAGGCACTGCCGCTGCACGTTGCGCTGTGTGGTGACGAGGCCGAGGCCGCAGCGGCGCTCGCCTCCGAAGATGCGCAGCTGCGAAACGGCGCGCGCACGCTGCACCTGCGGCTGGCGGATCTCGCGGAGGGCGCAGGCGACCTTGCGCTGGCCGAACGCGCGCTGAGGCGGGTGCTCCAGTCGGACCCGCAGCACGCGGTGGCGGCGGAGCGGCTCTCGGCGGTGCTCGCACCGCGTGATCCGCGCGCGGCGGTGGAGGTGCTGTGGGCGTGGGCGCGCGAGCTGACCGACGCGTCGCGAGCGGTGCCGGTGCTGCAGTCGCTGGCGGAGAAGGCGCGCACCCGGCTGATGGACTGGGAGCTTGCGTCTGCCATCCTGCGGCGGGTCGCGGAGCTGTCGCCGACGCGTGCGTCCCACGAAGCGCTGGCCGAGCTGTTCCGCGAGAGCGGGCGCGTGCCGGAGCTGATGAGCGAGCTGCTCGTCGTCGCGGACCTCGCGCTGGCGGAGGACGACCTCGAAGGGGCGATCTCCGCCTTCGAGGAGGAGGCGAGGCTCTGCGAGAGCGCCGGCCGCCACGATGCGGCGTTGAAGACGCTGCAGGCGCTGCGCGAGCTGTGTGAGGACGAGGGCCAGCCCGAGCGCGCGGCGAAGTACGAGCTGAGGCGCGCGGAGCTCTTCCGCGACGTGCGGCTGGACGCGGTCGCGGCGGAGAGCGCCCTGGAGAAGGCGTGGTCGCTGTGGCCGTCGCTGCAGCTCGCCCGCGCCGGCGAGGCGATGGCGCGGCGGCGCGACGATGCGCACAAGGCCGCGGATTGGCTCGCGCGGAGCCTGCCGCTGGTGGACGTCGCCGCCGATCGCGCGCGGGTGCTGCTGGAGCTGGCCCGGCTCTTTGCCGGACCCATCGGCGCGAACCCGCAGTCGGAGCAGGCGGCGCGCGAGGCGCTGCAGCTCGATCCTTCCCTGGAGGAGGCGCGGGCGCTGCTCGTGCGCGCGCTGGAGCGGGACGGGCGCGTGGCGGAGCTCGCTGCCCATCACGAGGAGCTTGCCGCCGCGGCCACGGCACCGGACGAGAAGGTGCGGCTCTTCCTCGAGGCCGCGCGCATCTATCGCGATCGCGCAGGACAGCCCGATGCCGCCGCGGCCGCGGTGCTCGGCGCGCGGGCGGTGAAGCCGGACGACGAGGCGCTCACGCTGAAGTGCGCGGACCTCCTCCACGAGGCGGGTCGCACCGCCGATGCCGCCGAGTTCGACGCGCTGCTGCTGGAGACGAACCCGTTCCATCCGTCCGCGTACGAGCGCCACCGCGCGCATCTGGAGAAGAGCGGCGAGTGGGCGGAGCTCGCCGGATTGCTCCTTCGTCGTGCGGAGCGTTTGACCGGTGGTGCCGATTCGAGCGACGCGGCCGAGGCCTACCTCGCGGCGGCGTCGTGTCTCCGGCGCGTGGGCGGCAGCGAGCAGGCGCTCCTGTGCGAGGAGCGTGCGTTCGAGGTGGACCCGCGCAATCGCCTCGCGTTCGAGGCAGTGCGGGCGCGGGCGGCGGACGTTCGTCGGGCGGCGGAGGTGCTCGCGCGGCGTGCGCAGGCGGTGCCGGAGGAGCGCGCGGCGTTGCTGACCGAGCGCGCGGACGCCTTGTGGAACGCCGGTGAGGCGTTGCTCGCGGCGGCGGCACTCGACGAGCTGCTGCTCGTGGCGCCGGAGGAAGTCCCGGCCCTCGAGCGCCGCGCGGAGCTGGCCTTCGAGGCGGGCGGTGCGAAGGCCTCGCAGCCGTGGGATCGCCGGCTGCTGCAGACCGCGGGTGAGCGGCTGGCGCCGGCGGTGCGGGTGAGGACGCAGCTGCGGCTCGGGCACGCAGCGCTCTCCGGCGGCGCGCTGGTGGATGCGGCCGACGCGTTCGAGACGGTGGTGGCGCTCGATCCGGACGGCGAGCGCGGTGCCGAGGCGTTGTCGCTGCTCTCCGAGGTGCACGCGCGGTCGGGAGACAGGGAGGGGCTCTTCCGCACCACGCTGAGGCTCGCGCAGCGCGCCACCGCGAAGGGCGCTGCGGAGGAGGCGGAGGCGCTGCTGAGGCGCGCTGCGGAGCTCGCGGTGCAGCCGGAGGACGCGGTGGAGGCGCTGGTGCCGCTCGCCCGGTTGCGTCCCTCCGAGGTGTCGATCGTCGAGCGCGCCGCGGCGGGACTGAAGTCGCTGGGTCGTCCCTCCGAGGCGGTGGAGCTCTACGAGCGCGGCGCGCAGGCGGTGGGTGGCGCACGCGCGGCGGCGTGGCTGCTGGCGGCGGCCGGGCTCGTCGCGGAGCCGAAGGGGGAGCTGGCGCTGTCGCTGCGTGAGCGCGCGGCGGCGGCGGATCCGCAGAACACCGAGGCCCTGCGCGCGCTGTGCGAGGCCTACCGGCAGCTTGGACAGATGGACCGGCTGGGCGAGACGTTGAAGCGTCTGGCGGAGATCGTCACCGACGAGGACGAGCGCGCGGTGCTCCTGCTGGAGCGGGGCGAGCTGGCCGCGCGGTCGGGTGATGTCCTCGGCGCACGTGCGGCCTTCGACGCGATCATTCAGCGCGGGTCTTCGGGCGCGGGCTACCTGCAGGCGCTCGACGCGCTCATTCCGCTGCTCGAGCAGACCGGTGAAGGGGTCGCGCTCGCGGAGGCGCTGCTGCGTCGCGGTGCGGTCTGCGTGGGCGGTTCGCGCGGCGAGGACGAGGCACG
This sequence comes from Pseudomonadota bacterium, assembly GCA_023423535.1. Taxonomy (GTDB): domain Bacteria; phylum Myxococcota; class Myxococcia; order Myxococcales; family Myxococcaceae; genus JAFAFL01. The sequence goes on from JAFAFL010000127.1 coordinate 43,980, forward strand.
CGCGGCGCGGGTGCTGATGGACGCGGGCGAGCCGGAGCGCGCGCTGAGGGCGGCACGTGCGGCGCTGGCCGCGAAGCCCACGGCAGAGCGGCACGCGTTGGTGGCGGAGCTGTGCGAGGCGCTCGGTGAGGACGCCGGGGCTGCGCGTGCGTGGCGTGAGGCGGGCGAACTCCTGCGCGGCGTGGACGCCTATGTGCGGGCGGGTCTGACCGAGGAGGCGCTGGAGTGGATGCGCGCCGCCGCGGACGAGCTCATCGAGTCAGCGGACGGCGACCGCGAGGTGCGCGCTGCGGAGCTCGCCGCACGCTTCGAGCGCTTCGGGCAGCTCGAGGACGCGCTGCGGATGCTCGGGCAGGCGGAGGAGACGCCGGAGCGGCTGCTTCGCCGGGCGCAGTGGGCGGAGCGGCTGGGGCGCACCGGTGAGGCGCTGCAGCTTCGCGAGCGCTGCGCGGGAGACGACCCGAAGACGCTGGAGGAGCTCGCGGTGGGCTACGCGCGCGCGGCTCTGGTGCCGTTCGCGGTGAGGCTCGCCGAGCGCCTGCAGGCGGCGGGACACGTCTTCAGCGAGGCGACGCGCCGGGAGCTCGCGGAGCGCTTGTCGTCCACGCCCGACGGTGCAGCCTTCGCGCTGACGCTGTGGCCGGGGCTCCTGCGCGAGCGGCCCGTGGACGCGGACGGTTGGACCCTGTTCGCGGAGGCGCTGCACGCCTGTGGCCGCCACGAGGCCGCGGTGATGGCGGACGGCTTTGGTGCCGCGCTGACCGGCAGCAGCAGCTCCGCGCCTGCCGCACCGTGGGCTCGGCTGGAGGTGAAGCGCGTGGAGAGCGAGCTGCCGGCGCCCGCGCGACTGGCGGAGATCACTGCCGAGTCGATGCCCCGGCTGCACGCCGCGCTCGCCCACGCGCTCTCGTCGATGGGCGCTGAACGGACGCGCGTGTTCCTCGATCCGCATGGTGGGGTCGAGGCCTGGCTGCTCGCCGCCGACGAGCTGGTCATCGGCGCCGGTGCGTTGGGCGCGTTCGGTCCGGTGGAGCTGGGGTGGCTCTGTGCGCTGGCGCTGACGCTCGGCGAGGAGAGCCGCGCGTTCACCCGCGTGGGTGAAGGCCAGGGCCCCGACTTCGCCGAGGCCGCGGCGCGCGCCTTCGAAGCCCATCCCGCGACGCTCGCCGCCTGCCGCGTCATCGCGCAGCTCGACGATCGGGTGCGAGGCATGGACCCGCTGACGGTGGAGGTGGCGCGCGTGCTTCGCGAGAGTCCCGCCTTCCACGCCATCGCCCGCCGCGCGGTGGAGCTCGTGTAGCGTGACCCGCATGAACCGGCGGTGGTCACAGTTCGCGGCAGGCGGGGCGGCGCTCTCGCTGTCGCTCGTGCTCGCCTGTGAGGGCGAAACGGCGCTCCCCGGCGACGAGGTCATCGGCCGGTTCCGGTTCACCGCGGAGCTGGTGGACCGTGGCCAGTGCACCTTCTCGGAGGTCCCCGAGGGCGGACGCTTCGAGTTCGAGGGCACCTTCTCGCGCAACCCGAGAGGCGACGGCGCCTGGTTCAGCGTGTCGGGCGAGAACCAGGCAGGCACGTGGGACGGCCAGCGCTTCGCCGCGAAGCACACCGCGCCGCGCCGCTTCGAGAAGGGTGACTGCGACAACCGGTTCCTCGTCACCGAGCAACTGCACGTGGCGGTCCTCTCCGCGAGCCAGGACACGGCGCTCGGCGGCGAGTGCCCGGAAGACGGCGCCGCGCTGCTGAAGGCGGGTTCGGTCCCGGTCGATGCCGACGCCGGCGTCACCGCGCCCGGTCCAGAGGACACCGGCTACGACGCGGTGCGCGCCTGCGGGCAGCTCACGCACCGCATCACCCCCGTGGCCGCGCCGACGTGTGAGAAGTTCAAGGAGTGCACGCTGCTGTGGCGCGTGACGGGAGGACGACGGCAGTGACGAAGCGGGCGGTGGTGTTGTTGTCGGGCGGTCTGGATTCCACGACGTGCCTCGCGATGGCGAAGCGCGACGGCTTCGAGCCGGCCTGTCTGGTGGTGTCGTACGGCCAGCGGCACTCGGTGGAGATCGAGCGCGCAAAGGCCGTGGCGCAGGCGATGGGTGTGCAGGACGTGCGCGTGGTGGGACTCGAGCTGCGCGCCATCGGTGGGTCGTCGCTGACCGCGGATCAGCCGGTGCCGAAGGATCGCGACGAGGCCGAGATGTCCGGCGGCATCCCGGACACCTACGTGCCGGCACGCAACACGATCATGCTCTCGCTCGCGCTGGGGCTGGCGGAGGTCATCGGCGCACAGGACCTCTACATCGGCGTCAACGCGGTGGACTACAGCGGCTACCCGGACTGCCGCCCCGAGTTCATCCGCGCCTTCGAGTCGCTGGCGAACCTCGCCACCCGCGCAGGCGTCGAGGGCGCGCACTTCACCGTGCACGCGCCGCTCTCCGGGCTGACGAAGGCGGAGATCATCCGCGAGGGCGTCGCGCTCGGTGTGGACTACGGCATGACCCACTCCTGCTACGACCCTGACGCGAGCGGCAGGGCGTGCGGGCGATGCGACAGCTGCAAGCTGCGCAGGAAGGGATTCATCGAGGCCGGCGTTCCCGATCCGACGAGGTACGTGGAGGCCTGATGCGGTGGGTGCTGGTGGTGCCGCTGCTCTTCGCGGCGAACGGGTGGGCGAAGGACGCGAAGCGCGCGCCCGCGCTGGTGGACGTCACCGAGCACATCCCGGATGCGGTGCTCGACCTGCGCTACGCGACCGAGAACAACTTCCTCGGGCGGAAGGTCTATCCGGACGGCGCGCGCTGCCTGCTCCTGCCGCAGACGGTGGAGAAGCTGGTGAAGGTCGCCGGGACCCTGCGCGAGAAGGGCTTCCGGCTGCGCCTGTACGACTGCTACCGCCCGCTCTCGGTGCAGTGGGAGATGTGGAAGATCCTTCCGAAGCCCGGCTACGTCGCGGATCCCGCGAAGGGCTCGCACCACAACCGCGGCGCGGCGGTGGACCTCGGGCTCTCCGACAAGGAAGGCCGGGAGGTCGAGCACCCCACGCCGTTCGACACCTTCAACCGCGCGGCGCACCACGGCTACGCGGGCGCCTCCGAGGCGGCGACCCGTCATCGCGAGCTGCTGCGCGAGGCGATGGAGGGCGCGGGCTTCAGGAAGAACCGGATGGAGTGGTGGCACTACTCGCTGCCGAACGCGGGTCGCTTCCCCATCCTCGACGAGCCTCTCGTCGCGCCGAGCGAGCCGCCGTCGTCGCGCTGATCGCGGGGCGGACGCACGCCCCAATCTCCGCAGAACTTGCGCGCGCCGAGGCGAAACGTGCGCCGGAGGTGCTGCGTCACCGAGCGTCACCGAGCGTCGGAGAAGCGTCCGGCGAAGCCGCGGCCACTGTGCAGGAGAGCGAAGCGCGCTGCGAAAGGGGCTGGCGGCAAGGGCCTTGCACAGGCGGGCCCCAAACTCCCTCAGGAGCCATCCTTTGACGCTTCGTCCCCTGGCAGTTGCTGCGCTGTCCCTGCTGCTCTTCCCCGCGCTCGCACATTCGGCCGAGCTCACCACCGCCAACTCGAAGGTGAAGCTGAAGGTCGGCGGCTTCTTCTACGGCGCTGCGCACTTCGACACGAACGCGGGGGGGAGCCGTCCCTGGCTCATCACCGTCACCGAGGACAGCGGCCGCGGCAGCTTCTCGGTGGATCCCTACGGCACCCGGTTGAACTTCGGCATCGAGTCGCAGCTCGAGAACGAGGCCGAAGCGAAGGGATTCCTCGAGCTCGACTGGGGCACCGTCACCTCGCCGCGCCTGCGGCACGCGTACGTGTCGCTCGACTTCAAGAACGCGGTGGGCCTGCTGGTGGGTCAGTACTGGCTGCCGAACATGCCGATCATCCCGGAGACCTTCAGCCCGAACGCGATGCTCCGTCAGGGCAACGCCTGGGCACGCACGCCGCAGGTCAGCCTCTTCCGCACCTTCGGTCCGGTGAAGGGGATGCTGACGCTGGCGACCAGCACCGGCGTCACCGGCAGCATCTCGCAGGCGAGCACCAACACCGCGAAGTACGCGCTGATGGAGCACGCGCTGCCCGCGGCGATCGGCCAGGTGGCGTACCAGATCAACCCGAAGAGCTTCGTCGCTCTCGCCGGCGGCGCCTGGCAGCCGATGGTCGGCTACAGCAACGCCGAGGGTCCGCAGAGCACGAAGCTGACCTCCTGGTACTCGGAGGCCGCGACGCAGCTCGGCTTCGGCAAGCTCTCGCTCGGCGCCAAGTTCTGGTACGGCCAGGGCGCGGGTCTCGGCACCGGCGTCGGCCAGTCGATCGTGATGAACGACCAGAACGAGGCGACCGGCATCACCAGCATGGGCGGTCTCGCTTCGGCGAAGTACGCGTTCCACCCGAAGTTCAGCGCCAGCCTCTACGCGGGCATCGATGATCCGGAGGACACCGTGGAGGGCGTGAACCTCGCCATCCGCCGCAACCTCACGGTCGGCGGCACCGCGGTCTACACGGCCATCGAGGGCGGCACGCTCGGCCTCGAGGTGATGAACGTCACCACCACCATGTACGCCGGCGGCAACGAGTCGCCCAACAACGACACGCGCGCCTCGTTGGTCGCGCGCTACGCGTTCTAACGGCGCCGGCAGGAACTCGTAGTTGCAGCACCTGGCGGCACCACTGGGCGCTCTCGGCGAGCCCACGTGGTGCCGCTTCCTTTTTGCGGGAGGGGAGGGCGAGGAGCGTCGAGTCCGGGGCGCGCGATTCGTGCGTGGCGGCGGTCGTGTCGCGGGCGTACGGCGCAGTTGCTCGTCGCCCCGTCAGCGCCCCTTCGCTGGTCAGCGTCGCGGTTGAGGACCGAGAGCACCGTGGACTTGCCCGCGCCGGACGGACCGATGGGGCCTGCGCGCTCACGGCGTGCAGGCGGCGAGGCACCTGCCGGAGACGCAGCGCAGCGAGGCGCAGTCGTCGTTCTCGCTGCACATCGCGTTCGGTCCGCCCGGGCCCTTGCACACGAGCCCGGCATCGTCCGCCGTCTCGCACGCGCCGTAGAGGCACACGCCGTCGCCGCAGGAGTCGCCCGGCTGCGGCAGGCGCACGCACTGTCCCGCCAGGCACGCGGAGAGCACCGAGCAGTCGCGCGTCTCCACGCAAGCCGCGCCGTCCTTCAGCCTGGGACCGCACTCGCCGGTCACGCCGCCGTCGCCGTCTTCCGTCATCGCGCAGGCCATCGGGGTCTCGCAGTCCCAGCTCGACGTGCAGGGCGCGTGGATGAGCCTGCCCGCCTCGCAGACGCCGAGGCCCAGCGGCCGGTCCGACAGCGGATCGCCCGCGGTGCCCACGCACTCGAGCCCGCCGGCGCAGGTCTGCTCGCGGCTGCAGGGCTCGCCTTCCGCCACGCCGGTGCGCGGCTCGCAGGTGCCCGTCTCCGGGCGGCAGAGCAGGTCGGGGCGGCACTGCGCGCTCTCGGTGCAGGCGTCGCCCTCCTGCGCGCGCGGCTGACAGGTGCCCGTGCCGTTGGTCGTCACCGCGCACCACGCGTCCTCGGTGCAGGTGCCCTCGGTGCAGGCCTCGCCCACGTTCGCCGCCGGCTCGCAGCGGGAGAAGCCGCCGCACACGTAGCCCTTCGCGCAGGGCTGGTGCTCGTCACACTCCGCGCCGTCGATCCCGAACGCGGTGCACACGCCCAGTGCGCTCCCCGGCGACGAGGTCCGGCAGTAGAGCCAGGTCTTGCAGTCGTTCGTCTCCTCGCACAGCTCGCCCACGTCACCGCGCGCGCGGCAGGAGCGGGGACAGGTGCCGCCGGTGCAGACGCCCTCGACGCACTCGCCGCGGAGGCCTCCGTAGCAGCGCCCTCCGAGGCTCGCCGCGGGAGAGGTCAGGTCCTCGCACACGCGCGGCTCGGTCTCGAAGGCGCGGCACTCCTGCGTCAGCCAGGCGTCGGCGCACTTCGCGGCGTTCGCCGGGTGGTACTGGAGCGTTCCTGCCTGCACCCGCGCGGGCCAGCGCGTGGGACCGCAGCGGGTGACGCGGAGGTAGGCCTCGCAGTCCTCGAGCGCGTCATCGCCCTCTGCGATGAGGCCGCAGCGCTGCAGGTACTCGCAGCGGCTCGCGTTGAGCACGTCGCATGCGGACTCGAGCGGGAGGCCACCGCCGTCCGTGCGCGCGCCTCCGTCCGACTGACCGCCGCCACCGACGACGCCCGCGTCTGCTTCCGGGCCGGAGTCACCGGGCGAGAGTGGAGCGGAGGAACATCCGAGCGCCAGCATCGCGGCGAGCGCGACCGCGTGGATGAGAGGGTGACTCTTTCGCGAGCTCTGAAGCATCGACTCCGCGAGGTCCGGCCGACCTCCGCCTACTGGCCGCCGTCCCAACGGACGGAGCACGTTTCCACGCATACCCCACCGGTGCACGCACCAGAAGCGCACGCCGCGTAATAACTGCACGAAGCGCCCTCCTGCCTGAGGGGCTGACAGGTATCTCCGGTGTTCCAGTCGCACCAGTAGCCGGTCGCGCACCGATAGAACGAACCGGTGGAGCCGCAGTCGCCGTCGGTGCCCGGCAGCGCGGTGCAGCGCCCGGTGGCCGCCGCGCAGTAGAGCTCGCTGCGGCAGTCGTTGTAGTTGGTGCACTTCTCACCCGGTCCGCCGAGCGGGATGCAGGTGCCGGTGGAGTAGTTGCTCGAGCAGCGGAGCCCGGTGAGGCACGAGCCGTAGCCCGCGCACACGCCACCGAGCGCCGCCTTCCTCATGCACACGCCCGGCGCCTGCACACCTCCCGGCGGCGGCGGCTCCTGACGGCAGAACGCGTCGGTCTCGCAGTAGGGATAGCCCTGAACCTCGAGACAGGCCTCGCCGAGCTTCGCGACCTGCTTCACGCAGGTGCCTTCGACGCAGCCGTGGTTCTGCGCGCAGTCGCTCCAGTTCACGCAGGCCTCGCCCGCCGCCTTGCGCGCGACGCAGCGGTTCTGGCCGGAGACGCTCGTGCAGTTGGCCTCTTCCGGATCGCACTGCTGGTCCCAGTAGTTGCAGGTGTCGCCGATCGCCCGGTAGGCGTAGCAGGTCGTCGGACAGGTGCTCGCGGAGGTGAGGCAGTAGCTCCCGCCCTCGCACTCCTGCGCGAGCAGACACGCACCCTGCGGCGCCACGAGGCCGGTGAAGACGGTGGCGCAGACCTCCGGCGTCTCGGTGCAGGCAGTCTTCGCGTAGCCGTTCACGCAGGCAGCGGCCGCGGCCGCGTCGTAGCCGAGCCGTCCCTCCGCCACGCCGCGCGTGAAGGCCGGCTGATCGCAGACGGCGAGCTGCCGCGTCATGCACGCGTCGAACTCGCTCTCGGAGACCTGCAGACACCGCTGCGCGCGGTGACAGAACCCGAGCGCCTGCGACTGGCACCAGTCCTCCACCGCGATCGTCGTGAAGCCCGCGTCGGTCGCGCCTGCGTCGGGCTTCCCCGCATCGGGCCGGCCTGCATCCGGCGTCTCAGTGCCTCCATCTTCGGGCTGGAGCACGCCCGCGTCGTCCTCCGGCTGTGGCTGTGGCTGCGGGCCGCCGCACGCCGAGGCGACGACGAGGCCGAGGACAGCGAGCGACGGCGCCAGCACGGAGCGGAGGGGCGAGCGGGAGCGCATACCGTCCGCGACACTAGCCCAGCAGCCAGGCGGGTTCACGCCGGGGCCCCGTCGCGCTGTTCACCCGGGCGGAGTGCCGTCACCGCCTCGGCTGGTCGCGCCGGCGCACCGCGATGAGCCGTCCGACGATGGAGACCGCGATCTCCTCCGGCGTCAGCGCGTGGATGGGCACGCCCATTGGACTCTCCACGCGCGCGAGCTGTTCCTCGGTGAAGCCCGCCGCGCGCAGCCTCAGCTTGAAGCGCTCCGCCTTGCGCAGGCTGCCGATGACGCCGAGGTACGCCGACGGTTGAGGCAGTCGCAGCAGCGTCTCCAGCACCGCCTGGTCGAGCGGATGGTCGTGGGTGCTGACGCAGAAGTACGTGTCGCTCCCACCCTCCAGCCTCGCCGCCACCTCGGCTGGATCGCGCTCGATGCGCTCGATGCCATCCGTGAAGCGGTCGGCGCGGATGAGCTCCGAGCGTTCGTCCACCACCGTCACGCGGAAGCCCACGTGGTGCGCGAGGTTCGCCAGCTCGCGGCCCACGTGACCTGCGCCGAAGACGAAGAGCCTCGCCGCCGGGCCGTGCTTCTCGAGGAACACCTTCATCCTGCCTCCGCAGCACATCCCCAGCTCGTGGGTGAGGTGCGTCTCGATCACCCGCGTGGTCGCCTGAGCGTCCGCGAGCAGCGCGCGCGAGTGCTCGGTGATCTGCAGCTCGATCGCGCCGCCGCCCACGGTGCCGATCGTCTCTTGCGAGAGCACCACCATCTTCGTGCCCGGCTTCTGCGGCGTGGAGCCGGCGGTGTCGATGACGGTGGCGAGGACGAACGCACGGCCCTCCTTCGAGAGCCTCGCGATCTCCGCGTAGAGGTCGGTGTGCAAGCGGCGGCGACTCTACTTCGACTTCGCGCCGGGCTTCTCCCAGCGCTGCTCGCCTGCCTCCACGCGGAGCTTCAGCTTGTTGCCCGGAGGCGGCAGCGGACAGGTCGCGTACGGCGTGAACGCGCACGGCGGGTTGTAGGCGCGGTTGAAGTCGAGCACCACGCGCGGGCCCTCGGGGGTCTCCTCCGGCAGCGCCGTATAGAGGAAGCGGCCGGCGCCGTAGCTCAGGTCGCGGTTCGTCGCGTCGCCGAAGACGAAGAAGAGCTCGTCGCCCTCGCGGGTGGCGCGGAGCTGGTAGGGCTTCCCCTCGTGGGTGAAGTGCGCGGTGCCCGCCAGCGGCGACTCGTGCTCACCGCCGATGACCGAGGGGATGCGGATCGTCTCGCCCTCCTTTGCCGGCTCCCAGCGCGCCTCCTTGCGCCAGGCCATCCTCGGCTCGAAGCGCGCGATGCCGGTGAACCCCGTGCGCGTGGGCGACTGCGAGTCCTTCACGCGGACGCCGATCCGCTCGCCGCGCTGCAACGCCTGGAAGGTGATCGATCCGGTGCGGAGGGTGACGTTCGTGAGCGGCCCGCCTCTGAAAGGCGCGCCCTCCGAGGTGACGACGTCCACGCCGGGCGCGGGCGTGAAGCTCACCTCTTCGCCCTTGCGATGAAGCGTGCCCAACCTCTTCGGCGCCGACGGGGGCAACATCACCCCCGAACCCTCACTGCTGCCGATCGCGGTGTCGCCCTCGTCGAGCCACACGAGGTTCACCAGCGAGAGCCAGCCGTCCTCCGCGCGCAGTCTCTCGAGCCTCTGCGCGTGCCACGCGTCCGCCTCGCGTTTGACCACCGCATCGGCAGAGGGCAGAGCGGCGAGCATCAGCGAGGCGAATGCGGCGAGGACCATGCGGCCGATCTACCGGGTGTAGACCGAGACCTGCCAGTGCGGACGGTGGCGCGGCGCGGGAACCCAGACCCACTCCTCGACCTGCTGGTAGTGACCGGGCACGAAGCGGTCGGTGTAGTAGCCGCCCTCACAGCGCATCCGCTTGTGGCGCGGGCCGTGGCGGCGAACCTCCCAGCAGCGCTCGGGGACCCAGTCCTTCACCGTGTAGCCGTCCACCCAGCGGCTGACCGTCTGCAGCTCGTAGCGGCCGCCGGCGCGAGCGGGCGGAGGAGGCGGGCGGGGAACGCGGACGTCCACCTGGACCCCACCGCGGTGTCCACCCCGGTAGTCGCCGTGACGGCCATCGCGGTGGTCGTCGCTGCGCTTGCCGAAGCGACCGTCCGCGAGCGCCGCGGAGGGGAGCGCCACGGCGCCGATGACGAAGAGGGCTGAGGTGATTCGACGAAGGCGGTTCATGGTGGTCCTCTTTCTTCTCTTCCGGCCCTGCTGAGCTGCTGGCCGTAGAGACGGAGGACCCCGCCGAAGATTCATTCCCCGCCGTGCGCGAGCGGGCCGCTGAGCCCTCCGCGCCGCGCTCTCCCGAGGCTTGTCGCGTCGCACTTCGCCGCACACCTTGAAGAGCAGAGAGGTGCAGCCATGACGCTCATCTGGTTCATCGTGTGGCTCATCGCCAACAGCGTCGGCGCGCCCGAGAACCTGAGCATCGCGCCGGTGAACCTATGGACGGGCGCGCTGTTGCTCGCCGTCGCGCTGGACCTCGGCGGGGGTCACGCACGCGCGCGGTCGGGAAGAGCGCACGCGGCCTAGTTCCACGGAGTGCACTCTGGCGGCGAAAGCGGTCCTGGCAGCTTGCGCCGGGCGAGCTCGTCCGCACCTTCCGGGTCGCGAAACGGAGGGTTTGATGCGGACATGGCTCGTCGCGGCTGCAGCAGGGGTTCTCGCGGCGTGCGGCTCGCCCTCAGCCGGAGAAGAGGAGGCCCCACCAGCACTGACCCTGGAGGAGTTTGTCAGGTGCCTCGTCATCAAGGACTGCGACCGACCTGACCGCTCCCGCGAAGACGTGTCAGTGCCCCTGACCTGGAACCATGACCGGCTGTGGTTCGGAATCGAGCCCTCCACCGGAAAGTTCGAGACTCGGTCCTTGAGCCTGCACAACGCAGGGAGCCACCGCGTCGAGGTCGAGCTGGTGACGGACGGCGGGCGGTTCCGCATCCTGCCTGCACGCGCCACCATCGGGCCGGGCGAAAGCGCCGGGTTCACCGTTCACTTCGACGGAGAGGCGACGGGCGAGGAGTTGGGGTTCGTTGGGGTCAGACATCAACCCTTCATCGGCTTCGTCGAACTTCACGGCGAAGGCGAGAAGTCGAGTCAGCGGAACACCAGCTGCCTGACCGCCAATCCCTGTCGCGTTCCGGTCCGTGATCCCGTGACTGGCGAGTGTCGGCGGCTTCCGCAGTCGGACGTCAGCTGCGAGACCTTCTGCGGTGAGCGTGGCATCTGCAACGAAGGGACGTGTGTCACCGACGTGCCGGAGCTCGAAACCGCCTGGAAGTTCGAAGCAAGCGGCATGGACCTGGACTTCGGTGGTGTGACCGACCCCTCCGGCAACCTCTACCTGACCGACTGCGTCTCGAGCGGCACGCCCGGGGTTCGCTACACGATGTGCGACCTGGTGTCGCTCGGGCCTGACGGTTCGATGCGCGTCCGCGAGAAGCTGAGCGTGACCTCGCGCTCGTCTGTCGTGGCGTGGACCGCCGAGGGCCTGCTGATCCGCAGCGGCCAGGAACTGGTCGTCGTCGATGCGGCCAACGGGAAGCCGCGGTGGACCTTCCTCAATGTCCGTTCAGCGGCCGTGGATCAACACAGCCATCGGCTCTACTTCGAGAGCTCCGTTGGCCTCGTGGTCGTGGACCTGCTGACCGGTGCCGCCGAGTCTCGTCCCGCCGACCTTGGGCCGCTCGTGCTCGATGAACAGGGCAACCTGTACCGCTACGAGTGGGGAAGCCCGCGCGACAGGCTGCTATCGCTCGACTCCGACTTGAACGTCCGGTGGCAGGTGGAGGTGGACCGCGGCCCGGGCGCTCCGTCCGTCCTGGCCGTGTCTGGAGGCGAGGTGCTCGCCGGCGCAGGACAGACGTACGACGCGAGGACGGGAGCTCTGTTGGCTTCGCGGGCACCGGAGCCGGATCGTCTCTGGAACTCGCGCGTGGCCTTCTCACCCCGAACGATCGATGCGCGTGATCCGCTGCGGCAGATCACCAGCAGCTTCCTGACCTCGTCGGACACACTGTTGATGACGCACCAGCGGTATCCCTCACACGAATACTGGGAGACGCAGCCCGCGAAGCCTCTCCACTGCGTGGCGGAGTGGGACGCCACCGGAACTCGGGTCACGGGCCGTCGAATCCGGACCGGCGAACCGAGCGCCATCGTCGGGGGCCGCCTCATCGTTCGTGAGGGACGCAGCCTCTCTGCGTACGAGCTGCCGGGCGCGAAGGCACTCGGCAGCGAAGGCTGGGTCACCCCACGAGGTGATGCGCACGGCTCTGGCGCGCCAGCACGGTGGTGACGCGCGAGGCCGTCAGCTCCCGAAGAAGACCTGCGCGACCTCGAAGAAGTCCTGCGGCACGCGCTTGAGCTCGCGGGTCGCCTCGGCGAGCGGCACGCTGACGATGTCCACGCCACGCAGCGCGGCCATCTGTCCCCACTCTCCGCGCGCGACCATGTCGCAGGCGTGGACGCCGTAGCGCGAGGCCAGCACGCGGTCGAACGCGGTGGGAGACCCTCCACGCTGGATGTGCCCGAGCACCGTCACCCGCGTCTCGATCCCGGTGCGCCGCTCGATCTCCTCGGCGACGATCTGACCGATGCCGCCGAGCCTCGGCCGGCCCGCTTCGTCGAGCTTGCCGGAGGTGACGAGCCGCTCCTCGTCGTCCGCATGGCTCTTGATCTTCGTGCCCTCGGCGACGACGACCACGCTGAAGAGCTTGCCCATCTGCACGCGGCGCTTGATGTGGCGCGCCACCGCGTCGAGGTCCGCCGGATACTCCGGCACGAGGATCACGTCCGCGCCGCCGGCGATGCCCGCGTAGGTGGCGATCCAGCCCACGTGACGGCCCATCACCTCGCAGACCATCACGCGGCTGTGCGACTCGGCGGTGCTGTGCAGCCGGTCCACCGCTTCGGTGGCGATGTGCACCGCGGTGTCGAAGCCGAACGTCACGTCGGTGCCGCCGAGGTCGTTGTCGATCGTCTTCGGCACGCCGACGATCTTCAGGCCCTTCTCGTACATCGCGGTGGAGGCGCTGAGCGTGCCCTCTCCGCCGATGGCGATGACCCCGCCGATGCCGTGGCGCTCGATGGTCTTCTTCACCCGCTCGAGCCCGTTCGGCGCCTTGAACGGGTTCACCCGGCTGGTGCCGAGGATGGTGCCACCTCGGTGCAGGATGCCGCTGGTCACCTCGCGCGTGAGCCGGAAGTGGTCGTCCTCGAGGAGGCCCTTCCACCCGTTGCGCATGCCCATCACTTCGAAGCCATGCGTGGACGCGCGACGGACGACGGCGCGAATGACGGCGTTGAGGCCGGGGCAGTCACCCCCGCCTGTCAGGACGGCGATCTTCATAGTGCTCCGCTTCTAGACAATGGTCCCGTCCGCGGCACCGCGAATCAGCACCGATGTGCGCACGTCGGCGCGCCGGGACAACCCGGCCTATCCGCGATCCGACAGCGACTGCCAGCGCTCGCGGGTGAGGCGGTAGAGCACGTGGCGCTGAAGCGGATGACCCTCGGGAAGGTTCGGGTGGTCGAAGGTCTCACCCGTGTGCCGCATCCCCAGCCGCTCCATCACCGCGCGCGAACGCACGTTGCCGGGCACGGTGAAGGAGACGATCTCGCCGAGCCCCTTCTCCTCGAAGCCGAAGCGCAATGCGGCCCGTGCGGCCTCCGTCGCGTAGCCCCGGCCCCAGTGCTCGCGCGCGAGCCGCCAGCCGATCTCCACGAACGGCGAGAAGGAGGTCGTGAAGCCCGGCACCGAGAGCCCGCAGAAGCCGATGAAGGGCGCGACGTCCGGCGCCTCGACCGCCCAGAAGCAGAAGCCGTGTTTCGCGAGCACTCCGCGGATCCGCTCGATGCCCGCGTCCGACTCCGCGCGGGTCAGCGTGGAGGGGAAGTGCTCCATCACGAGCGGGTCGGCGTTGAGCGCGGCGAAGGGTTCGGCGTCTTCGGGCCGCCATGGTCGCAGGATGAGGCGCGGCGTGCGGAGAGTCATGACGCGAGTGTAGTGGGAGAGCGGGTGCTACGGTCCGCGCGTGGCCAGGACGCTGCTCTTCTCCGGATTCGATCTCCGCGCCCCCGAGCTTCCCGCCGACGCGCGCCTGCTTCTCCCGCCCCCGTCGCTCCCCGCGCTCGAGCCCTTCGCCGAGGCCTGTGCGCGCGCGCTCGAGGAGCCCCTCTCCGGCAAGCGGCTCGCCGACTACCTCAAGCCGAACGCGCGCGTGGCGGTGGTGATCGACGATCCGTCGCTGCCGGTGCCGCCGCAGTCGCGCGACTGCCGGAAGGAAATGCTCGCCGCGGTGCTCTCGGTACTCGAGGACCACGGCGTCGGCCAGAACCGCGTCGCGGTGCTGGTGGCCAACGGGCTCTCTCGGCAGTGGCGGCAGACGGAGCTGGCGGAGCTCTTCGGCGCGGAGCTGCTGGCGAAGTACCCGGTCCAGTCGCACGACGCGGAGAGCGGCCCGAGCCTGCTGCGCCTGGGCGAAGAGCCCGAGGGTCCCGTGGAGCTCAACCGCGCGGTGCTCGAGGCAGACGTGCTCGTGCACCTCAACGTGGTGAGCTCGCCGCTGCACGCGGGACTCTTCGGCGTGGTGAGCGGGACCGCGGGCTATCGAACCGCGCGCTACCTCGCGTCGCCGCAGGTGCTGGCGAAGGACCCCGCGCCGATGCGACCCGGCTCCGCGTACCACCGCGTGCACGAGCGCATCGCCGGCTGGCTGCGCAAGCAGGTCCCGGTAGTGCAGCTCTCCGCGGTGCTGAACAACGAGCTGTGGCCTCCTGCGCTCAGCGCGCTGCTGAAGAGCGAGGACGGGCTCACCCGGCCGCTGCAGATGTGGAACGCGCTGCCCGCTGCCGTGCGTCACCGCGCGGCGCGGCACCTCAAGGCGGGCTACCGGCCCATCGCGGTGCTGAGCGGGGAACCCGAAGCGGTCTCCGCGCGCGCGCTCGAGCTCTTCTACCGTCAGCACGAGGTCTCCACCGACGGTCAGGCGGACGTGCTGGTGTTCGGGCTGCCGGACCTCGGGCCTTCGTCGATCGGCGCGTCGCAGAACCCGGTGCTCGCCGCGCACCTCGCGCTGGGCTTCGCGGCGAATCTCTTTACGGATGGGCCGCTCCTGCGCGAGGGCGGCGTGCTCGTCTTCGCCAACCCGCTGACCCCGTCCTTCGATCGTCGCGCGCACCTGCCGCACGAGGAGTTCTACGAGAAGGTCCTCCGCATCGAGCGCGATCCCCTCGCCATCCACGAGCGCTTCGAGCCCTACTTCGCGGGACGTCCCGAGTTCGTCTCCAACTACCAGCGGCGCTTCGCCTTCCATGGCGCGCACCCGCTCTACGCCTGGTACCTCTCGCACGCGGCGCGGAAGCGGGCAGGGCGGATCATCGTCGCGCACGGAGACCCGAGAGCCTGCGCGCGGCTCGGCTTCACACCGGCGGTGGACGTGGAGGAGGCGCTCGACAAGGCGAGAGAGTTCACGGGCGGCAAGCCCGAGGTCGCGGTGATGGCGCTGCCGCCGCCGTTCTGGGTGAAGGTGAAGTAGCGCGGCCGTGTGCTTTGCTCGTCCGCATGGTCATGCGTGACGGGTCTTTCTCTGCCGCGTTCGTGGGCATGTGCGCAGGCTTCCTCCTCGCCGTCGGCGCGGGTGCCGGTTGTGGTGATGGTGCGCGGGGGGACTGCAACCCGTCCAGCTGCGCCGGCTGCTGCGACTCTGACGGCGTGTGCCAGGCGGGATTCCTCGACGTGGCCTGCGGAACCGGCGGCGCGGCCTGCGCGGTCTGCACGTCACCGATGTTCTGCGGCAACGGCGCCTGCTTCAGCCCGGGCGGAGGCGGAGGCGGCGGTGGAAGTGGCGACGGCGGCTCGGGAGGTGACGCGGGGACCGATCGCGATGCCGGCACCGGCGACGATGGCGGAACCAGCAGCGACGGTGGAACGGATCGCGATGGCGGCACCGGACTCGACGGCGGCTCGGACCGCGAGGCGGCTGTCTGCGCGCGCTGGAAGGGCGATCGTGCGGACCGGAGCGAGGGCACCTGGACGGGCAACGTCTCGACCTGCACGCCCGGGGACAACCCGCAGAACCGAGCCAACGCGCTGAAGATCATGAACCTCTACCGGTTCATCGCGGACCTCCCGCCGGTGACGACGGATCCGACGAGGGACGCGCGGGCGCAGGCCTGCGCGCTGATGATGCACGCCAACGGGCAGCTCTCTCACTCGCCGCCTTCGTCGTGGAACTGCTACTCGCAGGATGGAGCGCAGGGCGCCGCGTCGAGCAACATCTCTCCGACGCCGGGCGTAGCGGGCGTGGACCTCTACATGATCGACCCGGGCAATCAGACGACGCTCGGGCATCGGCGCTGGATCCTCTCGCCGAAGATCGGTCCGGTCGGGCTGGGGACGACCTCCTCCTACTCGTGCATGTGGGTCATCGGCGGGAGCGGGAGCGTGCAGCGCACCTACGTCGCCTGGCCGCCGGAGGGTCCGTTCCCCTTCGCCGCGTTCACCGCGTCGCCCTTCGGCAGCTCGCTCAACGACACCGGCTGGTCGATCCAGTCCGACAGCATCAACCTCAACAACGCGCAGGTCACCGTCACGCTCGACGATCGCACGCTCCCGGTCACCACCACCGCACTGCAGCAGGGCTTCGGCAACACATACGCCATCCGCTTCAACCCGATGGGCTGGCTGCCGCAGGCCGGGCAGTCGTATCGGGTGAACGTGAGCAACGTGACCGCGCCGTTCAGCTACGTGGTGGACGTGGTTGCGTGTCCATGATCGCGCCGCTCGTCGCGGCAGCCCTGGTGCTGAACGCCTCGCCACCGGCGCGCGCGGACCTGCACGTCCACCTCACCATGTCCGACGCGCTGCCCGCCTTCCGCGGCGAGGTGGACGGGCCGCTGCTCGCGCGTCATCCGGACCAGTGGCTGCGCAACCAGCTCACCACCGAAGGACTTCGAGCCGCGCAGGTGCAGCTCGTGGTGGGCACCTTGTGGCCGCCGTGGGCGCTGCGGCCGGCGCGCTCCCGCTTCGACGAGTCCCTCCATGCGGTGGAGGCGCTGCGCAGGTTCACGCGCCGCCACGCAGGCTTCGTCATCGCAGAGAACCCCGAGCACGCCCGCCGGCTGATGGCGCGCGACCTCATCGCGGTGGTGCCGCACCTCGAGGGCACGCAGGGCGTCCGGAGCGCGGACGACATCGACGTGCTCTACGCGGCGGGCGTGCGCTCTTTGGGCCTCGTGCACTTCGCGGACAACGCGCTGGCGGAGGCGCGCGAAGGACAGTTCGGGCCGCTCTCGGATCTCCTGCAACGCAGACGCAAAGCGGAGGAGGGCGGCCTCACGCCGCTGGGCCGCGAGGTGGTGGAGCGGATGATCGCGCTGGGGATGATCATCGACCTCGCGCACGCGAACGAGCGCACCCAGGACGCGGTGCTCGCGCTGGCGGAGGCGAAGGGCGTCCCGGTCATGTACTCCCACGCCGGCAGCGAGCTGCGCGTGGTGCGGACGCTGGACGAAGCGCGTTCGCGGCGCATCGCCGAGGGCGGCGGGATCATCGGCATCGGCGTGTTCCGGCACGACATGCTCCTGCCGGTCCCTGAAGAGTCACGACTGCCGGGCCACGTGCTCGACACCTGCGACGACACGGTGGCGCACTGGCGGCACTACGCGAAGCTGGCGGGTGCGCAGAACGTGATGCTCGGCAGCGACTTCAACAGCCCCATCCACCGGCCTCGCGCGGGCGGGAGCTGTCCGCACGGCATCCGCAACGTCACCGACCTGCCGGACCTCTTCGGCGCGCTGGAGAGACACGGCGTGCCGCGCGAGGCGATCGACGGATCGGCGGAGCGGCTTCTCCAACTATGGGAGCGCGTGGAGGGCGCTGCCGATCCGCAGGCACGCGCGAGCGCAAGGGCGCTGCAATCCACGCGAACACGCCCGCGAGAGGAACCCGCCACCGAACGCGACTCGCCGCTCTGAAGGTCAGCGCCCAGGCTCGTCGCGTCCCGGCCCGGTCGCGCCGTCCACGTCGAGCGGCTCCGGCCCCGCCCACGACTCACGCCGGTGCAGACACTGCACGTCGCTGCAGCCAGCGCACTCGTTCCCGTTGCAGGGGTCGAGGTGCAGCGCGATCTCGCCGTTCATCCCGGCGTGGGTTTTGACCCGTTCCTCGAGGTCGAGGATCGCCTCGTGGGCCTTTGCCACCGACCAGTGCGCGGGCACGAACACGTGCGCATCCACGTGGACGAGGTCTCCCGAACGGATTGCCCGCAGTCGGTGCACGCCGCTCACGCCCGGCACGCGCTCCGCGTCGAAGGCTCGGACCAGCCGCTCCAACAACTTCGGATCCTCGCGATCGAGCAGTCCGTCCACCGACTGCTTCACCAGCCGCGCGCCGGTCCGCACGAGCATCAGGCCGATGACCAGCGCCGCCACCGGATCGAGCCACGCCCACCCGGTCACGCGCGCGAGCAGCAGCCCCACGAAAGCGCCGGCGGTCGTCCACACGTCCGCGAGCACGTGGTGCCCGTCGGCCACCAGCGTCATCGAGCCGGTCTGCTCTCCGGTGCGCAGGAGGTAGCGGCCCAGCACGAAGTTGCCCAGCGCCGCGCCCGCCGCGAGCACGAGGCCCACGTCCATCTGCCGCAGCTCCACCCCGACGATCAGCGCGCGCACGCCCGTATAGAGGATGAGCACCGCGGCAAAGGCCACGAGCCCGCCCTCGAAGGCGGCGGAGAGGAACTCCACCTTGCCGTGGCCGTAGGGATGGTCGCGGTCCGCCGGCTTCTCGGCGAAGCGGATGGCGAAGAACGCGAAGCCCGACGCGAGCACGTTGACGATCGACTCCAGCGCGTCCGACAGGAGCGCGGTCGAGCCGCTGAAGTACCAGCCGAGCAGCTTCGCGCCGAAGATGGTCACGCCCGCCACCAGCGAGAGCGTCGCCGCCAGGCGCCTCCGCCGCTGGTTCGGCGTGGAGGGCGCCACGGCCTCGTCGTGCGCCGGCCTCGCGGCGCTCCCGCCCGTCTCGTTCGTCACGTCTGCCACGTCCGTCCCGTCCTCACGTTCCGAACCTACCGCGCAAATTGCGCGCGCCTGCCGGTGGACGCGCAAGACGTGCGCGCCTGCACATGCCCGAGTCCCTTCCCGCGCCTCCCGGTGCACGCCGCACACCAGCGGTGGGCTCGGGACGTGCAGAGCCCGGCGCCGGACCGCAGCGCCAACAGATGGGACCCACATGATGCTCCCCGAGCCCTTCCGCATCCGCAGCGTCGAGCGGGTGCGCCTGCCCACGCGAGACGAGCGCAAGAGCGCGCTGCAGAGGGCCGGCTACAACCTCTTCCGGCTCAGCGCGCGCGACGTGTTCATCGACCTGCTGACCGACTCGGGCACCGGCGCGATGAGCGACCGGCAGTGGGCCGCGATGCACGAGGCCGACGAGAGCTACGCCGGCAGCGCGAGCTGGGAGCGCTTCCGCGACGCGGTCCGCAAGGTCACCGGCTTCCCCGAGGTCATCCCCGCGCACCAGGGCCGCGCCGCCGAGCGCATCCTCCTCGAGACGATCCTGCGCCCCGGCGACGTGTGTGTGTCCAACGCGCTCTTCGACACCACGCGCGCGAACGTGGAGCGCGTGGGCGCTCGCGGAGTCGACCTGCCGTCGGTGCACGCGATGGATCCTTCCGACCCGAACCCGATGAAGGGGGCCATCGATCTCCAGCGGCTGGCGGAGGTGCTCGAGCGGGAGCCCGTCCGCTGCGTCATCCTCACCTGCACCGCGAACGGGACCGGCGGGCATCCGGTGCCGCTGGCGAACGTGCGCGAGGCCTCGGCGCTCTGCCGCAAGCGCGGGGTGCCGCTCTTTATCGACGCGGCGCGCTTCGCGGAGAACGCGGCGCTGCTCACGAGGCGCGATCCGGAGTGCAGAGGACGCACCGCCGCGGACGTCTCGCGCGCGATCTTCGACCTCGCCGACGGCTGCCTGATGAGCGCGAAGAAGAACGGGCTCGCGCACATCGGCGGGTTCCTCGCGTTGAGGGACGGCGCGCTGGCGGAGCGGCTGCGCCAGAACCTCATCGTCACCGAGGGCTTCGAGACCTACGGCGGGCTCGCCGGCCGCGACCTCGACGCGATCGCGCTGGGGCTGGAGGAGGCGCTCGACGAGGAGCTGCTCGCGTACCGGCTCGACCAGGCGGAGGGCCTGCACCGGATGCTCGCTGAACGCGGCGTCCCGGTCGCCAATCCTCCCGGCGGTCACGCGGTGTACGTCGATGCGGCGGCCATGCTCCCGCACCTGCGCGCGGAGGATCTGCCGGGCCAGTCGGTGGCGCTCGCGCTCTACGTGGAGGGCGCGGTGCGCGCCTGCGAAGTCGGCACGCTCATGTTCCCCGGCCGGCCGCAGGGCGCGCCGGAGCTGGTGCGGCTGGCGATTCCGTGGCGCACCTACACTGCATCGCATCTCCAATACGTGGCGGATGCGCTGGGCCGCATCAGCGAGAACCGGCGTGCGTTGGGCGCGGTCCGCATCGTCGAAGCGCCCTCGGTGCTCCGTCACTTCCGCGCGGTGATGGTGCCGGCATGACCGCGATGCTCCGGCAGCAGATCCGCGACGTGCCCGACTTTCCGCAGAAGGGCATCGTCTTCAAGGACATCACCCCCATCCTCTCGGACGCGCGCCACTTCCGCGATGCGGTGGACGGGCTTGCGGCGCCGTTCACCGGACAGCGCATCGACAAGGTGGTGGGCATCGAGTCGCGTGGCTTCGTGTTCGGCGCGCCGCTGGCGTACCTGCTCGGCGCCGGGTTCACGCTGATGCGCAAGCCGGGGAAGCTGCCGTGGCGCGCCATCCGCGAGTCCTACTCGCTCGAGTACGGCGAGAACGCGGTGGAGCTGCACGAAGACGCCATCCACCCCGGCGAGCGCGTGCTCATCGTGGACGACCTGCTCGCCACCGGAGGAACCGCGGAGGCGGCGGGGAGGCTCGTCGCGCGGCAGGGCGGGCTCATCGTCGGCTACGCGTTCGTGGTGGAGCTCGCCTTCCTCGAGGGCGCGCGCAGGCTCGGCGCGGCGCCGGTGCATGCGCTCATCCGTTACGAGCATCCCTAGGAGACGGCCATGGCATTCGGAAGGCTCGGCATCATCGGCGGCAGTGGGTTGGGCGCGGCGCTCTCGGGCCTCGCGCGCGAGTCGAACGCGAAGGCGGAGCTCCGGCAGGTGGAGACGCCCTTCGGAGATCCGTCGGGGTCGATCACGCTGACGGAGCTCGACGGGGTGCCGGTGGCGCTGCTCTCGCGGCACGGCCCGGGACACCTCTACAACCCGAGCCGCGTGCCCTATCGCGCGAACCTCTTCGCGCTGAAGCAGGTGGGCGTGACGCACGTGCTCGCCAGCGCGGCGGCGGGAAGCCTGCGCGAGGAGATCGCCCCCGGAGACCTCGTGGTGTGCGACCAGGTCATCGACCGCACCTTCCGGCGGGCCTCCACCTTCTTCGACGAGCTCGCGGTGCACGTGGAGCTGGGGCAGCCGTTCTGCTCCACGCTGCGCGGGCTCTTGCTCGCGTCCGCGCCGGAGGTCGAAGCGCGGGTGCACGCGGCGGGGACGTACGTCTGCATGGAGGGCCCGCAGCTCTCGACCCGCGCGGAGAGCGAGTGGCACCGGACGATGGGCGCGCACCTCATCGGGATGACGCTGATGCCGGAGGCGAAGCTCGCCCGCGAGGCGGAGCTCTGCTACGCGGCCGTCGCCCTGCCCACCGACTACGACTGCTGGCGGCCCGCGCCGAACGACGTGCCCGGGATGGCGCTGCTCGGAGAGATCGCGCGGAACCTCTCCAACGCCACGGAGCGGGCGCTCGCGCTCATCCGTGCTGCGGCACCGAAGATTGCGCAGGGCGCAGCGGGGCACTGTCACTGCCAGGAGGCGCTGACGCTCGGCATCTGGTCCGACCGCGCGCGCATCCCCGACGAGCTGCGCAACCGGCTCTCGCTGCTGCTCGCGCGGCCCCTGGCGGCATAGGGTGCCCGCGCGATGAGCGAGGCGCTGCTGCGCGAAGAGGTCATCCGGTTCTGCCGGCTCCTGCACGCGAAGGGCTGGCTGGCCGCGGCGGACGGGAACCTGTCGGTGAGGCTCGCGCCCGATCGCGTGCTCGTCACCCCCAGCGCGGTGCCGAAGGCCTTTCTCACGCCCGAGGACCTCGTGGTGGTGGATGGGCAGGGACGTCTCCTCGAGGGCTCGCGTCCACCGACGACCGAGCTGCCGATGCACCTCGAGGCGTTGCGCGTTCGCCCCGACGTGCGCGCGGTCGTCCACGCCCACCCGCCCACCTGCATCGCGCTGAGCCTCGTGAAGGACGCGGTGCTCGACGGTGTGCTGCCGGAGGTCATCCTCGACGTGGGTCGGCTGGCGATCGTCCCCTACGCGAGGCCCGGAACCGTTGAACTGGCGGACGCCATCTCGCGGGAGCTCGCCGCGCGCGACGCGGTGATCCTCGAGCGACATGGTTCGCTGTCGGTGGGCGCGACGCTGCTCGATGCCTACGCGCTGACAGAGCGGCTCGAGCACGCCGCTCAGGTCTTGTGGATGGCGCACGCGATTGGCAGGCCCACCCGGTTGTCTGCCGCCGAGGCCGACGCCCTGGAGTCGTTACATGCACGCAACCGAGATGCTCGTACCGCTCGCGTGGGATGACCGCGCCTTCGCGCTGCGCCTGCTGGATCAGCGCCAGCTCCCTCACCGCGAGGTGTGGCTCACGCTGACCGAGGCGGAGGAGGTGGCCTCCGCCATCCGCGACATGGCGGTGCGCGGCGCGCCGGCGATCGGGCTGGCGGCGGCGTACGGGATGGTGCTCGCGGCGAAGGCGCAGGAGGGGCGCGGCCGCGTCTCACTCGAGGCGATGCAGGAGGCGCGCACGCTGCTCGCCGGCACGAGGCCCACCGCGGTGAACCTCTTCTGGGCCCTTCGGCGGATGAGCGCCGTCGTCGAACGCGGGGCGGACGCGGGCGTGCTGCTCGAGGAGGCGAAGCGGCTTCACGCGCAGGACATCGACGGCAACCGGATGATCGCCGCCACCGGCGCGGACCGGATCGAGAAGGGGATGGGCGTGCTCACCCACTGCAACGCGGGCGCGCTGGCCACCGGCGGCGTGGGCACCGCGCTCGGCGTGATCGCGCAGGCGCACGCGCAGGGGAAGGAGATCCACGTGTACGTGGACGAGACCCGCCCGAGGCTGCAGGGCGCGAGGCTCACCGCGTGGGAGCTGTCGCGGCTGGGCGTTCCGCACACGCTGGTCTGCGACAACATGGCGGCGAGCCTCATGGCGCGCGGCCGGGTGCAGCTGTGCGTCACCGGCGCCGACCGCATCGCGGAGAACGGCGACGTGGCGAACAAGATCGGCACCTACGGCGTGGCGGTGGCGGCGAAGCATCACGGGCTGCCGTTCTACGTGGCGGCGCCGCGGAGCACCTTCGACCTCGGCCTTCGGAGCGGCGAGCAGATCCCCATCGAAGAGCGCGACGCGCAGGAGATCACGCAGTGGGGCGAGGAGACGACCGCGCCCTTGGGTACGCGCGTGTGGAACCCGAGCTTCGACGTGACGCCGGCGGGGCTCGTCCGCGCGATCTTCACCGACGTGGGGCCAGTCGATCCGGTGAACGCCGCGAACATCCGCCGCGTTCTGCATGCGCCGGAGGTCGCGGGCTAGGACACGCGTCGCGGCTGCGGGAGGATGCAGGGCATGAACGGGTTCCAGCGGGCAGTGATACTGGGCGTGGCGTTGCTCCTCTGCTCTTTGGCCTCTCCTGGCTGCGGAGGGCGGGCCGAGGAGAAGCCGCCGCTCGACGTCTCGGAGCTTCCGCCCGCCGGCAACCCGGACGGGACCTGCACCGTCCCCGAGGCCGCGCGCGCGGAGGACGTCTCTTCACCGGACCGCGTGGTGGGCACCGGCACGAAGGACTCCTGCACCGCCGACGCGTTCATCGCAGCGGTGGCGCAGGGCGGCGTCATCACCTTCGACTGCGGCCCGGACCCGGTGACGATCACCCTCGACCGCACCGCGAAGATCTTCAACGACAAGGCGCGCCGGGTGGTCATCGACGGCGGCGGCAAGGTCACGCTCAGCGGCGGCGGGAAGGTGCGCATCCTCTACATGAACACCTGCGACAAGGCGCAGGTCTGGACCACGCCGCACTGCGACAACCAGGACCACCCGCAGCTCACGGTGCAGAACCTCACCTTCGCGGACGGAGACTCCACCGGCGAGACAGTAGACCTCGGCGGTGGCGGCGCGATCTTCGCGCGAGGCGGCCGGCTGAAGATCGTCAACGCGCGCTTCGTGCGGAACCGGTGCGATCCCAATGGACCGGACGTGGGCGGCGCGGCGGTGCGCACGCTCGACCAGTTCAACGATCAGCCGGTGTACGTGGTGAACAGCACCTTCGGCGGCAGCGAAGAGCTGGCCAACGAGTGCTCCAACGGCGCCGGCCTCTCGAGCATCGGCGTGTCGCACACGGTCATCAACAGCGTGTTCACCCACAATCGCGCGGTGGGCATCGGCGCGAATCCGGCGCGCGTGGGAACGCCCGGCGGAGGCAACGGGGGCGCCATCTACAACGACGGCAACACCTTCCGGCTCCACCTCTGCGGCACGCGGATGGAGCACAACAGCGCCAGGGAGGGCGGCGGCGCGATCTTCTTCGTCAGCAACGACCGCTCCGGCACGCTGCGCATCGAGCACAGCGTGCTGCGGGCGAACCCCAGCGCCCGCTTCGAGACGCAGGGCCTCCCCGGCGTGTTCGTGCTGGGGAAGGGCGACCCGGAGATCGTCTCCTCCACGCTGGAGTAGTCCGCCAGCGGCTCCGCGGCGTCAGCGCGGGGCGGGCGCGGCGGTGGCGGGTGCCTCCTGCTCGGGGCGCTGGCTGTCGGCCGGCGTGAGGTAGAGGTGGTGGCAGGAGACGCAGGTCTCGGTGATGCGTCCCAGCGCTTGCCCGAGCCCGACCGCGTCCTTTGCCCTCGCGGCGGTGTGCGCTTCGGCGGCGCGGCTGCGGAGCACGTCCTGGAGCGTGAAGAACCCGTCGCCCAGTACCGCCGCGGCCTCGTCGCCCACCGTCTGCTTCGCGAGCCGGGGCTCCTGCTGCAGCCCGTGCGCGGCGCGAGCGGCGGCGTCGTAGTCGAGCACCGTGGCGGCGCGGAAGAGCTCCTGCGCGTCGCGCGCGTGGTGGGTCATCTTCCGCCGGAGCACCTCCTTCACCCGCGCGTTCACGTGCGCCGGATCGAAGGCGCGGGCCACGGGTTCCGGCTGTGGCTTCTTCTTCTGGGCCACCGGCGGAAACGGGGCGGAGGGGGCCTCGAGCTCGGAGGCGTACGTGGGCACGTGCGCGCCGGCGAGCAGGAGAAGCACTCCGCCGAGCGCCGGGGCCGTACGTTCGAGCAATCTCTTGCGCGACATCGGGCACCTCGCAGGACGGGTTGGACGGCGCCCTTCTGGCTGCAAGACGGGCACCAGCACCCCCTCCCTCTGAGGGCCCGCGCGCCCGCCCGCACAGCCTGCGGATGCCGGAAGGGGCCTGCATTTCCTGCGCGCACAGGTGGCGTCAGCCCGCGCTGCCCGGCGGAAGCTCGCCCTGCGCCTCGAGCCACTCCAGCAGGCGCGCGTTGAACTTCCGGAACACGTCGGCGTGCATCATGTGGCCCGCGCCCGAGAGGGTCTCGCGCCGCGCGTTGCCGAGGCTCCGCTCCAGCGCCTCGAGCGTGGGCCGGTAGAAGTCCGCGCTCCGGTCCCCGCCGAGCAGCAGCACCGGCCGCTCCACCCTGCGCAGCGCGGCGTAGCGCACCGCGTACGCCCCCAGCGCGGCGATGTCCTGCCGGATGGGCCTCCACAGCGCCCGCGAGCGCTCCCTGTAGGGCCCGGGGATGCGCTCCCAGGCCTCGTCGCCGAGCACGCTGCGGAGGAAGAACTCCGCGGCGGCGGGACCTCCCTCCGTCCGCTGCAGCTCGTCGTAGCGCGCGAGGAAGTGCTCCGGGATGGGCGGCACGCTGTCGCTCGCGGCCAGCGGCGGCTCCATCAGCACCGCCGAGCCCACGAGCTCCGGGTAGCGCCGCGCGAGGTCCAAGGCCACCACCCCGCCGAAGCTCTGGCCCACCACCACCCGCGGTTTGCCGCCACCGTGCTCGCGCAGCAGCGCCGCCGCGTCGTCCGCGTGCTCCTCCACGGTGAGGTAGTCGCAGCCTTCGGGCAGCGGCGACTGGCCGGTGCCCCTGCGGTCCCAGGCCACGCAGCGCACGCTGTTGCGCAGCTGCGCGAGCTGGATGGTCCAGGTCCCGTGGTCGGTGGCACTTCCGTGGATGAAGAAGACGGGCGGACCGTCTCCCCGGATGACGACATGCATGGCGCTAGAAGCGCACCTCCGGCACCGGCGCCGAGAGCACGCCCCCGCTCCCGATGCCCACCGCCCGCAGCGCGCGCTGGACCTTCGTCACGTCCCCGCGCAGCGCCCTGAGGCCGCTGTCCACCTGCGCGCCCTCCTTCTCGCTGTTGTCGCCCTCGGGCCCGCCGCCGAAGAGCGCCATCAAGGCCTCCACGCCCTTCTTCTCCTTCGGATAGACGCGCACCCGCACCGGCCGGTCCGGAGGAATGTTCGCCGCCGCCTTTGCCAGCTCCAGCGCGCGCCGCATCCCGCCGAGCTCGTCCACGAGCCCCATCGCCTTCGCGTCCTCGCCGGTCCACACCCGTCCGCGCGCGACCTTCTGCAGCTGCTCCAGCGGCAGCTTGCGCCCCGCCGCCGCCTTGCGCGTGAAGTCGCCGTAGATGCGGTCGAGCTCCGCGTCGATCCGCGCCTGGTGCTCCGGGGTCAGCGGCTGGTCGGTGCTGAAGAGCGTCGCGTTGCGGCCCTCGGCCACGGTCTCCCAGTTCACGCCCAGCTTCGCCCACAGGTCGCGGGTGACGAACTTGCCCGCGTACACGCCGATGCTCCCGGTGATCGTCCCCGGCTGGGCGACGATCTTGTCCGCGTCCATCGCCACGAAGTAGCCGCCCGACGCCGCCACGTTGCCCATGGTGGCGATGACCGGCTTGCCTGCCTCGCGCGCCCGCTGCACCTCGCGCCGAACGGTGTCCGAGGCCACGTACGAACCGCCGGGGCTGTCGATGCGGAAGACGATCGCCTTCACCGCCGGATCCTCCACCGCGCGCCGGAACGCCGCCGCCACCGTGTCCCCGCCCATCGTCGGGTCGCCGCCGAGCGGGCTCTGCTGGCTCTTGCCGCGCATCACCTGGCCCACGCCGTAGATGAGCGCCACCGTGTCCTGTCCCTCGAGGTTCGGCCTGCCCGCGCGCTCGAGGTAGCGCTTCAGCCAGAGCAGCTCCGCGCCCTTGCCCCAGGTCTCCTTCACCCGCTCGTACACCTCGTCGCGGTAGAGCAGCCCGTCCACCAGCTTCGCCTCCAGCGCCTCGTCCGCGAGGTAGGGGCCCGAATCCACCAGCCGGCGGACCTCGTCCTCCGAGAGCTTCCGGCCCTCGGCCACGCCGCGCACCAGCTGCCCGAAGAAGGAGCGCACCAGCGCCTCGGTCGCCTCGCGATGCGCGGGGGTGAGGCCCTGCTCGGTGAAGAGGTTCACCGCGTTCTTGTACTCGTAGCGCGCGTTCATCTGCGGCTGCACGCCGAGCTTCTCCAGCGCCTCCCTGGCGAACGGCGTCTCCACCGCGAGGCCCATGAAGCCCACGTCACCGGAGGGCTGCAGGTAGATCTCGTCGAACGCCGAGGCGAAGAGGTAGGCGCCGTTGCCGTTGGAGAACTCGCCGTAGCTGTCCGCCCACGCGACCGCCTTCTTCCCCTTCGCGCGGAAGGCCTTCACCGCGTCCGCCAACTCCTGCGTGGCCGCGAGGCTCCCCGGCGCGGTGGCCACGTGGGCCACCAGTCCCTTCACCCGCGGGTCGCCGGACGCCTTCTCCAGCGCGTCCACCGCGTCCCGGAGGCTGAGGGGCCGGGTGCCGCCGAGCGCCGCGAAGGGGTCCTCCTGCGCGAGCTCCACCAGCGGCTCGTCGATCCGGAGCTCGAGCACCACGTCGCCGGAGACGCCCTTCGGACCGCCGCCGCCGAGCATGAACATGCCGACCACCGCCACGAAGGCGAGGCCCACGAAGACCGCGGTGGCGATGGCGAAGATGATGAGGAACTTGCGCATGGGATCCTTTTACGCCCCGGCGGCGCGCAGGGGCAGCGCCGAGACTTCCGCCGTCACAGGTCCATCACCCACCGTCACCCGCGTGCCCGGCGCGAGGTGCGCGCGGTGCACGTAGCCGAGCGCCACCTGCTGACCCTTCAGCGGCGAGCGCACGGCCGTGGTGATGAAGCCGATCTTCTTTCCGTCCACCCGCAGGTCAGCGCCCGGCGCCGCCTCGGCCTCGCCGAGCAGCAGGCCCACGAGCTTCTTGTTCATCTGGCCGCGGTACGTGGCGCGGGCAATGACCTCCTGCCCGACGTAGCAGCCCTTGTTGTAGCTGATGGCGTGCACGAGCTCCGCCTCCAGCGGGATGGTCGTCTCGAGGAGGTCCTGTCCGAACCGGGGCACCCCGTCCTCTACGCGCACCGGCTCCAGCGATTGCAGGCCCGCGCGCGCGAGACCCAGCTCCGCGCCCTCTGCCTCGAGGTGTCCCCACAGCGCGCCGAGCCGTTCGCGGGGCACGAGCAGATCAGCGCCGACACGCGAGAGCAGCGACGCGAGCAGCGCCACCTTTTCTCCCTCCCACTCCACCGCGGGCGGCGTGAAGCCGGTGACGCGGCCCTCCTTGTCGGTGACCGGGACTGGCTTGATGCCGAAGGCCTTCTCCACCAGCTCCAGCGCCTTCGGACCGACGAGGCCCACCACCGCGACGGCCTCCTGCGCGTCGTGAAGCTCCGCGTCTTCGGAGATGAGGTGCCGGTCGAGGAACGCGCGCACCGGTTCGAAGGTGCCCGGCTCGAGGTCCACCACCACGTCCGCATCCCGCACCAGCGCGCGCGCATCCGCCACCATGGCGCCCTTCACCGTGACCAGCGTCGCGTACGCGCTCTGCCACGGACCGAGGCCCTTGATGTCCTGGGTGTTCATGCCGTGGAAGAAGCTCACCCGGTCCTCTCCGGTGATCCGCAGCGCATCGCGGAAGGAGAGATCCACCAGCGCCACCCCTTCGCGCGCGGCCGCGTACTCGGATGCGGGATCGCCGTAGTGGAGGACGATCTCGCGGCCGGAGCGCTCGCCGAAGTGGGCTCCCTTTTCCTTTTGCACGTCATGGAGAGGCAGGGTTTGCATGGCCTGCGCCATATAACGGTGAGCCCTCCGCGGCACCACCCGGACGCTGGCCCGCGTCTGGCAGCACGCCCTCTCATGTCACTCTCGAAACCCGCTCCGCACGGGCTCTTCGCCCTCCTGATTCTCTCCCTCGCGTGGGCCTGCGCGGCGCGTCAGGAGCCTGCCCCGTCCGTACGCGGGACGGACGGTCCGTCCGCGATCGTGGACGCCGTTCCGGGGGAGCTGCTGGTGCGCGTCGAGGTGCCGGAGGGGCTGGCGACAGAGGAGTGGCCGCGGCTGCTCGGCCGAGGCGACTTGAGCGCCGCAGTGGTGGAATGCTTGCTGCAAACCTGCAGGGTCGCCCTCACGCGGAAGGATGGTCCGGTGGATCTGGATTGGACGTCGGAGATCGCGGTTCAGCTCGAGGCGGCGCGCCTGCCGGGCATCCGCTCGGTGGAGCTCAACACCCTCTCGCAGGCCCGGTGACGAGATGCGCGCTTACGCAGGACTCATGGCGGCTTTGTGTCTGGTGATTCTCGGCTGCATGGACTGCGGCGGAGAAGACGTGCCGCTGCCGGAGCCGACGCCGACAAACCCCGGCAGTGATCCCGGCCGCAGCGGCGCGGGCATCAGCGGCACGCTCACGCTCTTCGAGGGCGGCGCGCAGAGCTTCGAAGTGGGGAGGGCGGAGCTGTTGCCGAAGGGCCTGCTCGAGGCGGTGCGCGCGTCGAGGCAGCGGACCCAGAGCGGCGTGCCCGCGTCGAGTCTCCGCGGTGCGCTGCCCCCTACCTCGTCGCCCTCTGGCAACCGGATGGAGTTCGAGGCGCAGCACGACGTCCGCACCGGCACCTCCGAACGACTGCCCGGCGAGATCATCCTCCGCACCGAGCAGCCGATGACCGCCTCCGAGCTGCTCGCGCGGGTACGAAGCGAAGGCCTGCGCGCCGAGCACCTCGGCTTCGCCAGCGAGCACCTGCAGCTGGTGCGGTTTCGCGAGCTGGGCACCGGCGAGCCGCTCGACGTGGGCCGCACGGAAGAACTGGCGGTGAGGCTTGCGGCCCTCGAGGGGATCCGCTTCACCGAGGTCAATGCGCTCCGCCATGCCTTCGCGGCGCCGAACGACGAGCACTTCTCACTGCAGTGGCACTACGGCGCGCTGAACCTTCCGGCGGCTTGGGACGTGACCCAGGGCGCGTCGTCGGTGGTGGTGGCGGTGATCGACACCGGCATCCTTCAACATCCGGATCTGGTGGGGCGGCTGCTCCCCGGCGCGGACTTCATCAGCGACGCCTCGCGCGCGCGCGACGGCAACGGCCGCGACATGGATCCGACCGATCCCGGTGGAGACCTGCCGAACGGCGGCTCCTCCTGGCACGGCACGCACGTGGCGGGAACGATCGGCGCGGCCTCGAACAACGGCAGCGGCGTGGCGGGTGTGGATTGGCAGGCGCGCATCCTTCCGGTGCGGGTGCTGGGGCGGGGCGGGGGAACGGACTTCGACATCGCCGCGGGGATGACCTGGTCG
>JAFAFL010000105.1 GCA_023423535.1 Pseudomonadota bacterium
CCTCGGCGCCGGGCGCTGCCGCCTCCGCGCCGGAGGGACCGCCACCGTCCGCAGTGGAGGCCCTCTTCCAGCAGGCCGAGGAGGCCTTCCTCGAGCAGCTCCGCCAGATCCGCTGGGACGACCTGCCCGCGCTCGCCCGGAAGGCCGCCGGGGCACCGGACGGGGAGAGCGGGCGAGAGGCCCCGTCGCCTCCGGCCGCGCCGGTTGGACAAAAACCGTAGGGTTATCGAGCCCTTGGCGTAGCCGCGGCTTGCAACGCCCCCGGCAGATCGGTATCGTGGCCAAACCCTGCCGCCCCGAAGAAGTCTTGTGATTTCGCTGGGTCACATGGTCTCACGGAGCCCCCGATGCTGAAGTCGGACCTGGTCAACATCCTCATCCAGAAGCGTGGCGTGACGCAGAAGCAGGCGGAAGCCACGGTCGAAACGATCTTCGATGCGATGAAGGACGCCCTCTGCCGGGGCGAGAACATCGAGATCCGCGGGCTCGGCGCCTTCCACGTGAAGAGCTATCAGGGCTACCAGGGGCGCAATCCGAAGACGGGCGAGATCATCCCGGTGAAGCCGAAGCGTGGCCTCCTCTTCCGGACCGGCAAGGAGCTCCGCGACCGCGTGAACCGTCCCCCCGCCCAGGAGGCGACGAACACGCTGGTCAACGCCATCGTCGGCGCGGACGGCCCTGGGAACGCGCACTCCAACGCCCTCCCCTTCGCCGGCAACGAGCTCCCACCGGTGGTCCCGGTCTCCCTCGGCGCCACCGACCGAAGCGACACCGGGTCGAACTACTAGCGGGAGTGGGCCGGGCGGAGCGCTTCGAGCCGCCGGCGACGTGAACCTCCCGCCGGCACGACCCGACGTCTCACCTCTGCGCGGCGAGCCGGCCGATGGGCCGGATCTGCAGGTCGGCGTTGAGCTCGCCGTAGGTGAGCACCGCGACCTCGGGGAACGCGCCCTCCACCAGCTTCCGCAGCCGCCGCCGCACGTCCGGGGACGCGAGCACCACCGCCTGGCCACTGACGGCGATTCGGCGCACGCCCTCGAGGATGGCGCCCACCCGGTCCGGGTCGAGCCCTGCCTCGCCCTGGCGGATGTCCTCCTCCACCTCGGGGTCCGCGAGGTAGGCGTAGAGCGGCCCGGCGGGCGCGTACTTGTGGCTGAGGTAACGGTGCAGCGCCTGGCGGCAGCGCTCTGCCAGCGCGGTGGCGTCGCCCTCCGTCGTCGGCGCCACCAGGGCCTCGAGGATGGCGCGGATGTTCCGCACGCTGACCTCCTCCTGCAGCAGCTTCCGCAGCACGTCGGTGAGCAGCGGCATCGGCACCTTCGACAGGCACTCCTTCACCAGCGCCGGTGCGGTGGGCTCGAGCCCGTCCAGCAGCGCCTGCACCTCCTGGACGCCGAGCAGATCCGGCGCGCGCTTCCGCAGCGTGCGCACCAGCAGCTCGCAGAGGAGCTGCCGCGGCGTGCGGACCACGACCTGTGCCGCCTCGAGCTTCGTCCGCGTGTTCGGCGGGACGCTGCTGATCGTTCGCCCCGTTCCCGGCTCGCTCACCGGCTCCGCCGCGACCTCCAGGAACGCCAGCTCCTCCGGCGGGGAGAGCGCGTAGAGCGCGTCGGGCGACAGCTTCCCGGAGACACAGGGGACTTCATCGACGAGCAGGCAGAACCCGCCCGCCCCCGCGGTGCGCGCGTGCGTGCGGACGCGGATGCCCGGCAGCTTCAGCCCGAGGTCGTAGAAGAGCTGGTCGCGCACGAGGTTCAGGTCGGCGCTCACGAACTTGCCGCCCTCCTCCTCCACCAGCCGCGTCAGCTCCGGCGAGAGGTCGAGCGTGATCGGCGTCACTCCGAAGACGTGGGCGCTCTGCGGCGCGCCATCCGCGGGCGCTGCCGACGCCGACGCACCTCCTTCTGCCGAGGCCTGAGCGGAGGTGGCCTCGCCCTCCGCCCCCGCTGGCTTCCCCTTCGCGCGTCGCCCGAGCGTCCACGCGCCGGCACCGACCGCCGCGCCGAGCAGCACGAAGGTCAGCCGCGGCATGCCCGGCATCAGCGCGAGGGCGGCGCACAGCCCGGTGACGATCCAGAGAGGCTTTGCCTGCCCGAGAAACTGCAGGCCGATGTCCCCGCCGAGGGAGCCGTCCTCGCGTTCGGAGGCCACGCGGGTGACCACCAGGCCCGCGGCCACCGCGATGCAGAGCGAGGGGATCTGCGACACGAGCCCGTCGCCGATGGCGATGAGCGCGTAGGTCATGGCCGCCTCGCCCGCCGTCATCCCGTGCTGCAGCACGCCGATGGCCACGCCGCCGAAGAGGTTGATGAAGAGGATGACGAGGCCGGCGATCACATCGCCCTTCACGAACTTCATCGCGCCGTCCATGGAGCCGAACATCTGGGACTCGCGCTCGAGGTCCCGACGACGCCGCCGCGCGGTGGCCTGATCGATCGCGCCCGCGCGCAGGTCCGCGTCGATGGACATCTGCTTCCCCGGCATCGCGTCGAGGGTGAAGCGCGCGGAGACCTCGGCCACGCGCTCGGCGCCCTTCGACACCACGAGAAACTGCACCAGCGTGAGGATGGCGAAGATGACCGCACCCACCACGTAGTCCCCGCGCACGACGAACTCGCCGAAGGCGTGGATGACGTCGCCGGCGTAGCCCTCGGCGAGCGCGAGCCGCGTGGAGGACACGTTGAGCGAGAGCCGGAACAGCGTGGTCAGCAGCAGCAGCGTGGGGAACGCCGCGACCTTCAGCGCGTCCCTCGCGTAGACGGCGATGACCAGCAGCAGGACAGAGCCCGCGAGGTTCACCGCCAGCCCCGCGTCCAGGAGCCACGCGGGCAACGGGATGATCATCGCGGCGAGGATGGCGCCCATCGCCACCGCCAGCACCACGTCCGGCGACGCGGCCGCGCCGCCCACCAACTTCGTCCACAGGGTCTTCATGGGGTCCGGCCTCCGGGACGGCTGTCCCGTTCTTGGAGTTCCAACGCGGTCTTCAGGATCGCCGCCGCCGCCCGGTACAGCTCCTCGGGGATCTCCTCCCCGACGTCGTAGTGGATGAGGCTGCGCGCCAGCGGGATGTCCCGAAGCACCGGGATTCGTTGACGTTTTGCCTCGCGCCGGATGAGGAGCGCGTCCTCGTCCCGGCCCGTTGCCACGATGTACGGCGCCTCGCACTCGTCCGGCGCGTACCTCAGGGCCACCGCGATGTGGGTCGGGTTCACCACCACGGCGGTGGCCTTGTGCACCCCACGTGCCGGTCCCTGGCTCGCGAGCGCGCGGTGGAGCTGCTTCCGCTTCGACTTCGCATGCGGGTCGCCCTCGCTGTTCTTGAACTCCTGCTTGATGTCCTCGCGCGACATCATGAGGTCCTTCACGTGGCGGTGCCGGGCCAGCGCGTAGTCACCGAGCGCGAGCACCGCCATCACCGCGCAGAGCCGCACGAGCAGCGGCGGCAGGAGCGCCAGCGTCGTCATCAGGCTCCCGGTGCCCTCGAGCCAGACCGCGCGGAACACGTCGCGCGCGGCGTCCTCCACCGCGAACCAGACCAGCAGCGCGACCACCGCGGAGATCGCGAGGTTCTTCAGCGTGTCGGTCACCTGCCGCATGCTGAAGAGGCGCTTGAGGCCCGCCGCGAGGCTGATGCGCTCGAGCTTCGGCATCAGCAGCGCCGGCTGGGACTGCAGCCCCGCCTGGGCGGCGGAGACCACGAACGCCCCCGCAAACGCGGCGAGCAGCGCGGGCAGGGACAGCCACGCGAGCACCCCCAACGCGTCCAGCGCCGCGCTCTCCACCCGGGTGTCCTGCGCGAGGAAGAGCGTCTCGCACAGCCGCCGCAGCCGGGCCCATCCCAGCGGCGCGGTGGCGATGAACGCCAGCACGCCCGCCACGGTGACCGCGGCGCCGGAGAGCATGCGGCTCTTCGCCACCTGCCCCTTCTTCCGCGCCTCGCGAAGCTTCTGGGGGGTGGGCTTCTCCGTCTTCTCGCTCACGGGAGCCCTCCTGCGGCGCTCGCCAGCACCAGCTCGCGCAGCGACTCCTCCGAGCCGAGCACGCCGCCGAGGAGCCGCTCGGAGAGCAGCCCCACCGAAAGCCAGATCACCGCGCCGCCCCCGAGGATGCGCAGCGGCGCGCCGACCTCCTGCAGGTTCATCCCCGGCGCCGCGCGCGAGGCCATCCCGAGAAGGCAGTCCACCGCGAGGCTCACGCCGGCGATGGGCGCGCCGACCGCGAGCCCGGTGGCCATGGCGGCGCCCACCAGCATCGGCAGCTGCGTCGCGGCCTCCTCCGTTCCGCGCCAGGTTCCGGGCGGCACCGCGCCGAAGCTCCCGAAGATCCCGCCGAGCACGATGGGGAACGCCGCGCCGCTCACCGCAATCGCCGTCAGCAGCTGGTAGAGCGCATCGCCGGTCGCGGCCTCGCGGGTGCCGGTGCCCGGCAGGGCCGCCTCCGCGGAGGAGCCCCGGAAGAGATCGATGAACCGTCCGCCCATCCGCGCCGCGTCGAACGGCAGCGAGGCGATGAGCGCGACCGCCATGCCGAAGGTCAGCTCTCGTCCCACGCCCGCGGCGAAGGCGAGCCCGCCCTCGGCGACACCGGGCGAAAGCCCCACGCCACCGGCGAAGTGAAGCGACAGGGAGAGGGAGAGCACCAGCGCCAGCCGCACCGTGGTGGGCACCGCCTGGCCTCCGAGCAGCGGGCAGAGGAACGCCACCGGCAGCAGCCTCGCCGCGCAGAGGGCGACGGCGTACACGTGGGCTTCGAAGAGGGTGATCACTGCGCCACCTGCGGGAGGACCGCGAAGAGCTGCGCGGTGAACCTCCCGAGCTGGCTGCCGATCCACGGCGCGGCGATGACCAGCGCCAGCACCGCTGCGCAGAGCTTCGGCACCACCGACAGGGTGGCCTCCTGGATCTGCGTGGTGGCCTGGAAGACGCTCATCCCGAAACCGACGACGAGGCTCGCGCCGATGGGCGGCAGCGACGCGAGCACCATGAGCAGCAGCGCCTCGCGGGCGAGCGCCACGAGCATCTCCTGCGTCATGACAGCCCCCCGTAGCCGAGGATGAGTCCCTTCGAGAGCAGCGCCCAGCCGTCGACCGCCACGAAGAGGAGGATCTTGAAGGGCAGGCTCACCTGGCTCGGCGAGAGCGTCTGCATTCCCAGCGCGAGCAGGACGTTGGCGATCACCATGTCCAGCACGAGGAACGGCAAGAAGATGAGGAAGCCGATCTGGAACGCCTCCTTCAGCTCGGTGATGACGAAGGCGGGGATGACCACCCAGAGGTCGCCGTCCGTCACCGCTTGCGCGTCCTCCGCCGGTCGCAGCGCGCGGGCCATCTCGACGAACTGCGCCCGCTCCTCTGCCCCGCCGTGGCGGAGGAGGAACTCGCGGAGGGGCGCGGTCACCTCGCTCGCGGCGGTGAGCATCTGCGCGCCGGTGCCCACCTCCGCGTAGGCGCTCTCGCCGATGGTCCACATCTGCTCCATCACCGGCGCCATCACGTGTCCCGAGAGCACCGCCGCGAGGCCGGTCAGCACCACCGTGGGCGGGGCCTGCTGCGTGCCCAGCGCGCTCCGGCAGATGGAGAGCACCACCGCGATCTTCGAGAACGACGTCAGCATCACCGCCGCAAAGGGCAGCAGGCCCATCACCACCATCAGCCCCATCATCGAGACCGGGCGGCTGGCAAAGGAGTCCTCGAGGAGTTCCTTCGGGTAGGGCCGCGCGAGCACGACGGACGGAACGAGCGTCACGCTCAGGGCCACCGCAGCCCGGGCGAAGAGCTTCATGACGCCACCTCGGCAGAGGGCGCGGCGGCGCGGACCTCCTGGAGCTGCGCGAAGCCATCGCCGAAGACGACGAGGTACCGGTGGCCCTCCGCGTCCACCAGGGCCACGCCGCAGCGCTGCGAGAGGCCCGCGCGGGAGACGACCTCCAGCCGCGGCTCGGCCAGCGCGAGGGAGAACTCACCGGAGCCCGAGCTCGTGCGTGGACGGGCGCGGCGGAACCACCAGACGAGCCCGCCCACCGCGCAGAGGGCGAGCGCCAGCCGCGCGAGGAGCGCCGCGTTGCCGCCGGGCGCGAGCAGCGCCAGCGCGCAGACCGCCGCGGCGGCGAGGAGGAGCTTGTTCTTTGGAGAGATGCGCAACATCAGGCCTTGCAGGGTCATGGCGTCCTCTCCGGTTCAGGCCAGCAGCGCGAGGATGCGGGCGCCGACCTCGCCCTCGATCTCGACGAGCTCAGCGCGCGCGACGGCGCGGTCGCCGACCTTGAGGAGCACCGGCTCCGCCGCGTTGATGTGCAGCGGGAGGATGGCGCCCGGCCTCACGTTCGCGAGCTCGCCGACGGAGAGACGAAGTCTCGTGAGCTCGATCTCCACCTCCACCGGCAGCGAGGAGGCGTCTTCGGGGGGAGCGGGGTGCGACATGCGGGACTCCTGGGGAAAGCCGCGCGGGACGGCGCGGGAGAGGTGGAAACCGTCGGCGCCGAACGCGCCGTGGAGGTCGAAGCCGGACGCGCGCAGGCGGCCCTCGCCGTGGAGCGCGCCCTGCAAGAGCGCGAGGCCGTCGAAGAGGACGACGTCGCCCGGCTCGAGCGCCGCCAGCTCCGAACCATCGAGCACCGCTCGGCCGGCAAACGACGTGAGCGGCAGCCGCGCCTCGAGGAGCTCCGGTGCGAGTTCGCCCGGCGTGCCCCGAGGCTCCGCCTGCAGCTGCGCCTGAGCGAGCCGGGCGGGCACGAAGAGCCGCCCCTGGCCCGCCACGTCGCCCACCTTCATGTCCAGCTGCACGGCGAGGTGGGCCGCGCGGAAGTCCATCGAGGAGAGCGCCTCGCGCCGGTCGAGGTTCGCGCCCAGCAGACGCGGGCAGAACCTCCGCTCGGCCACCTCGTTCGTGCGCACCGGCGCCAGCGCGACGAGCAGGAGAAAGCCCAGCCCGGCCTCTTCGATTCGGGTCAGCCGTGAAGAGGGCCCCGCCGCGGCGACGCCTCCCGAGAGGCGCCCCACCGCCGCCAACACCACCGGCCGGTCCAGCTCCAGCAGGGCCACGCCCGCGCACGCGTCGAGCGCCACCAGCGCGTGCACCCCGCCGGTGCCGGTGCTCCGCTCCGGCCAGAAGGTCTCCTCCAACAGGCGCGCCGAGAGCGAGACTTCGCACCCGAGCTTCTGCGACAGCGCCCGCGCCACCGCCGGCAGGGATCCGGCCAGGGACTGCACGCTGGCGGGACGGTCCTGCAGCACGAGGTGGGCGCGCGTCAGCTTGCGCGTTCCCAGGCGGTGGACCCGGAAGAGCTTGGCGGTACCGGTGATGCGTCGTTCGGCGTTCAGGTTCATGGGGGAGCTCGCTGTTCGAGCCCTCCCACTTCAAGCGCCCGGCCAACGGCAGACCCGAGTGATTCCACGGGGTTAGCGACGTCACCTGCCCAGCTCAGTCCCGGCCGCGGACGGTCCGTACGCGCGCGTGGACGGTGCGTCCGACGGCGTTAGCGGGTGGCCTCACGCAGCAGGCGCTCGGCGAACGCGCCCAGCGCGGGCGACACCTCGTACGGGGTGAGGCCGGCGACGAAGTTCGGGAAGAGCGACCTCAGCCAGTGCGGCATCCGGACGTGGAGCTCGCGGCGCAGCTCGGGGCCGGCTTCATCCCACAGCGCGCGGACGCGCTCGGCAGCATCGGCTCGGACGCCGAAGGCACGGGAGAGGTGGCCCTGGCGTTCAGAGGAGGGAGCAGCGCGTACGGACCGCAGGTGCGCGAGGGCCCGTTCCCGGGAGCCGGAGACGAGCCCTTCGAGCAGCGCCTCGGCACCTTCCCGGTCCGCGGCGGCGGCGAAAAGGGCCAGCCGCTCGTCTTCCTCCTCCGAGCGCCGGCGACGCCGGACGGGCACGTGCTCCAGGCGCTGCGTCTGCGTGGGGGCGTCGGGGTCCCACTGCGGGAGGTCCTCCGCACGCAGGGAGCGTGGCCTTCGCTGGGCGACGGTGCTCTCGGAGCGAGAGTGCGGATCCATGACCTTGGTTCCTCCGGCGAAGGCGGGGAGCCTAGGCCGCCTTCCGCGTCGCGGCGGCGTTCACCACCGGGCGCGAGGGAGGTTGGGCGGCCTGCTCGGCGGCGGCGGCGGCGGCCCGTTCGGCGGCGGCGTGCTGGGCCATCCGCAGCCGCAGCGCGATGAACACCAGCCCCAGCGCGAGCACCGAGACGAGCACGCCGAGCCCGATCACGAGGTACCGCATCTTTGCCACCGGGCTCGCGCCGGGCGCCGGGCGCGCCACGCTGGAGACGACCTCGTTGACGACGATGCTCACGTCCTCCGCGCGCAGGCCTTCCACACTGCCCGCCACGAGGCGCCGGAGGTCCGGCTCGAGGTCGCGCACCCTCCCCGCCTGGCCACTGCGCACGCGCAGCAGCGCGGAGGCTTTGGCCTGACCTGGCGGCTGTCCTGCCTTCGGCGCCGGCGGGATGACGAGGTGCACCCGCGCGGCCGTCACACCGGCGACGGCGACGAGCGTATTGCCCAGCTCCTCCTGCAGCGCGTTGACGTACGCCGCGCGCTCCTGCGTGGGCGTGGGGACGATCCCGTTCTCGATCCCGCTGAAGCCCTTCGTCTTCGGCCGGGGCAGGCCGTGCTCGGTGAGGACCCTCGTCGCCGCGGTGGCCTGCTCCTCCGGAAGCTCGATGGCCCAGGTGGGCTTCTTGCCCTCCTCCGGGACCTTGCGCGCGTCGAAGCCCTGCTCCAGCAGCAGGGTCTGCAGCTCGTTGGCGTCGGCCTCGTCGAGGCCGTGCTGGATGCGCGCGGTGCACGCGGAGAGAAAGAGGAGAACGAGGGCGGGGAGTACGCGGGACATGGGGGCTCCGGGGGACGGCTAGACCTGGGTCTGCAGGACCTGCTTCACGCCGGAGGTCGCCTTCTCCACGACCTTTCCGGCCAGATCGAGCTCCTGCGTGGCTCGGTAGATCTGCGCCTGCATCGCCAGCAGCTCTGCCGGCGTGAAGCTCTTGCCCGACTGCGCCGCCTGCAGGATGTGGTCGAGCCGGCGCTGCGCCTGGGCCACCCGATCGAGCGCCTGCGCGCCTTCCGGGGCCCGCACCTGGGGCTTGCCCTCCACCCGCTGCGCCGACTTCACCTGCGAGACCGACGGCGCCTTCACCACCGCGCCGGGCCGGGCCGTGTCCGAGACCTGCCGGGGCCCCACCTCCGAGGGCGGCCGCGGCGAGGCGCCGTTGCCCTCGGGCTTGCCCACGCCGTCGAGGACCTTGCCGAACTTCTCCTTGCCCGTCTCGAGGCCCTGCGCGGGAGTTCCGCCCGCGACCGGCCCCACCTTGTCGATGGCCATGGCGTCCTCGCGTCAGCGGATGTTGTTGATGGCGGCCTTCGCCGAGTCGTGGCGGACCTTCATGATGTTCGAGATCGCGGTGAACTCGCGGCTCTCCTGCTGCATGACGTTCTGCAGGCGCAGGTACTCGGCATTGAAGCTGCGTTGCTCGGAGGCCATGAGCTGCTGCGCCTCCAGCAGGTCCCACTCGTTGCCCTTGGCGCCGCCGGTGCCCGCCGTGCCGCCCGTTCCAGCGGTGCCGCCGACTGCCGTCACCCCGCTCGCCGAGGACGCGACGCCGGAGATGCCTGCCGCGAGGTTCGCCACCCCGCTCACCGCCGCGCTCACCACCGGCGCGCCGGGGATGAAGGCGCCTGCCACCGCACCGCCCAGCTGCGCGGCGCCGGTGATCGTCCTCGCCATCACCTGGCCGAAGTCGTTCATCGGCGTCTGGCGCGGCGTGCTCACCGTGATCGCTGTGGACGGGATGCGGTTCGGGTTGTCGCTCATGTGCGTGCGCCTCCGGACGGACGATGGAGGGCGCACTGCGCGGGGCGTGCCGAGTGCGAGCACGAGCAAATCCGAGCACTTACGGAGAGCAGCCCCGTCCACGCCGCGAGACACCGTCCGAAGAGACGGACTTCGGCTCCGCCGGCGCGGGCTGCGTCAGCTCGCGGAGACGAGCGTCCGCTGCGCCCAGTCGAGCGCGTCCGCGAAGGCCCGGCCGATCTCCTCCCCGGGGACGCTGCGTGCATGGGCCAACGCCTCGAGGGGCCCGAAGTCGCCCTGCTCGTAGGCGAGAGCGGCGCGGAAGAGCTCCGCCGGCACACCTTCACCGCCGCCGAGCAGCGCCTCCTTCACCCGCGGCGCCAGCGCGAGCTGGTCGAGCAGCTCCGGCAGCGGCCGCCCGATGATCGCGTCCACGTGCGAGAGCAGCCCCATGAGGAAGAGGTCGCCCGCGGCATCCGGAATGCCGAACGGCTGCGCGAGCCGCTCGCAGAACTGCGCGCGCACGAGGGTGTCGAGGAGCAGCTCGGTCGGTTTCTGCTCGCCGAGGCTCGTCAGGGTCACCAGCGCGGCCCACCGCCGGAAGGGACGTTCGCCGAGCAGCGTCAGCGCCTGGCGGATGGAGCGCACCGCGCTGCGCCAGCGGAAGGACGCGCTGTTGAGGTGCCGCAGCAGCTTCACCGACAGCGCCGGATCCGCGCGGAGGATCTCCTCCACCTCCACCAGATCGAGCTCACCGCTCACCGCCTGCAGCAGCCGCAGCCGGGACAGCGTGGAGCCGGGCACGTCGCGGGCGCTGATCATCTGGGGGCGCGCGAAGAAGTAGCCCTGGAAGAGCTCGTAGCCCATGCGCCGGGCCGCTTCGAAGTCCTCGCGCGTCTCCACTTTTTCCGCGAGGAAACGAAGGCCGGGGCGGCGGTGACGGCGGACGAGCGCCTCGCGCTCCTCGGGGGCGGTGGCGAGGAAGTCCACCTTGATGATGTCTGCCACCGCGATCAGCGGCTCGCAGCCGGGCCGGAAGACGAAGTCGTCGAGCGCGATGAGGTAGCCCGCGCTGCGTAGGGCAAAGGCGGCGGCAAAGACGTCCTCGTCGAGCTCCACCGTCTCCAGCAGCTCCACCACCGCGATCTCCGGCGGCAGCAGCGTGGCGAGGCCCTCCACGAGAACCTCGCGGTTCACGTTCACGAACAGCCGGGCGCCGCCCGCGAGCGTCTCGAGGCCGAACACGTGCAACGCGTCGTGGATGACCCGCGGCGAGGCCTGGTCCGAGTGCTTGCGCACGAAGACGTTCTCCGGACCGGCACGGAAGAGCAGCTCGTACGCATACACGTTCAGGCGCTCGTCGAAGATGGGCTGGCGCGCGACGAAGAGGTCCATGGACGCGCAGCCTCCTCAGCCCGCCACCTGCGATGGGTCGGAAGGCTCGGGAGTCGAGACCGGCGCTGTCGGGGCTCTCGTTCCATCGAAGAAGGCGAGCAGCTCTTCCCGTCTCGCGTGGGTGTCCTCCATCCCCAGCTCCACGAGGTCGCGCGCATAGGCGCCGTCGAAGAGGAGGTAGCTGGCGAGATCCGCCTCGGTCATCAGCTGGCTCTGCGCGATGCGGTGCAGGAGCTTCGTGGGCAAGGAAGGTGACGCCACGTCCTCCAGCCGGTCGCGCTTCGCATGCCCCGCCGCGAGCTGCGCGATGTCGCGCGAGGGCCGGAGCACGAGATCCTTCACCACCCGATAAGGCTGCCCGCGCAGCTCCGCCACCGTCTCGTTCATCTGCGCGAGGAAGCCGGGGCCGTAGGTCGCCACGCCCTTCTCGAGCATGGCGTTGAAGCGGTGCAGCCGGTCGAGATCGTAATCCGTCCGGTCGAGCATCAGCGCGTTGAGCACCTTGCCCATCACTTGCGGCGTGGCGGGGTACTCGCGGGGAAGCGCGGGACGCGCGCTGCTGCCGGCGCCTCCGGGCTTGTGCTTGAGCGAGACGATGAGCACCCGCTCCGCGCCGAGCCGAAGCGCAGGAGAGAGCGGCGTGTTCTGACGAAGCGAACCGTCGCAGTAGTACTCGTCGCCGACGCGCACCGCGCGGAAGAGCAGCGGGATGGCGGCGGAGGCCAGCGCGTGCTCCGGCCCGAGGATCGCCTCGCGCGCTTCGGTGGTGGGATCGCGGCTCCAGGGAGGCACCCCGCCCTGCCGCTGCTGCACGAACACCACCGTGCGCCCGCTGGCGATCTGGGTGGTGCTGACCGAGACGGCGCTGAACAGCCCGCGCGCGAGGTTCGCGCACACGCGGGACCAGGAGACGCGGGTGCGGACCATCTCCTCCAGCGGCTCGGGGTGGAGGAGGTCGTAGAGGCGCCAGCCCTCGGGGCGCACCGGCTCGTTCGTCGCCGCCCGCCAGAGCTTGCGCGAGATCGTCCAGAGGTCTTCGCCATCGACCTTGTAGACCTGCTCCAACGAGAGCTCGCCCCACATCTCCGCGAGCTCTTTGCCCTGCGTGTCCGGGCTGTCCATCGTCGCGGCGAGAAAGCAGGCGGTGATCGCGCCGACGCTCGTGCCGCAGAGGATGTCCAGCGGCACGTGCGCGCCCAGGCTCTTCGGCAGCTCCTCTCGGAGGTAGC
Organism: Pseudomonadota bacterium; assembly: GCA_023423535.1. Classification (GTDB taxonomy): domain Bacteria; phylum Myxococcota; class Myxococcia; order Myxococcales; family Myxococcaceae; genus JAFAFL01. The sequence continues at coordinate 12,412 of JAFAFL010000105.1, forward strand.
GGATGACGCCGGCCTCGTAGGCTCCGCGCGCGCCGCCGCCCGACAGCACCAACCCCACCTTCCCAACGGTCACCGGCGCCTCCAGAAATTTGCGCTCGCTACAGGGCGGTACAGACTCGTCGCTCGGCCCGCGGACGCGTATAGGGCGGCCGCATGAAGGAGCGTCGCATGCACGTCACCGAGACCCAACCCTCTCGTGAGCGCTTCCACCCGCGCGTGGACGCAGGCTTCATGGTCAAGCTGCTCGTGGGCGGCCGGCCGATCATCGCCAAGGCCGAGAACCTCTCGATGAACGGGCTCTACGTGCAGTGCGACGCGCTGGGCAACGTGGGGCGCTGCACCGTCGTGCTGCCCCTGCCGAACGACCGCGAGGTGGTGTGCGGCTGCATCGTGCGCAGGCTCGACGGCGACGGCATCGCGCTCGAGTTCGACGGGCTCGACTGGGACGACATGTTCGCGCTCGCGCGGTTTCTCCACCCTCGGCTGCCGTAGGCCGCATCAACCGGCGGCGGCGGTCTCGCGCTCTTCGCGCAGCCGCGTGACCAGTGCCATCAGCTCGAGGCTCCGGAAGGGCTTCTGGATGTAGCCGTCCGCGCCCGCGCGGGTGGCGGTGTCGATGTCGCTCTTTCGCGCCTTGGCGGTGAGCATGTAGAGCGGGACCGCGCGCGTGACGGGGTCGCTCTTCATCATCCGGCAGACGGTGATGCCGTCCATCAAGGGCAGCACCACGTCGAGGAGGATGAGGTCAAAGGCGCCGCCGCGCGCGAGCTTGAGGCCCTCCACGCCGTTCTCCGCGCAGGTGACCTGGACCTCGCCGTCGCTGAGCATGCTGCGCACCAGCTCACGGATCACCGGCTCGTCTTCCACGAGCAGAATGTTGAATCCCGAGCTGAACGCCCCCATGGGTGGCACTATACCCACGGGCCTCTGTCGCTCCGCCAGCAGTAGGCGTTTGTGCGACAGCGCCTTGCGTCAACAGGTGGTCACTGAGGCCGGCGGCTACTCGTAGGCGAGCGCGTCCACCACGTCGAGGCCTGCCGCGCGCCGCGCCGGGTAGATGCCGGCGAGCACCGCGCAGACGCTCGCGGCGAGCACCATCTGAACCGCGATGCCCACGGGGAAGACGAATGGGAAGGACCAGCCGGTGCCCTGGGTGCCGACCACGTGGGTGACGATGAGGCCCATCACCGATCCGGTGGTCACCCCGAGCAGCCCGCCGGTGAGCCCGATGAGCGCGGCCTCGCCGGTGAAGAGCCGGATGATGTGGCCGCGCGCGGCGCCGATGGCCCGGAGCAGGCCGATCTCGCGCGTGCGGTCGAGCACCGCGGCCAGCAGCGTGTTGATGACGCCGAGCAGCGCGAGCAGCACCGCCACCGCCTCCATCGCGTTCGTCACCGCGAAGGCGGCGTCCACCATGCCCATGGCTTCGTCGCGCAGCTCGTTGTTCGAGAGCGCGTAGAGGTCGTACTGCTGGCCCCAGCGCGCGGTGATCGCCTGGCGCACGCTCTCCAGCTGGGACTCGTCCTTCAGGTAGACCTCGAAGGTGTCCACCCGGTCGTCGCCGAACCAGGAGATGAAGAGGTCGCGGTCCATGAAGATCGCGCCCTGGTCGCTGGTGTAGTCGATGATCACCGCGCCGACCGTCAGCGTCTGCGTGCCGCCGGGCGTGTGCAGCGGGAAGGTGTCGCCGGGTTTCAGGTCGCGGCGCCGCGCGAGGTTCTCGGAGACGGTGACGTGGCCCTTCGCGCGCTCCTCGGCGGTGGGGTTCCGGCCCGCGAGGATCGTGGAGTGCGAGTGCGCGTAGTAGATCTCCGGCCGCAGCGAGATGAGGTACACGCGCAGGTCGAGCACGTCGTGCTGGAAGAGGCGCACGAAGTCCACCGACTCCACGCCTGGCAGCTTCTCCATCTCGAGGCCGATGTCCGGGGACATGGGCACGTTCTTCACCCCGCCGAGCTTCGCGGACGAGGTGACGAAGAGATCCGCGGGAACGGACTGCTCGATCCACTTGAGCGAGGCGACGCGGAACGAGCCCACGAAGCCGCCGATGCAGACGGTCATCGCCACGCCGATCGCGAGGGCGGCGACGGGGACCGCGGTGCGTCCGGGGGCTCGGGAGAAGTTGTCCGCCGCGAGCCTGCCGCTGACGCCGAGCAGCGCCTGCGCCGGCCGCGCGAAGACTGGCTGCAGGTAGCGCAGGAGCACCGGCGCGAGCAGCGTGGCGCCCATCAAGGTCGCGAAGATCGCGAGGTAGCCGCCGACGGGGACGTTCTCCAGCGGCGGCGGGATGAGGGTCAGCGGCCAGACCGCGAGCAGCAGGAGCACACCGCCCACGGTGGCGGCGCGCGGGATCCGGCGCACGTCCGCGCCCACCGCGGCGTCTCGGCGCAGGGCCTCCACCGGCTGGACCTCGGAGGCCTTCCACGAAGGCTGCAGGGCCGCGAACGCGCTGCCCACCACGCCGAAGAAGATGCCGAGGCCGAGCTGCAGCGGGCCGACCGTCACTTCGCCCGCGTTCACGTTCACGTAGAGGGAGGTGACCGCGTCCTCCACGAAGCCGATGGCCGCGCGCGCGATGAGCACGCCGAACGGGAGGCCGAGCACCGTGCCGATGATGCCGAGGACGAGTGCTTCGAGCGTGAAGAGCGCGCGGAGCGAGGTGCGGGTGGCGCCGATGGCGCGCAGGGTTCCGATCTCGCGGCGCCGCTGCAGCACGCCGATGGAGATGGTGTTGTAGACGAGGAACACGCCCACCAGCAGCGCCACGCCCGAGCCGATGTTCAGGCCCAGCTGGAAGGAGCGCACCATCTTCGCCACGCTGCCGCCGCGGCGGCTCGGGCGCTCGATCTCGAACTGGGTGCCGAGCGCGGTCCGCAGGGACGCCTGCACCGCCTCCACGCCGACCGTGCCGTCCACCGCCACGTCGATGCGATCCACCGTGCGGCCGCGCCCGAACGCCTCCTGCGCGGAGCCGATGTACATGATGCCCACCGAGCCGCCGAAGGCCTTCACCGGGCCGGATTCGGCGATCAGCGCGTGGACGATGAAGTCCTTCGCGCCCTCGCGGGTGACGAGCCCGAAGGTGTCGCCGACCTTCAGGCCGTGGCGTTCGGCGAAGCGCTCGGCGACGAGCATCCGGTCGGTGCTGTTGAGGAACTCGAGATCCTCCGCCATCGCGGAGATGTCGCCCTCCTTCGCCTGGTAGTCGCGGAAGTAGCCGTCGTCGAGCAGGTCCACGCCCATCACGTAGAGGCTCTCGCCGGGAGAGCCTGCCACGGGGGCGATGACGGTCATGCCGCCGCTCGCCGCGGTGACGCCGGGCGTCTGGCGCACGGTCTCCACGAGCTCTTCGTCGAAGCCCGAGGCGCTGCCGGCGACGGTGAGGTCCGCCTTGCCCGCGATGGTGTCCACGGTGGAGCGGAAGGCGTCGAGCACCGTCTCGTTGATCGCGGCGATGCCCACCATCGTGGCCACGCCCACGGCCACGCCGAGGATGGTCAGCGCAGTGCGCAGCGGCGCGCCGAACAGGTGGCGCACGGAGACGAGCCGGAGGAGCTGGAGCATGACGGGTGCCGGACGACGTTAAGCCGCCACGCCCTCCCCGTTCGTCACCAGCTCGTCGCCGACGATGACGCCGTCCTTCAAGCGCACGATGCGATCGCCCACGGCCGCGGCCTTCTCGTCGTGGGTGACCATCACCACGGTGAGGTTGCGCTCGCGGGTGGCCTCGCGGATGAGGCGGAGGACCTCCACGCCGGTGCGCGAGTCGAGGTTGCCGGTGGGCTCGTCGGCGAGCAGCAGTGCGGGCTGGATGAGCAGCGCGCGCGCCACGGCGACCCGCTGCATCTCGCCGCCGGAGAGCTCGTCGGGACGGTGGTGGTCGCGGCCCTTGAGGCCGACGCGGTGGAGGAGCTCGCGCGCGGGCCCCTCCAGCTCGCCGCGGGGACGGCCGGAGAGCAGGCCGGGGAGGATGACGTTCTCCAGCGCGGTGAGCGTGGGGAGCAGGTTGAAGAACTGGAAGATGTAGCCGAGGCGCTCGCGGCGGAAACGCGCGAGGTCCGAGTCGCGCAGCTTGGAGAGCTCGCGGCCGTCGATGGTGAGCGAGCCCGCGGTGGGGACGTCCAGCGCGCCGAGGAGGTTCAGCAGCGTGCTCTTGCCCGAGCCAGACTGGCCCATGACCGAGAGGAACTGCCCCTTCGGCACGTGGAGGTGCTCGACGGAGAGCGCCTTCAGCTCGGTGCGCCCGCGCCGGTACACCTTCGAGACGTTCTTCACCTCGATCATATCTGCGTGATCCCTTCCCGCTCCGCCCAGCCGACGAGCCCGTTGGGGAGCCGGATGCGCACGTATCGACCTTCCGTCTCCAGCAGCCGCACCTTCAGCCCCGCGTGGACCTCGAACGACACGCGCGAGACGCCGGTGGGCAGCTCACGCGCTTGAAGGGTCGGGACCGTCACTACGCCGCTTCGAACACGTTCCGCGACGAAAACATGCGCTGCCACCACACCGCCGGTCGGGATCGCCAGCACGAGCAGCGAGCCGGCGAGCATGGCGGCCCAGGTGCGGCGGCCCGGCTTCAGCCAGCGGAAGAGAAAGACGAAGGCGCAGCCGCCGAGCCATGCAAAGAGGAAGACGCCGATGAAGAGATCGCGGGGCGTCGCGAAGGCCAGGCGCTCGAGGAAGGTCTCGTCCGCTCCGGCGCCCACCACTTCGTCGGTCTGGCGGGCGCGCGCGAGCTTCAGGTTGGACATGAGGTCCTCGCCGTCGCCACCGGCTCGCCGCGCGCGCTCGAGGTAGAGCACCGCCTGCCCCAGATCACCCTTCCGCAGCGCCGCGGTGCCGAGGTTGTAGAGGACGTCCGGGCCGCCGTAGCCGCGATCCGCGAGCCTCTTCCACAGCTCCATTGCCCGGTCGTATTCGGCCTGCTCGTACGCCGCGGCGCCCTGGGCGAAGAGCTGGCGCGCTTCGTCCGGCGTGTAGAAGGAGGGCTCCGCCGGCTGCGCGAGGGCGAGCGGCGCGGTGATGAGCAGCGTGGTCAGCAAGGCTGCATTGAACGGGGCGGCCGTCACTTGCGCTCCAGCGCCTCCAGCGCCGCCTCCGCGTCCTCGAGCAACTTCTCACGCGCTGCGCTGTCCGCGGCACCCGGCGCGTAACGTCCGAGCTCGCAGGTCTCGAGCACGTGCCGCACCTTCTGGGAGGTCTCGGAGGAGACGCCGTGGGAGGCGAGCTTCGCTTCCAGCTGCGCGTGGGTGAAGCCCTGGAACGGCTCGCCGAAGCGCGCCTGAAGCAGCGCGTGCACCGAACGCTCGACCTCGGCGAAGAAGGCTTCCGCGCTGCCGGAGTCGCGCAGCTTCTCCGCTTCGGAGAGACGACGACGCGCAGCCTTCGCCTGCTTCCGTCGAGCGGCGCCCGCGTCCTCCTTGCCCAGCCGCGCACGCGCGAAGCCGACGAGCCCCAGCGCCATCCACAGGCCGATGGGCGAGAGCAGCAGCGGGAGGAACCAGCCCTCGCGCCAGGGTGGAGGACCTTGCGTGGTGAGAGAGCCCGCCCCCGCGCCCGCTCCTGCGTGACGCAACGGATGGATGCCGTCGGAGGTCAGCACGTTCTTCGGACCTGCGGCGTCAGTCGTCGAAGCGTTGCCGGTGCCGTCCGGCGCATTCGCCGCGTTCGCCTGATTGTTCCCGCCCGCGCCCGGCGCCACGCGCACGGTGATGGGCTCGGTGCGCGCGATCTCGTACTGGCGCGTCTCCGGATTGAAGAAGGGAAAGGTCAGCTCGGGGAAGGTGAAGCTCCCCGTCTGGCTCGGCATCGCGATGTATTCCTGGGTGCGACGGCCGCCGTAGACGCCGCTGCGCGTGCTGACCTTGTCGGTGGTCGTCGGATCGTAGAGGCGGAACGAAGGGGGCGCGGTCACGCGGGGGACGGGCGTGTTCTTCACGTTGCCGCGGCCCTCGAGGAAGACACGCACGGTGACGGGCTCGCCGAGCGTCACGTCCTGCGGCGTCACGTCCATTGAGAGCTTCCACCGCCCCACGTTCGTCGCCGCGAAGCCGTCCGGCGCACCGGGCGGAAGCGGCTTCACGTTCAAGGTGACCTTGTTCCCCTTCCGGCTCACCTTGTGGCCCGCGAAGAGGAAGCCCGTCGTGACCTCGGACTGCACCGGCGCGATCTCCAGCTTGCCCGCTCGCGTCGGGAAGAGCGCCTTCCGCTTCAGCAGATAGGCGCGGTACGGGATGCCATTGATGTTGCGCTGCTCGGAGGTGAGGTTCGTCGGGCTGTCGATGTCCTCGCTCCAGAAACCTTCGAGCTGCGGGAAGGTCACGCTCTCCACGCTCGCGAGATCCACGCGGCTGAAGAGATAGACCGTCATCGACACCTGCTGGCCCACGTAGGCCTCGTCCGTGTCGAGGTACGTGCGCAGGAAGAGATCCGAGTCGCTGCGCGGGATCTCCGGCTCCGGAAAGCCGCCGAAGGGGTTGGGGATGTTGCCCGGCCCTTGCGGCCCGAAGAGGTCCGCGAAGGGATCCGGCACCTGCTGCCTGCGTCCGCCCTTCGCCTGCGGCGGCGCGAGGCTCCCCTGCTTCACCGTCACCGTGAGCTGCTGCGTGACGTGCTTCTCGCTTCCGACGACGAGCTGCGAGGCGCCGATGGTCAGCTTCCCGAGCTTCTGCGGACGCAGCACGATCACCCACTGCGTGATGCGCAGGATCTGTGTCTGACCGCCGCTCATGTTGATGGAGGTCTGCTCCATCGGCGAACGCGAGAGCACCTCGAAGCCATCGAACGAGGGCAGCTCCAGCTTCGAGCCGCGCGGCGCGTTCTGCAGCACCACCGTGACGCGGAGCGTGTCCTCGATGCCGACCTCGGCGCGATCGGCCGTCTGGTAGAACTCGAGGCTCTCGTCCTGGGCGCGGGCGGGCGTGGCGACCGCAAGCGCGAGAAGGATCGCGGCCGCGATGAGGGCGTCACCAGTCCTTGTCATTGCCGGGCCTCGGTTTCCGGGGCTGCTGGAAGCGCCACAGCTGGTGATTCTTTTCGTTCTGGCGCATCGAGTCCAAGAGGTTCTCGGCCTCCTGGCGGCTCACCTCGTCTGCTTGACCGCCGTCCGGCGAGGACTCAGCGTTCTGCTGGCCTTCGTTCGAGCCTGCATCGGGAGAGCCCGCGTCCGGGGTGCCTCCGTCTCGTGAGGACGAGTCTCCCTGTCCGCCATCCTGCGGACCTGCGTCGGGCGCCCCGCCGTCGGTGAGTCCTCCGTCGCCTGCCTTGTCGTCAGAGCCGCCGTCCGCGCCGGCATCCGGGCTGCCGCCATCGCCCGAGCCTCCGTCGGTGCCACCGTCGCCGCTGCCGCCGTCCGGTGAGCCGCCGTCGGGAGAGGTTCCGCCATCGCCCTCGCCGCCATCGCTCTGGCCGCCGTCCTGCGGCTGGCCTCCGTCGCTGCCACCGTCCGGCTGACCGCCATCGCCCTCGCCGCCGTCCTGCTGGCCGCCGTCCTGCCCACCATCCGGAGAGCCACCGTCCGTACCGCCATCCTGCCCACCGTCCGGGTTGCCACCGTCGGTGCCGCCGTCCTGCCCACCGTCCGAGCCGCTATCACCGTTGGTGGGGGAGTCGCTCTTCGGCGGGATCTTGCGGAGCAGCACCTCGAGGTTGTGCCGCGCCTCCGCGTCTGACGGATTGAGCGCGAGCGCCTTGCGGTACATCCCGATCGCTTCCTTGTTCTTCTCCTGCGCCGCGTACGCGTTGCCGAGGTTGAAGAAGCCCTTCTGCCGCAGCGAGGGATCATCGGCAGCCGACGACGTCGCACGCAGCCAGGCCTTCTCCGCTTCCTCGTAGCGGCCGAGCTTGTAGTGCGCGTTGCCGATGTTGTGGTCGAGCACCGCCGAGGCGGGCAGCTCGCGCTTCGCGGCCTCGAACGCGGCGAGCGCATCTTCGAAGCGGCCCTCTTCGTACGCGCGCATGCCGCGGGCGACGGTGGGGTGGTTCTTCTCGAGGAGGCCCAGCTCGCGATCGCGCGGAGGCGGCGTGGCGGCGGCGCCGACGAGCACCGTGGCCAGAAGGAGTGAGAACACGGCGCGACTCATGGGGCGCGCTCCGCTTCTCGCGTGGCCTGCTTCGTTCTGTGCGCCGCCGCGTTCTGCGAGGCCTTCGGTGGCGCCTTCCGACGCGACGGCCTCACGAGCATCCCCAGCACGACGAGCGCCAGACCGGGCAGCGCGTACTCCTGGAACACCTGCGCGTACCGCACCGACATGCGGCTCTCGAGCTCCTGCTTCTGCAGCTTGTCGATGCGCTCGATGACCTGCGACATGGCCACACCGCGCGCCTGGTGGAAGTACTCGCCGGAGGTCATGTCCGCAATGCGCCGGAGCCCGCCCGAGTCGAGCCGCGTGAGCACCGTCTGGCCCATGCGATCGCGCTTGTAGCCGACGACCTCCTTGTTCTTGTTCAGGAGCGGGATGGGCTCGCCGGTCTCGGAGCCGATGCCCACCGCGTACACGCGCACGTTGGAGGCCTTCAGCTTCTCAAGCGCCTCGTCGAGCCCGCCGCCGAAGTCTTCGCCGTCGGTGAGGAGCACCACCACCTTGTCGCCCGTCTGGCGATCCGCGTTGGCGAGCACGGTCTCCGACAGCAGGAGCGCGCCGCCCACGTCGCTTCCACCCTGCGGCATGTCGTCCGGATCCACAGCCTTGAGGAAGAGCTTCACCGCGGCGTAGTCGGACGTCAGCGGGCTCTGGATGAACGCGTCGCCGGCGAAGACCACGAGGCCCACGCGGTCGCCCTTCAGCTCGTCGAGCAGCGTCATCAACTCCAGCTTCGCGCGCTCGAGGCGGGAGGGCTGAACGTCTCGCGCGAGCATCGACTTCGACGCGTCCAGCGCGACCACCACGTCGATGCCCTGCCGCTTCACCAGCTCCGTGTGCGAGCCACACTCCGGCTGCCCGAGCGCGACCACCAGCAGCATCAGGCCCAGCGCGTAGAGCCCGGTCTGCAGCAGCGGCCGCACGGTCGAGACACCCGGCGCGAGCTGTGCCGCGAAGCGCTCTCCGAGGAGCTTGTTGACCTGCGTTTCGCGGCGCAGGGCGGCCCACAGTCCGAGGAGCGCGAGCACTGCCACCGCCACGCCCAGCGCGAGATAGGCAGGCTTCGCGAAGCCGGCGTCGTAGCCGAGCAGGCGGAAGCGCCACGGGGCGAGATCGAGGAAGGCCATCGCCAGAGTCGCGGTGCCGTTGCCGCTCATGGTCACGGTCACGGGAACACCCTCAACACGCTGCGGCGGAGGAGGAACTCGAGCGCGAGCAGGAGGAAGGCCCACAAGAGCCACGGGTGGAAGTCTTCGGCGTAGTTCGCGGCCGCGCCGCCCTCCATCAGCTTCGAGCGCTCCAGCGAGTCGAGCACCGAGCGCAGGCCCTTCTCCAATTCCGCGCGGTCGGTGGCGACGTAGCTCTCGCCGCCGGTGAGCGCGCTCATCTCCTCGAGGAGCTTCGGGTTCACCGGCAATTCCATGTCCCGGTACGCGACGTTGCCGAAGAGATCTCGCCCGACGGGGAACGGGACCTTGCCCCCCTTGCCGACGAGGATCGTGTAGATGCGGATGTCGAGCGCCTTGGCCATCGCCGCCGCGTCGAGGGGCGCGAACTTGCCCGCGTTGTTGTCGCCGTCGGTGAGGAGGATGACCACGCGGCTCTTCGCGTCCGAGTCGCGCAGCCGGTTGAGCGAGACCGCCACCGCGTCGCCGATGGCCGTGCCGTCCGGGAGCACGCGGGTGCGGATCTGGCGCACGACTTCACGCAGCACTTCGTAGTCGAGCGTGAGCGGCGCCTGCGTGATCGCCTCGCCCGCGAAGACCACCAGTCCGATGCGATCGTTCACGCGCTGGCCGAGGAACTCCACCAGCACCTGCTTCGCGACGTAGAGCCGGTTCTGCGGGCGGAAGTCGGCGGCCTCCATCGAGGTGGAGAGATCGAACGCGATGACGATGTCGATGCCCTCGACCGAGAGGTCACGCACGCGGTTGTCGCGCGTCTGCGGCCGGGCGATGGCGACGACCGCGAGGGCGATGCCCGCCACGCGCAGGACCGGGAGCAGCGGGAGGAGATACGGACGAATGCCTCGGCCCTTTCGCGCGAAGACGTGGGCCGCGCTGAAGCGGAGCACCGCGCGCGTCTTGTGCTCGCGCCAGGCCCAGAAGAGGACCAGCGGAATCACCGCGAGGAGCAGGAATGCCCAGGGACTGTGGAAGCTATCGCTGGGGGGCATCGGACGGCGGCTTCGGGTCGGTGGGGTTGGGCGCGGCGGCGGGCGTGGTCACCGCGAGGAGGTGGTAGGCGAACTGCAGCGAGGCCTGCGCGTCCTGCGGCGTGCGCTCGGCCTTGGCGAACTTCACGAGGTCCGCGTCGAAGAGGAACTGCGAGAGCGCCTCCTTCGGCAACGACTCGTCGCGCACCGGCCCGAGCCGCTCCATCAGCTCGCTGGTCGTGCACTCCAACGCTTCGACGCGATACCGCTCGCCGAGATAGCCGCGCGCGATGTCGCTGAGGCGGACGTAGAACTCCTTGCTGCGTCCCTGCTCCGGGAGGCGCTCCGCGGCGAGCGCATCCAGGGCGTTGCGCGTGCGAACGGCGAGCGGCAGCGCAGGCGCGGCAGGCTTCAGGGACGCGGGCGGACGAGGGCGCTTCCACCACCTATAGAGGAGGTACGCGAGCAGCGCGGCGGCGAGCAGCCCACCGAGGAACCAGAGCAGCGCGTAGGACGGCACCGGCACCGCTTGCGGCGGACGGATGTCGTAGAAGCCCGCGCCCTTCTCTTCCGCATCCGGCGGCAGCGACGAGGCGACCGTCACCTTCGCTTCGGGGGACTTCCACTGCGACTCGCCATCCTGCGTGGCGACCTCGAAGGTCAGCGGCGGCAGCGTGAGCTCGCCCAATTCAAAGGCGCTCAGTCGCACCGTGTAGGTGGTGGTCGCAGTGCGCGGTCCGTCGGTGCGGCGCCGCTGGACCTCGAGCAATTCGAACGCACCGTCGCCGGTCGGAGGCCGAAGCTCCCAGCGCTCTTCGGACGCGTGGGTGAGCTCCAGCGTCCGCGTGAAGGGCTCGCCGAGCAGCACCTTCTCCGGCGCCACCGTCTGCTTCACCTCCACGGGAGCGGCAGCGAAGACCGCAACGATCGCGAGAAGCGCGGCGTTCACTTCATCCTCCGCGCGCGCATGCGGAAGAAGCGGGCCATGGCGTTGACGTAGTCCTCGCCGGCCTTCAGCTCCACGCTGTCCAGCTCGAGCTTCTTGAAGAGCCGGCGCCGCTCCTCGCGCGCGCCGCCCATGAGCTTCGCGAACTCGCCGCGGACGAAGGGATCGCTCGCGTCCACGACGATGCGCTCGCCGGTCTCCGGATCCTCCAGCGCGACGAGCCCGAGCTTCGGGAACTCCTCCTCCAATGGATCGCTGATCACCACCGGCACGAGGTCGTGCTTGCGGCTGACGATGCGCAGCGGCTTCTCCATCTGCGGCACGAGGAAATCCGAGATGAGGAAGGTGATCGTCTTCCGCGGCGCGATGCGCGAGAGGTAGGTCAGGCCCGCGCCGAGATCCGTCCCCTTCCCCTGCGGCTTGAACGCGAGGATGTCGCTGACGACGCGAAGCACGTGCTTGCGGCCCTTCTTCGGCGGGATGACGTGCTCCACCCGATCCGAGAAGAGGATGAGCCCCACCCGGTCGTTGTTCGCGATGGCGCTGAACGCGATCTGCGCGGCGACCTCGGCGGCGATCTCCGACTTGCTCTGTCCGCGCGAGGCGAACTCCTTCGACGCGCTGACGTCCACCAGGAGCACGACGGTGAGCTCGCGCTCCTCGGCGAAGACCTTCACGTACGGCTCGTTCATCCGCGCCGTGACGTTCCAGTCGATGGTGCGGATCTCGTCGCCGGGCTGGTACTGGCGCACCTCGCTGAACGCCATGCCCCGGCCCTTGAAGACCGAGTGGTACTGGCCTGCCATGGAGTCCGACACCACCTTGCGGGTGGTGATCTCCAGGCGCCGAATCCGCTTGATGAGCTCCTGCGGGAGCATGGTCGCTCAGGGCACCTCGACCCGGTCGAAGATGCGCTGGATGAGCTTCTCGCTGGTGAGGTCTTCCGCTTCCGCTTCGTACGTCGGCGAGACGCGGTGCCGCAGCACATCGAAGCCAATCGCCTTCACGTCGTCCGGGGTGACGAAGCCGCGGTGCTTCAAGAACGCGTGCGCCCGCGCCGCCTGGGTCAGGTAGATCGTCGCGCGCGGAGAGGCGCCGTGCTCGATGAGATCGGTCAGATCCTTCAGCCCGTACTTCACCGGCTCGCGCGTGGCGAACACGAGGTTGAGGATGTAGTCCTTCACCTTCTCGTCCACGTAGATCTCGCTGACGATCTGCCGCGCCCGCGCGACCTGCTCGGTGGTGACGATGCGGGTGGCCGAAGGCGCCCGGCCCGCGCTCATCCGGTCGAGGATCTGCTTCTCCTCCTCGCGCGTGGGGTAGCCCACCTTCACCTTCAGCATGAAGCGGTCCACCTGCGCCTCGGGCAACGGATAGGTGCCCTCCTGCTCGATGGGGTTCTGCGTGGCGAGCACGATGAACGGCGACGGCAGCTGGAAGGTCTGATCGCCGATGGTGACCTGACGCTCCTGCATCGCCTCCAGCAGCGCGGACTGCACCTTCGCCGGCGCGCGGTTGATCTCGTCCGCGAGGATCACGTTGGCGAAGACGGGCCCGCGCCTCACGGTGAACTGGCCGGAGTGCTGGTTGTAGATCGTCGTGCCCACGAGGTCCGCGGGCAGCAGGTCCGGCGTGAACTGGATGCGCATGAACGCGGCATTCACCGTGTCCGCCAGCGTCCGCACCGTCAGCGTCTTCGCCAGGCCCGGAAGGCCCTCCAGCAACACGTGGCCGCCCGTGAGCAGGCCGATCAGCGTGCGCTCCACCATGTAGCGCTGGCCGACGATGACCTTCCCCACCTCCGCGAAGATGCCGTCGACGAACGCGCTCTCTTCGCGGACGCGCTCCGTGAGCGCCCGGATGTCGGTGTTCATGGCCGGATCGAATAGCCCCACGCGAGGGGATCGCCAAGTTTCTCCGCGCCCGCGGCTATGTTCCCCCGCTCATGCGCCCCCTCCAAGGCCTCCGCGTCCTCGATCTCTCCCGGGTCCTCTCCGGGCCCTTCTGCACCATGAACCTCGGCGACATGGGCGCCGACGTGATCAAGATCGAGGAGCCGGGCAAGGGAGACGACACGCGCGCCTTCGGGCCTCCGTTCATCGAGGGCGTCTCCACCTACTTCCTCTCGATCAACCGCAACAAGCGCTCGGTGGCGGTGGACCTCAAGCATCCGGACGGCGTGAAGCTCGTGCAGCGGCTCGCGGCGAAGTGCGACATCCTCGTGGAGAACTTCCGGCCCGGCGTCGCGGAGAGGCTCGGACTCGGTCACGAGGCGCTGCGCGCGGAGAACCCTCGCCTCATCTATTGCTCCATCAGCGGCTTCGGCCACGGCGGGCTGCCCGAGTGGACGAAGCTCCCCGGCTACGACGTCGTCATCCAGGGGCTCTCCGGCCTGCAGCACCTCACCGGCGAGGCCGACGGTCCGGCGATGAAGGTCGGCGTGTCGATCAGCGATCTGCTCACCGGCATGACCGCGTTCCAGACGATCCTCCTCGCCCTCTACGAACGCGAGCGCACCGGCGAGGGACGCTTCCTCGACGTGTCGATGCTCGATGCGACGACGCAGGTGCTGACCTTCCAGGCCGCGGCGCACCTCATCGCCGGCAAGAACCCGATGCGGATGGGCAACCGCCATCCGTCGATCGCGCCGTACGAGGCCTACCGGGCGTCCGATCGCGCGTTCAACGTGGCGGTGGGCAACGACGTGCAGTTCGCGAAGCTGTGCGAGGTCCTCGGTGTGCCCGCGCTCGCAGAGGACGAACGCTTCCGTCAGAACCGCTCGCGCGTGGAGCATCGCGATGCGCTGGCGAGCGAGCTCGAGCCGCGTTTCTCCACTGCATGTGCCTCCGAGTGGGTCGCGCACCTACAGAAGGCAGGCATCCCCGCGGGCGAGATCTCCGACCTGCCCACTGCGCTGTCGCACCCGCAGCTTCACGCGCGAGGGATGATCGAAGAGCTCGTGCACGCAGTGGCGGGACGCATCACGTTGCTCGGCTCTCCGCTGCACGCTGGCTCTCCTGCCGAGCCTTCGCGTCCTCCTCCGCAGCTCGGCGAGCACACGACCGAAGTGCTGCATGAGCTGCTCGGCTTCGCGGCCGGTGACGTCGCGCGGCTGATGACGGACCGCGTCGTGGCGTGAGGGGAAAGTCGCGACCGGCCGGGTCGTGGAGCAGCCGTGCAACCACGTCCGGCTTTGCTTGACCATGTGTGCGCTATGCCGGACGATTCGCCCCCTTCGGGCCGGGTCAGCACGCAGACCCCTCATACGAATCGATCACGGAAAGCTCATGCGAACTCTTCCACTCCGGCACGCGGTTGCCGCCGCTGCTTTTGCGCTCGTGGCCCTCGTGCCCGCGAGCGCGCTGGCGACGCACCCCGTCGTCCCCACGCTGCTGCGCCAGAACATCGGCTCCGGCACGGGCCCCACCTTGCAGCCCGGGACGCTGCATCCCACCGGCACGGACGTGTTCATCACCGCGACCATGCCCGGCGCCACGAACGGCACCGGCTGGTACGACATGGAGATCGAGATCGCCCCGGCGGGCTCGCCCTTCACCGGCAACGCCACGCACTCGGCGGGCGTGTTCATCGGGAACAAGGCGGCCACTGACGTCGAGTCCGTGGGCCTCGTCTTCCAGCCCACGGTGGGCGCGTGGAAGTGGCAGGCGCGCATGCGCAGCGGCTCTTCCGCGACGTCGAACACCACCAGCACCTGGGTGACGTTCAACAACGGCGGCACCGCGTTCCAGATCGCGCCGCCGAACGTGCCGGACATCCTCGTGGACTCCACCACGGTGGTCATGGCGACAAACCCCGCGCCGAACACGCTGGAGTTCACCGCCACCGGCGAGTTCCGCAACCGCGGCGCGGTGCAGACGGGCAACTTCCAGTGGCGGGTGTGGCTCTCCACCACGCAGACGATCGGGCCGTCTTCGACGCTGCTGTGGACCTCCACCACGCCGATCAGCCTCGGGCCTACCGGCTCGGCAACGGCGACGTCCGACTCCATCGTGATCAGCCCGCGTCCGCCCCCCGGCGCGTACTACGTGATCATCGAGGCGGACCCGCACGCGACGACGGGCTGCTCGACCAACTGCGGCCAGGTCAGCGAGTTCGACGAGCTGAACAACACCCGCGCCACCGCGAACACCTTCATCAACGGCGTGGACCTCGTCGCGTCGTCGATCAGCAACGGCCCCACCAACGCGCAGCCGGGCAACACGTTCAACCTCACCGTGAACATGTTCAACCAGGGCGTGGACGGGGTGGTGGACGCGCAGGGCCAGCTGCGGCCGGTCACCTTCCGCATCGTCGCCTCGCGCACCGGCAACATCACGCCGCAGGACCAGGTGGTGTACACGAACACGCTCACCTTCCCGGGCGGTCAGACGCACAACCTCGTCATCCCGGTCACGCTGCCGCCCGGCATCCTCGGCGGTCAGGTGAACTGGGGCCTGATCATCGACCCGCTGAACGAGGTCGCCGAGGCGCTGGAGAACAACAACACCGCGTCCTCCTCCACGCAGACGGTCATCCAGCAGGCGGACCTCGAGGCGGTGAGCGTGGACCTCGTGGACGTGTTCAACGGCGTCTCCAAGCGCACCGGTGACTTCGGCCAGCAGGCGCGCTTCCGCGTCACGCTGCGCAACGTGGGCAACTTCGCCTCCATCCCGGTGCACGCGGGCGTCGTCCTCTCGAAGGACAACAACCTCTCGCTCATCTTCGACCAGCTCTTCGCGGACGCGCCCATTCCGGGCGTGGCGGTGGGCGCGACGGTGACGCACGACATCACGGTGACGCTGCCCGTGAACGACAAGCAGAACCCGCCGCAGCCGTGGACCACCGGCGACTACCACTTCTTCATCACGCTCGACTCGTTCAACGCGATCCACGAGATCAACGAGAGCAACAACACCGCGCTGGTGGACAGCCCGGTCCGCCTGCGCACGCCGCAGCAGGACTACGAGCTGGCGCGCGTGCGTACCCCGCCCGCGGCGGCGGCGGGCGACACGCTCTTCCTCGAGCGGCAGATCCGCAACGTGGGCACCAGCGCCGGTCAGCCGGTGGAGTACGCCTGCTTCGCCTCGGCGAACAACATCATCACCACCGAGGACTTCGCCCTGCACTTCGTGGAGCCGGACGGCTCGACGGTGGCGCGCCGCACGGTGACCCTGGGGGTCGCCGCGTCCGATCAGCGCACCGAGCTGGTGCGCGTGCCCGGCATCATCCCCGCCGGCAACTACTTCATCGGCTGCGTGGTCGATCCGGACAACGCGCTGAGCGAGCTGTCCAAGACGAACAACAGCAACGCCACGGTCACCGCGATCCCGGTGTCCGGCCAGGCCTTCCAGATCGCCACGCTGAACGTGCCGGACGCGACCGTGGGCCAGCCGTACCTCGTGAAGCTCACCGCGGTGAACGCGCCGGGCACGGTGACCTGGACCTCGTCCACGGTGGCCCCGGGCCTCGTGGTCACCGAAACCGGTGAGCTCGCCGGTACGCCCTCCGAGCACGGCGTCTACACGTTCCGCGTCACCGCCACGAGCGGCCGCTTCATCGCCGAGCGCATCCTCACGGTGCGCGCGCTGCCCGCGGGCACACAGCTCACGATCACCACGCAGAACCTCCCGCCGGTGGTGAACAACACCTCGCTCGTGTACCAGGCGCAGCTCTCCGCCACCGGTGGGGTGCGGCCGTTCACCTGGAGCATCACCCAGGGCACGCTGCCCAACGGGCTCACGCTCGACGCGGCGACGGGCGTCATCGGCGGCTCGCTGAAGCCCGGCGTGGCCAACGGTGAGACGACGCTGACCGTGCGCGTGCGCGGCTCGCTCGGCTCCGAGGCCTCGCGCCAGCTGAAGATCCGCGTGCTCCCCTCGGGCGCGCTGGCGATCACAGCGCTGGCGCTGCCGGACAGCATGGTCGGTCAGGAGTACCTCGCGGATCTCGCCGCGGCGATGACGGGCGGCATGACGCTCTCGCCGCCGCTGGTCTGGTCGGTCGCGGCCGGGAAGCTCCCGCCGGGCCTCACGCTCGAGACGCACGTGGACAACGCCACTGGGCTCGTCTCCGGCAAGCCCACGCTCGCCGGCAGCTACGAGTTCACCGTGCAGGTGCGCGACAGCATGGGCCGCACCGACACCGCGGCGTACGTGGTGAACATCCACTCCAACGGCCTGCGCGTGACCTGGGCCGCGGCGCCTCCGGTGCTCGCGCCGGGCGACGCGGTGGACCTCGCGTTCGTGGGCTCCGGCGCCGGGACGCAGACCTTCCGGCTCTTCTCCGGCGGCCTGCCGAAGGGGCTGGAGCTGACCGCGGACGGCAAGCTGAAGGGCACCGTGGCCGAGGACGTCCCGAACGGCACCTGGAACTTCGCCGTGCACGGCGAGGACAGCCTCGGCGCCCGCGGCATCGGCTCCTTCGCCGTCGAGGTGAAGAAGCCGGTCGCGGACGTGGGCTGCAGCAGCACCGGCGGAGGCTTCGGCCTCAGCGCGGCGACGCTGCTGATGATGCTCGGGCTGGTGGTGCTGCGCCGCCGTCCGGCGACCGCGAAGGCCGTCGTCGTCTCGCGCCAGTAGCGTTCCGCTGAAGAGTTCGAGGCCCGCTTCCAGCAGTGGAGGCGGGCCTCTTCTTTTTCGTCCGGGCTCGCGCGGGTTCGCGGCGGGCGCAGAGCGGTCAGGCCGGGCGGAGCACCATCAGCCGGTCGAGCCTGTCGCCCGTCCACGACTGCGGCTCGGAGAGGTCCGCGTCGAAGCCGTGCAGCGCCACCAGCTCGAAGCCGGCGCGCGCGAGGAGGCTTGCGGCCTCGTTCTGGCTCCAGGTGCGGAAGTACCAGTTCGTCTCGATGGTGAAGCTGCCGCGCGGCCCGCTGATCCGCAGCCGGTTCCGCATCCGCGCCCGGCGCAGCCTGCGCTCCGGCGGCCACTCGCGCGTGTTGCAGACCACGCTCTCGTCGTCCACGCGGCCCACCCAGCGCTCGTGCTCCACCGTCTCCCGCGCGTATTCGGTGAGGTGGAACCCGAGCACGTAGAGGCCGCCCGGCTTCAGCAGCGCGCGCGTGTTCTCCAGATGCGAGAGCGCGCCCTCCTCCGAGTCGATGTAGCGGAAGGTGGAGACGAGGCTGAACGCGAGGTCGATCCGCCCGCGCCACTCGGGCGGACAGAAGGTCTGCATCCGGTCGAGGGAGAGGTGAGCGCGCGACCGCAGCTTCGCCGGCAGGCGCGCCTTCGCGTGGTCGAGCATCTCCGGCGAGAGGTCGTAGCCGACCACGGTGTGCCCTCGCCGCACCGCCGCCTCCACCAACCGTCCCGCGCCACAGGCAGGCTCGAGGAAGGTGCCGCCGCCGGTGCCGTGCAGCGCGTTCATCGCCTCGAGGAAGTCGAGCTCACGCTCGGTGTCGGGGCCGAAGATGGCCTCGTAGTACTTCGGGTGCCGGTACCAGTCGGTGAGCGGGGCCTTTCGTCGGCGGTCGTCGGTCATCGCGCGCTGGGTGCCTCAGTGATGGTGCTCGTGCGACATCAGCACCACGGAGAGGACCGCCATCAGCCCCAGGCCGAGCAGCAGCCCGAGCACGTTGCGCAGCCGCTTGTCCTTCCCGTGCCGGTTGATGTGCGGGAGCAGGTCCGAGACCGCGATGTAGAGGAACGAGCCGGCGCTGAAGGCGAGCGCGAGCGGCGAGAACTTCTCGAACGGAACGACCGCGTAGAGCCCGTACCAGAGCAGCGCGCCGATGGGCACCATCAGCCCGTAGAGCGCGGCGTAGAGGAGCACGCTGCGGTTGCTGCGGCCCTCCGCCTTGAGCACCGCCGCCAGCGAGAGCGACGAGGGGACCTTGTGCGCGGTGATGGCGATGAACGCGGTGAGCCCCACGTCCTCCACGATCGCCGAGCCCAGCGCCACGCCGTCGAACAGCGTGTGCACCGCGAGCCCGAGGAACGCGGTCATCCCCATCGCCGGGGAGTGCACGTGCTCCGCGCAGTCCGGCGGCTCCTCGCAGGCGTGCACGAGCACGTAGCGCTCGAGGAGGAAGAGGAACACGAAGCCCGCGGGCAGGAGCCAGAAGGCGCCGAAGCCGCCGCCGCGGTAGGCCTCGGGGAGCATGTGGAAGAACGCGGCGCCGAACATGATGCCGGCGGCGAAGGCCATGAAGGCGATGAGCCTCGTGGTCTTCGCGCGGAGCGGCACCAGCGCACCGGCGAGCGCGCCGAGCACGATGATCGCGGAGTAGAGGGCCAGCTGGACGGCGGTGGACATGGGAGCGTCAGGCGCCCCGGGTCTTTGATCCGCGTTCCCGAGGCGAGGGGTCGGACCCTTTCGCACACCCGGGCGCTGAGGACAATCGCGAGGCGCGGTCGCGGAGGGGCCTGCGGCCGGTCGGCGTTCGTCGGCCTCGTCAATCCTGCGCCGACAGATCGATGTCGGCGTAGAGGCGGTCCACATCGAGCCGAGCCTCTACCGAGCGCAGCACGAGCTGCGCTCCGACGCCCGCCTCTTCACGAAGCCATGGCGCTGAGCCCTCCGGGTCGTTCGGCGGCCGGTAGAAGACCTCGACCAGGGGCTGACGGTGAGAGACGAACACCACCTCGCGCAGGCTCGGTATCTGCCGGTAGTGATCGAACTTCTTGCCGCGGTCGTAGCCCTCCGTCGAATCGCTCGTCACTTCGACGATGAGCGTGGGGTTCGTTACCGTGTTGCGATCTTCGGGGTCGAGCTCCCGTGAGCCACAGACGAGCGTGACGTCCGGATAGGTCGCCAGGCCCGTCGCTACGACCCTCACCCGAAGCTCGGCGCTGTACACGTCGCACGGCCGGTTGCCGAGCTGGCTACCGATTGCGGCGGTCATGCGAGCGATGAGCCTCGCGTGGTCCGGCGTGCCTCCCGCCATCGCGAAGATCTCGCCGTCGCAGTACTCGAGCTTGATGTTGCTGTCCTCCGACACCCGGAGGTACTCGCGCCACGTGTACTCACGGTGTAGGGACCGCATGCCCCGGATTATGCGCATCAGCGGAGCCGGGCGCACTTCGTGCTGGCGTGTCGCCCCGGATCGGAGGCTCGAGCTCAGTACCGCCGCACCACCACCACCGACAGCCTTCCCGGCCGGACCTCCACCGGGTGCTGCGTGGTCCTGCCTCGCGACTGGACCGAGACCTCCTGCGCGCCCGCGGGCATGCGCACGCGCACGAGCTGGAACTCCGCCGGCAGCGAGAGCCACGACCGCAGGTCCGCCTCGTTGGTCAAGGTGAGGAGGTAGAACGCGAGCAGCCCCACCTCTTCGCTCTTCGTCAGCGCGCCCGCCCCCGCGGCGATGCCCGCCTTCACCGCGGTTCCTGCCACGGCGCGCGCGAGGTAGCGGCCGATGCGCTCGTTGAGGTGCTGGTGCGCGACCTCGCGGACGGAGGTCACGGTCACGCCCGTCACGCCCGCCGCAGACGGCCCGGCACTGGGGGTCACCCGCGCGAGGCTGGGCACGCCGCGGTCCTTGAACACGGGGACCACGACGAGGTTCGCGGCGTTGGTGGTGCTCGCGCTGCGCGAGCTCTCCTTCTGCGGCGAGAGCCCGGCCTCGATGACCACGAGCACCTCGCCCTCGTCCTTGCCGAGCGGCGCGTCGTTCGCGTGCGGGAAGGCCTTCCGCAGCTGCTCGTACTGGTCCTCGCGTCCGGTCTTCTTCGCCAGCCGCAGCAGCGCATCCGCGAGGTGCTCGAGCCGCGGGTTGCGCTCATAGGCCTGCCAGTAGTCGATGAACGCGGAGTCGAGCTCGCCCTGGTCCTCCCACAGCGCGCCCGCGAGGTACTTCGCCACCGCGAGCTGCTGATAGGGCTTCTTCTGCTCCGCGATCATCACGCGGAGCCGCTCGTTCATCCGCCGCACTTCGACCAGCGCCGACTCGTCCTGCCCCAGCGCGGCGTAGTTCAGCGCCTGCAGGCAGTTGATCATCAACCGCTCGAAGTCTTCGCCGCGGTACGCGCGCTGCCGCTCGTTGGCGACGAGCGTGGCCGCCTCCTCCGAGACGGAGACGAGGTCCAGCCCGTCCGCGAGCTTCTCTGCTTCGGCGAAGACCTTGATGCTCTCCGCGTACTTCCCGTCCGCGTGGAGGATCATCCCCTTGTCCATGAGGACGAGGAGACGATCCTTCTCACCCTTCGCCTTCTCCTCCGCCTCCAACCGCGAGAGCGCGCCCGCGTGGTCGTAGGTCTCGTACGCCTGCCGCACGTCGCGCGTGCGGGACACGTAGTCCGTGGCGCACCCGAACAGCGGCAGCGCGACAAGGAAGAGGAGCGCGGCGCGCATGGACGGCTACCAGCTCACGCCCTTCTTCACGAACTTCTTGCGGAGCTGCTTCTCCTCGGACCACTCGATGATGTTCGTCCGGAGGTTATGAAGCTTGGTGGTCATCTTGTAATAGACCATCTTGTCGCGCCCGACCTGCTGCACGATCGAGGAGATCTCCCCGGTCAGCATGTAGTCCGCGCCGATCTGCTGGCCCGGCGACTTCTGCGTGTTCGGGTCCACGTAGCCGGAGCCCTGGTACTCGAGCTCCTCCGCCACGTCCTTGCGCGTGTCCTTGTCGGTGAAGACGAACTTGCCCGTCTTCATCAGGTCCACCTGCATCTTGTCCGCGAGCGACTTCATGTCGATGTGCTCGGACGTGCTGTTCTTCATCCGGCCGATGACGATGACCGGGCGGCCCTGGATCTGCTGGAACGCCGCGCTCTCCGCGAGGCTGTTCACCATCGTCTTGGCGATGAGCTGCAGGTCGTTCTCGTTGAAGTGATCCGAGAGCATCTCGATGGTGTTCGGATCTTCGTAGGTGCCACGCGTGTACGCGCGGTTCGTGCTGCAGGCGCCGGCGAACAGCGACAGCGCGAGGGCCCCGGCGGGGACGAGGAGACGGGTCTTCATGGCTAGTTCCATTCGCACTCGAAACGGCTTCCGGTGAAGTTCCACCTGTGCGCCAGCACCGGGTCGCGCCGGTAGCCCGCGGTGAGGCGGCAGACGTTGTGCAGCGAGGTCCGGGGATAGTCGAACGTGTAGGTCTGCGCGTTCTTCCGCTCCGCGGGCGTGAGCTCGGACGGGTGGGTGAGGGCCGGGCTGGCGGACGTGGCCACGAGCAGCGTCCGCTTCCCGTAGGTCTTCAGCGGCACCTCGCCGGGGAGCCGGATGCGCCGCACCTGCCGCGCGATGAGGATGTCCGACTGATCCACCATCGACTCGTGCGCGTTCTTCCGCGCGAGCAGGTCCGCGATGTTGACGGTCATCACCCGGGTGATGTCTCCGTCCTCGGCGAAGACGTAGAGGAAGGCCTCGCGCGCCTGGTTCCCCTGGCCGGTGAAGTCGAGGATCACGTCGAGCACCAGCGAGCGGTTCGGCGCGAGCCCGTGCAGCGACACCGCGGCGATGATCTCCTTCGCGGCGCCGGCCTCCTTCAGCTTGATGAGGCCGTCCGCGGACGCGTCACAGGCGCAGCGGCGCTCTTCGATCATCTTCACCACCGTCGCGGTGTCGAAGCCCGCCTTCACGAGCTTCTGCACCTCTTCGTCGGTGAGCGGGAGCTGGTCCGAACGCTCGTACACGCGCGGGAGCTGGTTGGTGTCCCACTGCAGGATGTTGATCGTCTGCGTCTGGCCGGTGGGGAACGGGAGCACCGGTCCGCGTCCGCGCGAGGTCGTGGGACCCGAACCGGCGGTCGTCTGCGCGGGCGCGGTGAGGGCAACGGCCGCTGCGAGCACGTAGGCGATCATGGCTAGAACCTGTACCCGACGTTCATGAACAGCCGGTGGTTCACCGACGGTCCGCCGATGGGCAGGTCGAGCGAGTACTGCAGCCCGAGTACGTAGTGGCCGCCCACGATCGCGTCCACGCCGATGTTCGGCGAGAGCCCGAAGCGGAGGCCCACGTCAGGGTCGATGATCGGCCCCGCCTGAAGACCCAGCGTTCCCGCCACCGGCCAGGTCGGCGTGCGGAAGCGAGGCCCCACCAGCAGGTTCACCCGCTGCGAGTTGACGAGGTAGCTCGGCGAGAGATCGAGGACGAACATCTCGTCGATCCAGAGCGTGCCGGTGAGGCCCACGACCAGCGGCGCGCCGCGATCCGCGGGAAGCCCGGCGCCCCAGCTCAGGGCGAGCGAGAAGATCCCCGCGCCCTCCGCCGACCGGTAGCCGCCCTTCCCCCACTCCGAGTTCTCCGGTCCATCCGTGCGTCCTCGTGGCTGGGCCAGCGCCACGGTGGGCGCGAGCACCGCGAGGAACAGCGGGAGCATCAACGATCGCGAGAAGCTGGAACCCGAACCTGTACGAAACATCCGTTCTCCCATCTGACCGAGCAGTCCGCGCACGTGACGTAGGCCAGGCAGGGATATTCATCCACATCAATCAGAGGAGATGCCGACGCGCCGCGCGCTCTCGTCCCACAAGCGCTTCTGCAGCACGCGGTCGCGCGCGTTAGCAGCGACCTCTTCGGGCCGGCAGTCGTTGAAGTACTGTCCAGACACGTTCGTGACGTCGTCGGAGAGCGCGAGGTACACGCTCGTCCTGGCGCCCTGCTCGGTGGACGCGCCGCCGATCCCGAAGCCCTGCTGCAAAAGTTTCGTGCCGATCACGCCGGGGTGCAGCGCGTTCACGGTGATGCGTTTTTCACCCACCCGGTCGGCGAGCTCGAACGCGAAGTAGAGGTTGCAGAGCTTGGAGAGCGCATAGGCGCCGTACGCCGAATACCCGCGCGCGAGATCGAGATCGTCGAGGTCGAGTTCTCCGCGTCGATGCGCGACCGAGGAGACCACCACCACGCGCGAGGGCGCCGAACGCTCGAGCACCGGCAGCAACAGGTGCGTGAGCAGGAACGGCGCGAGGTGATTGACCTGCAGCGTGGACTCGTTGCCGTCCTCGGTGATCGTCCGCGTCTCCGCATAGAGGCCCGCGTTGTGAAGCAGCACGTCCAGCCGGTCGAGCCTCTGCGCGAGCGTCTCTCCCATCCGCCGCACGTCGTTCAGGCGCGCGAAGTCCGCGACCACGCCCTCGGCCCCCGGACCTCCCTCCGCCCTCACCGCGCGCACCGCATCATCGACCTTCTTCGAGTTGCGGCCATGCACCCAGACGAAGGCGCCCCGCCTCGCGAGCTGCCGCGCCGTCTCCCGGCCAATGCCGTCGGTGGCGCCGGTGACGAGGACCGTCTTGTGAGGGCTCATGGGCTGAAGCTAACCAGCCTTGCGCGCTCCTTCACGTCTCTGCGCGCCGTCCGGGAGTCCCTCGTAGCGCGTCACCGGCATCCACTGCGGGTGGTTCGCCATGAAGGCGATCAGGCGCTCGCGGATGAGGCAGCGCAGGTTCCACGCCATGCCGGAGTCCGCCGCGCTGATCAGCGGACGCAGCGTCTTCACGCGATCGGTCGCATCCACCACCTGGATGCCCTTCACCTTGCCATCCCACAGCGCGCGCCCCTCCGGCGACTCGAGGATCCGGTCGAGCTCCGCGCGGAACGCGTCCACGTCCGCAGTGAAGTCCACCCGCAGCTCCACCGTCCCGAGGATCTCCGGCGAGACCTTGCTCCAGTTCTGGAACGGCCTCTCGAGGAAGTAGGTCATCGGGATGACCAGCCGGCGCAGGTCCCAGACCTTCACCACCACGTAGGTCAGCGTGACCTCCTCGATCCAGCCCCACTCGTTCTCCACGATCACCGTGTCGCCGATGCGGATGGGCTGGGTGATCGAGAGCTGAATCCCCGCCAGCAGGGTGGAGATGGAGCGCTGCGCCGCGAGGCCGATCACGAGCCCCGCGAGCCCGGCGGACGCGAGCAGCGACACGCCCACGCTGCGCACGACCTCGAACTGCATGAGCATCGCCGAGACGCCGACGACCACCACCGCCACCTCGGCCACGCGCCGCAGCACGGTGATCTGCGTCTTGAGGCCGCGCACCCGCCCCTGATCCGCGCCCGCCTTCACCGTGAGCCGCTCGAGGACGAGCCCCGCGCCCCGCTGGACGAACCGCAACACGAACCACGTGAGCGCGGCGATGGCGAGGAACCGGGAGAGCACGTCGATCACCGCCTGTGCCGGCGGCGGAAAGAGCAGCGCGCGCGTCCCTGCCGCGAGCAGCAGCGGAAGGAAGAGGTACTTCAGCGGCCGCTGCGCCGCGTCCACCAGCGCGTCGTCCCACAGGAACGGGGTGAGCTTCGTCAGCCGCGCCACGCCGCGCAGCACCACCCGCTGCAGGAGCCACGACAGCACGACGCCTGTTCCCACCAGCGCGAGAAACCCGAGCACCTGCCACAGCTCGAGGATCCAGAGCGGCCGCTGGAACATGAAGTCCGGCAGGCGCTCCCCGAGCGGCGCACCATGCAGCGCGTAGAGCCTGTCGATCGCCCTCACCGTGTCGGACGAGAAGACCCACACCTGCGTGCCCTCCGCGGTCGTCCGGCGCTCGAGCCGGATGGGCTGCGCGCCCGCGGTGAGCGGAACCTCTCCGAGCAGCTCGGTCAGTGCGCCGTCGTGTGCGTGCCCCTCCGGCTCGGCGCTCAGCGTCGCGTAGTCGAACCAGAGGGTGCGGTTGAGGACGAAGTGCAGCCTGCGCGCGAGCCGCGGGCCCTCGGTCTGCTGCCTTTCCGGAGGCACCGGTCGCAGGTCGAGGTAGTGCGCGGCGGCCGCGTAGTCGCGCGCCTGCGCGTGGCCGAGAAAGCCGTCCACGGTCGAAAGCGGCGTGCTGCGATCGACCGTGGGCGCAGGCTCGCCCAGCGAAGGGTTCAACGGCGCCGCGAGCACCGGAGTCCACGCAGGCGCGCACGCGAAGAGACAGAACGCGAGCCGGAGGCCCGCGCGGCGGAATCGCAGAGCTGGGGATTTCATTGGAGCTCCAACGACTAGCCCCGTCAGCGCGCCGGGTCTACCCTTCGTCGCGCTCTGTCGCGCCCCCGCTCGCTCCAGCGGCGAGCGGCTTTCCCGTGCCGTCGAGCTTCAGCCGCCGCACCTTGCGCGACAGCGTGTTGCGGTCCACGTCGAGCAGCTCCGCCGCGCGTTGCAGCTGTCCTTCGCTGCGCTCGAGCGCCTGACGCAGGATCGCGCGGTCCACCTGATCGATGAGCATCCGGTACAGCTCCGGCACCTTCCGCTCGTCGAGCTGGTCGAGGAACTTCCCGAGGCGGAGGTAGAGGAGCTCCTCCAGCGGGAGCTTCAGCGGATCCATGGGGGGCGCGCGTTTAGCAGGGGTTTGCCGCGGCCCGCCAGTCTGCTAAGGCCACGGCTCCCTGCTCGGAGCTGTGGCGTGGACCAGCGCAAGATCCTCCTCATCGACGACAGCGAAATCACCCTCGCCATGGCGCGGCTGGTCCTCGAGGCGCGCGGCTACGACGTGCACGCCACCGCCTCGCTGGCGGACTTCGAGAAGACGCTGCAGACGTGGCGTCCGGATCTCATCCTCACCGACATCCACATGCCCGAGGCGAAGGGCACGGACATCTGCCGCACGCTGAAGAACGAGTACGGCACCCAGGACATCCCCATCGTCCTCTTCTCCAGCCTCCCCGACGACGAGCTGCAGCGTCTCGCCGAACAGGTCGGCGCGGACGGCGCGCTCTCCAAGGCCAACGGCCTCGATGCGCTCGGCGAGAAGGTGGACGAGCTCGTTCAGAGCATCCTCTGGTGACGGTGCGCGCAGGCCGCCTCACGCTCGCCTCTGTCGTCGCGCTCTGGATCGGCCTCAGCGCTTGCGCACGTCCGGTCGCAACACCTGCAAGCCCACAGGCAGCCCCCACGCTGACGCTGTTCGTCTCCGCGGATCTGCGCGGTTACCTCGCGCCGTGCGGGTGCTCGGAGAACATGCGCGGCGGCATCGCTCGCGCGGCGCACCAGGTGCTGGAGGCGAGGAGGGACGCGCCAGGCCGCGTCTTCTATGTGGATGGCGGCAACTCGCTCTTCTCTTCCGCACGCCTGACCGCAGCGCAGCGGCCGCAGGAGGAGCGGAAGGCACGCGCGCTGGCCGAGGCCTTCTCCCTGATGAAGCTCGACGCACGCGCGGTCGGCGAGAGGGATGGTGCGCTCGGAGAGGCGTTCCGCGAGTCGCTCCAGCTGCCCGAGCTCACCAGCGGCCACATGCGCCTCTTCCAGAATGGAGGGGCCACGATCGGCATCGCCGCCGGAAGCGACCTCACGAGCCTGCAGCGCGCCGCTCGCAGCGCGAAGGCTTCAGGTGCGCGCTTCGTCGTCGGACTCTTCACCGGCACCTTCACCGAAGCGCAGAGGCTCGCGGCCGAAGCAGGTCCCCACGGGTTGCCGCTCGATTTGATCGTCGCCTCGCACGCGGAAGGCGAAGCGGACGGCGAGGAGAACCGGCTCATCCGAAGCACGCCTCCGGTCGCGCGCGTGCAGAGCAAGGGCCGAAGCCTCATGCGGATCGACGTCGCCTTCGGCCCGCGGACAGACTCCGAAGCCGGCTTCGAGCTCCTCACCACCGGCGACGAGGTCGCCCAGTCGCTGCAGACGCTCAGCGATCGGATCGCGCTCTCGGAGAAGCAGCTCAACCAGCCGGGGCTCTCGGAGGAGTCGCGCGCGCTGCGTCGCGAAAAACTCGCCGAGCTCGTGCGGCGTCGCGAGTCGCTGGCGGATGAGCAGGCCCCCGAGCTCGGCGGCCGCGACGCGTTCTCGGTGCGCTTCATCGCGCTCGACGCGGTGCTCCCCTCCGCGCCCGAGGGCCGCGCGATCGTCGAGCGCTACGATCGCGACGTGGGAAAGCTGAACCTCGCGTGGGCGCAGCAGCACGGTGAGGACTGTCCGCCCGCCACGCCGGAAGAGCCCGGCTTCGTCGGCAACGCGCCGTGCCTCGCGTGTCATCCGCAGGCGGGCGCGGTGTACGAGAAGACGAAGCACGCGCACGCGTACGAGACGCTGCAGACGCAGGGGAAGGGGTACCACCTCGACTGCGTGGGCTGTCACGTCACCGGCTGGCAGCGCCCGGACGGGGTGTGCCGCGTGGACAAGGTGGAGGACCGCGCGAGCGTCGGCTGCGAGAGCTGTCACGGCCCCGGTTCGCGTCACGTGGTGGAGCCGGTGAAGGAGACGATCCGGCTCGGCAACGCGCCGCAGGCCTGCGTGGGTTGTCACGATCCGGAGAACTCGCCGCACTTCGACTTCGCGCAGTACCTGCCGGTGATCCTCGGACCGGGACACGGTAGGCCCGCCGCTGAAAGTCCCGCCGATGGGTCCCCGCAGACTCCGCGCTGACCCTTTGCGTCACTCGGCGCTGCGCTGATCGCCCTCCCCGTCCACCTCGACAACCAATCTTCGCGAGGGCCGGAAAATCGGGCTCTGGCGCTTCTCCTGCAGACGGACCGCGTTCTACGGTGACCCTTTCGGCACCTCGCTTTTGCAGCAGATATGGAGGTTTGGATGTTTGACGTCCAAATGATGGAGCCCGTAGCATCGGCGGTCCGTCGATGAGTGCGCTCCCCCTGCTGATCCTCCTCCCGCTGGCGTCCATCCCCACGAAGGAGGCGCTGCCGCTGCCACCTCCTCCCGCGGGCACGTCGCTGGTGCAGGGCGCCGCGAAGCCCACCGCCGAGGATCCGGACGCCGAAGGACTCGCGCTGCCGCCGCCGCCGCAGGGCCTCAAGCTCCTGCAGCCGGTGGAGAAGCGCGCGCTGGTGCAGACGGGGCTCGCCGCCGGCGAGGACGAAGGGGACTCGCAGGAACTGGAGGAGCTTCGCGCGCTGGAGCAGGTCGCGCTCGACGAGGCCGCCGCCGAGGCCTCCGCCCTCCTGCAGACGATGCGGACCTTCGGGCCTGCACATCCCTTGAGGTTGCGACTGGAGGACGTGCTCGAGGACGGCGATCACCGCGAAGGCGCGCAGCCGGAGCTCGGTCTCGTCCGCGATCTGATGGCGTTCGACGTCGGCCTCGTGCGCGACCGCTACGACATCCCGGTGGAGATGCAGCCGCTGGTGGCGCACTACATCCGCTTCTTCCAGGGCCCCGGCCGCTCCTGGTTCAAGCGGTGGATGGCGCGCTCCACGCGGTACCTGCCGGTGATGCAGCCCATCCTCGAGCAGTACGGGCTGCCGAAGGACACCGTGTACGTGGCGATGATCGAGAGCGGCTTCTCCACCCGCGCCTACTCGTGGGCACATGCCGCAGGTCCCTGGCAGTTCATCCCCGCCACCGGCAAGGAGTACGGGCTGCGGCAGGACTACTGGGTGGACGAGCGCCGCGATCCGATCAAGGCCACCCACGCGGCGGCGCGGTTCCTCGGGCGGCTGCACCGCGACCTCGGGCACTGGTACCTCGCGTGGGCCGGCTACAACACCGGCGGCGCGCGCGTGCGCAGGCTGGTGGAGAAGCGCGGCACGAACGACTTCTGGACGCTGATCGAAGGCCGCGGGCTGATGCCGGAGACGCAGCACTACGTGCCGAAGGTCATCGCCGCGGCGCTGGTGCACAAGAACCCCACCGCGTTCGGCTTCAGCGAGGACGAGTTCGACTTCATGGCGCCGCTCGAGTTCGAGACGGTGCAGCTCACCGACGCGTACGACCTCCAGGTCATCGCCCAGGCGGCGGGCACCACCGAAGAGGCGCTCTACGAGCTCAACCCCGAGCTCAACCGCTGGAGCACCCCGCCCGCGAGCGCCGAGCAGCCCTACAGCCTGCGCCTGCCGCTGGGAACGCCGCCGCAGTTCGCGGAGAACCTCTCGAAGATCCCCGCGCCGAAGCGGGTGAACTACGTCGAGCACAAGGTCCGCCGCGGCGACACGCTGTCCCGCATCGCGCACCTGCACGGCACCACCGTGGACGCGATCTCGAAGTTCAACCGGCTGCCCGGGCCGCGCTCGCTGAAGGTGAACAGCGTGCTGATGATCCCGGTGCCGCGTCCGGAGAAGCCGCGCCTCGCGTCCACCGCCGCTTCCGCCGCCGAGCAGCAGCGCAGCGCCCGCCGCGCCGCCGACACGCGCGCCGCCCAGGCCACGCCGGCTCCGGCGCGGGCCACCGGCAACGCGGCAGGAAAGCCCGCCACCAGCCTCGTCGCCGCCAGCACTTCGGCGAAGCGCGGCACCATCCACGTCCTCGCGCGCGGCGAGACCCTCTGGTCGATCTCGCAGCGCTACGGCGTCTCGGTGAACGAGCTGAAGGCCTGGAACGGGATCCGCAACCACAAGAACCTGCAGGCCGGCCAGAAGCTGAAGGTCGCCTCGCCGTAGCCGTTCGCCGCGGCCCCGTTTGATCGCTTTCGCAGCCCCCGGCGACGTACGCTTCAGGCGGTCCGTCCTGCAGGTCCGTCCGGTCCGGGAGACACGAAGATGCATCGCACCTCTGCCTACCTCACCCTCACGCTGCTGCTGGGGACGCTGGCCGCCTGCGGGAAGCCGCTGGAGACGAAGGAGGAGCTCGCCGAGGCCATGGCCGGCGCGCTCTTCCCCACCACCGCCGCGAAGGACGCGAAGAGCGGTTCGATGGGCCTGCACGCCAGCGGCATCGACGCGCCGAAGGAGCTGCCGGTGCCAAAGCTCGTCGTCGAGGGTCCGAACGGCGGGAAGGCAACGCTGAGCGCGAACCCGGTGGGCCTGGCGCTGGGGCTGGCGGGCGCGGGGATCCTCTTCGACATGGAGTACGCGCGCTTCAGCACCGACGGGCTGCACACGCTGGAGGGCGACGTCTCGGTGCTCGCGAACTTCGAGTACGTCCCGGTGCAGGCCGAGCCCGCCGAGGTGAACTTCGAGGTCGGCCTCGTCGGCAGCGTGGGCATCAGCGGCATCGTCAGCGACGAGGTGGAGATGAACCTGCGGCTGAAGACGAACCTCGCCGAGCTGACCGAGCGCAACGACGAGATGGTGCTGCGCCTGAAGGGCTGGGTTCAGGCGCAGGAGCAGCGCTTCGAGTTCGCCGACGAGGACATCGTCATCAACTGGCGCGAGCTCGAGGAGCGCGCGCAGCAGCGTTAGCCCCTACCGCTCCGCCAGCAGGTCCTTCAGCTCGCGCACGCGGCGGGTGATGAAGTCGCGCTCCAGCGCGCGGAAGGACTCGGGCAAGAGCTCGCGGCTGGTGCACTCCTGCACCGCCACGAGGTTCTGCAGCTCGATCTCCAGCGGATAGGACGGCGGCACGAAGTCCGCCACCACCGCGCGCACGTCCCTGTCCTCGACCTTCTCGCGGCCGTCGTTGAGCGCGCGGAACTTCGAACGCACGAGGATCGCCTCGATGTCCGCGCCGGAGACGTCCTTGTGGCCCGGCTCCATCAGCGCGGAGAACGAGGGCACCTGCGCCTCGACCTTCGTCTTCTTCTGCAGCACCCGGAACAGCTCGTCCCGCTCCGCATCGCTCTGCGGATAGAAGAGCGCGAGATGCTCCTCCGCTCGGCCCTGGCGCTTGAGGTCCACCGGCAGGAGGTCCGGGCGCGCGGTGAGGAGGAACCAGACGATCTTCCCGCGGTACTCGGTGTTGCCCATGAACGAGGCGATGGACGCGAACACCCGGCTGCTCGTCCCCGAGTCGCCGGACTGGTTGCGGTTGCCGAGGAACGCGTCCGCCTCGTCGACGATCACCGCCACCGGCCACAGCGCCTTGAGCAGGGTGAAGATCTTCTCGAGGTTCGACTCGGTGACGCCCTGCCACTGCGAGCGGAAGTTGAGGAACTTCACGCAGGGGATGCCGATCTCGCCGGCGAAGCAGGTGGTGAGGAAGGTCTTGCCGGTGCCGACCGGGCCGCTGATGAGGTAGCCCATGGGCAGCACCTCGATGCGGCCCTTCTTCAGCGCGTTCGCCGCGCCGCGGAGCAGCGCCTTCGCCTTGTCGTGACCGGCGACGACCTCCAGCCCGTGCGAAGGCTCGATGAACTCGAGCAGCCCGTGGCACTCGGCCTGGATGATGTCCTTCTTCCGCTCCTTCACCAGCTCCGGCGTGATGCGCGCGCCGCCCTCCAGGGACTCGGTGAGCAGCCGGTCGAGGTTGATGCGCGAGAGGCCCGCGGTCATCTGCGCCAGCCCCTGCAGCGGCACGTCCGAGTGCGACTGCAGCTTGCGGCCCTCGAGCTTGAACTTGATGTAGTCGAGCCGCTCGTCCATGTCCGGCAGCGGCAGGTCGATGGCGGCGACGTACGGGTTCCGCGCGATCCGGTTGGAGACGTCCGCCACGTTCTCCGCGATGAGCACGATCGACAGATCGCCCGCGAGCATCTGCGGGTCGTGCGCCCACTTCGTCAGCGTGGCGAGCACGAAGCGGTCCTCGGCGGACATGCTGCCCACCTCGCCCGCGGGCACCAGCGTCTCCGTGAAGTCGATCACCAGCGCGAGGCTCTTGCCGTCGGCGAGCTTCAGCCGCAGGTAGTTCTCGAGAATCTGCAGCGCGCGCGCCGGGTCCCGCGGCATCACCTTCGCGTAGTCGGTCCCGTAGATCGCGTCGTAGCCACTGAGCGCGCGGCCGAGGTCCTGCTGCGTCTCCGGCGTGGAGGAGCGGATGCCACTCGAGCGGTCGTAGAAGACGACGTGGTCGCGCGCGCCGAAGAGCTCCTCGGAGAGGAACGCCTTCAGCGTCCCGTAGCCGCGGCTGCCGTCCGCCTGCGAGAGCGGCTGCAGGTCGCGCACCGCACCGTGGAGGAGAAAGGTGCTGACCGTCCGCGTGTAGTACCGCTGCGCCAACCGCTGCGCCCAGCCGGGGAGCCCGGCCAGCGGGTTCGCCTGCTTCTTGCGCGACTTCGGGTTGCTCATGGGCGAGCAACCTAACCGAAAGGCCCCGCCCCTTCAGCGCTTCTCGAACGACGGGACCACGCGCGTGATGTCGGTGCCCTTCACGACCTCCACCGACTTCACCACCGGCTCGTAGCCTTCCGCGAGGATGAGCACCGCGGTGGGCCCCGCCTTCACCTTCTGGAAGTACGGCCAGCTCACGTTGGTGCCGAGGTCCTCGCCGTTGATCGTCAGGCGCGCCTTGCCATGAAGCTCCGCGGGGACCTCGACGTAGAGGAAGCCCTCGCCCGGGCCGCGCAGCATCACCACGCCCACGCCGCTGACCACGAGCAGCAGCGCCACCGCGACGACCGCGAGGATCTTCGTCAGCGACTGACCTGCGCCCTTCTCTGCCAGCGCGGGCACCGGCGTGGTGGGCCGCATCGACGGGCGCTGCGGCGAGGTGAAGTCCTCCTCCTCTTCCGACTCGTCCTGGGTGCCGCTGCCTTCGTGGAGGCCGGAGGTGGTGGGCGCCTCTTCGTCCTCGGCCGGCGCGAGCACCGGCGGGCCACCCTCACCTCGTGCATTCCTCGGGAGCGCGACGTGCGCGCGCGACGGGCGGCGAGGCTGCGGCGCGGGCGTGGGATCGGGCTCGGCCTCGAAGCGCGAAGCAGTGCCGAGGATCGTCTGCGCGATCTCACCGGACTCGGTCGCGGGGCTAAGCGTGGGCGGGGAGATGATGCCGGTGGCGCCGCCGTCCTCGAGCGGATCTCCCAGCGCGGGGCCTCGGGCGTTCTGCGGTAACGCCGCGGCGTTCGGTGCGTTGCGAACGGGACCGAGTCCACCGATCGACGCGAGCAGCGCGGCCGGCTTCATGCCCGGTTCGGTGTAGCCCTCGGCGCCCTCGTCGTCGGGCTCCTGGCCGAAGAAGCTGTTGCTCTCCACCAGCAGCGTGGCGCCGGCCTCCTCGTTCTGCTTCTGCGTGTTCACCGGCACGGTGGCGGTGAGCTTCGGCATCGCGGCCACGGTGGGCGAGCGGCGCGGCACCTGCGGCGTGGACGGCGTGACCGGCACCGGAGGCAGCGTCGGCGCCCCGAGCACGGGCGGCGAGACCGGCGCCACCGCGGGCATCTGCGTGGAGGTCATCCGCGGCGGGGGCGCGGCCGGGGCGACGGTGGGGATCTGCGTGCTCGTCTGCCTCGGCGCGTTGACCACCGGCATGGTGCCGTGGTTCGTCCGCGGCGCCGCTGGCCCTCCCATGGGGACCGGCGCGCCGCCTCCGTTCGCTGCGGCGGAGGCGCGGTCGTTCGCGTTCGCCGACTGCGCGCCGGCGTTAGCGTAGCCCATCTCCAGCGCGGCGAGCATGCCCTCGGAGGGCTTCACGTCCGCGTACTCCTGGATGCGCAGCTTCTCGCGCTCCACCTCTTCCGCGAAGGTGGACTTCATGTACTGCATGAGGTCCTTGCGGCTGAAGATTGAGTCCGAGGTGATGAGGAAGCGCTGCAGATCGTCCGCGACCTCGTTCGCGTACTGGTAGCGCTCGTCCACGTCCTTCGCGAGCGCCTTGAGGACGATGCGCTCCAGCGCCTCGGGGATGCGGCGGTTGTACGTGGAGGGCGGCAGCACCTCCGCCTTGCGCACCTTCTCCAGCACGCTGAAGTCCGAGTCCCCGACGAAGAGGCGCTCGCCGGTGAGCATCTCGTAGAGGCAGATGCCGATGGCGAAGACGTCGCTCCGGCGGTCGAGCGGGAGCCCGCGGATCTGCTCCGGGCTCATGTACGCGAACTTGCCCTTGAGGATTCCAGCCTGCGTCTTGTTCGCCTTGCCCGCGGCCTTGGCGATGCCGAAGTCGATGACCTTGACCTCGCCCTCGTAGGAGACGAGCACGTTCTGCGGCGAGATGTCGCGGTGGACGATGTTCATGTCCCGCCCCATCCCGTCCTTCTTGCGGTGCGCGTAGTCGAGGCCCTCGCACATCTTCGCCACGACGTAGCAGACCAGCGGAACGGGGGCGGGTTCGCCCTTCTTGCGGCAGCGATCGAAGATCGCGCGCATGTCCTTGCCAGGGATGTACTCCATGGCAATGAAGTAGTTGTTGGCGATCTGCCCGAGCTCGTAGACCTGCGCGATGTTCGCGTGGGTCAGCTGCACGGTGATCTTCGCCTCGTCGATGAACATCGTGATGAACTCTTCGTCCTCAGCGATGTTCGGGAGGATGCGCTTGATCGCCACGAGGCGTTCGAAGCCGGCGACGCCGAAGTCCTTGCCGCGCCACACCTCGGCCATGCCGCCGATGTTGATGCGATCGAGCAGCAGGTACTTGCCGAACGGGATGGGCTGTCGCTTCGCGGGAGCAGTCACGCAGTCACTTGAGTTGGGGCGCCAGACGCAGCAACAGCGCAGCCAAAGCCTATCGACCGCGCTCGTGATGCGTCAACGTGTGGGCAGCCCTCCAGGCAGGCGTACTCCCGCGCAATGACGGGCAAAACCACCCTCACCTACAGGGGTCCGTGGTGCCGAAGAAAGAAGAAGCCGAGCTCCTCCTGATCGACGGACACGAGGTGAAGATCACCAACCCGCGGAAGCTCTACTTCCGGGCGGCGGGGATCACGAAGCTGGACGTGGTGCAGTACTTCCTCAGCGTGGCGCCCGGCGCGCTGCTGGGGATCCGGGACCGGCCGCTGGTGCTCAAGCGCTTCGTGGATGGCGCGGAGGGGCCGCCCTTCTACCAGAAGCGCGCGCCCGCCAACCTGCCGCCCTGGATGCGCACGGTGACGCTGCACTTCCCGTCGGGGCGCACCGCGGACGAGCTCGTGGTGGACGACGCGGCGGGCCTCGCGTGGGCGACGAACACGGGGAACATCGAGCTGCATCCGCATCCGGTGCTCACCGGTGATCTCGATCACCCGAACGAGCTGCGCGTGGATCTCGATCCGGGGCCGGGCGTGGAGTGGAGCCAGGTGCGCACGGTCGCGCTGGAGGTGCGCGCGTTCCTCGAGGAGCTGGGGATGGTCGGTTGGGTGAAGACCTCCGGCTCGCGCGGGATGCACATCAACGTGCGCATCGAGCAGCGGTGGGGCTTCCAGGAGGTCCGCCGCGCGGCGCTGGCGCTGGCTCGCGCGATCGAACGGCGCGTGCCTCAGCTGGCCACGAGCAAGTGGTGGAAGGAGGAGCGGCACGGCGTCTTCATCGACTACAACCAGAACGCGAAGGACAGGACGACCGCGGCTGCGTACTCGGTGCGCCCGCTGCCGGATGCGCGGGTCTCGGCGCCGCTGGAGTGGAGCGAGGTCCCCGACGCAGACCCCGCCGACTTCACGCTCCGCACCGTGCCCGAGCGCTTCCGCACGAAGGGCGATCCGCACGCGAAGATGAACGAGGCGGTCTGCTCGCTGGACGCGCTGCTGGAGCAATCGCTTCGCGACGAAGCGGAGGGCCTCGGTGACGCGCCCTGGCCGCCGATGTACGCGAAGCAGGAGGGCGAGGCGAAGCGGGCGCCGCCGTCCAAGCGACGGGCTCCTGCGTCTGCGAAGAAGGCACCGCGCTCGAAGATGCCGCTCATCGTCATCGCCAACGCGAACGACAAGGCGACGGCGCTGGAAGGCCTGGAGCGTTGGAAGGCGCGTCACCCGGAGGCGGCGAAGCATCTCGCGGTGGACGACGTGCTCGTCGATTCGATGCGCGGCCGCGCGTACACGTGGACGCGGATCCGCGTGAACCTGAGGAACGTCCCGGACGAGCTGCGCCCGCCGCAGGAGAAGCCGGATCCCGACGAGGAGATCACGCGCTGAGCCGCGGCACGAGAGCCGCTACGGCGCGTGCTTGCGCCCGAAGATCTCCTTCAGCTCGAACGGCGGCGTCGTCTCCAGCTGCGCGTAGGTGCACTGCTCGGGCGGCTTGTCCGGGCGCCACCTGCGGAACTGCGCGGTGTGCCGGAAGCGGTTGCCCTGCATGTGGTCGTAGGCGACCTCGACGACGAGCTCGGGCCGCAGCGCTTCCCAGGTCATGTCCTTCTGATTGTTCCAGCGGCTCGGCTGACCGGGCATGCGCTGTCCGGTCTCGTCCTCGTGTCCGCCCCACTCGCGCCACGGATGCGTCTCGAGCGCGTTCTCGCGATAAGGCGCGATGAAGTCGGCCAGCTCGCGTCGCTTCTTCTCGGTGAAGGACGCGGTGACGCCGACGTGCTGCAGCTCGCCCTTCTCGTTGAAGAGCCCGAGGAGCAGCGAGCCGACGAGCGTGCCCTTCCCGTTCTTGTGCCACCTGAAACCGGCGACGACGCAGTCCGCGGTGCGCTCGTGCTTCACCTTGAACATGGTCCGCTTGTTCGGCTCGTAGAGGCCGTCGATCGGCTTGGCCATCACGCCGTCGAGCCCGGCGCCTTCGAAGCGGTGGAACCAGTCGTTCGCGACCGCGCGGTCGGTGGTGGCGGGCGTCACGTGCACCGGCGGCTTCACGTGCGCGAGCAGCTTCTCCAATCGCTCGCGGCGCTGGCGCAGAGGCACGTTGCGCAGATCCTCGTCGCCCACGCAGAGCACGTCCCAGAAGACGAGCTCCGCCGGGTACTTCTCCGCGAGCATCTTCACGCGCGACGCCGCGGGGTGGATGCGCATCTGCAGCGCCTCGAAGTCGAGCGCGGTGCCCACCGGCAGCACGAGCTCTCCGTCGAGCACGCAGCGCTCGGGGAGCTGCTCGATGATCTGCGGCGGGAGCTCGGGGAAGTAGCGATTGAGCGGCTTCTCGTCGCGGCTCTGGATCATCACCTCCGCGCCGTCGCGGAAGACGAGCACGCGGAAGCCGTCCCACTTCGGCTCGAAGAGGAAGTCTCCGGTTTCGGGCAGATCGTCGATGCGCTTGGAGAGCATCGGCAGGAGCGGCGGCTGGATGGGGAGCTGCATGGGTGCCGCGGAGGCTAACCGCTTCAGCCCGCCAGCGTCCGCGCAGGATCCGTGGCGGCCGCGGCGCGTGCAGGAACGAACGCACCGCCGAGCGCGGCGACGAGCCCGAGCACCACCCCGCCCGCGAGCAACCAGAGCGGGAAGGCGAAGAAGCTCTCCGGCTGGAACGGGAACGGAGGCAGCACGCGGCGCGAGAGGCTGTTGAGCAGCAGCGCAGCGCTGAACGCGAGCAGCGTGCCCAGTGCACCGCCGAGCGCGCCGATCACCGCGGCCTCGGTGAGCACGAGCCCCCGGATGTCGCCTCGGGTGGCGCCCACCGCGCGCATCACACCGATCTCCTTTGCGCGTGCGCGGACCTGCGCGGAGAGCGCGTGCGCGATGTTCACCGCGGCGAGCAGGCAGATGAGGATCGACAGCAGTGCCAACGCGGAGGTGGTGATCGCCACCGCGGCGCCGGCGCTCTCGGCCATGCGGCGTTCGGTGTCGTCCACCTCGAAGCCCATGCGCCGGACCTCCTCCACGATGCGCGGGACCACTGCCGGATCCGACGCGCGCAGTGCCACGCCGGTGAACGTCTCCGCGTCCTGCCCTGTCTGCCGGTTCAGCCGCTGCGCGGTCTCCAGGGGCACCGTCACGCCCGCGAGCAGCGCGCGGTCGCTCATGCCGACCAGCTGCATGCGCAGCGGGATCGTGGGGCCAGGCGGAGACGCGCTGACGAACGAGCGGTTGAGCTCCACCGGGAAGCTGAAGCCCACGAGCATCGTCGGCGAGAGCTGCGGCAGCTTCCGGGCCGGCGCAAAGCTCTTGTTGTAGATCTCGAGCAGGCGGGTGGCGGCCACCGCGGGGATGGGCTCGCCGGGCGGAACGTCGCGGAACGACTGCGGGTCCACCTCGTCCTTCAACAGCTCCGCGTCCACGCCCTGCGCGAGGATCTCGAGTCCCATGCGCAGCCGCTGACCGAAGAAGTCGCCGTCGTAGCGCGAGACCGCAGGCACCTTCACGTTCATGCGCCGGTACGCGTGCGTCACACCGGGCAGCGCGCGGAGGCGATCCACCGTCGGCTGATCGAGCTTGCCGCCGCCGAGCAACGCGCCGAGCGACACCTGCGGAGGAACGACCTCCACCAGAGAGGTGTCGATGGGGAAGACGCGCTCGCGCACCACCGTGCCCACGCCGAGCCCGAGCGCGACGAAGAACACGAGCGCGCCCACGCCCACTGCCACACCGAAGCCGGAGAAGAGCGCGCCCTTGCGATCGCGCTTCAGAGCCAGGCGTACGAGCGTCCACCGTGCAGCGGGCGTCACGTGCCCACCTCCGCCGCAGTGGCCGGTTGCAGCTTGCCGGCGCGCATCCGGAGCACGCGCTGCGCGGCCTGGCTCACCCGCGCTTCGTGCGTCACCGCGAGCAAGGTGAGGCCGTCCGCGTGCAG
This sequence comes from Pseudomonadota bacterium, assembly GCA_023423535.1. GTDB lineage: Bacteria > Myxococcota > Myxococcia > Myxococcales > Myxococcaceae > JAFAFL01. Next base: position 51,554 of record JAFAFL010000105.1, read on the forward strand.
CGAACGGAAGAGCTCGATGATCTCTCCGCCCGTCGCCGCGTCGAGGTTGCCGGTGGGCTCGTCGCAGAGCAGCACCTTCGGGCGGCCGAAGAGCGCTCGGCCGATGGCGACGCGCTGGCGCTCACCACCGGAGAGCTGGGTGGGCATCCGGTGACCCTTGCCGCGAAGGCCCACCCGCTCCAGCACCTCTTCCGCGCGCTTTTCGTCGTTCGCATCCGGCGCGCGGCCTCTGGAGAAGAACGCAGGCAGCAGCACGTTGTCCCGCGCGCGCAGGTTGGGGATGAGATGGAAGGACTGGAAGACGAAGCCCACCGTGCCGTTGCGGAAGTGCGCCAGCGCGGTGTCGTCGAGCCCCTTCAGGCGCGTGCCGCCGACCGTCGCCTCGCCCTCGAACGCAGAGTCGAGCCCGCCGAGCACGTGCAGCAGCGTGCTCTTGCCACTGCCCGACGCGCCGACGATGGAGACGAACTCGCCGGACGCCACGTCGAGGTCCACGCCGTCGAGCACACGCACCTGCGTGCCGTCGCCGTCGATGTAGGTCCGGGTGAGACCGCGCGTGGTGATCACTTCTTCGCGAACCTCAGGTTGAGCTGCAGCCGCACGCTGTCGCCGTTGCCCGCCACCTGCGTCTCTCCGGTGCGAGCACCGCTCGAGGCCCGAGAGGCCCCCATCGTGATCGCCCGCAGATCGTCCGTCGCATCCAGCCAGCGCAACGCCGACGCCTTCATCGCGAACCCACCGATGCCCCACGCGTCCGCGGGCAGCGCACGCACCGAGTCGCGCAGCTGGTTGAGGTCCACCACCATCGAGAACGCGTGCGCGTTCAGCGCCTCCTTCAGCGACTCGTCGCGCAGCAGCGGCGGGCCGGCGCGCGCAGCGTCCAGAGTCTCGGGACCGGTCGCGAGAGTCTTCAGCGTCTGCTCCAGCCGTCCGAGCGGCGAGGCGAAGACGACCCGGCCATCCGCGGCCTGGGCCATGTGAACGCCCTCGCCCTGCGCGTAGCGGGTGACGTAGAGCGTGCGGCCCTCGCGCTCCACGCCTTCGATGCGGGCGCCGAAGCGGGGCGCGACCTCCGGCATCTTCCCCAGCAACGCGGTCGCGTCCTCCGGCTTCTGCGGCTGCGCGTAGGCCACCAACTGCGCGTAGCGGAACGGGTTCGTCCGTCGCACGTCGAGCTCCGGCATGCCGCCGCTGAGCTGGATGTCCGGAGAGACGGAGAGCGACGCCACCGCGCCCGGCTTCAGGTTCTGGAGCAGCGCCTCCTCGAGCTTCAGTCCCGAGGATTCGAACGCGCGACGCAGGTGCGGGCCGATGATCATCGGCAGCACGGTGGAGAGGCCCTTCGCCTCGCCGCGGTAGCGGAAGACGGCGAACGCATCCGCGGGGAGCAGCGTCGCCTGATCCGGCGCGTCACGGGGCTCGAGCGCGGAGAGGGACTCGCGCGTGTCCGGCCACGGCGCATCCGCGTCGATGAACAGGCCCGTCGCATCGAGCCGGGCCACGGCGGTCAGCCCCGGTCCACCCTGCGCGGTCCACTTCCCCAACGGCACGTGCGCCACGAGGTCCCGCTTCTCCGGCAGCCGCTGCAGCGACGCCTTGAAGCGCGCGTCCTCGCCCAGAGACTTCTCGCGCGGGAGCGTCGCCCACTCCGGAAGCTTCTCCGACATGGCGCCGGTGGAGACGAACGCGAGCCCGTCGCGCAGGACGTAACCCAGCTGGTGCTGCGGTCCGTTCGAGCGCGTGAACCACACGTGCTTGTGCCCGCCCTGCGCGGTCTTGCCACTCCCCTCTTCGCGCGCGCCGAGCCGGTCGCCGGCGAGCCGCTTCATCGTCGCGGCAAACGCGGCCTCGTCCTTCACGCCGACCACGAAGTAGCCCGCGTCGTCGCTCAAAAGCGCCACCCCGAAGCCCCGCTCGGGCGCGATGCCGGCAGCCTTCAGCGACTCGGCGCTGCGCACGTCCACGCCCGCCTGCCGCGCGATCGCGTCACCGAAGGCCTGCGCATTGGGAAGGCCCTGCAGCTGCGCCGCGAAGGAGGCGAGCTTCAAGGACTCGAGCAGCCGCAGCCGCTCACCGAGCGCCGCGAGGTCAGGGACGATCACCGCCGCCTGCACCTGTGCGGGGATGCTGTGCGCGACCTGGACCGTCTCCTTCGTCGCCCCGCCGCCTCCACAGCGCGAGCAGCCCGCGACGGCCGTCAACGTCAGCGCGGTGATGGCCAGGGTGAAGGCAGAGGACCGGGGTGAGCGACGACGCGTCGAGCTGCGCGCGGGCACGGGCATGCGCCGAGCGTGGCGGAAGCCCGGTGGCCCGGCAACAGCGTTCGCAGCCTAGAAGCCGAAGGGATACGTCTCCGGCGCCTCGCCGCCGTGCCACAGTTCCGTCGGTTCCAGCGGACGCAGCGCGCTCGTGCGATCGAGATGCACGATCCCATCGAACTGCTTCACGAGGTCCGCGTAGACGTAGTGGCTCTGGCGTTCGGTCTGCGGGCGGTAGATGACGCCGATCATCCGCTGCAGTCGCTCTTCGGCGAGACCACCCAGCGCTTCGCCCGGATCCCGCAGCGGGAGGAAGAAGCGCTCGAGGCCGGTGCGGTGGAAGAGCCGCTCGTAGCTGTGCTCCAGCGCCGGCCGCACGCGCTTGCGCTCCGCATGTTCGTCCCAGTTCGAGGCCGCGGTGACCTCGCCGTCGAAGGTGGTGAAGCCGAGAAGGAACGCCTTTCTGCCCTGCTGCTCGCGCACGAGTTGCCCGAGGTTCAGTTCGCCCGCGCGGCCCATGCTCGTGGCCCGCGCGTCGCCCAGGTGCGAGTTGTGCGCCCACACCACGATGCGCGCCTCATCGTCGAACCGCTGCGACAGGTGCGCGTCGAGCGCCGCCAAAGTCTCGGCCATGTGCCGGTCGCGCAGGTTCCACGACGAGACGCCGCCGCGGTACATGAGCCGGTAGTACTCCTCCGCGTTCTTCGCCAGCCGCGCGTTCTGCTCCGCGTAGAAGAACTCGTCCTCCGCCAGCGCCGCCTCCTCCGCGCCGTAGTCCGCGCGCGCCTCCAGCAGCTCCACCAGTTGCTCCACGACCTCCTTCTCGCAGGAGAGCTCCGGCGCGTTCGCCGCGAGCAGCCCGTACTTCTGCGCGTCGCCGCCGTCCGATCGATCGAAACAGCCGTAGCGCACCCGCGCGCGCTTCGCGGCCTCCGGATCGCGTTGCGCGAGGTAGGCGATCACCTCTGCCACCGACGAGTGCAGGCTGTAGAGGTCCAGCCCGTAGAAGCCCACCGCAGACCAGGGGTCGTGGTGCGTGTCGTTGTAGTCGTGCAGCCAGTCGAGGAAGTCCACCACCGGCTCGTTGCGCCACATCCACGTGGGGAAGCGCAGGAAGCCTCGCAGCGCCTCCTCGCCCGACTGGTCACTGGACAGGCCTCGCACGAAGCGGTTGGCGCGGTACGCATCCGGCCAGTCCGCCTCCACCGCCACCGCGGTGAAACCCTTCTCCGCGATCAGCCGGCGGGTGATGAGCTCGCGCTCCCGGTAGAACTCCTCGGTGCCGTGGGTGCCGTCGCCAAGGAGCACGAAGCGGCTGTCGCCGATCTCGTCGAGCAGCCGGTCGTAGTCCCGAAGCGCGCCCTCCAGCGGCACCGCCGTGCTCCGGATGCCGTCCAGCACCGCCTCATCGCCGCTTCCGTCGCCGCGCCGCGCCATGCCCAAGGCCCCCTTTCAGCCCTGACATGACGTTCGTCATCGGACGCACGTCCCACAACGGGACGGCGCATGGCCTCCCGGCCGCTGTGGGAGCGTTGCCCCCTACTCGCGCACCCTGCTTCCGGAAGGCGTCCGCGCCGCACCGGATGCGCCGAGATCCTCCGCCACCTGGCTGAAGGACATGAAGCGCTCCAGCTCGCGCACGGTCGCCTCGGTCGCGTCGGCCTCCGCGGTCAGCGCGTCGAGCTGGTGCGTGAGCGACTCCGGATCGCGGATGACCACCGACTGCTCGTGGGTGAGCCGCAGGAGATCTTCGATGCTCGCGAGCTGGTGCGAGATGAGCTCGCGGCTCTTCTCCGCGTGCGTGTAGCGATCGAGCCGCTTCTCGAGGATCTCCACCCGGCGCCGCTTCACGTCGCGCAGCGCGGCGTCGGTCTCCGCAGCGGCGTCCACGCGCAACATGGAGAGCTCGCGCTCCAGTTCGCTGCGCTTCGCGGAGGAGAGGAACGCGCGGTAGCCGTTCAGCGTGGAGAGCAGCCGGAGGAAGTTCACCAGCAGCGCGTCCACCTGCGCCTGCGAGGACGCGACGAGCACGCCGCCGCCCGGCAACCTCCCGTAGTTGCCGAGGATTTTGTCGCGCAGCTCGCGGAGCGCGAGGTAGTGCTCCCGCTGCGACGGCGCGAGCGCGTCCACCAATTCCTTCGTCTCGCCGCGGATCGTGCTGCCGCCTGCGAGTGCGCCGCCCTCCGCGTCTGAACGTGAGGCCGCGAGCGCCGCCGCACGAAGGGCTCTTCGGAAGCGCGGCGCGAACGGGAGCGAGCCCAGGTACGCCGCCTGTGCGCCCAGCGCGATGTACGCGGGCGTGAGATCGCCCATCACCGCGGAGGCCACGCCGGCGGAGAGCATGGCGAAGAGGTTCGCCGGCGCGAGGAGCGCGGCCTTCAGCACGCTGGGGGATCGCTGCGGAGGATCGTTCTCTTTGGCCATGGCTCCTCAGTGGCTCCTCAGGGGCCTCGCGCTTCGGAGACGTACTTCAACGCGCCCAGATCCCGCGCCTCGTCCGGTGGTGTCGTCTGCTCGAGCCGGCCGGTCTTCACGAAGAGCGCACCGGCGGAGGAGAAGAGCTCGTCGTAGGTGACCGGCGCCTCGCCCGCGAGCCCGAAGAAGGCGAGGTTCTCCCTCAAGGTGGCAGGCGGCGCGAGCTTCAGCGCATCCCTCGGATCGCCGAGGTACGGCGCGATCTCACCGAGCAGCCGCGCGCCCGGCAGCGGATCGCGCTGCACCGCCTGCGCCGCGTCGAGCATGCCGCGGATGACGCGACGGACCGCGTCCGGATAGCGCGCCGCGAACTCTCCTCGGACGACGAGCACGGTGGCGATGAGGTGCGGCGCATCCGCGGTGGTGGCGAGCACCTTGCCCCCGCGATCTCGCGCTGCGAGCTCCACGTCACCCGCGAGACCGACCGCCGCGTCCGCCCTGCCCTCGCGCAGCGCGCGGCCCGCGTCGAGGTTGCTGCGAAGCCACACCCACTGCACGTCCTTCGGCCCGAGCCCTGCGCGCGCCAGCGTCCAGAGCGCGAAGTACCAGGCGCTGCTGTCCTCGTACGCCGCGAGCCGCTTGCCGCGCAGCGAGGCGAGATCCTCCACGCCCACCGCCGCCAGCGCCTCCTGTCCCCGGCTTCTGCCCGCGAGCAGCACCGCTCGCAGCTTGTGGTCGCGCAGCTCCGGCGCCCAGCGAGCGAGCCGGTCCACCGAGACCAGCGCAATGTCCACGCCGCCGTGTTCGGCACCGTTCTTCAGCGCCTCCCGCAGATCGCTCTCGCGCGCGTAGATCACCGCGCCCGCGTCGAGCGCGTAGCTGCTGCGGAAGAGCCCGGTGCGACGGGTCTCCGCAGAGAGTGAGGGTTCGTCCGGAGAAGAGGCGCCGCCGGTCGCCAGCAGCAGCGCCGCCGACGAACCGCGCGGCGTGAAGCCGATGAGCGTGGGCCGCAGGGGGACGGAGGCGATCTCGCCAATGGGCGCGGCCACACCGGCGGGGAAGTCACCGGTGGACAGGCGAGGCGCGCGCATCGCTTCGGGAAAGAGGCGCGCCTGCCACTGCTCGAGGCGTCCGGAGCGCGACGCCCAGGCCCAGCCGCCCACGCCCGCGAGGAGCAGGAGGAACAGCCACAGCCCGGGGCCGCGCTTGACCGTCATGGCGCCCCGTCTCCGCCGCTACGACTTGACGTCGACCTTCTTGCCGATCGTCTTCTCGGTGCCGCCGCCCGTGACGTCCGACACCGGCGCCGGGCTCTCGAGGCCCATCTCCATCTTGAACTGCTGCACCAGCGCCTGGCCCTGGATCTCCTCCGCGTCCTCCTCCAGCTTCAGCCGCTGGTGATCGACGGACTCGAGCGCCATCTGCATCCGCGCCTCGTTGATCGCGGTGCGCTCCTCGACCTTGCGCAGCATCTCGTCGTGCGTGGCATCCACCCCGGCCACGGTGAACGACTCCATGGTGTCCGCGACCTTCGCCTGCCACTGCGCGCGGCGCGCGTCGCGGATGGCCGCCATCGCCTCCTGCGTCTTGCGCTCCTTCTCGCGCATGAACGCCTTCCGCACCGCCAGCGCCTTCTCGTACGCCTGCTTCGCGGTCTCGAGCTGCTGCTCGTTGCGGCTGAGCGCGCCCTTCTCCATCTGCAGCCGCGTGGCGAACTGCGCGGCGAGGTCGTCACGGCCTGCCTGGATCGCGGCCTTCACCTTCGCGGTGAGGTCGTTCACCTCGCGCTTGTACTTGTCGTTCTCCTTCTCCAGGAGCGTCACGTTCGCCCGGACCATGGCGATGGACTCGTTCATCTTCGGGACCTGGTCGTTCATGTCCCGGATGTTCTGCTCGAGGATCAGCTCGGGGTCCTCGATCGAGGTGACGAAGAACCCGAACATGCTGCGCATCGCCCTTCTGAACCTGTTCCACATTCCGGACGTTCCTCCAGGGGCCTTCCCCCTCATACGCGCGGGACCGCTCGACGATTTCCGCGAAAACGCGCGGACACTACCGCACGCGACGCGATGTGTCGTTGAGACTCGAAGCGGAAGGGCCTACTTCGCCTTCAGCCCGTTGGCGATCCCCGCAGTGCCGAACGCGACATCCTCGAACACGCCCTCGTGCAGCTCGAAGGAGAGCGTGTAGTCGCCCTCCGGCACGCGCATGAACCACCAGTTGCGTCCGCCCTCCAGCCGCTTCTGGTAGCGCAGGTTCGAGCTGCCGCCGCGTCGCAGGTGCAGCCGCGCTTCGGGCTGGCCCGGGTGCGCGTCGGGCAGCAGCTCGTTGCCCACGAGGAACGCGCCGCCCACCGCGACCGTGCGGTAGTCGAGGTTCAGGTGCAGAGGCTCGGTGCGCACCTCCGTCAGGTCCGCCACCGCGCCGAGCGGATGACGTCCGTAGGCGTGCTGCGGATAGGCCTCGGGATCGATCTCGAACTCCACGTCGTAGACGTCGCGCGGGAGGCGGACGCGGAAGTGGCCGTCGGTCGTCTGCAGCTCGGAGGTGAAGCGCTGCCCGGTGTTCTGCGACCGGAAGCTCAGCCGGCCCACGATCCCGAGCTCGCTCTTCGCCGGCACGCCGTCGATGCGCAGGAGCCCCTCCACCACGTCGGTCTGGATGTCGATGGGGATGGAGAGGTCGCGATCCACCAGGCGCTGACGCTCGAAGATGTGCCAGCCCTGCGCGAGCTCCGGGTGCAGCGAACCATCCGTCAGCACCGCCAGCATGTAGGTCCCTCGGAGCGCGCGGAGGTTGAAGCCCGGGTGCGCGAGCGGCACGTGGTAGTAGGCGAGAAAGCCCGGGTCGGTGCCGATGGGGCTGGCCTGCGCGTAGAGGAGCCACGTGCTCGTGGGCTTCGGCTCCACCGCTTCGCCATCGATCATCAGCACGCCTTCCAGCGCGTGGGTGGGGAAGTCCACGCTGAGCTGCGCGTTGCCCTGCTGCAGATCCACCGATGAAGCGATCTGCTTGCCGAGGATCGTCGAGGGCCACCTCGCGTCCACCGCGTCGAGCAGCGTCATGCTCACCCGGTAGAGGCCGCGCGGGACGAGCGCCGCGTAGAAGGAGTCGCCCGCGCCGTGCTGCGTGGAGGCGACAGGATCGCCGCCGGTGCTCGGCGTGAACTCGAGCCGGTATTCAGGACCGTTGGGCAGCCTGTCCGGAAAGGCCTCGCCGTCGAAGGTGAAGTGGCCGGAGAGCTCCGCGGCGGGGATGTCCACGTCGATCGTCCGGTCGCCGTTGAAGAGCGTCCACGGCGCGATCGGATAGCGGAGCAGCTGCGTCTCGCCCAGCGACTGGTGCGGCACCGACATGCGCAGCTGGTACTCGCCCTCCATCAAGCGGACGCTCCACGCCCCGAGCGCGTTCGCCGTCATCGCCGTCTGCGAGGGCAAGCCCTCCGCGTGCAGCGTGATGTCCGGCGGCTGCTGCGACGAGGGCCACGGTTGACCCGCGAAGAAGGCGCTGCCGCCCACCTGCACGGTCTTCACGCTCACGTTGCGCACGAAGTCCTTGCGCAGGTCCGCGAAGCCGAAGTCCTTCGGGCCGCTGTGGAGCCCGAGCTGTCTCGGGTGGAAGAGCAGCCGGTCGTAGCGGCTCTGCATGAAGCGCAGCGCGTAGCGGCCGTCCGGCGCGGCGGTGATCTCGAGCCCGCTCTGGTGATTGAGGTCGTCTGCGGTGAAGTGGATGGGCGCGGTCGGCGGCAGACCGTCCACGTAGGCATTGCCGGAGAGCTGCGCGAGGCCGATGCACAGGCCGCGCTTCACCATGCCCTCGGGAAAGCCTCCGTCCGCGAGCCCTTCGGTGGAGGCGGCGTGTGCGACCGCTGCTTCGTCCGCGCCTTCCGGACACGGCACGTCCGCGCCGCCGGTCTTGAACGGGATGCCTGCGTCCGGCCAGGGCGGGATGAACTCGCCGTCACCCGCGTCGATGAAGCCCGCGTCGCGACGGACGTTGATCCCTCCGTCGGTCAGCTCGAGGCCCGCGTCCTCCAGCGCCGCGCCGATACCACAGCCGTCACACGCGCCGAGCAGCAGCGCGCACGGCAGCAGGCAGGCAAGCAGCAGCGATGGGGAGCGGTACGGCACGGCCCGGGACCATACCCGAGCCGCCTCCAAAGGTTCAGCCGAGCTGCTCGGCGATCCGCGTCGCGTGGGTGCGCGCGGCCGCCATCACCGAAGGCTCGTCCAGGGTGAGCAGCGCGCGGTCCTTCATCACCAGCCGGCCATCGATCATCACGTCGGTCACGTCGCGCGCCTGAGCGGAGTAGACGATCTGCGAGGGCAGATCCTCCGCGGTCGGTCCCGCGTGCGGCCCCGAGAGCTCCAGCAGCGTGAGGTCCGCTCGCTTGCCGGGCTCCACGGAGCCGAGCTCCTTCTCCAGCCCCAGCGCGCGCGCGCCGCCGAGCGTCGCCAGCTCCAGCACCTGCGCGCCGGTCATGCTCAACGGACCGCAGCGCGGCTTGTGGATGAGCGCCGCTAGCCGCATCTCCACGAACATGTCGAGGTTGTTGTTGCAGGGCGCGCCGTCCGCGCCGAGGCAGAGCGACACGCCCTCGGTCAGCAGTTCCGGGATCTTCGCGATGCCGCTGGCGAGCTTGAGGTTCGAGCCGGGGCAGTGACAGACGTGCGTGCCGGTCTCCTTCAGCAGCCGCATCTCCTTCGCGGTGAGCCACACGCAGTGCGCCAGCGTGGTGTGCGGCCCGAGCAGCCCGAGCTGGTGGAAGTACTCCACGTTGTCGAGCCCGGTGCGCTGGCGGACCAGATCGACCTCGGTCGGGTTCTCGCTCGCGTGGGTGTGGATGCGCACGCCCTTCTCCTTCGCGAGCCTCGCGACCTCGCGCAGGAGCTCCTCGGTGCAGGAGAGGACGAAGCGCGGCGCGAACGCGTAACGCAGCCGGCCGTCGTGCGTGTCGTGCCACCGCTCGATGAGGCGAAGGCTCTCCGCCAGCGAGTCCGCCGTCGTCTCGCGCAGCCCCGCGGGAACGCCCTGCCCCGCGTCCATCATTGCCTTGCCGGAGGTGAGCCTGAACCCGGCGTCGCGCGCGCTCTCGAACACCGAGTCGGTGTGGCGCACGGTGCCCATGTCCAGCGCCGCGGTGGCGCCGGAACGGATGAGCTCCGCGAAGGTCAGATCCGCGGAGGCGCGCAGGCTCTCCTGCGTGTGTGCGGCCTCCATCGGCCAGATGCGCTCGCGGAGCCAGTCGAGCAATTCGAGCCCGTCCGCGCGGTTGCGGAAGAGCGTCTGACACGCGTGGAGGTGGCCGTGCACGAAGCCGGGCAGCAGCACCTTCCCCGTCGCATCGAGCACCTGGCGCAGCTCTCTTCCGGCGCGCAGGTTGCGGCCGACCTTCGCGATGCGTCCGTCCTCCACCAGCACGTCGACGCCCTGCAGGATCTCCCGCTGGGCATTCATGGTGACGACGGTGGCGTTCTGGATGAGGAGGTTCACGGCGGCTCGGGCCTCTAGAGAAAGTCGCGGTTGAAGGCGTGGGGCAGAAGCTCGGCGAGCGTATAGCGCGCCTCGGTGCCGTCCGGTGTGCGGCTTCTCACCGGCGTGTCCGGACCGCAGAACTCGGCGAGGACCTGCCGGCAGGTGCCACAGGGCGGACAGGGCTCTTCCGAGTTCGCGACGATCGCCACCGCGCGGAACCTGCGCACGCCCCTGCCCACCGCGCTGCCGATCGCGTGCCGCTCCGCGCAGACGGAGAGCCCGTACGAGGAGTTCTCCACGTTGCAGCCGGTGATGATCTGCCCGTCCTCCGCGAGCAGCGCGGCGCCGACGGGGAACTTCGAATAGGGCGCGTACGCCTGCTGCTGCACGCCGCGCGCGGCCTCGAAGAGCGCGTCCCAGGGGATCTCGTTGCCAGTCGCCATCGCCCGTTTCTCCCGTTCTATGGTTCGCACCATGAATCAAGCCTCCCTCGTCGGAAAGATCTGCGTCGTCACCGGCGCGAACTCCGGCATCGGCAGGGCGATGGCGGCGCAGCTCGGCGAGCGCGGGGCGACGGTGGTGATGGTCTGCCGCAACCCGGAGACGTCCCACGCCGCACGCGCGGAATTGCAGACGGTGTGCGAGGCGAACGGCGGCGCAGGCACGTTCGAGCTCATCCGCGCGGACCTCTCCGAGATGGCGCAGGTGCGGCGCGCGGCGGAGGAGATCCGGGGGCGCTGGCCGAAGGTGGACGTGCTCGTCAACAACGCCGGGCTCTATCTCCCGAAGCGGCGGGTGACCTCCGAGGGATTGGAGACCATGTTCGCGGTCAATCACCTCGCGCCGTTCGTGCTGACGCAGATGCTGCGAGACCAGCTGCGGGCAGCGTCTTCGTCGGGGCGTCCGCGGGTGGTGACGACCTCGTCGTTCGGGCACGTGCTCGGGCACGTGAACTTCGAGGACCTGCAGGCGGGGCGTCGCTTCATCGGGCTGCGGCAGTACTCGAACACCAAGCTGATGAACGTCCTCTTCACCCGCGAGCTCGCGCGGCGCGAAGGCGACTGGCTCACCGCGCATTGCTTCAACCCGGGTGCGGTGGCGACGGGCTTCGCGCAGGACGAACGGGATGCGTTCTCCTTCGGCGTGCTGCTCGCGCGACCGTTTCAGCGTTCGCCGCAGAGCGCGGCGAGAACGGGGACGATGCTCGCCGCGGACGGCGAGGCGCTGGAGAGCAACGGGGGCTACTGGAGCCGCGGCAAGCGCACGAAGCCGTCCCGCGAGGGCCGCAGCAACGAGACCGCGCTGCGGTTGTGGGACGTGAGCGAGAAGCTCGCGGCGAGGCTGGGGTGACGGCTACAGCGAGGGCGTGCCCGCGGCGATGAGATCGTCGAGGTACTTCGCGATCGCCAGCTCGCTCTGCACGTCGAGCTCGGTGAAGCGGACGTGGAAGGAGATGCCCTTGCCCGCGTCGGAGAGGCGGATGATCTCGCCCTGCGCGCGCAGCTCCTTCGGCACGCCGGGCAGACGGAAGCGCACGTCCACGAGCTTCCCGAGCGGCGGCGTCTGGCCCTGCCAGTGGATTCCGCCGATGGAGAGATCGCCCTCGCGCTCTTCCCAGTGCGCGTCGTCGCTGCCGGCGTCGCGCACGAGGAAGCTCATCGGGTAGCGCGGAGAGTCGCGGCGATCGTCCGCACGGCGATCCTTCGTGCGGCTGATGGGCTCCTCCGGGGTGTTCTCGCTCTTGCGGCGCTCGTTCTTGCGACGTTCGGCCATGGCGCTCTGACTATACCTTCGCGGCCGCGAGGGCCGGCAGGAACTCGGTGAGCAGCGCGCCGAACACGTCCTTCACGCGGTTTGCGGTGTCGGCGACCTCTTCGTGCGAGAGCGGCTGGTGGCCCATGCCCGCGGCGAGGTTCGTGATGCAGGAGATGCCCACCACCGGCACGCGCATGTGCGCCGCCGCCACGACCTCCGGCACCGTGCTCATGCCCACCGCGTCCGCGCCGAGCGTGCGGAGCATGCGGATCTCCGCCGGCGTCTCGTACGAGGGACCGGAGACGATCGCGTACACGCCCTGGCGCAGGTTCACGCGCTGGCGCATCGCGCAGTCGAGCAGCACCGCGCGCAGGTGCGGAGCGTAGGCGGCGGTCAGGTCCGGGAAGCGGGGTCCGAGCCGCTCGTCGTTGCGCCCGGTCAGCGCGTTCCAGCCCGAGAGGTTCAGGTGATCGGTGATGATCATCAGATCGCCGGGAGAGAAGTCGCGGTTGATGCCGCCGGCGGCGTTGGTGACGACGAGGCCCGAGATGCCCAGCGCACAGAGCACGCGCGCGGGATAGGCGACCTGCGCGGGGGTGAAGCCCTCGTAGTAGTGGACGCGGCCCTGCATCGCGACCACGTCCACGCCTCCCACGCGCCCGAGCACCAGCCGTCCCGCGTGTCCCGGCACCGAGGACGTGGGGAAGTGCGGGAGCTCGGCGTACGGGATGACCACCTTGTCCTCGAACGCGTCGGCAAAGTCGCCGAGTCCGCTGCCGAGGATGATCCCGACCCGCGGCTTCAGCGCACCTGCGCGCTCGCGGATCGCCTTCGTCGTCTGTTGAAGCTGGTCGTACGGTTCCATTCGCCGCGCCAGCATAGACGGCTGGGCAGAAGCCGCTACATCCCGGCCCGTTCGAGCCGTTCCAGCGAGCTTGCGACCGAGGAGGCGTACGAGCCGCCGAAGTGATTGAGGTGATTGAGCAGGTGGTAGAGGTTGTAGAGGTCCCGGCGCTCGTCGTAGCCGGGCTCCTGCGGCCAGGCCTCGCGGTACGCGGCGTAGAAGCGCGAGGGGAACGCGCCGAAGAGTTCGGTCATGGCCAGGTCCGCTTCGCGATCTCCGTAGTACGCGGCGGGATCGATGAGCCACGCGCGGCCGTTGGCGCCCGAGAGCTGGTTGCCGCTCCAGAGGTCGCCGTGGAGCGGTGAGGCGGGCGGCCCTGAAGGCAGCAGCGTGTGGAGGCGATCCAGGAGGGCCTGGGAGAGTCTCTCCAGACGCGGCGACCAGTGACCGCCAGCGCGTGCGCGCTCGAGTTGGGGACCGAGCCGCAGGTCGCGAAAGAAGACGGCCCAGTCGTCACGCCAGTCGTTGCGTTGCGGGAGCCGGCCGATGCGGTTGTCGCCGTCGAAGCCGTAGCGTGGGCGTGTATTGCCAGGGTCTTCCGCCGAGGCGCGGTGAAGCGCCGCCAGCGCATGGCCGAAGCCCTCCCAGTAGGCAGGCGTCGCGGGGCCCTCGTCGATCCACTCCAGAAGAAGGATCCCCTCCTCGTCGGAGACGTGGAGGACTTCGGGCACGCAGAGCCCAGTGCCCTCTGCCGCTTCCCGAAGCGCGCGCAGTCCCGCAGCCTCCGCCTCGAAACCGAGGCCCTTTCCCGACTTGAGGAAGAAGGGGCCGCGTGCGGTCTCGAGCCGCTGCGCGTGGGCGATGCATCCGCCGCCGACCGGGTGCATCGCGGTGATCGGCCCTGCTACGGACTCCAGCAGTTGGCGTGACGGTCGGCTGCTGCCGGGGCTCACAAACCGTGCTCGCGACGCAGGTGCTCGAGCAGCGAGCGGCCCGTGCGATCGACGATCTCGTACACAAGGTCGAAGTCCGCCTGCGCGCCGTAGTAGGGGTCCGGCACCTCTCCGTCCTCGGGCTGCGGATCGAAGTCGCGGAAGAGCGCGATGCGTGCGCGCTGGTCCTCCGTCTGCGCGAGCCTCCGCGTGTTGGCGAGGTTCTGCCGATCCATGACGAGGATGTGATCCCACCCCTCCAGATCGCGTGCGCTCGCCAGCGTTCGGGCCCGCTGGCCGCTGATGTCCACGCCGCGTCCCAGCGCCGTTGCGCACATGCGGGAGTCGGGCGGCTTGCCCACGTGCCAGTCGCCCGTGCCGGCGGAGGCGATCTCGAAGTGGGCAGCGAGCCCAGCGCGAACGACGTGGTGGCGGAACACACCTTCCGCGATCGGGCTGCGGCAGATGTTCCCGAGGCACACGAAGAGGATGCGGAGCGGTCGGCGGGTCATGGAGGATCGGTCCGAAGGAGTTCGCGGAAGAGGACCTCTGCCGCGTCCTCGAAGAGCCGGTTCGCCGCGATGACGCCGCCGCAGTGCGCGGGCTCTCGCGCGAAGGTGAGCACAGGGCACTTCGCCAGCACCGCGTCCCAGAACGCTTCGCTGCCGGCCGGGAGCAGGTGGCGGCGGATGAGCTCTCGCGGCCAGGGGACGACCTCCGTCGGATCCGCGTCGCTCAGCGTGGTGAAGCAGTCGAGATCCACGTCGAGAATGATCGCTCCCGCTTTCGCGATCAGCGCACCGACGTCGCTCGTCGTGCCTGCGGGCGTCGTTGCGAAGCCGTGCGCGACGCGATCGATCGTCGGTGCGCGCAGCAGCGTGTGCGTCTCGCCGCGGCGATCCGTGTAGGTGTCCCTGTCGAAGGCGCCTCGCGGTGAGCCGCGCGCGATCGCGATCACGTCTCCCACCAGCCCCAGCTCCATCGCCGCGAGGATGTGATCGTAGTTGCGCACGTCGAGCGTCCAGCGCGCGTACTCGTCGAGCTGCCGGAGCGTGTATCCCTCTGTAGGAAGCGCTTCGAGCGACTGCGCGTTCGGCGGAACCAGATCGAAGTGCCGGTCCAGCGTCAGCAGCAGCGCGCCCTTTCGATCTCCGAGCGCCAGGCCCCAGGACGGCAGCGCCAGCCGATGCGGATCGAAGAGGAAGGCATCCTTCGGGCCTCTGCCTCCTTCCAGCGAGAGCCTCGTCACGCCCGCCAGTCGCAGGTGCAGCAGCGGATCTTCCATGCTCATGACGGAGGAGCCTCGCCGGCACCGAAGTCAGCTGCGACGCGAAGGCCGGCTGCACGCGCGAGCGCCGGGAAGAGCGAGGGATTCGCACCGACGAGAGGGCCACCATCCCGGAACGCGACGCGCCCGCCAGCCTCCATGAGGATGAGCACCGGCGCGGTCAGCGGCACAGGATCGTGGAAGCCCGCGACGTAGCAACCGTCCAGCGCACCCGCGGCGACGAGGCAGAGGTCCCACGAAAGCACGCCAGAGGTCCGATACGCGGGCGGGGTCGCGAGCAGACGAGACACGGTCTGCATGAACGCATCCGCCGCTTCGTCGTCCGCTGCCGCGCGATCCTGCTGTGTGACCTCGAGCGCGACCAGCGAGCGGTGGAAGGTCGCGCAGGTGCTGGGCTCGATGCGCGCGCCGTTCAAGTGCGCGCCCCCGCCGCGACGGGCGGTGTAGCGCTCGGCGGTCATCGGCGAGACCACGGACGACTGGCTGACCGCACCGGAGCTCTCCACGAGCCACGCGCAGAGCGTCCACGCGCCGATGCGGCGCTCGAAGTTCTCCGCGCCATCGAGGGCGAGCTGCCATTCACCTTCGGGCGTGGGCGGGATGAGGGCGCGTGCCGCATCTTCGGCTTCGCTCGCGGTTGCTCCGCCGCGTTCGAACACCGCCCGAGCGCGCGCGGCCGCCTCCGCCACCCACTCCAAGGGCTACTCCAACCGCTCGTGGACGAGCGGCCGCTCCGCCGGCGCCTGCGGCCCGAAGCGATAGGCCGCGAGCAAGCGGCGCTCCACGTCCGCGAGCCTCTCGGGATGGTCGTACTTCACGCGCACGATCACGTCGCCCGCGCGCACGCGATCGCCGACCTTCTTCTCCAGCAGGAAGCCCACGCCCGGCGCGATGACGCTGTCCACGCGCTCACGTCCCGCGCCGAGCGCCACGCCCGCGAGGCCCACCGCCTCCGAGTCGATTCCGGTGACGAAGCCGTCTTCCGGCGCCTTCACCTCGGCCTCGTGACGCGCCTGCGGCAGCCGCGAGAAGTCGAGCATCGCCTGCGGATCGCCGCCCTGCGCCCGGACGATCTCGCAGAGCTTCTCCACCGCCGCGCCGTTGTCGATCACCCGCTGCAGCATCGCGCGGGCCTCTGGGATGTCCTTCGCGCGCTTGCCCAGCACGAGCATCTCCGCGGTCAGCGCGAGCGTGATCTCCGTGTAGTCGGCGGGCGCCTTGCCCTGCAGCATCTCCACCGCTTCGACGACCTCGAGCGAGTTGCCCACCGCGCGACCGAGCGGCTGGTCCATGTCGGTGAGCAGCGCCACGACCTTGCGGTCCATCTGCGCGCCGATCCCGATCATCGTGTTCGCGAGCTTGCGCGCGTCCTCGAGGGTCTTCATGAACGCGCCCGAGCCGACCTTCACGTCGAGCACCAGCGCGTCGATGCCCTCCGCGAGCTTCTTGCTCATGATCGAGGACGCGATGAGCGGGATGCAGTCCACCGTCGCGGTCACGTCTCGCAGCGCGTAGAGCTTCTTGTCCGCCGGCGCGAGCGTCGCCGTCTGACCGATGAGGCACGCGCGCACGTCGCGCACGAGGCGCCGGTAGTCCGGCACGCCGAGATCCACGCGGAAGCCGGGGATGGACTCGAGCTTGTCCAGCGTCCCGCCGGTGTGTCCGAGCCCACGGCCAGAGATCATCGGCACCGGCACGTCACACGCAGCGGCGAGCGGCGCGAGGGAGAGCGAGACCTTGTCGCCCACGCCACCGGTGGAGTGCTTGTCCACCTTCACGCCCGGGATGTCCGAGAGGTCGAGCACCTCGCCAGACTCCAGCATCGCGCGCGCCCAGGCGCCGAGCTCTTCCGGGTCGAGCCCGCGGAAGAAGATCGCCATCAGCATGGCGGACATCTGGTAGTCCGGAACGGTGCCCGCGGTGTACGCGTCGATGAAGGAGCGGATCGCGGAGGTCGGCAGCTTGCGGCCGTCTCGCTTGGCCTTGATGAGCTCGTAGGGCGTCACGCGAAGGTGGATACCAGAGACAGAGGGGCCCGTCGAAAGTCTGGTAGAAGGCCGCGCATGGCGCATCGTCCCCTGCCCGTGCTCCTCGCCTTCGTCGCCCTGCTCGCCGTCGCCTCTCCTGCCTGCAAGAAGTCCTCTTCGGAATCTGCGGACGCTCCGGCCGCGCGGTCCTTGAAGGTGGGCCTCGTCACCGACGTGGGCGGCCGGGGAGATCAGTCTTTCAACGATTCCGCGCTGCGCGGCCTCGAGCTGTGGGCGGCAGGCAAGAAGCACCAGGGCGGGCGCTACGTCGAGGCCACTACGGACGAGGTGCAGGCGTCGCTCTCCGAGGATCTCCGCGCGCGTGAGCCGAAGATCGCGCCGGTGGGCGTGACGCCGGTGGTGCTGCAGAGCCGCGCACAGGAGGACTACGAGCCGAACCTGCAGCTGCTCGCGGACCAGAAGGCCTCGCTGATCGTCGGCGTGGGGTTCATGCTCGAGAACGCGATCGAGGCCGCGGCCCGCCGCAACCCGGAGTCGAAGTTCCTCCTCATCGACAGCCCGCTCATCGACGCACAGGGCAAGCCGTTCTCGCTGCCGAACGTGAAGACGGTGGTCTTCAAGGAGGAAGAGGGGTCGTTCCTCGTCGGCGCGCTGGCCGGCCTCGTGAGCAAGAGCGGCAAGGTGGGCTTCGTCGGCGGCATGGAGATTCCGCTGATCAAGAAGTTCGAGACCGGTTTCCGCGCGGGCGTGCGCACGACGAAGACGGATGCGCAGACCCTGGTTGGATACACCGGCAGCTTCGACAACGTGGCGGCGGGCAAGCAGGTGGCTCAGGACCTCCTGTCGAAGGGCGCGGACATCATCTTCCACGCGGCGGGCTCCGACGGGCTGGGCGTGATCCAGGCGGTGAAGGAGGCGCGTGCGCGGGGGCGTGACGTGTACGTGATCGGCGTCGATTCGGATCAGTCGCACGTGGCGCCGGACGCTGTGCTGACGAGCATGGTGAAGCGCGTGGACCTCGCGGTGTGGGAGGCGTCCCGCGAGCTGTCGCAAGGCCAGTTCACCGCGGGCGATTCGGTGTGGGGCCTGCGCGAGGGCGGTGTGACCGCCGCCGACGTGCGCGTGGAGTTCGAGGGCAAGACCGCGGCGTTGGAGCGCGTGGCGGCGCTGCGCCGGGAGATCGTCGAAGGCCGCATCCAGGTACCGGCGAGCGAGACGGAGCTGGCGAAGTTCGCCGAGGGACAGCAGCGCTGATCTCGCTCCGCAACATCTGCAAGCGCTTCGGGCGGACGCAGGCGCTGGACGACGTGTCGCTGGAGATCCGTCGCGGCGAGTTGCTGGCGATCGTCGGCGAGAACGGCGCGGGCAAGTCGTCGCTGATGAACGTCCTCTACGGGCTCTATCAGCCGGACAGGGGCGAGCTGCACGTCCGCGGCAAGCCGGTGACGCTGAAGGGACCGCGCGACGCGATCGCGCTGGGCATCGGGATGGTGCACCAGCACTTCATGCTCGTGCCGCCGCTGACGGTGGCGGAGAACGTGGTGCTCGGCCGCGAGCCGACGAAGCGCGGGCTGCTCGATCTGGACGCCGCGTGCAGGCAGGTGGCGGAGACGTGTCGTCGCTTCGGCTTCGCGCTCGATCCGCGCGCGCGCGTAGAGGACCTATCCGTCGGGTCGCAGCAGAAGGTGGAGATCGTGAAGGCGCTGCACCGCGGTGCGGACGTGGTGGTGCTCGACGAGCCGACCGCGGTGCTCACGCCGCAGGAGGCGACCGAGCTTTATGCAGTCGCACGCAAGCTGGTGAGTGACGGGCACAGCGTGGTGCTCATCAGCCACAAGCTGCGCGAGGTGCTTGGTGTCGCGGACCGGATCGCGGTGATGCGCCGGGGCCGGATGGTGGCGGAGGTGCGGCCGCAGGACACGACCGCCGAGGCACTCGCCGCGGAGATGATCGGCAGGAGCGCGCCGGCACCGCTGGAGGTGGAGCGCGCGCCGGACGCTTCCACGGGGCCTCGCGTCAAGGCGGCGATCCTCGAGGTGAAGGACCTCGTCGCCCGCAGAGCGGACCGTTCGCTCGCGCTGGACCGCGTGTCGTTGCGTGTAGGTGCCGGAGAGATCGTCGGCATCGCGGGCGTGGACGGCAACGGTCAGCGCGAGCTCGCGGAGGTCCTCACCGGCCTTCGCGCGGCAGCTTCCGGATCCGTCACGTTCCTTGGTGAGGAGGTGCTGGGCCTGTCACCCGGCGCGCTGCGCGAGCGAGGCGTGGGACACGTGCCCGAGGATCGTCTGCTGCGCGCGGTGGTGGGGCCGATGAGCGTGGAGGAGAACGCGTCGCTCGGGCGGCATCGCCTTCCTCCGTTCGCGAAGGGCCCGCTGATCGACTTCGCTGGACGCCGCGCTCACGTGGAGACGCTGATGGAGAGCTACGACGTGCGCCCGCGCGATCCGACGCTGCGCATCGCGGAGCTCTCGGGAGGCAACCAGCAGAAGGTGGTGATGGCGCGAGAGCTGGAGGCAAAGCCGAAGCTGCTCGTGGTCGTGCAGCCCACCCGAGGACTCGACGTGGCCGCGGTCTCCGCCATCCATGCACGGCTGCGCGCGCACCGTGACGCGGGCGCGGGGATCCTCCTCGTGTCGCTCGATCTGGAGGAGGTGCTCGCCCTCGCGGATCGCGCGTACGTCATGTTCGGCGGACGGATCACCGGAGAGCGCTCGCGCGGAGGCTTCGACGAGGCGGAGCTGGGACGGATGATGCTCGGGGCGGTCCATGGCGCAGCCTGATCCCGCTGGCGCGAACGCGAATGCGAAGGGAGAGGCGCCGTTGCGCCTCCGAATGCAGGCGGGACTGCGCAGCGCCCTGCCCTCCCTGCTCTCCGTCGCGCTCTCGTTGCTCGTCTGCTTCATCGCCATCGCGATCACGCGCGGTGACGTGGGCATCGCGTGGGACGCGTACGGGCAGATGCTGCAGGGGGGGCTGGGAGATGTCGGCGGGTTCTTCGAGAGCGGCAGCTGGGGACTGCTCACGCGGCCCTGGGGCGAGTCCACCACGCGCGCCGCGTTGCTCGCGCTGACGGGGCTCTCGGTGGCGGTCGGCTTCAGCGCCGGGCTCTTCAACATCGGCGCGCAGGGACAGATGATCGTGGGAGCGTTGCTCGCAGCGATCGTCGGTGCGCAGTTCGCGCTTCCCGCGGGCCTGCATCCTCTCGTGGCGCTCCTCGCCGCGGCGGTGGGCGGCGGGCTCTACGCGCTCATCCCCGCGGCGCTGAAACTCCGGCGCGGCGTCCACGAGGTCATCTCCACGATCATGCTGAACTGGATCGCGGTCTCGCTCGTGGAGAACTGGCTCGTCACCGGGCCACTGCGCGCGCGTGCAGAGGGCACGCTCTCCATCAGCGGCACCGATCAGATCCACGAGACCGCGCAGCTTCCGCGGGTGCTGGGCGATCTCTCCCGCCTGCACGCGGGCTTCTTCCTCGCGCTGCTGTGCGGCGTGCTGGTGTGGCTCTGGCTCTCACGCACGCGCGGCGGCTTCGAGACCCGCGCAGTCGGACTGGGTCGCGAGGCCGCGCGCACCGCCGGCATTCCGGTGGAGCGACGCACCTACGAAGCCATGGGCATCGCCGGCGCGCTGGCCGGACTCGCGGGCGGTGTGCTGGTGCTGGGAACGGAGTACCGCTTCCCCGCGACCTTCGGCTCGGCGTACGGCTTCGACGGGATCGCGATCGCGCTCATCGGTCAGAACCATCCGCTCGGCGTCCTCGGCGCGGCGCTCGGATTCGGCATCCTGCGCGCGGGCGGAACGCGGATGCAGCTGCTCGACGTGCACAAGAGCTTCCCCGAGCTCATCCAGGGACTCGCGCTGCTCTTCGTCGCGGGCCGGCTGGTGTGGGAGCACCTGCTGCGCACTCGCACGCGCACCCGTCACAGCGCGCCGCCGCAGGTGGAGGTGCCGCGTGCCTGAGCTCCTCCAGATCCTCGAGTCCCTCCTCTACTCCACGCTCGAATTCGCTCCAGCACTCGTCTTCGCGGCGCTCGGCGCGGTGCTCTCCGAACGCGCGGGCGTGGTGAACGTGGGCATCGAAGGGATGATGCGCGTGGGCGCCTTCTGCGCGGCGGTGGCTGCGCTCGCGGTGCCGACTCCCATCGCATTGCTCGCGGGCATGGGGGCGGGCGCGGTGCTGGCCTGGGTGCACGCGTGGCTCTCCATCCGCTGGCGATCGGATCAGGTCGTGTCCGGCATGGCGCTGAACCTCGTCGCGCTGGCGGGGATCACCTTCCTTCTCGAGTCGCTCTTCGGGCCCTCCAGCTCACCGTCCATCGAGCAGCTCGGACGCTGGGATCTCGGTCCGCTCGCGGAGGTGCCGCTGTTGCGCGCCTTCGCGGGACACACGTGGCTGACCCCGCTCGCCTTCGCGTTGGCGATCGCCTTCCACCTGTTCCTCTCCCGCACGCGCACCGGGCTTCGCATCCGCGCGGTCGGCGAGAAGCCGGCGGCCGCGGCGACGCTGGGCGTGAACGTGTTCCGGCTCCGCTACCTCTGCGTGATCGGCAGCGGCGCGCTGGCGGGCCTCGGTGGCTCCGCGCTCTCCACCGCCACGCTCGACCGGTTCGAGCACAACATGCCCGCGGGCCTCGGCTTCATGGCGGTGGCGGCGATGGTCTTTGGCCGGTGGAGCCCGCTCGGTGCGTTCGGCGCGGCGGTCTTCTTCGCCTTCGGCAACGCGCTGCGGATCGGCCTCGCCTCGAGCGCGCCCTGGCTGCTCGACTATGTGCCGCAGGGCGTGCTGCTCGCCCTGCCCTACCTGCTCACGCTGCTCGTGCTCTCGGTGCAGGGCAAGCGCAGCCACGCCCCCGCTTCGCTCGGGACGCCGTGGCAGCCCGAGGTCCGCTGACCCATTCAGCTCGCGGATGCGCGCGTGCGTCGCTTCGCCGGGGCCGAGGTGGGCTTCTTCGCGGGCTTCTTCGTCGCCTCTGCAGTGCTGCCAGCGCCCATGCGGTTCGCCGCGCCGTTGCCCATCGAGACGAAGTCGGAGATGCGGCTGTCAGCCTTGCGCAGCCGTCGCGAGAGGAGCCGGCAGATGTTCTGCAGGACGATCACGTACGCGTAGTGGTCCTCCTGAAAGAGCTTCCACAGGTCGAGGTTCGTCAGCGACCACACCGTCGCCTTCTGCGTGACGACCACCGTGGCGCTGCGCGGCTCCATCTCCACCAGCGCCATCTCGCCGAAGCACTCGCCGGGCCCGAGCCGGACGATCGCGGTCTGCTCGCCGCTGCTGTTCGTGCGCCGCACCTCGACCTCTCCGGACTCGAGCACGAACATCGTGCGCCCGAGCTCGCCCTCGTTGAAGACGGTGGCGCCGCGCGGAAGCACCTCGCGCTTGAGCACACGCATCACGCTGTCGAGCGAACGCCCCTCGAGGCCGCTGAAGACGTCCTGCTTACGGAAAAATGTACGGAGAGCGCGATTCCCGGTGGTCGACATGGCGGCGGACCATAGCAAGGCGGCCGTGCAGTGAGATGATGTCTGCGACATGCATGCACGCACGATGGTGATGGTGGCTGCAGCCGGCCTGGGAGTGCTCTCCGGCTGCGTGACGAAGAAGAGCTTCGAGCAGCTCCGCATGGAGCACGACGCGACCCGCGAGCAGCTCGATGCGAAGAACGCGCGGGTCTCGCAGCTGGAGCAGGAGAACGACGCGCAGAAGCGGAAGCTGGACGCCGCCGCGCGCAGCGAACGCGACCTGCGGGAGGCCATTGCCGAGGAGCAGCGGCGGGCCGCGGATCAGCAGGCGCGCATCGCGAAGCTGGAGCGCGACATGGCGGTGATGCTGAAGGATCGCTCGACGATGGAGGCCTCGGTCGCGGACATGGCCGCGGCGCTCGCGGAGCTGCAGAAGCGCAAGGAGCAGACCGAGGCGCGCATGGCCGAGTACCGCGCGCTGCTGCAGAAGTTCCGAGGCCTCATCGACGCCGGGAAGCTGTCGGTGAAGATCGTGGACGGCCGCATGGTGGTGGTGCTCGCCACCGACGTGCTCTTCGGCTCCGGCTCCGCCAGCCTCTCGCGCGAGGGCAAGGATGCGGTGAGCGAAGTGGCGCGGCTGCTCGCGTCGATCCCGCAGCGCTCGTTCCAGATCGAAGGCCACACGGACAACGTGCCCATCCGCACCGCGCAGTACCCGTCGAACTGGGAGCTCGCCTCCGCGCGGTCGCTCACCGTGCTGAAGACGATGCTCGAGGCCGGCATGCCCGCGGACCGCATCAGCGCCGCCTCGTTCGGTGATGCGAAGCCGGCGGTGAGCAACGAGACCGCGGATGGCCGCGCTCAGAACCGGCGCATCGAGATCATCATCGTGCCGGACCTCTCCGCCCTCCCCGGCTTCGACGAGCTGCAGCGCGTGGAGAGCAACACGCAGTCGGGGTCGTAGCTCCGCCCCCTTCGCGACTGCGGGCTACGACGCGTGGGCGAACTGGGGATGCGCGGTGATCCGCGCGTCCTCTTCGCTCGACGAGCCCGCCGCTTCGTCACGTCCCCAGGGCGCGCGCGCGGAAGACCTGCGCCAGCGCTCGAGCCATCGAGCATCCAGCGGCTGCTCGAGCAGCTCCCGCCGCGTCGCCGCGAGCGTCGTCTCCCGCTTCCCGCCGATGGGCATGCCCACGCCCACGTAGAGCCCGCCGAGGAGCATCGACACGCGCGTCCGCGTGGAGGCGCTGTAGGTGAGGAGGAGCGAGCCCGGGCCGTCTTCGCGCATCCACGCGCGCAGCTCGGTGAACGTCTCCGGCGTCCAGAGCGCGGTGTTCGTCTCGGGTGAGAAGGGGTCGAAGAAGACGACCTCCGGCTTGAGCGCCTCACCATCGAGCCCGAGCCCGAGCCCGCGCCACGCTTCGCGAACGTCACCCGCGTGCAGCGTCCACCGCACGGGCGAACCGGACTGAAGGCTCTCCCACCGTCCGTCACGGAGCAGCGCGCGCGCCGCGTCCGCGAACGGCACGAGGAACGGGAAGCCCTCCGGGTCCTCCAGCGACAGCGCCAGCGGCTCGAGATCACGCTCGAAGGAGACGAGCTCCAGCGGCCTTCTCGAACGCCCCGTCGCCGCGACTTCAGCAGCACACGAGAGCGCCGCCGCCGCGTTCGCTGCACCTCCGAGCCCGACGTCCCACACCACGACCGGTTCGGAACCCTCCGCGGAGAGTCGATCGGCCAGCCGCGACTGCTCGACGTACAGCGCGCGCGCCTCCGCCCACGGCCCGACGGACGGGTGCATCACCTCACCGCTCTCCAACTCGCGGATGGCGCGGGTGCCATTGCGCAGCGTGACGCGTTCGAAGCGCGAGGGCTCAGCCATCCAGGCGTTCCTCGAGCTCGCGGTAGAGCGACTCGAAGCGGCCCTCGACGATCGCCTCGCGCATGCGGCGCATGAGCAGCTGGTAGTGGCGCAGGTTGTGGAGCCCGAGCATCCGCGACCCGAGCATGTGCTTCCCCTTCATCAGGTGATGCACGTAGCCGCGACTGTAGCGGCGGCACACGTCGCAGTCGCACTCGGTGCAGATCGGCCCGTCGTCGAGCCGGTACTCCTGCCGCGTGATCCGCAGCTGCCCCGCGAAGGTGTACGCGTAGCCCTGCTGCGCCATCTTGGTGGGGATGATGCAGTCGAACATGTCCACGCCGCGCCGCACCGCCTGGACGAGATCGATCGGCGTTCCCACGCCCATGAGGTAGCGCGGCCGGTCCTGCGGCAGCAGCCCGGTGCACAGCTCGGTCATGCCCTCGCGTTCTGCGCGCGTCTCGCCCACCGCGAGCCCGCCGATCGCGAACCCGTCGAACGGATGCGAGGTGAGGAAGGCCGCGCTCTCACGTCGCAACGGCTCGTGCACGCCGCCCTGGACGATGGCGAAGATCGCCTGCGTCGTGTCGCCGAGACTTCTCTGCGCGAGGCTCCTCAGGGCCCAGCGGTGCGTCCGCTCCATCGCGTCGCGGGTGCCCTTCTCGTCCGTCGTCGAATCGATGCAGACGTCGAGCACCATCATGATGTCCGAGCCGATCGCCTGTTGGACCTCCACGCTGCGCTCGGGGCTGAGGAGCTGGCGGCTGTTGTCCCAGTAGCTGCGGAAGTGCGCGCCCTTCTCGGTGATCTCCCGCTCCGACGGCAGCGAGAAGATCTGGAACCCGCCCGAGTCGGTGAGCACCGGCCGGTCCCAGTTGTTGAAGCGGTGGATGCCGCCGAAGCGCCGGAAGACCTCGACGCCCGGCCGCAGCATCAGGTGGTAGGTGTTGCCGAGCATGATCGGCGCGCCCGACGCGAGCACGTCCTCGATCGAGAGGTTGCGCACGTGCGCGTGGGTGCCCACCGCCATGAACGCCGGCGTCTGCACGAGGCCACGCCGCGTCTGCATCAGGCCCGCGCGTGCGCCGCTCGGTGCGGTCGCTTCGAGCGTGAAGCCGATGGGCGATGCAGCCGGCGCCGCGGTGGGAAGGGTCTGGGGCATCCGCATGTCGTCTCAGTCCTGCTGCCGCAGCACGTTGCGCGGCGGGGTCGCGACCTCGTTCATCGTCGCGAGCTGGGGGGCCGCGTCCGTCGCCGCACGCTGCAGCGCCTCGGTGATCGCCGGCGAACGCGCGAGCTGCGCGAGGTCGTGGCCGCTCGGGCTCTGGAACACGCGCAGGCCGAACTCGGGAATCATCGCCAGCACGTGGTCGAAGATGTCCGCCTGCACGCCCTCGTAGATCGCCCAGCGGGTGTCCTTGCAGAACACGTAGATCTCGATCGGGAGCCCTTCCGGCGTGGGCGCGAGCTGCCGCACGAGGAAGGTCATCTGCTGGTGCACCATCGGGTGCTGGCGGAGGTACGCGTTGATCCACGCGCGCAGCGTGCCCACGTTGGTGAGCCGGCGCATGTTGGAGATCATCCCCGGCGCCACGTGCGCGCGGTTGTAGTCGTCGAGCTCCTGCTTCTTCTGCGTGATGTAGTCGCGAAGCAGCGTGAACCGGCCGAAGCGCTCCACCTCCTCGTCGGTGAGGAAGCGGACCGTGCTCATGTCCACCTGGAAGGCGCGCTTGATGCGCCGCCCGCCGGACTCGCTCATCCCGCGCCAGTTCTTGAACGAGTGCTCGAGGAACCGGTGCGTGGGGATGACCGTGATCGTGCGATCCCAGTTCTGCACCTTCACCGCGTGCAGCGCGATGTCCACCACATCGCCGTCCGCGCCGAACTGCGGCATCTCGATCCAGTCGCCCACTCGGATGAGATCGTTCGTCGTCAGCTGCACGCCCGCCACCAGCGACAGCAGCGTGTCGCGGAACACGAGCAACAACACCGCGGTCATCGCGCCCAGACCGGAGAGCAGGAGCCACGGCGAACGATCCATCAGCGTGGCGACGACGACGACGGCGCCGAAGATCCAGGCGACGATCAGCACCACCTGCAGGTAGCCCTTGATCGGCCGGTGCTTCGCCATCGGGTAGCGCGCGTAGATCGCGTTCACCCCGGCGAAGAGCGCGCCCAGCGTGCGCAGGCCGATCATCACCAGCGCGCACACCGAGAGTCGCTCGATCAGCGCGATGCCTTCCGCGGAAAGATGCGGCACCCAGTCCGCCAGCTGGTGGATGACCAGCGCCGGCACCGCCAGAGCGCCGCGGTGAAAGACCCCGTGCTGGACGAGCAAATCGTCCCACGTTGCCGACGAGCGCTGCGCAAGGCCCACCACCGCGCGGAGCACCAGCTTCCGCGCGACGAGGAGGGCCAGCCACGAAACAACAGCGATGACCGCAAGACCCGCCGCCGCCGCGATCAGCGGGTGCGCGTCGAGCCAGCCAGCCAGATCGGGCTGACCCGCTCCGCGCAGGACGTCCAACAGGGTGAGCGAGTCCTTCTGCACGCGGCCCTTCTACCGGATCTCCTGCGGTCGCCCAGCCTTCGTGCACGACGCCTGATCGGTCCCTTTCCGCCCAGGCACCGATGCGCTCCGGCCCCTGCCGAAACTGTGGGACGCGGCGCTCGCCGAACATGGTAAGGGCGCCGTCCCTTCAGGAGCCGCCATGCCGAACATCCAGGTCCAGAACGTCACCAAGGCCTACGGCCAGAAGAAGCTCTTCGAGGACGTGAACACCGCGTTCTCGGACGGCAAGCGCTACGGCCTCACCGGCCCCAACGGCGCGGGCAAGTCCACCTTCATGAAGATCCTCGCCGGCCACCTCGAGCCGGACACGGGGATGGTCTCGCGCCCGAAGCGCACCTCGGTGCTGAAGCAGGACCACTTCGAGTACGAGGACTCCCGCGTCATCGACACGGTCCTCATGGGCAACAAGCCCCTCTGGTCGGCGCTCCAGGAGAAGGAGGAGCTGCTTGCGAAGGGCGAGTTCACCGAGGAGGACGGCATGCGCCTCGGCGATCTCGAGGGGGTCATTGCCGAAGAGGACGGCTACTCGGCCGAGGCCGAGGCGGGCGTGTTGCTCGCGGGCCTGGGCGTGCCGGAGAAGCTGCACTCCAAGCTGCTGAAGGAGATCCCCGGCGGCCTGAAGGTCCGGGTGCTTCTCGCGCAGGCGCTGTTCGGGAAGCCGGAGGCGCTGCTGCTCGACGAGCCCACCAACGACCTCGACCTCGACTCCATCCGCTGGCTGGAGCGCTTCCTCATCGGCTACGAGGGAGTGCTGATCACCATCTCGCACGACCGGCACTTCCTCAACGCCGTGTGCACGCACATCGCCGACATCGATTACGAGGCGATCATCACCTACACCGGCGGCTACGACGACATGGTCATGGCCAAGGCGCAGCTGCGCAACCGGGTCGAGTCCGAGAACCAGGAGAAGAAGAAGAAGATCTCCCAGCTCCAGGACTTCGTGGCGCGTTTCTCCGCCGGCACGCGCGCGTCGCAGGTGCAGAGCCGCAAGAAGCAGATCGAGAAGCTGCAGCTCTCCGACCTCAAGCGCTCGAACATCGAGCGGCCCTTCATCCGCTTCGAGCAGAAGCGTCCCTCCGGGAAGCAGACCCTGATGATCGAGGAGGTCTCCAAGCGCTGGCCGGACGTGGTGGTGTGCGAGAACTTCCGCGCGCTGGTCACCCGCGGCGAGAAGGTCGCGATCATCGGGCCCACCGGCGTGGGCAAGAGCACGCTGTGCAAGATGCTCGTGGGCGAGCTGAAGCCGGACGAGGGCACCATCACCTGGGGCCACGAGGCGTCGGTCGGCTACCTCGGTCAGGACCACCGCGAGACGATCCCCACCGACACCACCGTCGCGTCCTACCTGCACTCCTTCGACACGAAGGCGGACAACCAGGAGGTTCGCGGGCTGCTCGGGCGCATGCTCTTCCGCGGTGAGGAGGGCGAGAAGCCGACCCACGCGCTCAGCGGTGGCGAGGCGGTGCGGCTGGTGTTCTCGCGGCTGATGCTGACGAAGGACAACGTGCTCGTGCTCGACGAGCCGACGAACCACCTCGACCTCGAGTCGATCGTGGCGCTCGGCGACGCGCTGCAGAAGTACGAGGGCACGGCGTTCGTGGTCACCCACGACCAGGACCTCATCTCCACCTTCGCCACGCGCCTGTTCGCGTTCACCCCGTTCGGGCTGATCGACTTCACCGGCACCTACGAGGAGTACCTCGCCAAGCACGGCGAGGAGTTCCTCAAGGCGCGGCTCGGCGGGAAGACCGCGAACCGCAGCTAGAGCCGCCGTTCAGTCGAACAGCGCGGCGACGAACTCCTTCGGTTCGAACGGGCGCAGGTCCTCGACGGCCTCGCCCACGCCGACCCACGCGACGGGGAGCTTCAGCTCGTCACAGATGCCGATGATGACGCCGCCCTTTGCGGTGCCATCGAGCTTCGTCAGGGCGAGCGAGGTCACCCCCACCGCCTCGTGGAACTGCTTCGCCTGGGCGATGGCGTTCTGGCCCATGGTCGCGTCCACCACGAGCAGCACCTCGTGCGGCGCGCCCGGCAGCGCCTTGTCCATCACGCGCCGGACCTTCTTCAGCTCCTCCATCAGCGGCGCCTTCGTGTGCAGGCGGCCCGCGGTGTCGGCGATGACGACGTCCACGCCGGTCTCGCGTGCCTTCTTGACCGCGTCGAAGATCACCGAGCCCGGATCCGCGCCCTCCGCGCCCTTCACCACCTCCGCCTTCGCCCGGTTCGCCCACACGTCGAGCTGCTCCGCCGCGGCCGCACGGAAGGTGTCACCCGCGGCGACGATCACGCGCTTGCCCTCGGCGTTGAGCTTCGCCGCGAGCTTGCCGATGGTCGTCGTCTTGCCCGCGCCGTTGACGCCCACCACCATCACCACGTGCGGCGGACCACCGCCCTGCAGCCGCGCCGGCGCCGGCAGATCCACGATGCGCTCGACCTCGCGGCGGATGAGCGACTTCATGCCCTCGCTGGAGTGCAGCTCGTTCTTCTTCGCCTTCTCACGCGCGACGTCGACGAGGGTCGAAGCCGTCCGCACGCCGATGTCCGCGGTGAAGAGCGTCTCCTCCAGCTCGCCGAGCACCGACTCGTCCACCTGCCGCGCCGAGCCGAAGAGCTGATTGAGCCGGGCCATGAAGCCCTGCTCGCGCGTCTTGCCGAGCCCGTCCGCGAGCGTTCGCCCCGCCTGCGCCTGGACCTTCTTCCGCTCCTCCTCGAGCAGCCGCTGGCGCTCCGCCTCCGCCTGCCGCTTCGCCTCTTCGACGGCTTCGCGCGCGAGCCGCTCCGCCTCGTCGCGCTCACGCTTGTGACGCTCCCGCTCCTCGCGCTCGACCGCCTTCTTCGCGCGGTACTCGTCGCGCTTGGCCTCCTCCTCCGCCTCCTTCAGCGCACGGGCTTCGGCCTCGAGCCGCGAGCGCTCCGCCGCCTCCGCGTGCGCCGCCGCCTCCGCCAGCTCACGCCGCTTCCGCGCCAGCTCCTCGGCCTTGCGATGCGCCTCGTCCGCCTCCGCGCGCCGCGCGAGCTCCGCCTCGTTCGGCGGCAGCTCCACCCTCAACTGGGGCGGGTGCGTGTCGTCCGGAAGCGCCGGCCGCTCCTCCGGCTTCGGTGGCGCCGTGGGACGCGCAACCTCCGGCGCACGCCTGCGCTGACGCACCTTGCGCAGCGCGAGCACCGCGAGCAGCACCAGCCCGACGAGCACCCCTCCGCCGATCCAGTTGCCGAGTTCACCTGCCTCCGTGCCCGGTGCGGGCGCGGGGACCGGCTGCGACGGCACCGTTGGCGTCGTCTGCGTCGGAGGGGCTGGCTGCGCGGCCGGTTCGGAATCAGCGGGACGCGCGGGCTCGGCGGGGTTCTGCGCGAGGGCGGCGTGGGCAAGCTCGGTCGAGACGTTGTCGAGGCGCACCGGCCGCACATACACCATCGTGAGGTGGCGGATGCACGGATCTGTGCGCTATGCCTCCGCGCCATGCGCCGCGACTCTCTGCCCGGCTCTCTCGTCGTCCTGCTCGTCCTCGCCTCGACCGGTTGCATCATCGAAGCGCCCGGCACCGGAGGCGCGAGCGCCCGTCCTACGCCGGCTGCGGTGGTCACCAACGTGCCGCCGCTCACCACCACGCTGGGCGCGGTGCTCGACGGAAAGGTGGAGCTCGTCGGCGCGAAGCTCGAACCCGGCCGCGCGCTGCCGGGCGAGACGGTGAAGATCACCGCCTTCTACAAGGTGCTCGAGCCCATCAACGAGGACTACGTCGTCTTCGTGCACGTCGAGGACACCGACGGCCGCAGCGATCGGATCAACCTCGATCACTCGCCCGCGGGAGGGACGCATCCCACCAGCGCGTGGAAGCAGGGCGAGACCGTGTCGGACACCGTGTCGCTCTACATCCCGCCCACCTCGAACGTGCGCGCGTACAACGTGTGGATCGGCTTCTGGCACGCGGAGAGTGATCGCCGCATGCAGCTGCAGAACCCGGACAAGGTGAAGCACGACGGCCGCAACCGCATCCTCCTCGCCACGCTGCCGGTGGGCCGGACCTAGAAGGGTCGTCAGGTGGAGCAGCCGAAGATGCCGGCGCGGCTCCTCGCGTCGGTCGCGGAGACGGTGACTTCCCGCGCGCGCAGCGGTCCTTCGCGTCCCTCGTGGAGCTTCGGCTTCGAGGTGATGGCGCGCACGCTCCGGAAGACCGGCCTCTCCATCGGCCAGCGCACGCCGCTCGAGCAACGCGCGGCGTGGGAGCAGATCGCGAAAGCGAAGCCGAACCCGCTGCGCCGCCAGCTCACCGTCACGCCCGTCGATGCCGGTGGTGTCCCGGCGAAGTGGGTGGTGCCGCGCGGTGTCGCGGAGGACGCGCCGGTGCTCGTCTTTCTGCATGGCGGCGGCTACCGCTACGGCTCGTGGCAGACGCACGGTGAAGTGGTCTCGCGGATCATCACGGCCACGCAGGTCCGCGCCCTCTTCGTCGAATACCGCCTCTCTCCAGAGCACCGCTTCCCCGCCGCGCCTGACGACTGCCTCGCCGCCACGCGCTGGGTGCTCGCGCAGACGCCACCGTCGCGCGTGGTGGTGGGCGGTGACTCCGCGGGCGGCACGCTGACCCTCGCGGTGCTCCTCTCGCTGCGTGATGCGGGCGATGCCCTTCCGGCAGGTGGCCTGTGCCTCTCGCCGTGGGTGGACCCGACCGAACGCGGCGGCAGCCTGCGCGAGAACGCAAAGTGGGACTGGGCCGCGCCCGAGGAGTTCGACGACTGGATGCGGACGTACCTCGACGACGCGGACCTACGCGATCCGCGCGCGGCACCGATGCACGCGGACCTTCGCGGGCTGCCACCGCTGCTCCTCCAGGTCGGGAGCGCGGAGATGCTTCACGATCAGGTGGTCGCGTTCGCTCGCAGGGTGCAGGCAGCGGGCGTGGACGCGACGCTCCAGGTGGCGCCGGACATGGTGCACAACTGGCACACGCTCGCCGGCATGTTCCCGAAGGGCGAGCCCGGCCGAGGCATCGCCCAATGCGCGGAGTTCATCCGTCGCGTCTCGCCCAACGGACGGTGATCGGGCACGCTTCGGGCATGCTCCCCTCTTCGCTCGAAGGCCGCCTCGCCCTGCCCGTGTTCTGCGCGCCGATGTTCCTCGTCTCCGGCGTGGAGCTGGCGAAGGCCGCCTGCAACGCGCGGATCGTGGGGAGCTTCCCCGCACTGAACGCGCGCACCACCGAGCTTCTCGACGCGTGGCTGACCGAGCTCCGTTCAGGCCTCTCCGAAGACGCCGCGCCTTACGCTGTAAACCTCATCGTGCACCGCACGAACCCTCGGGTGGAGGCGGACCTCGCGGTGTTGGAGAAGCACCGGGTGCCCATCGTGGTGACCTCGCTCGGCGCGGTGTCCGACGTCGTGCGCCGCGTGCAGTCCTGGGGCGGCGTCGTCTTCCACGACGTGACCAACGCGCACCACGCGAAGAAGGCGGCCGAGGCGGGCGTGGACGGGATCATCGCGGTGGCGAACGGCGCGGGCGGTCACGCCGGCACGCTCAATCCGTTCGCGCTGGCGAGCGAGATCCGCGCCTTCTGGGAGGGGACGCTCATCCTCGCCGGCTGCATCAACTCCGGCGCGCAGGTGCTCGCCGCGCGCGCAATGGGCGCGGAGCTCGCGTACCTGGGCACCCGCTTCATCGCCACCGCCGAGTCCTCCGCGCCCGACGAGTACAAGCAGATGATCCTCGACGCGCGCGCGGAGGACATCGTGTACACGCCCGCGGTCTCCGGCGTCCCCGCGAGCTTCATGCGCAAGTCGCTGGAGCGCGCCGGCTACGACATGGCGCAGCTCGGACGGCCGGGCGACGTGAACTACGGACAGAAGCTCAAGCCCGCCGACGACGAGGCAAAGGCGTGGAAGACCGTGTGGTCCGCCGGCCAGGGCGTGGGCACGATCCGCGATGTGCCCACCGTCGCCGAACTCGTCGAGCGCCTGCGCCGCGAGTACGCCGAAGCGCAGACGCGGCTCGCCGGCTGAGCCTTCAGCCCTGGCTCAGTAGTACCAGGGGAACTTCGACCAGTCCGGCTCGCGCTTCTCGAGGAAGGAGTCCCTGCCCTCGCGCGCCTCGTCGGTCATGTACGCGAGCCGCGTGGCCTCGCCGGCAAAGACCTGCTGGCCGACCATGCCGTCGTCGATCGCGTTGAACGCGAACTTCAGCATGCGCTGCGCGGTGGGGCTCTTGCCGCAGATCTTCTTCGCCCACTCGAGCGCCACCTTCTCCAGCTCCGCGTGGGGGACCACCGCGTTGACCATGCCCATGCGGTGCGCGTCTTCGGCGGAGTACTCGTCTCCGAGGAAGAAGATCTCGCGCGCGAACTTCTGGCCCACCTGCCGCGCGAGGTACGCCGAGCCGAAGCCGCCGTCGAACGACGCCACGTCCGCGTCCGTCTGCTTGAAGCGCGCGTGCTCGCGGCTGGCGATGGAGAGATCGCAGACCACGTGCAGGCTGTGCCCACCACCGGCCGCCCAGCCCGGGAGCACGCAGATGACCGGCTTGGGCATGAAGCGGATGAGGCGCTGCACCTCGAGGATGTGCAGCCGGCCCATGCGCGCGGGATCGATCGACTGCGCGGTGTCGCCCTCGGCGTACTTGTAGCCGTCCTTGCCGCGGATGCGCTGGTCGCCGCCGGAGCAGAACGCCCAGCCGCCATCCTTCGGCGAGGGCCCGTTGCCGGTGAGCAGCACGCAGCCCACGTCGCTCGTCATCCGCGCGTGATCGAGCACCCGGTAGAGCTCGTCCACCGTCCGAGGCCGGAACGCGTTGCGGACCTCCGGCCGGTTGAAGGCGATGCGCACCGCGCCCGTCTCCACCGCGCGGTGGTAGGTGATGTCGGTCAGCTCGAAGCCCGGGACTTCCTTCCAGGCGGCGGGATCGAAGAGCGGAGAGATCATGGCGCGTGCGTGTAGTCCGCACCGCGCCCCCACCGCTACGAAAGAAAAAACGCCGGAGTGGCCTTGTAAGCCGAGTTCTGTACCCGCCCTCGCGAGCGGGCAGCGAACATTCGTCTAGGGCTCCGGTTACCCGGAGACCTCATCAGCGAGCCACCCGGGAGCATGGGACGGGCCGCCCCTGTCCCTTTCGGGACGCTCCCCTATCGGCTCTTGCTCCAGGTGGGGTTTGCCTTGCCGCCCCCGTCACCGGGAGCGCGGTGCGCTCTTACCGCACCCTTTCACCCTTACCGGGCCTTGCGACCCGGCGGTCTGCTCTCTGTGGCACTTTCCTGCGAGTCACCCCGACTGGCCGTTAGCCAGCACCCTGCCCTCTGGAGCTCGGACTTTCCTCCCGTCGCCCATTCCTGCAGCGACCGGCGTTCACCCCGGCCACTCCGGCTCAGCGTCTATAACCTACGGGAAGGGAGCGGTCATCCACCGCTCCATGGTTCGCTCGACTGCTACGGGCAGCGGCCCGTGCAGAGGTCTCGCGCGCCGGCCACGCAGAAACTATCCCAGCTAGTGCTGCAGCAGACGGGATCGTCCGCACACACCTTCGCAATGCACGGGTCACATGAAGGGGTTCCCGGAAGCTGAGATGGCTGACACACGTCCGGAACGGCATTGCAATCCCCCCCATCCGTCGGCGGCGCCGTCCCGCAGAACCCATTCGTGCACACGCCCGCGCAGCACTCCTGCGCGATGAGGCACCCGGCGCCGTTGCTCTTGCACGACCCGCCGTCCATCCCCGCGTCGGTCATCCCGGCATCCCCGGTCCCGCCGTCACCCATCCCGGCATCCCCGGCCGGCATGGCGCACATGCCGTTGTCGCACGCCCCGCTGCAGCACTCCGCGCCGGACACGCATCCGGCGCCGAGGCTCTTGCAGCTGACCTGGCAGCTCCCGTTGTTGCAGGTGGTGCCCATGGCGCAGGTGGAGCACGCGGCGCCGGCGGTTCCGCACGCGCCCGCGACGTTGCCGGTGCGGCAGCGACCGAGCTCGTCGTAGCAGCCCGCGCAGCCGGTGCAGGAGCCATCCACGCAGGTGCTCCCGCTCGGGCAGCTGCGGCAGGCGACGCCATCACGGCCACACGCGGTGGCGGAGGTGAGCCCGTCGCTCACGCAGTTGCCCGCGGTGTCGCGGCAGCCGTCGCAGCCGATGAGCCGGCAGGCGCCGGAATCGCAGACCTGACCGGTGCCGCAGGTGAGGCAGGCCTCGCCCTGGCCGCAGTCCTGCTCGGTGTTACCGGCGACGCACTGGCCATTGCGGCAGCAGCCGGAGCAGGTCTGCAGGCACTGCGCGTTGACGTTGGTGTCCCCGCCGCCGCCGAACGAGGTGCACACCCCGCCCTGGCAGATGGACTGACTGTCGCACGTCTGGCACGCCTGACCGGCGACGCCGCAGGCCGTCTGCACGGTTCCCTGCTGACACCGGCCGGCCTCATCACAGCAGCCGTCGAGACATGTCGAAGGCCCACACTTGTCAGCGCCCGAGCACGCCTGAACGACGACGAAGCTGAAGGCGAACGCCACCACGAGGAAGGACGCACGCACGAAGTTCATGCGGGCGCCATAGCAGAGCGCCGCACGGCCGTGAAGCATGCGGCCCTCGCACCGGCACCTACCTTCGAGAGCGGCGTAGCGACAGGACCCCTCGGCGGTTATCTCGTCCGCGCGATGCCAGCCTCGATTCCCTCCCTGTCCGTCCTCGACCTCTCCCCCATCGTGCAGGGAGGTGACGCGCGAGAAGCGCTCGACGCGACGCTGCAGCTGGCACGCGCTGCGGAGCGCCTCGGCTACCGGCGCTTCTGGCTCGCGGAGCACCACAACATGCCCGGCGTGGCGAGCGCGGCGACGGCGGTGGTCATCGGCCACGTGGCGGGCGGCACCCGGACGATCCGGGTGGGCGCGGGCGGGATCATGCTCCCCAACCACGCGCCGCTGGTCGTCGCCGAGCAGTTCGGAACGCTCGCCTCGCTCTACCCTGGCCGGATCGATCTCGGACTCGGCCGCGCGCCGGGCACCGACGGCGTCACCGCGCGGGCGTTGCGCCGGACGCTGGAGAGCAACCCGGACGAGTTCCCGCAGGACGTGCTCGAGCTGATGGCCTACTTCGAGCCCGCGCAGCCGGGTCAGCGCGTGCGAGCGGTCCCGGGCGCCGGGCTCGAGGTGCCGGTCTGGATCCTCGGCTCGAGCCTCTTCGGCGCGCAGCTCGCAGCGGCGCTTGGCCTGCCCTACGCGTTCGCCTCCCACTTCGCACCCGACCTGATGATGCAGGCGCTCGAGATCTACCGTGCGCAGTTCAAGCCCTCGGAGAAGCTCTCGAAGCCCTACGCGATGGTCGGCCTCAACGTCTTCGCCGCGGACACCGACGAAGAGGCGCAGCTGCTGCGCACCTCGGTGATGCAGGTCTTCCTCAACCTGCGCCGAGGTCAGCCGACGCCGCTTCCCCCGCCCGTCCCCGGCTTCGAAGAGACGCTGCATCCCGCGGAGCGGCAGATGCTCGACGCGGTGCTCTCGTGCTCGGTGGTGGGCTCGAAGGAGACGGTCCGCGCCGGCATGCAGCGCTTCATCGACCGCGTGAAGCCGGACGAGCTGATGGTCGTCTCGCAGATCTTCGATCGCGACGCGCGCGTGAAGTCTCTGGAGCTGACGATGGAGGCTCACCGCGGTCTCTCCACGGAGACGGCGTGACCTCCGTGCACATCCGTGACGAACGACCCGAAGATCGCGCCCCCGTTCAGCACGTGAACGAAGCCGCGTTCGGCGGCGCCGGCGAGGCCGAGCTCGTCAGCGCCCTCCACGCGGCGGGCGCTGCACGCGTTGCGCTGGTGGCGGAGCTCGAAGGTGAACTCGTCGGCCACATCCTCTTCAGCGACGTGACGCTGGAACCATCGACGACGAGCAGGATCGCCGGCCTGGCCCCGATGGCAGTCCTCCCCGCGCACCAGCGGAGCGGCATCGGCTCGGCACTGGTGCGTGAAGGCCTCGAGCGCCTTCGCGCCAAGGGCTACGACGCGGTGGTGGTGCTCGGGCACCCGGCCTACTACCCGCGCTTCGGCTTCGTGCCGGCCACACGGTTTGGCCTGCGCTCGAAGTTCGCGCGCGAGCCGGAACATGAATCAGCATTCATGTTGCTCGAGCTCCGCCCCGGCGCGCTCTCCGGCGCCAGCGGCGAGGTGCACTACCGCCCCGAGTTCGACGGCTTCTGACCCGGGCGCTTGTCGAAGGTGAAGATCGTCACCGGCTGAGGCTCACCACCCATGGCCCGATAGAAGTCGAGCGCGTGCGTGTCCTCGTCGTCCGCGGGCACGAAGACCACGCCAATGCCTTCCGCCGCCGCCAGCTTCCGCAGCCCGCCAACCAGCGCGCGTCCCACGCCCGTCCGCTGCCGGTCCTCACGCACCGCGAGGTCGTAGAGGAAGAGTTCCTGCGCCTCTTCGCGGGTCATTGGCAACGCGTGCGCGGTCAGCCCACCGACCGGCTCGCCTGTCCGCTCCTCCACCGCCGCCAGCGCCCAGAAGTCCGCGCGCGACAGGAGCCGGGAGAGGTACGCGTCGCTCAATCTCGAGGCACCCGGCGCGTCGTCCTCGGCGAAGACCTCCGCCATCATCGCGAAGGTCCGGCGCGCGAGCCCGACGTCGCCCGGCCCCAGCCTCACGACCCACAGCCCTTCCGGCGTCTTCGTCATCCGCGTCACCTCACGCGAGCAGCGTCCTCAGCGCAATCACCGCCGGCCCCGCGAGCAGGACGATCGAGAGTCCGCTCGCGCTCCACCAGAGGAGGTGCCCTCGCAGCCGCGCCCTCACCGCGAAGTAGAAGAGGCCGCTCGCGGGAAGAAGGCTCAGCAGGGCAGCGTACGCGGCGATCATGCCCACCGGGTTGTCATCGCCCGGGCTCTGCAGCACCGCGCGCAGCACGAGGCCGAAGACCACGCACATCCCCGCGCCCACGAGCCCCACCGCTGCGTAGGCCCAGTGACGGCGCCGGCCGGAACCTTCCGTCCTCGAGGTCGGGTTCACCGGGAGGGGCATGCGCAAGAGACTCTACCCCCGGCGTGGGGCGCCGAATCTGCGCGCACGGCATGAGTCCGCACGAATTGCGCAAGCAGTTGCCGACGGACGCGAACAAACGCGGCAGAATGGCGGGCACGCAGCGCACGGTGGCATGGGACGTGTAACCCAATCCCCGGGCTGCTCTGCGCTTCGCTCGGTCGGACGGGTGGTAGGTGGCCGGAGGCGAGGTGAATCTGGTGGAAGCGTTGCTCGATCGAACGGCACAGGCTCAAGTCACAGAGAGGGGCACCATCCTCGGATGGCTCGCCGCGGCGTGGGGCCTCGTCGGGGTCTCCGCGCTCCTCCTGCGCGCGCTCTCGCGGCTGACCCCGGTCGCGATCGAAGGGCTCGGCTCACCGTCGCTCGGACCGTGGCACTGGGTCGCCGCCGCGGTGTGGCTCGTCGCCATGGCCTACTTCGAGGGCTACAAGGGCTTCCAGCGCGGCTTCGCTCCGCGCGTGGTCGTGCGCGCGCTGCACCTCGTCCGGCACCCCCAGCCGCTGCACGTGCTCCTCGCGCCGCTCTTCTGCATGGGGCTCATCCACGCCAGAAAGCGCCGGCTCATCACCAGCTGGATCGTGGTCGCGGGCGTGGTGACGCTCGTCTTCGCGGTCGGCCTGCTCGCCCAACCGTGGCGTGGCCTCGTCGATGCCGGCGTCGTCGTCGGCCTCGCGTGGGGTCTCGCCGCGATCGTCGGCTACGCGGTGCGCGCCCTCACCGGCCGGCCGCCGCAGATGAGCGCGGACCTGCCGGCGAAGAACTGACCGCGCAGGTCAGGCCATCCGCTCGTCGATCGCGCGGTTGCTCATCTCGTCCGCGTCGCGGTTCTCCTCCCGCGGCACGTGCACGAGTTTCACGCGCTTAAACCCCTTCAGCAGCACACGCGCCCGGTCGAAGAGAGGCCGCAGCGTCGGGCTCTTCACCTGGTACCGGCCCTCCAACTGCCGGATCATCAGCTCGCTGTCGGCGTACACCTCGACCTCGGAGACGCCCAGCGCCCGCGCGCGCTCCAGCCCGAGCAACAGCGCGCTGTACTCCGCGTGGTTGTTCGTCTGGATGCCGAGGAACTTGCCCAGCCGCTCGACGATCTCGCCGCTCGCCGGATCCACCAGCACCGCGCCCGCGCCCGAGGGCCCCGGGTTTCCGCGCGCCGCGCCGTCCGAATAGACCCGCATCCGGCGCGCACCTGCACCCGCCGGCCCGGCGCTCACGCGAACCGGCGGCGCGGCCTCGGTGCTCTTCGCAACGGGAACGAGCGCCTCCGCCAGCCGCTCCAGCGCGCCGGCGATCTCCGCCCGCGACAGGCCGAGGGCCGCACCCGTCCGCTCCAGCGACTCCTCACGCGCGATGGTGCGAAGCAGCTCCGCGTCCACCTGCCGCCGCGCTGCGCTCATCTGCGGCTAGCTCGCCGGCTGACGGGGCTCCAGCGCCTCCTGGGCGTGGATGATCCGCCCGCAGGAGGGACACACGTCCGTCCCGAGCGTCGCGCACAGCGTGTTGTACTGCTGCGGCGGGATCTGCATGTTGCAGCCGGTGCACTTGCCCGCGTTCACCGAGACCATGGCCGGCATGCGCCGCTTGCGCACGGTGTCGTAGCGACGGAGCAGCGTTGCATCGACCGCCTTCGCGGCGTCGTCGCGGCGGGACATCAGCGCGGCCACCTTCTCCTCGCCGGCGTTCATCTGCGTGCGCAGCGCGGACATCTGGTCGGTCAGCTTCGACTGCTGGCCCGAGAACTCCGCCTCCTTCACCTTCACCACCTCGCGGACCTCGCCGAGCTGCTTGCCGAGCGCGACGACCTCCTCCTGGCTGGTGACGATCGACTTCTTCGCGATGTCGATCTCGCGGGCGAGCGCGGCGTACTCGCGGGTGGAGCGCTGCTCACTGAGCCGCTGCTCCCACTTCTTCACCTTCTCCTTCTCCTCGCCGATGGTGTGCTCGAGCGTCAGCTTCTGCCGCTCGACGTCCTGGGCTCGGCTGCGCTCCGCTTCCAGCGCGGACCGCGCGGACGCGAGCTCCCGCTCGAGCTCCGCCATCTGCTTCGGCCAGACCTCGCCCGACTTCCGAAGGTTCGCCACCTCCAGATCGAGCTTCTGAAGCTCGACCAGCGCCAACAGCTTGTCCCTCAACCTTGGCCTCCACCGGCGTTGCACCGGGATAGTCGGGCCTCCATTAGCAAGGCGGACCGGAGGGGTCCAGCACGCGGTAAAAAAGAAGCCCCGCGTCACCGCTGCCCCACCTCCCCCAGCCCGTCCGAGCGCAAAGCCCCGGATTCACTGAGCGGGCGCGCGGTGGGGAACTGGCCGTGCTCTTGCTACGTCCACACCTCCGTGAACGCTCAGCGACGGACGATGACGACAGGGGAACGGGCGCGCACCGGAGACGAAAAGGTCCCGCAGGCCTCGGCCAGACGCACCACCACCGCGGAAAAGCAGCGCGCCGCGCAGGTCCTTGCCACCGCACGGCCTCGCGGCGAGCAGGCGATCAGCGCCGCGCTCTACGCGCGCATCCGCACCGCGGTCCGGCAGCTCAGCGGGAGCTGAACCGCAGCCTACTCAGAAACCCGAGCCCACGCGCACGACAGCCCGCCGCCGCCCCTCTGGAGGGCAACGGCCGGGCCGCGCAGCAGTCGCTCGGTGAAACGGGGAGACGGGCCTACGCCTCGTCGTCGTCCGAGAACTCGACGTCCTCGTCCTCGAACTCCTCGTCGTCCTCGCCGAGGAGATCCTCGCCTTCCTTCGCCGGCTCGGCCGGTTCGATGACCTTCGGCGTCGACAGACGACCGCGACGGCCTTCGGAGGCGGGCTTGTTCGCGGGGCTCTCCCGCTGGTCAGCACCGCACTTGGGGCAGATGGGATCCGGCTTCTTCAGGTCATAGAACTTCGTCTGACACTTGAAGCAGGTGTGCTTGTTTCCGAGGTCCTTGGCCGGCATGCCGGCGGCTCCTTAGTGAACGCTCTCTGGCGGGTCAAGGGTCTTGAGCGGTAACATCGCTCGGCTCTCGCCCTTCGTGTCCGCTTGAATTTCTCCTGTGAAGCCTGCCACCACCGCTACGCGGTCCCCGACGAGAAGATCCGCGGCCGGACGGTGCGGATCCGCTGCCGCCACTGCGGGCACCTGACCTCGGTCACAGGTCCCGCCGATTCGGCGCCCACAACCGCCGCGCCCCCGCCCGCCCCCGCGCAGGCCGAGTGGTACGCGATGATCGCCGGCGCCCAGGCCGGACCGTTCGATCTCCCCGGTCTCGCCGAACGCGCACGCGAGGGTTCGGTCACCTCGGACTCCTTTGTCTGGCGCCCGGGCATGGCGGACTGGAAGCGCGCCGGTGAATTGCCGGAGCTGACGGAGGTCCTCTCCCCTCCCCCACCGGTGCAGCCGCAGAGACAGGCACCGAGGACCTCCGGGTTCAGCGCCGCGGAGCTCTTCAGCGATCTCGGACGTGAAGACGAGGCCGCGCTCCCGCCCGATCCAGAGGAGCCCTCGCAACCTTCGGAGCGCCGGGACGAGGAGCGCGGGGCCGAGGACGATCCCTTCGCCGCGCTCGGGGACATCGATCCCGCGAAGCTGCCGCCGCCCGGCGAGTCCACGATGTTCTTCATCCAGAAGGCGGGCGTGACGAAGCGCAACCCGCCCTGGAAGATCGCTGCGTTCATCGGCGCGGGCTTGGGCTCGGTGGCGCTGGTGCTGCTCCTGCTCTCGAGCCTCGACGTGGTGCCGCTCAGGCTGCGCACGGTGGACGGCTCGGGGCAGGCGGTGGAGCAGTCGGTGTTCAGCGCGGATGGCGTCTCGCACCTGGGCGACGTGCTCATGGGACGCGGGGCCTCCCCAGAGGACGCGAACGCGGCGACCCGAGACGACAAGCGGCGCCCCGCCCGTCCCGCGCAGAAGCCGCAAGGAGCGCCGGCGCAGGAGGCGGTGGCGCGCGTGGAGAAGCCCGCTGCCGGTCCTTCGAAGGAGGAGCTGGCGGCGCTCTACGGCGACACCGCGCGCAGCGATCGCGGGCCCAGGGTGCGTCCGGCGTCCTCGGAGGCGACCGCGCAGGTGGCGACCGCCGGCGGGCTGTCGCAGGAGCAGCTGGCGAAGGTGGTGGCGGCGTCTCAGACCGCGTTTCAGACCTGCATCGAGAGCGAGCTGCGGAAGAACCCGAACCTCAAGGTGCCGCGCTTCTTCATCCGCGCCAACGTGGCGAACTCGGGTGTGGTGACC
Source organism: Pseudomonadota bacterium (assembly GCA_023423535.1). Taxonomy (GTDB): domain Bacteria; phylum Myxococcota; class Myxococcia; order Myxococcales; family Myxococcaceae; genus JAFAFL01. Next base: position 93,619 of record JAFAFL010000105.1, read on the forward strand.
GCGGCGAGCATCGACCGCAAGGACGTGGACGGGAGCGCGCTCGGCGAGTGCCTCAAGTCCCGCGCCCGGCGCATGGCCTTCGCCCCGTTCGAGGGCGAGGAGCTGGTGGTGGAGATCCCCCTCATCGTCGGCGTGGCGATGTAGTAGAAGCCCAGCGCATGTATCTGGGACGGGTGATCGGCACCGTGGTCGCTACGGTGAAGTACGAAGGCCTCGAGGGAAAGAGGCTCCTCGTGGTGCAGCCGCTCGATCACAAGCAGCAGCCGTCGGGACCTGCCGAGGTCGCGGTGGATACCGTCTCCGCGTCGCGCGGCACGCTGGTGTATCTCGTGGGCAGCCGGGAAGCGGCGCTCGCGCTCGAGCCCTCCTTCGTGCCGGTGGACAGCGCCATCGTGGGCATCGTCGAAGACGTGCACGCGGAGGGCGCGCCGTGAACCTCTGCCGCGTGCTCGGGCCGGTGGTGGCCTCGGAGAAGCATCCCGCGTTCACTGCGCGCAAGCTGCTCGTGGTCCAGCCGCTGGACGAACGGGGAGAGGCGCAGGGCAAGAGCTTCATCGCCGTCGATCACCAGGTCAGCGCCGGCCCCGGTGACACGGTGCTGGTGATGCGCGAGGGCGGCGGCGTGCGGCAGATCCTCGGCGACAAGACGCTGCCCATCCGGTCGCTGATCGTGGGCATCGTGGATTCGGTGGAGCTCGGACGCGGATGACGGACGGCGGGTTCGTGGCGCTCCCCAGGCTGCGCGCGCAGGTGGTCGCCACCTCGAAGCGGCTGCACGAGATGGGCTGGGTCGCCAACCACGACGGCAACGTCTCGGTGCGGCTGAAGGGCGACCGGCTCCTCATCACCTGCACCGCCGTCTCCAAGCGCGACATCGACGACGCGTCGCTCCTCATCGTGGACATGCAGGGCCGCGTGCTCGAAGGGCGGAAGAAGCCGTTCAGCGAGCTGGAGCTGCACCTCGCCGCCTACCGCACGCGCCGCGAGGTGAATGCAGTGCTTCACGCGCACCCGCCCTTTGCCACCGCCTTCGGGCTCGTGGGCCGCGAGCTTTCGCCGATCGCCATCCCGGAGATCGTCGTGTCGCTGGGAGACCGGATCCCCACCGTGCGCCGGCAGATGCCGAAGGATCCGGACGGCATCCGGGTGCTCGAGCAGTACACCGCGCTGTTCGACGGCATGCTCCTCTCCGGCAACGGCGCGCTGACGCTCGGCGACGACCTCACCCAGGCGCTCCTGCGGATGGAGCTCGTGGAGCACTACGCGAAGATCCTCCACGCGGCGCAGACGCTGGGGACCATCGAGCCCCTGCCGCCGGGCGATCTGGCGAAGCTGCTCGAGGCGCGGAAGAAGGCCGGGCTGGGGCCGAAGCCGCAGTCGTAGTCTCGCCAGGAGGAGCGCATACATGGTGACGCCGGAGCAGGTCCTCGACTTCTGGTTCGGCGACGGCCGGAGCGCGCGCTTCTCGCTGTGGTTCGAGAAGAACGAAGAGACCGACCGCACCCTGCGCGAGCGCTTCGGTGACGCGGTGGAGCGGGCGGCGCGCGGCGAGCTCGATGCGTGGGAGGCGGAGGGCCCGCGCGGGAGGCTGGCGCTGGTGATCCTCCTCGACCAGTTCACCCGGAACATCCACCGCGGGTCGCCACGCATGTTCGAGAACGACGAGAAGGCCCGCCGGGTGGCTCTCCGCGCGCTGGCCGAAGGGGACGACCGGGGCTTCGGCCCGTTCGAGGCCGCGTTCCTCTACCTGCCGCTCGAGCACTCCGAATCGCTTCCGGATCAGGAGGAGTCGGTGCGCCGCTTCGAGGCCCTGCACGCGCGCGCGCCGGAGGCCCACCGCGAGATCACCGCGTCCTTCCTCGACTACGCGCGCCGCCACGAGGAGCCCATCCGCCGCTTCGGCCGCTTTCCTCACCGCAACGCGCTGCTCGGCCGGGAGACCACGCCGGAGGAGGCGGAGTTCCTCAAGCACCCGGGCACGTCGTTCTAGCTCGCGCGCCTCAACGTCGCGTCCGGCAGCAGCCAGGTCACGATCAGCGCGAGCACCGAGAGCAGGAGCGCCACCCGGTAGAGCGCGCGCATCGCATCCGAGTACGCGCTCCGCAGCTCACCGTGCAGACGCTCCGTGGCGTCCTCGGGCGCGCGGGTGACCTCGGCGATCGCCTCCTTCGGGAAGGACTGCACGCCTCGACCGAGCTCTCCGCGGGAGAGCCTTTGGACGAGCTCGACCCTCCCCTGCTCCGGCACGTCCGGCGCGGCCCGTTGCAGGCGTTCCGGGAGGCCGCTGGCGAGCGCGAGCCCGAACACGGTGCCGAAGATCGCCAAGCCCACGGTGCCGCCCAAAGAGCGGAAGAAGCCCGCCGCGGCGGTGGCCACGCCCACGTCCTTCGGCATCACCGCGTTCTGGACGATGAGCGTGAACATCGGCACCGACGGCCCGAGCACGAGGCCGAGGAACACCATCTTCAGCGTCACGCCGCCGCGGGTGCTCGCCTCGTCGAGCGTGAACGCCAGCAGCGCGAACCCGCCCACCGCCGCGGTCATGCAGACGCGCATCAGCGTGCGGTAGCGCCCGAGCGCGCTCACGATCTGTCCGGAGAGCACGTTGCCCGCCACGAGCCCCAGCGTCAGCGGCGTCAGCGCGAGGCCCGCCGAGGTCGCGGAGACGCCGACGACGTTCACCATGAACAGCGGCAGGAAGACGATCGTCGCGAAGAAGGTCGTGCCTACGAGGAACGACGCCGCGTTGCTCACCGCGAAGGTGCGGTTCCGGAACAGGTGCAGGTCGAGGATCGGCGCGCGGGCGCGGGACTCGATGAAGAGGAAGAGCGCGGTGCCGGCGAGCGAGAGCCCGAACAGCGCGAGCATCCGCGGCGAGAGCCAGCCCTGCCCCACCTGTCCCGGTGACTCCTCGCTGCGTCCGAGGCTCAGCGCGAGCAGCAGCGGGATCACGGCCAGCGCCAGCGCACCGGCACCGGCGAAGTCGATGCGCGTTCCCTTCGCCGCGTCGTGCACCGGCTGGCGAGGCATCCGCAACGCGACGAACGCGAGCGCCAGCGCGCCGAGCGGCAGGTTCACGAAGAACACCCAGTGCCAGCCGAGCCCGTCGGTGATGACGCCGCCGACCAGCGGGCCCACCACGCTCGCCACCGCGAAGCAGGCGCCGAACATCCCCTGGTAGCGCCCGCGCGTCTCCGGCGGGAAGAGGTCCGCAAGCACCGCGAACGCGGAGGTGAAGAGCGACGCCGAGCCGATGCCCTGCACCGCGCGGAAGAGCACGAGCATGAGCGCCGACTGCGAGAGGCCGCAGAGCACCGAGCCCGCGACGAAGATCGCCATCCCCGCCAGCAGCACCGGCTTTCGCCCGAGCTGGTCGGAGAGCTTTCCCCAGATGGGGACCATCACCGTGGAGGCCACCATGTAGGAGGTGGTGAGCCACGGATAGACGGCCGGCGCGATCTGGAGGTCCGCCTGGATCGCCGGGCCGGCGGTGGCGACGATCGTCTGGTCCAGCGCCGCGAGGAACAGCCCGAGCAGCACGCCCGCCAGCGTGAAGACGCGGTCGGAGGTGCTCGGGCCCTCGGCGGGTGCGGCCGACACGTGCGGGCTCGGTGGGCTCAGGGGAACGGCGGCGGAGGCGGCGGCGGCAGGTTCTGGCAGCGACCACAGCCCGCGGCAGCGGCCTGCACGCAGACGGAGTCCCAGTCGGTGTTGCAGCAGTAGGGATCCGCCGCACACACCGCCTGCACGCAGGGATCGCACGACGGCGGCGAGGCGGGGTGCGTGCCGGTGGAGCTCGGCTGGCAGAGGTCCGTGATCGGCCCGCAGGAGACGGCGCCACCGCTGGGGTTCGTCACGCACTGGCCGCCGGAGCAGGCCGCGCTGCAGCAGTCGTTCTGCGACTGGCACATCCAGCCCACCTGTCCGCAGCTGAGCGGCGGCTGCTTGCTGTCGCAGGTGCCGTTGATGCAGGCGGAGCTGCAGCACTCCGCGTCCGAGCCACAGCCGAAGCCGTCCGGGAAGCAGCCCGGCCCGCCGCCGTCGAAGCCGCCACCGTCGAATCCGCCACCGCTCCAGCAGGCGCCGAACATGGGATCGCACCAGTTGCCGCAGCACTCGCTGTGCTGCGAGCAGGGCGTGAAGTCGAGGAAGCAGCCCGGACCACCATCCGTCCCGCCGGACCAGCAGACGCCGACCTGCGGGTTGCAGAAGCCGTTGCAGCAGTCGCTGTTCTGGAAGCACTGCTGGAAGTCCGGGAGGCACGAGCCGCCGTCGCTGCCGCCCGCCCAGCAGAACCCGAGGCTCTGGTTGCACACGCCCGCGCAGCAGTCGCCGTGCTGCGAGCAGGTCGCGCCCTCCGGCCCGCAGAAGCCACCGTCGGTGCCACCATCGAATCCGCCGTCCCAGCCGCCGCCGTCAGCTCCGCCACCACCATCGGTGCCGCCGCCGTCAGTCCCGCCGCCGTCAGTCCCTCCTCCGTCCGGGCGCTGCACGCACACGCCTTCGTTCGAGCAGATGTTGCTGCAGCAATCGCCGCTGAGAAGGCACCCCTCGCCCTCCGCCTTGCAGCCGGTGAAGGGGACACAGTTGCCCGCCTCGCAGCGCTCGCCGCCGGCACAGGCTGCGCAGACCTCGCCGCCGACACCGCAGCGGGCCTCGGTCTTGCCGCCGTGGCAGATGCCCTGCGCGTCCCGGCAGCCCGAGCAGCCGCCGTCACCGCCGACGAAGGGCACGCACGCACCGCCCTGGCACATCTGGGTCGCGGGGCAGCTCACGCAGGCGCCGCCGCCCGCGCCACACGCGCTCTCGAGCTGGCCGATGGAACAGCGTCCTTCGGCGGAGCAGCAGCCGTCACAGTTGTGCGGACCGCAGTCCGCCTGGACGGGACCGCACGCGGACACGGTGAGTGCGGCCGCACCGGAGAGGGCGAACATGAGGACGAGGGCGAAGCGCATGGGAGGCCTCGGCGGAGGGAGGTGACGCGGGGCGCGACCTGCAGCGGCGATGCCTTAGCACGACATCAATCAGAAGCCCTAGAGCGCGCCCGGGTTGCGACTTCGCTTCAGCTTTGCGCGGGCGTCTCGGACCTCGTCGGCGAGCCGCTCGGTGCCCTCTGCGTCGCGCTGGAGCGTGTCGAGATCGATGAGGTCGCCCTCGCGAGCGTCCGCCGGAAGCGAGGCGCGCGGCACCACGTGCTCACGACCTTCGACGACGAGCACCGCCCGGTCTCCTTCGATGCGGTCGAGGCTCGCCTTCATGGGTTGCAGTCTCCCGCCGGCCGCCGCTCCTTCTCCGCGTCCTTCCGGCTCCGATACACCACGAGGTTCCTCTCGAGGATCTTCAGCGCGTTGCGGCAATCCGGCACGTGGAAGACCTCGCTGTTGCGGCTCGCCACATAGGCGCCCTTCGCGACGCGCAGCGAGGGCGCATCGGTGACGGCGGCGGGCTGCACGTTCGCGGGCGGCGGGGCCTTCGCAACGATCTTCTGCGGCGCGGGCTTCGGCGCGGGCGGCGGGCGCGGCTTCGCTTTCGGCTTCGGCGCAACCGGCGCAGGCGTGGCCGTGGGCGCGGGCGCGATGGCAGCGACCGGCGCTGCAGCGGGCACGGCCTCGGCGATGGGCTGGGGTTTCACCGCGGGCGGCAGCGGAGGCGCTCCAAAGGTGAAGCGGGCCTCGCGCGACTCGCCCACCGCGGGGCGCTCCTTGCGCAGGATGAGGCGCCGGCCATCGCCCTCCACGTGGAGCTCGCCGTCGAGGTCGGTCCGGAAAACCTCGGCGCCCTGCCTCGAGAGCCGCGCGAGGACCGGGCGGCTCGGAGCGCCTCGAGCGTTCCCCGCGCCCACCGATACGATCGCGAGCTCCGGCTTCACCGCCGCGAGCAGCTCGTTCGAGGTCGCGCCATCCTCGGCATGCGACGGCACCTTGAGCAGCGTCGCGCGGAGGTCGGGGCGAGCGGAGACCAGCGCGCGCTCCGCATCCTCCGTGGCGTCCGGAGCGAAGAGGATCGAGGTCTCGCCGTGACGCAGGAGGGCCGCGAGGCTCGTCTCGTGGCCGAGTCGCACCGGCAGCAGCACCAGCGACGCCCCACCGCCGAGGTCCAGCCGCTGAGCCTCCTGCGTCTCCTGTGCGTCCCGTGCGACGAAGAGCGGCACCGCGCGCGCGGAGCTTAGCGCCCCCACCGAAGCGAAGCGATCCGGCGAAGGGTTGCGCGGATCCGGCGCGGCGGGCAGGAGGATCTGGCGGACGCCCACGGTGCGGACGAGCCGGATGAGGCCCGCGTGGTGCTCGTCGGCCGCGTGCGTCAGCAGCAGCAGATCGACCGGTCCATCGAGCAGCTCCGGCAGCCGCGCGGAGAGCCTCGAGCCGGCGCTCGCGGGGCCGCTGTCCACCAGCACGGTCCGGCCGGTCGGCGACTGGATCAGCGCCGCGTCCCCGTGGCCCACATCGAAGAACCAGACGTGGAGCCTTCCGTCCGCGCGCGGGGCATAGGCGCTGCCGCTTGCGTCCTCGAGCACGGGCACGCCGGGCGTCACCCGCAGCGGATCCGTCTCGTCGGCGCAGGCGGCCCACACCAGCGCGGTGAGGGACACGAGCGCGCGCAGTGCGGCGGCCGGAGCCACCTTCATGGGTGACAATCTCCTGCCGGCCGCTTCTGCGAGACGGCGTCCTCGCGCGAGTCGAACAGCACGAGGTTGTGCTCGGCGATGCGCTTCACCGCGCCGCAGTCCGCCTTGTGGAAGACCTCCGACTTGCGGCTCGCGGCGTAACGCACGGAGGGAGTGCGAGCGGTGGCCGGCTCCACCTCCACGACACGCTCCACGACGACCGGTGTGACCGGCTGCGGCACGCGGTGCGTGCTCATCGGCGCGCGCGGGCGTTCCTCGGGAGGAGGCTTCTGCGTTGCTTCGGCGACCGGCCGACCCGCGGCGGGGGCCACGTGGACCTCGCGCCCATCGCTCACCGCGAGGAGGTCGCCGGACTCGTCGGTGCGGTGGATCTGCGCGCCCACGCCGCGGTAGCGCCGCAGCGCGTGCTCGTGAGGATGCCGGTACTCGTTGTCCCGTCCGCAGGAGACGACGACGTGTTTCGGCGCCACCCGCTTGAGAAACGGCTCCTGGCTCGAGTGCCGGCTGCCGTGGTGCGGCGCCTTGAGCACCGTCGCCCCCAGCTTCTGTCCGGAGCGCAAGAGGCGTGCCTCGGTGTCCGCCTCGCCGTCCCCGGTGAAGAGAAACGACACCGCTCCGTGATCGATCCGGAACACGATCGAGTTCGCGTTCGCGTCCGAGCGCGTGCCGGTGAGGAACGGCTCCTTCGGTCGGCGCGGCCAGAGCACCGTCATCCGCGCGTCTCCGCCGAGGTCCAGCGTGAACGGGCCTCCGGCCTCGGTCACCTCCGGCTCGAGCAGCGGCACGTCCAGTTCGCCCACCTTGCGCAGGAGGTCCCGGTAGGAGCTCGTGGTGTGGTCGAAGCCCGGATCCATGTAGCGCCGTGCGCCGGGCGCCTCGAGCACGGAGGGCAGCCCGCCGAGGTGATCGAGGTGCGGGTGGGTCAGCACCATCAGATCCAGCGGTCCCTCCACGAGGGTCCGAAGCCTTCGCGAGAGCGCGCCGCCGTCCGGCGGACCGCCATCCACGAGCACCGTCTTCCCGGTCGGCGAGACGATCAGCGCCGCGTCGCCCTGGCCCACATCGAAGAAGTAGACGGTGAGCTTGCCGGGCTCGGCGGGAGGCAGGGGCAGCGCAGCCCACGCGGGCGCACACAGCAACAGGAGGAGCGCGGCGAGGCGGCGGAGCAGCGACATGGGCCCGCGGAGTATCGCCCGACTTCCGACGTACGAGGAAGTGCGCTAGGACCGCGCGCCATGGCGCAGTCCGACGACATGAGCGCAGTGGTGGACGACATCGCAGAGCGGGTGCGGCGCAGGCTGCAGGCGATGAAGGTGGGTGTAGAGCAGCCCTGCACGGCGAAGGAGCCCTCCCGGGATGCCTCGCCGCCGGCAGGCAACCGGGCAGGCAGTCCGGCAGACGCGCCGGGTGCCCAGTGCGCGCCGTCCTGCGGCGACTGCAGCAACCACGACTCGTGCGGCGTCTCGATGTCTGTGCGCAGCGGCGTGTCGCGCATTGCGCCGGATCGCGTGCGGACGAGCGCGGACATCGCCCCCTACATCGATCACACGCTGCTCAAGCCCGAGGCCACGCGCGACGACGTGGTGAAGCTCGCGGAGGAGGCCCGGAAGTGGGGCTTCGCCACCGTGTGCGTGAACTCGGTACACGTGGGGACCGCGGCGCGGATCCTCGCCGGCTCGAAGACGGTGCCCATCGCGGTGGTGGGCTTCCCCCTCGGCGCGGCGCTGCCCTCCGCCAAGGCGTTCGAGGCCCGCGAGGCCATCCGCTGCGGCGCCCGCGAGATCGACATGGTCATCAACATCGGCGCGCTGAAGGCGAAGGACTACGCGCTGGTGCTGAAGGACATCGCCGCGGTGGTCGATGCGTCGAAGCCGCACCCGGTGAAGGTGATCCTCGAGACGAGCCAGCTCGATCAGGACCAGAAGGTCGCCGGCTGCGTGCTCTCGAAGGCGGGCGGCGCGGCGTTCGTGAAGACCTCCACCGGCTTCACCGGCGGCGGCGCCACGGCGGAAGACATCGCGCTGATGCGGCGCATCGTGGGCGACGACGTGGGCGTGAAGGCGTCGGGCGGCATCCGCTCCAGCGAGGACGCGATGGCGATGATCAACGCCGGCGCCAACCGCATCGGCGCGTCGGCCTCGGTCGCGATCGTCACCGGCAAGAAGTCCGACTCGAAGTACTAGGCGCGCATGGACTCGAAGCAGGAGCTGCTGGAGCGTGCCGGGGCCTGGCGTGACGGGGACCCGGACAAGGAGACCGCCGCCGAGCTGCAACGGCTGATCGACTCGGGCGACGAGCGCGAGCTGCGCGAGCGGCTGGACGCGACGCTGGAGTTTGGCACCGCCGGGCTGCGCGGGGTGATTGGCGCGGGACCGAACCGGATGAACCGCGCGGTGGTGCGCCGGACGACGGCGGGCCTCGCGCGCTACCTCATCGAGAACGTTCCGGACGTCCGCCAGCGCGGCGTGGTGATCGGGCGCGACGGGCGGCGGATGAGCCTCGAGTTCGCGCGGGACACCGCCGGCGTCTTCTGCGCGCACGGCATCCCGGCGCACGTGTTCCCGGACGTGGTGCCGACGCCGGTCACCGCCTTCGCGGCGCTGAGGCTCAACGCGGCGGCGGCAGTGATGGTGACCGCCAGCCACAACCCGCCCGAGTACAACGGCTACAAGGTCTATTGGGGCAACGGCGCGCAGATCATCCCGCCGCACGACTCGGGCATCGCGAAGGCGATCGCGGAGGCCGGACCCGCGCGCGACGTGCCGGTGATGGATCGCGAGGACGCCCGGGCGACGGGCCTGTGGCGGACGGTGGGACCGGAGATGGGCGCGGCGTACCTCGAGGCGATCCTCGCGGAGCGGCGGAACCCGAGGCCGGCGCCGGACCTGCGCATCGTCTACACCGCGATGCACGGCGTGGGCGGAAGCTGGGTCGAGGACGCGTTCCTCCAGGCCGGCTTCGTGGCGCTGAGCAAGGTGCACGCACAGCAGCAGCCGGACGGAAACTTCCCCACCGTGCGCTTCCCCAACCCGGAGGAGCCGGGGGCGATGGACCTCGCGCTGGCGCTGGCGGAGGAGGAGGGCGCGGACCTCATCCTCGCCAACGATCCGGACGCGGACCGGCTCGCGGTGGGCGCGCGCGACGCCCAGGGGAAGATGCGGATGCTCACCGGCAACGAGGTGGGCGTGCTGCTCGGGCACTACCTCCTCACGCAGACCCCGCCGGAGAGATTGCTGGGGAAGCGGCCGCTGGTGGTGACGACGATCGTGTCCTCGCCGCAGCTCGGCGGGATCGCGCGGGATCTGGGCGCGGCGTACGCGGAGACGCTGACCGGGTTCAAGTGGATCGCCAACGTGGGCCTGCAGCGGGAAGGCGCGGGCGAAGAGCAGTTCGTCTTCGGCTACGAGGAGGCGCTCGGCTACACCGTGGGCACGGTGGCGCGCGACAAGGACGGCGTGGGCGCGGCGCTGGTGTTCGCGGATCTCGCGGCGTGGTGCCAGGCGCGCGGCTCGTCGGTGCTCGGGTACCTCGAGGAGATCGCGCGGCGGCACGGCCTCTACGTGGCGGGCCAGGCGAACTTCACCTTCAAGGGCGCCGAGGGCGCGAAGACCATCGGCCGGATCATGGACGGCTTCCGGGCCTCCCCTCCCGCGAGCATCGGCGGGCTGCGGGTGACCGAAACGCTCGACTACCGGAAGGGCGCGCGCGGGCTGCCGCCGTCGAACGTCATCGCCTACGAGCTGGAGGGCGGCTCGCGGATCACGCTGCGGCCCTCCGGCACCGAGCCGAAGATCAAGTACTACCTCGACGTGAAGGAGACGACCGCCGAGGGCGAGCCGATGACCGCGGCGCGCGTACGGGCGGCACAGAAGCTCTCCGCGCTGACCGAGGCCTTCGTCGCGCTCGCGCGGGAGCGGGGACAGCCCGCGGCCTGACGGTGCTGCAGCCTGACCGTGCGGCTGCTGCATGGCGGCTGCACTGGAAGGCACCTTCGCGCTTCGCTGCGCGCGCGGCCTTTCACCTGACGGATCGCGGATCACGGGGTAGAAGAACGGGCTCCGTCACCGCAGTCCGTCCGTCTCGTGGAGGTCCCACCGATGCGCTCCCGCCTCTCCCCCACTCCCGTCCGTCGCGCCTTCGCGCAGCTCGCGGTGCTCGCCCTCTTCGCCGGCGGCGCCGCGTCCGCGCAGACCATCCAGTCCTCGGAGCCGGTCGTCTCGCGCGGCGGCCAGGGCTGGTCGCTGCACAGCGGGCAGACGGTGGGCGCGGGCAACACGGTGGTGGGCGGTCAGGTCGGCTGGCCGGGCATCAGCGCCACGCTGCTCCACGGCGTCACCCGCGAGTTCGACATCGGGGCGCGCCTCACCCCGCTGCAGTACGGCTTCGAGGGCCGCGTTCGCGAGCAGTTCCTCGGGATCAAGCTGCAGGGCGTGGCGCGGCTGCAGTTCGTGGACAACGGGAAGTTCAACTTCGGCGCCGAGTTCGCGCCGGGCCCGATGTTCTACTTCCCCCGCTTCGAGAGCACCCGCATCGGGCTGTCGCTGCCGCTGTCGCTGAAGGCGGGCCTGCGCGTGGGCTCGGCGATCCTGCTCAACTTCGGCATGGACATGCCCATGTTCGTCATCTTCGGCGGCGGGCACCGCGCGGGCTTCTACCTGCCCATCCTCTTCGGCGGCGGCGCGGAGTACTTCATCGACCGCAACCTCTCGGTGAACTTCAACATGAAGTTCGGACCGTCCATCCACACCGGTCGCGGCGACGCGGACTTCGCCATGGATGTGCTCGTGGGCGTGGGGTACCGCTTCTAGCTTCGGACCGGCCAGCGCACGCCGGTCTGCGCCTCGCTCCAGTCCCAGAAGACGCGCGCGGCCTCGGCGTCGCGTGCGCGGCGGCTCGGTGCCTCTTCGCGCGAGCGGTAGTAGTAGCCGCCGGAGCGACCTCGCACCTCGTCCGACGTGGCGAGGTGGATCGCCGTCTCCGCGCCCCGCTCCGGCGTGAGGAAGAACGGGCGCAGCAGCCGGTGCACGCCCGCGCCAAAGCCGGTCCGGCGATCGACGCCGAGCTGCGTGGCCACCGCACCCGGATGCAACGCGTTGGCGGAGAAGGTCCCGCGCTCGGGAAGCCTCCGCGCCAGCTCGCGCACGAACCACACGTTGGCGAGCTTCGAGCGGCCGTAGGCGCCCCACACGGTGAAGCCGCGCTCCAGCTGTGGGTCCTCGTACGACATGCGGCCGATCTTGTGCGCGCCGGAAGAGACGACGACCAGCCGCGCGTCCTCGCTGCGCTCGAGCAGCCCGAAGAGCAGCCCGGACAGGGCGAAGTGCCCGAGGTGGTTCACGCCGAGCTGACGTTCGAAGCCGTCCTCGGTCAGCTCCCGCTTCGTGGTCAACACGCCCGCGTTGTTCACCAGCACGTCGAGCCTCGGCAGACGCGCGGCGAGCTCCGACGCGGTCTCCCGCACGCTGCGCAAGGAGCCGAGGTCACAGGCGACGATCTCCGCGTCGCTCCGGCCGCTGCGCCGGTTCACCTCGTCGCGCGCGCTCTCCGTCTTCTCGCGGCTCCGGGCGAGCAGCAGCACCCGCATCCCGTGCTCCGCCGCCAGCCTCACCGCGATGGCCCGGCCCAGCCCACCGCTCGCGCCCGTCACCAGCGCCACACGCTCTCCGCTCACGTCCACGCTCCGGTCATTCGCCCGTGAAGATCGGCATGAGCTGCCTGAGCATCTCGGCGGTCTCCGCGTCGAGCTTCTGCCCGCTCATGCTCTCGAGGAGCCGCGTGAAGTCCGCCTTGCCGAGATCCTCGTCACCCTTCGCCTCGTTCCACCAGCGCCGCCGTACCGCCTCGAGCTGCGCGCGCGCGTCCGGCTTCAACCTCGCCATGGTGGAGGTGAAGCAGCCGGTGCAGGCCCAGCCCCAGCGGTACTCGTCCACGTAGGCGCGCAGGGCCCGGAAGAAGAGCGCGTCGCCCACCACCTTGCGCTGCGCCGCCAGCCCGAGCGGCGCCTTGCCGTACACCAGCGCCGCGTATTCGGTGGAGCCGGCGAAGCTCTCGGTGTGTCTGGCGGCCGCGCCGTCCTTGCCGCCGCCCATCCGGTAGAAGTGGTAGGGCGTGACGAGGTGCTCGAGCCGTATCCGCTGCGCGGTGCCGGCCCCGTGTTTCCACTCGAAGTAGAGCAGCGCGAGGTACTGCGCCAGCGCCTCGTCCGCGACCGGCTCCCGCACCGGGTCCGAGCCCACGAGCCCCGCGAAGTACTGGTGCGCGACCTCGTGCGCCACCGTCAGCTCCAGCGTGTCCTCGAGCATCCGCCCGATGCCGCCGCCCTTTCCTCCCGCGCCCGCGCCCGCGCCTCCGCCGAGCAACTGGTCGAAGCCCTGCGGCAGCCCGAGCGCCGCGCCGGGGTCCTGAGCCATCTCGAACACGCCGCGCGAGAGGACGATGAGGCCCGAGAACTCCATGCCGCCGGCACCGGAGAAGAGCGGCGCCTCCACCACGCGGAACACGCGGTGCGGCAGGGGCCCGAGCCTCTTCTCCAGCTCCGAGATCGCCGACACCGTGTAGCCCTGCGCGCGCTTCGCGACCTCGGCATTCGCGGGCGAGTGCCAGGTCTCGACGTCGATGCCGTTGACCTTCGCCTCGAGCCTCTTGAAGCCACGGGTGACGATCACCGGGAAGTCGCGCACGCCGGCCGCGGCCCACGAGAAGCGCACCCGTCCGTCCTTCTCCGGCACCTCGCCCAGCGCCACGCCGGTGGCCAGCGCCTGGTGACCCGCGGGAACGAGGATGCTCGCCACCACCAGCGACGGATCGAACAGCGCCAGATCCCCCATGCCGGAGGGACCGGGCCAGGGCTCGCCGTCGAAGTCCTTCGGCGGCACCATGGGCACGATGCCGGAGAGCATCAGCACGTCTTCGGAGGCCGCGAACGCGCCGTAGTCTCGAGGCCCCTGCTGCACGCCGCCGCCGAGCCCACCGAGCATGGGCCGCGCCGCCCGCGGGAGGCTCGGCACGTCCGCCACCAGCTTCACCGACACCTCGGTCGAGGCACCGGCTGCGAGCGGCGGCTCGAGATCGATCTTGAAGAGCGTGGGCTCCGGCTGCTGCAGCCCAACCTTCTTTCCGTCCCGCGTCGCGTGGGAGAGCCTCATGCGGCGGCCCTGCGCGTTCGGCGGCACGCGCAGGTACACGGCGTCCTGCGGCTTGTCGCCCTTCGCGGTGACGAGCACGTGCACCTGGCCGGTCACCCGTCGCGCCTCGGGCTCGATCTCCAGCTGCACGCGGTAGAGCGGCAGCGCGGAGAGAGGGCCCTGCGCCTTCTCCAGCCGCGCGCGCTCGCCCTCACGCAGGTGCTGCAGCGCGAGCTGGACCTCCGGCGAAAGCTCGTTCGCGCGCGCGGTCGCGGGCAGCGCGGCGGCAACGACGAAGAGCATCGCCGCCGCGCCAGTGAGAGGGCCGACCGTGTGCGGCGAGGTGCGCATGGCCTCATGCTACAACGGCCGCGTGATCGCCCACCGCCCGCTGCGCGCCATCGCCCTCCCCTTCCTGTTGTCTCTCGCTTTCGTCGCGGTCTCGTGCGCCCACCGCGCGCCGCCTCCGCCGCCTCCGGTTCCGCCGCGTCCGGTGCAGCTCTTCAGCGAGACGCCGGAAAAGGAGACCCCGCAGCTCGAGGCGGTGCGCGACGACATCGAGGTCGACACGCGCGACTTCGAGCGCACCCCGCGCGTGGTCGCGCAGGCCGAGACCGAGCCGCTGCAATTGCAGGGCGCGCGCGCCCGCCTCTACGGCAACGCGGAGGGGACGGCGGGCTGGTCGGTGGACAACTTCGTGCTCTTCGAGGTGCTCGACGACGCGGGCACCGTGATCGCGCGCGGGAACGCGGGCTTCGTGCAGGGCCTGAAGGTCGGTGCCGAGCACATCGACAACCTCGGGCGCATGGCCTTCAGCTTCGAGCCGGGCGAGATCGACATCACGCGCCTTTTGCCCGAGGGGAAGCCCTTCCGCGTGCGCGCGACGGCGCTGGACATCGGCGGCGTGGGCCGCGTCTCCGAGCTGTGGCTGGTGCTCGAGCCGGCCGCGCGCGGCGACCGGGACGACCTGCGCGAGGACTGACTAGCGCCCGAGGCTGAATCCGCCCGCTCCGAACCTCGCGAGCGCGGCGGCAGGTCCGTTGATCACCGCGTCGCACTCGCGGCGGCAGACCTCGGCGGGAGAGGGAGGCCTCGGCGCGCCGTTGTCCTGCGACACGAGCACGCCCGTGGTCACTGCGGCCACCGCCACCGCGCCCACGCCGGCCCACACGTACCAGCGGCCGTACCAGGCGCCCTCGGAACCCGGGCCTTCATCCGGCTGCAGGTTGAGGCCCGTCTGCGCGCCCGCGTTGTTCTCCGGCGTGAGCCTCGGCGCCTCGGGACGGTCTCCATCCACCGCGGCGATGCGGCGCGAGCCGTCCTGGGGCCTGAGGTTCGCCTGCACCACGTAGTCGCGCCCGGCGCGGATGGCGAGCCGCGAGAGGTGATCGACGAAGCCTTCACGGCGCACGACGATCTCGTGCATGCCCGGGGGAACGACCACCCCATTGAGAGGCGCGGTGCCGATGGCCTTGCCGTTGAGCAGCACCGTCCCGCCCGGCACGTCCGCGCTCACCGTGAGCACGCCGGCGATCGGATCGAGCGCCACGGAGAGCTCCGTCTTCTGTCCCGGCGGCACCTTCACGAAGCGGCTCGCGTCCGACCACCCCGCGCGCTTCACCACCACGGTGTGATCGCCCGCCTCGAGCTCCAGCCGCTCGCCGGCCGCGACCGTCTTGCCGTCCACCGTCACCTGCGCGCCGTCGGTGGGGCCCACCACCTTCACCACCAGCTCGCCCTTGCCGCCCACCGGGTCGAGCCCGCCGAGCTCGTCGAGGAGCGATCCCTGGCCGCTGCTCTTCGCGGGCGGCGCACTCCGGGGCTTGGCCTTCTTCGGCGCCTGCTGGCGCTTCTTCGTGGGCTTCGCCTTCTTCGGCTCCTCTTCGAGACCGAGCAGTTCATCGATCTGCGCGAACGCCTTCGCGGGAAACAGGGCGATCAGCGCGCACAGGATCAGACGGCGAGCGTGCATGGCGAGGGAGGTTAGGGCTGATAGGGTCCCCGCGTCCATGCCGCATCCCCGCCTCTTCGCCGTCGCCGCCCTCGCCGCCTGCGCCCTCTCCTGTGCGAAGCGACAGGCCCCGGTGCGTCCTCCCGAGCCACCAGGGCCCGTCTTCCGCGTCCCCGAAGGGTGCCGAGCCCCGGTGCAGGGACACTTCGCCCACGAAGAGCACCGCGACTGGCGATACGTCGCCCAGGACGACGGCGTGCAGCTGGTGCTGGAGGTGCGCGCGCCGCGCTCCGGAACGCCGGCACAGGTCGAGGCGATGCCGCTGCGCATCACGCTCCGGCGTTCGCCGGACGGGTTCCTCGGGTTCGCGGAGGCGCGCGTCGGTCCGGAGGGTGCCGCGGGTTGCCGGCTCGAGTACCCGACGCGGCTCGCTGCGTGTGAGGAGCACGTGCTGACGCTGGAGACGCTCGACGAGCTCGCGGTGGACGAGGACACCTGCGAGGTCGCGGCACCACCTGAAGGCGCGCCGTGGCGCACGCACCGGCTCATCCGGCTGCCGCCGCCCGAGGTGCTGCCGGAAGACGCGCCCGCGCAGGTCCCGCCCGACTCGCCGCCGGAGACGTCGCCCGAGTCCTGACGCAGCCCGTCACGGCTCGCCGCGCCTCTGTGCGCGCCTTGTGATCCGTCGGGTGGGACAAGCTAGGATGCGCCCGCATGACCACCCCTCGCGTGGCCCTGTGGGTCCCCCTCCTCCTGATCGGCCTCGGCGCCTGTCGCTGTGATGATCCGGTCACGGTCCCGAGCGACCCCTGCAAGGAGATCCCCAACGTCGAACCGGGCCAGACCGCGGCCTGCGAAGAGGGCGGGTGCGGCGATCACTTCGCGTGCAAGGCGGTGAAGGATCGCGACGGGCTGATGTGCTGTCAGCGCGACGACCGGCGCTGCAACACCGAGGCGGACTGCTGCCCGGGTCAGACCTGTCCCTCGGATCGGAAGAAGTGCTTCGACCGCTTCCTCGAGTGCGACGACGACAGCGACTGCGGCGAGTCCGGCGACCGCTTCTGCGAGGAGTGGACGGACCTCTACGGCACGACGAAGCGCTGCATGTTCAAGACCTGCGGCGAGCTGGGTCAGTGTCCCGAGGGCCAGGCCTGCTTCCAGGGTGAGTGCATGGTGAACCTGCCCTGCGGCGGCACCTGTCCCTCCGGCGCGGGCTGCGTTCCGGAGAACGACCGCTGCCAGGAGTACGCGTGTCAGGTGAGCTGCCAGCCCGGGTTCCTCGCCACGTTCAAGGACACGCGCAACATCTGGGACTCGTGCCGGCTGCCCGAGGTGGACTGCGCCTGCGCGGAGCTGCCGCCGCTGATGAGCAACGACCTCGGCCGGTTCTCCGCGCTGGGGACGAAGGCGAGCGGCGGGCAGATCTTCGTCTCGCACTACGACGGCCGCTTTGGCGACCTGGTGGTGAACCGCTACGAGCCCGACGGGAAGCTCGCGCGGCAGGACTACGTGGACGGCGTGCCCTCCGGCGCGGCGATCGTGCACGGACCTTCGGGTGCGCGCGGCGGCGTGCTCGAGCCGGGTGACGACGTGGGCCGCTACACGGATCTGGCGGTGCGCGGTGAGGACGTCTTCGTCAGCTACTACGACGCCACGCGCGGGGACCTGCGCTTCGCGGCGCGGCAGGGCGACGGCAACTGGCGCAAGCTGACGATCGACGGCGAGGCGGCGGATCTGGGCCTCTACACGTCGATGGCGATCGATCCCGACGGGCTGCCGGTCATCGCCTACTTCCAGCGCGGCGGCGGCGATGCGTTCAACCCGCAGGACTGCCCGGGCAACCCGAAGCCTTCGGGCGAGAAGAAGTACATCACCGCGCTGAAGCTCGCGCGCGCGAAGGTCGCACAGCCGCAGAGCGCGTCCGACTTCGAGATCAAGACGCTCGCGTGTCAGAGCACCACCGCGCCCGCCTGCACCGGCTGCACGCAGACCTGCGCGGATCCGGGAGACGGGCCGGGCTGCTACGCGGAGAGCACCGCCTGCGCGTCGTGCGACGCCGCCACCGAGGTCTGCGTGCAGAACGGCGCGACCTCCGTCTGCGCGAAGAAGTACAACCCGTCGGAGCTGAACGAGCTGCCGGATGGCGTGGGCCTCTTCGCCAGCGTGGCGACCCAGGGCAAGGACGCGGTGGTCGTCTATCAGCGCCGGGTCGCGGGCAAGGGCCAGCTGGAGGGCATCCGGGTCAACGCGCAGGGCACCGCGACGCCGGCCGTGGTGCTCGATGGCAACGGCGACACCGGCTGGTTCCCCGACGTGAAGGTCGATCCGTCGAGCGGCCAGATCGCGATCGCGTACCACGACTACTCGTCGCGCCGGCTGAAGTTCCTCTACCACCAGAACCTCACCGCGGGCCTGACGCCGGAGATCATCGACAACGGCGTGGGCTCTCCGGGCAGCGGCGAGTCGAGCTGGGTCGGCGCGGACGTGTCGCTCGCGTTCTCCAGCACCGGCTCGCTCTTCGTCGCCTACCAGGACACCACCCGCGGGGACCTCAAGCTCGCGTCGCGGACGCAGGCGTGGGAGGTGCTGCAGGCGGTGAAGACGGAGGGCGCGGTCGGCTTCTTCGCGGACGCGGCGTTCCTCGGCGATCAGCTCTACCTCAGCCACGCGCGCATCCGGGCCCGCAGCGTCGGCGGGGAGCCTCGGGTGGAGAACGTGCTCCTGCTGGAGCGCTTCAACAGACCGTGATGCCGAAGCCGGACCCGGCGCTAAGCCTCGTGCTGCCACTCCAGCGCGCGGGGGACGTGCTCGAGCGCCTCTACCCCAACGGAAAGCTCGGCGGCCTGATGATCGATGGGCCGCCGCCGGGACCGGTGGGGACGAAGGTGCGCCTCACCCTGCGGGTTCGCGAGCCGGCACCGAGAAACTTCACCATCCACACCCAGCTCGCGTGGGCCCGGCGCAAGGCGTCGGTGGGCCTGCGCGAGGCGTACGGGCTCGAGTTCCTTCCGGACAACCGCGGCGCGCGAGACAGGCTCGTCTCGTTCGCGCGCGGGCACACGCCGGATGCATCGCAACGCAACGAGGAGCGGCTGTCCGTCGCACTGCCCGCCGCGCTGTCGTGGCAGGGCGGACAGCGTCAGGAGGAGCTGGCGGACCTCTCTTTGGGCGGCGCGTTCCTGCGGACGCCGGAGCCGCTGCCGGTTGGCGCGGAGGTGGAGCTGTCGTTTCGTCCGCCGCGCGCGCTGACGAAGCTGCGCCTTCGCGGTCGCGTGACCTGGCGGCGCACGAGTGGAACGGAGCCCGGGATGGGGCTGCGCTTCGAGTACGAGAGCAGCCGGCAGGCAGAGCGCGTGGCGACGCTCGTGGAGCGCCTCGGGCAGAAGCGCGTGCGCTAACCTGACGGGCATCATGGCGAACCAGGTGGTGCTGGGCCGGAGCGGGCTGCGGACGTCGCGGGTCGTGCTGGGGTCGATGACGCTCGGGCTCGGCGGCGATGCGGAGGCGCGCAGGCGGCGGTTGGACACGCTCGTCGCGGCGGTGGAGGCGGGTGTCACCGGCATCGACACCGCGCCGCTCTACGAGTTCGGCAGGTGCGAGGAGCTCGTCGGCGAGGCGCTGCGGGAGCTGAAGGCGCTCGGGCTGCGGGACCGGGTGCAGGTGCTGACGAAGGTGGGCCTGCGCTGGTCGGCCGACGCGCGCGGCGACGTGCTCTTCCGCGCCCCGGACGGCAACGGCGGCGAGCGGGTCGTTCGCAAGGACAGCCGGCCCGAGGCGGTGCGCGCGGACGTGGAGGAGAGCCTGCGGAGGCTCGGGGTGGAGACGCTGGACCTCGTGCAGGTGCATCACCCGGATCCCCACACGCCGATTCCCGAGACGATGGGCGCGCTCGCGCAGCTGCAGCGCGAGGGCAAGCTGCGCGCGATCGGGGTGAGCAACTACGGCGCGGCGCAGATGCGTCAGGCGCAGGCGGCGCTGGGGCAGGTGCCGCTCGCGAGCAACCAGGTGCACTACTCGCTGGTGGAGCGCTGGCCCGAGCGCGACCTCCTCCCCACCGCACGCGAGCTCGGCGTGTCGGTGATGGCGTACTCGCCGCTCGAGGCGGGGCTGCTGCGCGGCGCTCCTCCTCGCGAGGCGCTGAAGCGCGGCGATCCGCGGCTCGAGGACGCGCGCTTCCATCCGGACAACGTGAAGCGCGTGCACGAGGCGATGACGAAGAGCGTCGTCCCCATCGCCCGCGACCGCAGCGTGGAGCCGGCGCAGGTGGCGCTGTCGTACCTCCTCGCACAACCGGCCCTGGACGTGGTCGTGGTCGGCGCGAGCTCTCCGGAGCAGGCCCGTCAGAACGCGGCGGCCGGCGGGCTGCACCTGCGCGAAGAGGAGCTGCGCACCATCTCGCGCGCGTTCGCTCACGTGAGCATCGATCCGCACGCCACGCAGACGCTCCTCTGGCGCCTGTCCCGTCGCGTCACGCGGCTGCCGTCGCGGGTGAAGGGCAAGGTCTCGCGGGTGCTGCGCGGCGTCTCGGGAGGCTGAGCGGGTCGGTCGGGTCATCGAGGACCGCCGCGGGTCCCCCGCTACCCATGCGGGCAGGCAGGCGACTAGGCTCACGGAGTTCGCCCTCGCCGACCCCGGTGCGCCTGATGAGCTCGACGCGTCTGCTTCCCCTCTTCGTCCTGCTGGGGGCCCTGGTGCTCTCGGCGTGCAGCGGTCCCGCGCCGGTCGTCGACTCGCTGTTTCCCGAAGGCGTGGCCTGCGCGAAGGACGACCAGTGCCGCTCGGGCCTGTGCGAGGCGGCGCCGGGCGAAGCGCCGGTCTGCCGGAAGACCTGCATCGCCGGCTGCGCGCAGAACGAGGTCTGCGTCCCCTTCACCTCCGACCGCTACGGCTGCGCGGCGGAGAAGCCGGGCCTCTGCGAGTCCTGTCAGAGCGACGCGGACTGTCCCTACCCGGGCGACAAGTGCCTGCAGCTCGGGGACGCGCGCTTCTGCGGACGCGACTGCTCGTTCGACGGCAAGTGCCCCGACGGCTTCCGCTGCGGCGAGGCGCTGACGAACGGAGGCGACATCGTCCAGTCGCAGTGCCAGCCGATGAGCGGCACCTGCGCCTGCACGCCGGCGACGGACGGCCAGTCGCTGCCCTGCAGCGTGACGAACAACTTCGGCACCTGCACCGGCGTCCGCGTGTGCAGCGGCTCGGCGGGCTACGGGGCCTGCACCGCGCGCACGCCGGCGGAGGAGAGCTGCAACGGGCTCGACGACGACTGCGACGGCGACACCGACGAGGAGCTCGGTCAGACCACCTGCGGCACCGGCGCCTGCGCCCGCACGGTGGACAACTGCGCCGATGGCGAGGCGCAGAGCTGCGAGCCCGGCGCGCCCTCACAGGAGCTCTGCAACGGCCAGGACGACGACTGCGACGGCGAGACCGACGAGGGCTTCGACCTGCAGAAGGATCCGCTCCACTGCGGCGCCTGCAACGAGGCCTGCTCGCTCCCCAACGCGACGCCGGGGTGCAGCGCGGGCAAGTGCACCGTGGCCTCCTGCGCGATGGGCTTCTACGACGCGGACGGTGATGCCTCGAACGGCTGCGAGTACGGCTGCGCCCCGACGAACGGCGGCACCGAACTCTGCGACGGCGTGGACAACGACTGCGACGGCGACATCGACGAGGACTTCAACCTCAACACCGACCCGCAGCACTGCGGCACCTGTGGCTTGGCCTGCAGTCCGCCGAACGCGAGCGGGGCCTGCAGCGCCGGCCAGTGCGCGGTGGGCCAGTGCCAGAGCGGGCGCGCGGACTGCAACCAGCAGTACCCGGACGGCTGCGAGATCGACACCACCTCCAACCCGTCCCACTGCGGCGCGTGCGGCAACGGGTGCAGCCTCGCCAACGCCAGCGCGACCTGCGTGCAGAGCCAGTGCGCGATCGGCCTGTGCCACCCGGGCCACCTCAACTGCGACGGCAACGTGCCCAACGGCTGCGAGGTGAACGCGCTCGTCGATCCGCTGCACTGCGGCGCCTGCAACAACGCCTGCACGCCGGCGTTCGGCACCGGGACCTGTCAGGGCGGAACCTGCGGCATCGCCGCCTGTCAGATGGGGCGTGCGAACTGCAACGCGGCCTACGCGGACGGCTGCGAGATCGACACCTTCAATGACCTCGCGAACTGCGGCGGCTGCGGTCAGGCCTGCGCGCCGGCCAATGCGCAGGGCGCGTGCGTGGTCGGAGCCTGCAACGTGGGCGCCTGCAACGCGGGCTTCCTCAACTGTGACGCGAACCCGGCCAACGGCTGCGAGGTCAACGGTCAGAACAGTGCGCAGCACTGCGGCGCGTGCGGGAACGCCTGTTCGCCGGCCTTCGCCACCGGCGTGTGCTCGGGTGGGGCCTGCGCGATCGGCGCCTGTCAGAGCGGCCGCGGCGACTGCAACGGCAACTACGGCGACGGCTGCGAGACGAACCTCCAGACGAACGCTGCGCACTGCGGCGCGTGCGGCAATGCGTGCAGCGCGCCCAACGCGGTGACGACCTGCTCGAACGGCGGCTGCGCCATCGCCTCGTGTCTGCCCGGCTACGCGGACTGCGACGGTCAGTACGCCAACGGCTGCGAGGTGAACCTCGAGACCTCGGTGAGCCACTGCGGCGCCTGCGGGAACACCTGCCAGGCCGCGAACGGCGTGCCGGTTTGCCAGAGCGGGATGTGCGCGATTGGCGCCTGCAACGCCGGCTTCGGCAACTGCAACGGCTTCGCGGGCGACGGCTGCGAGACGAACCTCAACACCGACCTCTCCCACTGCGGCGTCTGCAACAGCCAGTGCGCGCCGGCGAACGCGAACGGGGTTTGTGCCTCGGGCGTCTGCGGCATCGGTCAGTGCGTGGGTCAGTTCCGCAACTGCGACGGGCAGGTCTCCAACGGCTGCGAGACGAACACCGACCAGTCCACCAACCACTGCGGCGCCTGTGGCAACGCGTGCACGCCGGCGTTCGGCACCGGGACCTGCGGCGGCGGAACCTGCGCCATCTCGGCGTGCCAGACGGGCCGCGCGAACTGCAACGGGCTCTACGGCGACGGCTGCGAGACGGACACCTTCAATGACCTCGCGAACTGCGGCGCGTGCGGCTCGAGCTGTGCGCCGGCCAATGCGCAGGGCGCGTGCGTCAGCGGGCAGTGCAACGTGGGGACGTGCAGCGCGGGCTTCCTCAACTGCGACGGCCAGGTGCAGAACGGCTGCGAGGTGAACGGTCAGACCAGCGCGCAGCACTGCGGCGCGTGCGGAAACGCGTGTTCGCCGGCCTTCGGCACCGGACAGTGCTCGTCGGGAAGCTGCAGCATCGCGGCCTGTCAGCCGGGTCGCTCGGACTGCAACGGCCTCTACACCGACGGCTGCGAGACGAACGTGCTGACGAACGTCCTTCACTGCGGCGCGTGCGGCAACGCGTGCAGCACGCCGAACGCGGTGACCACCTGCTCGAACGGGGGCTGTGCCATTGCCCAATGCGTACCCGGCTTCGCCGACTGCAACGGCCAGTTCGCCGACGGCTGCGAGGTGAACCTCCAGACGAGCCCGAACAACTGCGGCACCTGCGGCACGGTCTGCTCCACCGCCAACGGCGTGCCCGCCTGCCAGAGCGGAAGCTGCGGCGTGGGCGGCTGCAACACCGGCTGGGGCAACTGCAACGGGAGCCCGGTGGACGGCTGCGAGACGAACCTCAATACCGACCTCTCGAACTGTGGCGGCTGCGGCGCGGTCTGTGCGCTCGCGAATGCGAACCCGGTGTGTGCGTCGGGCACCTGCAGCATCGCCGCGTGCGTGGGCTCATGGCGCGACTGTGATGGCTCGGCGCCGACCGGGTGCGAGACGAACGTGAACTCGTCGGTCGCGCACTGCGGCGCGTGCGGCAATGCCTGCAGCTACCCGAACGGCGTGCCCGCCTGTACCGGCTCGGGCTGCGCGTTGGTGGCGTGCCTGCCCGGCTTCTGGGACCTCGACGGCAACGCGGCGAACGGCTGCGAGTACGCCTGCAACTACGCGGGCGCGACGGACGAACCGGACGACGGCTTCGTGGACTCGAACTGCGACGGCGTGGACGGTGACGCGGCCGCAGCGGTGTTCGTCGATCCGGTCGGCGGCGCGAACACCAACCCGGGGACCCGCGCGCAGCCGGTGCAGTCAATCGCTACCGCGCTGGCGCTCGCGAGCGGCTCGGGGCGCACGCAGGTCCTCCTCTCCAACGGCACCTACCCCGAGCGCGTCACGCTGCAGAACGGGGTGTCGATCTACGGCGGCTACAACCGGTCGCTCGGCTGGATTCGCAGCCCGAGCCACCAGGCGCAGATCGTCAGCGGCGCCGTGACCGACGGGCGGGTGATCGCGGTGCAGGGAACGATGATCGACCAGCCGACGCGGCTCGACATGCTCCACATCCGCACGCTGGGGACGAACGTGCCCGGCGTCTCCAACTACGCGTTCCACTGCACCGGCTGCACCGCGGTGACGCTGCGGAACTCGATTGTCGAGGCCGGCAGCGCGGGGCCAGGCAGCTCGGGCGCTCCGGGCGTCGCGGGGGCTCCGGGCACTGCCGGGCAGAACGGCTCCAACGGGACCTGTGACGGCTCGCACGGAAACGGCGGCGGCGGCGGGACCTCGCCGTGTGGACGCAGCGGTGGCGCGGGCGGACGCGGCGGCACCGAGGGCTCGAACTCCGGCATCGCGGGCAGCCCGGGCGTCGGCGGCGCGAGCGGCGGCAACG
>JAFAFL010000049.1 GCA_023423535.1 Pseudomonadota bacterium
GGCCAGGAAATCAAGACCCGGCCGTTCCAACTCGTGACGGGTCGCGTCTGGAAGGGCACCGCGTTCGGTGGCGCGCGCGGCCGCACCGACGTGCCGAAGATCGTCGATTGGTACATGGACGGCAAGATCCAGATCGACCCGATGATCACGCACACCCTGCCGCTCGAAAAGATCAACGAGGGCTTCGACCTGATGCATCAGGGCAAGAGCATCCGCAGCGTCGTGGTGTTCTGAGCGAGGCGCCGGGGGCAATTTCAAATCTGGCACGTTAAAAGGGCCTCGCCATCGGCGAGGCCCTACGTGTGTGGCGAATGCTGGCTGTCGAAAACCTTGGATTAAAGCCGAAGGTTTCGACGATAGCATTTAGCCGTTTCCGGTGTTCTGAATTTAACCACCGAAGTCCGCAACGGGCCAGCAGCGGAAGTTTAACTTCACTACCCCTTTGCGCCCGGCGCGAGCCTCGGCCCTCGTTTTCGGAGGGAGGCCAACTCCCGTTCGTAGTACTCGACATATTCCTTCATCGCTTTAATCTTGGTCGCGTCGTCCGGCGGCGTCTCTTTGAGCTTGGCACGCCAGGCCATAGCGCCCCTGGCGAGTTCCCGCGCAATATCTTTCGGAATGTCTCGGTGCGTCACACGTAACCGCTGCGGATACACGCCGGTTATCACATACGGACGACGGATGCCGTCGCCGTAAACTTTTCGTTGCGCGGACCATAGCGCTGTCGGCAGCGGTTTGCCGTAATGCTTGTCCAACACCCCAATCACGACGTCGTGCGCCTCTGGCGTCGAGACAGGGAACAGGGTTCCGATATAGGCCCGTGAGTTTCCGAACATGAAGGTCTCTGCAAGCCGGTGCCACGAGGCACAAGCGTTATTGATCACAATCGGCGTGCTCCCGCCGGCAAGCGACCGCGGCAACGCGATGAAGTTGTCATCGAACATCTTCAGCGCAGCTGAGCTGAGCACGCGCGGTATGTCTTCCTTGGAAACTGGCTCCAGCTCCGGCTTCTCTCGAATGCGCTCAAAGAAATCCTGCATCGCCGTGCCGATGTGCAAGGAATTCTTCTTCTCCTCGTCGCTCAAATCGACTCCGTCGAGCGAGCGGATGTACATGAATTG
The DNA here is from genome assembly GCA_023423535.1 of Pseudomonadota bacterium. Taxonomy (GTDB): domain Bacteria; phylum Myxococcota; class Myxococcia; order Myxococcales; family Myxococcaceae; genus JAFAFL01. The sequence continues at coordinate 1,122 of JAFAFL010000049.1, forward strand.
GGTGACGTGAACCATATCGGTGCTGTCTGCGTGCCCCACGCCAATGGCGAGATCGATAACCATAGTACGGTCCAGGCCCTCGGAGTCCTTGAACTGATAGGTCCAGCGGTATCCCGGCGCGTCGCCGCAATGCGTGGCGATCAAGAGCAGGTCGTACGGGAAGAGTTCGACCATGTGTGAGACGTCGGTCACATTCGCTCCCGCACCCCGGTAGCCGCGCACAAAAATCCTTCTCTCCGGCAGGAGCTTCGTTGCGGCGGCGATTTCAGGCGCGTCCGTAGTCTCGGGGTCCACCAGCACCGCGACGTTGACCCCTTTCGTGCGAGGCTGCTCCGCGGCCAGGCCGTTCACGACGGAAATACCAAGATCGGGATACTTGAAGAGATGCGTCGACGGCGTGCCGGGGAAAGCAAAGCCGTATGGAAGCCGTCCTGTTATGAAGGTAATCGAGCCCGCGGGCGGAACATCCAGGTCTCCACAGAAGTTGAGCAGCTGACCTCTAAGCCGCTCCAGGGCTTCCGTTTGCGAAACGTTGCGCTCATCGTACAGGCTGTAGAAGCGTTCAAGTATCGCCTCCGACCGGCCCTTATCCACTTCCGGTATGAGGCACAGCCCAGCCCGAAGCGCGTAGGCGTAGTTCGCGGCGATCACTTCCGAGAGTTCCTCGCCCTCTTCGCAGACCACCAGATGACCCGATTTGGAAGACACGCGCTCGAGTGGCGACGTCGTATCCGTGAACTCGATGAACGTGCGCGCGCGAAGCGCCTTTAGGAGCCCGATCCCGATGCGATCCCGCCCCCAGACGAGCGGTGGTGTCTTGAGCGTCGTCCCGCTCTCCGATAAGGCCAGCACCTCGCTCGCCGTTGCAACGCTCTTGACGCGCTTGGCGGGCAACCGTCCCGACATGGCCGTGGCGGCCTCGTCCGGCAGTCCGGCAAAGATGATGGAATCGGCGTTTACGCGGGCCGCCGCATTGTTCCGCCGGATGACCTCCGCCTCGCGGTCGGGGCGCGTCATCCGCGGACCGTCTACGACAGAAAGATAGTGGCTAGGCCGCGCAAGGATGCACGAGATTTGAGCAGCAAGTTGAGCGTCGTCAGCAATTACCAAAGCCGGAGTTAAGCTTGGGCACTTCATTGTCGCAGCAGTTCCGTGAATAGGTCGGGAATTAGGGATGAGCGGTATGCCTACGGAGGATGCCTGTTTAACCTCAAGATAAATAGCAGCGAAACGAACTGCGCAACGTCCGCTTTGGGTCAAAAGCGCCACCCGAGAATCGCAGGTTTATTCCGGGTCCAATATTCACGGCTATCTCAGCCCAAACAAAAAGGGCGACCACGAATGGCCGCCCCTCGTTTCATCAATCCTGCTGTTCGCGCCCGAACTACGCCGCCTG
>JAFAFL010000147.1 GCA_023423535.1 Pseudomonadota bacterium
GCGTAGATCCGGCAGCGATCCAGCAGCCCCTCCTCCTCGCGGAGGATGGCCATCGAGTAGACCTCCTCCCCGGTCGAGCAGCCCGCGGGCCAGATCCGCACGCAGGGATGGGCACGCAGCAGCGGCACCACCTCCGACCGCAGCGCGCGGAAGAAGGCGGGATCCCGGAACATCGAGGTGACGTGGACCGAGAGGTGGCCGAGGAGCCGCTCGAGCGCGCCCCTGTCGTGGAGCACCAGCGCCTGGAGCTGCGAGACGTTGCGCAGCCCCTCCGCCGTCACGGCGTTGCGAACGCGCCGCAGCAGCGAGCTGCGGGCGTAGTCCCGGAAGTCGATCCCGTGGTGCCTCCACAGGCCGTCGAGGAGGAGACAGACCTCGATCTCCTCGAGGCTCTGCTGCTCCTGCGACGGCTGGGCCACCTGCACGCTCACGCCTCCGCCCGCGATCCGGGGCCGTTCTCGTAGCGCGACCGCTTCTCGCCTGCACCGTAGAGCCAGACGCGGAGCAGGGAGAGGAGCTGGTCGGTGTCGACCGGCTTGGTGATGTAGTCGGAGGCGCCCGCCTCGATGCACTTCTCCCTGTCGCCCTTCATCGCCTTGGCGGTCAGCGCGATGATCGGCAGCGAGGCGAAGTTCTTCTCCTCGCGGATGGCCCGCATCGTCTCGTAGCCGTCCATCTCCGGCATCATCACGTCCATCAGCACCGCGTGCAGGTCCGGCGTGTTGCGGATGAGCTCGATGCCCTTGCGCCCGTTCTCCGCGTAGATGACCTGCAGGTTGTGACGCTCCAGCGCCGAGGTGATGGCGAAGATGTTCCGCGCGTCGTCATCCACCACCAGCACCTTCTTCCCGGAGAGCACCGGGTCGGCGAGCTGGCCCTGCTTGATCATCTGCCGCTTGTTCTCCGGCAGGTTCGCCTCCACGCGGTGGAGGAAGAGCGCCGTCTCGTCGAGCAGGTGCTCCGGCGACCGCGCGCTCTTCACGATGATCGACTCCGTCAGCCGCTTGAGCTGCGTCTCCTCCTCCTCCGTCAGCTCCTTGCCCGTGTAGACGATGATCGGGAGGTTCGTGCCGGCCTTCTCCTTGATCTTCTCGATGAGCTCGAACCCGCTCATGTCCGGCAGGCCCAGGTCGAGCACCACGCAGTCCACGTGCATCTTGTCGAGCGTCTCCAGCGCCTCCTGGCCGCTCGCCACCGCGGTGCTCTTCACGTCCCCGTTGCCGATCAGCGCCACCACCGCCGAGCGCTGCGCCGGATCGTCCTCGATGATGAGGAGGTTCTTCACCGGCCGCTCGATGTAGCTCTTCACCTGCGCGAACGCATCCGACAGCTGCTCCTGCGTCAGCGGCTTCTTCAGCGACGCGCGCGCCCCGAGCCTCAGGCCGCGGGCCCGGTCCTCGTCCGTCCCGGAGATGATGTGCACCGGGATGTGCCTCGTGCGCGGGTCGTGCTTCAACCGGTCGAGCACGCTCCACCCGTCCACCACCGGCAGCCCGATGTCGAGCGTGATCGCGGACGGCTGGTACTCCCGCGCCATCGCCAGCGCCACGTCACCGCGCAGCGCCACCAGCCCCTTGAAGCCCTTCTCGCGCGCGAGCCCGAGGAGGATCTTCGCGAAGACGATGTCGTCCTCCACGATGAGCAGCGACTTGTCGCCTTCGACCAGCGCCTCCCGGTCGTCGTCGAGATCGTTGCTCGACAAGAGCTGCCGCTCGTCCGCCTGCTGCACCGGCTCCACCGAGCGCACCGCCTCGTAGGTGGCGGTGGCCAGCCGCGAGGACGACGACTGCTGCATCACCGGCGCCTGCCGCGGCTGCGGCCGGAACCGCTCCGGCAGGTAGAGGGTGAAGGTGCTGCCCTGGCCCACCTCGCTCTGCACCCGGATCTCACCGCCGAGCAGCTTCGCGATCTCGCGGCTGATGTTCAGCCCGAGCCCGGTGCCGCCGTACTTCCGGCTGGTGGTGCCGTCCGCCTGCTGGAACGCCTCGAAGATGATCCGCTGCTTGTCGAGCGGGATGCCGATGCCGGTGTCCGTCACGCTGAAGGCGATGACGCCCGACGCCGCGTTGAGCGTTTCGTTCTCCGGGCTCCACCCGCTGGCCACCTTCTCCAGCCGCAGCGTCACCCCGCCCTGCTCGGTGAACTTGAACGCGTTGGCGAGCAGGTTCTTCAGCACCTGCTGCATCCGGCGCGCGTCCGTCTTCACGATGTTCGGCGTCCCCGGCACCACCTCGATCTCGAAGGCGAGCTTCCGCGCGTTGGCCACGTGGCGGAAGCTGCGCTCCACGTAGTCCTGCACCTGGGACAGCCGCAGGTCCTCGATGTCCACGCCCATGTTCCCGGACTCGATCTTCGCCAGGTCGAGGATGTCGTTGATCAGCGTCAGCAGGTCGCTTCCCGCCGCGTGGATCGTCTGCGCGAACTCCACCTGCTTCTCCTGCAGGTTCCCCTCGGTGTTCTCCGCCAGCAGCTTGGAGAGGATGAGCAGCGAGTTCAGCGGCGTGCGCAGCTCGTGCGACATGTTCGCGAGGAACTCGCTCTTGTACTTCGACGTCAGCGCGAGCTGCTCCGCCTTGTCCTCCAGCGCCTGCTTCGCCTGCTCGATCTCGGCGTTCTTCCGCTCGACCTCCATGTTCTGGACCTGCAGCAACCGCGAGCGCTCCTCGAGCTCCTCGTTCGTCTGCTGCAGCTCCTCCTGCTGGTTCTTCAGCCGCTCCTCGGACGCCTGAAGCGAACGGGCCTGCTGCTCGAGCCGCTTGTTCGTCTCGGTCAGCTCACCCTGCTGCGACCGCAGCTCCTCCGCGAGCGACTGCGACTGCGCGAGCAGCTGCTCGGTGCGCATGGACGCGGCGATCGTGTTGAGCACGATGCCGATGCTCTCGGTCAGCTGATCCATGAACGCGAGGCTGATGTCGCTGAACCGGTAGAACGACGCCAGCTCGATCACCGCCTTCACCTCGCCCTCGAACAGCACCGGGACGACCACGATGTTCAGCGGCTTCGACTCGCCCAGCCCGGTCACGATCCGGATGTGATCGTCCGGCACGTCCGCGAGGAGGATGCGCTCCTTCTCCAGCACGCACTGGCCGATGAGGCCCTCCCCCGGCCGGAACTGGTTCGACAGGCTCTTGCGCTCCTTGAACGCGTACGACGAGAGCAGCTTCAGCTGCTGCCCGGACGCCTCGGTGTTCTCGAGCAGGTAGAAGACGCCCTGCTGCGCGTTCACCAGCGGCGCGAGCTCCTTGAGGATGAGCTTCGCCACCGCCTCCAGATCGCGCTGGCCCTGCAGCATCCGGGTGAACTTGGCGAGGTTCGTCTTCAGCCAGTCCTGCTCGGTGTTCTTCTGCGTGGTCTCACGCAGGTTGCTGATCATCTGGTTGATGTTGTTCTTCAGCGCCTCGAGCTCGCCCTGCGCATCCACCCGGATGGACCGGGTGAGGTCGCCCTTCGTCACCGCGGTGGCGACCTCGGCGATCGCGCGCACCTGGGTGGAGAGGTTCGCCGCCAGCTGGTTCACGTTGTCGGTCAGGTCCCTCCAGGTCCCCGCCGCGCCTGGCACCTTCGCCTGACCACCCAGCTTGCCCTCGACACCCACCTCGCGGGCCACCGTGGTCACCTGGTCGGCGAACGTGGCCAGGGTGTCGATCATCGCGTTGATGGTGTCCGCCAGTGAGGCGATCTCGCCCTTCGCCTGCAGCGACAGCTTCCGCTTGAGGTCACCCGCCGCGACCGCCGTGACCACCGTGGCGATCCCCCGCACCTGCGCGGTGAGGTTCGACGCCATGCTGTTCACGTTCTTCGTCAGGTCCTCCCAGATGCCGGCGACGCCCTTCACGTCGGCCTGACCTCCGAGCTTCCCTTCCGTGCCCACCTCGCGCGCGACGCGGGTCACCTCCGAAGCGAACGACGACAGCTGGTCCACCATCGTGTTGATGGTGTTCTTCAGCTCGAGGATCTCGCCCTTCGCGTCCGCGGTGATCTTCTTCGACAGGTCACCGGTGGCGACCGCCTTGGTGACGTCCGCGATGTTCCGCACCTGGCCGGTGAGGTTGGACGCCATGCTGTTCACGTTGTCGGTGAGGTCCTTCCACGTGCCGGCGACGCCCTTCACCTGCGCCTGACCGCCGAGCTTGCCCTCCGTGCCCACCTCGCGCGCGACGCGGGTCACCTCGGAGGCAAAGCTCGAGAGCTGGTCCACCATCGTGTTGATGGTGTTCTTCAGCTCGGCGATCTCGCCCTGCACGTTCACCGTGATCTTCCGCGACAGATCGCCATTGGCGACCGCGGTCGTCACGTCCGCGATGTTGCGCACCTGCGACGTCAGGTTCGACGCCATCAGGTTCACGTTCTTCGTCAGGTCCTCCCACACGCCGGCGACGCCCTTCACCTGCGCCTGACCGCCGAGCTTGCCCTCCGTGCCGACCTCGCGCGCGACGCGGGTCACCTCGGAAGCGAACGAGGAGAGCTGGTCCACCATCGTGTTGATGGTGTTCTTCAGCTCCGCGATCTCGCCCTTCACATCGACGGTGATCTTCTTCGACAGATCGCCGGTCGCGACCGCGGTGGTCACCTCGGCGATGTTGCGCACCTGAGACGTCAGGTTGCTCGCCATCAGGTTCACGTTGTCGGTGAGGTCCTTCCAGATGCCGGCGACGTCCTTCACCTGCGCCTGGCCACCGAGCTTGCCCTCGGTGCCGACCTCGCGCGCGACGCGGGTCACCTCACCGGAGAAGGTGTTCAGGTTGTCCACCATCTTGTTGATGGTGTTCTTCAGCTCCGCGATCTCGCCGCGGACATCCACCGCGATCTTCTGCGACAGGTCACCGTTCGCGACCGCCGTAGCAACCTTGGCAATGTCGCGCACCTGCGCGGTCAGGCCGGACGCCATGCTGTTCACGCTGTCGGTCAGGTCCTTCCAGGTACCGGCAACGCCGCGCACCTCCGCCTGGCCTCCCAGCTTGCCCTCGGTGCCCACCTCGCGAGCGACGCGGGTCACTTCCGACGCGAACGACGACAGCTGATCCACCATCACGTTGATGGTGTTCTTCAGCTCCGCGATCTCGCCGCGCACATCGACGGTGATCTTCTTCGACAGGTCACCCTTCGCGACCGCCGTGGTCACCTCCGCGATGTTGCGCACCTGCGAGGTGAGGTTCTGCGCCATCGAGTTCACGTTGTCGGTGAGGTCCTTCCACGTACCGGCAACGCCCTCGACCTCCGCCTGACCGCCCAGCCGTCCCTCGGTACCGACCTCGCGCGCCACGCGGGTCACTTCAGAAGCGAACGACCGGAGCTGATCGACCATCGTGTTGATGGTGTTCTTCAGCTCGAGGATCTCGCCCTTCGCATCGGCAGTGATCTTCTTCGACAGGTCGCCCTTCGCGACCGCGGTGGTGACCTCGGCGATGTTCCGGACCTGACCCGTCAGGTTCGACGCCATCGAGTTCACGTTGTCGGTCAGGTCCTTCCACGTACCGGCGACGCCCTTCACATCCGCCTGACCGCCGAGCTTGCCCTCCGTGCCCACCTCGCGCGCGACGCGGGTCACCTCACTCGCAAACGAGGAGAGCTGATCGACCATCGTGTTGATGGTGTCCTTCAGCTCGAGGATCTCGCCCTGCACGTTCACGGTGATCTTCTTCGAGAGATCTCCGTTGGCGACCGCCTTGGTCACGTCCGCGATGTTGCGGACCTGCCCGGTGAGGTTCGACGCCATGAGGTTCACGTTGTCGGTGAGGTCCTTCCACGTACCGGCAACGCCCTTCACGCGGGCCTGGCCACCAAGCTTGCCCTCGGTGCCGACCTCGCGAGCGACGCGGGTCACCTCACTCGCAAACGAGGAGAGCTGATCCACCATCGTGTTGATGGTGTTCTTCAGCTCGAGGATCTCCCCGCGCACATCCACCGTGATCTTCCGCGACAGATCACCCATCGCGACCGCGGTGGTCACATCCGCGATGTTGCGCACCTGCGACGTCAGGTTCGACGCCATGAGGTTCACGTTGTCGGTGAGGTCCTTCCACGTCCCGGCGACGCCCTTCACCTCCGCCTGGCCACCGAGCTTGCCCTCGGTGCCGACCTCGCGCGCGACGCGGGTCACCTCGGATGCGAACGACGAGAGCTGGTCCACCATCGTGTTGATGGTGTTCTTCAGCTCGAGGATCTCGCCCTTCACATCGACCGTGATCTTCTTCCGCAGATCGCCATTGGCCACCGCGGTGGTCACCTCGGCGATGTTGCGCACCTGCGACGTCAGGTTCGACGCCATGGAGTTCACGTTGTCGGTGAGGTCCTTCCAGGTGCCGCTGACGCCCTTCACCACCGCCTGACCGCCGAGCTTGCCCTCCGTGCCCACCTCGCGCGCGACGCGGGTCACCTCGGAGGCGAAGCTCGAAAGCTGATCCACCATCACGTTGATGGTGTTCTTCAGCTCGAGGATCTCGCCCTTCACATCGACGGTGATCTTCTTCGACAGGTCACCGTTCGCGACCGCCGTGGTCACCGCGGCGATGTTGCGCACCTGCGACGTCAGGTTCGACGCCATGGAGTTCACGTTGTCCGTGAGGTCCTTCCAGGTGCCGCCCACGCCCTTCACCACCGCCTGGCCGCCGAGCTTCCCTTCCGTGCCCACCTCGCGCGCGACGCGGGTCACTTCGGAGGCGAACGACGAGAGCTGATCGACCATCGTGTTGATGGTGTTCTTCAGCTCGAGGATCTCGCCGCGCACATCGACGGTGATCTTCTTCGACAGGTCGCCGCGGGCCACCGCCTTCGTCACCTCGGCGATGTTGCGCACCTGGCCCGTCAGGTTCGACGCCATGAGGTTCACGTTGTCCGTGAGGTCCTTCCAGGTGCCGGAGACGCCCTTCACCGTCGCCTGACCGCCGAGCTTTCCTTCGGTACCGACCTCGCGGGCGACGCGCGTCACCTCCGCGGCGAAGGACCCGAGCTGGTCCACCATGGTGTTGACCACCTTGGCGGTGCGGAGGAACTCGCCCTTCAGCGGGCGCCCGTCGATCTCCGTGCCCATCGACTGCGAGAGGTCACCCTTCGCCACCGCGCCGATGACGCGGGCCACCTCGGCGGTGGGCGCGACCAGATCGCTGATCAGCCCGTTGACCGACTCCACCGCGCTCGCCCAGCCGCCGCTCGCGTTGGCCAGCGCGGCGCGCTGCGTGATGCGGCCCTCCTTGCCGACCACCGTGTTGATCCGCGCCAGCTCGCTCGCGAGCTGCTCGTTCATGTCGATGATCTCGTTCAGCGCGTCGTGGATCTTCCCCGCGATGCCCGTGGCGTCGGCCGGCAGGCGCACGGTGAAATTGCCCTTCTTCACCGCGATCAGCGTCTTGAGCAACGCGGCGGTGTCGAGGCGGACCTCGTTGGATGCAGCGGCCATGCGTTTCATCTCCAGTTTCTTCAAAGCGAAAACGAGTTCGGAGGATCAGGGTGCGAAGCGCCGGAGGACGCGCAGCAGGTCCTCGGCGGAGATCGGCTTCACCAGGTGTTCGTCGAAGCCCGAGGCGATGGCGCGCTGCCTCGCGTCCGCGGTGCCGTAGCCGGTGAGCGCCACCAGCCTCGTGGAGACGCCGCCCTCCGCCTTCCGCACCCGTTCGGCGAACTCGTAGCCGTCGAGCCCCGGCAGGCCGATGTCCACCAGCGCGAGCTTCGGCTTCTCCGCGAGCAGCTTCTCCACGCCCGCCACGCCGTCACCGGCCTCGGTCACGCGGTGCCCCTGCAGCTCCAGCAGGTCCCGCATCGTCTCGCGGATGTCCGGGTTGTCCTCGACGAGGAGGATGTCCAGCGGCGCCAGCGGATCCGCCGCCACCGCGCTCTCCAGCGCCTCCGCGGCGGGCAGGGTCTCCTGCAGCACCGGCAGCCGGACCTCGAACTCGCTGCCGTGCCCGAGCCCCTCGCTGCGAGCCCTCACCGTGCCGCCGTGCATCTCCACCAGCCGCTTCACCAGCGTGAGGCCGATGCCCAGCCCGCCCAGCGCGCGGTCGGAGGCGGGCGCCTCCTGCACGAAGAGATCGAAGACCTTGTTCAGCATCTGCGGCCGCAGCCCGATGCCCTGGTCGCGCACCCGGACGACGACCTCGCCCGCGTCCCGCAGCACGCTGAGCTCGGTCTTCGCGCCGGCGTCGCTGTACTTCGCCGCGTTCTGCAGGAGGTTGCCCAGCACCTGCGCCAGCCGCGCCGAGTCCGCGTCGAGCATCAGCGGCTCTTCCGGCAGGTTCACGCTCAGCGTCTGGCCGCGCGAGGCGAAGAGGCTCTCCGTCGCGTGCACCGCGAGCTCCACCACGTCCGCCACGAACACGCGCTCGCGCCGCAGCTCCACCTTGCCGCGGGTGATCCGCGAAACGTCGAGCAGGTCGTCCACCAGCCGCACCATCTGCCGGACCTGGCGCTCGGTGGCCTTCACCGCGCGCTGCATCTTCGGGTCCTCGCCGCCGCGCAGCCGGAAGACCTCCAGCGCATTCCGGATGGGGGCCAGCGGGTTGCGCAGCTCGTGACCGAGCATGGCGAGGAACTCGTCCTTGCGCCGGTCGCTGTCCTGCAACGCGCTGATCAGCCGCGCGCGGTCGAGCGCCACCGCCAGCTGATCGCAGAACGCCTGCATCATCGCCAGCTCGTCGCCCTCGAAGGTGCGCTCGGATCGGGTGGCGAAGCCCAGCACGCCGAGAAGCCTGTCCTGCGCGAGCAGGGGGAAGCAGGCCGCGGCGGTGAAGTGGCCCGCGTGCACGATCGACGGCGGCCGGACGACGAGCGGGTGCTGCGTATCCACCACCGCGCGCGCGCGTTCGGCGGCCACCTGACCACAGAGGCCCTGCCCCATCGCCACGCGCTCGAACTGCGCCGTCACGTCCTCGGAGAGCCCGCTGTGCCCGCGCAGACTCAGCCGTCCATCCTCCTCGAGCCCGTAGTGGAAGTAGGCCTCCAGCCCGAGGTGCCGGGCCATGTCGCCGCAGAGGGTCTGGACCTCCAGCTCCGGGTGCGGCGCCACCAGCAGCCGGTTCGCGCTGTCCGCGAGCAGCTCCAGCCGCTGCGCGCTGCGGCGCATCGCGTCCTGCGCCCGCTCCAGCTCCTCGGTGCGCAGCCGGTGCGCTTCTGCGATCCGGCGTTCGCGCTCCGCCTCCTCCTGAAGGAGGGCCCGCTCGTAGCGCTGGCGCTGCTCGGCGAGGTTCCGTTCGTGCTCGCGCTTCTCCGCCGAATGGAGGAGCTCCGTCTGCCGGCGGATCTCGAGGTTCTTCGCGTGCAGCTCGAGGAAGAAGACGACCTTCGAGCGGAGGATCTCCGGAACGATGGGCTTGAAGAGGAAGTCCACCGCGCCGAGCGAGTACCCCTGCAGCACGTTCGTCTCGCTGCGGTGGAAGGCGGTGAGAAAGATGATCGGCAGATGGCGCGTCTTGTCCCGCGAGCGGATGAGCTGCGCGGTCTCGAAGCCGTCCATCGTCGGCATCTGGATGTCGAGCAGCACCAGCGCGAACTCGCGCGAGAGCAACTCGAGCAGCGCCTGGTTACCGGAGTGCGCCTTGACGATGTCCGCGCCGGTGTCCTTCAGCAGCGCTTCGAGGGACCCGAGGTTCGCGGGATTGTCGTCTACGACGAGGATCGAAGCGGCCATGGAGCAGGGGGAGCGTGTACCGCATTCACCCGAGGCCTTCCGACCCCGGGGCAAAGGAGCGTGGGCTGGACGACAGTCCGGGGCGACCGAGGGTGGACCAATCGCGCCGCAATGAACATCCCCACCTCCACCTACCCCGCCGGACAGGCTGCATTGCAATCAGGCAGGCAACCGCCACCTCAGCGGTACGGGTCGCGCGAGGCTTTACGGGATCGTCGCGTAGACGAAGGCGATGCACATCTCGTCTGCGGTCCCCTCGCCCCACGTCACGGTGCGATCGGTGGGGTTGTCCCAGGTGCACTCGATCTCGAAGGTCTGACCGCCGGCGACGGGCATCGACTGTTCGAACTCGTAGGAGGCCTGCCAGTGGAAGTCCCACTTCGGCACGTCTACTAGGCACGCGCCGCTGCTCACGTTGCGCACGCGGATCTTCGTTCCCAGCCCGTGCATGTGCGGGGTGATCCCCCACAGGGTCGCGTTGGGCACGAAGGACGGCAGCGCGAAGGTCCCCTTCGACGTGTAGCCGGTGGACTGCGGCGGGATCTGGAAGCTCTGGCTGGCGAGCGGAAAGATCGTCGCCGGCCTCGACACCGACTGCTTCGAGTACTGCAGCGCCACCCGCGTCCGGTCCGGCTGCGGATTCCCCGCCGCGAGGTTGTAGTGCACCTGCATCACGAACGCGGTGCCGGGCTGGATCCGCACGCCGGTGGTCGCGGGCATCCGCGTGGCCTCGCCGCCGGGCGCCCATCCCCCGATCATCCGCACGTTCTGCTCAGGCGTCCCCGTCGAGCCGTAGCAGGTCCAGCCGAGCCCCTCCTCCCCGTCGTCCGCCGCCTGCGCCTCCGCGGCGGGCACCGCAAAGAGGATGACGTGGTGCACCTGCGAGGGCGTACCCGGCAAGACCTCGAAGCCGATGACGTCCTTCGTCGCGGTCGGCGAGGGCGAGACGATGAAGCAGCGGTAGTCGTCGGTCACCTGCGCGCGCGGGGCGTAGTCCTCACCCGGATCGAGCGTCACGTCCACCCACTCCAGCCCCGGCGGCGGCACGCGCGGCGGCGGCGCCTTCGAAGGGTCGCCCTCCTTTGCACCGCCCGCGGCCCAGGCGACGATCGTGTCGATTTCCGACTGCGGCAGGCTCTTCGAGTGCTTGAGGTCGCGGCAGTTCTCCTCGTCCGCCTTCCACGGCGGCATCCTCCGCTGCGCCACCGCGTCCGCGATGCCCTCCGCATGTGTCTGCGCGGTCGCGTAGCTCGTCAGCGCGAACGGACCGATGCCGCCCTCCACGTGACAGCCCTGGCAGGACCGCTGCGCGATGGGGAGCACGTGCTCGTACCAGGTCACCTCCGCAGGCTCCGAGCCGCCGTCTTCGCCGACGCCACCGTCCTCAGTCACGGTCGTGCCGCCATCCGTCAGACCGCCCGCGTCGCTCCCGCCCGCGTCACCGCCCACCGGCAGGTCGATCACGCCCGCATCGCCTTCCACCGAAGGCTTCTCCCCACAGCCCGCGGCCCCGAGGAGCGACAGCGTCACGCACGCGAAGAGCGGAAAACCGAATGAAGTCCGAGGCATCCAGAGGTCATACCCGCGCGCGCGATCACGTCACAAGGAACCCCGGTCCATTGCATCGGCCGCTGCACGCTGCTTCGATTCGCGCATGTCCACCTACAAGCGCGCCCCGGTCACCGCCCCTCGTCTGCGCGGGCTCCCGCTCCGCCTCTTCATCGAGACCGTGGAGGGGCCTCTCGGCCGAGGCGTGCTCCGCAAGCTGGTGACCGACAGCGGCATCGAGCAGTGGCGCAACACGCCCGCGGACGCGTCACCGGTGGCGCCGCCGCTTCCCCATCCCCAGCCGCTTCCGGAGGCGGACGGGGACGCACTCTCCATGGCGCAGCGGGTGGTGGAGGGCGACTCGCGCGCCAACGCCTCTTCGGATGCACGTTCTCCGGAGACCGTGGCCCACTTCGCGCGCGCCTACCGCGAGGGCCGCACCACGCCGGTCGAAGTGGCCGAGCGCGCCATCGCCGCCATCGCCGCGAACCGCGACATGAACTGGTTCATCGCCAGCGATCCGAAGGACGTGCGCGCGCAGGCCGCCGCCTCGGCGAAGCGGCTCGCGGAGGGCAGGCCGCTCTCGATCTTCGACGGCGTGCCCGTGGCGGTGAAGGACGAGATGGACCAGACGCCCTACCCGACCACGGTGGGCACGCGGTTCCTCGGCGAGAAGCCGGCGGTGCACGACGCCACGCTGGTGCGGAAGCTTCGCGAGGCGGGCGCGCTGCTCGTGGGCAAGGCGAACATGCACGAGATCGGGATCAACCCGATCGGCCTCAACACGCACTACGGCGCGGCGCGGAACCCCTGGGACAAGGCGCGGATCACCGGCGGCTCCTCGAGCGGCTCGGCGGCCTCGGTGGCGGCGGGCATCGTGCCGGTGGCGATCGGCGCGGACGGCGGCGGCTCCATCCGCATCCCCGCGGCGCTCTGCGGCGTGGTCGGCCTCAAGGCGACGTGGGGCCGGATCAGCGAGCACGGCGTGTTCCCGCTCTGCTGGCACGTGGGCCACGTGGGCCCCATCGGTCAGACGGTGCGGGACGTGGCGGCGGCCTACGCGCTCATCGCCGGCAAGGATCCGTACGACGACGTCTCGCAGCACCAGCCGCCGGTGGAGCTGGCGGCGCTCGGGCGGAAGGACCTCAAGGGCGTGCGGCTGGGCATCCACCGCCCGTGGTTCGAAGACGCGGACGTGGACGTGGTGCGCCGCTGTCAGGAGGCAGTCGCCGCGCTGGTGAGTGCGGGTGCGGAGGTGGTGGAGATCGGCGCGCCGGACCTCAACACGCTGCTCTGGACCCACGCGACGATCATCCTCAGCGAGATGGCCTCCTCCATGCTGCCGCACCTCAAGGAGCACGGCGGCTCGCATGGCCTCGACGTGCGCGCGAACCTCGCCATCGGCCGGTACTTCTCGTCCACCGACTACGTCCACGCGCTGCGGCACCGGAACAAGATGACGCGCGAGCTGCTGGCGACGATGAAGACCGTGGACGCGATCATCACGCCGACCACCGCCACGACCGCGCCGGAGCTGCCGGAGAGCGCGCTGCCCGAAGGCGAGTCCAACCTCCAGATGACCGACGGCCTCATGCGCTTCATCCGCGCCGCGAACGTGACCGGCCTGCCCGCGCTGGCGGTGCCTGCCGGCTACGACGCGAAGAGCCTCCCGGTGAGCCTGCACCTCATGGGGCGTCCCTGGGAGGAGGCGCTGCTCTTGAGGATGGGCCTCGAGGTCGAGCGGGCAATGCCCCGCCGCACGCCGCCGGGCGCCGTCCGACTGCTCGGCACGTAGAGAGGATGCGCAGGGCCTCCTTAGGAAGGGTCGCCCACGGGCAGGTGTTGTTGTAGGAAGCCCGCCATGCTCGAGACCGTCAGCAAGGGCTTCCGCTCGGCGAAGAATCGCCTCGCCGGGAAGTCCGAAATCACCCAGGAGCTCGTGGACGAGTCGCTGCGCGACATCCGCGTCTCCCTCCTCGAGGCCGACGTCGCCTTCGACGTGGTGAAGAAGTTCGTCGCCCGCGTGCGCGAGAAGGCCATCGGCGAGGTGGTCCAGACCACCGTCACCGACAAGGAAGGCAAGAAGGTCAAGGTCTCCCCCGGGGACCACTTCGTGAAGATCTGCCACGACGAGCTCGAGGCCCTGATGGGCCCCGTGGACACGTCGCTGAAGCTGAAGAACAAGGGCCAGCTCTCCGGCATCATGATGGTGGGCCTGCAGGGCTCCGGAAAGACGACCACCACCGGCAAGCTCGCGAACAAGCTCCTCAAGGAGGGCCGCAAGCCCCTGCTGGTGGCCGCGGACATCTACCGTCCCGCCGCCGTGGATCAGCTGAAGGTGCTCGGGCAGCGGCTCGGGGTGCCGGTCTTCCACGAGCCGGGGATGTCGCCGCCGGACCTCGCGAAGAAGGGCTACGAGGCCGCGCGCCAGCAGGGCCGCGACGTCGTCCTCATCGACACCGCCGGCCGCCTCGCCATCGACGAGGAGCTGATGGCGGAGCTCGAGTCGATCAAGGGCACGGTCTCGCCGGACAACATCCTCCTCGTCTGCGACGCGATGATCGGCCAGGACTCGGTGCGCACCGCCGCCGAGTTCGACCGGCGCCTCACGCTGGACGGCTTCATCCTCACCAAGCTCGACGGTGACGCCCGCGGCGGCGCGGCGCTGTCGATCAAGGACGTCACCGGCAAGCCGATCAAGTTCCTCGGCATGGGCGAAGGCCTCGACAAGCTCGAGGAGTTCCGTCCGGACGGCCTCGCCAGCCGCATCCTCGGGTTCGGCGACATCGTCGGCCTGATGAAGGACTTCGAGGGCGTCGTCGACGAGTCGAAGGCCGAGCAGGACGCGCAGAAGCTCCTCAGCGGGCGCTTCAGCATGCGGGACTTCGTTGACCAGATCCGCATGGTCCGGAAGATGGGCCCGCTGAAGGACCTCCTCGATAAGTTCCCGCTGTTCGGGGAGATGAGCGACCAGCTCAACCCGGACGAGAAGGAGCTCGACAAGATCGAGGCCCTCTTCAACTCCATGACGGAGAAGGAGCGGCAGGATCCGTCGATCATCACCGCGCCCCGCATGGAGCGCATCGCGAAGGGCTCCGGCCGGAAGAAGGAGGAGGTCCGCGAGCTCCTCGGCAAGTTCACGATGATGCAGCAGGTGATGGGC
Source organism: Pseudomonadota bacterium (assembly GCA_023423535.1). Classification (GTDB taxonomy): domain Bacteria; phylum Myxococcota; class Myxococcia; order Myxococcales; family Myxococcaceae; genus JAFAFL01. Next base: position 14,334 of record JAFAFL010000147.1, read on the forward strand.
AGCATCGGCCAGAACCCGGGCCTGTTGGGCCGCATCCCCGGCTTCAAGCAGATCGCCCAGCTGCAGAAGATGAAGGGCATGGATCTGGGCGGCGTCTTCGGGAAGGACGCGAAGATGATGGAGCAGGCCATGGGCGGGATGGGGATGCCCGGCATGCCCATGCAGATGCCGCAGGTCGCGCCCGGCTACACCCCGCCCATGGGCCAGGCCCAGATGGCGAAGGCGCGGCTCATGGGCTACTCGACCGGACCGCAGGCCAACGCGAAGAGCGACGCCGAGCGCAAGGCGCTGCAGGAGAAGCGCAAGCGCGAGCGCCAGAACAAGAAGAAGAACCGCAAGAAGAAGTAGCGCCGGGAGGGGGGCTACCCCTTCTTCCGCTTCCGCCCGGAGCTCTCGGGAGAGACCTCCGGGCGCGGCACCACCAGCCCGCGAGAAAGCCGCCGCAGCACGCGCAGTTTCTGCCGCTGCTTGTAGCGGTCGTGGGCGCTCTCGCCCTCCTCGTTGGCGATGGCGGTCTCGCGGTCCACGATCTGGAACTCCACGAGGCCGAAGCCGATCCGGTTCTTCCGGTCGCGTCCGTCCGCGTCCGCCGGCGGCAGCCACGCGTCGAGCCGGATGGGCACGTCCACCACGAAGTTCAGCACCCGGTAGCCGCCGCCGCTGAAGGCGTTCTTCCCGTGCTGCTCCTCGCTCTGCTCCACCTCGTAGTCGGTGTGCAGGTGCAGCTCCTCCTCGTGCTGCGCGAAGTTCGGGTAGCGCTCGAGCAGCGTCTTGAAGGGCACCAGCGAGTTCACCGTCTCGCCCGGCACGACGAAGTTGAACGGGAACATGCGCTGGGTGAGGAAGTAGAGCGCCGGGAGGATGTCCTCGCGCGACTGGGTGACGATGCGGAAGCGCGTCTTGTCGTACACCTGCGCGGCGACGTTCTCGCGCTTCGCCAGCAGCTTGGTGATGAGCGAGTCGCGGCTCTTGAACGAGAGCGCGAACTCCACCAGCGGGATGCCCTTGTTGCTCATCTCCTGGACGACGGAGCTGACGCGCCGGGCGATCTGCTCGGCGATCTCCGCCTCGGAGAGCTCGAGCCGGAAGAGGAGGTCGCGGCCCTCGATGTGCTGCACCACGTGCATCACCTTCAGCACGATGCAGGCGATGCGGCGGTAGCGCGCCGGCTCCATCTGCCCCGAGGCGAGAAGGAAGAGGTCGTGGATCTCCTTCGGCCGGGCCACCGCGTCGGCCACCTGGTAGTTGAAGGTCTTGCGCAGGTAGGCGACCGCGTCCGCGAGCACCGTCCGCATCCAGGCCTCGTCCACCGGGTTCTCCGGATCCCAGAGGCACAGGCGCAGGAAGCGGTCCACCTCGTCGCGGGACTGGAAGTGCAGCCGCCGCCAGTCGATGACCGAGCCCCCTCGGAGGATGAGCCTTATCCGCTCGAGCTCCTTGAGGCCCATCTCCTCCACGCGGCGCACCGGGAGGTCGGGAAAGAGTGGCTGGAAGGCGCGCATCCGCGGCCCTTCTACCCCAAAAGCCCAGAAGCCAACGCCTCAGCCGCCCTGCCCCGCCGGGCACTTGCGCACCCGGGCCTACATGCGCCGTGACGACTCAAACAGGCAAATCGAGACTTCGGTGTTTTGCTCTTGTTTTCCCTGTTCGGTTGAGGATAGGAAGAGAGCGTTTGCCGGGTTGACCGGCATCGTCGGGTGAACCGTGCTCATCTACGTCCTCTCTCCGCTTCTCATCCTGGGTGCTTCGTCCGGGGCCGGGCCCACCTCGCTGGGGGTGGCAGTGGTGGCCACGGACCGGTGCGAATCGGGCCTCCTTGCAGGTTCGGCGGCGACCGTGCGCGAGGCGGTCACGCTGAGGCTGGGGCAACAGGTGCAGACGGAGGAGGAATCCATCCGCCTTCTGGGGGGCGCGGCGCGCGGTTCGCTCTCGGATGTGTCGAGGGTGGTCAGCGCGGCGAGGCAGGACCTCTACCAGGGCGCCTGGCCGAAGGCGCAGCGCTCGCTGGAGTTGGCGCTGGGGGATGTGGAGAGCCTACCTCCAGCCGAAGAGCGGTGGGCGATGCACAAGGAGGTCCTCGCCATGCTGGCGCAGGTCTTCCGGGCCAGCGGCAAGACCGGGGAGGCCGAGTCGATCCTCGAGCAGATCGTGCGCGTCGATCCCGGCCACCGCCCGGACAGCGGGATCTACCCCCCTTCCTTCATCGCCATGTACGACGGGGTGCGCGATCGCGTCGGCAAGGTGCAGCGCGTGTCGCTGACCGTCGAGACGCGGCCCTCCGGCCTGCCGGTCTTCGTGGGAGGGCGGAGTGCCGGGGTCTCACCGCTGAAGCTGAAGCTGCCGCCGGGTGGCTACGCGGTGGAGACGGTCTTTGGACCTCGGCGCGGGCTGCCGCTGAAGGTGCGCCTCGAGGCCGACACGCTGGTGACCATGGACGAGGCCTTCGAGGGCATCGTGTGGCCCAACGCGGGCCCGTGCATTGCCACCCCGGTGGACCGGGCGACGAGGCTCGACACGCTGGCGCGCATCGGCGCGATCTTGGGGGTGGAGAGCGTTGTCGGCGTGCGTGAGGAGCGTCTGGCGGGCGAAGAGCGGATGATCGTCGCCTCCCTGGTGGAGGTGGGCTCCGGACAGGAGCTGCGCGAGGGACGCATCCGGTACGTGACCTCGAGGCCGGGAAACGAAGCGCTCCAGCGCCTTGCGGACTTCATCTCCACGGGGACGGCGCGGCCGCCGGTGGAGGCCACGCTCTTCGCCTCGAACTCCTCCGGGACGCGCTCCCGCGTGCTCCGCTGGGCGGGCTACGCGCTGGGAGCGGCGGGCGTGGGGCTGCTCGGAGGTTCGGGGGCGATGCACTACCGGGCCTCGGACACGGCGACCCAGCGGGACGCGCTGATCGTCGGCGGCGTCGTCCCGACCGAGCACCGCAAGCGCTTCACCGCGCTGCACACGCAGTCCGAGGAGCAGCGGCGGCTGGGCTGGGGCCTGGCGGCGGGAGGCCTCGCGCTCACCGGCGGCGCGGTCGCCCTGTACCTCGTCTCGGGCAGCCCACAGAGCGCTCCGCCGGTGGTGCCTGTGGTGGGTCCGAACGCCGTGGGAGTGGCCGGCAGCTTCTAGAGACTTGCCCGCCGGTCGTCGGCGGCATTTCGCGAGGTCCGCATGTCGAAGAGGTGGGAGTACGTGGGTAGGTGGGCGGTGGCCGTGGCGCTCGTGTCGGCCCTCAGTGCGTGCAGCAGCGACCCCGGCCCGGGCCACTGCGAGGCGAGCAGTGACTGTCCGAGCGGCGCCTTGTGCGACCTCGAGCTCAACCGGTGCGTCGAGGACCCATCGGCCAAACCGGACGGCGGAGCCCCGGTGGTCGATGCGGGCTGGGACCCACCAGAGGAACCGGACTTCGAGCTGACCGTGGCGCCGACGAGCGCCGAGGTGCAGCAGGGCGAGAACGTCTCGGTGACCGTCCGCGTCGCCCGGTCGGGAGGCTTCACCGGAGCCGTCTCGGTGGCCCTGGCGAACCCCGCCGCGGGCGTGACCGCGCCGGCGGTGGAGGTGGGGCCCTCGCAGACGTCCGCCACGATGGTCGTATCGGCGGGTTTCAGCGCCAATACCGGGCCAGTGGAGTTGACCCTCACCGGCACCGGCGGAGGGCTCACGCGCACCGTGCGCCTTCCGCTCACCGTGAAGTCCGGCAGCGTGGCGGTGGACATCACCAGCCCCGCGGGGGAGCTCCACACCAACGGGACGGTCTCGATCCAGGTGGTGGTGACCGGCGCGCAGCCGGACAGGGTGGAGCTGCTCCTGAACGGCAGTGTGCTCGCGCCGCTGCAGCCGCCCTACCAGTACAGCTGGGACACCCGGAACGAGGACCAGCGCGAGCACCTGCTCTCGGTCCGCGCGGTCGTGGCGGGTCAGACCTTCGCCGGGCCGGTGCGGAAGGTTCACGTGGACCGGACGCCGCCGTCGATCAGCAGCCGGAACCCGGCCGCCGGAGCACCGTCGCTGCCAGTCACGCAGACATTCGAGGCCGTCTTCTCCGAGCCGCTCCGCGCGAGCAGCGTCAGCGACCAGAGCGTGCTGTTGACCAGCGGGAGCACGACCCTCGGCAAGAGCCTCAGCCTCTCTTCGGACGGGCTGAAGCTGACCATCACCCCCGACCAGGCTCCCACCCCGCCGATGACAATCTCGGTCACCTTCAACGGCGTCACCGACCTCGCAGGCAACCTGCTGATGCCGGGAGGCTGGAGCTTCGCCTTCCCCGCGTGGCTCCCCATCGGTGGACCACTGAGCGCCACCGCTGGCGCCACCCCGGCAAAAAGTCCGCGGATGAAGCTCGACCCCATGGGCCGCCCCGTCGTCGCCTGGATCGAGAGCGACGGCACCGCCGACAGCGTCCACGTCAGCCGCTGGACCGGCACCGCCTGGCAGTCGCTGGGGACGCTGAACGGGAACACCGCGGCGGGGACCCACGCGAGCAACATGCACCTCGCTCTCGATGCCGTCGGCAATCCCGTCGTGGCCTGGGCAGAGGGCTCGATTTTCGTCCGGCATTGGCAAGGCAATGCTTGGGCCAACATTAGCTCTACCGGCCTCCCTTCAAGCAACGGTCCGCTTCCGCTCGAGTTCATCGTCACCGCGTCCGGGGAGTTTCTCATTGTGATTCACGACTGGCCGGATACCTCCGTCCACCGCTGGCAGGGCGCCTCATGGACGACGCTGCTCGCGAATGACGGCGTGAACTACCCGATGGACGCGTACCTGTGCGCAGGCGGCTCCCTGGCCGTTGCGGCGGGCGGAACGATCCTGATGGCGAGGACCTGCATGTTCTGGAACTCGAACGACGTCGTCGACAGGTCGAGGGTCGTCGTCTGGCAACGGCTCGCCCCTTCCGGGCCATGGCAGTCAGTCGGCAGTCCCCTCAGCGCCGATACTTCGCTGGGCTGCTACACGGGGCTGCCGCAACTCCGCATCGATACGAATCAGCGACCGATCGTCGCGTGGGCCGAGCAATGCAACTCGGGGCCTCATTCGGTACGCGCCGCGCGCTTCGAAGGGATCAACTGGTCGTTGCTCGGTGGCCCGGCCAACTGGAACGGGGGCGACGCACAGAACCCTCGCCTCGAGCTTCTCGCAAACGGGCTCCCCGTTCTCGCGTGGGACGGGATGATCGGGTCAGATCGTCAGGTAGGTGTTTCGCAATTCGATGGTGCGGCTTGGAACCGCATTGGCGCAGCCGCTAGCGCCTCAAACATGCTGAACACGCCCGCCACGAAGCCTTCGCTTTCCCGCGACGGCACAGGCCGGGTCTACATCGCCTTCGAGGAAGTCGTCGGAAGCGGCGGTGACATCCACGTCTGGCACGCAAACCAATAGGACCGATGCCGGCACAACAGTTCGAGCGCGGTGAGCGCCAAACGACTCAGCGTCGCAGCCCATGAGCCCGACGAAAAACGGCCCCTCCTGGTCATCCGGAGGGGCCGCATGAGCATCAACAGGCGAAGCGACTCGAGTGCTACCGCTTCACCATCACGTTGCCGCGGTACTCCTCGACGGCCACGATGTCGCCGGCGGCGTCGAACTTGCGCAACTGCCCCTCTCGGCGGCCCTGCACGTAGTTCTCCTCGACCTTCTTCCGGCCGTTGGCGTGAAACGCGACCTTGCGGCCGTGGAAGTCGCCGTTTTGGAACTGGATCTCGTCCGTCTTCACGCCGTTGCCGTCGAAGATCTGCCAGGTCCCGGCGCGGAAGCCGTTCTGATATTCGCCCTGCGCCGTCACCCGACCTTGCTTGTCGAAGGTCACATAGGGGCCATGCGGCGTCCCGGTGCCGCGAATCGCGCAGAAGCTGGCCTCCATGGCGCTCGACGGGCCACCGACCTGGACGGTACCCGCCGGGCAGTCGAGGGTCGGGCTGTTCGCCATCGCCGCCACAGGGGCCATCAGGGACGCTGCCATCAGGAATCCGACTACTCGCTTCATGTGAGTCACCTCTCGGGTTCGGGCAGGAACGCCCGCGCTGAGGACGAAACCTGAATGCACCATATTCATTTGCCGAAAAAAGCCCCGCCCGGCACCTTCGCCGGACGGGGCAGTCACAGCGAGAAGTCTAGCGCTGGATGGTCCCGCAGATCGCGTTCCCGTTGGTGAAGTACAGCCCCACCTGGATCTGGCTCTCCGCCGGGTCCGAGCAGAAGTTCACTCGGATGGTCGCTTCACGACCGTTGGGAATGTAGTCGGACGGACGTACGGAATTCGTCGCGTCCAGACGATTGCCATTGACGAGCGCGTAGAAGAAGCCGCCCAGAGCGCTCTTGTCAGCGGGGAAGTCCTTGTCCGTCCGGTAGGCCTTAATCTCGGCCTGGATCACGCTGCTCCCCGCCCCGCACATGAACGTGGTGTTGGGTCCCTTCCCGATGGAGTAGATGACGGGCCCGTTGTGCGCGGCGTTCGTCGGATCCCAAGTGCGCGGATCCCATCCACCGGCCGGGTTCAGGTTGGTGATGTTCGAGCAGGTCGGCGCCGGCGGCGCCTGGCAGGTCCCGCTGCTGCAGAACGTGCCGGCGGCGCAGGTGGAAGGCTGCGGGTCGGCGGCGTTGCAGGTCGCCGCGACGCAGGTCGGGGTGGCGCCGGAGGTGTCGCAGGTCTGGCCCGCGCCGCAGGCGGGGTCGCAGGAGCCCGCGCCGCCGTCGGTGCACTGCCCGGTGGCCGTATCGCACTCGAAGCCGGTGGGGCAGTCGGTGTCGCCGGTGCAGGCGTTGGTGCAGACGCTCCAGGCCTCCTGGCAGACGGCGCCGGTGCCGAGGTCGCCCTGGGCGCAGAGCGTGTCGGTGGCGCACTGGCAGATCTGCCGGTCGTCGGTGCTGCTCACCGCACCGCAGGTCTTCGCGCTGTCCGGGCAGTCCGCGCCGCTGGTACACGTCTGGACGCACACGAGCGCGCCCGGGTGACAGATGGTGTTCGCTTCGGTGCAGTCCGCATCCGTGACGCACGAGATGTCGGTGCCGGTGCCATCGCCGCCGCAGGCGATGAACGCCATGGCGACCGCGGACGCGGACAGGGCCGCAAGACCAAGATGCTTGAACATAGGCTTGTACTCTCCTCCCTCGAGTGGTGCTGCGAATGGAGCCGGAGACTTCAGGGGGCCGGTCCCAGACCGCCGCCTTTTAGTCCCGAACCCCAGCGTGTCAATGACGCCGCCCGCCATTTAGGCAAAGCGTGCGCCATCACGCACTCAAAGGATTACGCGCGCCTACGAAAACGCTCCGGACCCGTGAGGGCCGGAGCGCGACAGCGGCGCCTGTGACAGCGCCGCCCTGACCGTCTGGAGCGGCCCGCCCTAGAACTTGAACGGGAAGTTGATCGGCTCGCCCTGCTCCTGGTGCGCCGGGAAGCGCCAGCCCCGGATGAGCCCGCCCATGCAGGTGGCCACGTGCGTCGAGCGGAACTCGGTGCTCTGCACGCTGATCTTCTCCGTCGAGCCGTTGGTGCGGATGGACCACTGCATCACCAGGGTGCCGGAGACGCTCGGATCCTTGCTCTTCTGCTCCGTCACGCAGCGCTGGATGGCGCTCTTGTTCTGGAGCACCACCGCCATGATGTCCGACTGCCCGAGCCGCTGCGGCCCGGTGGAGGACCCCGGCGCGGGCGGGATGTACACGCTGTCCGAGCCCTTCGCGGGCGCGGAGGCCTTCGCCGGCGCGGTCTCGCTCTTGCGCGAGGCGGGCTTTCCTCCCCCGCCGAACACGGCGTCGAAGTCGTCCGCGGCCTCGGCCGGAGAGGTGGTGCGCGCCGTCCGCTCCTCGCGGGGCGCCGGAGCGGGCGCCGGTGCGGCCGCGGCGGCCTGCTGACGGGTTGCCGTCTGGCGCGGGGCGGGCTCCTCGGTGCGACGGGCAGAGGTGCCCTCGCTCTTCTTCGGGGCAGCGGCGGCCACGGCGGGCGCAGGCGCGGGCTGGACGGCACCGGCCGGCTCCTCCTTCGGGGCCTCCTCGCTCTTCGCGGCGGCGGCGACGGTCTCGCCCTTCGGAGCCTCGGCCGCGGCCTCGGGGGC
>JAFAFL010000120.1 GCA_023423535.1 Pseudomonadota bacterium
GGGCAAGCTCCTTCATCAGGTCCGCGTCGCTCAGGTGGCCCAGCGGGCTACCGTCGTTCGGCGGGATGGTGGGGGTGACGGGCGTTCTGCCTCTTCGGCGACGGGACATGCGAGCCTCCGTCGGCGCCCAGATCACAAGTCCAGCGCGAAGGCGATCCCTGCGGAATCACTCGGCCTCCCTCAAAGTGGGCGTGCACCCAGGAAAGCCCTCGTGCACCCCCGATGTCAGACCGCTGGACTATCTCTCTCCGCGTCGCGATACTAAACGCGCTTTCAGTGCGGAGGCCCCTCTGGCCCCGCCAATCAGTGGAGGGATGACAGATGGCGGTGAATCCGGAGAAGGAGAAGGCGATCGAGCTGGCCATGAGCGCGGTGGAGCGCCAGTTCGGCAAGGGCTCCATCATGCGGCTGGGCAAGGACGAGCCCCTGGTGCGGGACATCCAGGCCGTGCCCACCGGCTCCATCTCGCTGGACATCGCGCTGGGCGTCGGAGGCGTGCCGAAGGGCCGCATCATCGAAATCTACGGGCCGGAGTCGTCGGGCAAGACGACGCTGTGTCTGCACATCGTCGCGGAGGCGCAGAAGCGCAGCGGCGTGTGCGGCTACATCGACGCGGAGCACGCGCTGGACGTGGGCTATGCGCGGAAGCTCGGCGTGCGGACGGACGACCTGCTCCTGTCGCAGCCGGATACCGGTGAGCAGGCGCTGGAGATCGCGGAGATGCTCGTGCGGTCCGGCGCGATCGACGTGCTGGTGATCGACTCGGTGGCCGCGCTCGTGCCGAAGGCGGAGCTCGAGGGCGAGATGGGCGACGCGCACATGGGCGTGCAGGCCCGTCTGATGAGCCAGGCGCTCCGGAAGCTGACCGGCACCATCAGCAAGAGCCAGACGTGCGTGATCTTCATCAACCAGATCCGCATGAAGATCGGCGTGATGTTCGGCAACCCGGAGACGACCACGGGCGGCAACGCGCTGAAGTTCTACGCCTCGCAGCGCATGGACATCCGCCGCGTGGGGGCGATCAAGAACGGCGAGCAGGTCGTGGGCAGCCGGACCCGCGTGAAGGTGGTGAAGAACAAGGTCGCGCCTCCCTTCAAGGAGGTGGAGTTCGACATCATGTACGGCACCGGCATCAGCCGGGAGGGTGACCTGCTCGACCTCGGGGCGCAGGAGAACATCGTCGAGAAGAGCGGTGCCTGGTACTCGTTCAAGGGCGAGCGCATCGGCCAGGGGCGGGAGAACGCGAAGCAGTACCTCTCCGAGCACCCGGAGATCTCGAAGCAGATCGAAGCGCAGCTGCTCGAGAAGTTCGGCGTGAACAAGTCCCCGGTGCAGGCGGTGCCCGCGCCCGCCGAGGAGCCGGCGCCGGACGAGAAGCGCGCGAAGGTGAAGGCCGTCAAGTAGCTGCCGGCTCGGGCACCCCATCCCCACGATCCCGTTGAATCCTCTGCCCTCCGGCGATAGCGCGGAGGGCAAAGGGAGGCCGACATGAAGACTCGGTTGGGATTCGGGCTGGTGGTGCTCGTCGCTTCGTCCGTCGCGTTCGCTCAGGGACAAGGGCAGGGGAAGGGCCAGGGCGCAGGTACCCCGGCGCCTGCGCAGGCCCAGGCGGGAGCGAAGAAGGCGCCGTCGAAGACGACCGCGACCTGGTGGGGCCACGCGGCGTTCATCGTGGAGACGCCGGGCGGTGCGCGCATCGCCATTGACCCGTGGCTGAAGAACCCCAACGCGCCGAAGGACGCCCAGATGCCGACGGCGCTGGACGCGATCCTCATCACGCACGGGCACTTCGACCACGTGGGCGAGGCGCAGGAGCTGTCGAAGCAGACCGGCGCGCCCATCTACGGCGCGTTCGAGCTGGTGGGACTGCTGGGCGGGGAGAAGGACGTGGGCGCCAACGTGGGCGGAACGTTCAAGGTGAAGGACGTGACCATCCACATGGTGGAGGCGGTGCACTCCAGCGGCGTGGGCCAGGACCCGAAGCAGGGGCTGAAGCCGGGCGGTCCGGCCATGGGCTACGTGCTGAAGGTGGACAACGGGCCGACGCTGTACCACGCGGGGGACACGGACGTGTTCGCGTCGATGGACCTCATCGCCTCGCGCTTCAAGCCGACGGTGGCGATGCTGCCCATCGGCGGGCACTTCACCATGGGGCCGGAGGGCGCGGCGCTGGCGGCGCGGATGCTGAAGGTGAAGACCGTGGTCCCCATGCACTACGGCACCTTCCCGCCGCTGAAGGGAACGCCGCAGGAGCTGGAGGCGACGCTGAAGAAGGAGAAGGCCGCGGCGCGCGTCCGGACGCTGAAGCCGGGCGAGTCGGTGGAGCTGTAGGAAGACGATGAAGGTTCGCCGGCCGGCCTGGGTGGGATGGATGCTGCAGACGGCCCAGGCCGGGCTGGAGAAGAACGTCGCGCGCGTGATGCAGGAGGTGCGAGAGACCGGTGAGCTCTCGGTGCTGCTCTCGAGGGTGGTGCGCAGGCAGTCGCTCACCCGCGACGAGCGGCACCGGATGACGGAGCAGCTGAAGGACCTGGCCCGAGTCGTCCCGGCGATCGCCATCTTCGCGGCGCCGGGCGGCGTGTTCCTCCTCATCGCGCTGGCGCGGGTGCTCCCGTTCTCGCTGCTGCCCAGCGCGTTCCGGGACGAGGCCGCGGCGCCGGTCGAGGGCGCGCCGGTCCCGGTGACCGAGGTCGCCGCGGAGGGAGAGGCGGCGTCGACCGTGCCCCCGCGGGATGCCGTGTCGGGCGGACGGTAGCGGCGCGCCGAGCTGGATCGGTCAGGCGACGGGCGTGTCCGGTCGGCCTGAGGTCGCCGGCGGGCGGTAGCAGCGCGGCAGCTGATGCGGTCAGGTGACGGTGTGCCCGATCGATCCGAGGTTTCCGGCGGGCGGTACCGCCAGCACCCGGCCGCGGAACTCACTCACGCGGCGCGCGCGAAGTGCTCGGCCCGGTGCCATGCCAGCGCCGCGGGATCCGGTGCGAAGCGCTCCGGCATGCGCAGGACCGCGCCTTCGTGGTCGAGGATGGCGCTGGCGCGTTTGCCTTCGGCGCGGAGGCGCGGCGAGACGAGCAGCCGGTGCGACTCGTCGAAGGTGATGAGGAACCGGTCGAACGCCTTGTCGAGCAGCGCGTTGAGCAGCAGGCCGTTGCGTGGATCCGCGCGGCGCTGTTCGTTCGTCGCCCACGGCAGGATGTGGCTGGCCACGAGCAATTCGGGCTCGGCGAGGCCGGTCACCGCGCAGCTCGCGCCGTAGCTGGTCAGCAGGGACTCGCGGAAGAACGTCTGCACGAGGCGCACGCGCACGGTGCGCGTCGCTTCGGTGGGCGCCGGGCCACCGGTCGGTTCCGATGCGAAGAGGGGCGCTGTCACCTCGAGGGCGGCATGGCGCGCCCAGGCGAGGCTCGCGGCTTCGGCCACGCGCGTCGGCTCCGCGGCGAAGGCGGCCCACAGCGCGCGATCGTCGCGGCTCACGTTGCCCAGCCCCGCGCGGCCGGACGCGACCATCAGCGGGTCGAGGCTCGCGAAGTTGCAGGCCTTCATCGCCAGCGCATCGGAGGTGCGCCCGATCCTCGCCGCCATGTCGATGATGGTGGGGTTCCGCGCGTGCAACCGGCCGAAGCGCTCGGTGCAGTAGAGCCAGAAGGCGACGAGGAGCTGCTCCTGCGTCCATCTCGTGCGAGGCGGCTGCGGCACGAGCCCAGGCTACGGCTCCCCGCGGCGGCTGACCAGGACGGCGCCGACGGTCGCGCGGTGTGGCCCCGTTGCCGCGCCGCGCGGTCCCCGTGTGTCTCGCAGGAGCCGCGAAGAGGCTGGGGGCGGGTGTCTTGTGTCCCGAACGGCGTCGGCGGATGGTCGCGCCGCGCGGCATGGCCCTTGAAGTGACACCCCGCGCCCCCTTCCAACCCGCCGCACCCAGGACACCGAGGCCTCTCATGGTCCGCACCCCCTCCCTCGCGCTCCCGCTGGCCGTGCTGCTCGTCGCCATCGCCTGCGACTCGCGCACGCCCACTTCACCTTCGCCCGACGGCACGCAGGCTTCGTCCGGCGCGCAGACCGGCTCGGCCTCGAGCGGCGCCACGACTTCCGGACCCGACGGCACCGGCACCTCGTCGCCCAGCACCGACTCGACCTCGACCGGCTCGATGGCCGGCGCGCCCGCCCGCTCCGCGCTGCAGACGCGCGCGCACCTCTCGCTGCTCGGGGACTCGGACGGCGTTCCCACCGGCATCACGGTCACGCTCGATCAGCCGATCGCTCGCGCGGACTCGAACGGGACGGCATCGCGCGCGGGGACGCGGCTGAGGCTCGACCCGGAGGTGAAGGGGAAGCTCGAGGCCACCGGAGATTCGGAGCTCGTCTTCCGGCCGGACGCGCCCTTCGCGCACGGACGCAAGTACACGGCGCGGCTCGAGGCGCTGGACACACCCGAAGGGCTCATCCGCGCGCCCGCGGGTGACGTGGAACTGGCCTTCACCACGCCGCCGTTTCGCTTCAGCGGCGCGAACCTCGAGCGCATCGACTACTCGAAGCGGGACCTCTCGCTGAAGGTGCGGTTCAGCGGGCCGGTGGACGAGAAGTCCGCCGCGCAGGCGGTGACGCTGGAGGTGGACGGCAAGCCGCGGAAGGACGCGACCGTGTCCGTCTCGTCGAGCAACGCCGCGGAGCTCTCGGTCGAGCTGCGCCGGGAGGTCCGGCCGGGCGCGAAGCTTCGCCTCGCGATCGCGGGTGAGCAGGTGCGCGCGCGTCACCAGGGAGAGCTGCGCGCGCCCGCGGCAGAGGCGCGCTTCACGCTGCCCAACGGCCAGCCGGTGGAGATCCTCGCGGTGCAGCTGGTGGAGGGCGACCAGGGCTACTTCTTCGAGGTCGTCTGCCGCGACCACGCCGCCGGCGGGCAGCGTTATCACTGGAGCCGGACCTCGAGCTGGAGCGGCTACACCTCGCGCCGGTGCCAGCTGACCGACGAGGACGCGCAGCGCTACATCCGCACCGAGCCCTCCGTCCCGGTTCAGGTCGTCTCCTCCAGCGCCGGCTTCCGGGTGCTCGGCGAGTTCAAGCGCGGGCCGCTCACGCTGCATCTCGACGCGGGCGCGACCACCGTCGATGGCGGTGTGGTCCTCAAGGGCTCGGCGCATCCGGTGACCGTGCCGGCGCGCTCACCCAAGCTGCGCTTCGTCTCCACCGGCCGCTACCTGCCGCGCGGCGCCTGGCGCAACGTGGGCGTGCAGCACATGAACACCGACGAGGTCCGCGTGGCGGTCCGGCAGATCCCGCCGGAGAACCTCGTGTTCTGGCTCTCGCAGGGAGAGAACGAGGCGGCGGACGCGCGCACGTCCGACTTCATCGTGTCGCAGACGGTGAAGCTCGGCGGTGCGCCGGACAAGCAGCAGACGAGCTTCGTGGATCTCGGCGCCATGCTCCCGCAGACGGCGCGCGGGGTGATGGAGGTGACGCTGCAGGGCGGCAATGCGGCGGCGGTTTCGCGGCTGTTGCTGACGGACATGTCGCTCATCGCGAAGAAGGGCGCAGCGCCGCAGGACGCGCCCTGGCGGCACGACGTGTCGGTGTGGGCGGTGGGCATCCGCGACGCGGCGGCGCTCTCCGGTGTCGGCCTCGAGCTCAAGCGCATGAGCGGCAAGACGGTGGCCACCTGCACCACCGACAAGAGCGGCTACTGCCGGCTGCAGGTGCCGGAGGGGCAGAACGATCCGGACCAGACCGAGCCCTTCGCCATCGTCGCGCGTAAGGGAGACGACCTCACCTACATCCGCTACGCGGACCTGCGCACCGAGACGGCAGACTTCGACGTGGTGGGCGAGGCGTTCCGTTCGGATCGCGTGTACCGCGCGTCGGTGTGGAGCGACCGCGGCGTGTACCGGCCCGGTGAGACCGCGAGGCTCGCGGCGCTGCTGCGCGATCGCAACGACGTGGCGCCGAAGAGCGGGCTGCCGGTGGAGCTGAAGCTCTACGACCCGCGCGAGAAGGTCGTGCGCGGGCTGCAGCTGCAGACGAACGACGCGGGGATGATCGAGACCGGGCTGCCGTTCGCGGCCTTCGCGGAGACGGGGCGCTACCGCGTGGAGCTCCTCGTGGGGAAGAAGCCCGTCCAGAGCTACAGCTTCAACGTGGAGGAGTTCGTCCCCGAGCGGATGAAGGTCGAGGCGAAGCCGGTGCAGGAGGCGCTCGCGTTCGGCGACGTGGCGAAGGTGGCGGTGGGCGCGCAGTACCTCTTCGGCGGCTCGGCGGAGGGCGCGCGGGTGCAGGCCGCCTGTCGCATCGAGCCGGCGACGTTCAAGCCGAAGGAGAACGGCCAGTTCCAGTACGGCGTGTACACGCCGGAGAAGGCGCCGAAGCCGATCACGCTCGGCGAGGTGGAGGCGGAGCTCGACGCGAAGGGCCAGGCGCTGGTGGAGTGCCCGGCGCTGGAGGGCGGCGCGCAGTTCCCCGGCATGGGACGGCTGCACGCGCAGGTGGCGGTCTTCGAAGCGGGCAGCGGCCGTTCGACGCGCGGTGAGGCGACGGCGCCGGTGCACCCGGAGCGCTTCTACCTGGGCCTGCAGTCCGACCGTCAGAAGTTCGAGGCGGGCCAGAAGATCACGGTGCAGGGCGTGGTGGTGGACTGGGAGGGCAAGCTCCTCGGCGGGGGCAGCAAGGCAGCGGCGCCGAAGGAGGTCGAGGTCGAGCTCGTCCGCATGGAGGCGGAGTACGGCTACTTCTGGGACGACGACCTCGAGGGCGAGCGCTACCAGCGCCACCTGCGTCCGGTCACCGAGGGCCGGTTCACCGTCCCGGTGAAGGACGGCAAGTTCGAGCTCTCCGCCGAGCCTCGCGGCTGGTCTGCCGGCTTCGTGGTGCGGGTGCGTGCGGAGGGGGCGCGGACGGATCTCTTCCTCGAGTCCACGCGTGGCGACTGGTGGTGGGACTACGGCACCGCGCAGGTCGATCAGACGCCGAAGCCGCTGAAGCCCACGCAGCTCGCGGTCACGCTGCCGAAGGAGCTGGAGGTCGGCAAGCCGGCGCAGGTGAGCGTGAAGGCCCCGTTCAAGGGCCGGCTGCTCTTCACCGCGGAGACCGACCGGGTCATCGCGCATGCGTGGATGGATGCGAGCGCGGGCGACGTCAGCTGGACCTTCACGCCCGACACCTTCTTCCCCAACGTGTACGTCAGCGCGTTCCTCGTGAAGGACCCGCACCTCGAGTCGAAGGACAGCTTCCTCCCCGACCGCGCCTTCGGCGTGGCGAGCGCAAAGGTCGCGCCCACCGCGTTCACCCAGTCGCTGAAGCTCTCTACGCCCGACGAGGTGCGCAGCAACGGGCGGCTGGAGGTGAAGCTCGACTTCACCGGCGCGGGTGGCCTCAGCGAGCCGATGTACGCGACGGTCGCGGTGGTGGACGAGGGCATCCTCTCGCTCACCGGCTTCAAGTCTCCCGATCCGTTCGAGCAGATCTTCACCCGCCGCGCGCTGGGCGTGGAGACGTACGAGACGCTGGGCTGGACGCTGCTGATGCCGCCCGCCGGCAACTCGCGTCGCACCGGCGGTGACGAAGAAGAAGAGGGCGGGGACATGGGCCGCGTGCAGCCGGTTAAGCCGGTGGCGCTGTGGAGCGGCCTGGTGAAGGTGCCGGAGAGCGGCGTGCTGACCGTCCCGTTCGAGCTGCCGCAGTACCGCGGCAAGCTGCGGGTGATGGCGGTGGCCGCGGGCGCGAAGCGCATGGCCCGCGCGAGCACGAACGTCATCGTGCGCGATCCGCTGGTGCTGCAGACGACGCTGCCGCGCTTCGCGATCCACGGCGACGTGATGCAGATCCCCGTCTTCGTCACCAACCTCTCCGGCAAGGCGCAGGACGTGCGCGTGTCGCTCAGCGCCGAGCCCATCCTCTCCGGCAACGTGGAGGCCTACAGCGAAGCGAAGGCGCAGCCGCTGGAGTTCCTCGGCAAGCCCGAGGGCACTGCGCGGCTGGAGAACGGCAAGAGCGCGACGCTGGTGTTCCAGGCACGAGCGGCGCTGACGGTGGGCGCGGCGAAGCTGCGGGTGGTGGCGAAGGGCGGCGGCCACGAGTCGCACGAGGAGCTCGACGTGCCCTTCCTGCCGAACGGTCCTCGCGAGCGCACGGTGCAGAAGCTCGAGCTCGCCGCGGGAAAGCACGACCTCAAGCCGTACCTGAAGGACTGGGTGCCCACGAGCGAGCGCAGCACCTTCTGGGTCACCTCCAATCCGTACGGTGAGTCCTTCGACCACCTCGCGTACCTCGTTCGCTACCCGCACGGCTGCCTCGAGCAGACGACGTCCTCCACGCGCCCGCTGCTGGTGGTGAAGAACCTCCTGCAGAACGTCGATCCGTCGTTCGGCGCGCAGGGCGGAAAGCTCGAGGACATGGTGATGAGCGGCGTGAACCGCATCCTCACCATGCAGACGCCGTCGGGCGCGTTCGGCTACTGGATGGGCGACACCACGCCGGCGCCGTGGGGGACCGCGTACGCCACGCACATGCTGCTCGACGCGCAGAAGGCGGGCTACCCGGTGCCGCAGGATCGCATCGACCAGGTGCTCGCGTGGATGGAGGGCGAGGTCGCTCGCTACGAGCGCGGTGACCGCGGCGGCGAGACGGACTGGTACGGCTCCTCCGAGGCGTACATGCACTACGTGCTCGCGCTCTCCGGGAAGGGCAAGAAGGCGCGGATCCAGAAGCTCATCGAGCAGCCCACCGGTCAGACGCGGAACGGGCGCACCTACGTGGCGGGGACGAAGACGGAGGAGGAGTTCATGCTCAAGGCGGCGCTCTGGCTCTCGGGGGACCGCCGCTACGAGAAGGACCTCAAGAACCTCGATGCCTCGCCGGTCGGTTCGGTGCGCCTCAACGACTGGACCTTCTATTCGGAGCTGCGCAGCCGCGGGTTCATGCTGAGCACCTTCCAGGATCTCTTCGGCAACGATCCGGCGGGCGACGCGCTCGCGCAGCGGGTGGCGGACTCGCTGAAGGGCAGGCCGTCGCCCTACTACACGACGCAGGAGCTCGTGTGGACGGTGACGGGCCTCGGCAAGCGGGTGGCGGATGCCTCGAAGGACTTCCGCGTCGGCGCGCTGAGCGCGAACGGGAAGAAGGTCCGCGCGCAGACCTCGGACGGGAAGGGCGGCGAGCGCACCTGGGCCCTCTACCGCGCGAGCGAATACAAGAACGTGGAGCTGGAGGTGGAGGACGCGGGCAAGGGCCGGCTGTTCCTCGTGCTCTCCAGCGAGGGCGTGAAGAAGAACGCGAAGTGGCGCGTGGGCGGCGAGGGCCTTCGCCTCACGCGCACCTACCGCACGCTCGAGGGCGACACGGTCGATCCGAAGGCGGGCGTGAAGCTGGCGGACCTCGTGTTCGTGGAGGTGGAGATCGCGAACACGACGCGCGACCGGATCCAGAACATCGCGCTGGTGGACCGCTTGCCGGCGGGCTTCGAGATCGAGAACCCGCGCCTCGGGCGAGGTGTGCCGGTGCCGTGGCTCGAGGCCTCGGAGACGTGGACGACGGATGCGCTCAACGTGCGCGACGACAGGCTGGAGGTCTTCGGTGCGCTGGCGCCGGGTGAGAAGCGCAAGGTCGTGTACGCGGTGCGCGCGGTGACGGCGGGCCAGTTCACCATCCCGCCCGTCGAGGCGGAGGCGATGTACGACCCGAACCTGTGGGCGCGCGAGGCCGGCGGCACCGCGATCATCCAGGGCGGCTGGGAGGACTTCCTCCTGTGAGCCCCTTCGCCTCCATCGCCCAGCGTCTGCAGCCGCGCCGCGCGGTGGGGGCGCTCGTGACGGGCGCGCTGCTAGGAGTCCTGGGCATCGCGCTCGCGTGGCTGGTGCCGCTGCCCGAGCGGCTCGGGCTGCCGCCCTCCACCGTCGTCGAGTATCGGGATGGAGAGGTCGCGCACGTCTTCCTCTCGCCCGACGAGAAGTGGCGGATGCCGGTGCGGCTGGAAGATGTGGATCCGGCGTACGTGGATGCGTTGCTGCGGCTCGAGGACAAGCGCTTCCACGATCACCCCGGCGTGGACTTCCTCGCGCTGGGCAGGGCGGTGTTCCAGAACGTGAGCTCCGGCCGGCGCATCAGCGGTGCCTCGACGTTGACGATGCAGCTGGTGCGCGTGCTCGAACCGAGGCCCCGGACCTATCGCTCGAAGGTGACGGAGATCTTCCGCGCCCTGCAGCTTGAGCTGCGGCTGTCGAAGAGCGAGCTGCTCGAGGCCTACCTGCAGCACGTGCCCTACGGCGGCAACGTGGAGGGCATCGAGTCCGCCGCGCTGACCTACTTCGGGCACCGCGCGACCGCGCTGTCGCCGACGGAGATCGCGACCCTCCTCGCGGTGCCGCAGAACCCGACGAAGCGCGCGCCCTCGGAGGCCAACGCACAGCGGCTCACCGTCGCGCGAGACGCCATCGCTCGCCGGCTGTTGGAGGAGGGAGCGCTGACGCTGGGGCCGGAGAGCGCACCGGCCTCGCGAGAAGAGGTGCTCGCCCAGGTCATCGCGTCGTCGGTGCCGAGCTTCGTCCGCACCTTCCCGCGAGAAGCGCCGCATCTGGCCTACTGGCTGCGGCAACGCCGTCCGGGCGTGACGCGACTGCCGACGACGCTGGACCGCGGCACGCAGGCGCTGGCGGAGAAGACGCTCCGTTCGTACGCGGAGGAGCTGCGCCGCAAGGACATCCGTCACGCGGCGATCGTGATGGTGGACCACGCGCGAGGAGAGGTGAGGGCGCTGGTCGGCGGGATGGACTTCTTCTCCTCGGAGTCCGGTTCGAAGCTCGCCGCCTTCAGCGTGCCGCGCTCTCCCGGCTCGACGCTGAAGCCGTTCCTCTACGCGATGTCGATCGAGCGCGGCGTGGCGAACCCGCATCAGCTCGTGGCCGACGTGCCGGTGACCTTCGGAGGCTACGCGCCGCGCAACTACGACGGCCGCTTCCAGGGACTCGTGCGGCTGGAGGATGCGCTGTCGCGATCCCTGAACGTGCCCTTCGTGCACCTGCTCGCGGAGTTGGGCACGGAGCGGTTCCTCGCGGACTTGAGGCAGACCGGCGTGCACTCGCTGGTGGAGACGCCGGGCCACTACGGACTGTCCGCCGCGGTGGGTGGTTTGGAGCTCACGCCGCTGGAGCTGGCCTCCGCCTACACCGTGCTCGCGCGAGGCGGCACGCACCAGCCGCTCCGCTTCGAGCCCGAGTCGCCCGACGCGCTCGTCCCGCCCGCCGCGCGCATGTTCAGCGAAGGCGCCGCGTTCCTCACCCGCCGCGCGCTCTCGCTGCGGGACCGTCCGGACTTCCCCGCGCGTCGCCGCCACACGAGCACCCCGCGCGGCATCCACTGGAAGACCGGCACCTCGTTCGGCAACCGGGACGCGTGGGCGGCGGGCTCGGATGCGAGGCACACCGCGGTGGTGTGGACGGGGAACCTCGACATGA
>JAFAFL010000149.1 GCA_023423535.1 Pseudomonadota bacterium
AGCGACCGTGGCTCGCAGTATCTGTCCATTCGCTACACCGAACGTCTTGCCACAGCCGGGATCGAGCGCTCTGTCGGCAGCGTCGGCGACTCGTACGACAACGCGCTCGCGGAGACGGTCATCGGCCTCTTCAAGGCCGAGGTCATCTGGCACAAGGGCTCGTGGCGGAACATCGAACAGGTCGAGTTCGCCACGCTGAAGTGGGTGGACTGGTTCAACAACCGCCGGCTGCTGGAGCCCCTCGGCTACGTGCCGCCGGTGGAGTTTGAGCAAGCGTGGTATCGCAGTCAGCAGAGTCAGGCCATGGTGGCGTGACTCACGCAATCGAGTCTCCGGAGAACCCGGGGCGGTTCACCCGATCGAGTTGCTTTGGGCGGACTTGAAGAGGGACCTCCGGAAGTTGGCGCTCAACCACGAAGCCCGCTTCGGCGCGCCGTCCGCGCGCTTAGACGGCGCGTTCCTGACCGGAAGATCGCTAGATGGTTTCGCCACGCGCTCGAACAGCGGCGAATCAATCGATCACGGCGTTAGCTTGAGACACCCGACCCACCGGAGTGGGAGCACGTCCGCGAAGAAGAGGAAACGCGTGAGCCCATGGGCGCGCGGACGTCAGCCATCTCTACTGGGGCCCGAAGATGGGGGGACGCTTTGCCCAGGTCCCGAGCGGCACCACGGCGATCATCAACAGGTACCGGTCGGTGGCCCCCGGAAGGTAGCGCTCGAAGTTCACACCCGTCGGCGCGAAGCCGAACTGGGCGAGGAAGTCGAAGACGCGATGCGCCGCCTTCTGGTCGTCCACGCGGCACTCGAGCGTGGCGAAGAGCGCTGGCGGGACGGTCTCCACCCGCAGGTCACCCGCCTTCCGGCGCCGCGGCTGGATGCGGAAGCCCAGCTCACCTTCGAGCCTGCCGCCGACACGCCGCACTACCTTCGCGAAGCCGCCTGCGAGGACGCGATACCCGCGTGCGGTGAACTCGCGCTTGCGTGGCTCCAGCTCCGCGAGAAAGGGCAACGGGCCGGCCCGGCCGGAGGCAGGGACCCACGCCATTTCGGACGGCGCGTCCCACCGCCCGAGGTGAAGCTGCGGCGCGTCCGGCTCGAGCCTGTCGAGGTACTGGTTGGCGATCTGCAGCGACAACATTCGGGCCGCGACCTCGGCGCGCCAGGCTTCGAGAAGCTGCGTCTGCGCCGCGCCCCGCGCCGAGAGGAACGCGCGGATGGAGGCGAGGGATAGCCCGGCCTCGCGCAAGCTGTTGATGAACCGGGCCTGCTTCACCTGTGAGGCGGCATAGACGCGGTAGCCGTTCGACAGGCGCCGCGCCGGCAAGAGCAGGCCCTTCCGCTCATAGAAGCGCAGGGCGCTCGCAGAGAGCCCCGTCCGGTCCGAGAAGCGCGCGATGGTCAGCATGTCGTTTCCTGCTTGAGGTTGAAGCTGGTTGAAGGTGCACCCTCCGTGCTCTCACTTCAACGCAAACGCAGGAGCCATCCGACATGGACGTTTCCATCACGCAGCACCCCGAGCTGAAGCTGGTCACCCTCGAGGTCGTCGGCCGCCGCAGCGAGCTGAGCCACCGCGTTCCCCTCGCGTGGCTGGAGCTGGTCCGGCGCTGCGCCGACCTGCCGGATCGTGTCGAGCCGCAGCTCTTCTTCGGGGCCTTCCCCGAGTCCGACCACGCCTCGGACGGCGCCCACGGCGTCTATACCTACCGCGTCGGCGCGGAGGTCCGGTCCTTCGACCATGTCCCGGACGGGCTCGAGCCGCTCGTCGTGCCCGAGCGCAGGTACGTCACCACGCGCGTAGAAGGCAGCGCGGACGCGATCGACGCCGCCTACGGGCGCCTCTTCGCGTGGCTGCAGGAGAGGGGACTGCGGAGCGACCCGAGGGCGTGGGCACTCGAGCGCTACGACGAACGGCGCCAGCGCGTGACGCCGCCCTACGCCCGCTTCGACTACGACGTGCTCAAGCCGCTGGCCTGAGCCGGAAGAGCGCGCGTGTCGGCGGGAAGCGTCACGCCGCCGTCGGGGGCTCAGGGTGACGCGTCTGTCGTCGTGGGTCGTTGGTGAGTTGACTACTTCGACACGCCGGATGCCGTAGCCGCTATCACCCCGTACGCCCAAACGCGCTGCTGCGCATAAAGCCTTTCACAGTCCGCGTCCACCGACAGGTCATATAGGCACCGTTGGAACCTGCGGACGAAACCGCGCTGCGGCCACTTCATCCAGCTGGCCAGCGCGCGCTGCTGCGAACCCACGTAGCTGACGAATCCCCAAGCGTCGATGAAGTTGATGTGCGGCCCGGCTGGCACGTTCCACACGTCCGGGTAGGTTGGCGCCCAGTTTTCGCACGCCCGCAGGCTGCATTGACCATACGCTCCGGGCACGCCTTTGGGGGCTTTGGGTAGGGCTGTCCAAGCCGGGCTGTCCAGCAGTCTTTCGTTGAAAAGGAGCGGCTGGTCTGGCCGGCCACAGCGTCTGTCGATTCGATAGAAGTGCTTCCGCATGGCGATGATGCCTCGCTGAACCGACGGGCGCGCCATCCAGTTCGAAGCGGTGGGATCGATGATGAAACCGTCCGCGCAAAACTCTTCCGCCTCTCGCCGGACCAGTATCTCGTTCAGATCGACGAACCCCGGCGCTGTCATCGTGGGTGATCTGGTGAAGAGTTCGAACCGGAGCGAGAAGCCTGCATTGGGACTCGTCGCGCTGCACCTGCTGTCGCCCTCCGAGCTGCGAGTCCATCCCTCCGGAACGACCAGGGTGACTTCGCCGCCCTCGGCTCGAAATACGATGAAGCTTTGGATGGCATCGAACAGGTCATACTGCGCGACGATGTGTTGATACGTCACGGGATCGTCGACGGTCGCCAGCAGTTCGTTGAGCGCCAGCACTTTGACGGGCCATAGTTTTCGGCCAAAGCAGTCCCAGGGAGCCAGCCCTGTAGGGCGTTGACGTTCAGACGCGAAGAGCGCTTCGGTGCCCGCCAGAAGCAACCGGTCCAATTGATCTTTCGCCCTGCTGCTTTGCTGGAGCTGCAGGTCGCGCCACGGAACGACCCACGAGATTTCGACGGTTCCTCGCTCGAGCCCTCCATTGGCGATGCCGACGATCCGACCGTGCTCGTCCACGACGGGAGCGCCCGAGTGCCCCGGCAACAGATGCCCGCCCTCCACGCTGATGACCGTGGTGTTCAGATTCGGGCTGCCGCGCGCTTCGAGCGCGTAGAACACGTTGGAGGGCGGCATCAGCGCGCGGAGCGTGACCGACGCGGGCGTCCGGGTGCGAAGGGTCGTCCGCAGCGGAGACTGGAGGCCGAGGGGATGCCCCACGACCGCCAATGCCTGTCCGGCCGCTACGACAGTGCCGTCCCCGTCCTTGAATTCTGAGTTGGGATTCCCTGGAAGGCTCGGTCCGTCAAGCAACGCGATGTCTCGCTCGACATCGACATGGGAGATCCGAAGATCGCCGTGGGTCGTCCCCGACTCAGAGATCGCGGTGAGCTTGCACCCGTGAACGGCGTGCAACGCCGCATATGCTCCGCGCTTGCCTTTGACGCGGAAAGCCGTGCTCGAGCGTTTCGCGCCCCCCGGACACTCGCTTGCCTGAACCTGCAGTAGGTTCTCGGAGGGAGATGCCTCACTGGCCGAACTGACCAGAAAGACGAACACGAGCAGAATTTGGACAGACCTCATCGAGAGCCCTCCGGCGCAGGGTTTCATCTGTAACGGTTGCAAGTGCCTTGATGACCGGGTTCGGCGAAGCCTTCAGGCGCGGCATGGCAAAGTTGGATAGCCGCAATTCTGCACATTCCTCGGTCGAGACCGCCATGAGGACGGGGGCCGTCCACTGTGGCCGCTTCTCTTCGGGGAGGGGACGTTGCTGAAGTGTGAAGCCCAGGAGCATCTCCGCCGCCTTCTCGCGAGGCACACCCGCTTCGACCCAATCCTGTACGAAGTCGCGGGGGTTCATGCGGCCTGGATGTACGGCGGGAAGGACACCCGGAACGCGAAGTTCGAAATAGCGTCGCGCGACTTCATCCTCAGGCTTGATTTGAGATCGGGCCGCGCGGACGCCGCTTCCCCAGCATCTTCGCGGGGTTGAGCTAATCCGGCAGTTCGTGGGCGGATTCGCAGCCTCTGTTCGCGGGAGCGGCCGTGCGGGGCGCTTTTCTGATCCACGTCCCGCACAACTTCTGCGTGGCGCTTCCGATCTTCTCTCCGGGAAGAAGGTGGATGGACGGGGCCTGGCAGCCCCGCCCACCCCAACAACCGCGGCCCTTACATCCGTTGGAGCGGAAGCCGCAGGAGCGAAGAGATCATGCTGAGGACTGGAGGGCAACTCGCGCGAGCGGTGAGGCGCTGCCGGGTTGAATGGGATGCGGACGTGGAGGACCCGCGGGACAGGCGAGGCCGGCGCCACCGGCACACGGGCCTGCTGAACCTGCTGGTGCTGGGCTTCGCCAGCGGGCTGTCCACGCTGCGCCGGATGGAGGAGCTGTCCGCCGACGTGACCGCGGTCGCGCGCCGGATGCTGGGGCTGAGAGGGGTGGTCTCCGACACCGCGCTGTACGTGCTGCTCTGCGCGCAGGGTGTGGCGGGCCTCCGCGAGACGCTCGTCGCGCAGGTGAAGGCGCTGTGGCGGGGCAAGCGGCTGTCCAACGACCTCTTCCGCGTTGGCGTCGCGAGCCTCGATGGCAAGTGCGTTTGGCGCAGCGACTGGAAGCACATCGCGGGCGCGAAGGAGACCGTCGACGAGCGCGGGGTGCTGCACGCCTCGCTCGCGATGCTGAACGCGGTGCTGGTGTCGGCGTCGGTGCGGCCGTGCCTCGACCTGCAGCTCATCCGGGAGAAGTCCGGCGAGTCGCCCGCGCTCCCCGAGGTGGTCCGGCGCGTGGCCAAGCACTTCGACGCCCTGGTGCAGATATTCGTCGGAGATGCGGCCTTCATGTGCAGGGAGAACGCGCTCGTCATCCGAGGGCTCGGCAAGCACTACGTCTTCACGCTGAAGGGCAACCAGCAGCGCCTCTTCGCGATCGCGCAGGACAGCTTCGCCGCATCGGGAAGCCCTGCCCGGCTCACGACGGAGGAGCGTCGTAACGGCGCAACCATCACCCGCACGCTGCACACGCTGTCCGTGGGCGACGCGGCGCTCGGGGTGTACGGGGCGCAGGAGCTGTGGCGCATCCAGCAGGACACCGTGGGAGACGACGGCCGGAAGTCCTCCGAGGTCCGCTTCTTCATCAGCTCGCTGCCCCCTCGAGAGCTGTCGCCGAGCGAGAAGCTCAAGCTCGTCCGGCTGCATTGGGGCATCGAGAACAACCGGCACTGGACGCTGGACGCCATCTTCGAGGAGGACGACCGGCAACCGTGCCAGGTGTCGCGCCGCTCGGTGGAGGTCGTCTGCTGGCTGCGCGCGCTCGCCTACAACCTCGTGGCGGCGCTGCGCGCACGTGCGAAGAAGAAGGACCGCAAACCGCAGCCGTGGCGAAGGACGATGCAGCACCTGCGTGACCTGCTGGTCGCGCCAAACGAGGAGGTGCTCCACCCCTACCTTGCGTAAGGGCTGCCAGGCCACGTCCGTCCCTCCTTCCTCCCGAACAGCGTGCTCGCTCGAGATGACGTGGCCCCAGGCCGCGGCTGATCAGGCGTGCCCGGAAGCACCGGAATCGACCGCCAGGCCGGTCATGAAGCCGCGCGCGACGCTTCTCGGATCAAGCCTGGGGCAGAGGGACAGGACGGGGCCGCTCGACCTCCGCGATCTCCAGCTCGATCACCGACCGCTCCTTCAGTGGAGGATCGACCCGCGGCGAGGGAGGCCGGGACGCCACCCACGCGAAGAGCGCCACGTGCAGCACCAGCGAGGCGGCGATTGCTCCGAACTGGAGTTGACGGCGGCGATCCATGGCGACAGGACGGCGATGCTACGTCTCCCCCTCTTCTGCAAGCCGTCCGTCCGGGCGTCCGGCGGGATGTTGATATTGATTCTCAATATTGAGTAGCACCCGGGTTCTGGGGTACACGCAGTGCGTGCGTCACCTCTTCATCTCGCTCGCGCTCGCGCTTCCCCTCACCTTCTCTGCGGTCGGCAACGCGGCGGAGGCGGACGACTGGCACCGGCTGGTCGGCATCCTCCAGTACCTCGAGGCGGACTATCCGGAAGCGCTGGCCTCCGGTTCTCAGTTCGAGCTCGACGAGCAGGACGCGTTCATCGACGAGGCGCTGAAGGCAGCGCAGGCGCTCGGCGAAAAGGGCTCCGCGTTCGTGCCGCGGCTGGAGTCGCTGAAGCAGCGCGTGAACGCGCGTGCGGAGCCGGGTCCTCTCACGGAAGAGATGTCCGCGCTGATCGAAGAGCTCGTCGAGGCGGGCGGCCTCTCTCGCAGCCCTCGCCGTGCACCGGAGCTCCAGCGCGGCGCGGAGCTCTACGCGCAGGCCTGCGCCACCTGCCACGCGGCGGATGGCAGCGCGAACGTGGAGATCGCGAAGACGCTCGAGCCACCGCCGGCGAACTTTCTCGACGCCGAGGCGATGGGGGCTCTCTCTCCCTACAAGGGCTTCAACGTCATCTCGCACGGCCTGCCTGGCACCGCGATGACCGCGTTCAAGGAGACCTTCCCCGACGCGGAGGATCGCTGGGCGCTCTCCTTCTTCGTGCTCACCCTGCGTCACCCGCCGTGCGATCCGCAGGTGGCGAAGAGAGTGAAGTCGCAGAAGGGCCTCACGCTCGATCGCATCGCCACCTCCACCGACGACGAGCTCGCACAGTCCTTCGGTGCCGATGCCGTCCCCTGCCTTCGCCGCGAGCCGCCCACGCCTTCGGAAGACGAGTCACTCCTCGTCGCCGAGCAGAAGCTGCGGGACGCGCTCCGCTTCATCGAGGCGGGAGACACCAACGCTGCGCGGCAGGCGGTGCTCGATGCGTACCTGCTGGGCGTGGAGCCGGTGGAGCCGATGCTCGCGTCGCGTGACGCGGAGATCGTGCGCGAGATCGAAGGACACGTGCTCGGCGCGCGGGTGGCGCTGGAGAGAGGCGGCGATGCCCGGGCGGACGTGAAGGCGCTGCTGTCGCTGGTGGAGCGCGCGCGTCACGCCGAGGGCGGAAGCTCTCCCTCTGCCGTCTTCTGGATGGCGCTGCTCATCGTGCTGCGGGAGGGGTTCGAGGCGCTGGTCGTCGTCGGCGCGCTGCTCGCGGTGCTGAAGAAGATGGGCGCGACCTCTCACGCGCGGGTGGTCCACGCAGGCTGGATCAGCGCGCTCGTCGCCGGAGCCGTCGCCTTCTTCTTCGCCCAGCGGCTGCTCGCGGGCGCGAACCGGGAGTGGATGGAGGGCCTCGTCGCGCTGGCCGCGGTCGTGATGCTCCTCTACGCGGCGCTCTGGCTGAACGCGCGCGCGAACATGAGCGCCTTCATGAAGGACCTGCGCGGGAAGATGGCGGGCGCGCTCGGACGCGGCAGCGCGGTGGGCCTCTTCGCCATCTCCTTCAGCGCGGTGGGCCGCGAGTCCTTCGAGACCGCGCTCTTCCTCCAGGGCCTCGCGCTGGACTCCGCTGCCGCCTCCGCCTGGGGCGGGCTCGCGGGTCTCGGCGTGCTGGCGGTGCTCGTGTTCGTCATCCTGCGCGTGGGCTTCAAGCTGCCGATGAAGCGCCTCTTCCAGCTGAGCACCGCGTTCCTCTTCCTCACCGCGGTGATGCTCCTCGGCAAGGGCCTGCGCGCGTTGCAGGAGGTGGGCGCGGTCCCCATCTCGCCCATCCCCTTCCCGCGCGTGGACTTCCTCGGAGTGTTTCCTGATGCGGTGACGCTCCTCGCGCAGGCCGCGCTGCTCGTGCCGATGATCGTGTGGCTCGTCGCGCAGCGCGCCCGCAGCGCGAAGAAGGAGGAGATCGCGGGCGTCTGAGGACGGGGCCGTAGAGCCCGCGCGCCCTCCGGCCTGCCGTCCCGAGCGCTGCGTCCGAGGTGGGGAGCTGCGCGATGGCACAGTCGCGAAGCGCGGTCGCTCGGCGAGCTGCATGGCCTCGGCGGCAGCGACGTGCTCGGCGTCACCACCACGGATGCGGGCGGACGCTACGGGTGAGCCGGCCCCGCTCTCGCTCACCTCTCGGGGAGCGCGTCGACGAGCGCCTGGACGCGCGCGGGCTGCAGGCTGACGAGGCCCTCCGCGCCGTCCACCGCGAGGAGGGCATGGGGGCCGCGCGTCTGCGCCTTCGGCAGGCCGGCGAAGGCAGGGTTGCGGCCGCTCGTGTCCCGGCCCCAGAAGACCGCGTACGCGGCGCGGTTCGCGTGGCGCAGGCCGCTCCGGCGCGCCCACTCCAGCAGCTCGTTGGAGGAGATCGCGCACTGCCCACCGAGCAGCTCCGCCGCGGCGCGCGCCAGCGCCACCACCGCATCCCAGCTCGCCCGTCCATGCTCGAGCGCCATGCTCAGCGAGAAGGTCTGCAGGGCGAGCGGCACGCCCTCCTGAAGGGTGACCATCAGCGCCGCGTCCTCGTCACCGTCGCGCCCGTTCCACAGCGAGAGCCGCAGCTCTGCCTCGCCGGCACCAAAGTCGCTGCGCTTCCACGCGCCGCCGGAGGCGATCAACTCCAGCGCGACGGGCTTCGCGAGCGCCGCCCGCTTCGATCCGCCGGGCCGGTACCAGGCGCAGCCGAGGAACGCGCTCCACTCCGGTCCGTCGAGCAGACGCGCCATCCGCGCGCAGCCCTCCTCGATCCGCTCTCCCGCGGGCGGGACCCACACCCCACTGAGTGACAGCGCCATCTCCCTCTCCCTTCAGCGGACCACCAGCGTGAGCTGCCTCGAGTCGAGCGCGCGCCGGACGTTATCGCGCTGGCAGAGTCTCCAGGAGCCGCCGCGTGGCCTGCATCGAAGGACGTACCCGCCGCGCTGCCGCCGCGTACCCCTGCGGCGGTGCAGGGGCGCGGGCGCAGGAGGCTACGCGGGCTTTTCCGCGGCGTCGGTCGTCGAGCCGGTCGTCGATCCCGGCGCCGAGGCGCGCTCGTTGGGGAAGACCAGCGCGACGATCACCGCCAGCGTCGCGAGCCCGGCGACGACCCAGAAGCTCACGTGCAGCGCGCGGTCGAGCGCGCCGGACAGCACCTCGAACAGCGCCGGCTCCAGCGAACGTCCATGGTCGGCCCCCAGCAGCGCATCCGCAGCGCCCGGCGGTGCACCGGGCACGCGCGAGAGCATGGACGCGAGGATGCCGCCCAGCGCGCCCACCGCGAGCGTGCCGCCGATGGTGCGGAAGAACATGTTGCTCGCCGTCGCCACGCCGCGCTGGTTCCACTCCACCGCGGTCTGCACCGAGAGCATCAGCGCTGTGGACGCAAAGCCGAGGCCTGCGCCGTACACGAACATCACCGCCTGCAGCACCGGTACCGACACGTCCGGCCCGGTCAAAAGCGCGAGCGCCACCGCGGACACGAACGCGAGCGCGCTGCCGATCCGGATGAACGGCCGGAAGCCGAAACGCGGGATGAGCCTGCCGGAGAGCGTGCTGGCGATGGGCCAGCCGATGACCATGGGCGTGATCGCGCTGCCGGCCTCGGTGGGCGTGCCGCCGAGGATGCCCTGCACGTAGAGCGGCACGTAGGTGACCGTGGCCATCATCGCCGCGCCGATGAGCATGCTCGACACGTTCGCCAGCGCGATGACCGGGCGCTGCATCAGCGGGATGGGCAGCAGCGGCTCCTTCGCCCGGCGTTCGATGTAGACGAAGAGCACGAGCAGCGCCGCCGCAGGCAACAGCGGCCACAGCCCGAGCCCCGTCTGCCCTCCGCTCGTGCCCGCGAGCAGCAGCAGGATGGCGACGGTGAAGACGGACGCCCCCGCGAAGTCGAGCGCGTGCCGCTTCTTCTCGACTCGCTCGTGGAGGAAGAGCCAGAGCATGATCATCGACGCGACGCCGAACGGCACGTTGATGAAGAAGACCCACGGCCAGGAGATCGTCTTCACGATCAGCCCGCCGAGCAGCGGCCCCACCAGGCCCGCGAAGCCCCACACCGCGCCCACCATCCCCTGGATCCGCGCGCGCTCCTTCAGCGTGTAGAGGTCGCCGATGACGGTGATGACGATGGGCTGCATCGCGCCCGCGCCGAAGCCCTGCAGCGCGCGGAAGACGACGAGCTGTCCCATCGTCTCGGCGAAGCCACACGCGACCGAGCTGGCGAGAAACACCGCGAGCCCGAACATGAGCACCGGCTTGCGACCGAAGAGGTCCGCGAGCTTGCCGAAGATGGGCACCATCACCGTGGAGGCGACGAGGTACGAGGTGAACACCCACGCGTAGAGCTGGATGCCGCCGAGGTCGCCGACCACCGACGGCATGGCGGTGGAGATGATCGTCATCTCCATTGCCGCCATGAACATGGAGAGGATGAGCGCGATGAGCGCCAGGGGACGGCGCGTCTGCTTCTGCGGCTTCGGTTCGTTCGGGGAGTTCGGCGGGTTCAACGGGGACCTCGGGCGCACGAGATAACGCCCGGCTCCCCCTTTCACAACGCGACGTTCCGCAGGCCCCCTACGGCCGCGCGTCCAAGATCCACCGGTCGCCCACGCGGCGCACCCTGCCCTCGCGCTCGAGCTTGATCAGCGAGGCCTCCGCGCTGCGCTCCGCCACGGGATGGATGAACGGCGGGGTGTCCGCATAGGCGACGGCCACGATCTCGCTCAGCGTGGCGCCTTCTCCGGACGTGGGCACCGCCTTCAGCACGAGCTCTTCGCGCGCACGCCGATGCCGCAGGTACTCCTCGAGCTTCGCCACGCCGTCGGGGATCGCCGCACCGTGCGCCGGATAGAGCGTGCTCACCGGCAGATCGCGGAGCCGCTCGAGCTGCGCGAGGTACTCCGCCATGTCGCCCTCCGGCGGATCGATGACGATCGTCCCCACGCCGGCCACCATGTCGCCCACCACCGCGGCGCGCGAGAGCTCGTCGACGAGACACACGTGACCGCGCGCATGACCGGGCGTGTGCAACACGCGCCACGACATCCCGGGCTTGACCTTCTGCGTCGCCGACAGGTGAAGCACCTCGTCGTCCTCGAGCAGCCGGTCCACCGAGCCCGGCGGAAGCCTGTCCGCGGTCCGCGCGTGGGCCCACAGTGGCAGCCCGAGCCGCTTCTTCAACGCCAGCGCGCCTCCGCTGTGATCGGCGTGGTGGTGCGTCAGCAGCACCGCCTTCAACGTGCGCCCTTCCGCCACCAGCCCGTCGAGCTCCGCGCAGAGGCGGTCCAGCTCTCTCGCCTCGTCGGTGCCCGGATCGACGATCAGCAGCTCGCCGTTTCCGAGCACGAGGCAGTTGGTGTGCGTCGCCGGCGGGAGCGTGTCCGTCTCCAGTGGATAGAGGTGCACGCCGCGCTGGAACTCGATGCGGGTGGCGACGAAGTCCGGGCAGTGCGGCGGGTTGCGGAGTTCCTCCAGCGCTCTTGGGACTTCACCGTCTCCACTGCCGAAGCCGGCCATCACCCGCAACGCGTGAAGGTTCGGCGGGTGCAGCAGCGCAGTGCCCGCCTCCCAGCGCGCGATCGCCGCGGTGGGCGTGATCCACTCGCCGTCCACCAGCTCTCCCGGCCACACCTCCGCGTGCGAGGCCGGCGGCGCCTCCACGAGGAAGAAGCGCGCGTCGAAGCGCACCGGCAGAAACGGCGGCGTGACCCAGCGGCCCGCGCTCTGGAAGTCCACCGCGCGCAGCGTGAGCCCGCGTTCGCTGAGCATCTGCCGGAAGCCGGCGCGGCTCGCCTTCGTCTCCGGCGAGCGGTCGAGCAACGTGCGGCGGAGCGCGTCGAGCTCCGACTGCGGAAGACGCTCGGCGCCTGCGGCCATGAGCACGCCGGTCTCCTCGAAGAGCTCGCGCGCGGCGGCGGCGATGAGGGCGGCGTCCGTGCCCGTCGCGCCCTCCACCGGCACGTCCGCGTCCGCGCGATCCACCTTGCCGCCGGGGAACGCGTAGAACCCGCCCGCGAAGCGAAGACCCTTGTCGCGACGCAGCCAGAAGACCTCGACGCCCGCGCCGAAGCCGGTCCCTCGCCTGCGGAAGAGGACCACCGCGGAGGCGTCCTTCGGCTTTGCCACCACGCGCTCGGGCTTCGGCAGCCCCGGGAACGATTCGCTCATGAGAGAAGCTCTCCGCGATGTGCGCGACGCAGCACCGCGCGCGCGAGGTCCGCCTGCTCCGGCCGCACGTACAGCCGCGACAACCGCACCGCGCCGCTGAAGCGCTGGTAGAGCGGCGTATAGCGCGCGACCTCCGTCAGCCGGCCGGTGGAGACGTCGAGGATGAAGAGGCTCGGCCCGCCGCCGTGTTCGAAGTAGCGCGAGAGCACGCCGCGCGACTCGCAGGAGAAGTGCTCGATGCCCTCCGCGCTCAGCGCCGCGTCCAGCGCCGGAAGGTCGTAGCCCGCGTCGCGCTCGGTGAACTCCACCAGCTTCTTGAACGGCTGCCGCGCCACGATGCGCTGCGCCCACCGGTTCTTCGACTGCCGCAGCGCGGTGAGCAGCGCCACGTCGTCGCAGAAGAGGAACGCGTCGGGGTCGGACGGGATCTCGAACTCGCCGGGCGCCTCCTCGTAGAAGCGGCGCAGCATGAAGTCGAAGTTTACGGTGGTGTGATGATAGTAAACGGAAAGGAACATGTGGTAGCGGCTGAGGAGGAAGTCCTCGAAGGCGAAAGCCGCCGCGCGCGAAAGCGCCATGTAGACTCGGCCGTCCTTCATCGCCGGGTTCAGGTTGCCCACGATCCAGTCCAGGTCGAACCGGCCGTAGGTCACGCCGGTGAAGAACGAGTCGCGCAGGAGGTAGTCCATCCGGTCCGCGTCGAGCTCGCCGGAGACGATCGCGCGCAGACAGGGGAACCAGTCCACGCCGCCATCCGCGAACGGCGCGATGCCGCTGGTCTCCGGCGGCGGGATGCCGACGATGAGCGAGGTCAACGCCTCCGGTGAGAGCCCCAGCGGCTCGTAGTGTTCGCGCAGGATCGGCGTCAGCGAGCTGTCGAGCACGAGCTTCGCGGTGTAGTCCTCGTGTGCCGCCTGCACGTCCGGTCCGGGCGCGTCCGGTCCTTCGCTCAGCCACTGCGGCAGCCCGAGCTTCGCCCGCTTCGGTGCGATCTTCTCCGACGAGTGCGACAGCGGCATGTGCCCGAGGTCGTGACAGAGCACCGCGCCCCGAACCGCTGCCCGGAAGCGCACGCGCGAGGCCTCGGTGAGCGTGCTGCGTGAAGCCACCGAGTCGAACAGCCGCGACGCCACGTGCATCGCGCCCAGCGAGTGTGCGTGCCGCGTGTGCGTGGCGCCCGGGAAGGCGAGGTCTCCGAAGCCGAGCTGCCGGACGTTCCGCAGCCTCTGGA
The DNA here is from genome assembly GCA_023423535.1 of Pseudomonadota bacterium. Classification (GTDB taxonomy): domain Bacteria; phylum Myxococcota; class Myxococcia; order Myxococcales; family Myxococcaceae; genus JAFAFL01. The sequence continues at coordinate 13,333 of JAFAFL010000149.1, forward strand.
AGTAGCGGCTGTCCACCACCGCCTTTTCTTCGTCCGACACGTCGATGGTCCCGTGAATGGGATCGCGGATGCGCATGGGTCCATGACGCATAGCGCAGTCCTCGCGCAGTCGCGCTGCGGAATGGTGCGACCGTCGCCACGCGTTTCGGACCGTGATAGTGAGCCCCGCGACCTCAATGCACCTGTGCATCCTCTACAACCGGGACGGCGACCTCCTCGAGGACGACCCGGGACGCGAAGCGCGTGAAGACGTTGCTCGGGTGGCCTCTGCTCTGAAGGATGCTCTGGAAGCCGCCGGTCATCGCGCGGAGCTGCTCGGCGTGGAGCGGGATCCGTTCGCGTTTGTCGCGACGATCAAGAAGCAGATGCCCGCGCTGGTGCTGAACCTGTGCGAGAGCGTCGCCGCCGACAGCCGCGGTGAGATGGCCATTCCCGCGATGCTGGACCTGCTCGGTGTGCCCTACACCGGCTCCGGTCCGCTGGCGCTGGGACTTTCGCTGCACAAGGACAAGGCGAAGGAGATCCTCCGCGCGCGGGGCATCTCCACGCCGGAGTTCCGCGCTTTCGCCCGGGCCGAGGACGCGCTGGCTTCCGACATGCCGCTGCCCGCGATCGTGAAGCCGTCGCGCGAGGACGCGTCGATGGGCGTGCACCTGGACTCCGTCGTCCACACGCGCGAGGCGCTGGCCGCGGCGGTGGAGCGCGTGGTCACCCAGTTCAAGCAGCCGGCCATCGCCGAGGCCTACATCGAGGGCCGCGAGATCTACGTGCCGCTGCTCGGCAACCGTCCTCGCCGCGCGCTGCCGTTGAGCGAGATCGCCTTCGGCAAGTCGTTCGAAGGGCGGCCGAACATCGTGTCGTACCGCGCCAAGTGGGAGCCGGATTCGGACGAGTTCCGGGACAGCCCGTCGGTCGGCTGCACGCTTCCTCCGGAGCTGGAGTCGCGCGTGGTGGAGACCGCGGTCGCCGCGTTCGAAGCGCTCGACTGTCAGGACTACGGACGGGTCGATCTCCGCGTGACGGCGGAGGGACGGCCCTACGTCATCGACATCAACCCGAATTGCGACCTGCATCCGCAGGCCGGGTTCGCTAAAGCAGCAGCACGCGCGGGTGTCGGGTATCCCGAGCTCGCGCGCCAGCTGGTGGACATCGCCTTCGAGAGGATCCATGGAAATCCGTCGTATCGCCGCGCAGGACAGGGAGCAGCTCCAGGTGCTGCTCGGTCGCATCGAGACCTTCACGCCGACGGAGGTTGAGTGCGCGCTCGAGGTGATCGACGCGAGCCTGAAGCCTGACAACAGGGACTACGACGTCCTCGTCGCCACCCGGGACGACAAGGTCGTCGGCTACATCTGCTACGGCCCCACGCCGATGACCGAGGGCACCTTCGACCTCTACTGGATCGCCTCCGATCCGGAAGTGCGCGGTCAGGGCGTGGGCGCGGCGCTCGTCTCCGCCATGGAGGGGGATCTGCGCCGCCGCAGCGCGCGGCTGCTCCGCGTCGAGACCTCCGCCACCGAGGCGTACGGGCCGACCCACGGTTTCTACGCGTCGATGAAGTACACGGAGGAGGCGCGCTTCCGCGACTTCTACAAGCCGGGCGACGACCTCATCATCCTCGCCAAGCGCCTGTAACGATTCCCCGAGAAGCTTTTCCGCGCCTTCGCGTCGGAGGGTTCATGCGCCGTCTGTCCCTCGCGTGCCTGCTCGCCTGTGTGGTGGCGGCGGGCGCGCCGGTCTCCGTCTCCCACGCGAAGTCGTCCGTCGCCGCGCCGGGCCCGCAGAAGCCCGCGGCGCTGTCGGATGCGCTGAAGGCCCCGCGTCCCGAGAAGGGCGAGTGGTTCGGGTTGTATCTGCTCGGCAAGAAGGTCGGGCACGTGCACACGCACCTCGCGCTGGTGCCCGGTGATCCCACGCGCGCGCAGTCGATCAACGAGCTCGTGTTCAAGGCGAACGTGGGCCACCGCACCTCGGAGCGGCTGCACCGCGAGACGCGCCTCTACGAGTCGAAGCCGAACGGCGCGCTGCTCTCGCTGAAGGTCGAACAGCGCGGTGATGGCGGCGACCAGACCATCGAAGCGACGAACACGGCGGAGGGACTGCGGGTGGTCCGGAAGCGTCCGGGTTGGGCGGACGACGAGCGCACCCTCCCGCGGAGCACCGAGACGATCGAGCTCGCGGACCAGGCGCGCGTGGCGCTGCTGCGCAACAAGACGGTGGAGGGCGTGATGCTCGACGGCATCGACCTGCAGCCCTACCCCGTGCGCTCGAAGCCGGAGAAGGCCGAGGAGCGCACCGTCGGCGGCGTGAAGGTGAAGCTGCGGCGGGTGACGACGATCTCGGAGAAGGAGAAGGTCCCCGCCGTCGCTGCGTTCACGCAGAGCGGCGAGGCGGTGGAGATCGTCATGGGCGACACCATGCGCGCGGTGGCGGAGCCGGAGGAGACGGCGAAGCGGCTCGACAAGGTGGAGGTCTTCGGGCTCACCCGCGTGGTGCTGCCGAAGCCGCTGCCGGAGAGCGCGCGCAAGGTGCCGGGCTCGGTGACGCTGGTGGTGGAGGGCCTGCCGGAGAGATTCCACAAGGACATCAGCGGGCGGCAGACGTACCGGAAGCTGCCGGACGGGAAGACGGAGATCACCATCCGCGCCGCGCTGCCCTCTGTTGCTGCCGGAGCTTCAGCTGCTCCGGATGCGAAGGCGCCGAAGCGCCCCCTGCAGGATCCGACGGACGGCCGCTACCTGAAGAGCACGCTCGCGGTGGAGTCGGATCACGCCGAGATCGTGAAGCTGTCGAAGCGGCTCGTCGGTGACGTGGCGGACCCCTACGAGGCGGCGAAGACGATCAACGCCTGGGTGTACGCGAACATGAAGCGCGACTACGGCGCCTCTTCGGATCGCGCGAGCGACGTGCTGCGGCAGATGAAGGGCGACTGCACCGAGCACTCGCTGCTCGCAGTGGCGCTGCTCCGTGCGGCCGGCATCCCGGCGCGGCGCGTGGATGGCGTGGTGTACCTGCGCAACGAGGACGGCGTGCCCGCGCTCTACTGGCACGAGTGGGTCGGCGCGTGGATCGGCGGGCAGTGGGTGGAGCTCGATCCCACCTTCAACCAGAACCTCGCGGACGCGACGCACCTCGCGCTGGGTGAAGAGGGCGGCGCGGAGATCACCCCGCTGATGGGCGCGCTGAAGGTCGTCGAGGTTCGCTGAGCGGCCGGGGCCATGGACGACGAGAAGAGCGCGACACCGAAGGCGCCACGGAAGCCGGCGACGAAGCCGAAAGCGCCGAGGAAGCTCTCCGCGCGGTACCTCGAGAACGCGGCGCTCCACTACCTCAAGCGCTTCGCGGCAACGGAAGCGGGGCTGCGGCGCGTGCTCATGCGCAAGGTGGACCGCTCGTTGCGCGCACACGAAGGTGATCGCGCCGAGGCCCAGGGCTGGGTGGACGAGCTCGTCCGCAAGCTCGTGCGCAACGGGCTGGTGAACGACGCCGCGTTTGCCGAGCAGAAGGCGCAGAGCCTGCGTGCCTCCGGTCGCAGCGCGCGCGTGATCGCGATGAAGCTGAAGCAGAAGGGCGTGCCGGAGGCGGTGGCGGCCCCGAAGCTGCGCGAGGTCACGCACGAGATCTCCGAAGAGGACGCGGCGCGGACGTGGGCGAGGAAGAAGCGGCTCGGACCCTTCCGGCGCGACGATGCGCTTCGCCTCAAGCGGGGCGAGAGCGAGTCGGACGCGCGGCGGGCGCAGCGGCAGCGGGATCTCGCGGCGCTGGCCCGGGCGGGCTTCTCCTTCGACATCGCGCGCCGGGTGATCGACGCGCCGGCACCGAGCGGAGGCCAGGCCGGCTCGCCGTTCGGTGACTACCGCGACGACGTGGAGTTCGATCCCGACTCCGACGTGGACGTGGACTGAACGAGCCCTTCGAAGTCGTCGATCATCCCGCGCACGGTTTCGAAGCCCGCGCTCCAGAAGGTGGGCGAGGTGATGTCCAGCCCCACCCGCGCGAGCAGCGCCTGCGGCGTGTCGGACGAGCCGGAGGAGAGCAGCTCCACGTAGCGCGGGATGAAGGCCGAGCCCTCCTCCTCGAAGCGGCGGTAGAGCGCGAGCACGAGCAGCTGCCCGAACGCGTAGCTGTAGCAATAGAAGCGGTAGCTGACGAAGTGCGGGATGCTGATCCAGCCCCACCGGTCGCGCGGGAAGAGCTTCACCGAGTCGCCGTAGAGGCGCCCCCGCTCCTCCATCCACAGCTTCGAGAAGTCCTCCGCCGGCACCACGCCCTCGGCCCGCCGCGCGTGCGCGCGCATCTCCCAGCGGGTGTAGGCGACCTGGTTGAAGACGGTGGCGAGCACGTCCTCGATGCGCACCGCGAGCAGGTTCCGGCGCACCACCGGATCGCGCTCCGCATCGAAGAGCCGGCGCATCAGAAGGAGCTCCGCGAACACGGACGCGGTCTCGGCGAGCGGCGTGGTGGGCCAGAAGTTCAGCGGCGACTGCCGACGCGAGAGGTAGAAGTGGATGCCGTGTCCCAGCTCGTGCGCGAGCGTGGAGACGTCCTCGATCCGGTCGTTGTAGTTGAGCAGCACGTACGGGTGCAGCGACGGCAACATCCCCGAGCAGAACGCGCCGTCCCGCTTGCCCTGCCGTGGCCGCACGTCGATCCAGCGCTTGTCGAAGAACTCGCGGGCGATGTCGGCGAAGCGCCCGTCGAAGGCGCCGAATGCGTCGGTCACCATCCGCCGGCCCTCGTCCCAGCCGATCTTCTTCTCCGCCGTCTCCAGCGGCGCGAGCAGATCGTGCGAGGCGAAGTCTCCCTCCAGCCCGAGCACCTTCGCCTTCAGCCGCATGTATCGCTGCGCCAGCGCGTAGTTCGCCTCGGTGGCCGTCATCAGCGCCTCGACGACCTCGTGGGAGAGCTCGTCGTCGAGGAAGGTCGGATCGGTCACCCGCTCGAAGCCGCGCAGCTCCGTCTCCAGCGCGTGGTCCTGGAAGAGCGTGTTGAAGCAGAAGTTGAGGACGTGGCTCTGGCCTTCGAAGGCAGACATCAATCCGTCGGACGCGCGGCGGCGAACCTCGCGGTCGGTGCTCGACCTCAGCGCGCGGGCCTCGGCCACCGTCACCTCTCGGTGCTGGGTCCCCCCGCCCTCCTCCGCCGGGAGCTCGAGCGGGATGCGCATCCGGCCGCTGACCTCGGTGTAGAGCTGCGAGAACGCGGCGCGGCCGGTGAGGTTCTTCACGTCCGCGAGCTTCTCCTCCGCCTCGCTCAGCGTGTGCGGCGCGAACCGGCGCGTGGCGAGCAGCCAGTGACGCCAGGGCTCCAGCTCCGGCGCGGAGGCGAGCTTCGCGAAGAGCTCGTCCATGAGCTTCTTCAGCTCGACCTCGAGGAACTTCACCTCGTTGAAGACCTCGGTCGTCGCCTGGCGGGTGCGGTTGAGCAGCGCCTGCGCGCCCGCGTCGTCCGTCTGCCCTGCGAAGAGCATGGAGGCGTACAGCTGCGGGCGGTACGCGCGGTCGAGCAGCGTCTCGTACTCCTTCAGCGCCTCCGCCACCTCCGCCGGAGACATGAGCGCGAGCCGGCCGCGGTACTTCCTCGCGAAGGCCTGCGCGAGATCGTTCGCGGCGAAGAGATCCGCCTCCAGCTTCGGATCCGCCGGCGAGGCGTAGAGGTCGGAGAGGTTCCAGCGCAGCGGGTCGGCGTCGTGGGCGAGCGCGGCAGTCATGGGCGCCTGCATAGGTCACCACTCGCTGCATATGCGCGCTCCGCGAACGGCGATGTCGCAGGCCGGACGCGGCCGCGTGCGCCGAGCGCGTGCGGGACATGCAATATATTTCCGGTATCAACGCGGGGGCGGGCACGTCCTAATGCACGGCCATGCCCCGAGACGAACGCTGGTTCGACGAGCTGGCCGCGCTGATCGAGCTCGAGCGACAGGAGGCCCGCGCTCGCCTCGAGGCCGACCGCCAGTCCCTCCCCCTCTCCGAGCTGGAGGCGCGCGGGATCGTGGTCCTGGACCTCGAGGCGGTGGAGGAGGACGTGGGCCTCGGCGGGCGCTTCCTCGTCACCTTCGAGCGCGGGGATCGCCGCGTGTTGAGCGCGCGCCTCTCACCGGGAGAGCTGGTGGAGCTGCGGCCGCGAAAGGCGGACTGGGAGCCCTCCGCGCCGAGCGGGATCGTCTCCCGCGCCACCGCCACGCGGGTGGAGATCGCCTTCGACCGCACGCCGCCGCAGTTCGTGCGCGAGGGCCGGCTGCGGCTCGACCGCGTCCCCAACGAGGTGACCTTCGATCGCGCGCGCACGGGCGTGATGCGGATGAAGGCGCAGGAGAAGGGCCGGGGCCGCCGCACCCGCGAGGTCATTCTCGGCCGCGAGCACGCGCGCTTCGACGAGGGCCGGACGAAGCCGGAGGTTCTTGAGGGCGCGCGCCTGAATCCCGAGCAGCGCGAGGCCGCTCTCCGCGCGCTCAACGCCGAGGACGTGTTCCTCGTGCACGGGCCGCCGGGCACGGGCAAGAGCACGGTGCTCGCCGAGGTGGCGGTGCAGGCGGTGGCGCGCGGTGACCGCCTGCTCTGCACCGCGATGAGCAACGCCGCGGTGGACCACCTGCTCGACCTCTGCCTGAAGCGGGGGCTCCGCGCGGTGCGCGTGGGCCACCCGGCGCGGGTGAGCGAGCGGCTGCAGGCGCACACGCTCGATCTGCTGGTGGAGGCGCATCCGGACCGTCAGCTCTCGCGCGAGCTCTTCGATGAGGCGCACGCGCTGCTCGGCTACGCACGCCGGCAGCGAACCCAGGGCCGCAGCCGCGAGCGCTTCCAGAACGCGCGCGCGTCGAAGGCGGAGGCGGGCCAGCTCTTCGACGAGGCGCGGAAGCTCGAGCGCAAGGCCGTGGACGAGGTGCTCGGCCGCGCCGACGTCATCTGCGCCACGCTGACGATGCTGGAGAGTTCGCTGCTCGCACCGGACGAGTTCGACCTCGCGCTGCTCGACGAGGCGACGCAGGCCATCGAGCCTCTGGCGCTGCTCGCGTTCCTCAAGGCGCCGAAGGTCGTGCTCGCCGGCGACCACCGCCAGTTGCCGCCGACCGTGCTCTCGCGCGCGGCGCAGGAGAAGGGTCTCGGCCGCAGCCTCTTCGAGCGGCTCCTCGAAGAGCACGGCGACGGGGTGAAGAAGATGCTCCGCGAGCAGTACCGCATGCACGAGGAGATCATGTCGTTCCCCTCCGCGCAGATGTACGGCGGGGAGCTGCGCGCGCATCCTTCGGTGGCGGGGCGCACGTTGGCGGACCTGCTCACTGCTCCGCTGGAGGCGCCGCCGCTGCTCTACGTGGACACCGCCGGCAAGGGCTTCGACGAGGGCCGCGCCGAGGGCGAGGAGAGCCTCTCCAACGAGGGCGAGGCAGACCTCCTGGTCACGCGCGCGCTGGCGCTCCTCGAGCGCGGACTCCCACCGCGGGAGCTCGCGCTGATCACGCCCTACCGCGCCCAGGCCGCGCTGCTTCGCGAGCGGCTCACCACCGCAGCGGCGGCGTCTGGTGCAGCGCCGGAGAACACCGCCGACGTGGAGGTGGACACCGTCGATGCGTTCCAGGGGCGCGAGAAGGAGGCAGTGCTCGTCTCGCTGGTGCGCTCCAACGCAACCGGCCAGGTCGGCTTCCTCGCCGACACGCGACGCATGAACGTCGCGCTGACCCGCGCGAAGCGGCACCTCTTCGTCGTGGGAGACAGCGCCACGCTCAGCGCCCATCCCTTCTACGCGGCGTTCGTCGAGCACGCGCAGCAGACGGGCGCATACCGCTCGGCGTGGGAGTGGGAGTAGTTGGCCACTTGCCCGCCTGGCGGGCGCATTTCACGCACGCGAGCTCGAGCCACCGTGCGTCGCCTCCCGTCACCACGTATGAAGGGCGCGTGTCCCTCCCCTCCTCCGCCGACGCCTCTGCTCCTCGCGAATACGCGTGCACGCGTTGTGGTGCGTGCTGCGTCGCGCCGGACATCGCGGCGTTGGACAAGCCGCTCGGGCTGCGTTGCCCACATCTGACGGAGGAGAACCTCTGCAGCGTGTACGACCGGCGCCCGGAGATCTGCCGCAACTACAGCGCCGACGAGGTCTGCGAGCGCATCGCGGCGCCGACGTTGGAGGAGCGGGTGGAGAAGTACCTCGCGCTGTTCGGCCTCAGCGAGGAAGCGGCGCGGGTGCGCGCCTCCGGTTGCAGCTCACGCGCTCGTTTCACCGAACGGTTCGCCACAGCGGCAAAAACAGAGCCTCAGAGCTGAAGCCGCAGCCGGGTCGTCTCGTTCCCGCGCACCTTCACCTGCACGGTTCGATCGATCCCCCTGTTCGGGTTCACCAGCCGAAGGCGGTGAGTGCCCGCGGGCAACCGGTGCTCGACGACGGGCGTTTCGCCGACGCGCTTCCGGTCCAGGTACACCTCCGTCCACGGCACCGTGTCGAGCGTCAGCAGCCCCATCGGCACCCGCACGGGGGCGGATACCGGCTCAGCGACAGCGGGTTCCGCTCTCGAGGTCTCTTCGTCGTCCGCGGCACGGGCGCTCGGCGCATCCTCCGCGCCATCCGCGCCCTCTCCTGACCACGCAGCGATGACGTCAGCGGCAGCGACTTCACCCTCATGCGCACCACCGGCCACCGCCTCGGCGATGATCGTGCTCTCGACCTCCGCAGGCAGGCCGCCGGTGCGCGCGTCCGCGGTGAGCACCACGCCGATGGACACCGAGACGAGCAGCGCGGCCGCGAAGGCGGAGACGGTGAACAACGCGGGGTTCCGGTTCACGCGGGCCGGAGCCCCAACCGCTGCGCTCCCGACTGGCGGAACCACCGGCGGTTCCGCAACCTGCGGCGCGGCATCGAAGTGCGGGACCACCGGCGGCGGCACCTCCTCCGTGCCATCCGGTTCAGCCACCGACTGCGTCTCATCGATCGGAGTGACCTCGACCACGGACAAAAGCTCGTCGGCCTCGGCGTCCGATGGAACGGTCGCGGCCGGAGCCGGAGCCACTGCGACCGCCGGCACCTCCGGATCGGTGAAGCCGGTCACCGCCACGCCACGCGCGCGGAGGGTCAGCAACGAGGGAATGTGGCTGCGTGCCTCCACCCGCCCCGCCGGCACGAGATGTTTCACGTACGCTCGCAGCGCCCGGTTCGCGCTGGTGGTCGTGTAGTCCCCGAGGAATCCCTCCAACGCCGCGGCGAGCTCTCCCGCCGTCTGGAAGCGCGCGCCGGGATCGCGCGACATCGCCTTCTCCACCAGCGCGACGAGGTTCTCCGGCAGGTCCGGCCGCAAGGTCGAGAGCGGCGGCGCCCGTCCGGCGAGCACTGCGTGGAGCATCTGCAGCGGTGTCTCGGCGAGGAACGGCTGGATGCCCGTGAGCAGCTCGTAGAGCACGAGCCCGAGCATGTACACGTCGCAGCGGCGATCCGCCTGCGCGCCCTGCACCTGCTCCGGCGCGGCATAGGCGGCCTTTCCCTTCAGCAGCCCATCACCCGTGATCGTCAGCCGGGACTCCGCGCGCGCGACGCCGAAGTCGAGCACCTTCACCTGGCCGTCGTAGGTGACGAAGAGGTTCGACGGCGTGACGTCGCGGTGCACGATCCGCAGCGGCCGGCCCTCCTCGTCCGGCAGCTCGTGCGCGTAGTGCAAGCCGTGCGCTGCCTCGGCCACGAGCCGCGCGGCGATCGACGGGGGCATCTCCACGCCCCGCGCCTTCCCTGCCCTCAGGAGGTACGCGAGGTCCTCTCCGGCGAGGTACTCCATGCAGAGGAAGTGATGCCCGCCGATCATCCCGAGGTCGTGGATCTGCACCACGTTCGGATGCGTCAGCCGCGCCGCGAGCCGCGCCTCGTCGAAGAACATCGTCACGTAGTCCGAGCGCGCGTGGTGCTCGGGTCGCAGGCGCTTGATGACCACATCCCGCTCGAAGCCGTGAGGTCCGACCTGCTTGGCGAGGAAGATCTCCGCCATTCCGCCGGCGGCGAGCTTTTTCAGCAGCCGGTACTGACCAAACGACCTCAGGCTCGACATGGGCGCATTAGGTAGATCCCGCCTCGGTGTCCCGCGAGCTGTACGGGGGGCCAGCAGCCGCGCCCGTCGCCTCCGCTTTGCCCACCGCTGGTGCACGATGGGAGGCGATGCGCCCCGCACTCGATCGCGTCGGACCTTCTCGTCGTCCCACCGGCCAGGCCGCGGGTTGGTACGGTCCTCGGCGTGAACGCAGAGCCCGCCCCGATCATCGAACGTCACCTCGAAGCGCCGGCGGTCCGGCTCTTCGCCCTGGACCGGAATCCCGCGGGCACGCCGCCGCTCCTCTTCATCCACGGCTGGCTCGATCACGGCCGCGGCTTCGACCCGCTGATCGCGAAGCTCCCCCAGACCTTTCGGACGATCGCGCTCGACCTGCGCGGTCACGGCCGGAGCGGTCACGCGCCGGGCGGCCTCTACCACGTGACCGACTACCTCGCGGACGTGGACTTCCTTCTCGACGCGCTGGGCCTCGAGTCCGTCCACCTCGTCGGCCACTCGCTCGGCGGAACGGTGGCGTTGCTCTACGCGGCGGCGCGTCCGGAACGGGTGCGATCGCTCACCTCGATCGAGAGCCTCGGTCCCTCCGGCGGCGAGCCCGAGGCCGCGGTGGACCGGCTCCGGCGCTTCCTCCGCGATCTGCACAAGCCCGCGCTGAAGCGCGTCTACGCCAATGTGGACGAGGCCGCCGCGAAGCTGCGCGCGAACAACTCGGGGCTCAGCGAAGAGGCGGCTCTGCTGTTCGCGCGTCACGGCACCGAACCCGTGAGCGCCCCAGGCGGAACGGACGGGGGCGGCACCGGCGTTCGCTTCACCTTCGATCCCGCGCATCGGCGCGCGTTCGGCATGGCGTTCGACGAGGCCCAGACGCTGGCGCTCTTCCGCGCGATCAGCTGTCCGGTGCAGGTGATCCACGGCACCCACGGCTACTCGCTCGACGACGCGCAGATGGGGGCCCGCCTGCAGGCCCTCCGCGCTGATCCACCGATCGCGGTGCCCGGCTCGCACCACGTCCACCTCGACAGTCCGGACGAGGTCGCTCGGCACGTCGCCGCGTTCGTCACCCGGGTGTGAAACGGATTTCCCATCCGTCCCCCACGGGTGCCCCCGAGGCGCACCTCGGTCCCGATCGTCGCGTTCACCACTCCGCAAATGCCCGGAAACGGGCGGCCCCACCGCGGGGCAGGGGCCGGTATGGGAATTGATACGTGCGTTGCCCACAGCCCTGCGCCAGCGGGTGCGGGGCGGCTCTTGATCGGGAGTGGGGGATGGCGAGGCGGGAGATTCGGAGCGCGGTGTCGGCGATCCTCATGTCGGCTGCCCTGGTCGCATGTCACGACGGCGACTGGGTGAAGTCGGTCCACGCGACTGCGGTGTTCGACCAGGCAGCGCTGGATTTCGGTGAGGTGCCGGTGGGTGAGTGGCGTGAGCGCGAGATCGTCGTCCGCAACGTGGGGCACGTTCCGTTCACGCTGGTCGAGGCACTCGAGCTGGAAGGCAATCCGTCCTTCCACGTGGAGTACGCACAGGAGCTTTTGAAGTCGGGCGAGACCCGATCGGTGAAGGTGAAGTTCCACCCGCTGAAAGAGGGTGAGCTGAAGAGCTCGGTGAAGGTGCAGACCGACGCGCTCTGGCGGTCCGAGGATCCGGTGTTCGTGCGCGGCGTGGGCACGCCGACGCCGATCCAGTTCGACCCACCGCTGATCGACTTCGAGACGCTGGAGGTCGAGTCGGATCGCGAGCTGGAGCTGAACGTCACCAACCCGGTGGACATCCCGCTCTCCGTCGCGGTGCAGCACGACGGCACGGGCGAGTTCACCACCGACACGATCAACGTCCCGCCGAAGAGCACGGTGAAGGTGAAGGCGAAGTTCGCTCCCACCACGCTCGGTGATCGCGGCGCGCGGGTGCAGGTCCGTGCCTGCGCCGACTGCACGCCGGCGGAGGTGGAGCTCAAGGGCCGCTCGGTGGCGCACGCCTTCGAGTTCGTCCCCGCGCCGATTCCGTTCGACGAGATCCCGGTGCACGAGCGCACGCAGTCCTTCACGCGCATGACGAACATCACCTGGCGTCCGGTCGCGATCAGCGCGCTGCGCACCAGCGACGAGTCCTTCGTGCCGCTCGACAACCTCGGTGGGCGCAACCTCGGGCCGGGCGAGACGGTCCCGGTGCCGATGGAGTTCGCCGCACGCTTCGCGGGCCCGAACGTGGGCACGCTGGACGTGGACTACACCTCGAACAAGGCGCGCTCGGCGCAGGTCATCCTCGACGCGCGTGGCGGCCGCGCACAGCTCGCGCTCACGCCGATCGACATCGACTTCGGCGAGGTCCCCATGGGCGGCAAGTCCGGCCGCACGGTGCGCCTGACCAACGCGGGCGCGAACGGTCCGGTCGTCTTCATCGGCACCGACGCGCAGGGTTCGGCCGAGCACTTCGGCGTGGGTCGTCCGCGGCGTGACGGCACCACCACCGACTGGTCCGGCGGCGCCTGGCCGCGCTTCGATGCACCGGCCATCGAGATCCAGCCGGGCGCGGACTACCTCGACGTGGAGGTCTTCTTCCAGCCCACCGGCGTGGGCGAGTTCGCCGCCACCATCGGCTTCCGCACCGACGATCCGAACCCGGCCGACGCGGTGCGCTGGGTGACGGTGCGCGGACGCTCGTACGACCCCGGCATCTGCAAGTGGCGCGTGCTGCCGTGGCCGGCGCTCGACTTCGGCAACGTGAACCCGGGCGGCGAGGCGATCCTCGGCTTCCGCTTCGAGAACGCGGGCGCGGACACCTGCGCGGTGAAGGACATCCAGCTCTCCAACGACGCGGGCGGCGTGTTCTTCCTCCCTGGCGGTGACATCCCCGGCGGCGTGGTCCCGTTCGACACCGCGTTCAGCGCGATGATCGGCGTGCGTCCGACGACGCCCGGCGCCTACGAGGGCGAACTCTCGATCACCATCAACGACCCGGCGAATCCGGTCATCCGGTTGCCGCTTCGGGTGAGCGCGCTGCAGGGCTGTCTCGTCGCCGCGCCGGCCACGCTGGACTTCGGGCCCATCCGCTACGACTGCTCGCCGGAGCCCCGGCGCGTGCACGTCTCCAACGCGTGCCCCAATCCGATCACCGTCGATGGCGCGCGAATCGGCGACGGCACGAGCACGCAGTACAGCCTCACCGAACAGCCCACCTTCCCGCTCACGCTGCAGCCGGGTGAGGGCTTCGAGGTCGAGGTGACCTACGCGCGCAACGTGCTCGGTCAGCACTACAGCCCGTTGTTCATCTCCACGGCCGCGGACCCGGTGCCTTTCACCGTGCCGCTGTGGGCCGAGACGAACCACGAGGGCAGCGCGGTGGATCGCTTCACCCAGGGCACCGCGAACCAGGTGGACGTGCTCTTCGTGGTCTCGAACACCACGACCATGGCGCCGTACCAGGCGCGCCTGCAGTCGGCCATCCCCGGCTTCGTCTCCAGCGCCGAGTCGCAGGGCCTCTCGGTGCAGGTGGGCGTGACGAGCACCGGTCTCGTGGCGCGCAACGTGTGCGGTGGCGCGTCGCAGGGCGGTGACGCGGGCCGGCTAGTGCCGGTGGATGGTGCACGGCCGAGGATCTACGCGGCGGCCTCCGCCAACGTCTCCGGCATCCAGCAGAACGTGGGCGTGGGCGCGTGCCACAACCTCGTGCAGGGCCTCGAGACGATGCGCATGGCGCTGTCCTCTCCGCTGATCGACCGCACGGATGATCCGCGCACCGCGCAGCCGAACGACGGCAACCTCGGCTTCCTCCGTCCGTCGGCGCGGCTCGCGGTGGTGTTCCTCGCCGACGAGGACGACCACTCCGGCTTCGGCGCGGGCTCGTACGTCGAGTTCCTCCGCGGCCTGAAGGGTCCGAACCAGTCGCACCGCACGCAGGCCTTCGCCATCGTGCCGGACGGTTCGTGCGCGCCGAACAGCACCGTGACGCCCGACGCGCCGCGGTTCCAGCGGGTCGCCCGCGATACGGGCGGTGCGGTCCATCCGGTGTGCGCGTCCTCGTACTCGAGCCTGCTCGGCCAGGTGCTGTCGCGGGCGTCCGGTCCGCAGCGGGACTTCCAGCTCTCGTTCCAGGCGGCGGGCCCGAGCGACATCCGCGTGTACGTCAACGGCACCCGCGTGGAGGCCTGGACCTTCGACGCGACCCGCAACGCGATCGTGTTCGACGCCGGCAGCGTGCCTGCACCCGGCCAGACCATCGAGGTCCGCTACACGAGTGAGTGCGGCACGGTGACGCAGTAGCGGCCGTTCGTTGAAGCTTCAGTGAGGGGGGCCATCGCCGGCGCGCGGTGGCGCCCCTCTTCTCTTTGCGGGCAATGCACGCGTTACGGTCGGTGGATGGGACACGACCACCGACACGGCAAGCACGGACATGGCGAAGGGCACCACGGGCACGGTCACGCTCACGGGGGCACGCACGATGGCGCGGAAGGGATGGCCGAGCTGCTCGACCTCGACGCGGACGTGCTCCACGAGCATCACCGGGAGCTGATCGCGTGGGCGGGCTCGCTGGTCGCTCAGGACCGTCCCGTTCGGATCATCGATCTCGGGGCGGGAAGCGGGACCGGAACGCTGGCGCTCGCGCGGCACCTGCCGCGTGCCGAGGTGATCGCGGTGGACATGGACGAGCACATGCTCGAGCACCTGCGACATCGAGCCACCGAAGCAGGGCTCGCCGATCGCGTGCGATCCGTGCGCGTGGACCTGGACGCTGCGCAGTGGCCTGAAGATCTCGGGCCCGCCGAGCTCGTGTGGGCCTCGGCCTCGATGCATCACCTCGCCGATCCGGATCGCACGCTCGCGCAGGTGCGTGGGCTGCTTCGTCCCGGCGGCGCCTTCATGATCACCGAGCTCGATTCTTTTCCACGGTTCCTTGCCGATCCCGCGGACGCTGCGTTGGAGGAGCGTTGTCATGCGGAGCTCGATCAGTTCCGACGCAACGCGGGCATGCACATGGGGCTCGACTGGGGCGCACGGTTGAAGGCGGCGGGCTTCGAGCTCGTCGCCGAACGCCACTTCGACATCGCGGTGCAACCACCACTGCCGACCAACGCGCGGCGCTATGCGGAGCTCGCCATCGGGCGCATGCGCGAGCGACTCGCGGACCGGCTCAGCGCCGAAGACCTGAACGCGCTCGACGCGCTGTTCGCGACGGTGAAGGACCGAGACGATCTGGTGGTCCGCACGACGCGCACCGTGTGGATCGGCCGGCGCCCATAGCCCGCGTCGGAGGTGAAACCCGCGCGCGACAGATGGCCTGGCGCATGACCTGACTTCAGTCGCCACCCGTCCTCAAAGAGGTCGGCCGAACCGTCAGGAACGTTTGCAGTTCGGTCACCCTTTCGGAGTGAGTGACCTCCTCTGGCACACCCACTGCTCCCCTCCCCCGTAAACCCGCGTGGCGACTGAAACTTCGCCGTGACAGGAGGGGCAGATGGGCACCTTTCGATTCGCGCTGTCCGCCGTCGTTCTCGCCGCGCTGACCGCCGGTTGCGGCGGCGAGCTGGAGCTGGTGTCCGACAATCAGACGCCCGGCGAGGATCCGCGCAGCGAGGAATTGCGGCAGATGGACGCGGCGCTGGGCTCGCTGAACATGCACAACCTGCTCACCGACGAGGACATGGCGGGCTACCAGTGGGTGACCGTCGCGCAGGTGCAGAGCTTCCTGCAGTCGAAGGGCAGCTACCTCGCGAACTACACCGACCCGCAGTGGGGAAAGACCGCGGCGCAGCTCATCGTGCAGCGCAGCCGCGCGTACGACATCAACCCCGTGTACATGCTCGCGCGCATCGAGACCGAGTCCGGCCTCATCCGCAGCGGCACCTCGACGAACCTGCACAAGGCCACCGGCTGCGCGTGCCCCGACAGCGGCGGCTGCAGCACCACCTGGTCCGGCTTCGGCAACCAGATCGAGTGCTCGGCGATGAAGTTCCGCGGCTACCTCGACGACCTCGAGGCCGGAGGCACGACGATCAGCGGCTGGAAGAAGGGCGTGGCGAAGAAGACCTCCGACAACTGCTGGGTCACGCCCGCGAACAACGCCACCGCCGCGCTCTACACGTACACGCCCTGGGTCGGCGCCTACGCCTCGCAGTGCGGGACGAGCCAGTGGGGAGGCTCGTCACTCGTCGCGCTGTTGTACGGCAACTTCAAGAGCAGCCCGGTCTGGGTCGAGCCGACGCCCGCGCCTTCGACGACGATCATCGTCGACAGCCACGACGCGAAGAACGATCCGGCGGTGGCGAGGGTCTCGCACTCCGACGCCTGGACCTCGACGTCGGCCACGGCCGGCTTCTACGGGACCGGCTACCTCTTCGCCTCCGCCGCGCCGATCAGCGACACCTTCGACTTCTGGTTCTACCTCCCGGCCGCAGGCACGCGGACGGTGGACGCGTGGTGGACGCAGGGCTCGAACCGCTCGAGCTCCGTGCCCTTCATGGCGACCAACGCGAGCGGCACGAAGGTCGGCACCGCCTACGCGAACCAGCAGCTCAACGGCGGGAAGTGGAACACGCTCGGCACCTGGAGCTTCACCAAGGGCTGGAACCGCATCCGCCTCTCGCGCTGGACGAGCGCCACCGGCGTGGTCATCGCCGACGCGGTGCGCATCCGCTGACCGGCAATATATTTCATGTTTCTCGCTTTCTGAGACGCCGCCGCAACCGCGCGGGGCCCGGCCCGGATAACCGGAGAGGTCCCCGCCCCGAGGAGCCCTTTCATGTCGCTCGCATCCCTGAAGCGCGCCGACGCGCGAGGCAACGAGGCCATCTCGCGGGCGCTGCAGTCGCAGCAGTCGCTCGCCGAGGGCACCACCGCCAACGCGGTGAAGTGGCTGGAGCGGATGCTGCGCACTGCCGGCTTCGATCCCGGCGTGCAGGACACGAAGTTCACCGCGCAGACGGCAAAGGCGCTGCGGGCGTTCCAGAAGGCGCGCGGGCTCTCCGTCACCGGCCAGCTGGATGCGAAGACCTTCGCCGCGCTGAAGGCGGTGCAGACGCGCGTGCGCAACCACCACGGCCGCGACGTGTTCGGCGTTGGCCAGCGCGACGCGGAGGTGAAGACCGCGGAGAAGCGGCTCGCGCGGCTCGGCTACGACGTGGGGAAGATCGACGGCACCTTCGACGCGAAGACGAAGGCGGCGGTCGAGCAGTTCCAGCGCGACCAGGGCAAGGCGGACGTAGGAAGGGTCAGCGGGGTGCTCGGCGAGCGTGCGCAGGCGTCGCTGCAGCGGGAAACGAAGGCCCTCTCCCACACGCCCTGGCGCGGGCGCGTCACGCAGGCGGTGGCGCAGAAGAAGCGGCTCGACGCGGAGACCGCTCGCGAGGCGAAGAAGCTCCGCGAGGTGCCGGTCCTCGACCCGTCCACCGGTGCGCCGAAGCTCGATGCCGAGGGGAACCCGGTCACCCGGAAGCTCACCGGGCTCATGCTCGGTGACGAGGGCCGCGCGGTGAAGAACCTGCAGCTGCACCTCAAGCGCGCGGGCTTCGATCCGAAGGGCGTGGACGGCCGCTTCGACGCGCGGACCGAGGGCGCGCTGAAGGCATTCCAGCAGCGGATGGGCCTCGAGGCGACGGGGAGGCTCGGGCCGGGGACGTGGCGGGCCCTCTCCTCGCGCGTCATCTACGCGAAGAACGGCACCAGCCCGGCGCAGAACGTGGGCGAGAAGAGCGCCGCGGTGAAGCGCAGCGAGGAGCTGCTGAAGAAGCTCGGGCTGAACCCCGGCAAGGTGGACGGGCTCTTCGACGCGCGCACCCGGGCGGCGTCTCGCAAGTTCGAGCGGATGTACGGGATGGCCGTGGACGGGGCCATCGGCGCGGGGCAGCTCGCGAAGATGAAGCAGGCCGCGAAGGACGTGACGCTCGGTCAGCTCCGCGCGGTGATGCCGCTGCTCTCGGAGGCGAAGGCGCGCGCGTACCTCCCGCTGCTCAACCGGGCGATGGCCGAGGCGCAGATCACCACCACCAAGCGCAAGGCGATGTTCCTCGCGCAGCTCGCGCACGAGAGCGTGCAGCTGCGCTACTTCGAGGAGATCGCCAGCGGCGCCGCCTACGAGGGCCGGCGCGATCTGGGCAACGTGCGACCGGGCGACGGCGTCCGCTACAAGGGCCGCGGACCGATCCAGATCACCGGCCGGGCGAACTACCGCGCCGCCGGCAAGGCGCTGGGGCTTCCGCTGGAGGCGAACCCGAAGATGGCGAGCCGGCCCTCCGTCGGCTTCCGGATCGCGGCCTGGTACTGGAAGAGCCGCGGCCTCAACGCCTACGCGGACCGGGGCGACTTTCGCGGCGTCACCCTCCGCATCAACGGCGGCTACAACGGCTACAGCGACCGGCTGAACTACTACCGCAAGGCGCTGCGGGCGCTGACGTAGAGACCGCGCGGCATGACGTGCGCTTGGGAAGGGCTCGCGCCGGGGTTATCCTGACTTCGCGTTCACGTCCCACTGCGTGCGCGCGTTCGGATGCCCGAGGCCTTCGGTCGTTACCAGCTCCTGCGGCGGCTCGCGGTCGGCGGGATGGGCGAGGTGTTCCTCGCGCGGCAGGTCGGCGCCGGCGGGTTCGAGAAGCTGCTCGTGGTGAAGCGCGTCCTCCCCCACCTCGCCGAGGAGGAGGACTTCATCGAGATGCTCTTCGACGAAGCGCGCATCGCCGCGGCGCTGAACCACCCGAACATCTCGCAGATCTTCGATCTCGGAGAGGTGGACGGCGTCTTCTACATCGCCATGGAGTACATCCACGGCGAGTCGCTGCGCGTCGTGAACGCGAAGGCGGACGACGAGCTCGGCGGGCTGCCGCTGGCGCTGAAGTGCCGGATCATCGCGGACGCCGCGGCGGGCCTCGACTTCGCGCACCGGGCAAAGACCGCGACCGGCAAGCCGCTCGGACTCATCCACCGCGACATCTCGCCGCAGAACATCCTCATCGGCTTCAACGGCTCGGTGAAGATGATCGACTTCGGTGTGGCGAAGGCGGTGGGGAAGATCAGCAACACGCTCACCGGCACCATCAAGGGCAAGTACGCGTACATGTCCCCGGAGCAGGCGCGCGGCGAGGAGCTCGATCACCGCAGCGACATCTTCGGGCTCGGCACCGTCTTCTACGAGGTCCTCACCTCCTCGCGGCTCTTCAAGCGCGAGAACGACACCGCGACGTTGAAGGCCGTGGTCGGCGCGAAGATCGTCCCGCCCTCGCAGGCGGTGAAGGGGCTGCCGAAGGGACTCGATCCGATCGTCCTCAAGGCGCTGGCCCGCCCGCGCAGCGAGCGCTACCAGACGATGGGCGAGTTCCAGCTCGAGCTCGAGGACTTCCTCGTCCAGCAGCGGCTGCCGGGCACCGTGGCGCACCTCTCCGCCTTCATGCGCGAGCTCTTCCGCGACGAGCTCGCCGAGGACCGCTTCCACTCCGAGCCCACCCAGGTCGCGGTCTCGCCGTTCCATGCCGGCCACGGCACTGCGCCTTCGGCAGCACCGGCCGCGACGGCCGCTCCCACGTCACCCGGCGCGCCGCGCACCTCGCGACCCAGCGGAACGAAGAAGTCGCTGAAGAAGCCGTAGCGGCCTCGTGGCGCCGAGAGCCGCGAACCGGGATAGTGCCGCCATGCGCGCGCTCCCCGCTCTCTTCCTCCTCACGTCGCTCGCCGGCTGCGCGAGCACCGCGACCATGCAGTCCGCGCGGCCCATGGGTCACGGCGAGGTGGAGGTCGCGCTGGAGTTGAGCCACGGCGTGGCGCTTCGTCCGGTGATGCGCCCACCGCTCGCGTCGACAAAGGATCCGCTCGCCGAATTCGTCTCGGTCAACGGCTCGGGCTTCGACCTCTCCGCGAGGGTGGGCCTCGAAGACGAGATCGACGGGGTGCTGCGGCTCGGCTCCGCGGGCGCGGAGATCGGTCTCAAGCGCGCGCTGTCGCATGCGCCGGACCGGGCGTTCGCGTGGGCAGGGCTCGTCACTACGCGCGTGAGGCTCGACCTCGCGGCGGAGGTCACCGGAGCGCTGCTGCTGGAGGCGGAGGTCGCGCCGTGGCAGCGCTTCGTCGTCACACCGCGGCTGCATCTGACCGCCGCCAGCCTGGGCGAGATCGGCTCCGCGCCCATCTCCGGAGTGCACAGCTACAACGTGGCCGGCATCGCGCCGGGGATCTCGCTCACCTCACTGTCGCGGATCGGCAAGCGCGCCTCGCTGGGGGTCGAGGTCACCGGCAGGCACCGGGGCTATCCGGTGCGCACCGACATGACCTGGCCCTTCTGGATCAGCGGCTCGTTCGCGCTGATGATCCGGCAGTAGCGCTACGCCGTCTCCGGCAGGCCGGCCTCGCGGCGCGCGACACTCACTTCGTCGTCGGCGATCCCGAAGGTGGCCTGGAGCAGATCGAGGATCCGCTGCTGCGGGCGCATGTCCGTCGCCGCCGCGGCGATGCGCGTGGCGAGCCGGTACGCCTTCACCCGCTGCGCGTGCGTGGTCAGCCCGTGCGCGAGGACGCGGAGCCGGTGCGACAAGCCCTCGCTGGAGAGCGCGGACACCGCGTCGCTGACGAAGGACATCGCGCGCTCGGGGCCGACGTTCTCGAACGCGGGATCCGCGGCGAAGGTCTCCACCAGCGTGCGCGTCTCGCGCGGGGTGAGCTGACCGTCCGCGGCGCTCACGAGCACCATCACCTCCGCGTAGAGGCGCTCCAGCGGCTCACCGAGCGCCTCCGCCAAAGAGCCGCCCTGCTCGATCACGTCGATGATCTGCGCGACCTCGTCCTCGGCGATGCCCAGCGCGGCCTGGAAGGTCTTCAGCAGGCCGAGCTCCGCGCGCGTGGCCCGCTGATCGCTGAACGCCACCGCGGCAGCGAGGCCGAACGCGAGCATCCGGTTCTTGTGATCCGGCAGCCGCTCCCGCAGCGAACGGAGGATCTCCTCGAGGTTCGGCGCTGCCGCCAGCCGCGCCACCGAGCTCTCCACCAGCGCGTTGAGTTCGTCGGAGCGCGTGCCCTCGAACTCGGGGCGCTCGAGCACCCGGCGCAGCAACGTCTGCATTTCCGTCTGCGACACGCGGCCGTCCGCCATCGCGGCGAGGAGCATCACCTCCACCAGCGCGGCGTTGCGATCGCGGCGCGCCTTCAGCACCTCATCCTTCGGCATGCGGCCTCCCTTCCCGGTCCTGTGACCCGACGACGTTCGGTGCTGCGACTGCCGGCTCCGGCGTGAACAGCGACCGGTCCATCAGGTGCGAGGGCCGCACGTTCTGCACCGCCGCGAGCAGGCTGTTGCGCACGTTCGGGATGTCCTTCCCGAGCTCGTCGATGAGCCGCTTCACGCGCTTGCGCTGGAGCTGCTCCTGCGAGCCGCAGAGGTCGCACGGAATGATGGGGAACTTCCGCAGCTCCGCGTAGCGCGCGATCTCCTTCTCCGGCGCGTAGCAGAGCGGGCGGATGACGGTGTTGCGCCCGTCGTCGCTGCGCAGGAGCGGCGGCATCGCCTTCACCGAGCCCGCGAAGAGCAGGTTCAGCATCAGCGTCTCGATCACGTCGTCGCGGTGGTGCCCGAGCGCGATCTTGTTGCACCCGAGGTGCACCGCCGCGTTGTAGAGGATGCCGCGCCGCAGCCTCGAGCAGAGCGAGCACTGCGTCTTCCCCGGCTCGAGCTTCTCGAGGACGATGCTGTAGGTGTCCTCCTTCAGCATCTTGTAGGGGAAGCCCTCGCGCTCGAAGTACTCGACGAGCAGGTGACCGGGGAAGCCCGGATGGCCCTGGTCGAGGTTCACCGCGAGCAGCTCGAACGGCACCGGGGCCTTGCGCTGCAGCTCGCGCAGGAGCCACAGCAGCGTGTGCGAGTCCTTGCCGCCGGAGACGCCGACGAGGATCCGATCGTTCGGCTGGATCAGCGAGAAGTCCGCGATGGCGCGACCCACGTGGCCGAGGAGCGACTTCTCCAGCTTCTGTTCTTCCGTCATCCGGCGGCAGTCCTATCCCAAGGTCACCGGATCGCCTAGGGTCCGCGCCGCATGGCGAAGTGGCCTGAAGGCGCGATCGATGTGGTCAACGCTCCCTCGGTAGAGCAGGCGGCCGAGCGGATCGGAAACGCACAGGAGCTGGCGGTGGACGTGGAGGCGGACGCGATGCACGCGTTTCGCGCACGCCTCTGCTTCGTGCAGGTGAACAGCGGCGAGGACGTGTTCCTCTTCGACACGCTGCAGCCGGACGTAGACGCGGCGAAGGCGCTTCAGGCTCCATTCGCGGATCCCCAGCGCACGAAGTTCTTTCACGCGGCCGGCGGCGACCTGCAGTACCTCGCCGAGCAGGGCCTGCGGGTGAAGGGCCTGTTCGACACGCACCGCGCGGCCACGCTGCTCGGCTGGCAGAAGGTCGGGCTGGCGGATCTGGTGCGCGAGCGGCTCGGCGTGGAGCTGAAGAAGGAGCACCAGCAGTCGGACTTCTCCCTGCGTCCGCTGCCGCCGGGCATGCGCGAGTACATCGCGGACGACGTGCGGTACCTCGTGGAGATTGGCCGGCAGGTGCGCGACGAGTGCGCGAAGGGCGACATCCTCGAGGAGGTGCTGCTCGACTGCGAGCGCCTCGCGGAGGAGGCCGCCGGCCGCCCGGACGCGGCGGTGGAGTTCAAGGCGAAGCTGCCGAAGCACCAGATGAAGCCGGAGGAGTTCCTGCTCGCGCGCGCCATCGCGGAGCGGCTCCACGCGCTGCGCCTGCAGTGGGCCGAGGCCGCGAACGTGCCCATGGGCCGCATGTTGTCCAACGCGGCGATCACCGCCATCGCCACCCGGCCACCGAAGGACGCGCGCGAACTGGTGAAGCGAGAGGGCGTGCGCGGCGGCTTCGTGCGCGAACACGGCGACGAGGTGCTCTCGGTGCTCGCGGACCTCAAGGGACGGGCGGAGCGAGGCGAGCTCGCGGCACCGGAAGAGGACAAGGGCGCGCGCGATCCGGGCCGGCGTCGTCGTGCGGAGGCGCTGAAGATCTGGCGCACCACGATGGCGAAGCAGCGGAAGATCACCGCCTCCGCAGTGCTGCCGAACCCGCTGATCGATGAGCTCGCCGCCGCGGCGCCGCGCACGCTCGGCGACCTGCGCACGCTGCGCTGGTTCGGAGAGAAGCGCGTGACGATCTACGGAGAAGAGCTGCTGCGGGTGCTCACGAACGCGTGAGCCCGCGCAGGGCGAGGATCAGCGCGGCCAGCGCGGGCAGCCCGAACAGCAGCATGAAGGCCACCACCGCGTTGACCTTCCGCTTCGCCACCCGCTTCTCGTCGGCCGGCTGTGCGCGCGTATCGCACTCTTCGCAGAGCGAAGCGCCGGTGCCGACGCCGCAGCGCTCGCAGAGGAACGTCCCGCACCGCTCGCACGTGCCGATGGCCTCTCCTTCATGCACCGGGCACACGGCGCCGCGGAGTGAGCCGGGCGAAGCGTCCAGCTCGTCCTCCGCGGGCGGCCCTGCGGCCTCTGCTTCGGCGACGACGCGGCGGGCGCGCTCGAGGTCCTCGCGCTCCACCAGCACGCGCAGCTCCACGTAGGGGCCGAGCATCCCGAGCATCGACCGGTGCTGTTCGCCCTGCACCACGCACCGGATGCCGTGCGCCTGCAGCAGCGAGCGCAGCACCGACGCTTCCTGGTTGTCGCCGACCGTCTGCAGGAGCTCCAGCGGCATGCGCTACTTCTTCCGGATCAGCGTCACGCCGTCACGCAGGGTGAGCATCACCCGCTCCACGCGATCGTCCATCGCGACCTTGTCGTTGAACGCGACGATGGCGTGGTCGCTGTCCTCCTTCGGGCTGAGCACGCGGCCGCTCCACAGCGTGTTGTCCGCCACGATGAGCCCGCCCCCCTTCAGCAGCGGCAGCACCGCCTCGAAGTAGCGCGCGTAATTCTCCTTGTCCGCGTCGATGAAGACGAGATCCAGCGGCCCCTGCAACGTGGCGATCGTCTCCAGCGCCGGCCCCATCCGGATCTGGATCTTCTTCCCGTGCGGGCTCTGCGCGAACGCACGGCGCGCGATCTCCTCGGCCTTCGGGTTCACGTCGCAGGTGATGAGCTCGCCGTCCTCCGGCAGGCCCTCGGCGATGCAGAGGCCGGAGTAGCCGGTGAACATGCCGATCTCGAGCACGCGCCGCGCGCCGGTGAGCTTCACCAGCATGCGGAGAAAGGCGCCCTCGAGCGGGCCCACCTGCATCCGGTGGAACTCCATCTTCTCGCGGGTCTCGCGGGTGAGGGACTCCAGCAGCGGGCCCGGCCGGTCGGAGTGCGCCCGCGCGTACGCTTCGATCTCTTCGGAGACGAGGTTCATGGGTGCCTACAGTGCCACGCCGGAGATCTGTCCGTACTTCGTCTTCAGGTAGCGCACGAAGGCCTCGTCGCTGATCCCGCGGCCGCTGATCTTCTCCACCAGCGTCTCCGCCGGATACCGGTAGCCGTGGCGGTGGATCTTCTCGCGCAACCACTCGCGGACGACGCGTAGCCGGCCCTGCGAGATGGCCTCTTCTACGTCCGGCAGCTCCGCGCGCATCGCCTCGAAGAGCTGCGCCGCGTACAGGTTGCCCAGCGTGTAGGTGGGGAAGTACCCGAGCTCGCCCCAGGCCCAGTGGATGTCCTGCAGCACGCCCAGCGTGTCGTGCGGCGGGCGAACGCCGAGATACTTCTCCATCCGGTCGTTCCAAGCGGCGGGCAGATCGTCGAGCGGCAGCGCGTCGTCGATGAGCAGAAGCTCGAGCTCGAAGCGGAGCGCGACGTGGAGGTTGTAGGTGACCTCGTCCGCTTCCACGCGCACGAGCGAGCGGCTGACCGTGTTGATCGTCTTGTGGAGCGCGTCGAGCGTCACGTCACCGAGCTGCTCGGGGAAGTGGCTCTGCAGCACCGGCAGGTAGTGCGACCAGAACGCGCGGCTGCGGCCGATGATGTTCTCCCACATCCGCGACTGCGACTCGTGCAGGCCCATCGACGGTGCGGCGGCGAGCGGGGTGCGGTGGTGGCGCTCGTCGAAGCCCTGCTCGTAGAGTCCGTGACCTCCTTCGTGGATGGTGCTGAAGATTCCCGAGCACACGTTGTCGGCGAAGAGTCGCGTGGTGAGGCGCACGTCGTTCGGGTGGGTGCCGCCGCAGAACGGGTGGATGCTCTTGTCCTGCCGGCCCGCCTCGAGATCGAAGCCCAGGTCCCCGAGCAGGCGCACGGTGAACGGCCACTGCTTCTCCGGATCGAACTGCTTGCCCGCGAAGCAGTCCGGCCACTTCGCCTCGCCGCTGGTGAGCTTGCCGACGATGGGGACGAGCTTCTCGCGCAGGCTCTCGATCACCGGACGCAGGCGCGAGACGCGCATGCCCGGCTCGTAGGCCTCGAGCAGCGCGTCGTAGCGCTCGCCGTCGTGACCGAGCGCATCCGCCTGCTGCCGCCGCAGCACGAGGAGCCTGCGCAGCGCGTCGCGGAAGAGCGAGAAGTCCTTTGCCTCACGCGCGGCACGCCAGGCGGTGATGCCGTCGGACTGCGCGGTGGCCAGCGCGCGCACCAGTGACGGAGGCACCTTCACCGCGCGGTCGCGCTCATGACGGAAGACGCGGAGCATGGCGCGGTCGTCTTCGGCAGAGACCTCGGCTTCGGCCTCTCCGAGCCAGTCGCCCACGGCCGGATCGACGAGACGCTCGTGGTAGATGCCCTGCAAGGTGGCGAGCTGCTGTCCGCGCGCGCCGGCGGCCTTCGGTGGCAGCAGCGTCTCCTGATCCCACGAGCAGAGCCCAATGACGCCGGAGAGGTCCTTCAGCTCCTCCATCCGGCCCTTCAGTCGCGCGAACGAGCGTTCCATGTGCGCTCTGACTTAGCCCGCCGGGCGGCGCTCTGCTATGCGCGGCGCATGGCCAACCGGTTGCGCGTGTTCATGCTGCCCGAGGACGAGCGGGCGTTTTTCCTGGGCATCGAGCGGCTGGAGCTCGAGGTGTACCCGCGCCGGATTCCGCCGGACTGGCAGCCGTTCAAGGCGAGCGGGGCGCGGATCGCGGACCTGCCGGAGGAGGAGCTCTACCTCGCGGCCACCAGCGTGGGCCCGGTAACCGTGGACAAGCTCAAGCGGGGCAAGGACAAGGGCTTCTGGCGCGTGGACGAGGTGCGCTCGCCGGTCATCTTCTTCGAGCGCTCGCGCCTCAACGAGGAGGGCGAGCTGCTCTCCGGGCTGCTGTGGGCCGAGCTCGACGTCACCCCGCAGACCGGCCGTCGCGATCCCGCGCCGGATCGCTTCCGCCGGCTCTGGATGGAGATGGAGGAGTGGCTGAAGAAGACCTTCCGCAAGAGCGACCCGCCGCAGTTCCTCGTGGGTCCGCACGCGGCGCGGCAGCACAAGCAGGGACTCGTGCTGCGCGACAACGAGCACCGCGGCGGCACCGTGGACGTGTGGAAGTAGCCCCTACGGCGGTCGGGAGACGAGCAGACGTGGGCGCTGCAGGAGCGCCGCGGCTTCGCGGGTGAGGGCGGTCAGGCGCCGCTGCGGCACGAAGAGCGATCCGTCTTCGCGATGCGACGCCGCGCCCTCCGCTTTCACACCCTGCGACCAGAAGCAGCGGAGCGCGCGGAACAGGTGGTACGCGTCGGTCACTACGAGCACCTTCGATGCGCCCCGCGCACGAAGCAGCGGCGCGACGCGCAGCGCGTTCTCCCACGTGGTGCGGCTCTCCTCCTCCAGCACGCAGTCCTCGGCTGGGACGCCGGCCTTCAAGGCGAGCAGCATCGCCACGCGTGCCTCGGTCGGAGTCGCCGCGTCGTGCGTGCCGCCGCTGAAGACGAGGCAGCCCGCGCCTTCGGAGAGGAAGCGCTGCGCGCCCGTGAGCGCCCGGTAGCGGAGGGCGTCGCTCGGCGCACCGCCGCGGAAGACGCGCGCACCGAGCACCACGATCGCGTCCCAGCGCTTTTCGCGCATCACGGCGTGGGCACACCGGACGGCGCGATCGGCTTTCCGCCGGAGATGAGCGGATCGTGCGGCAGGCTTCCGCGCGGCGAACGCAGGTACACGAACGGCGTGGCGAAGAGGAAGTTGGAGACGCGCGAGGTGTAGATGTCCGCGTATCGCTCCACCTGCCGCGCGAGGTGGCTCTTGTCGTTGCCGCTTCGGGTGAGCAGCCCCCACGTCGGGTTCAGCAGCTCGGAGGCGGCCTTCGCCATCGGCGCGAGCGCGGCGTCGAGCGCTTCGAGCTTCTCCCGCAGCTCCACCATCCGGCGGGTGATCTGCTCGTCGCTCTCGCCGACCTGAGGTCCGTAGTGCCCGCGCCGGCGCTGCAGGGCGAGGCGCAGCGCGCTGTACTCCGCCTCCATCTCCTCCTTCTCCGCCATGCGTTCGCTGAGCGCGAGCTCCTGCGCGTGGAAGGCCTCCACCGCCTCCACCTCGTCCTCGAGCTCGCGGAGGATCAGCGCGGTGCGCCAGCGCAGCACGTTCTTCGTCACGTGCACGTCGCCGAACATGTGGTCGCCCACGTAGAGAATCTCGTCACCGGAGAGACCGAGGTGCTTCTCCAGCTCGCGCGCGCTGCCTCCGAAGTACGCGGTCTTCGGCTTGAGCGCGCCGTGCGTGGGCCGAAGCAGGCCCTCTTCGGTGGCGATCTCGAAGAAGGGACTGCGGGTGGTGAAGAACTCGGGCTTGCGCGCGGCGACGATCACCACGTCGAACACGTCGCGCCACGTCATCCCCTCGGGGAGGAAGCGGTTGAACGCGTACGTCATCATCGGGACCGTGTAGCCCCACTCGCTGTTGGTGATGAGCAGCAGCTTCTTCCCCGCCATCTTCTGATCGAGCAGCGCGAGCGGGATGTCCGGATCGAGATCCACGAAGCGATCCGGGTTGGCGATGATCTCCGCCTTCAGCCGGCCCTCCATGTGGGCGGCGTCGGTGTGCTCGCGGACGAGCCGGTAGAGGTCCGCGTAGCCCATCACGCCCGGCAGCTTGCGCTCGTCGAGCAGGTCCACCACCTGCGCGTAGATGCAGGCCTCGCTGAGCGAGAAGAGCGTGTTGAGGAAGACCCAGCGCGGCTCGGCGAGATCGATGATCGTCCGCGTGTAGGCGTCGCGCTGCTCCTCGTAGTCGAGCGCGCGGGTGCCATGCAGCGCCTTCTTCACGAAGCCGAACCGGTTCGCCTTGAGCAGGTTCCCCTTCTCGGTGTCGATGATGAGCCCGCGGATGACCATGTGCGGATCGAAGCGCAGGTGCTCCACCGGCCACCCGAGGCGCAGCAGGCCCTCGCGGATGTGCTCGTAGGCGCGCTCCTCCCACGCATCCACGTGGTAGTGGATGAGCGTGTAGTCCATGTCGTAGCCGATGGCCCGGATGGAGCGGAGGTTCAGCGTCCGGTTGCAGTAGATGCCACGCGCCGCGGAGGGGGCCCCGTTTCGAGCTTGCATGGCTGCTTCTTGCCGCAGCGGGACGCAGCTTGTCCGCCCCTTTTTCCTCGCTACGTCCGGCGCGCGAACTCGAGGAAGACCCAGGTGTTGGCGTGGCCGCTCCGCTCGCGCACGTTCGAGGAGAGCAGCGTGAGTCCCTGCGCGAGGTAGGCGCTCTCGATCTTCGCGCGCTCGCTCGAGCGGATGCCGGCGAGGATCAGCCGCGCGGGCGGCCCGTGAGAGAGGCGCGCGCAGATGGGCTCGGCCAGCGCGAGCAGCACCGGATCGAGGATGTTCGCGATCACCAGATCGAACTGCTCCTGCAGCGTCTCCACCGGCGCGGTGGAGAGCGTGAGGCTGACCGTGTCCGCTCCGAGGTTGCGCACCGCGTTCTGCTGCGCTCGCTCGATCGCGTCCGCGGAGATGTCCACGCCGGTCACCCGCGCCGCGCCGAGCTTCCGCGCGGTGATGGCGAGCACGCCGGTGCCGGTGCCCACGTCCAGCACGTTCATCGGGGTAACATCGTCGCGCTGCGGCAGGTGCGCGTCGAGGTACTCGAGACAGGCCAGCGTGCTCGGGTGATCGCCGTTGCCGAAGGCGGTGCCGGGAGGAAGAAGGACCGTCACCTCCGCGTCCCCCGCTTCGAGCGAGGCCTGCTCCGGAGGCCCCACCCACACCCGTCCGGCGCGCACGCTCGGGTGCTGCGCGGCCCACTCCTTCTCCACCACCGGGAGGAGCTGGATGAGCGCAGCCGCGTCGGAAGTCGTCACCGCGTCGCGCGCCTCGAGCGCCTCGTCCGCAGAGGGGAAATAGGCACGCAGCCACACGCGGCCGGGCGCGGGCGCTGCGATGCCATCCGGAAGCTGCACGGTCGCGTCGCGCCACTCCAGCGCGCCGGCGCCGTGCTCGTGAAGCGCCAGCGCCGACAGCTCCGCGTTCGCTTCATCCACCTCCGCCGAGAGCTGCACCCATACGGACGCCATGCACGGAGGCTAGCACCCGCCCTCAGCCGGCGGCGAAGCGGCGCACGAAGTCCGTGGCCGGTGCGCGCACGAGCTCGTCCCAGGTGCCACTCTGCGTCACGCGCCC
Organism: Pseudomonadota bacterium; assembly: GCA_023423535.1. Taxonomy (GTDB): domain Bacteria; phylum Myxococcota; class Myxococcia; order Myxococcales; family Myxococcaceae; genus JAFAFL01. The sequence continues at coordinate 42,798 of JAFAFL010000149.1, forward strand.
TGCCTCCAGCACCAGCACGCGCTGGCCGAGCAGACGCGCGTCCGCGGGATCGTGGGTGATGACGATGCTCGGGATGGCGAGCCGCTCGAGCGTGCCGGCGAAGAACTCTCGGACCTCTCCACGCGCGTGGACGTCCAGCGCCGCGAGCGGTTCATCGAGCAGCAGCGCCCGCGGGGACACGGAGATCGCACGCGCCAGCGCCACCCGCTGCTGCTCGCCACCGGAGAGCGTGTCGGGACGGCGGTCGGAGAGCGCGCGGATGCCCAGCCCTTCGAGCGCTGACTCCACTGCGCGCGCTTCGTCCGCCTTCGCCTGCGCGTGTGGGGCGCCGCGTGCGGCCGCGCTGCGCCAGGCAAAGGCGATGTTCTCGCGCACGGTGAGGTGCGGAAAGAGCGCATAGTCCTGCGGCACGTAGCCGAGCCTGCGCGACTCCACTGGCACGTCGATGCGCTCAGTGCTGTCGTAGAGGACCGCGTCGCCCACCGCGATCCGGCCGTGCCCCGGACGCAGGACGCCGAGCAGCAGCGAGAGCAACGTCGTCTTGCCTGCTCCGTTCGGCCCGAGCAGCACCAGCGTCCCCGGGCCGCTGTCGAATGCGACCTCCAGCGAGAGCCGTCCCACCTGCGCGGCGAGCTCCGCGCGCACGCCTCGAGTCTCCGAGCCGCTCATGCGTCCGCCCGCTTCTGCGCGCTCTTCACCGTCAGCAGCAGCGCGAACGCGGAGACGACGAGCACGATCGAGATCGACTGCGCGGCGCGGAGGTCACTCTCCAGCGCGGTGTAGATCGCGAGAGGGAGCGTCTGCGTCCTGCCCTCGAGGTTCCCCGCGAACATCAGGGTGGCGCCGAACTCACCGAGCGCGCGCGCCCAGCTCATCGCGGCGCCAGCGACGAGGCCCGGCATCGACAGCGGGATGGCGACGCGGAAGAACACGCGCAGCGGCGATGCGCCGAAAGTCCGGGCCACGAGCACGAGCTTCGGATCCACGCGGCGGAACGCGCTCACCGCGGCCTGCACGTAGAACGGCGCGGCGACGAAGACCTCCGCGAGCACGACGGCGGCGGTGGTGAAGCCGATGGAGATGCCCGCCTCGGCGAGCAGGCCGCCCAGCACACCGCGACGGCCGAAGGCGAGGAGCAGCGCCACGCCCGCCACCGCGGGAGGCACCACGACCGGCAACTGCACCAGCGTCTCCACCGCGCGCGTGAGGCGTCCGCTGCCGTTCGCCAGGGACCACGCCAGCGGCGTTCCGAGCAGCACGATGATCGTCACCGAGACCGCGGTGGTCAGCAGGCTCAGCCGGAGCGCCGGCCACACCAGCGGATGTCGCAAGCCGCGGAAGAGCTCGTCGAAGGACGAGGTGAAGAGCAGCGACGCGATGGGCAGTGCGAGGAAGGCGACGAGCACCGCGCCCACCGCGTGGAGGCCGAGCCGTTGCGCACGCATCACCGCACCTCGTCAGGCGGCAGCGTGAACCCGGCCCGCTCGAGCGCCTCGCGTCCTTCCCTCGACCGCACGACGTCCACGAACGCCTGCGCGAGCGCCGGGCTCGCCGCGTGACGCACCACCGCGATCGGGTACTCGGCGAGGACGTTCACCTCCGGAGGGATCTCCACCTGCGTCACGTCGGTCACGCCGCGCGCGTCGGTCCGGTACACGATGCCCGCCTCTGCTTCGCCGAGCCGTACCTTCGTCAGCACCTGCCGCACGTTGAGCTCGCGCGAGACCACCTTCGCCTCCACGCGATTCCGGAAAGCGCCGCCGCGCACTGACTGCGCGCGCGCGAGAAGCTCGTTCGTGTACCGGCCGATGGGAACCTCCGTCGCGCCGAGGGCTATGCGCTCGGCTTCGGCGAGCGACCAGAAGTCCGGGACCCGCGCAGCCGCTGCCGCTTCACGCGAGACGATGAGCACCGGCTCGTTGCGCGCGAAGACGACCGGCCGCTCCACTCCTCCGCGATCCGCGAGCGCCTGCATGTGCCTGCGGTCCGCCGCCGCGAACACGTCCGCCGCCGCGCCGTGTTCGAGCTGCGTGCGCAGCTCCTGCGTGCCCGCGAAGTTGAAGACGAGCTCCACGCCCGGGCTCTGTCGACGGAACTCACCGCCGAGTTCGGTGAAGACGTCACGAAGGGAGGACGCCGCGAACACGACAAGCCGTGCGGAGCCGGGCGCGGGGTCGGACCTTTCGCGGCGGCAGGCGAGGCCTCCGCTCATGCACATCGCGCTCGCGAGGAGGAGCGCGGTGAAGGAGGCAATGCGCGGCAGCGGAGTGGCTCGCGTCCACCTCACGCCTCCTCCTCCGAGCCTGCGCGCGCTCCGGTGCCCCGCGTGTCGTAGCCCGCTGCCTCCAGCTCGCGGCGCAGCTCGGCCGAGGCCAGCACGTCGAGCATCCGTGCAAGACGCGGATCGTCCTCGGCCCGCTTCGGCAGCACGAGATCCACGCGCTCCTCCGCCAGCGCCACGAAGTCGAGACCGAAGGCCAGCGCGGCGTCCCGCGTGGCCACGCCCGCATCTCCCGCGCCAATGGCCACGGCTCGCGCCACGTCCAGATGCCCTCGCGCCACGAGGTGCGGCGAGCGCGCGATGGAGAGCGGGAGTCGTTCACGGCGGAGCAGCGCTTCCAGCAGGCGCTGCACGCCCGCCCCCTCCTCCCGCGCCACGAGCCGGACCTTCGGGTTAGCGAGATCCGCCAGCGTTCGCACCACGCCGCGCGCGGCGCCTTCCCGTCCACGCCTGACGACGAGCCCTGCCTCCCATCGCCCGAGCGACACGCGCCAGGTGCCGGAGGGCGCAGCCGTTCGCGATGCCTCCGGCGCGTGCAGACCGGCGACGTGCGTTCGCCGCGTCTCCAGCGCCCGGAGCGCGTCGCGGTTGGACCGCGGGAACCAGAGGAACCGTCCCGGTCCGCTGCGCGCGTTGAGCCGGTCGGCGAGGATCCCCATCCCCAGCGCGCAACCGGTCAGCACCACGTTCCGCTCCAGGTCGCTCTCCGGCTTCAGGAGCTGGAGCTTCCCTCCCAGCGACAACGCGTCCGCCGCCTGCCGTGCGCCGTCCTCTACCAGAGGCCACGCCACCCACCGCCCGCCCACCTTCGCCACCGCGGATCGTCCCCGGTGCGCCGGGTCCACGGCCTCGGCCTTCAGCGACGGAGGCGGGTTCGGGCGAGCTGCGCCGAAGAGCTCCTCCACCTTGCGGCCCAGGATGCTCGCCAGCCGCAACGCGACGTCCACCGATGGTGTGCTCTTGCCGGACTCGATCGCACCGATGCTCTGCCGGGAGAGGGACGCCGCGCGGGCGAGCTCACCCTGCGAGAGCCCCAATGCCTCACGTGCCCCGCGGACCCCGTTCCCTTCGACCGCCCTGCCCGTCGCCATGACAGGCGGAGTTTACCGCACGACAAGGTGGCTTGTCCCCAGCGGTCGCACGAACGGCGACGAACGGCTCGAGAATCGAAGGAGGCCGTCAGGCCGCGACGGTCTGGGTGTCGGAGACCTCGGCGCGGGGCGCTTCGAGGTTGGCGCCGATCCACGCTTCGGCGGCGCGCTTGAGCGTCTCCGGATCGTCGCCCTGCATCACCGGCCCGAACTTCAGCCGCACCCAGACCTCGCGCCGAGAGAACTTGTTGAGGAAGTGGGTGACGAAGGAGGAGTCGTCCGGATCCGTCCAGGCGTCCTCGGGCCGCTCGAATTCGAGCGCCACGGGAACGAGCGGCACCTTCTCCGCCGCCGCGAGCCGGAAGCTGCCGGTGCGGAACGGACCGATGCCCGGGCCACCGATGGTCGTGCCCTCGGGGAAGACGACGATGGTCGCGCCACCGCGCAGACGATCGCCCAGGACGCGGAGGGCATCTGCGCCGCTCTGGCGGCTGCTGCGATCGACGAAGACGGTTCCCGCGCGCCGTGCCGCGATGCCGAAGACCGGCCAGCTCTCGATCTCCTTCTTCGCGAGGAACACCACCGGCGTGGCCGCGGCGAGCACGAAGATGTCCGCGTACGAGCGGTGGTTGGAGACGAGGACCGTGCCCGGCGGCGGCGGGGTGCCCTCTGCGAACTGGATGCGGATGCCCGCCACGCGGCAGAGATCCCGCGCCCAGGCCTGCGTGCGCCTCGCCTGCTCCGTGGAGTTGTTCGCGACGCGGCGAGACGCCAGGAGCAGCTTGATGAAGTGCCAGAAGGTGGTGCCCGCGACCGCCGCGAGCCTCATCGCCGCGCGGGCGTTGCCGAGGACTGTGCTCACGTGGGCGAGTGTACGCAGGTGGGCGAAGCCCCGACAACGAACGTCACTCTCGCGAACCGAGCCCGCGCGTGTGGCAGCCGGCCGAGCGCCTTCGGCTTCAAAGTGCAGCGGGCCCGCAAAGATGCGTGGCCACGGCCAGCAATCTGTCCGCTGCGCGCGATCACACCTGTTCGGAGCGGCCGACTCCTTGGGAGACTCCAGAGCTGGCTGTCAGCCTCTTCAAGACGGGTCCCGCTCGGCGAGCGACCCGAGGGAGTGTGGATGCCTGCTTCACCCCATGCGGCTTCTGGACGCAACGCAGCGACTCTCGCGCTCATCTTCTTGGCCACCGCTGCGTCGGCCCAGGAGCTCGATGCGCAGCGCTTCACTCCGGCGACCGGCGCCACCGGTGGCCTGATGGTCGAGCGCACCACCGTGCCCCGGCATCTCTCCTTCGGCGCCGGCGTCTTCCTCAACTACGCGAACGATCCGGTGGTGCTCGTGGATCGCGACTCGGGCGAGGTCTTCTCGCGGCCGCTCGCGCACGCGCTCACGCTGGATCTGCTCGGCTCGATCGGCCTCTTCGACTTCGCCGAGGTCGGCCTGCACCTGCCCGTTCACCTTCTCTACGACGGTGACGCGACGAACATCGGCGGCGGTGGGCGGCTCAGTCCGAACGGTGGCCTCGGCGATCTGCGGGTGGTGCCGAAGGCGCGCTTCTTCCGCAAGGGCTTCGAGTCGATGGAGCTCGCGCTCGCGGGCGCCGCCACGGTCACGCTGCCGACCGGCGACGCGGAGGCGCTGCGCGGTGCGGGCGGGGTGACGGTGGAGCCTCGCGTTCTCCTCGGGCTGCTCGGCCGCCGCTTCGGTGCCAACGCGAGCGCGGGCGCGAGGCTGCTCACGCCGCTGCGTTCCGAGGCGCTGGTGGGTCACGAGGCGACCGTCGGCATTGCCGGAACCTGGGCCGTGTTGCCGTCGCGCGACGTGCTCGATCTCGTCGGCGAGGTGGTGGGCTCCTGGGATCTCTCGGTGGAGAAGCCGGGGCTCGTGTCGCTCGCGTCGGAGGCGCGGCTGGCGGCGGTGTGGAAGCCGCATCCGACCTGGCACCTCTACGCGGGCGGCGGCGCCGGGCTCACACCGGGGCTCGGCTCGCCGGACTTCCGCGCGCTGGTGGGCGTGCGGTTCGCGCCTCGCGGAACGCCCGGTGCGCTCCGGGATTCGGACAGCGACGGCATTCCGGACGCCTACGACGCCTGCCCCAACGACCCCGAAGATCGCGACGGGGTGGCGGACGACGACGGTTGCCCGGAGCCGGAGGGGCCTCCTCCCGCAGCCGAAGAGCCCGCCGCGGATCGAGATGGCGACGGCGTGACGGACGAGACCGACGAGTGCCCGGATCACCGGGGACCGAAGAGCAACGACGGCTGTCCGGATCCGGGCGAGGTGCGCGTGGAGAAGGGGCGCATCCTCGTGCTCGGCAAGGTGCGGTTCGAGACCGGCTCCGCGAACATCCATCCGAGCAGCGCGCGGATGGTGGACGAGATCGCGCGCACGCTGCAGGCCCACCCGGAGCTGACGAAGATCCGGATCGTCGGTCACACCGACGACGTGGGCGAGGACGCCTTCAACCAGCGGCTCAGCGAGGAGCGCGCGCTGAGCGTGAAGAACGCGCTGGTGAAGCGAGGCCTCGAGGAGACGCGGCTGGTGACGGATGGACGCGGCGAGTCTCAACCCGTGGCACCCAACAACACCGCGGCCGGCCGGGCTCGTAATCGCCGCGTGGAGTTCATCGTCGAGGAGGAGCGCTGATGCGGACGCGTGCGCAGGGACACGAGAGGAAGCTTGCAGGGGTCGTGATCATCGGTGCGATCGCGCTGGCCTCGACGCCGGCGTGGGCGCAGCGCTTTCCGGCCGAGGAGTTCTGGGTGCCGCTGCGGTGCAAGGGCGGTGTGATCGTCGATCCGCATCGCGACCAGTCGGGCGCCAACGACGAACGCGACATCGTGGGTGATGCCGAGCGCCCTGCCGGTCACCGCAGCGCGGACGTGGATCACCTCTTCCTGCGCATGCGGGTCGACGTGGATCCGGCGCCGCGCGGGGACCCGAGGCCGTTCGCCTGGAGGGTGCTGCTCGACACCGACGGCGACAACCGGACCTACGAGGTGCTCATCGCCGCGGCGGGTACGGGCGCGGGTCGGCGCGTGACGCTCTACCGCAACACCGAGACCGCGGTGCCGGACGACGTGACGGATCCGCCGGACGAGCCCGCGGTGGCGTCCTATCCGTTCTCGGAGAAGGCGCGCTCGGTGGAGGCGCCGGGCTCGAGCTGGGGAGCGGGGCCGGACTACTTCCTCGAGCTCGCGGTGCCGTGGCGCGACCTCGAGCCGCTGGGCGTGACGCCGACGAGCGTTGTCGGCGCGTGGCTCACCACCTCCAGCTCGCCCAACGGTTGGAACGGGGACTTCGCCTGCCACGACGGGCGCACGGGCACGCCGACCTTTTCGGAGACCGCCCCGGACAAGATCGTGCTCGACCCGTTCGTGGACACCGACGGCGACGGGTTCACCGATCAGACGGAGCTCGACAACGGCTCCAACCCGACCGAGCCGGAGAGCTTCCCCACGCCGGACGGGCGGCCGGACGCGCTGCTGCTGCGTGGCGGCGCGGGCTGTGCGGCTGCCGCTTCCGTGGTGCCGCTCGGTGCCGCGTGGCTCGCGTTGGCCGGCGCGGGCCTGTTGCGACGCAGAGCGAAGAGAACTCGCTGACGAGAGCGCCTCAGCCGGCCTTCTGCAGGTGGCGGAACTGGGGTGCCTCGGACACGAACTTCAGTTCCGGGTGCTTCTCCTCCGCGTGCTGCAGCGCCCAGTCGTCGCGGAAGAGCACCAGCGGCTGGCCGTCACGATCGGTGACGGTCTGCCGGTTGCCCTCCCAGTCGAACGCCTTCGGATCGTGCGGTCCCACCACCCAGCGCGCGAGCTGGAACGGGAGCCGGTCGAGGATGATCTTCGCGCCGTACTCGTCCTGCACGCGGTACTGGAGCACCTCGAACTGCAGCGCGCCGACCACGCCCACGATGGGATCCTTCATGCCCATGTGGAGCTGCTGGAAGATCTGGATCGTGCCCTCTTCCGCGAGCTGCTCGAGGCCCTTCTCCATCTGCTTGCGGCGCAGCGGATCCTTCGACCGCACGATGGCGAAGTATTCCGGCGAGAAGCGCGGCACGCTCTGGAACTCCAGCTCGCCGCCCTCGCACAGCGTGTCACCGATGCGGTACTGGCCGGGATCGAAGAGGCCGATCACGTCGCCCGGCCACGCGTCCTCGATGCCGGTGCGCTCGGCGGCCATGAACTGCGTCGGCTTCGCGAGCCGGACCTCCTTGCCCAGCCGCGAGTTGAACGCGCTCATTCCCTTCGTGTAGCGCCCGGAGACGACGCGCAGGAACGCCACGCGGTCGCGGTGCGCGGGATCCATGTTCGCCTGGATCTTGAAGATGAAGCCCGAGAACTTCGGCTCGGTGGGCAGCTGCTCCTCGCCGTCCACGGTCATTCGCGACGCGGGCGGCGGCGCGAGCTCGAGGAACGCGTCGAGGAACGGGCCCACGCCGAAGTTCGTCATCGCCGAGCCGAAGAACATCGGCGTGATCTGGCCGCTGGCGCACTTCTCGTGCGTGAACTCGTCGCCGCCGACGTCGAGGAGCTCGATCTCCTCGGCGAGCTGCTCGCGCTCCTTCTCGGAGAGCACGTTGGCGATCTCCGGATCGTCGATGGAGATGGAGCGCTCCGCGACCTCGGATTCACCGTGGCGGCCCTCGGCGCTGAAGAGGTGCACCACGCGGTCGCGCCGGCTGTACACGCCGCGGAACTCCGGCCCCATGCCGATGGGCCAGTTCATCGGCCAGGCGCGGATGCCGAGGATCTTCTCCAGCTCGTCCATCAGATCGAGCGGCGCGCGGCCATAGCGGTCGAGCTTGTTCACGAAGGTGAAGATGGGGATGCCCCGCATCCGGCAGACCTTGAAGAGCTTCTTCGTCTGCGGCTCCACGCCCTTCGCCGCGTCGATGAGCATCACGGCGGCGTCGGCCGCGGCGAGCGTGCGGTAGGTGTCCTCGGAGAAGTCCTGGTGGCCCGGCGTGTCGAGCAGGTTCACCGCGTGGTCGCGGTAGTGGAACTGGAGCACCGAGGAGGTCACGGAGATGCCGCGCTCCTTCTCGATCGACATCCAGTCCGAGGTCGCATGACGGCTCGCGCGGCGCGCCTTCACGCTGCCCGCGAGGTGGATGGCGCCGCCGTAGAGGAGGAGCTTCTCCGTCAGCGTGGTCTTGCCCGCGTCGGGGTGGGAAATGATGGCGAAGGTCCGCCGGCGGGCGACCTCGCGCTGGAGCTGTGCGTCACTCATGGGTCGGGGGCGTTAACACATCGGCCCTCGCCTTCGTAGCGCAGCGCTCGGGTGCCAGGCCGGGTTCCGGGCGAGGACTGGCGGGCTCAGGCCCGGGCTCAGGGCTCAGCGGCCGGGCTGCTCCTGGGAGACCGATCGAACGCCTTCGGGCCCGAACTCCAGCGCGGTGGAGAGGGACGTGTCCGCCTTGAGCACCTTCCGCATCTGCGCGAAGGCGAAGGCGTTGTCCTCGGGGTCGTTGGAGGCGGAGCAATCCTCTGGCGCGAAGAGCGTGAAGTCGCGCAGGTAGGCGTCGTTGGCGGTGAAGACGACGCAGATGTTACCCGCGAAGCCGGCGAGCACGAGCTGGCGGGCGTTCAGCTTTCGGAGCAGCAGCTCCAGCGTCGAGTGAAAAAAACCGGAGTGCATCGGCTTGAGCACGAAGTAGTCGTCGTCGTGCGGACGGAGCAGCCGGGCAACCTCCCTGCCCTTCGAACCCTCTGCTTCGGCCTCCTTCACCACCGCGCGGAAGTCGCTCCGCCACTTGCCGAAGTTGTCGTTGACGTAGACGACCGGCACGCGCGCCGCCTTCGCGCGCCGCTTGAGCTCCGCCAGCCGGTGCGCCGCGGGAAGCGCCGTCCGCAAGAGGTCGTCCGCCTCCGGGAACGCGAACGGGTTGATGACGTCGATGAGCAGCAGCGCACAGGGATGCGTGTCCGGCGCGCTGCCGTGGAGGCTCGTGTCGACTTCGTCGTGTTCGGCCATGCGCTGAAGGTAGTGCGTCGGTCAGCTGCTGGCAGAGGTGTACTTGCCGATCGACCGGAGCCAGACGGCGCGCGAGAGGGCGAAGAAGACCCCGGCGCCGAGCAGCGGGAGCCCCACCTCGGCGATGGACAACTGCCCGAGCATCGCGCGCGACGGGAAAGTGGTCATCAGCGCCAGTGGCAGCACGAAGGTGAAGACGATGCGCAAGAGGCCGGGGAACACCGACGAGGGCCAGCGCGCGGCGTCGAAGATGGAGGAGAAGAGGTAGGTGAGGTTGTCCACCTTCACCACGTAGAAGGCCGCGCTGACGGTGAGGATCCACAGCGAGTAGAGCAGCACCACGCTGGTGACGAAGAGCAGCGCCGCGGTGACGAGATCGAGCACTGCCGGCGCGCGGCCCAGCTGACCGAACGCGACGACAAAGATCACGATCGACGCGAGCACGCTCGTCACCCGCCAGGGGAGGAACTTCGCGGTGGAGACGAGGAACTGCGCGTCCGCCGGTTTGATGAGCACGAAGTCCAGCGTCCCCTTGCGGATGTGCTCCACCACGGAGGAGAGCGACGGGTTGATCGCGCCCTCGAGCACGCCCTGCAGCAGCGTAAACCAGCCCACCACCAGCAGCGCCTCGCCGAAGGTCCAGCCGGCGATCTGCGGACGGTCTCCGTAGATGACGAAGAGCGGGACCAGCGCGGTGCCGATCCAGAAGAGCGAGAGCAGTCCCTCGACGAGGAAGTCGTAGCGGTACTGGATCCCCAGCAGGAGCGACGTGCGCACCTGGATGCCGAAGAGCTTCACGTAGCGAACCGCGCGCAGTGCCATGTGCCTCTCCCCTCGCGCCTATCCGCCGAACGCGCCGAACCGCTTGAGCCCCGCGCGCCACAGTCCCCACGCCACGAGGCCGAACAGCGCGACGATCCCCCACTGCCGCAGGAGCATCTGCGCCGCGTCATGAAGCCCGTAGCGTCCCGTCAGCAGCTCCACCGGCAGGCCAATCTGGAAGCGGAACGGGAGCCACTCCACGATGGTGCGCGCCCATGCGGGGAAGAGCTCCACCGGCAGCAGATAGCCGGAGAAGACGAAGTAGAGCGCGAGCCACACGTCCATGATCTTCAGGCTCTGCTCCATGAAGAACGAGAGGCAGCCGATGCAGATGCCGACGAGGAAGGTGATCGCCCAGCCGCCGGTCACCGCCGCGAGGAACATCAGCCAGCCGAGAAACGTGGACGGCAGGTGCTCACCGCCGACGGTCGCGAGCATCACCAGCGCGATGGGGATGGCGACCACGAGCCTCAGCGGGATCGCCGCGAGGTGCTCGACCGCCCACGAGATGATGGGACTGAACGGGCGGAGCAGACGCATGGAGAGCGTTCCCTGCCGCACCTCGAAGTTCATCTGCCACGCCGCCCAGCTTCCGGTGAGCTGCCGCACGATGAAGGTGGCGAGGAAGTACGCGACGAACTCCTTCTCGCCGAAGCGGCCGATCGGCGCGTCGCGGGCGACGGCCGTCCACAGCGCCATCATCACCAGAGGCATGGTGGTGGCGAGCACCCACACGAGCATCTCCGCGCGGTAGGCCACCGCTTCGGAGAAGCCGATGCGCATCACCGTGGGCAGCGCGCGGACCGTGTTGCGCAGGCTCACAGGCCACGCTCTCTGCGGTTCTGCGCGAAGAGCTCGCTCATGACCTCCTCCAGCGGCGCGTTCTCCACCGTGAGGTCCTTCACCGGCAGCGACGAGAGGGCGCGCGACACGGTCAGGTTCACCGCGTCCTGCGAGATCTGCAGCACCGCCTGGTTCGCCGCCTGCGACACCACGCGGCCCAGCCCCTCCAACTCACCGACCGGCACCTCGCGATCGAGCGTGAGCACGAGCCGCTTCTCGGGCCGCACACGTCGCACCAGCTCGTCGAGGCCGCCGTCGTAGGAGAGCAGGCCGCGGTCGATGACGATGATGCGCGGGCAGAGCGCGACCACGTCGTCCATGTAGTGAGAGGTGAGGATGAGCGTGGCGTTGTAGCGCTCGTTGTAGCTCTTGATGAAGGCGCGGATGGTCGCCTGCATCTGCACGTCGAGGCCGATGGTGGGCTCGTCGAGGAAGAGCACCTTCGGCCGGTGGATGAGCGCGGCCGCGAGCTCGCACTTCATGCGCTCGCCGAGCGAGAGCTGGCGCGTGGGCTTGGTGATGAGCTCCTCGAGTTCCAGGAGCGTCACCAGCTCGTCCACCGTCTCCTTGAACTGCGCGCGAGGCACGTCGTAGATGGCGCGGTTCAGCTCGAAGGTCTCCGCCGGCGGCAGGTCCCAGAGCAGCTGCTGCTTCTGGCCCATCACCAGCATGATCTTCTTGAGGAACGCCTCCTCGCGTTTGTGCGGCACGTGGCCGTCCACCCGCGCCTCGCCTTCGCTCGCGTGCAGCAGCCCGGAGAGGACCTTCAGCGTGGTCGTCTTGCCGGCGCCGTTGGGCCCGAGGAAGCCGACGCGTTCACCGGCGCCGATCTCGAAGGAGATGCCGTCCACCGCCTTCACCTGCGTGTACGTCCGGTGGAAGAGCGAGCGGGCGGCAGACATGAGTCCGGGCGGCCGCTTGTGGACCTTGTAGTGCTTCCGCAGCTCGCGGACGGAGATCACCGGCGCGAATTAACGCGAAGCCGCAGCGCTGGCGATGGATTAAACGTTGAGACGATCGTGAGTGGATACGACAAGGATTTGAACCGCTGGATGCCGCGGCTCATCGCCGTCTGGCGGAAGGCGCGCAAGGGACCGCCTGGACCTCCGGATCGACTGACGCCTCAAGAGCTGCGTGAGGTGGGCGCCGCGGTGAAGCGCCTGTCGCACGGCCTCACGCGGGAGCGCGAGCTCGCGGGCGCGAAGTACATGGACGACCCGAAGCTTCTCGGCGCGTACCTCCTCTTCTACTGGCCGGTGTCGTACGCGCAGGGCCGGCAGGTGATGGGCGAGCTCGTGCACCGGCCGAGGGTGGCACTCGATCTCGGAAGTGGTCCGGGACCGCTCGCGTTCGCTGCGCTGGATGCGGGCGCGTCCGAGGTGACGGCGGCGGATCGCAGCAAGCCCGCGCTGGAGCTGGCCACGAAGCTCGCGGCCGAGGCGGAGGAAGCGCTCTCGGTGCGGCAGTGGGATCCGCTGAGCCCGAAGCAGAAGGCGATCCCCGAGGGCAAGTACGACCTCATCACCTTCGGCCACGTGCTCAACGAGCTCTTCGGCACCGACGACGCGGCCCTGCGGAGGCGTGCGGATCTGCTGGAGGAAGCGCTGTCGAAGCTCAAGCCGCGCGGTTCGGTGCTCATCGTGGAGCCGGCGCTGCGGGAGACGTCTCGCGCGCTGTTGAAGGTGCGCGACGTGATGGTCGAGCGCGGCTACGGCATCCGCGCGCCGTGCATGTTCCGCGGCAACTGCCCGGCGCTGATCAAGGAGTCGGACTGGTGTCACGCGGAGCGGCAGTGGCAGCTGCCGTCGGTGATCGAAGAGCTCGCGCGCACGGCCGGCCTGCACAAGGAGGCGCTGAAGATGAGCTACCTCGCGCTGGCGCCGAAGGGTGACGCGCTGCCGGCACCTCCGGCGGGGAGGCTCTTCCGCATCGTCTCCGAGCCGCTCGAGGGCAAGGGCCGGCATCGGTACATGGGCTGCGGCGCGGAGGGACGCGTGGGGCTGGCGATGCAGGAGAAGCACCGCACCGATTCGAATGCGCGCTTCTTCCGGCTCCAGCGCGGCGACGTCATCCGCATCACGGAGACCGAGGAGAAGGGAGACGGTCACGCCCTCACCGAGCGCTCCACCGTCGAGGTCGTCGCGCACGCAGGCCAGCCGGTGCTGCCGGACGACGAGCGGTGACGACCCGTCCACTCGAGCCGCGCGACGCCGCGCTGATCTCCGAGACCGCGTTCTTCCGCGGCCTGTCGTCCGAAGCCTTGGCGCAGGCTGTCGCATCGGCACGGCGGGTGACGCTTCGCGCGGGGCAGCACCTCTTCCGTCAGGACGACACCGCGAACGCCGTGTACCTCGTGCTCTCCGGCCGCGCGCGGGTGCTGCAGGCTTCCGCGGACGGACAGGCGGTGGCGCTGCGCGTCGTGGGTCCGGGAGAGCTGCTCGGGCTGGTGGCGGCGCTGGGCGCGGACAGGTATCCGGTCGGCGCGCAAGCGCAGGGTGGATGCACCGCCGCGCGCTGGTCCGGCGCAGAGCTCTGGGCGCTCCTGGAGAAGAGTCCCGGGATGGCGACCGCCGCGTTGAAGATGGCGCTGTCGCGACTGCGCGAGCTGCAAGAGCAGTATCGCGAGCTGGCGACGGAGCGCGTGGAGCAGCGGATCGCGCGCGCGCTGGTGAGGCTCGTGCGGCAGGCGGGAAAGCGCGTGGAGTTGCCCGGCGGCAAGGGAGGCGTGCGCATCGACATGCCGCTCACGCGACAGGACCTCGCGGAGATGACCGGCACCACGCTCTTCACCGTGAGCCGCACCCTGACCGCGTGGGCCGAGCGCGGCGTGCTCGAGTCGAAGCGCAGCCAGGTGACCGTGCTGCGGCCGCATGCGCTGGTGGCGCTGGCGGAAGATCTGCCCGGCGCGGACGAGTAGATCGCCCTCGCCCGTTGCGCTGTTTGCGGCGGCGCAAAGACGGCCTCCGGCGCCGGGCGTAGCTTGCCCTTCGTGGCGCTCACCGGACCCCAACATCCATTGATGACGCTGGTGGTGGCGGAGCTCGTCCGCCGTCATCCGGCGGCCGCGCAGATCCTGCGCGACGAGGGCCTGGCGAGCTGCCTGGGCTGCGCGATGTCGCCCTTCGAAACCGTCGCCGAGGCCGCGCGTGAGCTGCGTCTCGATCCCGCCCGCATCGAGCGGGCCCTGCAACCGCTCGCGTCCCCCGTGGCGCGCGCTCGAAGGAGAAGTGCCCGATGAGTTCCCCCGAGAAGCCGCTGGTGCCGGAGCTGCTGCTCGCGCTCCGCACCGTCATCGATCCGGAGCTCGGCATCAACGTGGTGGACCTCGGCCTCATCCGCGCCGCGGAGCGTGACGGCGCGCGCGCGAAGATCGAGATGACCATGACCACGCCCGCCTGCCCGATGGGGCCCTACCTCACCGAAGAGGTGGAGACCGCGCTGACCACCCTCGCGCCCGGCATTCGAGAGGCCGAGGTCACGCTCTCGTTCGAGCCGCCCTGGTCGCCCGCGCAGATGTCGCCGGAGGGCCGCCGCGCCCTCGGTGTCGATGAGCCGTAGTCGTTGAAGTCACCGAAGTCCCAACCCGAACTGAAGGAGCAGTCCCATGACCGTGAAGACCGTCCTCGATGTCCGCACCATCATCCCCCGCGAGCGCCACCCGCTGATCTTCCAGACCTTCGACGGGCTCTCGTCGGGCGAGGCGTTCCAGCTGGTGAACGACCACGATCCGAAGCCGCTCTACTACCAGTTCCAGGCGGAGCACCCGGGCACGTTCACGTGGACCTACGAGGAGAAGGGTCCGCAGGTCTGGCGCGTCACCGTCGCGCGCGTCTGAAGCAAACCCTTCGAGAGGAGCAACCCCATGCATCGCGCGAGGTTCGTGCTGTTGGCGGCAGGCGGTCTGGCGATGGCCACCGGCGTGTGGCTCGGCCTCGTGCGGATGGGCATTCCGCTGCCGGTGCGAGAGCTCGCGCCGATGGATCACGGGCCGCTGATGGTGTCGGGATTCCTCGGCACCGTCATCGCGCTCGAGCGCGCGGTGGCGCTTCGCAAGACGTGGGGCTACCTCGCGCCGCTGCTCAACGCGCTGGGCAGCCTCGTCACGCTCTTCACCGCGTCGATTGCCGGGCCGGTGCTGATGACGCTCGGCAGCGGCGTGGTGCTCGTCATCCTCCTGCGCGTGCTCTGGATGGACCACGCGCTGCACCACGTCATCCTCACCGCCGCCGCCGCCGCCTGGGTGGTGGGCAATGCCTTGATGACCGCGGGCGTGCCCATCTTCGACGTCGTCGGCTGGTGGATCGCCTTCCTCACGCTCACCATCGCCGCGGAACGCCTCGAGCTGAACCGCCTGCTCCGGCCGAGCCTCTTCTCCCGCGCGCAGTTCATCGGCTGCGTGGCGGTGCTGGTGACCGGCTGCGGTCTCGTGCTCGTCGATCGGGATCTCGGCTTCCGTCTCGTCGGGGCGGCGTGTGTCGGACTTGCAGTTTGGCTGCTCGCCAACGACGTCGCGAGGCGCACCGTGAAGCTCCCCGGCGCCACCCGCTTCATCGCGGTGTCACTGCTCGGCGGCTACGGCTGGCTCGCGGTGGGCGGCGCGCTGGCACTGCGCTTCGGCAACCCGGCGGTCGGTCCCGTGTACGACGCGCTGCTGCACGCGCTGCTCGTCGGCTTCGTCTTCTCGATGATCTTCGGCCACGCGCTGATCATCGTCCCCGCGGTGCTCGGTGTCGGCGTGCAGTTCCGGTTGCGCTTCTACGCACACCTCGCGCTGCTGCACCTGTCGCTCGGGTTCCGGGTGGCGGGGGATCTCGCGAGCGTGGACGTGCTGCGGACGACCGGCGCCTGGCTCAACGCCGCTGCCATCCTGCTCTTCATCGTCAACACGGTGATGGCCGCCCGGCGGAGGAAGGCTCCGGCTGCGCGTCCCGTCGGCGCCGGGGCCGCCGTGTCGAAGGTCATCGAGCGCCCGGCTTAGCGGCGTGACCGAACCTCCGCGAAGTCCGCCGCCTGCGCCCCGACTGTCGAGGCGCAGGCAACTGCAGGCGCTATCGCAGGTGCAGGAGCGCTAACGAACGCGCGTCCAGCCCGGATGGTCGAAGTGCTCGCCGTAGCCGTTGAGCGAGGTGACGATCCGCACGAATGCGGAGCGCTTCTCCGTCACCGGCGCGTCTCCGCCCATCACCTTCATCGCGTCGAGGACGTCGAGCAGCACCACGTGCAGCATCGCGTCGGCCTTCGGCGGGAGCTTGCAGGTGCGGAAGATCTCGCCGATGGGCTCCTCGAGCTTCTTCGAGAGCGCGCGGTACTCCTCGGTGGTGAACTTCTTCGCGTGGATGGGCGGGTGGTCGGCCTCGACGAGCGTCTTCAGCTGCTCCATCCCCTTGCGGAGCGCGGCGTCGGTCGCCCACTTCTTGCCGCCCTCGTCGAGCGCGAGCTTCTTCGGCCCCTCCTCGTGATGATGGTGATCGGCCTCCGCCGCATGGGAGACGGCGGGGACGGTGGCGAGGCACAGCGTGGCGATGGCGATGAACAGCTTCATGGGTGCTCCTGGTCCGGTGTGGGTTGCACCGAAGAGTCACGCCCCCGGCGCCTGCTGTCTTTGCGCGGGCGCAAGTTCGGAGACCTCGCGTGCACACACACACGCGCACGTCTGCATGCATGTGCAGCAGCGCCCCTTCTTCGGAGAGAGGCCCATCGACGGGTAAGCTCGCGGGATGCCCACTTGCCTCTTCCGGTCGTGGTCGCCTTCCCTCGTCACCGCAGCCCTCGCCGCGCTCCTCTTCGCGTGTGGTGCGCCTGCTCCCACCGCGCCGCCTCCTGACGCAGGCGGACTCCCGCTCGATGGCGGGACGGGAGATGGAGGCACCTCGGATGACGGCGGCACCACCGACGCGGGCCAGTGGGATCTCCCCGGCATCGACTACGCGATCGAAGACCTCAGCCCTCCGCTGCAGGTGCCGAACGAGACGTGGACCTTCGTGCCCATCCCGGAGTCGCGCTGCGCGAACGGCACGCCGACGGGCGTGGCGGTGAACCTGACGCAGCGCTCGAACCGCGTCCTCATCTTCATGGCCGGTGGCGGTGCCTGCTGGGAGGCAGGGGCCTGCGCGTTGGGCGCTGCGGTCCACATCACCGACACGATGGGCGAGACCGCCGTCCTCAACGAGGCGAAGGCCGGGACCCTCGCGCCGATCTTCGACCGCGACGAAGAGGCGAACCCCTTCCGCGACGCGAGCTTCGTCTACATCCCCTACTGCACCGGCGACCTCCACGGCGGCACCCGCGTGCACACGTACGACTGGTTCGGGCCGAAGCCGCTGCACCACGTCGGCGCGAACAACATGCACTTCTATCTGGCGCACCTGCGCGCCACCTTCCGCAACGCGGACCGCGTGTGGCTTTCGGGCGGCAGCGCGGGCGGCTTCGGCGCGACGCTGAACTGGTGGCGCACGCAGAAGGCGATGCCGTGGGCGCGCGTGGACGTCTTCAACGACTCGGGCCTGGTGATCGACACCTCCGGCGACGGCCGCTACGGGACGATGCAGAACCACTGGGGGCTCGTCTTCCCGCCGGGCTGCACCGACTGCACCGCGAAGCTCTCCTCCGTGCTCACCCGCTCGGCGGAGCTGCTGCCCGCGCCGCGCCGCTACGGGCTGCTCGGGTACATGAGCGACCAGGTCATCGCGAACTTCTGGGCGCTCGACGGCGCAACGGTCGAAGCGAGGGTCAACGCGATGAAGACCAACGCGGCGCCGAACGTGAAGCTCTTCCTCCGCGGTGGCACCGACCACGTGATGTACGTCACGCCCAACGTGACGAACTCCACCGGACTCAGCGCACGCGAGTGGTCGCAGCGCTTCGCCTCCGACGACGCGAGCTGGGATCACTCCGGACCTTGAGCTTCGGCGCGCGCGTTCCGTCCTTGAGACAGCGCGTTGCGCTCGCCGCATCAATCGAAAGCCGTCGGAAATCGCGCTTTCGCCTTCGAGGGGGATGGGTAGCATGCGCGCCCATTCACCTCCTCGAAGGAGATGCTCCCCGTGAAGAAGCAGGTCCTCTTTGCAGCCGTGGCTGCATTGGCGCTCTCGCCGATCGCCGCGTTCGCCCAGCAGAACAACCCCGACCTTCCCGCCGCCAGCCCCACCTCGCGCATCCAGACCCGCGTGGGCGTGACGGACTTCTCGGTGGACTACGCGTCGCCCGCCATCAAGGGCCGGAAGATCTGGGGCGGGCTCGTTCCGCTCGATCAGATCTGGCGCACGGGCGCGAACGCGACGACGAAGTTCACCTCCAGCCGTGACTTCACCTTCGGCGGCACGAAGGTTCCGGCGGGCTCGTACGCGATCTTCTCCATCCCGGGGAAGAACGAGTGGACGATGATCCTCAACGCCAAGCCCGAGGGCTGGGGCGCCACGCAGTACGACCAGAAGCACGACGTGGCGCGCGCGAAGGTGAAGCCCATCCCGCTGGCCGGCTCGCGCGAGCGGATGACGTTCATCTTCTCGGACATGACCGACGACGCGGCGAACCTCGACCTCGAGTGGGAGAAGGTCCGCATCCGCGTGCCGCTCACCGTGGACACGAAGGCGCACGTGGCGGCGAACATCGAGAGCGCGGTGAACGGCGCGTGGCGGCCGCACTTCGCGTCGGCGCGCTACATCCTCGAGTCCGGCGGGGACGTGGATCGCGCGCTGGAGCTCGCGGAGAAGTCGGTGGCGATCCAGCCGACGTGGTGGAACCAGTGGGTGCGCGCGCAGGCGCTCGGCAAGAAGGGCCGCAAGGCGGACGCGAGGGCCGCGGCCGAGGAGGCGATGCGTCTCGGTCAGGGCGACGGCGTCTTCGAAGGCTTCTTCAAGCCGCAGGTGACGAGCGCGATCGCCGGATGGAAGTAGCGGTTCACCACGCCCTCGCCGCGCAGAACGCGGTGCTCCCGCCTTCGCCGGCGAGGGATGCCCACCTGCGCGCGCTTCGTGACGGAGCGCTCGCGGTGGTGACGGGCCAGCAGGTCGGGCTCTTCCTCGGTCCGCTCTACACGCTCTACAAGGCCGCGAGCGCCATCCGCCTCGCGCGTGCCCTGAGCGAAGAGAGCGGCGAGCCCGTGGTGCCGGTGTTCTGGCTCCAGACCGAGGACCACGATCTTCCCGAGATCGCGTCCGTGCAGGCGCTCGACAGGGACGGGATGCCGGTGACGTTGCGGCTGCCAGCGGATCGCGAAGACCCGCGCATCCCCATCGCTCACCGCACGCTGCCGCAGGAGATGGGTGCTGCGCTCGGGACGCTGCGGCGCGCGCTGCAGGGGTTGCCGCACGCGGAGAGACACCTCGAGCTGCTCGCGCGGCACTACCGGTCCGGCGCGGGTTGGTCTTCGGCGTTCGCGGGCGTGCTCGGCGAGCTGTTCGCGCCTGAAGGCCTCGTGCTCCTCGATCCGCGCGACGGGGCGATGGTGACGGTGGCTGCGCGCGTGCACCGCCGCGCGCTCGAGGATGCGGAAGGGATCTCCGCTGCGCTCGCGGAACGCGCCGCACGGCTGGAGGCCGAGGGCCGCCCGGTGCAGGTGCACGTTCGCCGGGACTCGCCGCTCTCGTTCTTTCATCCGGACGGACCCGCCGGGCCACGCGTCCGGCTGGACCGCTGCGGTGATGGACGCTTCGCGGAACACACCGGCGCTCGCACCTGGTCGCGTTCGGAGCTGCTCGCGACGTTGGAGTCCGAGCCGCTCCGCTTCAGCACCAGCGCGCTCCTGCGACCGATCCTCCAGGACACGCTCCTGAACACGGCGGCGTACGTCGGCGGCCCGGCGGAGGTGGCCTACTTCGCGCAGCTCCCACCTCTCTATGAGGCGTTCGGGATGACCATGCCGCGGGTGCTTCAGCGCTCCCGCTTCCGCCTCGTGGACCGCGAGGCGCGTTCTCTGCTCGAAGCGCTGGGACTCTCTGCAGCGTCGTTGCCGGTGAAGCTCGCCGAGGACGCGTTGCTCGGCGGCGCGAACGCCGGCACCACGGCCTCGCTTTCCGCCGATGCGCTGGAGCAGAAGCTGGTGGAGGCCTTCGAACGCGCGCTGACCGAAGCGGGGCCCGCGCTCGCGCAAGCGGGTTCGGCGCTGGAGACGCCGCTGCGAAAGACGCGGAGTTCGGTGCGCCGGTACGTGGGGAAGCTCGCGAAGCACTACGGTCGCGCGGTGCTGCATGCGGACGGTGAGAGGGTCGCGCAGGCGCGCAGGCTCCTCGCGAGGCTGCAGCCGGAGGGTGCGCCACAGGAGCGGATCTTCGGGCTTTCGTCATTCTCGGCGCAGGTGGGTGATCGCGCGCTGGTGGAGCGGGTGCTCGCGGCGGTGGAGCTCACGAGGACGGGCACTGACGGCCTGCTCGCGCCTGTGACTGCGCAGAAGGATCTCCTCCTGTGAGCGCGTACGCACTCGAAGCGCTCGCGTTCGGCGCGCATCCGGACGACGTGGAGATCTTTTGCGGCGGCACGCTGATCACGCTCGCGGACCTGGGTCATCGCACCGCGGTGGTCGATCTCACCCGCGGCGAACGCGCGAGCAACGGGACGCCCGAAGAGCGCGAAGCGGAAACCGCCGCCGCCAGCCGCGTGCTCGGCCTTCAGTGGCGCGAGAACCTCGGCCTTCCCGACACCGGCCTCAACCCGTGGTCGGACGATCAGCTGCGCGCGTGCGTGGAGGCGATCCGTCGAGCCAGGCCCGAGCTGCTGCTCATTCCGTGGACGGAGGAGCGCCATCCCCATCACGCCGCTGCCGGTGAGCTGCTCGCGCGCGCGGCGTTCTTCTGCGGCGTGCGCAAGTTCGAGACCGGCGCGTCGTCCCCTGCCCTGCCCATGCGTCCGCGCCAGGTGCTCGCATACGCGATGCGCCACCGCATGCCCGCGTCCTTCATCCTCGACACGTCGAAGGCGATGGAGCGCAAGCGTGAGGCCATCTCCTGCTACCGCAGCCAGGTCGCGCCGCCGGCGGGTGCGGCCAGGACGCTCGTCGGCTCCGGCACGCTGCTCGACGCGATCGACGCGCGCGACCGCTACCACGGCTCGATGATCGGCACCGCGGCGGGAGAGGCCTGGCACACCGCCGGCACGCTCGGGCTCGTCGATCCGGTCATCCACTTCCGCCAGAACGCGCTCGCCGAGCCGCACGCCTTCGAGTCCAAGCGTTGAACCCCTCATCTCTGTCGATTGGCATCGTCTGCTTCCGCGGTCTCGGCGGGAGCAGTGTCGTGGCGGCGGAGCTCGCCGAAGGTCTGGCGGCGCGCGGACACCGCGTTCACCTCGTCGCGCGTTCGCGTCCTTCACGCGCCGGCGGCCCGAACAGCCGCGTGCAGTTCCACCCGCTCTCCATCCCCGAGTACCCGGTCTTCGATCACGCGCCCTACACGCTCGCGCTCGCGTCCACCCTGATCGAGCTCGGTCGAGCGCATCCGCTCGATCTCATCCAGGTGCACTACGCGGTGCCACATGCCGCCGCGGGCTACATCGCGCGTCAGGCGCTCGGTCCGAGAGGCCCGAAGCTCGTCACGTCGCTGCATGGAACCGACGTCACGCGGATCGGCTCCGATCCCGCCTACCGCGCCGGCACCGCGTTCTCCGTCTCCGCCTCGGATGGCGTCACGGTGCCCTCCGCGTTCCTGCGCGACGAAGCGCGCCACCGACTCGGCCTCGCGCCTGAAGTGGCGGACGCGATCGAGGTCATCCCCAACTTCGTGGACACCGATCACTTCCGCCCGCTCGATCCGGTAGAGCGCTCGCGCGGGCCCTCGCGCCTGCACGCGCTGTTCGACGGTGGCGACGAAGGACCGGTGCTCTTCCACGTCTCGAATTTCCGCGCGGTGAAGCGGCCGCTGGATCTCATCGAGGTGCTCGCACGTGTCCGCCGCACGCTCCCGGCGCGTCTGGTGCTGGTGGGTGAAGGACCGGAGCGCGGGGTCACCGAGCGGCGCGCGCAGGAACTGGGCCTCTCCGCGCACGTGCGCTTCCTCGGACGACGCGACGACTTCGCGGGCCTCTTGCAGCACGCGGACGGCTTCCTCCTCCCGAGCGAGACGGAGAGCTTTGGCGTCGCCGCGCTCGAGTCTCTCAGCACAGGCGTGCCCGTCTTCGGCTACCGGGTGGGCGGCCTCCCCGAGGTGGTGTGCGACGGTGTGGGACGGCTCGTCGAGCCGCTCAATCTGGACGCGCTCGCCGCCGCGGTGGTGGAGGTCGTGGGCCAGCCGGAGCTCCGCGCGCAGCTCTCGGAGAAGGCGCGACTGCACGCCGTCGATCACTTCCGCCTCGCGCCGGCGCTGCAGCGCTGGGAGGCGTTCTTCCACCGGGTGCTCGGTCGTTGAGCGCCGCTGCGAGTGCCGTGAGAGAGCTCATGAAGCCGATGTGTTCGTCGCTGCGCGCGACGTTGTCCTGTCTGTGCCTCTGCGTCGCCATGGCCGCGCACGCGACAGAGCCCGTGCAGGTGGCCGCCCCCCTGGAGTCGTCGATGAACGCCGCCGAGCTCGCCCATGCGCTGGATCGTCTCGCCGTCACCGCGCGCGTGCTCTACGTCGCCGCGCACCCGGATGACGAGAACACGCGCCTGCTCGCGTATCTCGCCAACGGCCGTCACGCGACCGCGGCCTACCTGTCGATGACGCGCGGCGGCGGCGGACAGAACCTCATCGGCGGCGAACAGGGCGAGCTGCTCGACGTCATCCGCACCGAAGAGCTGCTCGCGGCGCGTGGGCTGGATGGCGCGGTGCAACGGTTCTCGCGCATGCGCGACTTCGGCTACTCGAAGCGGCCGGAGGAGACCTTCGCATTCTGGGGCCGCGAGGAAGCGCTCTCCGACGTGGTGTGGATCATCCGCACCTTCCAGCCGGACGTGATCGTCACCCGCTTCAACGAGCAGCCGCCGAACCACGGGCACCACACCGCGTCCGCCATCCTCGCGCGCGAGGCGTTCACCGCGGCCGCGGATCCCTCGCGCTTTCCAGAGCAGCTCGCGAGCGGGGTGAAGCCGTGGCAGATCCGGCGCGTGGTCCACAACTTCGGTACGTGGCGCGGCGACAAGCCTCCCGCTGATGCGCTGGCGATAGACGTGGGCGCGTACGACGTGCGGCTCGGCATGGGCTACGGCGAGCTCGCGGCGCTCTCCCGCAGCCAGCACAAGAGCCAGGGCTTCGGCATGCCCGGAGAGCGCGGTCAGCTCCTCGAGCACTTCGTCCACGTCGCAGGCGAGCGCGCGGAGAAGGACCTGCTCGAGGGCGTGGCGATGGACTGGTCGCGCTACGGAGAGGCAGCGAAGCCCTACGCGCAGGCCATCGCGCAGGCGCGTCGCGTGCTGCATCGCGATCGTCCGGAGCAGTCGCTTCCGCATCTGTGGGAGGCACATGCCGCGCTCGCGGCGCTGCCGGATGAGCCGCGCGTGCGAGACGCGCGCCGAGGGGTGGAACGTCTCCTCGCGGCGACGACCGGCCTCTTCATCCGCGCCACGGCAAAGCGCCCGGCGGTGGTGCCTGGCAGCGACGTCGAGCTCTCCGTCGAGATCATCGCGCGGCGCCCGTCCGACGAGGAGTGGATCGTGCGCACGCTGCGAGCCCCTACGGGTGCGGCGCTCACGGTCGATGCGCCGCTGAAGGTCGGCGACAAGCGCATCCTCACGCTTCGTCACCCGGTGCCCGCGAACGCGCCGGTCTCCATGCCGTACTGGCTGAGCGAAGAGCCAGAGCCCGGCCGATACCGCGTTGCCGATCAGTCTCTCGTCGGCGAGCCGCGAGGACCGGCGCCGCTGTCGGTGGAGGTCACGCTGACGAAGGGCAGCGCCTCGGGCCGCACGCTGAAGCTGAGCGTGCCGGTGCAGTTCGCGTGGACGGATCCGGTGCAGGGCGAGCGACTGCGCACCGTCCTGCTGCAGCCTCCAGCGACCGTGACGCCCACGCGCGACGCGGTGCTCTCCGCCAACGGTAAGCCTGCGCCACTCGTGGTGCGCGTGCGTGCGGCGCGAGACGGGGTGGAGGGCGCGGTGCAGCTCGCGCTTCCGGAGGCGTGGAAGGCCACGCCCGCGCAGCAGCCGGTGAAACTCGCGAAGGCGGGCGACGAGACGCAGGTCCGCTTCGAGCTCACGCATACGGCGCAGGCGAAGGCAGGGACCGTGCGTCCCACGCTGCAGGTGGATGGCCGGACGTGGTCCTTCCGCGAAGACGTCATCGACTACGCGCACATCCCCTTCCAGACCGTGCTGCAGCCCTCGACCGTGCTGGCGGTACCGGTGCAACTCACGCTGCCGAAGGGGCGCGTGGGCTACGTGCGCGGCAGCGGCGACTCGGTGGCCGAGGATCTCGCGCACGTGGGCGTGCAGGTGGAGCTGCTCGACGACGCCACGCTGCGCAGCGGAGATCTCTCGCGGTTCAGTGCCATCGTGCTCGGCGTGCGCGCCTACAACGTGCGCGAGGCAGTCCGATCCGCACACGCGCGGCTGATGACCTACGTCGAGCGCGGCGGCACGGTGGTGGTCCAGTACAACACCCACAACCGGCTCGCGCCGCTGCAGTCGCCGATTGGCCCCTACCCGCTGGAGCTGGACCGCGACCGCATCACCGACGAGCGCTCGGCGGTGGAGTTCGTGGACCCGAAGCACCCGGTCCTGCGCACGCCGAACGCCCTCACTCCCGCGGACTTCGAAGGCTGGGTCCAGGAGCGCGGCATCTACTTCGCCTCGAAGTGGGACGAGCGCTACCAGCCGCTCTTTCGGATGGCGGATCCGGAGGAGGCGCCGCTTGTGGGCAGCACCCTCTTCGCGCGTCACGGAAAGGGGACCTACGTGTACACGGGACTCGCGTTCTTCCGGCAGCTCCCCGCCGGCGTTCCAGGCGCGTACCGCCTCTTCGTGAACCTGCTCGGGAACAAGTGAAAGACATGGCCGCACCTTCGACAGACTCCGGGAAGCCGTCCCTGCAGCAGCCACCCGTCGAGGAGCCGCCGCCGTTCCTCGGTTCGTGGCGCAACGTGTACCTGCTGCTGCTCGGTGAGCTCGCGGTCCTGACCGTCCTCTTCTACGCGCTGACGAGGTGGACCTCATGAGCACGCTCGACTGGGTGGTGCTCGTCGGCACCATCGCCTTCATCGTCGTGTACGGCGCGTGGAAGTCGCGCGGCGTGAAGGACCTGCAGGGCTACCTCCGCGACAACACGCTGAAGTGGCCGACCATCGGCCTGTCGATCATGGCCACGCAGGCGAGCGCCATCACCTTCCTCTCCACGCCGGGCCAGGCGTACGAGGACGGGATGCGGTTCGTGCAGTTCTACTTCGGCCTGCCGCTGGCGATGATCGTCATCAGCGCGGTCTTCGTGCCCATCTACTACCGGCTGAAGGTCTACACGGCCTACGAGTACCTCGAGCACCGCTTCGACGCGCGCGTGCGGTACCTCGGCGCGCTGCTCTTCCTCATCCAGCGAGGCCTCGCAGCGGGCATCACCATCTACGCACCGTCGATCATCCTCAGCTCGATCCTCGGCTGGTCGCTCGACGCGACGATCCTCGTCATCGGCATCCTGGTCATCGCCTACACGGTCAGCGGCGGCACCCGCGCGGTGGCGCAGACGCAGAAGAGCCAGATGGTGGTGATGCTCTCCGGCATGATCGTCGCCGCGATCATCGTCATCCTGCGGCTGCCCGAGACCGTCTCCTTCCCCGCCGCGGTGGATCTCGCCGGCGCGCTGGGACGGATGAACGTCGTCAGCTTCGATCTCAACTTCGAGAACCGTTACAACTTCTGGAGCGGCATCACCGGCGGCTTCTTCCTCGCCCTCTCCTACTTCGGCACGGACCAGTCGCAGGTGGGCCGCTACCTCGGCGGGAAGAGCGTCACCGAGAGCCGGCTCGGCCTCGTCTTCAACGGGATCTTCAAGATCCCGATGCAGTTCCTCATCCTCTTCATCGGCGTGATGGTCTTCGTGTTCTTCCTGTTCACGAAGCCGCCGCTCTTCTTCAACACGCCGGCCCTTCAGCGGGTCGCCGCCACCGAACACGCGCCCGCGCTCGCGCAGCTGGAGGAGCGCTACGACGCCGCCTTCGAACGCCAGCGAGAGGCCGCGCACGCCTACGTGGAAACGCGTGACGAGGGCGCGCGCGCGGCGCTGAAGGAGGCTGCAGCAGAGACGAAGGCCGTGCGGCAGGACGCGAAGGCGCTGGTGGCGAAGGCGCTGCCGGGCACCGAGACGAAGGACGCGGACTACGTCTTCATCACCTTCGTCCTGCGCTTCATCCCCGCGGGACTGGTCGGCCTGCTCATCGCCGTCATCCTCTGCGCTGCGATGAGCTCCACCGCGGCGGAGCTCTCGGCGCTGGGATCGACGAGCACCATCGACCTCTACAAGCGCCTCTTCCGGCACGGCGCGCCCGCGAGCTCGCCGCGTCACGAGCTGTGGGTGTCGAAGGGCTTCACCGTGCTGTGGGGCCTCGTCGCACTCGGCTTCGCGTCGTTCGCCTCGCTGGTGGACAACCTCATCGAGGCGGTGAACATCCTCGGCTCGATCTTCTACGGAACGGTGCTCGGCCTCTTCGTGGTCGCGTTCTTCCTGAAGAAGGTCACCGCCACGCCGGTGCTCATCGCGGCGCTGATCGCGCAGGCGGTGGTGATCACGCTCTACTTCGCCACCAGCCTGGGCTTCCTCTGGTTCAACGTCGTCGGCTGCGGGATCGTCGTCGTGCTCGCGACGCTGTTCGAGCTCCTCCGCCGCACGCTGCAATCGGGCGCGCGCTCTGGCGTATAGAGAGGCGTGCGCATCCTCCTGAACCTCCTCTGGGTCGTCTTCGGCGGCGGGCTGGTCATCTTCCTCGAGTACCTGCTCGCCGGGCTGCTGCTCTGCCTCACGATCGTGGGCATCCCGTTCGGCGTGCAGTGCTTCAAGATCGGCCTGCTCGGGCTGTGGCCGTTCGGGAAGGACCTCGAGAGCGCGAAGCGGGGCTTCCTCGGCTCCGGCCTGGGCCTGGTGCTCAACGTCCTCTGGATCATCGTGGCGGGCGTGTGGATCTTCATCACCCACATCGGCCTCGCGCTCGGGCTGGCGGTGACGATCATCGGCATCCCCTTCGCGTTCCAGCACCTCAAGCTCGCGTTCCTCGCGCTCGCGCCGTTCGGGCAGGAGGTCCGCGTGCCGGGCCAGCGGCGCACCGCTTCCGTGCGCTGACTCTCGTCGCGGGCGATACTCCGAGGCATGTCGCCTCCCGATCCCGCTTCGGCGTCCGCGCAGGTCCGCAGGCGCAACCGGCGCATCCTCTCTGCACTCTTCGGTGGGCTGGGCCTCATCGCCCTGCTCATCGCGGTCCCGGCGATCCTGCTGGAGCTGCGTGCACGGTCGCTCGGCGACGAGCTGGTCTCGGAGGTAAGGGAGCTGCACGCCGCGAAGCCGAAGCGTCCGTCGCACGTGGACTCGCCCCTGCCGGGCAGCTTCGCGGATGGCCTCGAGCCGATGGTGGACGAGCTCATCGCGCTGCAGGCCTCGGAGGCGGAGCTCGACGTCGAGACGAAAGAGGCCTGCGCGGCCGTGCGCGAGGGAACGCGCCCTTTCTCCGAGCTGCCGAAGCCGTGCGCGGAGGCACTCGCTCGAGGCCGCGAGCTGCTCGAACGCACCCGCGCCCTCACCCGCTTCGAGCGAGCCGGACTTCCCGTCGAGCTCGGCGCGCTCGGGCATCCGGATCACCCGTGGCAGCAGAAGGGACTGGTCTCGCTCCAGCACGTGACGAGGCTCGGCGCGCTGCAGATGCGGAGGGACCTCGAGGCCGGACGCGCGGACGAAGCGACGGACCTCTGCGTCGACCTGCTCGCGCTCTCCCGCGACATCGGCTCGGGAGGAGGTCTGCTCGCGCAGATGGTGGGCGTGGCGACCGCTGGCATCGCCTTCCAGCCGTGTGCTGCGTCCCTTGATTCGGCGTCGGTGGAAAAGAAGCGGAGCGCGCTGGTGGCGCTGCGACGGATCCGCGCCGGCATCGCCAGACCTTCGGAGCGGATGCGAGAGGAACGCGCCGCAATGTCGCTGCTCGGCACCGGCGCGGTCGTTCCCTCGTCACACCTCGAGGCCCTGCCGGAGGGAGCGCGCGCGCTGACCCGCGAGAGCGCGAAGCATGCCCGCGAAGTCCCGGTCGCAGGCCCGCTGCTCATGCGCGACGCATGGCGGCAGTGGTGGCCCCTCGTCGCCGAGATCGGCGAGGCGATGGATCTCGAGCCCTCCCAGAGAACGGTTCGCCTGCAGGCCCTGAACGAGAAAGCCTCCGCGTCGTGGAACCCGATCGTCCGCATCGCGATGCCGGACCACGGCCGCTTCGGGCAGCGCGACGATCAGCGGCTCGCGCAGCACGACCTGCTGGTGGCGCTCCTGCTCCACGACCTCGCGCGAACGGAGAGCGGCACGTGGTCGGGTGAGACGCCGCCGCTGTACCCGGATCCGCAGCAGACGCCGCGGTTCCTCTTCGAGGTGATCGCCTCGGCGGAGGGCGACGCGCTGCGGCTCGCGGTTCGCGACGAGCGCTTCCCGGAGCTCACGGTGACGGTGCGGCCGGAGTGAGGTCCTCCCGGACCGGCTCTTCAGCGCAGCTGACGAGAAGCCGCAAAGAGCAGGAGCCGGAGCGGGATCCCGCCATTGTCGAGCTCGAACACGTCCTCCGGCTCGAGCCCCAGCGCGCGCTCCAGCTGCACATCGGGCGTGCCTCGACGCACCGCAGGCACGAGCACCGCGCCCCGCCATCCGGGCAGTCGCTCGCGCAGCAGCGTTCCCAGCGCCGCGTACAGCGACGGGAGATCGCCTCCCTCGCCCACGCGCTTGCCGTAGGGAGGGTTCGTCACCAGCAGCCCGTGCGTCGCGCCCGGAAGGTGCTTCGGCGCGGTGACGTCGTCGCGCTCCAACGTGAGGAAGGGCAACACGCCCGCGCGCCTCGCGTTGCGCCGCGCCACGCCGAGAGAGCCGGCATTCAGGTCCGTCGCGCGGAGCTCATGCGGCGGCTTCACCTTCTCCCGCGTCCGCAGCCCGTCCTTCATTGAAGCGAAGGCTTCAGCATCGAAGGCATGCGGGAAGGCCTCGAAGCCGAAGCGCTCGCGCATCATCCCCGGCGCGCGTCCCATCGCGATGAGGGCCGCCTCGATCACGAAGGTGCCGGACCCGCACATCGGATCCCACAGCGGCTCGTCGCCCCGATAGTCCGCGAACTCCAGCACGCCCGCAGCGAGCGTCTCCCGCAGCGGCGCCCGCGAGACCTCCTGCCGGTAGCCGCGCCGATAGAGCAGCTCGCCCGAGGTATCCACGCTCACGGTGCACACGTCGCCTTCGAGCCGGAGCTGCACCTCCAGTGGACCTGAACCTTCATTCACGTCGGGAGTGACCACCTTCCACACCCGCGCGGCGAGCTCCTTCAGCTGTCCCGCGCCCAGGCGAGAACGGTGCGACGACGAGCTCACGCTCACCGGCTCGCCCTTCGCAACGAAGGACTCCAGCGCCACGTCCGCCAGCCCCCTCTGCAGCGCACGCGCATCGGCCGCGGCAAAGGCCCCGACGCGCAGGAGCACCCGGCTCGCCACGCGCGACTCGAGGTTCACCCGTCGATGCGTGCCCTCCGGTCCCTCGACCTCCACGCCGCCGCCGCCCGGCACCCTCTGCACGCGCAACTTCAAGCGACGCAGCTCGCGTTCGAGCGCAGGCTCGAGGCCCGGCGTGGTGGAGACGAAGAGGCGCTCTGTCGCGGCAGGAGGGGGCGTCACGCGAGCCGCAGCGTATGCCACGGCACCGCTCAGCCTCCGAGTTCAGCCTTCGGAAAGAGGAGCTTCAGCGTCTCCTTCACCTGCCCGAGCACGAAGTCCGCCAGCTTCCGCCGCGGCGCCGTCATCCGCTGGATCGACGCGCCGATGATCACCGAGTGGATGAGCGCCGCCGCCCCCCTGGGCGCATCCGGCGGGAGCCGCTGACGGATCGCCTCCTGAACGTAGCGGACGCGCTGCGCGGAGAGCGCCTGCAGCTCGGGGAGCTGCGTCTCGTACCAGGAGATCAGCGCGTTGACGGAGAAGTCGTAGCCCTGGCCCATGCCGCGGATGAGGACCTGCAGGAACTCCCACAGGCCCTCCGGCCCGGCCTCGGCCGGCAGCCGCGCGAGGTGCTCGCGAACCTGCGCCACGTCCCGCTCCATCATCCGGATGATCAGCGTCTCCTTGTTCGTGAAGCGCTGGATCAGCGCAGCACGAGAGAGCCCGACCTCCAGCGCGACGTCGTTGAGCGTGAAGTCGATGGGGCCCAGGCGCTTGAGCACCGTGTTCGCCGCATCGAGGACCTCGTCATCGGAGCGGAGCTTCGGTCTGGCCATCAGTTCCTCTCCACGAGGTGCACGCGCGGCGCCGGTTCGAATCTGAGCCGCAGGGACAGCAGTGCGGCGGCGAGGGTGACTACACCGGCAGCACCGAGCATCGCTACCGCGCCCCACCTTTCGATGCCGAGGCCCATGAGGAAGATCACCACCGACGAGGCGGCCATCACGAACGCCGAGATGGCGCCGAGCACCCTGCCGCGCAGCGCGATCGGCGTTCTCCCGTAGATCGCGGCGTTGAGAAGGGGCGACACCGGCGCGGTCATCACGCCGGTGCAGAGCCCGAGTGCGACGAGCCACGACGCACGCGGCACGAAGGTCAACAGCAGCAGCACTGCGGCGCAGGTCAGGTACGCCCCCGCGAGCCCAAAGCGGGGCTTCAGCTTCGCCGTGAACGTCGCGTGGGCCGCAAGCCCGACCAGCCCTCCCACGCCCTGCGCGGAGACGAAGAGGCCGAACTCGGATGCGGGGCGCCCCGCTTCGAGAAAGAGCGCGGGGAGGACGAGCGCAATGGCCCCGCTCAGCGCCGCAGCGGCGATCGTCACGATGGCCACCAGCCTTCCCAGGAGCGGCTCGCGCACGAGGTGCAGCAGCCCCGCGCTTCCGCCGGAGAGGTGCCCCTCCCCCCGATCGGGTCGTTCGCGCGGCGCAAACACCTCGCCTCGCCTGCGCTTTCCCAGCTGCCTGCGTCGCTTCGACCGTTCGCCGCGCGCGAGTACCGCGGCGGCAAGCAGCCCGGCGAGGACCGAACCCACCGCGGTGAGGAACAGCGTCCTCGACGCGCCGAGAAGGCCGATGCAGGCGCCCGCGAGCAGCGGACCTCCAAGCAACGCGGTGTGCCCCATGAAGGCCTTCGCGGTGGCGACGCGGGCGAGCGAGAGACCGGCGAGACGGCCCAATTCCGGGAGGCGGCTGTCCTGCGCGGCGACGCCCGGCGCATCGAACGCGGCACCGAGCATCACGAGGAGGACGAGCACCGGAACATCGAGCCTTCCTCCACTCTCCAGCAGTGGGATCATCGCGGTGGCCGCACCTCCTACCGCGCCCGCGACGAGCGCCACGGGCGCGGGTCCCCAGCGATCGATGAGACCGCCTCCGAACCAGGACCCCACCACGGTCGCGGCGACGCCACTCGCCGCCGCCACGCCCGCCCAGACCGCATCACCGGTATGGGTCAGCGCCAGCCAAGGCAACGCCAGCGCAGCCGCCGAGTTCCCGATGCGGAAGAGGAACGCCGCCGTCAGCAGGACGACCAGCGGCAGCCGGCGACGCGGCCTTCGCATCACTCACCTGGATGGAGCTGTGCCTTCGCCGC
Source organism: Pseudomonadota bacterium (assembly GCA_023423535.1). Lineage (GTDB taxonomy): Bacteria > Myxococcota > Myxococcia > Myxococcales > Myxococcaceae > JAFAFL01. Next base: position 74,453 of record JAFAFL010000149.1, read on the forward strand.
CGCGAGGTGCCCTGCGTCGCCGGTTTCCAGCGCAAAGATTGCGTAGCCCACGGGATACGCCGCCATCCGCTCGGCCACCTGCTCCGCGATGCGCGGCCAGAGCCGTCCGCCCGCGGCCTCGTAGTCGCGCAACAACTTCTGCAGGCCCGCCTCACCGAAGACCATGAGGTGCGACACCATGTCGATCGCCGGGTCGTCCACGCGCGCTTCACTCCAGTCGATCATCCCGGTCACGCGTTCCTCCGCGTCCACGAGCACGTGCCCCACGTAGAGGTCCCCGTGGATGACCGCGCACCACTCCGGCCACAGCCCGTCGTCGTCGAGCCAGCGCTGCCACCGCGCGAGCAGCGCTTCGCTGACCGGAAGCTCTCTTCGCACGCGATCGATGTCGGCGGCCGCCTTGCTGCGCGACTCCGCCGGCGTGCGGACGGTCATCCCCGCCGCCCGCGCATCCTCCACCGGCACCGCATGCAGCGCGGCGAGCGCCTTTGCGAACGACAGGGCGAAGGCTTCCGAGGTCTGCGAGATGACCCACTTCGGCTCCTCGCCCGGCGTCACGATCAGCGCGGTCGAGTCGGTCAGCATCGGGTACGCGATGAGCTCCGCCGTGGCGATCCTCCAGTCCGGCACCGCGAAGGGGAGCTGTCGCCGGAGCAGCCCGAGGATGCGCGCCTCGGCCTCGACCTTCTGCTGCATGTCGTCGCGCCGCGGGATGCGCAGGACCCAGCGGGTGCCCCCGACGTCCGCACCGGTGACGATCCGGTAGTCCAGTCCGAGCTCGTTCACGGAGAGCGGTCCCTCCAGCTTCAACCCGTGCCGCGCTGCCAGCTTGCGGTGCGCCTCGAGTGCGTTCGCCGTTGCCGTCGTCATTTATAACCTCCTAGTCAGTTACTAACTCTGCGGCAGGCCCGCGGTCAACCCGGCGCGGACCCGCCCCGCCCGTGAGACGGCCATGCGAGCGAGACGGGCCCGTGTTAGAGCCTGCGGCCATGGCGACTCCTCCGAGGAAGATCCGTCCGTTCGAGGTGATGGTGTCGCGCGTCATCCGCGAGACGCCGGACACGGTCACGCTGGTGTTCTTCACCGGCAACGAGCGGCTCGACTACAAGGCCGGACAGTTCCTCAACATCGCGCCGCAGCAGTTCCCCGCGCTCGGGCGCTTCACCGCGTACCTCGAGGATCTGAAGAAGCGGAAGGAGCAGCCGCGGGCCTACAGCATCGCCTCCGCGCCGCACGAACCCTTCATCGCGATCACGGTGAAGGAGGAGCACTACGTCTCCGGCGTCACGCCCTTCCCGCCGCTGCTCTCACCGCTGCTCGCGCACGGGCTGCAGACCGGCGCGAAGATGACCGTCACCGGCTTCACCGGCGCCTACGTGCTGCCGGACGACGCAGAGTCGCAGACGAACCACATCGTGCACCTCGTGGCGGGCTCGGGCGTGGTCCCGAACTTCTCCATACTCAAGGAGGACCTGCGCCAGGGCCACACGCTCCGCCACACGATGATCTTCTCGAACAAGACGTGGGCGGACATCACCTACCGCGACGAGCTGCACGTGCTCGCGCGCGACTTCCCCGAGCGCTTCACCCTCGTGCACACCCTCACCCGCGAGAACGATCCGGCCTACTTCACGTTGGGCGCGGACCCGCACGTGAAGGTGCGCAAGGGCCGCATCAGCACCGAGCTCATCACCGAGTTCGTGCCGGATCCCCAGAGCGCGCTCTTCTACGTCTGCGGCCCGGCGATCACCGCGTGGGAGCGGCGCAAGGCGCTGGAGACGAAGATCCCCTCCGAGCCGCGGTTCCTCGAGCGCACGCTGGAGCAGTTGCACGCGCTCGGCGTGGACCTCAAGGCCCGGGTGAAGCGGGAGTCGTGGTAGCCGCCCCCTCGGCCGCGCCCACCGAAGCGCTCAGCGCCCGCACGAGCTTCGGCTGCACCTTCGTCTCCTCGAGCAGCGCCGCCAGCCGCGCCTTCGCCTCGCGGCTCTCACGGTGCACGCGCCGGCCGAGGATGAGCTCGTTCTTCAGCGAGTGCTCCCAGCCGGTCAGCTCCGTCACCGTCACCTGGTAGCCGCGGCTCTCGAGCACGAGCGCGCGCAGCACGTTCGTCAGGTGCGAGCCGAACTCGCGCCGGTGCCACGCGTGGCCGAAGAGCTCCGCCATCGGTCCCTTCACGTCCGCGCGGTGCTCCTTCAACTGCTGGGCGACCTCCGCCTGGCAGCAGGGCACCACCGCCACGTGGTCCGCCTTCCGCTGCAGCGCCGCCGCCAGCGCGTCGTCCGTCGCGGTGTCGCACGCGTGTAGCGCAGTGAGCAGGTGGATGCGCTCCGGCCACTTCTCCGCTTCATCCAGGCGGGCGGTGACGAACCGCATCCGATCGAAGCCGAGCCGCGCCGCCCGTTCACGCGCACGCTGGGTCAGCTCGTCGCGTCCCTCGAGGCACACCAGCTCGCCGCGGCCCGCGTCCTTGAAAAAGAGCTCGTAGAGGACGAACGCGAGGTAGGCGTTGCCGCTCCCCGCGTCCACGACCACCGGCTGCTCGAAGCGCGAGAACACGTCCTCCAGCGCGGGCGTGAGCAGCCCGACGAGGTGGTTCACCTGCTTGAGCTTGCGCAGCGCGTCCGCGTTGAGATCGCCTGTGCGGGTGAGCAGATGCAGCTCGCGGAGCAGCGCCTGGGACTGGTTGGGCAGGAGCTCCTTGCGCACCCGCCCGCCCTTCACGCTGCGGCGCGCGTCAGACAGGAACGACCTCCTGGACCTCCGGGATGAGCTCGCGCATGCGCGTCTCGATGCCCATCTTCAGCGTCATCGTCGACGAGGGGCAGCCCGAGCAGGAGCCCTGCATCTGCAGGTACGCCACGCCATCCTCGAAGCGGTCCAGCGTGATGTCGCCGCCGTCCTGCGCGACCGCCGGCCGGATCTCCAGATCGAGCAGCTCGCGGATCCGCATCTCGACGTCGCCACCCGAAGCCACCTGCGGCGGCGCCCAGTCCGGGCTCATCACCGGCTCGTCCGCGGAGAGGTGCGCGTCGAGCGTCTGCATCACGCCGTCGTTGAGCTCGTCCCACTCACCGGACTCGCCCTTCGTCACGGTCACGAAGTTCGTGCCCACCATCACGCCCACCACGCCGTTGATGCCGAAGAGCTTGTCGGCGAGCGGAGAGGTGGCCTTCGCCTTTTCCCGGTCGGTGAAGTTCACCGCGCCCCGCGGCAACAGCTGGCGGTCCACGACGTACTTCAGGGTGCTGGGGTTCGGGGTCCACTCGAGCTGGATGTTCACCATGGGGAAGCTCCTAAGGTCGGCGACGTCCCCGCGCAATGCCCTCCGCCCGGATTTTGGTCAAGTGCGCCGAACGCTCGGACCCCTGCCTGCCGTGCTCGTTCCCGCGTGCAGATCGCATCGGGCCCTGCACGCCCTCTACTGGACACACCTTCGTCGCGAGAAGCGCGGAAGTCGCGCCGGCAGTTGGCGTGGGGGGGCCGCTGCTTAGCTTCTGCGCGCGTGAATACAGGGCGGACAGGGGCGGTGCGGGTCGCACACCTGATGCACGGGCTGATGATGGGCGGCCTCGAGCAGGTGGTGGTGCGGCTGTGCGAGGCGGGCCGGCAGCAGGGCGTGGAGCCGCTGGTGATCGCGTTCGGGCGCGACGGCGCGGTGCGCGACGAGCTGCGTCAGAAGGGCATCCCGCTCGAGTACCTCGGAATGGTGCGCGGGATGTCGCCGCAGGCGATCCACGGCATCGGGCAGGCGCTGCGCCGTCACCAGATCGACGTGGTGCACGCGCACGATCTCGGCCCCTGGCTCAACGCGGTCTCGGCGAGAGCGCTCTCTCCCCGCACGCGCGCGGTCGTCACCTTCCACCAGATCTCCACGCCGAGCGGCGTGAACTGGGGCGCCGCGCGTGCGGCCTCCATGGTGTCCGACGCCCTCATCGCCTGCGGTGACGAGGTGCGCGCATGTGTGCAGGACTGGGCCTCGAGCGCCACGCGGGTGGAGCTCATCGGCAACGGCGTGCCGCTCGGCGCGGAACCAACGGAGGAGGATCGCCTGCGTGCGCGGCGTGAGCTCGGGCTGCCGGAGGGCGCGCGCGTGTTCGGGTACCTCGGCCGGCTCCATCCGGAGAAGGGCACCGACCTGCTCATCGACGCGTTCACGCGCGAGTTCGTGCGCAAGGGCGACGAAGACGTGCACCTCGTGCTCATCGGCACCGGGCAGTGGGAGGCGGAGCTGCGCGAGCGCGTGGCGAAGACCCGTCACCCGCGCGTCCATTTCGCCGGCGAGATCACCAACGCGTCGCGGCTGCTGCCCGCGCTCGACGTGTACGTGCAGCCCTCCCGGCGCGAGGGCCGTTCGCTCTCGATGATGGAGGCGATGGCCGCCGCGCTGCCCACCGTGGCCCAGGCGCTGCCGGCCATCCGCGAGCTGCACGTCGAAGGCGAGACCGCGCTGCTCGTCAGCCCGGAGCACCCCGACTTCGCGCCCGCCATGCGGCGGCTGATCGAGAACGAAGAGGAGCGCCGGAAGGTGGGCTCCCGCGCGCGGGGCCACGTGCAGAGGTTCTCCATCGACGCGATGGCGGAGCAGTACGCCTCGCTCTACCGGCGCGTCGCGAGGCGCGCCAGCCAAGGGGCCGCGTGATGCGCATCCTCCACCTCCGACAGAGCTGCGGGCTCTACGGGGCCGATCGGGCGCTGCTCGATCTGGCCTCCGCCACGCCGCCCGGGTTCACGCCGATCGTCGGCAGCATCGTCCGGCCGAACAGGGCGGATCCGTTCGGTGACGAGGCGCGCCGTCGCGACCTGCCGCTGTGGGTGCTCGAGACGTACGGGCGCGCGGACGGGAACGCGGTGAAGACCCTCTCGCGGCGGCTCCACGACGAGCGCATCGAGCTGCTCCACGCGCACGACTACAAGAGCCTCTGCATGGGCGCGCTCGCCGCGGCGCGGGTGGGCGTGCCGCTGGTCGCGACCTGGCACGGCGACACCGGGGCCACGCTTCCCTTGCGCATGTACGAGGGCCTCGCGCGCGCGGTGGGAAACACCACGAGGGGCGTGGCGGCGGTCTCGCGGACGCTCGCCGAGCGGCTGCGGCGGTGGATCCACACCGCGCCGGTGCGGCACATCCCCAACGGCATCGGCCCTCGCGAGCCGCTCACCGAGGCGGAGCGCCAGACGGCACGGAAAGCGCTGAAGGTGTCGCCGGACGCGATGGTGATCGCCATCGTCGGCCGGCTCTCGATCGAGAAGGGACACTCGCGGCTCTTCCGCGCGTTGCGCATGGCGGGCGTGAACGCGACCGTGCTCGTGGCCGGTGAAGGTCCGCTGGAGGCGCAGCTTCGGCACGAAGCAGAGGAACTGGACGTGCGGTTCCTCGGGTTCGTGAGCGAGCCGCGCCGCGTCTATGCCGCGTGTGACCTCGTGGTGATGCCCTCCTCCACCGAAGGCCTGCCGCTGGTGGCGCTGGAGGCGATGAGCCTCGGGCGGCCGCTGCTCGCGTCGAGCGTGGGCGAATTGCCGGTGCTCCTCTCCGCGGGGGCGGGACTGCTCGTGCCTCCGGGCGACGATCAGGCCCTGGCCGAGGCGCTGCGGCGGGCGCTCTCCTCACGTGAGCTGCGCGGTGCGGTGGCGGAGCGCGCGGCGGCGCGGGTGCGAGACGAGTACGGGCTCGGGCGGATGGCGTCGCGCTACGCGGAGGACCTGTGGCGTCCGGCGCTGGAGCGCGGAAGCGGGCTCATGCTGCGACGACGGGAGGCGGTGGCGCGATGAAGGTCTCCGTCATCATCCCGCTCTACAACAAGGCGCCGTGGGTGCAGCGCTCGCTCGACTCGATCAGCGGGCAGACCTTCCGCGACTTCGAGGTCATCGTCATCGATGACGGTTCGACGGACGGCGGCGCGGACGTGGTGCGCGCCCACGCGGAGAGGGACCCGCGCTTCCGCCTCGTGCAGCAGCCGAACGCGGGCCCGGGCGCCGCGCGCAACCGCGGCATCGCCGAGGCACGTGGAGAGCTCGTCGCCTTCCTCGACGCGGACGACGAGTGGGACCCGCGCTTTCTCGAGCACAACGTGCGCGCGCTGCAGGAGGCGGGACCAGAGGTGGCCGCGGCGGTGTGCGGCTACATCGAGCAACCGCTGGGCGTCAGCCGCGAGGCGATGTGGCGCAGGCGCGGCGTGCGCGAGGGCGTCTTCCGGGCCACGCCGAAGGTCTCGGCCGCGCGGCTGGTGCACCTGCTCGCGTACATGAACCCGTGGGCGACGATCGCGCGGCGCAGCGTGCTCGAGCGTCACGGGGGCTTCTTCGGCCGCGAGCGCTGCCTCTATGGAGAGGACGCCTGGCTCTGGCTGCGCGTGCTCCTCTGCGAGAGCGTCCTCTTCCGGCTCGAGCCGCTGGTGCACTTCCACACCGAGGCCTCGTCGCTCTCGAAGAACCTCAAGGGCGCGCGGCCGGTAGAGCCGTTCCTTCAGCACTACGAAGAGCTCGAGGCGGCCTGTCCGGGCGAGCTGCGTCCGCTGCTGCGACAGGTGCTCTCGATCCGCGCGTCGAAGACGGCATGCATGCTCGCGTACTGGGGCCGCTGGCGCGAGGCGACGGCGCTGCTCGAGCGCTTCCGCAACGACCGGCCGCTGACCCAGCCCTGGGCAATGACTGCGCAACTGTGCGCGAACCCGGTGGGCTCGTTCGTCGGGGGTGTCTGGCGGAAGGTCCTGCGGCAGGTGGCCGCGGCCAACGCGCCGGTGCCCACGCGCGGCGCGCCCGCCGTGACGAAGCGTGCGCCCGCTCCGGAGGCCGAGGTCAGCGTCCGCCGGAGCGCCGCACACGGGTCGCGGTCCCGCGGCACCACGGCAGAGAGCCGCGCGGAGTAGGCGCCCGCGGTTCCTACACGCTCACGCCTGCGCCCTCACCCGTCGCGGCGTCTTCACTCCGCTGTCCGCGCTCGAGCTGCGCGAGGAACGCGTCGAGCAGCGAGTCCACGTTCGTGTCGGTGGAGCCGACCATCACCGCCGCCGCCGAGTCCACGCCCTCTGTGTCTCCGAGCGGTCCCTCGGGATAGAACAGGCGGCGCTTCACCGCCGGCCACGAGACGAAGCCGCGCGCCTTCGCGTCCGCGCGCACCATCGCCCAGCCGTCGTCGCGCTGCACCGCCACCGGTTTTCCGTACGCGTACACGTCGCGCACGAGGTTCAGCATGCGCTCATGGGTGCGCAGGTGGTTCATGGGCACGCCGCCGGGGACGAGCAGCGCGTCGCACGCGTGCACGTCCACGTCGTCCACCGCGGTGTCCACCAGCACGTGCGTGGACGCGTTCGTGCCATGCAGCTGCTCGCCGGCACGAGGCCCCACCACGACCACCTCGTGGCCGTCCGCCGCGAGCCGGTCCAGCGTTCGCTGGAAGGCCACGTCGTCGAAACTCCGATCGATCAGGATCGCTACGGTCGCCATGCGCGAACGCTGTGCACGTCCGCACGACGCGGCGAGCGGGAGCAGCCAGGCAACCACCTACATCTACGGCGCCTGTCGGCCCGGCTGCTTTGCACGCAGGCTCTGCTCGACCGGTGCCGCGCGGGCGGGCATCCTTTAGAGCGTGTCTTCGATGTCCGCGCCGCTCCCCCTCAGCCTCGCGATGCACGCCTCCATGACGGAGATCCCGCGCGACGAGTGGGACGCGCTGCTGCCGCCGGACGCCGCGCCCTTTGTGCGCTGGGACTGGCTGAACGCGCTGGAGGAGAGCGGCAGCATCACGCCCGAGCGCGGCTGGCGGCCCATGCACTTCACGCTGCGCCGCGGACGGAAGCTCGTTGCCGCCGCGCCCGCCTACCTGAAGAGCGACAGCCACGGCGAGTTCGTCTTCGACTGGAGCTGGGCCGCCGCCGCCGAGCGCGCGGGCATCCCCTACTACCCGAAGCTCGTCATCGCGGTGCCGCTCACGCCCGCCACCGGGCCGCGGATCCTCGTGGCTCCAGGAGAGAATGCGGAGGCGCTGACGAAGGAGCTCGGTCGCGCGGCAGTCGCCTTTGCGCAGAACGAGGGCCTCTCCTCCGTGCACGTGAACTTCCCCACCGAGGCCGAAGCGCAGTGGCTCGAGGCCGCCGGCTTCGCGGTGCGCAACGGGGTGCAGTACCACTGGCGCAACCCCGGCTACGCCTCGTTCGACGACTACCTCGCGCGCTTCAAGTCCTCGCGGCGAAACCAGATCCGCAGAGAGCGGCGCGGCCCCGCCGAGCAGGGCATCACCGTCCGCACGCTCGAGGGCGAAGCGCTGCGCGAGGTGGGCGCATCACGCGTGTACGACCTCTACACCTCCACCGTGGACAAGTACTTCTACGGCCGCCGGTACCTCACGGAGCAGTTCTTCGAACTCGCGCTCGACAGGCTGCTGCCCCATCTGGAGCTGGTGGAGGCGCGGCGCGACGGGAAGCTGGTGGCGGGCGCGTTCAACGTTCGATCTGCGGACGTCCTCTACGGCCGTTATTGGGGTTCCTTCGAGGAGCACCCGTTCCTCCACTTCAACGTCTGCATCTACCATCCGGTGGAAGAGGCCATCACGCGCGGGCTGCGGCGCTTCGAGCCTGGCGCCGGCGGAGAGCACAAGTTGTCGCGCGGCTTCGAGCCGGCGTTGACGTGGAGCGCGCACTGGATCGCCCACGGGCGTCTGGACGCGGCGGTGCGAGACTTCCTCGTGCACGAGCGGGCCGCGATCGCGGAGGGCCTGCCGCGCTGGTACGAGGAGACCGGATTCAAGCGCGAGCCTTGAGGTGTGATCGAGCGGGGCTGCGCGAAGGGGAGCTGGACGATGGGTCGGCAGTTCGAGTCCGAAGGGGAAGGCGGCGTCGCGACGGAGACGCGACACAAGCCGAAGCTGCAGAAGCCGAAGCTCTACAAGGTGCTGCTGCACAACGACAACTACACGACCCGCGACTTCGTGGTCGCCGTGCTGCGCGAGGTCTTCCACCGATCGGAGACGGACGCGGTGCGAATCATGATGCACGTGCACAACCATGGCATCGGCGTAGCGGGCGTTTATACGTACGAGGTCGCGGAGACGAAGATCCGCGTCGTGGAGCAGCTCGCGCGGGAACACGAGTTCCCGCTCCGGCTGACGATGGAACCGGAGGACGACTGAAGTGGCACCGCCGTCGATAGCCAGGGAGTTGCAGGCCGTTTTCCGCCAGGCGCTGGAGGAGGCGTCGCGCCTGCGTCACGAGTACCTCACGCTGGAGCACCTGCTCCTCTCCATGCTGAAGGACCGGCGCTCGGCGGAGATCCTCCGCGCGTGCGGCGCCAATCTGAAGACGCTGGAGGAGAAGCTCACGGCGTTCCTCCACGACACCATGGAGCAGCTGCCGGAGGACGTGGACCGCGATCCGCAGCAGACCATCGGCGTGGAGCGCGTGTTCCAGCGCGCGGCGATCCACGCGCTCTCCGCGGAGCAGAAGACGATCGACGGCGGAGACGTGCTCGTCGCGCTCTTCCGCGAGGACGACTCGTACGCGCTCTACCTCCTCAAGGAGGAGGGCGTCTCGCGGATGGACATCCTCAACTACATCTCGCACGGCGTGACGAAGGAGCCGGAGGGAGACGAAGACGCTTCCGAGACGATGGGCGACGGTGACGCCCAGCACGCGGGCGAGGACGAGGACGGTGGCCCCGCGCCGGCAAAGGATCCGCTCGCGGCCTACACCACGAACCTCAACGCGGAGGCGGAGGCGGGACGGATCGATCCACTGATCGGCCGCGAGCCGGAGTTGCAGCGCACGGTGCAGGTGCTCTGCCGGCGCAGGAAGAACAACCCGCTCTACGTGGGCGAGGCCGGCGTCGGTAAGACCGCGATCGCGGAAGGGCTCGCGCTCCACATCCACGAGAAGCGGGTGCCCGAGGCGCTGAGCACGTCGGTGGTGTACTCGCTGGACATGGGCGCACTGCTCGCGGGCACGAAGTTCCGCGGCCAGTTCGAGGAGCGACTGAAGGCGGTGCTCAAGGCGCTGCAGAAGATCCCCGGCGCCATCCTCTTCATCGACGAGATCCACACCATCGTCGGTGCGGGCGCGACGAGCGGCGGATCGATGGACGCGTCGAACCTGCTCAAGCCGGCGCTGGCGTCCGGTCAGCTGCGCTGCATCGGCTCGACGACGTACCAGGAGTACAAGGCCGCCTTCGAACGCGACCGCGCGCTGTCCCGGCGCTTCCAGAAGATCGAGGTGGAGGAGCCCTCCATCGAAGACGCGGTGAAGATCCTCGAGGGCCTGCGCGCCCGCTACGAGGAGCACCACGGCGTGAAGTACGACGACGACGCCATCCGCGCGGCGGCGGAGCTCTCGGCGAAGCACATCAACGAGCGCTTCCTCCCGGACAAGGCGATCGACGTGCTCGACGAAGCGGGCGCGGCGGAGCGGCTGCGTCCGGAAGGCGAGCGCAAGGGCACCGTCAGCGTCCACGACGTGGAGGTCGTGGTCAGCCGGATGGCGAAGATTCCCGCGCGCAGCGTGAGCGCGTCCGAGGGCAAGCAGCTGCAGAACGTGGAGACCGAGCTGAAGAAGGTCATCTACGGCCAGGACAAGGCGATCGAAGAGCTCTCCGCGGCGATCAAGCTCTCGCGCTCCGGGCTGCGCGCGGCGGACAAGCCCATCGGCTCGTTCCTCTTCTCCGGCCCCACCGGCGTGGGCAAGACGGAGCTCGCGAAGCAGCTGGCGAAGACGCTGGGCGTGGAGTTCCTGCGCTTCGACATGAGCGAGTACTCGGAGAAGCACACCGTCTCGCGGCTCATCGGCGCGCCGCCGGGCTACGTGGGCTTCGATCAGGGCGGCCTGCTCACGGACGCGGTGCGCAAGCACCCGTTCAGCGTGGTGGTGCTGGACGAGATCGAGAAGGCGCACCCGGACCTGTTCAACATCCTGTTGCAGGTGATGGATCACGCCACGCTCACCGACAACAACGGCCGCAAGGCGGACTTCCGCAACGTCGTGCTCATCCTCACCACCAACGCGGGCGCGCAGGACATGGCGAGCCGCTCCATCGGCTTCGGCGGCGAGGGCACCACCGTGGACGCGTCGCGCGCGAAGAAGGCGGTGGAGCGCACCTTCACGCCCGAGTTCCGCAACCGGCTCGACGGGTGGATCCTCTTCGGCGGGCTGTCGCGGGAGATCATCCTCAAGGTCGTGGACAAGGAGCTCGGCCTGCTGCGCGCGCAGCTCGAGCCGAAGAAGGTCACGCTCGAGGTCACGCCGGAGGTCCGCGACTGGCTCGCCGAGCACGGCTACCAGCCGGAGTTCGGCGCGCGGCCGATGGGACGCCTGGTGGAGATCGAGCTCAAGCGGAAGCTCGCCGAGGCCCTGCTCTTCGGCGGCCTGAAGGACGGCGGCAAGGCGGTGGTCGAGCTGCAGGACGGCAAGCCCGCCGTTCGCGTGGCCTGAGCTTTCGACTCAGGCGTTGCGGCGAGAGGAGGAGGTCCGCCGCCGCGACGCGGACCGCTTCGTCTCCAGAGCCGAATCGGGCGCCCTCTCCGAATCCGCAGCCGGCCGCCCGTAGACCGCGAGAAACACCTTCACCGCGTGGTCGACGTTCTTCGCGATCAGCTTCTCGTCGAGCGACGCGCGCACGCCGAGGTGCAGCTGCCGCGTCAGCTCTCCCGCGCAGAGCACATGGAAGTCGATCGCCGCCTGCGTGGGATCGCTGATGACGAGCTGCCCCGCCGCCGCCGCGCGCCCGAGGAACCGCGCCAGCTTCTCGCGTCCGGTCTGCATGCCGCACTCGAAGAGCGTCCGCCCGAGCTCTGGGAACTGCTCCACCACGCCCACCACCACGCGGTACCGCTGCACGTGCGAAGGGTTGCTCACCAGCCGCAGGAGCTCCGCGCCGATGCGACGGAGATCCCTGCCCACGTCGCCGCTCGGCTCCTCCATCAGCAGGTGGAAGCGCTGACGCAGGTCGTCCGTCTCCGCGCCGAGCGAGGCGAGGAAGAGCGCGTGCTTGTCGTGGAAGTGGTTGTAGATGGTCGCCTTGGACACGCCCGCCCGAGAGGCGATGGCGTCCACGCTGGCACGCTCGTAGCCCTGCTCGCGGAAGACGTCTCGCGCGCCCTCGAGGATCTGCGCGCGCTTCACCGGTGACAGGTCGCTCGGCGCCCTGGCGGCCTTTGCTGCAGAGCTGTCGCGGCGCGGGGGGACCATGGAAACGGGCACTGAACTAAACCGTCCAGTATTGACAGTCAACCAATGGGCCTTTAGTCATTCGCCCCTGTCCGCCCTCCCGGCCGCTTCGGAGCACCGTTGAGATCCCAGCAAATCCGCACGCTTACCCTCCCTCTCACGCTCGTCCTGTCTGCCGCGTTCGCCTTCACGGTGACCGGCTGCAAAGGGAAGGATGCCGCCGCCCAGCCCGGCGGGGCGCCGAAGCCGGTGGAGGTCGGCGTGGTCACGGTGGCGCCCGAAGAGGTGACGCTGCTGCGCGAGCTTCCCGGCCGCACCTCGCCCTTCCGCATCGCCGAGGTCCGCGCGCGCGTGGACGGCATCGTGCTCGAGCGCCTCTTCGAAGAGGGCATGGCCGTGAAGAAGGACCAGCCGCTCTTCCGGATCGACGCCATGCCGTTCCAGGCGGCGCTGGCCAGCGCGGAGGCGCAGCTGGCGCGGGCCGAGGCGAACGCGGAGAACAACAAGGCGGTGGCGCAGCGCTACGCGGAGCTGCTCGCGGATCGCGCGGTGAGCCGGCAGGAGCACGACAACGCGATGGCGGCGCAGCGCGTGTCGCAGGCGGAGGTCGCGGCGGGCAAGGCCGCGGTGCAGACCGCGCGGATCAACCTCGGCTACACGAAGGTCGCAGCGCCGATTCCCGGACGTATCGGCCGCTCCGAGGTGACCGAAGGCGCGTTCGTGCGTCAGGGCCAGGCGACGCTGCTCGCGACGGTGCAGCAGCTCGATCCCATCTACGTGGACGTGGCGCAGTCGTCGGCGGAGGCGCTGCGGCTCCGGCGCGAGCTGGAGAGCGGCAACCTCGTGCGCGAGGGCGACGGCGCGAAGGTGCGGCTCTACCTCGAGGACGGCACGCCCTACGAGCACGAGGGCAAGCTGCAGTTCTCCGACGTCACCGTGAACAAGACCACCGGCTCGGTGACGCTGCGCGCGCTCTTCCCCAACCCGCAGAAGCAGCTGCTGCCGGGGATGTTCGTGCGCGCGAAGCTCGAGGAGGGCACGCGCCCGAAGTCGGTGCTCGTGCCGCAGCCGTCTCTTCGCCGCGACGCGCAGGGCAAGGCGAGCGTGCTGGTGGTGGGCGAGGACGGAAAGGTCGCGGTGCGTCCGGTGACCGCGTCGCGCACGGTGGGCAACCGGTGGTTGGTGACGGAAGGTCTGGCGGAGGGTGATCGCGTGATCGTCGAGGGCCTGCAGAAGGTCCGGCCCGGCGCCACCGTCACCACCGTCCCCGCGAAGTTCGAGGCCCGTGCGGAGGACGCCGCCCGCTGACGCGGCGCGCGCGCTTCCCGGACCCAGAGGAGAAATCCATTGGCCAGGTTCTTCATCGATCGACCGATCTTCGCGTGGGTGATCGCGATCCTGATCATGCTCGCGGGCGTGCTCTCGATCACCACGCTGCCGGTCGCGCAGTACCCCGCGATCGCGCCGCCGGAGATCGGCATCAACGCCGTGTACCCGGGCGCCGACGCGAAGACGCTCGAGGACGCCGTCACCCAGGTCATCGAGCAGAAGATGAACGGGCTCGACGGGCTCCGCTACATGACGTCGGAGAGCAGCGGCTCCGGCGCGGTGTCCTTGCGCCTCACCTTCGAGCCGGGGACGGATCCGGACATCGCGCAGGTGCAGGTGCAGAACAAGCTCGCGGGCGCCACGCCGCTGTTGCCCGAAGAGGTGCAGCGCCAGGGCCTCACCGTCTTCAAGAGCGCGCGCAACTTCCTGCAGATCTTCGCCTTCGTCTCCGAGGACGGAAGCATGGCCCGCGTGGACATCGCGGACTACATCGCCTCGTCGATCGTGGACGAGATCGCGCGTGTCCCCGGCGTGGGCGAGACGCAGCTCTTCGGCGCGCCCTACGCGATGCGCATCTGGCTGAATCCGGACCGGCTCACCGCGTTCGGGATGGTGCCCGCGGACGTCACCGCCGCCATCCGCGAGCAGAACGTGCAGGTCTCCGCCGGACAGCTCGGCGGCATGCCGTCATTGCCCGGCACCGCGCTCAACGCGACGATCACCGCGCAGAGCCGCCTCACCTCCGAAGCGCAGTTCCGCAACGTGCTCCTCCGCGTGAACGAGGACGGCTCGCGGGTGACGCTCTCCGACGTGGCGCGCGTGGAGCTCACCGGCGAGAACTTCGAGACCGACTCCTTCTTCAACGGCAGCCCCTCCGCCTCGCTGGGCGTGAAGCTCGCGGCCGGCGCCAACGCGCTCGATACCGCGGATGCGGTGCACAAGCGGATCGAGGAGCTCGCGCAGTTCTTCCCTGCCGGGATGAAGGTGGAGACGGTGGTCGACACCGCGCCGTTCGTGCGGCTCTCCATCCAGAGCGTGGTGCGCACGCTGTTCGAGGCGCTGATCCTCGTCTTCCTCGTGATGTACCTGTTCCTGCAGAACTTCCGCGCGACGATCATCCCCACGATCGCGGCGCCGGTGGTGCTGCTCGGAACCTTCGGCGTGCTCGCGGCCGCGGGCTTCTCCATCAACACGCTGACCATGTTCGGCATGGTCCTCGCCATCGGCCTGCTCGTGGACGACGCGATCGTCGTGGTCGAGAACGTCGAGCGCGTGATGCACGAGGAGGGGCTCTCGCCGAAGGAGGCGACCCGGAAGTCGATGGGCCAGATCACCTCCGCGCTGCTCGGCGTGACCACGGTGCTCTCCGCGGTGTTCGTGCCCATGGCCTTCTTCGGCGGCTCGGTGGGCGTCATCTACCGGCAGTTCAGCATCACCATCGTCTCGGCGATGGCGCTCTCGCTCGTCGTCGCGCTGACGCTGACGCCCGCGCTGTGCGCCATGCTGCTCAAGCCGCCGCACCACGGCCCGCGCAAGGGCTTCTTCGGCTGGTTCAACCGCAGCTACGACCGCGGCGCGGATGTCTACACCGGCCTCGTGGGGCGGCTCGTCGGCCGGCGCGGCCGTTCGATGCTCGCCTACGCCGCCATCTTCGCGGTGATGGGCGTGCTCTTCGCGCGCCTGCCCACCGCGTTCCTCCCCGACGAGGACCAGGGCCGGATGAACGCGATGGTGACGCTGCCGCCCGGCGCCACGCTCGAGCAGACGCGCGAGGTGATGGCGCAGGTGAACGACTACTTCCTCCAGCAGGAGGGGGACTCCGTCGCCGCGGTGATGACCATCGCCGGCTTCAACTTCGGCGGCCGCGGACAGAACAACGGCATCGCGTTCATCAACCTCAAGGACTGGTCGGACCGGCCGGACGCGAAGCAGAAGGCGCAGGCGATCGCCGCGCGCGCCTCGAGGCACTTCTCTCAGATGAAGGGCGCGGTCGCGTTCGCGTTCACCCCGCCGGCCGTGGCCGAGCTCGGCACCGCGACCGGTTTCGAGTTCCAGCTGCAGGACCGCGCAGGTCAGGGTCACGAGGCCCTGATGCGCGCGCGGGATCAGCTGCTCGGCCTCGCGTCGCAGGACCCGACGATGACCCGGGTGCGGCCGGGCGGTCAGGAGGACACCGCGCAGTTCAAGATCGACATCGATCAGGAGAAGGCCGCGGCGCTGGGACTTCCGCTCCAGTCGATCAACCAGACGCTGGCGACCGCGTGGGGCGGCTCCTACGTGAACGACTTCGTGGACCGCGGTCGTGTGAAGCGCGTGTTCCTGCAGTCGGATGCGCCCTACCGGATGCAGCCGGAGGATCTCGGTCGCTGGTACGCGCGCAACCGCTCCGGCGAGATGGTCCCCTTCACCGCGTTCGCGAGCGGCCGCTGGATCTACGGCTCGCCGCGCCTCGAGCGCTTCAACGGCGTCTCGTCGGTGCTCATCCAGGGCGAGGCCGCGCCCGGCTCGTCCACCGGTGAAGCGATGCTCGCCATCGAGCGCCTCACCGAGCAGCTCCCGCAGGGCTACGGCATCGAGTGGTCGGGCCTCTCCTACGAAGAGCGCCTCTCCGGAGCGCAGGCGCCGATGCTCTACGCGATCTCGCTGCTGGTGATCTTCCTCTGCCTTGCCGCGCTCTACGAGAGCTGGTCCATCCCGTTCTCGGTGATGCTGGTGGTGCCGCTCGGCGTGGTGGGCGCGCTCACCGCTGCGTTCCTCTTCGGGCTGCGCAACGACGTGTACTTCCAGGTCGGTCTGCTCACGACCATCGGCCTCTCGGCCAAGAACGCGATCCTCATCGTCGAGTTCGCGCGCGACCTCCGCGACCAGGGCAAGGGACTCGTCGAGGCCACGCTGGAGGCATCCCGCATGCGCCTTCGGCCCATCCTCATGACCTCGCTCGCGTTCATTCTCGGCGTAGTGCCGCTGGCGATCAGCAGCGGCGCCGGCGCGGGAGGGCAGAACGCGATCGGCCTCGGCGTGATCGGCGGCATGTTGTCCGGCACGTTCCTCGCGGTGCTCTTCGTGCCGGTGTTCTTCGTGGTGATCATCGGGTTCTCCGGCAGACGAAAGGACTCGACGCCCACGACGGTTCCGCCGCGTGACGCGACGGAGGAGAGCGTGGCCCATGGCTAGTTCGAGCATCGGGGCGTCTGCGGACGTTCAGGTCCAGATCGCAGCGGGCGGTGGTGGAACGAGGCGAGCTCGCTCGAACCGGACGCGGACGGCGCTGGCATTGGCCGCGGCGCTCGGCGTCGGCGCAGGCGGGTGCACGCTGAAGCCGGCGTACACGCGGCCCGAGCTGCCGGTGGCCGACCGCTATCCGGGGGAGGACGGGACGAACGCGGCGGCGTCGGAGCAGGCAGCGGCGGACATGGGCTGGAGGGACGTCTTCGCCGACGAGCGGCTGCAGGCGCTGGTGGCCCAGGCGATCGCCAACAACCGCGACCTTCGCGTGGCCGCGCTCAACGTGGAGCGGGTGCAGGCGCTCTACCGGATCCAGCGCGCGCCGCTCTATCCCTCCCTCGCTGCGAGCGCGCAGGCGACCTACCAGCAGCTCCCGGCGGATCTCCCGAGCAGCCAGTTCGCGCCGACGGAGCAGTACTCCGTGTCGCTGGGCGTGACCGCGTGGGAGCTCGACCTCTTCGGGCGCGTGCGGTCGTTGAGCGAGCAGGCCCTGCACGACTGGTTCGCCACCGCGGAGGCTCGCCGAGGCGCGCATCTCGCGCTGGTGGCCCAGGTCGCCACCGCGCACTACCAGGAGCGGGCGCTGGAGGAGCAGCTCGTGCTCGCCCGCCAGACGCTGGAGGCGGTGGAGCAGTCCTTCGCCGTCACCCGCCGCGCGGCCGAGGTGGGCACCGCCTCCGAGCTCGACCTGCGCACCGCGGAGAGCCAGGTGCAGACCGCGCGGGTGAACCTCGCCACCTACGAGCAGCAGCACGCGCAGGCGGTCAACGCGCTGACCTTCCTCGTCGGTGGAGCGCTCCCGGAGAACCTGCCGGAGGCGAAGCCGCTCGAGACCTCCGTGGTTCGCACCGAGCTTCCCGCCGGCCTCCCGTCCGAGCTGCTGACGCGGCGTCCGGACATCCTCGCGGCCGAGCACGCGCTGCAGGGCGCCAACGCCTCCATCGGCGCGGCCCGGGCGGCGTTCTTCCCGAGCATCAGCCTCACCGCCGCCGGTGGCGTCTCCAGCACCGAGCTCGCAGGCCTCTTCGGTGCAGGCGCGCTGACGTGGAGCTTCGTGCCGCGGCTGAACCTGCCCATCTTCCGCGGCGGAGCGCTGCGGGCGAGCCTCGACGTGGCCGAGGTGAGCAAGCAGATCGAGGTCGCGCGCTACGAGCGGGCCATCCAGGTCGCCTTCCGCGAGGTCGCCGACGCGCTCGTCGCACGGCGGGCCATCGACTCGCAGCTCGAGTCGCAACGGGCGCGCGTCGAAGCCGAGGAGCGCCGCTTCGCCCTCGCCGAGCAGCGCTACCGGGCCGGGGTCGACCGCTACGTCACCCTGCTCACCGCGCAGCGCGACCTCTACTCGGCGCAGCAGCAGCTCATCAACGCGCAGCTCGCGCGGCTCGCGAACGTCGCCACCCTCTACCGCGCCCTCGGCGGCGGCTGGAACGAGCGGACCGTGACGGGCGAAGCAGAAGCCGCAGCCCCCGCGCCGTCGCCGAACGGCTGAGCCGCTTCGACGCTCCGTGGGTCACGCAGTCCGACGCTGTCCTGGCGCCGGTCGGAGGCCGAGGAACCGGCAATTTGTTGCCGCAGTTCGCCCCGGGCGGCCGTGGAGACGTCGAGCCGAACCGGCAATATGTTGCAGTTCAAGGCACCCGGCGGCTGCCCGGTAGAGCTGCAGTATACTGCCAGTCCGAGTGCCGGTTCAGACCGTCGACGTGTGCAGTATACTGCACCCCGCGCACGTCGAGCCCTGAGGTGAGACGGGCCGGTGGTCTGGCGAGGCCGCCGCGCGGCCCCCCCATCTCCGCAATGGGCGGCGTCACCGCCGGCGTCAGGGCGGCGTGAGGTGCCTCCGCCGGAACCGGCCCGCGTCAGTTTGGTGCGAGGCGCCTCCGCCGGAACCGGACCGCGTCAGTTCGGCGTAGGGCGTCTCCGCCGAAAGCGGGTCGCGTCAGTTCGGCATGAGATGCCGCGCCGGAAGCGGCGGCGGCGGACCTCAGTTCCGCGTGGGTGCCTGCGCCGGAACTGGCCGACGAGGTCGGTCATCGCAGCCCATGCGGACGCGACGTCCGGTCGCTGCGGAGTCGATCACACGAACGCCCACGCGCCGACGATGACGCGGCCCCAGCCCTCCCTCATGGCGCCGCCGCTCGCGGAGGGCTTCTTCGTCCCGTAGTGGTCCACGTACTTCCCGGACGAGAAGACCGCGTGCTTCGACGAAGCGGCGACCGCGGCGTCGTAGCGGTGCAGGTCGCTCGGGCGGATCTTGCGGACGTGCGCCTCGAGGCCGAGCCACTTCGGGCCCTCGCGGTAGCTCTCGCCGTCGTTGAGGGACTCGCACGCCCGCGCGTAGGTCATGTTGCGGAGCCCGTCGTTGCCCTGCTGCTGGGCGCGCTTCGCCATGGCGGCGTAGATGAGGTTCGCCTGCTCGAGCAGCGCCCCGTCCTTCCCCTTCATGTCCGAGACGGAGGTCGCGGTCCGCAGCTCCGCGTCGCTCACGCGAACCCTGTAACCATCTCGCATCACGACGTCCCAGCCGCCACTCACGCGCGTCTGCGACTTGAAGACGCCACCCGGACCGAAGCGCACCATCGCCGCCTTGATCGCGGCAACCGCCACGCAGTTGCCCTCGGTCGTCTGCCGGAAGCCGGTGAAGATCTGGTCCACCGTGCGCGAGAGCTTCCCGCCCGTCCCTCCCACTGGAGGCACCGGGGCAGGCGCGGGCGTCGGCGCAGGCGTCGGTCCGGGTGTCGGAGCGGCCGGCGTCCGGGCGAGCCGCTCGGCGATCCGGCCCATCACCTCGGGCACCCTGCCGCTCTGCCCGAACTTGAACGCCATCATGTGCGCGAGCGTCCGGCTCACCTGCTCCGGCGTCCGCGCCGCGAGGAAGGACTTGTTGAGCCGGATGAGCGACTGGCCGCTGGAGGAGATCGCCACCTTGCGGCGCTGCGAAGGCGAAGGGTTGAAGGTGCCGATGCGCAGGTCCGCCTCTCCGTCACGCGCGCGCGAGAGGACTTCGGAGCCGCTCTGCAGTCGCGCCCATACCTGAGCCCCGCGAGCCGCTCCGAGCTCCTCCTTCAACGCCTTCTCGAAGCGCGGGTCGTTGAGCGTGCGCTCGAGGATCGCCGCGGCCTTCCGCAGCTTCTCGCGCTCCGCCGACGTGAGTCCGGCGGACGTCCCCAGCCGCACGCGCAGCGCCGGAGGGCCGTCACGCTGCGAAGACACCTCGCTAACGGATGACCACGCGGTGCCGGAAGAGGCAGCCGACGAAGCCGACGAAGCGAACCCAACGGACGACGAAGACAGCATCGCGTGGCTCTCCGACCTCGCCTGCGGCCCCTTTACTCTCCGCGGCGTGGTCCCTGCTCATTCTCGGGACGGCACACACGTTGTTGCTCCCCCCCGCCGCGATCGCGAGAGCGGGCGAAAGAGAACGGCCGCACGCGCACGGACGGTCTAATCCCCTCTCGCCCCGCCCAACCTCGAAGCCACCGGCAACGTCACCAGCCCGAGCAGCGTCCCGCCCACGAGCCCTCCCGCCGCGCCGCTGGCGACGATGGCCTGCAGCGACCACTGCGCCGACGGAATCGAGGCACCGGCGAAGATCGCGGCCATCGCCGGTGCCCAGGCGGCGGCGTTGATCACCACCCACCTGCGCGCCTGCTCCCGCGCGACGTGCCGGCGCAACACGAGCCACTGCGCGCCGCCGAAGAACAGGCCCGCCGCGACACCGACCCCAGCGGACATGAGGAGGATCACCGCCAGCGGCGGCTCGGCAGACGCGGCGGACGCAGCAGCAGCGGAGCCTGACGCGGAACCGTCCCCCGCGCCCGCCAGCACCGGCCCGCTCATCCCGGCGCCCCAACCGATCACGGCCGCAGCAACGGTCACACCGAGCCACGCCCTCACTTGAAGCGTCGGCACGCGCCAGCGCAGCTCCCTCCACTGCGCGAAGCCCAGCGCGCTCCCCTCGACCGCGCCTGCCAGCGCCATGGCACCGAGCACGGCGGCCCGTCCCGCCCACGTCTGCGGCGCGGCGAACATGCGCTCCAAGAGGACCGCCACCGCGCCCGCGGTCCCGATGCCGAGGCACTCCGCCAGCGCGCAGCCGGCGATCCACCGTGCAGAGGAGAATGCCCTCGCGCGCGGCATGCCTACTTCGCAGCGGACAGGTGGTAGTCCCACGCGCGGAAGTAGAGCACGCGAGGCTGCGCCCTCGTCGCCTCGTCCGGCAGCGCGTACACGCTCGTCCGGGCCACCGCGCCGTCGGCGTAGCGCAGCTCCAACGTGTTGCCGCGGATGGCGTACGTCCCCTTTCCTCCCTCGCGGCCACCGGGCGCGAAGTCCAGCTCCTTCGCGAAGCCGCGGTCCTCGAACGAGCCATCCTTCGCGAAGACGATGAAGCCCCGGCGGTACTCGTTGCCCACCGACGCGTAGCGGCCCTCGAGTCTCAGCCCGTCGAGCGCCGCGAGCCGCACGAACTCCACGCCCTCGTGCCGCAGCGATCCGTCCCTCTGCCGCGTGAAGCGCTTCTGCGAACCGCTCGGCCAGCTGACGCGGATCTCGTTCCCGCTGACCGCGTAGGTGGGACACCACACGTGGTTCGCCCCGCAGTTCGTCCAGTCGAACGGGACGCCCAGCCCCTCCGGCGGCAGCGCCGCGTACACGCGCCCATCGGGAAAGAAGGTGATCCAGTCCTGCTGCGGCGTCCAGGTGATCCCCTGCTGCACGAGGCTCCCCGGCCCCGGCGCGATCAGCGCCTTCGTCACGCCGAGGTAGATCCCGCTCAGCCCTCCCTTCCCCGGCGCGGCAGGGGCGGCGAACGAAGGCGCAGGCGGCGCCGGGATCTTCGCGGCCGCAGGCGGCGGCGCCGAAGCGCCCACCACCCCCAGCGCGATCTCCACCCGCTCGCCCGGCTTCACGACCCTCGGCGAGCCATCCGCGGCGGCTGCATGTCCCGCCCAGTCGCCCGCGTCCTCGGTCCCGTTGGCGTTCACGTCGCGCAGCGCGATGACGAGGTACTGCCCCGCCTCCAGCCCGCCCACCGTGAACGGGGCCTCGGGCCCGCGCGACTCGACCACGGTCGCCTTCGTCTGAGGCGCGCGCTGTTGGCACCTCCCGTCACCGGGAGCCCAGCAGGCGACGACGAAGGTCTTCTGCAGCACGGGCTGGCCCGAGGGCGCGCGCACGGTCCCGCTCACGCTGCCCGCCGCGAGCGCCTCGCCCGACAGCAGCACCGCGCCCAGCGCTCCCACCACCGCAGCCCAACGCATCATCTCGCGCCTCCCCGAAGGACCTGCGCGCGAGGATACGCCGCGACGGCGCGACCGATTCACTCCTCCGAAGACGCGGCGGCGGCCTTCGGCGCGGGCTCGTCCGCGAACGCCTCGACCGGCGCGGCGCCGATGGCGTGGTACCCGCCGTCCACGTGCACCATCTCTCCGGTGGTGGAGGGGAAGTAGTCGCTCAGCAGCGCCACCGCGGTCTTGGACACGTACTCGTGGTGGTTGCGCGCCACCCAGCCCAGCGGGGCCTGCTTCGTCCAGTTCCGCTCGAGCACCGCGAAGCCGGGGATGCTCTTCGCCGCCATCGTCGTCAGCGGGCCTGCCGCCAGCGCGTTCACCCGGATGTTCTTCGAGCCCAGATCCCGCGCGAGGTACCGCACGGTGGACTCCAGCGCCGCCTTGCACACGCCCATCCAGTCATAGATGGGCCAGGCCACGCGGTTGTCGAAGTCGAGCGTGAGGATCGACCCGCCCTCCTTCATCAGGGGCATGCAGGCCACCGCCAGCTCCTTCAGGCTGAAGGCGCTGATCCGGAAGGCGGTCGCCACGCTCTCCCACGGGGTCTTGAGGAAGTTTCCGCCCAGCGCGTCCTCCGGCGCGTAGGCCACCGCGTGCAGCACGCCGTGGAGCACCCCGACCTTCTCCTCCAGCGACTTCGTCAGCTGGGTGAAATGTTCCGGGTTCGTCACATCCAGCTCGAGCACCAGGGGCGAAGGCGAGAGGCGCTTCGCGCTGCGCTGGGTGAGGGAGAGCGCGCGACCGAAGCCGGTGAGGACAATCTCCGCGCCCTCCTTCTGGGCCATCTCCGCGATGCCGTAGGCCAGCGACTGCGGCGTCAGCACACCGGTGATCAGGATCTTCTTGCCCCGAAGCAGCATGGGTCCCTTTCCTGCCAGACAGAGAGGCGGGCGATCTACCACCACCCGGGCCGCGCGAAAGCCCTGAACCGCGGCCCCCCTCCCTTAGCCTTTCTAAACGCCGCGTTCAGCCTTCGTTCAGTGGCGCGTCCCGCGGAGAAAGGCGCGCGATCCGGCAAACACTCAAGTAAAAGAGGCGCCTCTCATGGCGGACTTCCAGGAATCGTTTCTCTCCGGGGCCAACATCGACTTCATCGAGGCGCTCTACGCGGCCTACCTCGAGAATCCGGCCTCGGTCGATCAGAGCTGGCGTGAGCTGTTCGAGCAGCAGAAGGGACACGGCAGCCCCATCTACGTGAACGGTCAGGGCGTGACCGGCGTGGACGAGGGACTGCTTCCGGGTGCCGTCACACCCGCCCCGGCGGCGGCAAAGCAGCGGCCTCCCGCGGACGAGAAGGCGCTCGCCGCCACCGCGAAGGAGCTCGGCGCGGCGCAGAGCATGGTGCTGCAGGCGAAGGTCGCGCAGGCGGTCTACGCCTTCCGGCTTCGCGGCCACCTGCGCGCGAAGCTCGACCCGCTCGGACGGTCCCGGCCGAAGCTGAACAACGTCGCCGACATGGCGATCATGGATCCCTCCTGGTTCACCGAGCAGGAGCTCGACCAGACGGTGGAGTCCAACGAGGTCTTCCCCAACCGCGAGGTGAAGGTCCGCGACCTCATCGCCCGGCTGCGCCAGACCTACAGCCACCACATCGGCGTGGAGTTCATGGGCATCCTCGACTCCAACCGGCGGCGCTGGCTGATGCCGCGGATGGAGCACATCGCCAACACGCGCGAGCCGGACGTCGCCGAGCAGCGGCGCATCCTCACCAAGCTCTACTACGCGCAGACCTTCGAGAGCTTCCTGCACACGAAGTTCCTCGGCGCCAAGCGCTTCTCGCTCGACGGCGGCGAGGCCCTCATCCCCATGCTCGACGCGATGCTCGACGAGGGCGGGAAGATGGGCGCGCGCGAGGTCGTCATCGGCATGGCGCACCGCGGCCGGCTCAACGTGCTGACGAACATCATGGGCAAGCGCCCGGACGAGATCTTCAGCGAGTTCCAGGGCCCGCGTGACCCGCGCAAGTACCTGCGCCGCGGCGACGTGAAGTACCACATGGGCTTCTCCTCGGATTACGTCACCGCCAGCGAGGACAAGATCCACCTCTCCATGGCCTTCAACCCCTCGCACCTCGAGGCGGTGAACCCGGTGGTGGAGGGCCGCGTGCGCGCGAAGCAGGACCGCGCCGGCGACAAGTCGAAGACGCGGACGATCCCGCTGCTCATCCACGGCGACGCGGCGTTCGCCGGCCAGGGCATCGTGGCGGAGACGCTGAACCTCGCGAACCTCCCCGGCTACGAGACCGGCGGCACCATCCACCTCGTCATCAACAACCAGGTCGGCTTCACCACCGACCCGGAGTCGAGCCGCTCGAACATCTACGCCACGCTGATGGCGCAGATGCTCGACATCCCCATCTTCCACGTGAACGGGAACGATCCCGAGGCCTGCGTCCACGTGATGCGGATGGCCACCCAGTACCGGCAGGAGTTCAAGAGCGACGTGGTCATCGACCTCGTCTGCTACCGCCGCTACGGCCACAACGAGGGCGACGAGCCCCGCATGACCCAGCCCACCATGTACCAGCTCATCGATCAGATGCAGCCGGTGGGCGAGCTCTACGCGCAGGACCTCGTGCGGCGCGGGCGCATCACCCAGGCGGACGTGGACGGCATCAAGCAGGCCTGCCTCGACGAGTTCAACGCCGCGCTCGACCGCGCGAAGAGCGACAACCTCCTCAAGGAGCCCTCCGCGCTGGAGGGCCTGTGGAAGACCTACCGCGGCGGCGCGGACCGCGAGGTGCCGCAGGTGGACACGGGCGTGGCGAAGGAGAAGCTGCTCCCTCTGCTCGAGCGGCTGACCACGGTGCCCGAGGGCTTCACGATGCAGAAGAACCTCGCCCGCTTCATCGAGGGCCGCATGCCGATGGTGCGCGGGGAGAAGCCGCTCGACTGGAGCGCGGGTGAGTGGCTCGCCTACGCCACGCTGCTCAGCGAAGGCCGTCACGTGCGCCTCACGGGCCAGGACGTGGAGCGCGGCACCTTCACCCACCGCCAGAGCGTGTGGCGGGACAACGAGACCGGCCAGCGCTACTCGCCGTTCGACCACCTCGGCGAGGGCCAGGGCCAGTACCGCGTCTTCAACAGCCCGCTGAGCGAGTTTGGCTGCATGGGTTTCGAATACGGGTACTCGCTCGACTATCCGGACGCGCTGGTCATCTGGGAGGCGCAGTTCGGCGACTTCGCCAACGGCGCGCAGGTGATGATCGACCAGTTCATCGCCGCCGCCGAGTCGAAGTGGAAGCGGCTGACCGGCCTCACCCTGCTCCTGCCGCACGGCTATGAAGGTCAGGGTCCGGAGCACTCCTCCGCGCGCCTCGAGCGCTTCCTCCAGATGTGCGCCGAGGACAACCTGCAGGTGGCCTACCCCACCACGCCGGCGCAGATCTTCCACCTCCTGCGGCGCCAGGTGCACAGGCCCATCCGCAAGCCGCTGGTGGTGATGACGCCGAAGAACCTCCTGCGGCGTGAGACCGCGGTGTCGCCGATCGAGGACTTCACGACCGGGACCTTCCGCCGGGTGATCGGCGAGACGAACGGCGCGGATCCGGCGGGCGTGACGCGGCTGCTGCTCTGCAGCGGCAAGGTCTATTACGACCTCTGGGAGGCGCGGGAGAAGGCGGGTGACAAGAGCATCGCCATCGCGCGGGTGGAGCAGCTCTACCCGCTGCCCGAGGCGGAGCTCTCCGAGGTGCTGCGCGCGTACCCGAACCTCCAGGAGGTGTACTGGGTGCAGGAGGAGCCGCGGAACATGGGCGCGTGGGGCTACATCTGGCCCCACCTCGAGCCGCTCGTTTCGGGGATCCACAAGGCGCTCACCGTGGGGTACATCGGCCGCGTCGAAGCGGCGAGCCCGGCGGCGGGCTTCACGGCCGCGCACAACATCGAGCAGGCGATGATCGTCGAGCAGGCGATCTCGAGGGGTCAGAGCAATGGGCGTTGAGCTGAAGGTTCCGACGCTCGGTGAGTCGATCACCGAGGCCACCATCGGGAAGTGGCACAAGAAGGTCGGCGACAGCGTGTCGTTGGATGAGCCGGTCGTCGTTCTCGAGACGGACAAGGTGACGGTGGACGTGCCCGCGCCCGCGGCCGGTGCGCTGGAGAGCATCGGCGCGAAGGAGGGCGACGTGGTGAAGGTGGGCCAGGTCATCGGCTCCATCGGCGGCGCGGCTTCCGGCGCAGCGGCGACGGAGAAGGCCCAGCCGGCGGCGGAGGCCCAGCCTTCCCCGGGCGCGCAGGGCGGCAACGGCGGGGCTGCGGCCGGCGAGCGGGTGACGCCGGTGGCGCGCCGGATGGCGGAGGAGCGCGGCGTGGACGTGTCGCAGATCAAGGGCACGGGCGCCGGCGGCCGGGTGACGAAGGAGGACGTGCTCGGTCACGTGGGCGGCGCGGAGGCGAAGTCACAGCCCCAGCAGGCGCCCCAGGCTCCGGCGCCGAAGGTCAGCGTGCCGTCCGGTCCCCGTCCCCGCGCGGATCGCGAGGAGCGGGTTCGGATGACGCCGCTGCGCAAGCGCGTGGCGGAGCGGCTCGTCCAGGCGCAGAGCACCGCGGCGATGCTCACCACCTTCAACGAGGTGGACATGGGCGAGGTGATGGCGCTGCGCAAGCGCTACGTGGACGCCTTCCAGAAGAAGCACGGCGTGAAGCTCGGGTTCATGAGCTTCTTCGTGCGCGCGGTGATCGAGGGCCTCAAGGCGTTCCCGCAGGTCAACGCGGAGATCGACGGCGAGGACGTCGTCTTCAAGCACTACTACGACATCGGCGTGGCGGTGAGCGGCAGCCGCGGCCTCGTGGTGCCGGTGGTGCGCAACGCGGATCAGCTCTCCATGGCGCAGCTGGAGAAGGAGATCGCGGAGCTGGGGAACAAGGCGCGCACGGACAAGCTGACCCTGGCGGACCTCACCGGCGGCACCTTCACCATCTCCAACGGCGGCATCTTCGGATCGATGATGTCCACGCCGATCCTCAACCCGCCGCAGGTGGGCATCCTCGGGATGCACAACATCGTCGAGCGGCCGGTGGTGAAGGACGGGCAGATCGTGGTGCGGCCGATCATGTACCTCGCGCTGACCTACGACCACCGGCTCATCGACGGGCGCGAGGCGGTCCAGTTCCTCGTGCGCGTGAAGGAGTCCATCGAGGCGCCGGAGCGGCTGCTGCTCGAGATCTGATCCGCGGGTGCGAATTCGAGGGCCCCCGGCAGGCATCCGGCCGGGCGCTCCCCTACGGTGGGGGACGGTCCGTGTTCACTGCGCGGCCGGAAGAGCGGATTCGTACAGCGGGTTATTGAAGTGTCCAACGGGTACGGCTACAAGGCGCGGCAGTTCGCCGTCGCTGAAGAGACGCCGGAGGACCTGGCTCCGGCATGTCGGCGGCGCCTGAACAACAAGTAGAAAGAGAAGAGAAGAGATGGCAACCGGTACCGTGAAGTGGTTCAACGATGCGAAGGGCTTTGGGTTCATCACGCAGGACGGCGGTGGCGAGGACGTGTTCTGCCACTTCAGCGCCATCCAGTCGGATGGGTTCAAGAGCCTGCCCGAGGGCGCGAAGGTGGAGTTCGACGTGACCCGCGGCCCCAAGGGCCTGCAGGCGCAGAACGTCCGCCCGCTGTAGTCGCGCGGTAACGCGCTGTTGAAGCGCTTCGAGCCCGGTTCTTCCGCAAGGGGGACCGGGCTTGTGCTTTGCGGGCCCGTTGAGACCGAACGGGTCCGCGCCGAACCCTTCGACGCGGTCGAGTTCGACGTGGGTCGGCTGTTCGGGCTCGAAGACTGAGCGCAGCGTCCGCTCAGCCGGACTGGGCGGAGCCCACCGCTTCGGGCGCCTCGACCCGCTGCTCCTCTTCCGGGCGCAGCCGCTGCGGCAGGAAGCGCAGCATCACCAGGCCGGGCACCGCGAGCGCGATGGTGACGGCGAAGAAGCCGGGCCACCCCACCCGCTCGGCGACGTAGCCGGAGCCGGAGGAGAGCAGCCGCCCGCCGAACGCGGCGAGGCTGGAGAGCAGCGCGTACTGGGTGGCGGTGAAGCGCCGGTCGCACAGGCCCATGAGGAAGGCGACGAACGCCGCGGTGGCCATGCCGCCGGTGAGGTTGTCGGCGCCGATGCTCGCCCACAGCAGCGCGTAGCTCTTCCCTCCGAGCGCGAGCAGCAGGTAGAGCCCGTTCGTCGCCGCCTGCAGGATGCCGAAGACGAGCAGCGCGCGGCGCACGCCCAGCTTCGCCACGAAGCCGCCGGCGAAGAAGACGCCCACGATCGTCGCCGCCATGCCGAAGCCCTGGTTCACCGCGCCGATCTCGGTGTTGGAGAACCCCTGCTTCACGAGGAACGAGGTGATCATCCCGCGCGCCACCTCGTCGCCGCACTTGTAGAGGACGAGGAAGACGAGCACCGACACCGCCGCGGGACGGCTGAACCACTCGCGCAGCGGATCGATCACCGCTGCGGCCAGCGAAGGGGGCGCGGGCACGCCCTGCGGCTCCGGCGCTCGCAGCGTGGCGGCCACGCCGAGGAGCATGAGGCCCGCCATCACCCAGTACACGGTGCGCCAGCCGAGGTGGTCGGAGAGGATCAGCGCGCCCGCGCCCGCGGCGATGAGCGCGAGCCGGTAGCCCATCACGAAGGTCGCCGTGCCCGCGGCGCG
Source organism: Pseudomonadota bacterium (assembly GCA_023423535.1). Taxonomy (GTDB): domain Bacteria; phylum Myxococcota; class Myxococcia; order Myxococcales; family Myxococcaceae; genus JAFAFL01. Next base: position 103,074 of record JAFAFL010000149.1, read on the forward strand.
CTCGCGTTCGGGGAGCAGGTCGGTGCGGTAGGCGTCCACGCTGATGTCCTGCGTCGCCGACAGGAGCGCCACGCCCAGCGCCACCGAGGCCACCGCCAGCGGCGCGGTGGACGGGTTCAACGTTCCCAGCACGCCGATCGCCAGGAGCAGCAGCGCCTGCGTCGCCGCCATCCAGCCGCGCCTTCGTCCGAGCACGCCGAGCCCGTAGCGATCGACCAGCGGCGCCCAGAGGAACTTCAGCGTGTAGGGCATCCCCACCAGCGAGAAGATGCCGATGGTCTCGAGGCTCACGCCCTCGCGCGTCATCCAGGCCTGCAGCGTCTGGCCGGTGAGGTAGAGCGGCAGGCCGGAGGAGAAGCCCAGCGCGGTCAGCAGCAGCACGCGCGGGGTGGCGAACACGTTCACCGCGCTCCGCCAACCGCTCGGCGTGTTCGCCCTGCCCTCACCGCCTCTACCCGCTGCCACGTGTGCGCCGCCTCTTCTGCCGGATGAGACCAGGGTGCCGGAGGGCGGCGGACTCTACCCGCGCGCGCGGAGGGCCTGTAGCGCTTCGCTCGGCCCGGCTGCGCGGCGGCGCACGCCTGCTCCGTCTGCTGCCTCGGGATCGCGAGGCTCGGCTACCATCCGGTCATGCACGAGCCGTCGAGGGGTCCGGGCCCTGCCTTCACGCAGGGGGTGTGGGGAAAGGTCGCGCAGTCGGAGGATCGCCGGTCGCTGGCGCGCGCGTTGGTCGGAGAGCTGGAGAAGGGGCTCGAGCTTCTGGGCTCGCTGCCGGCCGCGGTGACCTTCTTCGGCGGCGCGCGGGTGAAGCAGTCCGACCCCTACTATGCGGTCGCAGAGGAGATGGGCGCGCTGCTCGCGGAGAAGGGCATCCCGCCGAGGACCGGCGCGGGGCCCGGAATCATGAGCGCGGTGCCCGAGGGCTATCGCGCGAGGCTCGCGGCAAAGGCCCCCGAAGGACCGGTGCGCGAGGCGGCCGCTGCGGTCGCGGCGGCGGTCTCCGCGCAGGCAGAGGTAGAGGCTTCAACTTCGTCGAGTGAGACGGACCGCGGCCAGGCGCTGACCCAGGGCTTCAACATCCGGCTCCCCTTCGAGCAGGTGGTGAACCCCGCCATCGACGTCTCGCTGGAGCTCGCGCACTTCCCCACCCGGAAGCTGATGCTCTACGAGAATGCGTACGGGGTGATCATCTTCCCCGGCGGCTTCGGCACGCTCGACGAGCTCTTCGAGATCTGGCGCCTGAAGCTCGCCGGACGCCTGGCGGATCCGTTCGTGCTCTTCGGCCGCGACTTCTGGGGACCGCTCGTCGAGGCCTTGCGCGGACACCTGCGCGTCTCCGACGAGGCGCTCTCGATGCTGCACCTGACCGACGATCCGGAGGAGGCGATCGCGCTCGTCACCCGCGATCCCTCGAACCTCCGGCACGGCTTCGGCGAGCCACTCTCCGAGCTGGGCCGGCGCATCGCGGCGGAGCTGGTGGAGGGCCTGGTGTTTCTCGAGAACCTGCCCTCGGCGGTGACCGTGATCGGCGGCTCGAGGCTGGAGCTCGGCGATCCGCATCTGGCGATGGCGGAGGCGCTCGCGCGGCACCTGGCGAAGGAGGGCGTGCCCACGCGCGCGGCGGGGCCGGGACAGCTCTCGGTGTGCCTCTCCCGAGGCGGTCACGCGGGCGCGAAGTACCTGCCGCAGCAGGCGTTCGGCATGCGTCGCGAAGACGCGCGCAACCTCTACGGCGCCGACCGGGTCCACGTGGTGAACGACCGGCTGACGCACAAGGTCCTCCTCACCGAAGGCTCTCGCGCGGTGGTCGCCTTGCCGGGCGGCGTGGGGACGCTCGACGAGCTCTTCAGCGTCATCTGCCAGCTGCAGACGCGGAAGATCGCGCACCGCCGCGTGGTGCTCCTCGGCACCGCGCACTGGGCCCCGCTGTTCGAGGCGCTGCGCGCGCAGATGCTCGATGGGCCCCGGCAGACGATCAGCGCGGGCGACCTCGATCTCGTGACGATCACCGACGATCCCGCCGAGGCCGCGCGCCTCTGCCTGCTCCCTCCGCCGGTGCTGCCGCCGAAGCTCAAGCGCTAGGCGACGGAGGCGAAGGGGCCGGCCGTTGACGCGGCAATCGGTTGCCCCGAAGTGGGAAAGGGCTTTCCCTCCGAGGGCCTGCACCGTCCGGTCCGCGACAGTTCGGGCCGGGCACGTGCGTTGCTCATCCGCTCCTCACGGCGCGCACAGACGCGCGAAGGAGGCGCATGGAGACCCTGAAGCGATACGGCATCGACAACCGCACGTTCAAGAAGTCCGCCCTGCTCGGAGCGGGCGCGCTGCTGTGGGCAGCGCTCCTCTGGCAGCTGTCGGGCGGGTAGACGCGGCGACGCGCGCTACTTCAGCAGCACGCTCTTGAGCTGCTGCGCCATCCGGTGGTTGAGCCGCTGCGCCACCAGCGGGTCCGCCACCATGTGCGTGAAGTCGCTCAGGGGCAGCAGGTCGTGGGGCTTGCCCGCCCGGAACAGCGCGTCCGACATCTTCAGCGTGTGGAAGAAGTACACGTTGTCGTCGGCGGTGCCGTGGATGAGCAGCAGCGAGCCCTGGAGCTTCGGTGCCCAGGACAGAAGCGAGGCCTTGTCGTACGCCTCCTTCTGCTCCTGGGGCAGGCCCATGTAGCGCTCGGTGTAGTGCGTGTCGTAGTCGCGCCAGTCGATCACCGGCGCGCCGGCCACGCCGACCTTGAAGAGCTCGGGGTAACGCAGGAGCGCGAGCGTGGCCATGTAGCCGCCGTAGCTCCAGCCTTGGACGCCCACGCGGTTCATGTCGAGCTCCGGAAGCTCCTTTGCCAGCGCGCGCAGCACGAGCACCTGGTCGTCCATCGTCACGCCCGCGAGGTCGTGCTTGATGACCCGCTCCCACGCGCGGCCGCGACGGTTCGTCGTGCCTCGGTTGTCCGTCTTCACCACCACGAAGCCCTGGTCGGCGAGCCACTGCAGCAAGAGCTCCTCGCGCATCGAGTGCTTCACCTCGAGGTGATGCGGGCCGCCGTACACCTGGAGCACCACCGGGTACTTCCTGCCCTTCTGGAAGTCTCGCGGACGCACGACCGTGGCCCAGAAGCCGTCGCCCACGTTCACCTTGCGGATCTCGGAGGTGGGCTGCGCCTGCGGCTCCTCGGCGACCGAGGGCAGGTCACCGACCTTCGTCCCGTCCGTGCGCCACACCGCAGTGCGCGGCATGTAGCGGAGCGTGGTCGTCTGCACCACGAAGAGCTTGCCGTCCTTCGAGAGCGTCGCGGTCTGCATCGCCGGGCCCATCTCGTCGGTCTGCACGCGCTCCGGCGCGCCGCCGAGCTTCACCCGGTGCAGGGTCACCTGCGTCGGATCGGGCGAGCCGGTGAAGTAGAGCCAGCCGCCCTTCTGATCGAAGCCGACGAAGGTGTCGTAGCCGGCGTCGGGGGGAACGAAGGTGCCCTTCTTCTCGCCATTCGCCGCACGCAGCTCGACCTCGGGGCCGCCGTTGCGCTCGGTGTACCAGAGGAAGTCGCCCTCCTCGGTGAAGTGGGGGAAGGACTGGTCGAGGTTCAGCCAGGCCTCGTCGGTCTCGGTGAGCAGCGCCTTCGTCGCGCCGCTCTGCGCGTTGACGTCGAGCAGCACCTGCTCCGTCTGGTGGCGGTTCTGCACCAGCACCGTGAAGGGGCCCTTCTTCGGCCAGCGCACCGTCGCCACGTAGGGGTACTTCTCGCGGTCCCACTCGAGCCAGGTCGTCTTGCCGCCGCCGATGCCGACGACGCCGAGCCGCACCTCCGCGTTCTTCTGGCCGGGACGCGGATAGGGGAACACGTGCGCGCCCTTCTCCGGGTGCGTGGGATCGACGATGGCGAACTTCTCCATCCCGGTCGTGTCGGTGCGCTGGTAGGCGAGCCGCTTCGAGTCCGGCGCCCACCAGAAGCCCGCGTAGCGCCGCATCTCCTCTTGGGCCACGAACTCGGGGAGGCCCTGGGTGATCTCGCCGCCGCCGCCGTGGGTGAGCCGGCGCTCGCGGTTGGTGGCCAGCTCCAGCACGTACAGGTCGTTGTCGCGCACGTAGGCGATGTGCTTGCCGTCCGGCGAGAAGCGCGGGTCGAGCGGCGCACCGGGACCGGTCTTCAGCTCGCTCACCTTGTTCGTCTTCCGCTCCACCACGTAGAGCCGGCCGGAGACGGAGGTGGCGATGAGGGCGCCGTCGTCGGAGAGGGTGAAGCCGATGATCCCGCGCGCCGAGGACCGCATGCGCTCGAGCCGCGCCTTCTCCTCAGCGCTGAGCGCCTGCGAGGCACCGCGCAGCACCGCCTCCGCGGTGAGCAGCTCGCTCACCTTCCCCGAGGCCACGTCGAACGCGTAGAGCGCCTGCACCGGCGAGGTGGGGCCGCCGCGGAGGAAGAGGACCGTCTCGCCGTCCGGCGTGATCCGCGCGCCGACGGGACGGCCGCTCATGAAGCGACGCGTCTCGGCGAACTTGTGGATGAACTCGTCGCGCGCGGGGGCGGGAGCGCCGGAGGTGTTCGCGTCGGAGTTGGAGGGCGTGGTCGGGGGCTTCTGGGCGTGGCTCATGAGGGGCAGGAGGCAGAGCGCGACGAGGAGGGGGCGCATGGCTCCCGTGTCTAGCAGAGCCAGCCGCCGCGGCTAGAACCCGTGCACCCACTCCACCTTGCCGTCCGCGAGCGAGAGCGAGAAGGCGAAGTCCCGCGCGGCGCCGCCGGTGACGATGACCAGCGAGTCCTTCACCCGCGTGGCGCCCCACACGTGCCGCTGCAGCGCGAGGCGGGCGCGCCACAGCTCCTTGCCCTCCCGGTCCACGCGCGCGACGAGGACCACGTCTTCGGCGCCGCGGCCCTCGCGGGCGTTGGAGACGAGAATCCATTCGGAGGGGATGCCGGGTTGGCTGGTGCCGGTGTCGGCGTTGGTGCCGGGCCGTGCGCCCGGCTCGGCGTCGAAGGGCCCGCCGGTGCGCTCGTCGAAGAGGAGCTGTGCGCCGGGCATGCGGTCGCCGGCGAGCGCTGCGGCCTCGACCCTCTCGCCGGAAGGGAGCGTGAAGCCGCCCACCAGCGGCGCCGGCTTCGGCGGCAACGAGCGGGACGGGACGGGCGGGTTGCCCGGCTGTCGCTTCAATGTGGCCGCGTCGCGCGGGTGCGGGTCCGTGCCTTCCGGCGGGGTGCGGAACCAGAAGGCGGCCTCGGTGACCGCGAAGAGCTCGAGGTCCTCGCTCACCGGCTCGCGGGCGAGCCACTCGCCGCGGCGCAGGTCCAACTGCACGAGGCGGTTCTTCTGCTTCACCTCGCGGTCGATGACGGAGCCGTCCATCATCTTGATCCGTGCGCCGGCCTGCACCGTCCCGAGCCCCACCGCGACCGGGTTCCCGTCCGGCGCGGTGACGAGCCGCACCGAGAGCAGCTGCCCCGGTTGCGCCCGGGCCGCGAGCACCTGGATGACGAAGAACGCGACGACGGGGAGCGCGAGGATGCCGATGACGATCAACCGGTTCTGCCATCGCGAGCGCGCCATGCGCCCTTCCCTACCGCGTCAGCGTGTCCAGCGCACTCTTCGGTTTTGACGGGTAGAAGACCCGTTCAGAGCGGCTCATGTCCTGAGGCGGACGAGTGCGGAAGGGCAACCCGGTCGGTGGGCTTCCGGGCGCGTGGGTGAGGCCACATCCGTGTGGGCAAGGAGGAAGCACCATGCCGCCACGTGGAGTGAACAACCCGAAGCGGAAGCGTCAGTACCAGCACATCAAGCAGTCGGCGCGGAAGCGGGGCGCGAGCGAGAAGCGCGCGAAGGAAGTCGCCGCGCGCACCGTGAACAAGGAGCGCCGCAAGACCGGCGCGACGAAGACCCCAGCGAAGAAGAGCCCGACGAAGACGGCGGCGAAGCGGACCACGGCGAAGAAGTCGACCGCGACGAAGCGCCGCGCGCCGAAGGCCACCTCCACGCGGAAGAGCTCGAGCTCCCGGTCCAGCACCGGCAGCAAGCGCCGCACGGGCACGAGCGCTCCCAAGTCGAGCCGCGCCCGCAGCACCGCCTCGAAGCGCTCCAGCAGCAGCCGCGGCACGGCGCGCAAGAGCACCTCGCGCTCCCGCTCCGGCGCCACGAAGCGCTCGTCGTCGAAGAAGAAGTAGGAGGGGTGCGGAGGGCCGGCCTGCAATCCACCGCGAGTGCTGCCGGTAGCAGCTTGCACGGCGGAACCTGCAATATACTTCCGGTCACATCTCGGCCCAACCGAGCGACCGGGCCGGCCCGGAGCCGACGGCGATCAACGGCCGCGCTCGTCGTCCGCGGAGAGGTAGGCCGGTCCCGCGGCGCCTTCGGGCTGCCCGCCGCGACCAGTGCGGCCGCGGCGCCGGCCGCCGGACATGCAGTATACTGCCGGCTCCGCGACCCGTGCTGCCGCGGTTCTGGCCGCCGGAGATGCAGTATACTGCCGGTCGCGCATCGGCCCGACCGATTCGGTGGGCCGGCTCGGATCAGACGGCGAGCGACGGTCGCGCTCGTGTTCGTGGACGTAGGCCGGTCCCTCGGCACCTTCGGCCTGCAGCCCGCCGCGACCGGTGCGGCCGCGGCGGTGGCCACCGGCCATGCAGCATACTGCTTGTCACGCCTGGGTCCGACCGACTGCGTGCGCCGGCTCGGACGAGACGGCGAGCAACGGCCGCGCTCGTAGTCGGTGGACGTAGGCCGGTCCCGCGGAACCTTCGGCCTGCAACCCGCCGCGGCCAGTACGGCCGGGGCGCTGGCCGCCGGACATGCAACATACTGCCGGTCGCGCCTCGACCCGACCGACCGAGGGACCATCTCGGACGAGACGGCGAGCAACGACCGCGCTCGTCGTCCGCGGAGAGGTAGGCCGGTTCCGCAGCGCCTTCGGGCAGCCCACCGCGACCAGTGCGGCCGCGGCGCCGGCCACCGGAGATGCAGTATACTGCCTGTCGCGCCTCGACCCGACCGACTGGGTGCGCCGGCTCGGACCAGACGGCGAGCAACGGCCGCGCTCGGCGTCGGTGGACGTAGGCCGGTCCCGCGGCACCTTCGGCCTGCAGCCCTCCGCTTACAGCGGAGGGCGGTGGGGGGGCCCGGAAATATACTGCAGGGTCGCTAACCCGTAGGATCGGCGGGTGGACGCGCAGTTCGTCACCACCCGGGACGGGTCGCTCCTTCGAGGGATCCGGGAGTCGCTCGCCGACGCGGAGCGCGTGCTCATCTGCGTCGCCTTCGCGGCGGAGTCCGGCGTTCGGCTCCTGGAGAAGGAGCTCAAGGCGCTGCAGGCACGCGAGCGGAAGGTGCAGCTCGTAGCAACCACCGCGTTCGCAAGCACCACGCCGGCGGCGCTGTCGCTCGCGCGGGAGCTCGGCGTCGAGGTGTTCACGCACAACGCCTCGCGCGGGACGTTCCACCCGAAGGTGTACCTGGGGCTCCACCCGCGCGACGAGGCCCGGATGTTCGTGGGCTCGGCGAACCTCACCGCGGGGCTGGCCGGGAACGTCGAGGCGGGCATGCTGCTCCGCGGCTCGCGAGACGACACGCCCATCAGGGACGCGTGGCAATGGGCGGAGACGTGGGTCCACGAGCCGATAACGGAGGTGTGGACGCCGCGAGGCGCCGGCGCCCCCCG
>JAFAFL010000025.1 GCA_023423535.1 Pseudomonadota bacterium
CTCTTCCGGCTATGGGGCAAATGCCATGACGAAATCCCCGCCTACGGCTCCGGCTGCTGGCGCGGTCTCGGCCGCGACGGCATGATCGAAAAAGCCCAGCGCTTCACCAGCATGGGGATGAGCGCGATCAAGATGCAGGTCGCCCACATCCGCCCGTGGCGCGAGGATGTCGCCAACGTCCGCGCCATGCGCGAGGCTCTCGGCCCCGATGTTGAAATCATGATCGACGTCAACATGGGTTGGACCGCCGACACCGCCATCCAGGCCGGTCGCTACTTCGACGATCTCGACGTCTATTGGCTGGAAGAGCCCGTCGTCTGCGAGGACTTCGCCGGCTACCAGCGCATCGCCGCCGCACTGAAAACACGCGTTGTCGGCGGCGAGAGCCACTTCACCCGCTATGATCTGCGGCCGTTCTTCACCACACCCAGCACGCCGATTCTGCAACCGGACCCCATGCGCGGCGGCCTCACCGAATTGCGCAAGATCGCCGCCGCCGCCGACACCTGGGGCTTGCGGCTGGCGCCGCACTTATTCCACGAACTACTCGTGCACCTGATGGCCTCCATCCCAAATGCCAGTTGGTTGGAGTACATGGACTGGAACGACGACCTTTGGGTCACGCCGATGATCCCGGTCAACGGCAAGCTGCGCCCACCCGAAACACCCGGACACGGACTTGCGGTGAAGCCCGAAGTGCTGAAGGATTGCCGCGTCGGCGGTACTGAAACCGGCCCCCGCCGCGCTGACTGACCCAGGAGCCCCACGCGCACCATGTTCGCCACCTTTTTCCACGAGCTGCGTGCCGCGCGCGTGCCGGTCTCCCTCAAGGAGTACCTGACGCTGATGGAGGCGCTGGAGGCCGATCTCGCCGGCCGCCGCGTCCAGGATTTCTATTACCTCTCCCGCGCCACGCTGGTGAAGGACGAGCGCCACCTCGACCGCTTCGACCAGGTGTTCGGCCACGTCTTCAAGGGTCTCGACCTGATGAGCGAGGCCGCCGAAGCGCAAATTCCCGAAGACTGGCTGCGCGCCGTCAGCCAGCTCTATCTCTCCGATGAGGAGAAAAAGAAGATCGAGGAACTGGGCGGCTGGGAAAAGATCATGGAGGAGCTGCAGAAGCGCCTCGCCGAACAGAAAGGCCGCCACCAGGGCGGCTCGAAATGGATCGGCACCGGCGGCACCTCACCTTACGGCGCTTATGGCTACAACCCCGCCGGCATCCGCATCGGCCAGAAGGAAAACCGCAACTTCCGCGCCATCAAGGTGTGGGACAAGCGCGAATTCCGCGATCTCGACGATACCATCGAACTCGGCACCCGCAACATCAAGGTTGCGCTGCGCCGCCTGCGCCGGTTCGCGCGCGAAGGCGCGGCGGAGGAACTCGACCTCGACGGCACCATCAAGGGCACCGCCCACAAGGGCTACCTCGACATCCACATGCGGCCCGAGCGGCGCAACACCGTCAAGGTGCTGATGTTCTTCGACATCGGCGGCTCGATGGACTGGCACATCAAAGCCGCCGAGGAGCTGTTCTCGGCCGCCCGCACCGAATTCAAGCACCTCGAATATTTCTACTTCCACAACTGCATTTACGAGGGCGTCTGGAAGGACAATGCGCGCCGCCACGTCGACCGCACGCCGACCTGGGATGTGCTGCACACCTATCCCGCCGACTATAAGGTGATCTTCATCGGCGACGCCTCCATGACCCCCTACGAGCTGACCCAGAAGGGCGGCTCGGTGGAGCACATGAACGAGGAACCTGGCGCGCTCTGGCTACGCCGCGTGCTCGACATCTACACGCACGCGGTCTGGCTCAATCCGGTGCCGGAGCAGAACTGGAGCTGGACGCCCTCCATCAAGATCATCCGCGACATTTTCGAGAACCGCATGTACCCGCTGACGCTCGAAGGCCTCGACGAAGCGATGCGCGAGTTGATGCGATAACCATCATCGATCTCCGGTAGAATACGCTGCGCGAACAACCGTACGCACCCGCACCGGTTCTCTTGTGCTGGCATTCGCACGCACGAAGAATTGATGATGCAGCGCAAAACGAGGTGAGCGGATCATCGTCTGTTTTCACGAACTGCACGGAAAACGATCGTGTCCTGCGCATCACAGGACTTTCGTTGCAATTGGGCTCTTGCAGCAACACTCATTTCAAACAATGATGGAAGTTCAAAAACTCAGAACGTTCGAATAATCGGGAGGAAGAATGCAGGGGGTTCCTGGGCGGCTGTTGTTTGGCCTAGTGCTGACCCTGCTGACAATCATTCCTTCCTCAGTCCACGCCGCTGAAATCGCCGATCGGATTGATCTGACGCAACATGCGGCCGGATATCTGCTGCTGATGATTTTCTTTGCCGCCTACGGCTTTGTGGCGGTCGAAGAAGTCATCCATATGCGCAAGTCGAAGCCGGTCATGCTGGCGGCCGGCCTCATCTGGGCCATCCTCGGCATCGTCTACGCGTCGCAAGGGCGCGCCGACGTTCTGGAAGCCGCGGCCAAGCAGGTCATCCTCGATTACGGCGAGCTGATGCTCTTCATCGTGGTCGCCGTCACCTACGTCAACGCCATGGAGGAACGCCGCCTGTTCGACGTTCTCCGGATCAAAGTCGTCAGCATGGGGCTGTCCTATCGTCAGCTCTATTGGCTGGTGGGTGGACTGGCGTTCGTCCTCGGCCCGGTGATCGACAACCTGACGACAGCCCTTGTGATGGGTGCCGTCATCATGGCCGTCGGCGGCAGCAAGCGGCAGTTCATCGTGCCAGCGTGCATCGTGGTCGTCGTCGCTGCGAATGCCGGAGGCGTGTTCTCGCCGTTCGGCGACATCACCTCGCTGATGGTCTGGCAGAAGGGCAAGCTGGAATTCCTGGAATTCTTCAACC
>JAFAFL010000044.1 GCA_023423535.1 Pseudomonadota bacterium
ATGCGCACACTTTGTACGCACTGCCGCAGAATCACTGCGGTTCTTGTCGACGAGCGAGAAGCGCCCGCAATGGGCTCGATCAGATCGAGTTGAACCGGCTGGCCGCCCGAACGAGGGGATCACTCAGCCCCAACGCGAGCAACAGGAGGTAGACTATTATTTAGCTGAACCTATCGGCCTTTTGGCATTTTCGTTTGCGCGGCGCAGTGACCTTGGAGAGGTGCGAAGTGTCGGTCAATATCTATCTCACGAAGATCCGCGAACTGAGGGACGCGATACGCGCCAAGCCCTCCGGTCCCGAACTGCAAGCTGCACGGCGGTCAGCTTTCGAGAGCCTTCACTTCTCCGCGGAGTATCTCGCCGCGAACCGCGCAGATCGAATGAAACTCGAAGCTAAGCCTCGACAATCCTGGCACGACAACCATCCAACTCATCTAGCCGACTCCATGTCGCGCCTTTATCAACAATCAAAACTCCGCTCGCTACTCCTTGAGGCGGTTCGAGAAGCGTGCCAACGCGCAATAGACAAACACAACCTGGGCTCGCGCTTCCAGATGGTCTCAAGGGACATCAACCTTTATTCCTGCGTGGTTGGCGACTGGGCAGACCACGCATGCATCATGCGCGACATCACAAAAGGAGATGGAAATTTTCTTGGCATCTATTTCATGGCAATGTGGGAGTCATTCGTGTTCGAGCACCTTTACGCCGAACCCTTGACCGATGAGGACCACGGAAGCCCTAAGTTCGACACACACAGTTCCAGCCGTGTCTACGATCTTTCGGAGGATGAAGCGGTCTTGATGATGGCGCTGGAGAGTGACGAACATCTTGCGTCGATGCTCGTGGAACTGCTGGATGACGAACTGGGACAGGAATTGGGTGCGACCCTGAAGCAAGATATTGCGCCTTGGCCGTTCACCCCCACGACATCACCCGGCGCCAACGTACAGATCCAGGACGCCAACCTCGTCGATGGTGATATCGACGTCGTAACGCCTCTGCCATTCGCTCTAGTTGAAGCATTATCAGGCGAGCTTGCCGCTCTGATCGGCGAGCGCCTGAGTGATGTGAAGGGTTCTTGGTTCTACCAACTGAAGAAGTCCGGGGTGCGACGCGACCCGACGACATTCCGATCAGCCTTCGAACAAGGAATTGGTGATGAAATAAGTCTGACCTTCACGTGTGCCGATGAGAGCCCGATGCTTCACAGGGTTCACATTGATTTAAGCACCATGACTCTCTCCTTGTCGTCTTGTGACGGAGCTTGGCGCTTCAATGGACGCACTAGCCATTCCCCCCTAATCTGCTCGCTCGCTGATTCCGGCGGTTCGTGCCATGAGCAGAGCATCGCTCGGCACTACGCTGAGGCCCTTCTGGGCCAGATCGTGTACTGGTCACTTGGCATCTAGCTGTACAGAAGGGCCTCCGTCGCCGGCCCTCCTACACCCCGCGTCAATTCATCTGTCCGAACGGTTAGATGAGGAGCAGCGCTCAGGACGCGCGCGCTTATCGACGGCGGACAAGTGGGTTGCTCCGGCTCCGTCGACGGTATGCAATTCGAGAACACCCGCTTCACGACCTCAGCTTGAATTCGTCGGGGGAAGGGTGTCCACATTGACCTCACGGCCGGCCGCGGAGCTTGACGTGGCGCCGCGGGAGGCGACGGTCGACGCGGAGCCGCAGTCGCTGGAGGCGAGGCGAGCCGGCTCGGCGTGAACCGCGGTGCTACCGGCCCCCTTCGACCAGCGCGCGCGCCTTCCGCAGCATCCGGCGAAGCGGCTCCTCATCGGCGAGCGCGAAGGCCTCGTCCCATGAAAGCCAGCGGGCGCCGTGGGATTCGTTCGGATCGTGCTGCAGGTTCTCCGGATCGCTCGCCAGCACGAGGTACCGCACGTCCAGGTGCCGGTGCTCCAGGTCCTGCTTGCGAGCAGGGATGACGTGCACGTCCACGTCCAGCGGTGCCGTGAACGCCGGATGGAGCTCTACCGCGAGCCCTGTCTCCTCCGCCGCCTCGCGCAGCGCGGTGCGGGCCATCGAGCCGCCGTCGGCAGGATCCGCGTGACCGCCCGGCTGCAGCCAGCGGTGCAGCTTGCCGTGATGCACGAGGCACACGCGCGCGCCGTCAGGCGAGACCACCAGCGCGCTGCCGGTGAAGTGCGCGCCGGCCTGGGTGCGGGCGAAGGGCTCGGGCAACTCGCTCGCGGCGCGCCGCATCTCCTCCAGATCCACGCGCTCCTTGTCGTCCGCGGGAACGTGCGCGGCGAGCAGCGCGGAGAGGGCCTCGCGCCCTTCAGTCGGAACCGTCATGCCGCGCCTCTAGCATGCGCTCACCAACCCGACGAGGCGCCACCGCCGCCGGACCTCCCGCCTCCCGACGAGGAGGAGAACGAGCTCCCCGAACTCCGGCTTCCCGAGCTTCCCGACGAGCTCGAGCTGCTGCTGCTCGGCGGGTGGTAGGTCCAGGTCTTCCCGAAGATCGGCCGCGAGCGCTTCACTCGGTTCTGAATCCTCGCGAGCCGTTCCCGCGCCTGCCCCCGCCGCCACGCGCGCGCCGAGACGAGCGGACGAATCACCATTCCGACCTCCACCGCGAGCAGCCCCAGCAGCACCACCCCGGCCATCCCCCCGAGTAGCCAGGTCACCTCCTGCGACGGTGGGAGAAGTGGCGCGGCGGCGAGCAGCAGGCCTCCCACGCCAGCAACCACCAGCCTCGCCATCGCGGAGCTCCCGCGCTCCACGCCGAGCAGAAAGCGCACCGTCTCCGCACGGGAGAGCGCGAAGACGGGATTGGAATTCGGCCGAGCTCGAGCTCGAGCGCGCCCGATGCCGTAGCCGACGACGCGAAGAGCGACCGGCGCGAGGAGGAGCGCCAACCACCAGGGCGGCCACCGCAAGAGCACGCCGCGCCCATCGGTCGTCGTGAGCCAGGCGCTGGTCGCCGACAGCACCGGATCGAGAAACAGCGGCGAGAGGAAGATGAAGATGCCCGGATTGACGGTGAGGAATACCCGCACGAACCACGCGCCCTCGAAGCCGAGCAGGGCCTTCAACCGGAGGCGCCCTCTGCCCTTGCGGCGCTGCGCGCGGAGGCGAAACGGAATCGGCGCCAGCCACAGCAGCGCGGCCCACACCGCCCAGTAGCGGAAGCCTCGCGCGGCATCGAAGGGCGGGGATGGTTCGGCGGTCAGCGCGTCTGCGTTCAGCGCCACACCACCCGGCGGCGAGAGAAAGAACGCGTCCTTCGTCTTCACGTAGCCCAGCGCGAAGAGGCCGGCGGTCAGTCCCTCCGCGAAGGCCTCCTCCTTGAAGCGCGGAAGGATGACCTCGTCGAGGATGCGGCGCGCGTGCAGGTCGGTGACGTCCGCCTCCACGCCGTAGCCCGTCTCGATCCGCGCCCGCCGATCGTCCAGCGCGAAGAGCAACAGCACGCCGTTGTCGCGTCCCCTCTCACCCAGCGCCCAGCGTTCGAAGGTCACCCGCGCGGCCTCTTCGACCTCCGCGTCGCCGGTGGTTCGGACGAGGTAGATGCCGGCCTGCAGGTCCGCTCGTTCGCGCAGGGTCTGGATGTGCGCGTTGAGCGTCTCCAACTGCGTCGGTGTGAGCGTGCCCGTCTCGTCCACCACGTTCGGGGTGAACGCCGCCGGCTCGAAGGCGCTGACGTCGAAGGCACTGCAGAGCACGAGGAGCAGCGCCAGCGCGTGCGCAATGAAGACGCGATGAGGGGAGGCGGTCACGGGCTGCCAGCGTAGCGGAGGTCACCGATAACCCGCTCGGGAGCGGCCGGGGCATCGTCACGCCACCCTTCCCGCCGACCTGCGCATCGGCCTAAATGCCGCCCATGGCACGCGTCCTCATCATCGACGACCACGACAGCATGCGAGAGGGCATGGCGGTCGCCCTCAAGAAGCAGGGACACGACGTGGCCGCGGTGCGAAGCGGCGTGGAGGGCGCGGCGGCCTATCGGAAGAGCCCGTACGACTGCGTCGTCACCGATCTCAAGATGGAGGGGATGGACGGCATCGAGGTCGTCCGCAACCTGCGCGCGCACGATCCCGACGCGACGGTGCTGGTGGTCACCGCCTACGGAACGATCGAGACCGCGGTCAGCGCGATGCAGGAGGGCGCGGTGGACTTCATCACCAAGCCCTTCCCGCCGGACGTGCTGCGCGCAAAGGTGGAGAAGGCGCTGGAGCTCTCGCGCACGCGCAAGCAGGTCGTCCGGCTCAAGGCCCACAACGACGCGCTGAGCCAGGACATCGCGGCGGCGGCGGGTTCGCTCGTCGGACAGAGCGAGCCGATGCAGCGGCTCGTCTCCATGGTGCGCAAGGCGGCGGCCTCCGAAGCGACGGTGCTCGTGCAGGGCGAGAGCGGCACCGGCAAGGAGCTCGTGGCGCGGATGATCCACGACCTCTCACCCAGACGCGAAGGTCCGTTCGTCGTCGTCCACTGCGCGGCGCTGGCGGAGACGCTGCTGGAGAGCGAGCTCTTCGGCCACGAGCGCGGCGCGTTCACCGGCGCGGTGAAGCGGAAGCTCGGCAGGTTCGAGCTCGCCGATCGGGGGACGATCTTCCTCGACGAGATCGGCGAGATCAGCCACGCCATCCAGACGAAGCTCCTGCGCGTGTTGCAGCAGAAGGAGCTGCAGCGCGTGGGCGGTGAGGAGACGTTGAAGGTGGACGTGCGCGTGGTCTCGGCGACGAACCGCGACCTCAAGGCCGAGGTGGCGAAGGGCACCTTCCGCGAGGACCTCTACTACCGGCTGCACATCGTGCCGCTGACGCTGCCGCCGCTGCGCGAGCGCCCCGAGGACATCACGCTGCTCGCCCGTCACTTCACCCAGAAGCACGCGGCGCGGGTGAACCCGAGGGTGCGCGAGATCACCGACGGCGCCCTTCGCGCACTGCAGCGCTACGCCTGGCCCGGCAACGTCCGCGAGCTGGAGAACGCGATCGAGCAGTCGCTGGTGTTCGCGGAAGGCGAGGCGCTCGAGGAGGGCGACCTGCCGCCGTTCCTGCGTCCCGAGGCCTCGCGCGCGTCCGCGACCCATGCGCTGGCCATGCCCACCGGTGATCGGCCGCTGCCGGACATCCTCGAGGAGCTGGAGCGGGAGCTCATCCGCCGCGCCTACGAGAAGGCCAACGGCGTGAAGACCGAGACCGCGCGGCTGCTCGGCATCAAGACCTCGGCGCTCTACTACAAGCTCGAGAAGTACGGCTTCATCCAGAAGGAAGACGCCGAAACGCAGGAGGGGTAGGGACGCAAAAGCTCACGTCCCCACCCCACCCGTTCAACAACTGCGCGACAGAGCTAGTAGTTGCCGCCCGTCGAGGGCTGCTCCGCGTCCGGGCTCTGCGTCGGCGGAATCATCATCGGGTCCTCGCTCGGCTCCGTGGGCAGCGTCTGGTCCATGCTCGAGCCATCCGTGCCCGAGCCACCCGTGCCCGGCTCGAAGGGCTCGCTCGGCTGCGAAGGCTGAGACGGCTCCGAAGGCTGCGACGGCATCGGCTCTTCGATCGGCTGCGGCTGCTCGAAGCCCTGCTCACCCGAGCCGCCCATGCCCTGGCTGCCGCCCGTCACCTCGATGCTCTCGGCGGCGTTGGTGGTGCCCTCGGCGCGGAAGGAGGCGCGGACCTCCTGGCCCGCCTTCAGCTGACGCACCGAGCTGACCTGCTGGCCCTGCTCCGACTGGCCCTGGAACTCGGTCTTCTTGTCCACCTTCAGCGGCACCAGCGCGCCGCTGTCGTGCTCGATGTTGATCCAGTTGCCCTGCACCGAGGCCACGCGCCCCTGGAGCTCCTGACCGCTCTGCTTCGACTGATCGAGCTCGATCGACTGCGCGATGTTCGAGCCCTTCTCGCTCTTCAGCTCCACGTTGACCTTGTCGCCGACGTTGAGCTTCTTCACCGCCTGCTGACCCTTGAGCTGGCCGTCCTTCTCCGACAGCGTGGCCTGGGTCTGGTTGTTCACCTTCACCGGGATGATCGCGCCCTGTTCGAGGCGCAGGAACACCACGTCGCCCTTCTTCTCCACCACGTCACCGGAGACGCCGGACTGCGCCGTCTGGCTCTCCATCTGGCTGCCCATCTGGCCCTGCTGCGAACCGCTTCCGCCGGTGCCGCTCTCCGACTCCATCTCCACTTCGCCCTGCGACGAGCCCGAGCCGCCCATCCCCTGCTGCCACTTCTCCTCCTGATCGAGCTCCGCGCCCTGCTGCGCCTTGTCGCCGCCCGCCAGCGCGGTCGTCCCGAAAACCATCGCTCCTGCCGCGAGCATCGCCCGCCAACCGTGAACCTTCATCGCCCTCTCCTTGCTTGTCGTGATCGAGGTGTGTCCTGCCCCCACCCGAGAACGTTGGGATCCGCGCGGCGGAGGTGAACCCTGGGGCGAGTTGGGCTGGCTGCACGCCTGCCGCTCGCCTCAGAAAACCGGCGCGGCGGCGGCCCTCCGCGCGCGATTTTCCGTCGGAAGCGTGGCGTCAGGCTCGACCCGGCGTCTCGTCGGCCTTGACCAAAGGGCCCATTTCACTGAGGTTTTCGGCCTCTGCCCGCCCTCGCCTCAGCCCTCACGGTGGCACCGGCCTTGCTCATTTGCCCGCCCGTCATGGTCCGCTTCCTCGCCCCGCTGCTCGCCCTCCTGCTCCTCGCGGCCCTTCCGGTGCGGGCGGCGACGGGGCTCGACGGCGCGAGGGCAGGCTCGCAGGGCGCGCGTCAGAAGCTCTCGGAGATCCGCAGCCGTCAGATGGCGATGCGGATGGAGCTCAACGGCGTGGCCGGGCAGATCGAAGCGCTGAAGTCGCAGGGCAAGCGGGGCGCAGAGCTGGACGAAGCACTGCGCCGGTCGCAGGCGCTCTCCGGTTCACTCGCCGAAGCCGCGCAGGAGCTCTCGCGCGCGGAGGCAGACGCGGAGCGCGAGCACCTCACGCTGATGACCGCCCTGGGCACCGAGCTCGAGCGGGTGCAGGCGCAGGCGGAGCGTTCGCAGAACCGTGAAGAGCGCGCGCGGCTCATCGCCCAGCTTCGCGCCCTCCGCGCGGAACGCGATCAGGTGCGGGCGCTGCTTCCGGCGGCGAAGCTTCCTCCGCTGACCGCGAGCGGCTCGGACGACCCGGCGGATCTGATGGAGCAGGCGGACCTGCTGCGGGACTCGGAGGACAAGCTCCGCGAGAAGCTCAAGGCGCTGGAGACGCGGGTGGCCGAGCTGCGCGCGGAGCGGGAGCTGGACCGGCGGATGAACGACTTCCTCGGCGACCAGGCCATGTTCGACGACCACGACCGCCGCCTGCGCCGCACCACCCAGCGCGAGCTGACGCGTGGCACGCACCCGCCGCTCGCCGGTGCGCCGGCTTCCTCGGACGCGGCGGCCTCGGGTCCGGAAGCGGGCACGAACATGGGCTCGGGTGACCCCTTCAACGAGCCGCCGAGCAACGAGAGCGCGGGCCCCATCACCCGGGACAACTCGACCGGCAGCGGCGGCGGCTCGACCGGGCTGACCTCGCAGGGGAACATCACCCAGATCGCGCGCGGCGCGGACAGCCGGCCGCAGCTGGGCTCGGTGGACGCGCGGATGCTGCAGGGCGCGACGGCGCGGGACATCGAGACCCTCGAGGCGGAGCTGAAGAAGCTGCGCAAGCTCGCGGACGACCTCAACCAGCGCGCGAACCAGCTCGAGCAGCGCGCGAAGGAGTAGAGCCACCCGCGAGGCGCCTTCGCCGGAAGCGCGCGACGCTGCGCCCTCCTGCTAAACGCGGCTTCAGTTCAGGTACTCCGGCCGCTGGGGCTCGGACGGGTCCTCGTCGAGGAGCACGCACCCGTCGATGCACCAGCCGCCGCCGGGCTCCCGGACCATCACGTACACGAGCGGCATCCGGCCGCCGTGCTCGTCGATGAGCGTCACCTGCTGCATCCACCGGCCGCGCAGCCACCGCAGCGCCCCGTACTCGGCCCGCTGCGCGGAGACGAGCTGGGGAAACGCGGCCTGGACCACTTCGAGGAACCGCTCGCCGGAGCCGTACCGCTGTCGCTCCGGCGACGAGAACGACAGCGCCTGCTGGCCGTTCCCGAGGCTCAGCGCGCGCAGCTGCGAGTTGATGACGTGGCGGATGTGCTGCCGGTCCGTCTGAGACAGGTTCATCGCAAGCCCTCCCTCTCTCCTGCCTGTCCGGAGTGAACAGGCGGCGCAAACGGATGCTTCGACGACACCCTCAAGCTAAGGCCGGCCCTGCCGGCGCGCCACCCGACCTAGAACACCTTCACCGCGACATCGAACCCCACCGTCGCCTCGAGCCGCGTGCGGTTGGCCGGCTGCCGTCCCCGCCCGCGCACGACGATGCTCATGGAGGGCGCGGTGACGTACGGCTGCAGCTCCACGTCCTTCACGTCGAGCTCCAGCGTGGGGTGCGGCGCTTTGAGATCGAGCCTGTCGATGCCGAGCTTCTCCGCCACCAGCACCTCGTTGTCGCCGGCGCGCGCGTAGAACTGGAGCTGCTCGAGGAAGCGGAAGTCCTGGTTGTCGGGCGCGACGATCTGCAGGCGCACGAAGGTGGGCTTCACCGAGTCCACCTCCTCCTTCGTCACGCCCTGGTTCTTGAACTCCTGCGACTGCGAGAAGTCGATGTTCCCGAACGAGGAGATGCCGGGGAAGGCATTCAAGAGCCCCGGGATGGGCGACGGGTCGCCGTCGATCGTCGCCTCGCCCTTCACCTCGACGGGAAAGACGTTGGCGCCGCAGCCGGTGAGCGCGGCGGCGGAAGACAGGAGTGCGAAGCCCGCCAGCAGGGCGGCGAGAGGGGAACGGGAGTGGGTGCGGATCATGGGAGTCGGGGTGTGCGGCCCGTGGGGATTGTACATGGCACGCCCCACCCATAACGCGTAGGTTTTCGCGCGCTTGGCGCACCCGGCACAGGCCCGCGGGGGGTGGGCGCTCACCCTCCTCTTCCTCACCACGCTCTCCCTGCCCGCACTGGCCGCGGCGGAGCTGGAGGGTCGCGCGCGCATCTCGGCGGGCGGCGGCGTGGATACGAACGCGCGCCGTGACTACGACGGCGCAGGCGCGGTGGCGGACGGGCTGCTCTCGGTGCAGGGCGCGGTGGAGGGACGCGCGACCTTCGACAGCTCGCAGCTGCTGGGCTCCTACGACATCGGCGCGCGCCGCTTCTTCGTCTATGCGTCGGAGGACGTGGTGGTGCAGATGGCCACCGCCGAGGGCTCCTTCGCGGTCGGGCGCACGATGGGCTTCGGCCTTCAGGGGCGCGGGCGCGACCGGCGCGGGGGCGAGCGCGACTACACGGACCTCGCGGCCTCGCTGTTCATGGACTTCGTGCCGGACGCGAGGCTCGACCTTCGCGCCTACGCGGGTGCACACCGCTTCATCTACTGGCCGGTCTTCTCCTACAGCTTTGCCGCGCGCGAGGCCGGCGCCTCCGTCCGCTACCGCTTCAGCCGGCAGCACGCGGTGAACGCGTTCGGGGAGCTGGGCCTTCGCACCTACAACGCGACCGCGCGCCTCGCGCCCGACCCCGACGCCGAGCCTCCGCCGCCCGACGAGCCGCCGCTTCCGCCGCGCACCCGTGAGGACACCGCCTTCGTCATCGGCGCCGGCTACAGCTACCGCGGCCCGTTCACCTTCAGCGCGGTGTGGTCGTACGCGGACCAGTCGTCGAACAGCTTCGGCGAGACGACGCGGCGGCACCGGCTCACCCTCTCCTCCGCGTTCCGGCTGCCGTGGCGGCTCTTCCTGCTCGCGCAGCTGAACCTGCAGCTCGCGACCTATCCGGACGGCGTGTTCCTCTCGCCGGAGGTCATCCTCGAGGAGGACGCGGAGAACCACAACGCGCTGAGCCTCAAGCTCGCGCGGCCCATCTCCGAGCACTTCGACGTCGAGGTGCGCTACGCGGTGTTCCAGAACCGGCTCGCGGACAACGGGCTCTACTACTTCCGGCAGCTCGCGTATGCGGGGCTGACCTGGCGCTACTGAGCGGAGGGCACATGGCGGAGGGCGAGATGAGGGCGCTGGCCGAGCGCGCGAAACGGGCGGCTCGGCTGCTGGCGGCAAGGGGCACGGCGGAGAAGGACCGGGCCCTCGGCGCCATCGCCGAGAGGCTGCGCGCGAACGCGAAGTCCATCCTCGAGGCGAACGCAAAGGACGTGGAGCGGGCGAGGCGCGAGGATCGCAACGCCGCGTTCATCGACCGGCTCACGCTCGACGCGAAGCGGCTGGAGGACGTGGCCCGCGCGGTGGAGGCGGTGCGCGCGTTGCCGGATCCGGTGGGCGAGGTGGTGGAGACCTGGTCCCGCCCCAACGGCCTGCGCATCGAGAAGACGCGGCTGCCGCTGGGCGTGGTGCTGATGATCTACGAGTCGCGCCCGAACGTGACCTCTGACGCGGCGGCGCTCTGCCTCAAGAGCGGCAACGCGGTGATCCTCCGCGGCGGCAGCGAGGCGCACGCGACGAACGGGGCGATCATGTCCGCGGTCCGCGAGGGCCTCGCCGAAGCGGGCCTTCCCGAGGACGCGGTGCAGCTCGTCCCCACCACCGATCGCGAGGCGATGCTGGAGCTCTTGAAGCTCGACGGCCTCGTGGACCTCGCCATCCCGCGCGGCGGCGAAGGGCTCATCCGCTTCGTGGTGGAGAACGCGCGGGTGCCGGTGGTGAAGCACTACAAGGGCGTGTGCCACCTCTACGTGCACGAGGCCGCGGACCTGCGCATGGCGGAGGAGCTCGCGTTCAACGGCAAGGTCTCGCGCCCCGGCGTGTGCAACGCGCTCGAGTGCCTGCTGGTCGATCGCTCGGTGGCGCCGCGCTTCCTCCCCCAGCTGGCGACGAGGCTCACCGAAAGCGGCGTGGAGCTGCGCGGCTGTCCCATCACCGTCACCCTGCTGCAGCGCGCGGGCGCGAAGGTGACCCCGGCGACGCAGGAGGACTGGGGCCGCGAGTTCCTCGACCTCGTGCTCGCGGTGAGGGTGGTGAAGGACCTCGACGGCGCGCTCTCCCACATCGCCCAGTACGGCTCGGAGCACACCGAGGCCATCGCCACCTCCGACCTCTTCGCCGCCGACCGCTTCACCCGCGAGGTGCAGGCCTCGGCGGTGATGGTCAACGCCTCCACCCGCTTCAACGACGGCGGCGAGCTGGGCCTCGGCGCGGAGATCGGCATCAGCACCTCGCGCCTGCACGCTTTCGGGCCGATGGGCCTTCGCGAGCTGACCGCGCAGAAGTACGTCGTGCGTGGACACGGACAGATCCGCTGACTAGTTTCCGCCGCCTTTTCAGGAACTCATGAGCCCCACCAAGAAGACCCCGTCCAAGACGAAGAAGCGCACGACCGGCCCGGCAAAGAAGGGCGGCGGCAGCAAGGCGCCCGGCAAGGGCGGGGCCGCAGCGAAGAAGAAGACCGCGCGCAAGGGCGCAGGCGGCGCGGCCTCCGCGAAGAAGCGCTCGATTGCCCCGAAGCGTCCGGCGCGCAAGGGCAAGAAGGGCAAGGGCCTCCCCGGTGCTGCCCTCCCCGTCGCCCCGCCCGCGGAGAACCCCGCAGCGAAGGCGCTCGCGGACCGCATCGGCAACCTGTGCCTCGACAAGAAGGGCAAGGACGTGGTGGTGCTCGACGTGCGCGGCATCGCCTCCTACGCGGACTACGTGGTGCTGGCCTCCGGCGAGTCCGAGCGCCAGGTCACCGCCATGGCGGACCACATCCAGCAGACGCTGAAGGCCGCCGAGGACAGCCAGCAGGTCGTCGGCTCCGAGGGCCGCGAGACCGGCCAGTGGGTGCTGCTCGACTACGGCGACGTGGTGGCGCACCTCTTCTACGACGAGGCGCGGCCGCACTACGACCTCGAGGGCCTGTGGGCCGACGCGCCTCGCCGCGCGCTGACCTAGCCGCGTGCGTGATCCTGCGTGACGCCGCGGTGAGGCTCCCGTGAAGCTGCGCGTCCTCTCGATCGGAAAGGACCGCTCCGGGCTCTTCCAGCCGATCGTCGACGAGTACGGCGGGCGGCTGAAGCACTACGCCCGGCTCGAGCTGCTCGAGCTCCCCGAATCGAAGACGCCCGACGCCCGCCAGCGCGAGGGCGCGGTGCTGCTGGGGAAGCTCAAGCCCGGCGAATGGGTCTGCGCGCTCGACGAGCGGGGACAGCATCTCGATTCCGTCGCGTTCGCGGGCGCGCTGCAGAAGTGCCTGAACCTCTCGCGCGACGCGGCCTTCCTCATCGGCGGCGACGAGGGCCTCTCCGACGAGGTGAGGGCGCGGGCGGACCTCGTGCTCTCGCTCTCGAAGATGACGCTCCCCCACCGGCTCGCGCGCGCGGTGCTGATGGAGCAGGTGTACCGGGCCTTCACCATCCTCCGCGGCGAGCCCTACCACCGCCCCTGATCGGCGCCGGGCCGCAGAGTCGATCACCGGACAGCGCTGGCCTACACTCGACGGCCAGCCATGACTCGCCCCCTCCTCATCGTCGTCGCCCTGGCGGGCGCAGGTCTCTTCGGCACCGGCTGCGCGCGCACCGAGCCGCTCTTCTGCGGAGCGCCGGGCGACCCGTCCTGCCCGCTGGACATGGTGTGCGTGAACAACCGCTGCGAGCCGGAGACGGGCGGCGGACTGGCCTGCGCGCCGGGCCAGCTGCGCTGCGGCGCCACCTGCACCGATCCGGCGAGCGACGCGGCGAACTGCGGCATCTGCGGGCGCGTCTGCACCGAGGGCCGGGTCTGCTCCGAGGGCGCCTGCGTCTCCGCCTGTCCGGCGGGGAGCGTGCGCTGCGGTCAGTCGTGCGTGAACACCGAGGGCGACCGCCTCAACTGCGGCGGCTGCGGGAACACGTGTGGCGCGGACCAGACCTGCCGCGACGGCTTCTGCACCTGCGCGGCGGGCCTCACCTCGTGTGGCGACGCGTGCGTGGATCTGCGCACCGACGGCGCGAACTGCGGCGCGTGCGGTCAGACCTGCGAGGCCGGCCTGCTCTGCCAGAACGGCGGCTGCGTGCCGCAGTGCGCGCCGGGCCTGCAGCAGTGCGTGGGTGGCTGCGTGAACACCTTCACCGACCCGCTGCACTGCGGCACCTGCGACAAGCGCTGCGAACTCAACGAGACCTGTCAGAGCGGCAAGTGCGTCGCGCAGTGCGGCCCGGGGCTCTCGCTCTGCAACGGCACCTGCGTGGACACGAGGACCAGCGCGGCGAACTGCGGCGCGTGCGGCAACACCTGTGGCCTCGGTCAGACCTGCCAGAACGGAAGCTGCGGGTGCCCGGCCGGCCAGCAGCTCTGCAACGGCCAGTGCGTGGCGACGGGCAGCGACTCGGCGAACTGCGGCGCGTGCGGCAACGTCTGCCCGCCCGGACGCACCTGCAGCGGCGGGCAGTGCCAGTGCGTCTCGCCGCTCACGCAGTGCAACGGGCAGTGCGTGCACACCGGCAGCAACACGAGCCACTGCGGCGGCTGCGGGCTCGCCTGCGGCCCGAACCAGGTCTGCAACAACGGGATGTGCCAGAGCGCCTGCGGCATGGGCCAGACGCTCTGCGCGAACGGCGCGTGCGTGAACACCCAGTCGGACCCGCTCAACTGCGGCGCGTGCGGCGTGTTCTGTGGCGGCGGCCAGGTCTGCCAGAACGGCGCCTGCCAGTGCCCGTCCGGTCAGACCGCCTGCAACGGCCAGTGCGTGAACACGCAGTCCAACGCGCTGCACTGCGGCGGCTGCGGCGTCACCTGCGGGCCGGGCCAGACTTGCCAGAACGGGAGCTGCACCTGCCCGGCCGGCCAGACGAACTGCGCCGGCCAGTGCGTGAACACGCAGACGAGCGGCCTCCACTGCGGCGGCTGCTTCAACGTCTGCAGCGCGGGTCAGACCTGCCAGACGGGCACCTGCGCCTGCAGCGCGGGCCTGACGAGCTGCGGCGGTCAGTGCGTGAACACGCAGACGAACAACGCGAACTGTGGCGCCTGCGGGAACGCCTGCACCGGTGGCCGCACCTGCTCGGGCGGAAGCTGCGTCTGTCCCTCGGGACAGAGCTTCTGCAACGGCCAGTGCGTGAACACGCAGTCTCACGTCTCGAACTGCGGCGGCTGCGGCATCACCTGCCCCTCCGGCACCTCCTGCCAGATGGGGACCTGCCAGTCCGTCTGCCCCGCCGGCACCTCCTTCTGCGGCGGCCAGTGCGTGAACACGCAGACGAGCAACCTCAACTGCGGCGGCTGCTTCATCACCTGCGGCTTCGGCCAGAGCTGCCAGATGGGCACCTGCGGCTGCGGCAGCGGCCTGACCTCCTGCAACGGCCAGTGCGTGAACACGCAGACGAACAACGCGAACTGCGGCGCGTGCGGCAATGCCTGCACCGGAGGACGCACCTGCTCGATGGGGGCCTGCGTCTGTCCCTCCGGCCAGAGCTTCTGCAACGGGCAGTGCGTGAACACGCAGTCGAACAACGCGAACTGCGGCGGCTGCGGAATCACCTGCGGCGCGGGCACCACCTGCCAGAGCGGCGTGTGCGCCACCGCCTGTCCGATGGGCCAGACCTCCTGCAACGGCACCTGCGTGAACACGCAGACGGACGTGAACCACTGCGGCGGCTGCAACGCGGGCTGCGCGGGAGGGACCTGCAACAACGGCTTCTGCAACTGCCCCGTCGGCTTCACCCGGTGCGGCAACACCTGCGTGCGTCTGCAGAGCGACCCCAACCACTGCGGCGCCTGCGGCGACGTGTGCGGGCCGACGCAGGTCTGCTCCTTCGGCAACTGCCAGAACTCCTGCTTCGCCAGCCAGACGAACTGCAACCGGTCCTGCGTGAGCACCTTCAACAACCCGCAGCACTGCGGCGCGTGCGGGAACGACTGCGGGCCGGGCGGAACCTGCTTCAGCAGTTCGTGCGCGTGCGGCGCGGGCTACACGAAGTGCGGCAACGCCTGTGTGCTCATCCAGAGCAACGCGAACCACTGCGGCGGCTGCGGCATCCAGTGCGCGCCCGGTCAGGTGTGCCAGAACTTCACCTGCGTGGCGCCGGCGCCCTGACCGAGGGGCTGGGCGCGGCTACTCGCGGGCGGGCAGCTCCTCCAGCGCCCGCGTCGTCAGCGCGCGCACCACCGGCGCGAGCGCATCGAAGCCTGCGTCCGGCCTGTTCACGTTCACCTGCATCGCGAGCCGCCCGCGGGCGAGCTTGATGCCCACCGCCGCGCCCTGCTCGGAGATGAAGGCGCGGTCCCCGAAGCCCTCGAGCCAGTCGATGTTCGTCAGCCCCGCGCGGACCGCGTTCTCGTGCGCGGACTCGATGCTCGCGCGCGCGTTGTCAGAGCTCGAGTGGTACGTGTAGTCCACGAGCACGCCCACCGCCGGGAGCTGACCCACCGGCTCGATCCGGTAGGTGCAGCTCTTGATGCCCGGACGCACGGTGGCGATCGACCGGCCGTCGGCGATCGGCGCGAGGAGGGGATCGACCGCGCTCGCCGGCAGCACGGTGCAGAGCTCCACCTCCGGGTCGTCCGGCGTGTTCGGGCCCGGCTCCTCCTCTGCGGTGGGGCCGCAGGCGAGGAGGGAGAAGGACACCGAGAGCAGCAGGGCGGGCACCGAGCGCAGAGGGAGCGTCATCCGCAACCCTTTACTTCAGCCCGTCTGCCTCGGCACGTCCGGCAGCGTGTCGGTCTGCGCCTCGAGCGCCGCCGCCTGCTTCTCCGCGAGGGCCCGGGCGCGCGCGTACTCCGCCTCCGCCTCCTGCAGCGCGCGCATGAGCTCCGTCCGGCCGTCCGGCAGCGGCGCGGCCTCCTCCGGCAGCGCGAGCAGCGCCTTGCGCACCAGCGCACCGGTCGCGGCGCGCCTGCGCGGATCGAGCTCGACCAGCGAGAGCACGATCGCGTCGAGCTCGCGGGGGATCTCCCGCCGCAGCTCCGAAGGCGCGCGCACCGGACGGTCCAGCGCGCGGAGCCGGGCCTCGTCGTCGGGGCCGTCGTGCACCGGCCTGCCGGTCAGCGCCTCCCACATCGTCAGCCCGAGCGCGAAGAGGTCCACCCGCCCGTCGATCTGCGCGCCGGCGAGCTGCTCGGGCGCCATGTAGCCCGCCTTGCCTCGGACGATGTCGCCGCGCGTGAGGGGCTCGGCGGATTGTGCGCGCGCCACGCCGAAGTCCGCGAGCTTCACCTCGCCGAAGCGGGACACGAGCACGTTGGGCGGATTCACGTCGCGGTGCACGAGCCCCAAAGGCGCGCCGTCGGGTCCCAGCCGCGCGTGGATGTAGTCGAGCGCGGAGGCCAGCTCCGAAGCGAGGTACGTCACCGCCCGCAGCGGCAGGGGCCGACCGCGCTGCGCGTTCAGCACCTTGCGCAGCGTCAGCCCGTCCACGAACTCCATCGCGAGAAAGAGGCTCCCGCGGTGAACGCCGAGGTCGAGGATCTGCACCACGTTGGGGTGTTGCAGCATCGAGCCGAGGTGCGCCTCGCGGCGGAAGAGCTGCGCGAAGGTCGGGTCGCCGGCGTACTCGGGGAGGATGCGCTTCACCGCCACCTGCTTCTCGAAGCCGCCCTCCGGGCTGTAGGTCGCGCGGAAGACCTCCGCCATGCCGCCCGCGCCGATGCGCTCGTGGAGGAGGTACTTGCCGAAGAGGTCGCGCTCGCGGACGACGCGCAGCGCCTCGTCGGCCTTCTCGAGCAGGTGGTGCGCCACCAGCGCCGTCACCCCACCGGTGGCCACGAGGAAGAACGCCCGGATGGCGATGAACGCCGGGCTGAAGGTGACGAGCGTCCCATCCGGCAGCGCGGGGAGGATGACGAACGCGTAGAGCGCGAGGTACTCGGCCGCGGCCAGCGCCCCTGCAGCGACCGCCAGCGTGCGGTTCATCCGCAGTCCGGCGAGAACGATCAGCGCGCCCCACATCACCAGCGGCGGCGCCGAGAGCGCGTACTCGGCGCCGTGGAAGCGCGTGTCGAGCGCGAAGATGACCGTGGGGATCGAGACCTCGGCGGCGACGTGGAGCCAGGGCAGCACCGGGTGGAAGTGGCCGCGACGCAGCCGCAGCCAGACCGTGCCGTACCAGGCGAGCACCAGCGCCATCACCGCGAACAGCGCCAGCCCCAACCGCACGCCGACGATCGGAATCAGCGCCAGCGAGATGAGGCCCGAGAGCCCCGCCATCACCGCGAGAAAGCCCGCCACCGTCGACTCGCGGCGCCGCGCGTCCCGCCGGAACTGGTCCCGGAGCAGGCGGTGCGCGGCGGGAACCACGGGCGTTGCGTCCATCCGGGAGAGCCTACTTCAGGTGGAACGAGCGCCTGGGTCGTGAGACCGCTACCGCTGCCGGCGAGCCTCCTCCTCGACGACGAGGGCGATGAGACGCTGCATCAGCGTCGCACGTGGCCGCAGTCCCTCGCTCGCGGCGCCCGTCGGATGCGGCGGTGGGTCGCTGACGTCGCGAAGAGAATCTCCGTAGATGAAGCCGGCCTCCACCCACTCGCGATGAACCGTCATTGGAGTGTGTCGGCGGCCTCGTTCCCCCGCAGATCAGACGGGCCTGGGCGCCGATACGGCATCTCACAGCGCAGCGTGAGGCGTCCGGACATGCGCGCGCTCCGTCATCACCACCGCGCGCTTCGTACGGACATGCGCGCGCTCCGTCATCATCACCGCGCGCTTCGCCGAACATGCGCGCGCGTCACCGCGCGTTGTGTACGGGCCTGCGCGCGCCACGTGATCGTCACTGCGCGCATCGTGCGGACACGCGCGCGTCGCGTACTCACCCACGCCCAACCGTCCTCGTGCGGTGATGAACTCGCTCCGCTACGTCCCACTCCTCCTCGTCGGCCGAGGGAATTTCTTCAGCATGACCAGCATGGCCCGCTCGAGCAGCACCAGCACCACGAGGAACGCGAGCGCGAGTCCGAACACGGGCAGGGTGCGCTCGCTCCCGTCGTTGAACGCGAAAGTGAGGGACGAGGCGATGGCCGGCGGGTGGACCGCGTCGAAAAGGAGCATGGCGAGAGCGGTCAGCACCATTGCTCCGCCGGCGGCGGCGTAGCCCGGCCCGAACGCGACGTACACCCCGAGCCCGAGCACCGCCGCGGCGAGGTGCGCCACCACCAGCGTGCGCACCGCGTTCGTGTTGTGCTTCGGGTCCAGGTAGATGAGGAACGCGCTCGCGGCGAGCGATCCGAAGAGGATGCGCTGGTTCGAGAACGCCTCGACCAGCGCGAGCACGCCGAGCACCGTGACCATCGGCAGCAGCACGAGGATGAACTCGTACCGAAGCTGCAGGCCACGGCGCTCGGGCCGGGCGCTGCCCTCGACGGGCGCCAGGCTCTTGCGCTCCTCGGCGTTCGTTCCCATCGCGCGTCCGAGGCCGTTCGCCTCGCGCCGTCAGTACAGCGGCGGCTCGGCGCGCGAGGTCGATCCCTCCAGCGGGCTCTCCGAGACAGAGCCGCTTCGGTGAATCGGCGTCACCTCGGAGCCAGTCTCGAAGCCCGCGCTGCTCGACGAGGGCCCGGACGTGGAGGTGACCGCATCGCCCACCGTCCCGTACGCGTAGGTGACCGAGCCCTCCTGCGGACCGAACTGCGCGCCCCTCTCGAAGGTTTCACTCCGGCGCGGCGCGGCCTCGCTCTCCTGCTGCTTTCGCCACGCCTGCAGCCCGAGCATCCCCAGGCCCACGCCTGCCGCCGGCAGCGCAAAGGCGCCGACCTTCCGCCAGCCGGAGAGTCGCTCGGGCGCCGGGAGATCGCGCGCGGCGTAGCGCTCGAAGAGCTGGCTGGTGCCGGAGACGAACGTCTTGAGATCCTGCGGTCCGCGGCTGGAGAAGATGCGGCCGTCGAGGCACCCCGGCTCGTTCACCCACACTGCGCCCGCGTTCCACAGATCGTCGCGGATCCCCGGCCACGCGGCGAGCCTGCGCCCGTACGCGAGCCCGGCCGAGATGAGCACCCACGGCCCGTGACAGAGCGTGGCGATGGGCCTGCCCGCCGCCGCCATTCGGCGCACGAAGTTCAAGACCTCGGGGTTCTGCCGCAGCGAGTCCGGCGCCACGAGCCCACCGGGAATGAGCAGCGCGCCGTAGTGCTCGGGGCCTGCGTCCTCGACCCGCGCGTCCACCGTGATCTTGCCTCCCGGGTAGATGGAGTTCACGCCCCGCAGCCGCCCCGACTTCGGCGCCACGATGTCCACCTCCGCGCCGAGCGCCTGCAGCGCGCGACGGGGAACGGTGACCTCCACCTGCTCGAAGCCGTCCATGGTGAGGAGGGCCACGCGCACACCCTTCAGCCGCTTTCCGAATCCGAACATGGTTGCCATGAGACAAAGCTAGGGGCACCCGCGGGCACCGCCCGGCTAACGAAGCAACCCGTTCGAGGAGCAGCCGGGCGCGGGAGGCACCGCCTACTGGTCGGTGGCGAAGAGAGGGCGTCTCGCTGCTCGGATGGACCGTCCCGCCAGTGGACGGCGGACGACGCTCATCACCAGTCATTTCAGCTATTTACTCTTTTGCATGTTTCGGCCAGTTCATTGCACGGGCACCGCTGCATGTCCGTTCACGTCCCCATCCATCGGAGGTCCCGACCATGACCACGACTCCATCAGCCCGTCGGCGCGACGGTGGCGCCCGGTGGCGGGGGCCCTGCCTTGCGGACTGCGACGAAGAGGACGCCGGCGCACACGAGCAGCGCGCCCGTCAGCGTCCACGCGTCGGGGCGCTCGCCGAGGAACAGCGCGCCCCACGCGGCGGCAAAGAGGACCTGAAGATAGGAGACGGCGGTGGCGCGTCCGGCGGGCTCGCGGTGGAGGCCCTCGGTCATGAAGACCTGGGCGATCTGCGTGGTGACGCCCACGCCGAGGAGCAGCAGCCACCCCAGCGGCGAGGGCCACTCCCACTGTGCAATGGCGGGCGGCAGCGAGAGCGGCGTGGCGACCAGCGGGAACCAGAAGACGACCACCAGCGGTGGCGCGAGGCCTCGGGCCTTGCGGACGGCGACGTAGGCAGCAGCGCTGAGAATGGAGCCGAGCACCGCGACGCCCACCGCCACCGCGGGCAGGGGCGCATGTCCGGTGGCGCCGAAGACGAAGGCCGGCCGCGCGACGAGCGTGACCCCGAGCAGCGAGAGCAGCGTGGCGAAGAGGTCCGCGAGCGAGAAGCGTTCGCCCAGCGCGACCGCGGCGAGCAGCCCGGTGAAGACCGGGTTCATGTACTGGATGACCGTGGCCTCGGCGAGCGGGAGGCTGACGAGCGAATAGTAGAAGCAGGTCAGCGCGCCGAACCCGAGCAGCCCCCGCGTGGCGAGCAGGCCCTTGTGGGGGCCGAACGGGTTGAGGCCGCGCCGCCGGAGCATCCCCCAGGAGATGACCAGCGCCACCGCCGCGCGCGCGAGCACGACCTGCGACGAGGGCATGCCCTCGAGCGTCCCTGACATGCGCACCAGCAGGCTCATGAGGGAGAAGAAGAAGGCAGCGCCCGCCATGTGCCACAGCCCGCCACGCCTCTGCGATTCCACGCCCGCGCTCTCCGTCGCCCGCTTCACGCGCGGCCCTTTACCACTGGCCTGAGACACACGAGGGCCCTACCGTCGAACCATGAAGCCTTCGCACAAGGTCCTCCTCGTCATCCTCGATGGTTGGGGCGTCCGCGCCGAACGGGATGCCAACGCCATCGCCATTGCCGGCACGCCGGAGCTCGAGCGCATCTCGCGCGGCATGCCCTACACGGAGCTGCAGACCGCCGGGCTCGCGGTGGGGCTGCCCGAGGGCCAGATGGGCAACTCGGAGGTGGGGCACACGAACATCGGCGCCGGCCGGGTGGTGTACCAGGACCTCGTGCGCATCAACCGCGCGGCGGAGAGCGGCGAGCTGGGCCAGAACCCGGTCATCCGCGCGGCGATGGACGGGGTGAAGGCGGACGGACGCGCGCTGCATCTGCTCGGGCTGGTGTCGCCGGGAGGGGTGCACTCGTCGATGGACCACCTCTACGCGCTCCTCAAGGCGGCAAAGGAGCGCGGGGTTCCGAAAGTGTACGTGCACGTCTTCACCGACGGGCGGGACACGCCGCCGCAGAGCGGGCTCGGCTACGTGGAGGAGCTCGAGCGGTTCCTCGCGCAGACCGGCGCCGGGAAGATCGCCACCGTGGTCGGGCGGTACTTCGCCATGGACCGCGACAAGCGCTGGGACCGCGTGCAGCGGGCCTACGACGCGATGGTGCGCGCGGTCGGAGAGAAGGCGCCCTCGGCCACGGCGGCGGTCCGGGCCTCGTACGACGCCAAGGTGACCGACGAGTTCATCGCGCCCACGGTCATCACCAACGGCGGCGGCGAGCCGGTGGGCCCGATTCGAGATGGCGACGCGGTGCTGTTCTTCAACTTCCGCGCGGATCGGGCGCGCGAGCTCACGCAGGCGCTGGCGTTCCCCGAGTTCAAGGAGATCGATCGCGGCGGGCTGCGGCTGGGACGCTACGTCTGCATGACCCAGTACGACGAGACCTTCGGGCTGCCGGTGGCCTACGGGCCGGAGCAGCCGCAGCGCATCTTCCCCGAGATCCTCTCCGAGAACGGGCTGCGCCAGCTGCGGACCGCGGAGACGGAGAAGTACGCGCACGTGACCTTCTTCTTCAACGGCGGCCGCGAGGTCGTCTATCCGGGCGAGGACCGCGCGCTGATCCCCTCGCCGCGGGACGTGAAGACCTACGACCTCAAGCCGGAGATGAGCGCGCGTGAGGTGACTGCGGAGCTCGTGCGGCGCATCGAGTCGGACCAGTACGACTTCGCGGTGGTGAACTTCGCCAACCCGGACATGGTCGGGCACTCGGGGCTGCTGGACGCGACGGTGAAGGCGGTGAAGGTCGTGGACGAGTGCCTCGGCAAGCTCGGCGACGCCTGCGCGCGCAAGGGCTGGGTGATGACGATCAGCGCCGACCACGGCAACGCGGAGCAGATGACCGATCCGGTGACCGGTGGACCGCACACCGCGCACACGTTGAACCCGGTGCCGTTCCACCTCATCCACCCGGACTTCCGGGGCGTGAAGCTGCGGCCGGGGATCCTCGCGGACATCGCGCCCACGCTGCTGAAGGTGATGGGCCTGCCGCAGCCGGGCGAGATGAGCCGGCAGGGCCTTTTGTAGCGACACACGGAGCGGGGGGTGGGCGTGGGCGAGTCGGTGCTGGACCTCTTCTTTCCGCCCGCCTGCGCGGCGTGCGGCGGCGTGCTGGCGGGGCCGGGGCACTTCTGCGAGGCGTGCGGGTGGGAGGTGCTGGAGCTGCCCTCCGCTCGGTGCCGAACGTGCGCCGAACCCGGTGAGTTCCGCTCGGACTTGTGCCCCCGCTGCCTTGCGCGGCCGCCACCGTTCGAGCGCGTCCACGCCGCCTTTGCGCACGAGGGCGCGGTCGCGCGGGTCATCCACCGCTTCAAGTACGAGGACCACCCGGAGCTCGCCTCCCCGCTGGCGCAGATGCTCGCGGAGTCGCTGGGGCCGGTGCTGAAGGGGTCCGATGCGCCGACGCACGTCTGCGCGCTGCCGCTGCATCCGGCGAGGCGGGCCGAGCGCCGGTTCGATCAGGCGGAGCTCCTGGCGGGGGCGCTCGCGCGGCGGCTGGGGCTGCGGCGGCTGTTCCTTCTCGAGCGGGTGCGGAAGACGGCGCGGCAGGTGGGCCTTGCCGAGACCGCGCGTGAAGAGAACGTGGCGGGAGCCTTCCGCGTTCGCGG
>JAFAFL010000046.1 GCA_023423535.1 Pseudomonadota bacterium
CGCAGGCAGAGGCTCGGGCGCAGGCGGAAGCGCGCGCGGAGGCGGAGCGGGCGGCGCGTGAGCGGGCAGAGGCCGAGCGCGTGCGGTCGGCGCGTGAGGCGGAGGTGAAGGCGCAGGCGGAGAGCGACGCGCGGGCGGCGGCGGCGGCGAGAGCGAACGAGGAGGCGCGAGCGAAGGCGCAGCAGGCGGAGCGTGAGCGCGCCGAGGCGGAGCGGGCGCGGGTAGAGGCGGATCGCGCGGAGCGGGCTCGGCTGGAGGCAGAGCGCAAGGAGCGCGCCGCGCAGGAGCGTGCGGAGGCGGAGCGGCTGAAGCGGGCGCGTGAGGCGGAGGAGCGGGCACAGGCGCAGGCGGAAGAGGCCACCGAGGCGCGGAGCGAGGCCGAGGCGCGCGCGCAGGAGCGGAGCGAGGCGCTGGCCCGCGAGGAGAAGGCGAACGCGCGCGAGGTGGAGAAGGCGGCGGCTGCTGCGGCGGCGGCGAGCGCGGCCCGGGAGAAGGAGGCGAAGGCGGCGGAGAAGCGCGCGAAGAAGGAGGCGAAGGCGCGCGAGCGCGAGGAGCGCCGGCAGCGGGCGGAGGCGGAACTCGCCCGGGAGATCGCCGAGGCGAAGCAGGCGGCAGCGCGGAAGCAGGAGGAGGCGCGCAAGGCCGAGGCGGATCGTCGCGCGAAGTTCGACAAGGAGGTCCGCCAGAAGGCCGACACGCAGAACGCGGAGCGCAGGCGGGATCGCGCGACCATTGCCCGCGAGCGCGCGGAGGAGGTCGAGCGCTACGAGACGGAGCGCGCGAAGCTGGTGAAGCGCGGCGGCGAGCACTCGAAGCTCTCCGCGCTGGAGGGCGAGCACAAGCGGCGGCTGGCGCAGATCGAAGGCCGCGAGTCGGGCGTGTCGGCGCAGGAGAAGAAGGACGCGGCGGCGGCAAAGGCGCTGCTCGCCGACGAAGGCGCGCGGCGGAAGAAGGCGGACCGCAAGATCGCGAAGGCCGGTGAGTTTCGGCATCCGCGCGCGCGAAGTGCGGCGGCGGTGGCGCTCGGCGTGGACCTCAGCGTGCTGGAGAACGCGGGCGTCGGCATGGGGCTGATGGCGCGCAAGGGCTTCTGGTTCGAGCCGCCGGCCGAGGGGATCTCTTCGGGCGTGGAGCTGCTCGGGCACCTGCGCGGGATCGACGTGGGCGCGCTGTTCGGAAATCCGGACGACGTCACGCGCGATGGCGTGCTCTTCAACGCGGGGGCGGAGGCGCGCTTCTGGAGGAGCCGGTTCGCGCTCGGCGCGGCGCTCGATGCGCAGCTGCGCTCGCCGGGCTCGGGCGGTGGCGAGTGGACGCAGTCGGTGCGGGCGGGACCGTCGCTCGCGTTCGCGGCGGTGGATACGCGGACCGCGCGCGTGGTGGCCTCGGCGAGGTGGCTGCCGCTGATGGGCGACACGCTGGTGGCGGGCAACGCGGACCTCGAGCTGGGCTGGCACTTCCTCTACGCGCAGGTGAACGCGGGGCTGACCGGTGGCACCGACGGCGCGCCGACGGAGGTCGTCACCGGAGCGACGGCGGGCGCGCGGTTCTACTGGTGAGGGCAGCGAGGGCGGGCGGGCTATAAACGCCGCCCATGACTGAGACTCGGGACGTGATCGTGGTGGGCGCCGGCCACAACGGGCTGGTTGCCGCGGTGCTGCTCGCGCGCAAGGGCCTGAAGGTCACGGTGCTCGAGGAGCGCTCGACCATCGGTGGGGCGACGAAGACGGAGTACCCGTTCAAGCGCGCGCCGAAGCTGGGCGTGAGCAGCGGCGCGTACCTGCTCGGGCTGATGCCGCCGGAGCT
Source organism: Pseudomonadota bacterium (assembly GCA_023423535.1). GTDB lineage: Bacteria > Myxococcota > Myxococcia > Myxococcales > Myxococcaceae > JAFAFL01. The sequence goes on from JAFAFL010000046.1 coordinate 1,807, forward strand.
GATGCAGACGCTGGGGCTCGAGCTGCCGCTGCTGCGACGAGACCCGCACTACTTCCTGCCCACCACCGGCAGGCGCTACCTCCTCTTCGGCTCCGACGAGGCCGCGCTGAAGCGGCAGTTCACCGAGTTCTTCTCCGAGGCCGACTGGCGCGCCAACGAGGCGATGAACGCGGAGCTGGCGCAGATGCGGGAGGACCTCGCGCCGGCGTGGCTGCAGTCGCCCTTCTCGCTGGAGGAGACGGCGGAGCGCTTCATCCGGCCGGCCCTGCGCGAGCACTTCATCCGGCTGTGCCGCGGGACCGCGCGCGAGTACCTCGATCGCTGGGGCTTCAAGAGCGACCTGGTGAAGGCGATGTACGCGGTGACCGATGCCTTCAGCGGGCTCGACGGCGGGTACGACACGCCGGGCGTGGGCCACAACCTCCTCGTCCACAACATGTGCCGGCTGCCCGGTGGCGGCGGCACGTGGATGATCGTGGAGGGCGGGATGGGGACGGTGTCGGGGAGGCTCGGGGCGCTGGCGCAGCGCGCGGGCGCGGAGATCCGGGTCAACGCGGGCGTTTCACACCTGCTCGTCGAGGGCGGCGCGGTGAAGGGCGTGCGCCTGCAGAACGGCGAGGAGCTCCGCGCGGACGTGGTGGTGAGCAATGCGGATCCGTTCCGCATGATGGAGCTCGTGCCCGAGGGCGCGATGCCCGGCGAGTTCGTGCAGCGCGTGAACGGCCTGCGCGCGAACGGCACCACGATGAAGGTGAACCTCTGCCTCGAGAAGCTGCCGAAGTTCACGTGCCTGCCGGAGAACCGCGGCCAGTTCGGGCCGACGATCCACCTGCTGCCGGAGGAGGAGGTGGTGCTCTCGGAGCTCGAGCGCGGCTACCGGGGCGTGCAGAACGGTGAGCTCGCGGAGTTCCCCTCCATCGAGTGGTACATCCACACCACCGTCGATCCTTCCCTCCAGGATCCGGAGGGCCGTCACAACAGCGCGCTCTTCGTGGAGTGGGTGCCGTGGCAGCCGAAGGGCTCGTCGTGGGAGGCGGAGGAGGACCGCTACGTGCGCCACCTGCTCTCCATCTGCGACCGCTTCGCGCCGGGGACGAGCGACCTCGTGCTGGAGACGTTCACGCTCACGCCGCCGAAGATCGAGAAGCACTTCGGCATCACGCGCGGGCACATCCACCACGTGGACAACAAGTTCGCCTTCGCCGAGCGCATGCCCTACGAGACGCCGCTGCAGGGGCTCTGGTCGTGCAGCGCGGGCTGCCATCCGGCGGGCTCGGTGATCGGCGCTGCGGGACACAACGCGGCGCAGGCGGTGCTGAAGGCGATGGGCGTGGCGTAGTCGTGCAGCGTGGCGTAGGCCTTCACTGGCCCGCTCGGCTGCTCGAGTGCAGAGGAGGAATGGTGGGTCGTCGCTGACCTGTTGCCTCAGCGACATGCGAATCCTCCTCGTGCGCACCTTGTCTCTGGCGGCTCTCGGTCTCACCGCTCTCGCCGCCTGTGATGGGCAGTCGGTCGATGACGCCCAGCGAGCGATCGACCAGGCGTCCCAGAGCGCGGTCGGCACAGGCAGCAAGCCGGTCGCGAATGGAGATCCGCAGTGCGACCTGATCGCGGCGTTGCCCCAGCGGAACGGGAACCTCGCGGGGTGGCTGCAGAGCGCGCACATCGACAAGGGAGAAGGCTTCCAGCTCCCGGATGCGGCGGCGTTGGGACAGTTCCAGAGCGCGTTCGAGTCGCTGCTGCGAGACGGCGCGACGGCTCAGACGGTCAGCGCGTTCGACGCGCTCGGCTTCGAGCTGGGCGGCTACGTCGATGACTCGCAGGCGTTCTACTTCGTGCTCGAGGAGAAGGCGCCCCGCACGGGTGGCGGCACCTACGTGGTCAATCCGTCCGCGTCGCGCGAGCTGTGGCTGGAGGTCCCGCACGCGGACAGCGACCAGGGCACGCTGAAGCAGGGCGCGGAGCAGCTGGTGGCGCTCGGGGCGCGCGCGCTCCTCATCACCGGCTCGAACCGCTGCGCGTCGGAGGAGCCCTCGCCGTGCGACGGCAAGACCGCGAAGTGCGGCGGGAAGCTGCGGCGTTCGGACGTCGCGCACGCAGAGGACAACTTCTTCATGTCCGCGCACAGGGCGCTGCGCGCGGTGCACCCCAACGGGATTGCGGTGAACCTGCACGGGATGGAGACCACCGGGAAGGAGGCGGCGGTGCTCAGCGATGGGACGAAGAACGCCAACCCCTCCTCCGTCGCGAACGGCGTGCGCACCGCGCTGAACGCGAAGCTCGGCGGCGGCGGGGCGAAGGCGTTCTCCTGCAACGATCCTTCGGACACCGGCTACCGCGACCTCTGCGGCACGAGCAACGTGCAGGGCCGCTTCGACAACGGGTCATCGAACGCGTGCACCGTTGCGCCCACTTCCTCCACCGGGAAGTTCCTCCACCTCGAGCAGGACGCGAACCTGCGCGGCGGCGGCGGCAAGGCGCTGATCGACGCGCTGGCTGAGGTCATCCCCTGCACCGGCGGCGGACAGGGTGGGCAGGGCTGCGGGACCGGCGTGCCGGTCTGCCGGTGATCGGTTCGTCCTCCGGGGCATCCCCGAGCGCGACTTCGTCCAGTGGACATCGGCGCTGACGCCTGACCGCCTGCGTCGTCCGTTTCGCGCGCGCGTCGTCGGGAAGAGAACGCTGCACCCCGCCATCTGCGCAGCCGCCACTACGAGCCGCGTCACCGGATGCCTACCAGCATGCCGGACTCATGGGACCGCTCGCGTCGCTCACGCTGTTTCCGCCCCACTCGCTCGACACCTCCATCCTCGCGGCGGTGCTCGTGGGCGTGGTGCTCCTCGCGCTGCTGACGGAGACCTACGGCTGGACCTTCGTCGGGCTCGTGGTGCCCGGCTACCTCGCCTCGGTGTTCGTCATCCATCCGGAGGCGGGCCTCACCGTGTGCGTGGAGGCGATCCTCACCTACCTCCTCGCGCAGGCGCTCTCGCGCGGCGTGGCGCACACCGGCGCGTGGAGCCAGTTCTTCGGACGCGAACGCTTCTTCCTCATCGTCATCTGCTCGGTGCTCGTGCGCGCGCTGACGGAGGTGGTGCTGCTGCCACGGCTCGGCGTGGCGCTCGACTCGCGCTTCGGCACCACCTTCACGCTCGACCGATCGCTGCACTCCATCGGGCTCGTGCTGGTGCCGCTGACCGCGAACGCGTTCTGGAAGCTCGGCCTGCGCCGCGGCGCGGTGCAGGTGGGCGTGCCGGTCTTCGCGACCTGGGCGGTCCTCACCTTCGTGCTGCTGCCGTGGACGAACCTGTCCTTCACCAGCCTCGAGCTGACCTACGAGGACATGGCGCAGCGGTTCCTCGCCTCGCCGAAGGCGTACATCATCCTCCTCACCACCGCGATCCTCGCGGCGCGCTTCAACCTCCGCTACGGCTGGGACTTCAACGGCATCCTCGTCGCCGCGCTGGTGGCGCTGACGTGGCTCGGTCCGGCGAAGCTTCTCTCCACGGTGGGCGAGGTGCTCGTGCTGGTGACGGCGACGCGCCTGCTCCTGAAGGTGCCGGGCCTGGGGACGATGAACCTCGAGGGCCCGCGCAAGACGGTGCTCGTCTTCTCTTTGGGGTTCCTCCTCAAGTTCATCATCGGCTGGACGCTCGGCGGCGAATTGCCGGGGCTGAAGGTCAGCGACCTCTTCGGCTTCGGGTACCTCGTGCCGACGCTTTTGGCGGTGAAGATCCTCCAGAAGCAGCTCACCGCGCGCGTGCTGCTGCCCACGGTGCACACCTCGCTGGTGGGCGTGGTGGTGGGGAGCCTCATCGGCTTCCCGCTCTCGCTGCTGGAGCCGTCCACCGCGCTGCCGTCCGCGCCAGTGGTGCGTCGCGCGCCGGAGTCGCTCGGGCTGACGGACAGCACGCTGGGGGTGATGGCGCACGCGCGGGTGACGGCGCGCGAAGGTTACGAGGGCGAGGCCCGCATCTGGCCGCGGCGGAAGCACGCGCGCATGTACGAGCGCATGTGGCGAAGCGCCGGCGAGTGGCTGCGCACCGGTGATTCCGAGCACCTCGCGGAGCTGCGCGAGCAGGCCTGGGAGCTGAACATCGAGGTCCTTCCGGTGGACGTGGACGCGCCGGGCGGCGAGCGGTTCGCGATGCTGGAGCGGCCTCTGGCGGACGGCTACCGCGGGCTCGGCATGTCGGTCATCCGCGGCGGCGCGCAGGGGCCGGTGCTCTACGTGCCGCGTCCCCGCACCGAAGCGCCGAGCGCGGAGGCGGCGGCGCTGCTCTGCGCGCGCGTGGACTGCCGGGCGATCGTGGTGAGCGGCGTGGACTTCGGCACGCACGAGGGCGACGCGCTGGCGGACGAGGACGCGCCGATGTGGCGCGCGCAGCGAGGGCTCGGACCCGACTCGCAGGTGACGCCGCGGGTGATCGTGCGCGCGGACGGTTCGTTGAAGCGCGGCGAGGCGGTGATGCACGCGCCGGCGGAGTGGCTGGAGTCCCTTCGCGCGCTGTGGCCGGAGGCGCGGCACGAGACGGCGGAGGCTCACGATCCTTCGGTCGTCGGCGACGACGGGATCACGGTGACGCTGCGGGCGCACCCGGACGATCTGCGCGAGCTGGTGGCGCCCACGCGGGAGCGCTCGCTGGAGCTGGCGGAATCGTCGGGCACGAACGTGAACGGCGTCCCGGTCACCCCCGCGGCGATGCTCCTCGACGCGGCGAGCGGCGGAAGTGGCGACGAAGGTCTGGTGAAGCCGCTCGATCGCGCGGCGCTGCTGACGAGGCTGCTCGCGTGGCCGGACAGCGGGGCGAGCACGCGGGAGCTCTTGCCGTCGGAGCTGGCGTTCCTCGAGCGCCAGGTCGCGGGACCGCTGCTGGGCACCGAGGGACCACAGGGCGCCGCAGAGGCCTCGCGCGCCGAGCGGGTGGCGTGGGCCTCGCGCATGGCGGCGCTGATGGGCCTCGAGGTCACGCCGGTCATCGGGTGCCAGTGCTGGCTGGTGGCGGAGCCGGCGGATCAGCCGCCGAGGCTCGGCGCGCTGGCGATCCTCTCCGACGTCACCGACGCCGCCGAGGGGGCCAACGCACTGGGCGCCCAGCTCGCGCTGACGGTGCCCTCCCCCTTGATCGAGCGCGGGACCGCGCCGCTGGCCGCGGAGCTGTGGCGGACGTCCGGAGCGAAGGCGCTGGTGCTCGGCGCGCAGGGAGCGACCTCGATGGAGCTGCCGCGCACGGCATTCCAGGCCTTCCACCAGGCCGTCAGCCGCGCGATCCCGAACGGGGGCCTCGTGGCGCAGGTGCGCGGCTTCACGCGACGCGCGGGCACGAAGGAGGACCTGCTGGTCACGCTCGATCAGCCGCTGTTCGGCGAGTCGGCGAAGCCGCCCTCGTCCGCGGAGAGCCTGTGGGCGGAGGGGGGGCCGCTGCGCTTCCTCAAGGACCGCGTGCGCTACTACGACGCCGCGCCCGAGTGGGTGGGCTTGTCCAGCCCCACGCCGCAGCAGGCGTGGCATCGCGCGTGGGGCGGGCCGGATCACGTGACGCTCTGGTTCTCGGGTGAGGCGCGCGGCGCGTGGGTGCCGTCGCGCGCGCTCGAGGAGGCGCTGACGCACGCGGGGATCGCCACCCTTCCGCTCGGCTCGGCGGAGCCGCGCGCGCAGCTGCTCGAGGGACTGGTCGCCGACGAACGCAGCGAGACGCGCTCGCGCGGACGGGCCGCGAAGCAGCAGGCGCAGGAGACAGCAGCACTGGAGGCCCGGCTGGCGGACGTGAAGGGCGCGTTCGAGCGCCTGCTCCGCCAGCGCGCGGTGCACGAGTGGCGGACGATCACGCTGGGCGAGCAGCGGGTGGGCGGCGCGCGGGTGGAGACGACCGTGCGCGCGTTCCGCAGCGACGAACACGGCCAGCCGTGGGTGATCGTCGAAGCGCGCAGCGGTCGCAGCGTGGCGCGGGGGCTCTGGTTCCTGCAGCAGGACGTGGCGGAGACGCCGCCGGTGGAGCTGCTCGCCGGTGACGCGGACGTGGCGGAGAGGCTGGAGGACGCGCTGTGGCGGCGCGTGCCGGTGGTGGTGCGGGGCGTGGTGGAGGACGGCAAGCGATGAGGCGTTCCAGGTGGCTGCCGGCGCTCGGCCTCGTGGCGAGCGTCGCGCTGGTGTGGTCGCTGACCGCCGGCGTGCTGTGGCAGGCGGACAGCGCGAGCGCGCTGCTCGACGACAAGTACACGCAGGCGGACCGGCTGCTCTTCTATCGGGTGGATGCGGGCTCGACCCTGAACCTGCAGGTGCCCGCCGGCGCGGAGGCGGTGCGCGTGGTCAGCCACCTCGTCATCCCCGGCGAGGCGCCGTGGTCTCCGGACCGCCAGCACCTCTACGGGCTCGGCGTGCGGCTGGGAACGGAGGACGGGCAGACCGTGGCCGAGGGCCCGCTCTTCACCCGCACCCGTCAGAGCAAGGCGGACCGACACGGCGCCACGTGGCTGCGCGAGGCGGCGTTCAGCCCGCGCGCGGACACGCAGCTGGGCGACGAGCGCGAGTTCTTTCTCGAGGTGCCCCTCACGCATCGCGACCAGCCGCTGGAGCTCGCGCTGCGCTACCCGGCGCAGGAGGGCGCGGTGCTGCTGCGCGTGTACGCGAAGTTCGAGCGCGGCCGGTCGATGCTGAAGGTGCGCAACGCGGCGCGGCTCGAGCAGGCGACGGCGCGGGCGGACCGGAGCACCTTCCTCTGGTGGGACAAGCTCGACGAGCGCGCGCGGCAGCGGCTCCTCGACGAGACGTGGGAGCGGCTCGATCCGCGCGGCGATCCGAGCCGCGAGTTCGCCACCGAGCCCGTCTATCGCACCGGCTTCCGGCTTCCCTGGACCGACGCGGGCGACGTGGAGCGCGAGCGGCTGCCGGCGGGACGCGCGGTGGCGCTGAACGTGATGGGCCCGGCGAGGCTCGACCTGTGGCTGTGGAAGGAGCTCGGCGCGGCTTCAGCTCCCCCAGGGCCCGTCACGGTGGCGACCTTCTCGCTGGAGGCGGTGGAGCACCGGCTCGACGTTCCGGTCCCGCACGACGAGGCCGCGCGGCAGACGCTGGAGGTTCCTGCCGGCGTGCACACCGTCACCGTGCGCAACGTGGGCTCGGTGGATCTGCGCTTCGCGGTGGAGGGCCCGCGCTGGGCGCAGCTTCGCGCGGTGGAGCGGGAGCCCGGTCCTTCGCGGGCGCAGCTTCCGGCGGTGCAGCGCGTGAGCACGCTCGGCGCGGCGGCGGAGGAGACGCAGGGGCCGTCTGTGCCGTGGCTTCCCGACTTCCGGCGCACCGAGGTCTGGGCGACCGGGCCCGGCTGTGCGCTGCTGGAGCTGGAGCTGCCGGGCGCGACGGCGGAGGAGCTCGCGCGGCTGCTGCGCGTGGATGCGCGGCTGCTCTCTCCGGAGGTCGATCCCGCGGCGACGCAGCCGGCACCGGTCATCCGTGTCGCGCTGGTCGACGAGAGGGGTGAGCCCGTCGGCGAGGCGGAGTTCGGCGGCGCGTCGGGCGTCGATCCCTTCGAGAGCGCGGTCGGTCCGCCGCGTGCGGTGGATGCGGTGCCGTGTGCTTCGGCGGGCATCGGAGGCTCGGGCACCGGGGAGAGCGCCGAGCCGCAGCTGCGCACCGTGGAGCTGACGTCACGGCCCTTCGCGGTGGGTGAGCCCCTTTCGGCGCGGGTGCTCGCACCGTCGGGCGCGCGCAGGATCCTCGTCCAGTCCACGCATCCGGTGGCGATCTCGCTCTACGCGTTCCTCTCCTCGTCGAAGGGCGCGCAGCTCGAGGCGCCGTACCGCGATCACACCTCCGAGCCGACGCGCTGGCGCAACGCGCCCTACTCGCTCGGGCACTGGCACCTGCTGCGCCCCGGCAATCACCGCGCGCTGGCCGAGTCCGGCGCGGCGCTGACCCTTCTCTCGCAGGTGCGGCTCGAGCCCGCCGGTCCTGGAAGCGGCGAGGGCGGTGGCACGCCGGTCACCATCTACCCGGCAGGCGCGCCGATGAGCCGCGAGATCGTGGAGCTCGATTCGGAGCTCGGAGACGACGCGCGCGGCGCGGATCCCCTGCGCGGGATCTTCACGCGGCTGCAGCCGAACCAGAAGGCCCGCGTCCGTTTCGAGGGCCGCACGCCGTCGCGTCCCGAGCTGCGGGTGGACGTGGACGATCCGGCCGCGCTCGGCGCCGACGTGAGGATCCGCGTGGACGGCACCGTGGTGAAGCGCTTCCGCCTGCGCACCGCGCGCACTCGCGAGCTCTTGCCTCCGGTGAAGCCGGGCGTGCGCGAGCTGGTGATCGAGTCGGATGCCCCGGGCGTGACCGCGCTGCTCAACCGTGGTCCCGCCGGTGGGAGCGACGCGCTGCGGGTGCGCACCGTGTACCGCGTGGGCGATGGCCTCCGCGTGCCGGTGAAGAAGAGAGGTCCCGGGCCGGCCACGCTGAACATCGTCGTGTACACGCCGGAGCCGGAGGCCTCCGAGGAGCCTCGGCTGCGGGTGCTGATCGACGGCGGAAAGCCGGTGCGGCTCGCGGGGGTGCTGACGCCTCGGGTGACGCGCGCGGAGCGGGAGCTGTCCTGGCCTTCGTCGCGCAAGCCGGCGGGAACCATGACCGGAGCGCACAAGGGCGCCTGGTACCCGCGCACGGTGAAGGTGACGCTGGGCGAGGATCTGCCGGCGGGCACGCACTGGGTCACCGTCAGACCGATGGAGGGCGCAGGCCCCGCGTGGGCCCGCTTCTTCGTCTACGACGGCGCGCCCGAGCCTCAGCCGGACAAGCGGTGGAGCCGTCCCGGTTGGGACGTGGAGGACGGGCCATGACGAAGGCCGTGTTCTGCGCGGTGTTGGGTGTGGGCGTGCTGCTCTCCGCAGAGAGCCCCGCGGCGGAGAGGTCGGAGGGGCTGAAGATGTCCGAGTCAGCGCCGGTGCAGCGCGACGACTGCGAGTTGCCCGCGCCGTTCAAGTCGCTGTGGCCCGCTCCGAACGAGGTGGTGTTCCAGCCGACGACGCTGCAGGAGCGCGCCGCCTTTCGCGCCCTCCTCCCGCCGCTGCTCTCCGCCGCGCGCCGTGGAACGGAGCTGCCCGCGCACTTGCAGCAGAGCGCAGCGAAGGTCGGCTTCACGCTGGAGGAGTGGCAGCACCGAGGCGAGCGCTTCTGGGCGCTGACCGAACGAGCCGACGCGCGACGTGGAGCGGGCGCGTACGTCATCCGGGTCGGCGAGGCGCGAGACGTCGCGGTGCAGTCGCCGCACGCCTACTACGACGTGGGCACGGGCGCCCTGGGCGCGGCGCTGTTCGTCTGCGCGCCGGAGGGCCTGCGTCCGCGCGCGTTCCTCACCAACACCTCGCACCGCTTCCGCGGACGTGCCGGCGAGCGCCGTGAGGATCCGGATCATCCGGCGGACGTCGCGCACAACCCGGACCACCTCTTCCAAACGGCTACCGATCTGCTGGCGGGCAGCTTCCCCGAGCTGCGCGTGGTCCAGCTCCACGGCTTCGGCGCGAAGAGCGCGGAGCGCGAGCGCATCTCCGCCGTCGTCAGCGGAGGCACCCGCGCACCGGCACGCTGGACGCGCAAGGTGGCGGTGCGGCTCGAGCGCGTGCTCGGCGAGGGCGTGAAGCTCTTTCCGGATCAGACCGAGCTGCTCGGGGCCACGCGCAACGCGCAGGGCCGGCTGCTCCAGCTGCACCCGAAGACACACTTCGTACACGTCGAGCTGTCGCCCCAGGTGCGCCGCGCCCTGTCCTCGCCGGACAAGGTGCGCGCGCTGGCGGAGGCGCTGTTCGATCCAGAGGAAGGCTCATGACGGAGGGGATGAGGGGGCGTTTCACTTCACGGACTGCACGGACCGCACGGACCGCACGGACCTCGCTGCCGCTGTTGGCCCTGCTGCTCGCGCCGGCCGCCGCGCTGGCCGCGCCGGAGCCGCTGGGCGTGGAGTGGTCGCCGGTTCCGTTGCGCGCGCCGGTGGTGCTCGACGAGGTGAGCGGATTGCCGCCCTTCGTGCCCGCGCGCGTGCCGGAGGTTCAGGGCGAGGTCGAGCTGTCGGTGAACCACTCCGCGGCGCTGTTCCTGCCCGCGCTCGAGCTCGTGCAGCTGCGCGCCGAGCCGGGGACCCTGCGCTTCCACCGCATCACCGTCGGACGTGAGCCGACGGACGCGTGGCTGCGCGTGGAGGAGCCGGGCATTCCGGTGCGCGCGGGCGTCTGGTACCTGTCCGAGCCGGTCGGTGACGGAAGCCTGTGGGTGGTCACCGCATCGCGTCCCACGAAGCTCCGGGTGGAGCGGCCCGGGCTCGCGTCGCGGCACGAGGGCGACGAGGAGCTCTTGCGGTCGGAGGTGCTCCGCTTCATCGACGGGCGCGGCCTGATGCCTGCCCTGCCCTTCCACGCGGAGCTGCGTCACCGGCTCGCGGCGGAGGCGGAGCTGGGGGCGGCGCTGCTGCGGGGTGTGGCGCCGAACGATCCGCTGAACGACGCGGTGCGCGCCTGGCGCAAGGCGAGCGCGTTGCGCGTGCTCTGGACGCTGCAGCCGCTTGAGGGCCCGACGCTGCGCACGAAGTGGGTGAGCCCGCCGGGCGAGAGCGTCTCCTTCGAGGGCTTTCTCCGCTCGTTCACGCGCACGAACGCGGAGGGGGCGCACGAATGGGAGGTCGAAGGTCCGGGCGTGTTCGCGCTCGACGCTCGCGCGGTGCTGAACGAGGGCACGCGCACGAGCCCGCTGATCAGCCTCACCGATGCGGCGGGCCGCACGCTGGCGCAGACCGCGCTGTCCATCCGTGCCGCGCGCGTGGGCGAATTGCCGGCGCTTCCGGTGGAGCGGCCCTCGCGCGAGCTCTCGCCGGAGGCGCACGTGGGCGCAGGAGAAGAGCTGCGCGTGCCGCTCGGGCCCGGCAAGCAGGTGGTGCGGCTCTCGTGGCACGGCGGCCAGGTGCTCGTGCGCGCCCGCGTGGTGACGCGCCGGCCGCAGCTCGCCGAGCAGTGGCGCGGGGTGGCCGACTGGACCGGCTGGGCGGACGAAGCGCTCGCCGCGCTGCAGCACAGCGACTCGCCCGCGCGCCACGTGCTCACGAAGCTGGTGACGCAGCTCCACCCGGAGGCCGGAGGCCCTCGCGCAGAGCGGGTCCGCTCGGCCTCGATGCCGGAGCAGACGACCGCACTCGCGCCGGAGCTCGCGCTGCACCTCGCGCTCCTCGAGGCGGAGACGCTCTCGGCGCAGCTGACCGCGCAACCCGGCGATGCGGCCGCGCGCCTCTTCCGCCAGCGGGCCGCCGCGCTGCCCCAGCTCTTCGGTGCTCCCTGGCTGCAGTCCGGCTCCGAGCTCGCGTGGTCCTTCCGCGTCCGTGCCGCGCGGCTGATGCTCGATGCGAACCTCGCCGACGAGGCGCGCGCGCTCATCCGCGGCCCGGGCACCCTTCCCCCTTCCGGTCACCTCACCGCGGAGCTGGCGGAGGTGCTGTCGAGGATGGGCGGCAGCATCGCGTGGCGGAGCCGGTCGCTGGCGGCGCTGGAGCTCGCGTGGCGCCAGGACCCGCTCGCGCTCGACATCCGTCGCCAGTACCGCGCCGCGTTCGCGCGTGAGGGCCGGTGGTCCGCGCTCTCGCCCTCGGCACAGGACGACCGCCCTCGTCCGCTGCCGGTGCGGTGGCTCGACGTGGAGCGCCTCGAGTCCGACGAGGCACCGGGCGCGGGTGCGCACTTCCCGCTCGAGCCCGGTGAGGCCGTTCGCGTGGAGGGCCCCGCCGCCGCCGATGCCGCGCGCATCCTCCGCGCCTTCGTCCTGACGACCGAAACGACCGAGAAGAGCGAAGTGCCGGTCGTCCACGTGGATTCTCTGCGCGTGCCTCTGATGCCGCTCTCCGCGATCGAGCCGATGGAGGTGGCCCTGCCGCGCGGCGACCACACGCTCCGGCTCGAGGCGCAGCCCGGCACGCGCGCGTGGCTCTCGATTCCTCCCGCGCATGCGCGCGCCAGCTCCGTGGGTGAGGTCGCCTATCTGCGTACCCATTATCCCGCCCGTGCCCGCGGCGAGGCCGTCACCTTCTCCGTGCCCGACGCGCAGGTGCCCGGTCCGGTGCGCCTGCAGCTGCGCGGCGCGAACGGGACGAGCAGGCCCATCGGCGTGTGGATCCACACCGACGTGGGCCAGCCGCGCCGCGCGGTGCTCTTCCCCGGCACGCCCTCCTTGCGCAACCTGTCGGTGGACGAGCGCCCGGGTCCGGGCAGCAGCGCCGCCTCGCTGGTGCTGCACCTCCCCGCGCACTCGCGCGAGGTCTGGATCGAGCCCGACGATCCGGAGACGCGACTATTCGCCTCCCTTGCGGTGCGCCGGGCGCAGCGGACGACGGACGAAACGCTCAACCCGCGCGAGCGCGAGGCCGACGTCCGCGAGCTCGCCGATGCGGACGTGGAGCGGCTGCTGGAACTCTCGCGCACGCTCTCCGCGCCGACGACGCCGGACTCCGAACCGGATGTGGCCGCGCTGCTCGACCGCGCGCAGCTTCTGCTGGACGTGGGCGAGGAGTCCTACGCGCGCGACGATCTGGTCCGGGCGCTGATGCGGCAGCGGCAGCTGACGCCGGAGAACGCCGAGCGGCTGGCCGCGATCCTCGAGTCGCTGGAGGCGGAGCCGCAGGACGTGGGCCGGTTCGCGGATCTCGCGGCCGCCGGTGCGCCGAAGGGCCCGCTGCTCCTCTCGCCCGGCTCCGCGCGGCTGCCCGGCACCGACGAAGCGCGCGCCGCGCTGTCGAAGCGGCTCCGGGGCCTCGCGCCTGGCGATGCGTTGAAGGCGCTCGGTGATTCCGCGGAGCCGCTCGATCGCTGGGCGCGCGCGCGGCTGCTCTCCGCAGGGGGCTCACCGGAGCGTGCAGCGCTGGAGCTGATGCGCCTGTACCGCGAGCAGGACGACTTCGCGCTGGGCATGGACGCGGTCTCCGCACTGGAGCGCGTGCAGACGCTGCCGAGCGCGTGGACGGACTGGGGCGCGCCGATGGGCGTGGCGCTGACGACGGAGCTCTCTTCGGTGATCGACCTGCCGAAGGTCCGCCGCGTTGGGCACGACGCGCGCCGCTTCGCGCGGTGGCTGCGGCTGCGGGATGCGGACGCGCAGGTGGGCACGCTCGATCTGCTGCGCGCGCCGGAGGAGGAGCCGCGAGATCGCATCCAGCTCGCGCTCCACGCCCCGCCGTGGCCGATGGCGGGAACGCGGGTGCTGCCGCAGGGACAGGCGGCGGTGCTTCAGACCACGCCGCGCCGCACCGAGCGCGTGGGCGCGGAGGCGATGTGCCAGTCCGTCCGCGCCGACGTCCGGCCGCCCGGTCAGCCCTGCCGGTTCGCGCTCCGGCTCGATGGCCGCGAAGTGGCGGAGGCCCGCGCCGCGGTGGGTGAGGTCGTCACCCTCACCACGGAGGTCCGCGCGGGCGGGCGCCACCAGCTCGAGCTCGTGTTCGAGACGGGCGCCAACGCTCCGAGTGCATCCGCGGCCGCACGCTTCATCGCTTTGGAGGGCGAAGACCACACCCAGGCACGCGCGCTGGAAGCCGAAGCGCCGATGCCGGTGCTCCGCGCGCGGCCCGGCGTTCCGATGGAGCTCACCGCGCTCGGGCCGACCGCGCTGCGCATCGAGTCGCGCGCGTTCGGCGGGGAGAGCCGGCTGACGATCACCGATGGCGAGGGCCGCACGCCGCGGACGGTGTCGCTCAGCGCCGAGCCGGATCCGGCGATCCACGGCGCGCCGTTCGCGGTGGGTCACGCGAGCGAGACGCTGCTCCTGTTGCCCGACGAGGGCCCTCACCGCCTCCGCTTCGAGGCAGAGGGTAGCGAGGCGCTCGTCCGGGTGGGCCTCGGTGGCACGCGTCCTCCTTCGAGCCGCCGCGCCGAGTGGTGGACGCGCTCGCCCACCGCTCTCGAGCCCCTGCCCTGGCCCGCGCAGCCCGAGACGCTCGCGCTGTTGCCGGAGGGGGCGCCGAAGGCGAAGGACGGCACGCCGGGCACGCTCTCGGTGGACCTCGGGCTGCTCGGCGAATACCTCGACGAGGGCGAGGTGGATCGTCCGCTGGAGGGTCGCCTGCGTGGGCTCGTCGCGTACCGGCAGGAGGTCCGGCCGAAGCGCGCGTGGCTGCTCGTCGCGCCGGAGGTGCGTCACCCGCTGGAGCGGAACCCGGCCTTCGGCGGCACCGCGGGCCTTCACCTGCGCCGTCTTCCCCTGGAGCTGCGCGCGACGGTGATGGGCCGCGTGTTCCTGCAGGACGTGGGCGGAGGCCTTCGCTACGGCGCGCGGCTGCGCGGCTCGGTGGATCGCTGGATCGGCCTCACGCCGGACCTCGGGCTCATCCCGGGCCTCGGCCTGACGGTGGAGCACTTCGGTGGCGCGCCGGGTGACGACGCGCTGGGCTTCGACCGCGCGGTCTTCTGGCGCTACGGCGAGCAGCACCCGGTGCGTCCGAGCCCGCGGCTTTCGCTGCGTTGGCAGCCGCTGCAGGATCACGTCGGCATGCTCACCGCGACCACGCTGCACAACCCGGAGCTGCTCACGCTCGATCACGTCGCGGGCCGGGTGCAGTGGGCGGCGCTCTTGCCCTTCTACCCGAACGCGCGCGCGTCGCTGGGCTACGAGGCCTCGTACCGGATGATCGACCTGCACCGCAGCGAGCCCTACCTGCGCCACGGCCTTCGCGCCCGCGCCGACGTGGGCTTCTGGCAGGGCCAGACCGGACGGCTCCTCTTCTACGCGGAGGACGCGCTCTACCTCGGCACGCCGTGGGGTGCGCAGAACACGCTGACGCTCGGCGTGAGGTGGGACTGGACGCGCGGCCGCGGCCTGCGCGACTTCATGCCGTTCGAAGAGGAGTTCGAAGACCTCGTCGGTCCCGCGCCCTGAAGCAGCCGGCCGGCCGGGCCCGCGCCCCATCGCCCGTGCCGCGCTTCACCGCGGTGCCCATCATTGAGGTCGAATGGGCGCGTCCACGGTGCGGCTCGGCGACTTCCTCGACGTCCACCGCGAGGAGATCCTCCGCGAATGGGAGGCGATGGTCCGGACGCATCCGGAGGCGCGCCCGCTCTCGGGACGAACCCTGCGCGATCACATCCCGCCCCTGCTCGAGCACATCGCGGCGGCGGTCCGCGCGACCGGCGAGCAGACGCAGGGACAGCACCTCGCGAGGCTCCCGGAGATCCACGCCATCGAGCGGCTCGACATCGGCTTCGATCTGGAGACGGTGGTGTCCGAGCTGGGGATGCTCCGCCAGGTGGTGTTCCGGCAGTACGGGCCCTTCGCCGCCGGCCGGAACGGCTGCGAGCTCCTCGACGAGCTGCGCCGCTTCGACGACGCCATCACCGAAGTGACGGAGAAGTCGGTGCTCACCTACGCCCGCGCGCGGGAGCGAACGCTCGTGGCCCTCGACCGGATCTCCGCCGCGGCATTGGGCACCGGCGAGCTGGGCGCGTTCCTGCCGCGGCTGCTGCAGGTCCTGATGGAGACGACGGCGGCAGCGGACTTCGTGGCGGTGTTCCTGCGCGAGGGAGACCTGCTCCGCTTGCGCGCCGCGGTGGGCCCGAAGGCGGAGAGGGTGATGGGCCAGACCATCCCCATCGGCCAGCGCTGCGCCGGCATCGTGGCCCAGACGCGCGAGCCGCTGCTCGTGCACTCCGCGGCGACGGATCCGCACGTGACCGACGAGTACCTCCGCAGCGTCGGCGCGCGCGCCCTCTACGGCGTCCCGCTCATGCACGAGGACGAGGTCATCGGCGTGGCGAAGATGGCCTCCTGCACCGCCTACGACTTCTCGGGCGACGACAAGCAGCTCTTCCGCGCCATGGCGCGCCGCGCGACCTCCCTCATCGTCCAGGCGCAGCTGCTCTCCGACCTGCGCGCCAGCGAGGAGCGCTTCCGGCTCATGGTCAACGGCGTCACCGACCACGCGATCCTCATGCTCGATCCCGAGGGCCGCATCACGAGCTGGAACCGCGGCGCCGAGCGCATCAACGGCTACACCGAAGCCGAGGCCCTCGGGCGTTCCTACGCGTTCCTCTTTCCGGAAGAGCTGCGCGAGAAGGACGAGCCGCGCCGCCTGCTCGAAGAGGCCGCGGAGAGGGGCGTGTCGCAGCACGTCGCGGTGAGGGTGAGAAAGGACGGCACGCGCTACCACGCGGACGCGACGCTCACCGCGGTCCGCGATTCGGAGGGAGTCCTGCGCGGCTTCGCGAAGATCACCCGCGACGTGACCGAACGCACCGAGGCCGAGCACGAGCGCGAGCGGCTGGCCGTGGCGCTGGAGGCGCGCTCCTCCCTCCTCGACGAGGTCATCACCCGGCTTCCGGTGGGCGTGGTGATCGTCGAGCCCTCGGGCCGCTTCGTGAAGTTCAACGAGAAGCTCGCCCGCGTGTGGGGACTGGAGGGTCTGCCGGAGGTCGCGTCGCTCGAGGAGTACCACCTCTCCCGGGGCCGCTTCGCCGACGGGCGCGAGGTCGGCGCCGAGGAGTGGCCGATGGCGCGCGCGATCCGCGAGCGGAAGCCCACGCCGGAGGTGCAGATCGAGCTCGACCGCGCCGACGGAAGCACCGCGGTGACGCTGCAGAGCGCGGCGCCGGTGTTCGACGACGCGGGCAACGTGATCGCCGCGGTGGTGACGATCATCGACATCACCGAGCGCGCCGAGGCCGAGGTCCTCCGCGAACGCTTCACCGCGATCCTCGGCCACGACCTGAAGAACCCGCTGCAGACGATCACCCTCTCCACCTCCGCGATGCTGCGCTCCGAGACCTTCCCCGACGCCTGGCGGCGCCACGTGGGGCGCATCGCGAGCTCGGCGCGGACGATGTCGCAGATGATCTCCGACCTGCTCGATGCCACCCGCGGACGCATCGGTTCGGGGATGCCGGTGCAGCCGGAGCCGATGGATCTTCGCGCGGTGGTGCAGCAGGTCGCCGAAGAACTGGAGATCGAGTTCCCCGAGCGTCACATCGAGGTCGACGCCGTCTGCCGCTCCGCCGACTGCCCGGACTTCCGCGGCGAGTGGGACCTCACGCGGCTGCAGCAGCTCGTGCAGAACCTCGCGCGGAACGCGGTGCGCCACGGGGCCGCGGACGGCCCGGTCCGCTTGTCGCTCGAGGACGGCGGCACCGAGGTCAGGCTCTCCGTCCACAACCGCGGCGAGCCCATCCCGGATGACCTGCGCCCCGACCTCTTCAAACCCTTCCGGCGCCGGAGCGACAGCACCGAGGGCCTCGGGCTCGGCCTCTACATCGTGCAGGAGATCGCCCGCGGACACGGCGGCCGCGTCACCTTCACCAGCTCGCGCGAAGAGGGCACCACCTTCGTCGTCACCCTTCCGAGGGGCAGGAACATCGTCCGCCCCTGAACCGGCAGATGTGCCCAGTTCGCGCAATAGGCGACGGGGGCAGCAAAATCGGAACGTTCAATTGACGAGTCCCTCCGGTACGAGCAACGTCGCGGCCCTCCGATGAGCAACTCATCCGGGCCCCGGCTCCTCCTCGTCGATGATGACCTCGCGCTGCGAGAGACCGTGGCCGAGGTCCTCCGGGACGAAGGCTACGAGGTCGTCGAAGCCGAGAACGGCCGCGCGGCGCTGAACCTGCTGCAGTCCGGCGTGTCGCCCGCGCTCATCCTGCTCGACCTGATGATGCCGGTGATGGACGGCTCCACGTTCTGCCGCGCGCTGCGTGCCGAACCGTCGATCGCCGCGCTGCCCGTCGTCGTCATCTCCGCCAACGCCCGCGCGCAGGAGCAGGCCCTCGAGTGCGGCGCGGACGAGTACCTCCCCAAGCCGTTCGACATCGAAGCGCTCCTCCGCATCGTGTCGCGGTGGGCGAAGCGCTGAGCGGTCGCCGGAGCGCTATCCCTCCACCGGCTGCACCGTGAGCGCGCCCACGTAGGGCCGTGCATCCACCGGCAGATCGATGGTGAAGGTGGTGCCGCGCTCCGGGAGGCTGTCCACGCTGACGGTGCCGCCGTGGGCCTCTGCGGCGCCGCGCACCTGGGCGAGCCCGAGCCCCCAGCCGCGGTGACCGCCAGACTCGGCGGTCCGCAGGCGCTGGAAGGCACGGAAGAGGGTCTCCTGCTCTTCGGCGGGGATGGGGTCGCCGTGGTTGTGGACCATCACCCGCACCCGCCCGTGGGACTGCCGGACGGCGACGGAGATGGGCCGGTTCGGCGAGCCGTACTTCACCGCGTTGCCCGCGAGGTTCTCGACCGCGCGCCGGAGCAACTCGGGTGAGAAGTAGCCCGGCACCTGCTCCGGGGCCTCGAGCACGAAGCGCTCTCCGTGCTCTCCGAGCTGGTTCTCCAGCGCCTGCCGCACCACCTCCACGAGGTCCACCTGCTCGAGCTCGAGCGGGAGCTTGCCGCCCGCCTGGACGCGCATTGCGTCGAGGAGGTCCTGGAGCATGCGGTCGGCGCGGTCCACGGTGTCCGCCACCCGCGCGGCCCAGCGGGGGACGCGCTCGCTCTGCGGCTTGCGCAGGATGAGGCTCGCGTTCGCCCGCGCCGCCGCGAGCGGATTGCGCAGGTCGTGCGCGAGCGTGGCCACGAGTCGCTGCCGCAGCTCCGCCTCCACCAGCGCGTACGCGGTGCAGGCCTTCCTCAGCGACTCGTCGATGGAGGTGTGGACGATGTGTCGCTCCTCCGCCGTCAGCGGGCCTGACTCTTCGAGCACCTCGAGGAGGACCTCGCGCAGGAGCTTGTACTCGATGATCAGATCCTCGAGCCGGAACTGCGTCAGCCGCATGCGCTCGCTTCCGTGTTCCTCCGCGACGGTGCTGCCCTCGGTGCCGGTGCGGCGAGGGTGGCCGGGCGTGAGCGCTTCGGCGAGCTGCCGCAGCAGCGCGGGCAGCGTGTTGATGAGGACCGGGTGGCTCTCGCGCGTCGCGGCAGGCACCTCGCGCCGAAGCCGCTCCTCCCAGATCGAGATGATCCGCACCAGCTGCTCGATGAGGTGCGCGCCAGCGTGACCACCGCCCATGTCTCAGAAGGTAGGGACGATTGCCGCACGCGTTGGAGGAGGCCTGCTCGCCCAACGCGCTTCCCGCCGAGCCGTCGGGTGTCACACGGCTACGGGATCATGTCGAAGAGCAGCGCCTCGCCTTCGCTCGAGGACGAGAGCGACAGCTGCTCCGCGCCGGTGATCGCCACGCCGTCTCCCGCCGACAGCGCGGTGCCGTTGAGCGACACTTCACCCTTCACCACGTGCAGCCACCCGAGCCGGCCCTCGGGGATCTCGTGCGTCACGCGCTGGCCCTCGCCGAGCACCGTCGCGTACAGCCGCGCATCCTGCTGGATGCGGACCGAGCCCTCCTCGCCCTCCGGCGACGCCACGAGCCGCAGCCGCCCGCGCTTCTCCTCGTCGCCGAAGGTCTTCTGCTCGTAGCCCGCGGGCAGGCCACGCGCGCGGGGCATGAGCCAGATCTGCAGGAAGTGCACGCGCTCGGTCTTCGACGCGTTGTACTCGGCGTGCACCACCCCGGTGCCCGCGCTCATGCGCTGCACGTCACCGGGGCGGATGACCGAGCCGTTGCCCATGTTGTCGCGGTGCTCGAGCCCGCCCTCGATGACGTAGGAGATGATCTCCATGTCCCGGTGCTGGTGCGGAGGAAAGCCGCCGCCGCCGTCGACGGTGTCGTCGTTGATCACCCGCAGGGGCCCGAAGCCCATGTGCCGCGGGTCGTAGTAGCCCGCGAACGAGAACGTGTGGTGCGACGTGAGCCAGCCGTGCTCGGCGTGGCCGCGGTCCTCTGCCTTGCGCAGGGTGATCATGGGACTGCTCCTCTCCTCTCGTCTCGGATGGATGAATGTAGTGCCGCGCCGGGCTCAGGCCGCGGCGGTCGCCTGCTGCTGCACCGCCTGCACGTCGAGGCTGATCTCCACCTTCTCGCCGACGAGCACGCCGCCCGTCTCCAGCGCCTGGTTCCAGGACAGCCCGAAGTCCTTGCGGTTGATGCTCGTCTGCGCCGCGAAGCCGATGCGCTGGTTGCCCCAGGGGTCCTTGCCCAGCGCGAGGTACTCGGCCTCGAGCGTCACCGGCTTCGTCACGCCACGGATGGTGAGGTCGCCGCTGATCCGGTACTGGCCCTCGCCCGCGGGCTCGAACTTCGTGCTGACGAAGGTGAGCTCCGGGTGGTTCTCCGCGTCGAAGAAGTCCGCCGAGCGCAGGTGTCCGTCGCGCTTCGGCTCACGCGTGTCGATGCTCGCCGCGCGGATGCGGGCGGTCACCTTCGAGGCCTCGAGGTTCTGCGGGTCGAACGCCAGCGTCGCCTCCCAGTCGCCGAAGCTGCCGCGCACCTTCGAGATGACCATGTGGCGCACGGTGAAGTGCACGCCCGAGTGGCTGGTGTCGATGTTCCAGGTCTGCGTCGTCATGTCCGTTCTCCTCGTTCTTCTGGTTGTGAGTTCGTGTCTCGCGGCAGCGCGTCTCGCCGCCACACAGACAAGATGCGCCTCCGGAGGCTGTGGCACAATCTCCGCTGCTTGATATGACTGTCCCATCAGCGGAACAACGAAAGCGAGCCCGCGCGTGATCGACCTCAACGAGATGCTCGTCTTCGCCCGCGTGGTGCAGACCGGAAGCTTCAGCGCCGCCGCGCGTGATCTGGAGATGCCGAAGAGCACGGTGAGCCGCCGCGTCTCCGAGCTCGAAGGAAGGGTGGGCGCGCGGCTGCTGCAGCGGACGACGCGGAAGCTCGGCCTGACCGACGTGGGCAGGGTCTTCTACGAGTACGCAGCGCGGATCGTCAGCGAGGCGGAGGAGGCGGAGCAGGCGGTGACGCGGATGCAGTCGTCGCCGCGCGGGCTGCTGCGGGTGAGCGCGCCGCTCTCCTTCGCGGCGGTGGGGCCGGTGGTGGCGCGGTTCCTCGAGGCGAACCCGGACGTGCAGTTGGAGCTCTTCTGCACCGACCGCCAGGTGCACCTCGTGGAGGAGCACTTCGACCTCGCGCTGCGGGCGGGGAACCTCGCGGACTCGTCGCTCGTGGCGCGCAGGCTCGGCGTCATCCGCAGCGTGCTCGTCGCCGCGCCCCAGTACCTCTCCGAGCGAGGCACCCCGAAGACCGCGCGCGAGCTGACGCGGCACACCTGCATCACCTTTGGCGCGGGCTCGGCGCCGAACGTGTGGTCGCTGGTTCCGGACGCGCGCGAAGCAGAGGGCGAAGAGGCCGGGCCGCAGAAGGAGGAGGTTCGCGTCACCCCGCGCTTCGTCGTCAACGATCCGGAGACGGCGCGGAACGCCGCGCGCGAAGGACTGGGGATCGCGTTCCTCCCCGAGTTCGTCTGCACCGAGGATCTGGCGAAGCGACGGTTGCGCCGCGTCCTCTCCGGCCTGTGCTCCGCGCCCACGCCGCTTCAGGCGGTCTATCCCTCGGCGAGGCACCTCTCACCGAAGGTCGTCGCGTTCATCGAGCACCTGAAGAGCAACTTCCGGCTCGGCAACTGACGCACGCCCGCCTGCCCTGCGCTTACCCGCGGGCGCAAGGAGGCCGCGTTGCCCCGGCGTGACGCGCGCCCAACCTTGAGGGTGATCGGACAACCGACCACCACTCCGCATGACCCGCCTCGACGCCGACCCCAACACGGATGCGCACTTCCGCTACCTCGTCGACAGCGTGAAGGGCCACGCCATCTTCGGCATGGACCTCGAGGGGCGGATCACCAGCTGGAACCCGGGCGCCGAACGCATCAAGGGCTGGCGCGCGGACGAGATTCTGGGGAGGCACTTCCGCGTGCTCTTTCCGCCGGAGCTGCGCGCAGTCGGGCATCCGGAGAGGGAGCTCCGACACGCGCTCGAACATGGCCGCTACAGCGGAGAGGAGACCCGGCAGCGCAAGGACGGCACGCTCTTCATCGCCAACGTGAACCTCTACGTGCTGCGCGACGACGCGAACCGGCCCACCGGCTTCGTGAAGGTCACCGAGGACGTGACGGAGCGGAAGCGCCAGGAGGAGGCCCTGCGCGCGAACGAGGCGCGCTTGAAGGCGCTGCTCGCCGCGCTCGAGGAGGGCATCTGCGTCTACGACGCGCAGGGGGTCATCCAGTTCGCGAACAGCGCGGCGCAGCGCCTGACGGGGATGCCGGCGGAGGCGCTCGTCGGCCGGAGCGTGGACGACGCCGATTGGGACGTGGTGAACGAGGACGGAACGCCCTGTCCGCCCGAGGAGATCCCCACCCGCCGCTCCATCGAACGCGGCGAAGAGGTGCGCGGCCGGGTGATGGGCATCCGCGGCGTGAAGGGAAGGCGGCTGTGGATCTCGATCAACTCGCGGCCGATCCTCGACGACGAGGGCCGCATCACCGGCGCGGTGACCTCCTTCTTCGACGTGAGCGAGCGCCGCGAGGCAGACGCGGAGCGCACCCGGCTCCACGCCGCCGAACGGACCGCGCGGGCGCAGGCGGAGGCGGACAGGCACCGGCTCTTCTCCATCTTCCAGTACGCGCCGCTGGCCATCGCCATCTTCCGCGGGCCCCGGCACGTCATCGAGTTCGCGAACCCGGTCCAGTGCCGCATCTGGGGACGCGCGCCGGATAGCCTGGTGGGACGGCCGGTGGCGGAGGCCCTGCCGGAGCTCGCGGAGCAGGGCCTCGTCGAGCGCGTCTTCGATCCGGTCTTCCACCACGGCGAGTCGATGGTGATGACCGAGGCGCCGCTGTCCCTGCCGAAGCTCGCCGGAGACGGCACGTTGGAGATGGGCTACTACAACTTCGTGCACGTCCCCACGCGCGCGCTCGAGGGCACCGTGGACGGCTTCATGTCGGTGGCGTGGGACGTGACGGCTTCCGTGGCGGCGCGAAGGAAGAGCGAAGCGCTCACCGAGGAGCTCGCGGAGCGTCACGCGTTCGAGCGCCAGCTCATCGGCCTCGTGAGCCACGACCTGCGAAACCCGCTCTCGGCGATCCTTCTCACCGCCGCGGCGATGGCCCGGCGCAACGAGCTCGATCCGGCGCAGGCGCAGTCGGTGCTGCGGATCCAGAGCGCGGCGGAGCGGGCCGCGAGGCTGGTGCAGGACCTCCTCGACTTCACCCGCGCGCGGATGACCGGGAGCATCCCGGTGGCGCCCCGGCCGGCGGATCTGCACGCGGTCACGAGGAAGGTGCTCGACGAGATCGAGGCCGCGCACCCGGGGAGGCAGCTCGTGCTCGAGCAGAGGGGCGACGGGCACGGCGAGCTCGACCCGGAGCGGCTCGCGCAGGTGCTGCAGAACCTCCTCGTCAACGCGGTGAAGTACAGCCGGCCGGGCTCACCCATCCACGTCGTCAGTCACGGCGAGGACGGGGCGCTCACGATCTGCGTGCACAACGAGGGCGAGCCGCTCGCGCCGGAGCAGCTGCCCCGCATCTTCGAGCCGCTGCAGCGCGCGCGCGCCGACCGCGACGTCACCCACCGCTCGATGGGGCTCGGCCTCTACATCGTGAAGCACATCACCGAGGCCCACGGCGGCACCGTCACCGTGCAGAGCGATGCGCAGACGGGCACGACCTTCACCGTCCGGCTGCCGCGCGTCACCCCTCGTGGTGGCGGAGCGTGATCGTCACCCGATGACGGCCCGGCTGGGCCTGCAGCCGGAGGAAGTCGCGCGCGTTCGGCGTCTCCCGCGTCAGCGCCTTCCCAGCGCTGCCGTCCCACGCGATCACCGCCAGCTCGTCGAACGCGACCACCCCCGAGGCCGCGCCCGCGCCCGAAGCCGAAGGCCCGTGCGTGAAGAAGAGCCGCAGCGCGCGCGCCGAGTTCCAGGTGTTCCCGTTCGAAGGGTCCGCCGGCATCGAGACGTCCTTCGCGAACTCCGTCCACCCGAAGTCGCCGCCCGCGTGCCGGAAGAGGTTCTGACCGCCGAACTCCGCGTCGCCGTCGGACGCGTAGAAGCGCGCATCGAGCTCGATCGTTCCGGCGCCCTCACCTCGCACGGAGCCGAGGACGGTGAGTGCCTTGTCCGGCCGGTCGAGCTCGTCGCCCGGCACGCGCAACCGGTTGCGGAGGTTCGCGCCCACCGGCGCGGCCGTGAGCTGCCCGAGGCACAGTCCGTTGGCGCCGCGCCGCGCACCGGAGGTACAGGCGAAGCCCACGCCCTCCTGCGCGTACCAGCGCACCGTCTCGCCCGCCTCGTCGTCGACGTCGTAGTCCTCGAAGTCGCCGTGCAGGAGGATGTCCCGTCCCGCGCGCAGCGTGCCCGCGTCCGTCTGCGCCGAAGCAAGCGACTCGCCCTCGCGCCGCACCGGGCGCAGATCGATCACCGCGAAGCCCTGCTGCAGGACGTCCACCTCCAGCGTCACCGTGCGCTCGCGGGTCGGCACCGATGCGCCCTCCTCAGCGACGAGGCCGCGGCCGTTGGAGGGGGTGAGCGCCACGCCGCGCTTCCGCGACTGTTCGGCCAGCGCGCGCAGCGTGACCTCCGCCAGGCGCCCGGCGATGGGCCTGGGCCCGTAGTCCTCGAGATACACCGGCCGCAGCGCAGCGCGATCGACCTCACCGGCGACGAGATCCACTTCCGCCAGTCCGCCGATCATCGTCTCCAGCCGGTCCTGATCGAACGCGAAGTTTCCCAGCGAGTCGAAGATGAGCCGGCCGTCGTGACGCGACACGCCCTGCAGCCGGTGCGGGTGATGCGCCACCACCAGCTGCGCGCCCTGATCGAGCGAAAGCTCACCGCGTTCGCGCGCGAAACGACCGGCCTCTTCGGAGTACTCGATGCCCGTGTGCAGCAGCGCGATGGGCACCCTCCCCTGCGCGCGCGCCTCGGCGATCGTCTGTCCCATGCGGACGGTGTCCCGCAGATCCGCCGCGCCGCCCTTCGCCGCGCCGGCAACGTAGTTGGACTCGTGCACGTCACCGGCAATGGAGCAGGCAGAGACGAACGCGACCTCCCTTCCACCGAGCGCCGTGCTCCAGGGACGGAAGGCCTCGTCGTGATTGCGGCCGGCGCCGCTGTGCCCGATCCCCGCGGCGTCGAGGTGCCGCACCGTGTCGGCGACGCCCAGCTCCTCGTAGTCGTACACGTGGTTGTTGCCGAGCGACACGTAGCGCGCGTTGAGGTCGTGCAAGGCCGCGAGCGAACCGGGCAGCGTGAAGAAGACGAAGTCCTTCGTGCCGTGCGGCGTGCGGGGATCGCTGGTCACCGGCGACTCGAGGTTCACCACCGTCAGGTCCGCGCCCGAGGTCAGCGGCACCACGTGACGCACCACCGCGCGCGAGCCCGGGGCCGGATCCGACACCCGGATGAGCGCGTTGGGATCATCCGGCGGCAGGGCATCCCGCGGCGTGGTCCCCGACGGATCGAGGAAGCGGCGCCCGAGCGCGAAGTCCCCGGTGAACACCAGCCGCGCGCGCTCCGCCTGCACCGGCGCGAGCCGCACCGGATCGAGCTGGGCGGTCTTCTCCTCCAGCCCTCGCCGGAGAAACACAGGATGCGACTCCGAGCGATGCCCGTCCGCCTCCACCTGAAGGAAGGCGTTGCGCCGCGCGATGCCACCGAGCGTGAAGCGTCCGTCCGCACCGGTGCGCACCTCGCGGTTCTGCAGGCGCACGCGTGCACCGGCGAGCGGTGCGCCCGCATCATCGAGAACGAGTCCTTCCACGCCGAGCGGCGCGCAGTCGTAGGCCGCGCGAGCCTCGCGCTCGTGCGGGGGCAAGAGATCCTCGCCTGCCGGTCGCGGCGCCTCGCAGGTGAAGGGCACGCCCTCCGGGGACTGGGGGAACGAAGGATCACCAGACGCCGCCGGCCGCTCGCCCTCCCCTTTCCCGATCTCGCCCTCACCCGCGACGGGACACGCGACCACCGCCACCACACACATCACCGCGGACAGCGCCCACAACGCGCGCCGTAGATGCCTCGACATGTCTCCTCCGGAACGCGGAGGTCGACATCCCGTCTTCTGCGCGCAAGGAGGTGAACGCCTTGCGCCCCTTCATCTGTAGCGCCGCGGACGCGTCCCGCTGATCCGCCCCTTTTCCCCCGCGGACGAGAGTCCGTTGACCACTGGTCCACACACCTCCATCCGGCGGGGCTGTCCGAACTGCCCCCCGGTGCCTACCTCTGCGGTGCGATGGGTCCGGGACGGGTGCTCGAGGCGCTCCCTCCGCTCTACCGCCGCGTTCGCGCGCAGTCGGCGGGACGGGTGGAGGCGTGGGTGGCGCGCTCGATGGGGGATGGGGGCTTGGGGACCTCTGCGGAGGTGCTGGCACGGCTGCGCGACGCGATGGCCGCGTTCGCGAAGGACGTCGCCGCACTCGACGCGAGGCTGACGGAGTTCACGCGCCGGTATCACGCCACGGCGGACAGGGAGTCGCGGAAGGAGCTCCTGCGCGAGCACCTGCGGGAGACGGTCTCGAACAAGCGGGAACGCCGCGCCGACGAGCGCGCGCTCGATCGCTGGCTCGACTTCGATGCGCTGCGCGAGCGCCAGGAGCGACAGCGCCGCGAGCTGCTGGTGGACGAGGAGACGTGTGCGCGGGCCATCCGCGGCGTGCTGCGGACCTTCGCCGACGAGGAGCGCGTTCGGGTCCGCGCGGAGCTGCCCTCCTTGTGCAAGGCGCTGCTCGGGCGCGCGCTGGAGACGCCGCGGCAGATGAACAAGGTCGCGCTGCTCGAGGCCCTCGCGCAGGCGGTGCGGCTGCGTCCGGAGACGCTGTCGCAGAATGCGGAGAGCGTGCTGGCGTTGACCGCGATGGCGCAGGAGCCGGCGCACGGTCCCTGGGTGCGCGCCGCCGCGCTCGACGCGCTGTTCGTCCTCTCCCCGCGCGCGGCCGCTCAGATTCTTCGCGAGCGCATGGAGGGCGCGGTGGCGCTGGCCCAGTCCGGCACGCACGGCGCCGAGCGCGACTTCCTCTTCCGCCGTCAGGCGCTGGAAGGCGCGGCAAAGGCGCTGGATGCCTCGCTGCTCGACGGCATCCTCGAGTGCGCCGCCGAGCGCGACCCGAGCGAATGGGTCCGCATCTGCGCCGCGGAGTTGTCGGCCACGCATCCCGGCGGCGTCCGCATCCTGCGCACGCTGAGCGACGCGACGAAGCACGGCCCCCGCGTCCGCGCGGCAGTGGTGGTGGCGCTCTCGGAGATGGTCCGCGAGAAGCTGCCGGGCACGGTCGAGGCGCAGGCGCTCCTCTGCGAAGTGCTCTCGGAGGACGAGGACGCGCTGGTGCTGCGGATCTGCGCGGAGCAGGTCGGCCAGCTCGCAGAGACTTTCGACGAAGGCTTTCTCCCCGCGCTCGCGTCCGCTGCACGGGCGGTGGCAGCGAGACCGGACGCGCCGGGCCCGGTCGTCGAAGCGGCCGCACAGTGCGCGCAGGCCCTCGCGCGGGCAAAGGATCCTGCACGCCGCCTGTGGACCGCGCACCTGCGTCATGTGGCGAAGGGCGTCGCGCGCGGTGAGACCGCAAAGGTTCGCGTGGAGCCGCCTCCGGAGGGCCTGCCACCTCTTCCCGATGGACCGGAAGGTGAGGTGTGGCTGGGCGCGGTGCTCGCGGAGCTCTCCGCGGAGGATTACGGGCTCTACGCCGAGCGCACCGCGGGTTACATCCGTCTCCGTCGCGGAGATGCGTTCAAGCCGCGGGCATGGCGGCTCGCGCACGAAGCGTCGAGGCCCGCGCCGAACAAGCGCCAGGGCTTCCAGCACACGCGTGGCCGCACCTTCCCCGGGACGCTGCGCGCGCACCCGTGGCGGATGGACGAGATCACCGCCACCTCCGTTCCCGGCGAGCGCGTGCACGTCGCCGAAGACGGCGGCTGGGGCCGGCACCTGCCCACCGTGGACGACGTGCTCGACCTGCCGCTGAACGGCGAGCCGGTGCGCCTCTTCTCGAGCCACGGCGTCACCACCGTGCAGGGCCCCGCCTCGATCTCGAAGCGGGTGAAGAACCGGCTGGTGCTCTCCGCGCGCTACGAGAAGTTCGCGCAGCTGCGCCTCTCCTCCCTGCGCGGCCGCGAAGCGCGCGAGCGCCGCAAGTACACGCAGGAGCTGGAGCGATCGCTGGGCGTGGAGGTGACCTTCGAGCCGTACGCCGGCAACGTCGCCCCGCCGCGGGTGGAGGCGCTGTTCGACGCCTCCTCTCCGAGCAGCGGCGGCGCGCCCACCGGCAAGGGCAAGGACGCGCTGATGGCCTTCGCCGCGTTCGAGGCCGCCTGGCTGAACCAGGTCCTCGACGTGGTGGTGGATCGCAGCGACTACTTCTTCGGCACGCGGGGCAACGGCGTGATGGCGCTGGCCGTCTTCACCGCCACGCTCTTCACCGTCTTTCTCGCGGACGCCTACCGCAAGCGCGAGACCGTGCGCTCCGCGCGCGAGCAGTTGCCGCTGTGCATTGGCGGCTGGGGCACTCGCGGCAAGAGCGGCACCGAGCGCCTCAAGGCTGCGCTCTTCTCCGGCATGGGCTTCGACGTCTTCGCGAAGACCACCGGCTCGGAGGCGATGTTCGTCCACACCACGCCCGCGGGCGCCTCGACGGAGTTCTTCATCTTCCGGCCGTGGGACAAGGCGACGATCTGGGAGCAGCGCGACATGGCGCAGCTCGCGGCGCGGCTGGGGACGGAGGTCTTCCTCTGGGAGTGCATGGCGCTGCAGCCCGCGTTCGTGGACCTCCTCCAGAACGAGTGGATGCGCGACGACTTCGCCACGCTGACGAACGCGTACCCCGACCACGAGGACATCCAGGGCCCCGCCGGCGCCGACGTGGCGGAGGTCATCACCCAGTTCATGCCCGAGGGCTCCACGGTCGTCACCACCGAGGACCACTTCCTCCCGCTCTTCAAGGAGCAGGCGCAGAAGAAGGGCACGCGGCTCGTGCACAGCCCGTGGTGGGAGGCGGAGCTCATCCCGGAGGAGCTGCTCGCGCTGTTCCCCTACCGCGAGCACCCGCGCAACATGGCGCTGGTGGCGGCGCTGGCTTCCGAGCTCGGCGTGCCGAAGACGATGGCGCTGGGCCTGATGGCGGAGCACGTGCAGCCGGAGATCGGCGTACTCAAGCAGTTCGGTCCCGCGAAGGTGCGGGGCCGTCTATGCACCTTCATCAACGGGCACTCCGCGAACGAGCGCACCGGCTTCCTGAACAACTGGAAGCGCTCGGGCCTCGATCGCGTGATGCCGGACGAGGCGCCGCACCGCGCGGTGGTCACCGTCATCAACAACCGGTGGGACCGCGTCGCGCGATCGGAGGTCTTCGCGCGGATCATGGTCGAGGACGCGGCCGCGGATCGTCACGTGCTCATCGGCACGAACCTCGAGGGCCTGCAGAAGTACGTGCGCGGCTCGCTCGAGCACCAGCTGGAGGGAGAGGAGATCGTCACCCGCGAGGACGTCGGCACCACCGAAGGCCACGCCCGCGCCACGGAGCGCCTGCGCGAGCGGATGGCGTTCCTCAAGATCCCCACGCCCACGCGCGAACACTTCTACGCCCGCGTCGCCACCTACGCGCGCGGCGCGGCGCTGGAGTTCACGCCGACGGAAACCTTGAACGCCGCGGTGGACGCGGTGCTCGCGGCGACCGGCACCGAGGTCCGGGTGGAGAAGGTCCGCGAAGAGACCTCCGCCGCGGTGGCCGATGCCCTGACTGCGTGCCTCAAGGCCAGCGCGGCGCCGAACGACGAAGCGCTGCCCGAGTGCGTGGAGACGCCGGGCGCGGACGAGGTGCGCGAGCACGCGCTCTACGCATTGGCCCGCATGGCGGTGCACGCCCGGCTCCGCGCTGCGCTCCCGCGTGACGCCTCCGAGGATCCCGAGCGCGCCTGCCGCCGCTTCCACCAGCTCTACCGGACCGCGTTCCGGGACCTGTTCCTCGAGGGCCTGGTGGTCGTCTCGAACTCCAACGCGCGCGGCGATCAGATCGTGGACGTGTGCGCGAAGAGCGTGCCGCCGGGCACCGAGCTGAGCATCCTCGGCGCGCAGAACATCAAGGGCACGGGGCTGGACTGGGTGTATCGCTGGCTCGCGCTCGACCGCGCGGAGCGGTCGCTCAACGCGCTGGCACGCGGCGCGGGCGAGGAGCGGCAGCGCGCGATCGAGGCGCTGGAAAGCTCGGGCGATCACGGCCTCATCGACACCGCCCTCTGCGCGGCGCGGCTGCCGGCACTGGCGGACCGGGCCCACTCTCCCGCCGAGGCCGAACGACTGCGTGCGCTCGCCGGCCGCATGCGCGCGGTGCACGAGGTGAAGCTCTCGCAGCTGTCGCAGACCGGCAGCGGCACCCGGACCGAGCAGTTCGTGGCGAAGGTGGAGAAGGTCTTCGACTACCTCGACGCGATCCGCCGGCGGAAGCTCGCCGACGTGCTGGTGGAGGATCTCGTCGCCGGCCGCATCTCCCACGCGCGCGCCGCGCTGGAGACGCGCCGCCTCTACGAACGCCAGAAGGGCGGCTGGCTGCTCGGCTCGTTCGGCAAGGGGAAGAAGAAGGACGCGGTGCCGGAGGTGGTCCTGCCCGTGCCGGTGGCCGCGCCCGCGGCGGAGAGCGACCCGTTCTCGGGCCCGACGACGAAGCTGCCGCAGGCGGAGACCAACGAGGTGGCCGGCCAGGAGGAGAGGTAGTCCAGTTGGCGTCGCGTTGCGCGGCGGTCGGCACGGGTATTACCGTGGTGCTACCACCCTCACCTGCGACTAGCCGATGTCCACGACGATCAAGCTCCCGCCGAAGCTGAAGGCACGTGTCGCCACGGTAGCGAAGCGCGCCGGCAAGAGCCCGCACGCCTTCATGCTGGAGGCCATCGAGCGGCAGACGGAGCAGCAGGAGCTCCGCCAGCGGTTCGTCGCTGACGCGCTCGCCGCCGAGGCTGAAGCGATCAGCTCGGGCCTCGCCTTTGACGCAGACGAGGTTCATGCCGCTGCTGAGACTCGCGTAGCCGGCGGCAAAGCCCCTTTCGCCAGGCTCAAGGCGCGCACGTGGCGCGGGTAGTCTACGCGGCGCGCGCAGTCGCAGACTTCGAGCGGCTGTTGGACTTTGTCGAGGAGCATGAACCGGAGCGCGCGTCAGTCGCGGTCGCGCGGATCTCCGAAGCCGTCTCCGTGTTGAAGGAGCACCCGCTCATCGGCCGGCCCGCCGAGGCCGGGTTGCGGGAGCTCGTCATCTCGCGCGGCCGGACCGGCTACGTGGCGCTCTACCGCTGGATGCCGGAGGAGGATCTCGTGCTGGTCCTTGCACTGCGCCACCAGCGGGAGGCCGGCTTCTCCGAGTGACGGCGGCCCCCTTCCCGACGAGCAAGCGAGAGGCCGGCACCGCTGCGGCTTCGCGCGTGGACGGAACGCGGGCGCTCCGTTAGCTTGCCCAGACCCCATGGAAAACGCGGCACCGTACGTCGTCCTCGCCCGCAAGTGGCGCCCCCAGACGTTCGAGGACATGACCGGCCAGGAGCACGTGGTCCGGACCATCGGCAACGCGATTGCCCAGGGCCGGGTTGCGCACGCCTACCTCTTCACCGGTCCTCGCGGCGTGGGCAAGACCACTGCGGCGCGGCTGCTGGCGAAGGCGTTGAACTGCCAGAGCTCGAACGGGCCCACCGCGCAGCCCTGCGGCACCTGCAAGTCCTGCGAGGAGATCACGAAGGGCATCTCCACCGACGTGGCGGAGATCGACGGCGCGTCGAACAACGGCGTGGAGAACGTGCGCGAGATCCGCGAGGCGGCGAAGTACCTGCCCCAGCGCGACCGCCACAAGATCTACATCATCGACGAGGTCCACATGCTCTCCACGGCGGCGTTCAACGCGCTGCTGAAGACGCTGGAGGAGCCGCCCGGTCACGTGAAGTTCATCTTCGCGACCACCGAACCGCACAAGGTCCTCGACACGATCATCTCGCGCTGCCAGCGCCACAACTTCCGGCGCGTGCCCACCGCGGACATGACGAAGCGGCTGCGGCAGATCTGCGACGCGGAGGGGATCGCGCTCAGCGACTCCTCGCTCGCCCTCGTCGTCCGCCAGAGCGACGGCGGCATGCGCGACTCGCTCTCGCTGCTCGATCAGATCGTCGCCGCCTGCGGCAAGGCGCCGAACGACGAAGAGGTCGCCTCGGCCATCGGCGCGGTGGATCGCAAGCTCGTCAGCGGGCTCGCGGCGGCGCT
This sequence comes from Pseudomonadota bacterium, assembly GCA_023423535.1. Lineage (GTDB taxonomy): Bacteria > Myxococcota > Myxococcia > Myxococcales > Myxococcaceae > JAFAFL01. The sequence continues at coordinate 33,836 of JAFAFL010000046.1, forward strand.
CGTCGGGCGGCAGGCGAACACCGTGCTGGCGAAGATCGAAGAGGCCTTCAACACGGGCGTCGATCTGAAGAAGCTCACCGAGGAGCTCGCGCTCTATCTGCGGCACGTCGTGGTCACGCGCGCCACGAACAACGCACCGGACGACCTCGCGGAAGCCGAGCGCGCGGCGGTGACGCAGCTCGCGAAGAGCGCGGACCTGACCCAGCTCACCCGCCTGTTCGACGTGGTGTACGCGGCCATCTTCGAGATCGCGAAGCAGCAGCCGCGGCTCTACCTGGAGATGGTCCTCCTCAAGGCCGTGCAGCTCGCGCCGGCGGCGTCCGTCCCCGAGCTCATCGCCCGGGTCGAGCGGCTCGCGGCAGGAGCAGGTGCGGGTCCCCAGGGAGCGTCGGGAGGTCGCTCCCCTTCCGCCCCCTTTCGCAGCGACCGGCACTAGCAAGAGCGCTCCGAAGGAATTCGTCATCGACTCCTCGCCCGGCGGCTGCGCCACGGGTGAGTGCCTGCCGGAAGAGACGCCGGTCTCCGAAGCAGCGCCCGCGCCGTCCGGCGAGTGGACCCGCGTCGAGATCCCCAACCCGATGCCGGCGGCGCCTCCCGCGCAGACGCCCGCGCCCTCGGCTCCGGCACCTGTGCCCGCAGCGCCTGCCGCCACGTCGATCAGCGGCAGCGTGGCCGCGCGCATCCTCGCGAACCTCAACCCTCCAGCGCCCGCGACACAGACGGAGGCTCCGGCTCGCACGCCGCCTCCCGCAGCGGCCCCCGCTCCCGCCGCGCGTCCCGTGCAGGCACCCTCGTTCCAGGCGCCTGCGATCAGCGCCCGCCCGGGCGGAGGCCTCTCTCGCGACCAGTGGCGCGGGCTGGTGGACATCGTGCGCACCGAGTCCCCGCGGCACGGCAAGTCGCTCGCGTTCGGGCGGGTGTTGCGCGCGGCGGCGGGCGAGGTGGTGGTGGCGTTCACGCCCGAAGCGGACTTCCACCGGGCCACGGTCAGCGGCGCGGGCCGCAACCTGATCGAGGAGATCCTCACCCGCTCCTTCGGCACGCCCACCCGGCTCGTCATCGACGCGCACGGCGCGGCCAACGCCCCTCCGAGCCTCGCCGAAGAGGAGGCAAAGGAGCGCGAGGCGCACGAGAAGTCGGTGGAGGCGCGCGTCCGCCGTCACCCGTCGCTGGAGCGGGCCATGCGCCTGCTCGGCGGCGAGATCGAGCACATCCAGATCGTCGAGCGCGACCGGACCGTGCTCCCGGCGGGCGACGGCAGCGATGCGCCCGAACCGCCCGAGCCGGACCTCGCCGAGGACGCTTCCTGACGCACCGCAAGACGGTGCCTGACAACCTTCGCGGGCCCAGTTAGCTTCGCCCGCGCATCCACCACGAGGACCAGCAATGCCCGGTGTCGATCTGAACTACTTCATCCGTCAGGCGAACAAGCTGACGGAGAAGATCGAGGAGCGGAAGAAGCAGCTCGCCGACGAGACCATGGAGGGCAAGTCCGGCGACGGGCTCGTCACCGCCGTGGCCAACGGCGTCCAGGAGCTGAAGACGATCAAGATCGATCCGAAGGCGATCGACCCCAACGATCCGCAGATGCTCGAGGACCTCGTCACCGCCGCGGTGAACGCCGCCCTCACCCAGAGCCGCGTGTACATGCAGGCCGAGCTGGGGAAGATCAGCGGCGGGATCAAGATCCCCGGGATCACCTGAGCCTGACCCTCTACTTCCTTGACGCCTGATCCGCTCAACCGGCTCGTCGCGCAGCTCGCGAAGCTCCCCGGCATCGGGGAAAAGACCGCGCAGCGCCTCGCCTTCCACATCCTCCGCGCGCCGCAGAGCTACGCCCGCGAGCTGGCGGCGGCGATCGGCGAGGTGGTGGACAAGGTGCGGCTGTGCGAGCGCTGCTTCTCGCTCACCGACGAGGCCCTGTGCGGCTTCTGCAAGGACCCGCGCCGGGACGACCGCGTCATCTGCGTGGTCGAGGGCCTGCCGGATCTGATGGCGGTGGAGCGCACCCGCGAGTTCAAGGGCCGCTACCACGTGCTGCACGGCGTGCTCTCGCCGCTGGAGGGCGTGGGGCCGGACCAGCTGCGGATCAAGGAACTGCTGGTGCGGCTCGAGAGCGGTCAGGTCGAAGAGCTCATCGTCGCCACCAACCCGGACGTGGAGGGCGAGGCCACCGCGCTCTACCTCACGCGCCTGCTCAAGCCGATGGGCATCCGGGTCTCGCGCATCGCCCAGGGCGTGCCGATGGGCGGCGACCTCGAGTACGCGGACCAGGCCACGCTGGCGAGGGCGCTGGCCGGGCGGAGGGAGCTGTGAAGGAGATGCACGTCCGGGCAGGGGGATTGCTGCACACCCGGCCGTCTGCTAGACATGTTCTCTCTCCTACAGAGTACCTAACCCTCCGATATCACTTGTAAAAATACACGCGCGAGAGGGGACGCCGACGCCGATGGGCACGCAATTGGTGATGTACGAAGAGGAGTACAACAAGATCAACGCGGTCTGCGACCGGCTCACCCGGGACGCGAACGCGAAGGTCGTGTTCCTCGTCGACAAGAACGGGCAGCTCATCTCGGCGGCGGGACAGACGCAGCACATCGACACCACGTCGCTGGCGTCTCTGACCGCGGGCAACGTCGCGGCGATGGGCGGGCTCGCCAAGCTGATTGGCGAAAACGAGTTCCCCAACCAGTTCCATGAGGGCGCGAAGGACTCGCTCTACATGACGGTCGTGGGCAGCCGCGTGGTGCTGGTGGTGATCTTCGACAACCGCACCAGCCTCGGGCTCGTGCGGCTGCGTATCAAGAAGGCGTCGGATGAACTGGCGCGGATCTTCGATGGCCTGATGAAGAAGGCGGCGAGCCCGGGTATCGGCTCACCGTTCGCCGAGATCTCGGACGAAGACATCGACAACCTTTTCAGCGAGTGACCGGGCGGGATCCATGTCTTTCATCAATTATTCGAGCCGCGAGATCAACTGCAAGATCGTCTATTACGGTCCCGGTCTGTGCGGAAAGACGACGAATCTCCAATACATCTACAACAAGACCAACCCGGAGACGAAGGGCAAGCTGATCAGTCTCTCCACCGAGACGGACCGCACGCTGTTCTTCGACTTCCTCCCGCTGTCGCTCGGCGAGATCCGCGGCTTCAAGACCCGGTTTCACCTGTACACGGTGCCCGGCCAGGTCTTCTATGACGCGTCCCGCAAGCTGATCCTCAAGGGCGTGGACGGTGTCGTCTTCGTGGCCGACTCGCAGATGGAGCGCATGGAGGCGAACATCGAGTCGCTGGACAACCTGCGCACCAACCTCGCCGAGCAGGGCTACAACCTCGACAAGATTCCCTTCGTCATGCAGTACAACAAGCGGGATCTGCCCAACGCCGTCTCCATGGAAGAGCTCTCGCGCGCGCTGAACTACCGCAACGTGCCCGAGTTCCAGGCGGTGGCGCCGACCGGGGTGGGTGTCTTCGATACCCTCAAGGCGGTCGCCAAGCTGGTGCTGACGGAGCTCAAGAAGGGGGGGTAGTTGGAGGTGGACGCCGGGCCGGGTACGCTGCCTCCTGCTTCACGATTGGAACGGTCCGTGCGCTCTTCGTTCTCCGCCCTGCTGCTGCTGACGCTCGTCCTCTGGGGCGAGTCATCCTCTGCCCAGGAGGGTCCCGGTCAACCTCCGGGCTCTTCCGCCAGCGCCGCCAGCGCGCTGCCCGCGGAACCCGCCGCGCCCCCGCAGACCGCCGACGAGGCCTTCGTCACCCGCGTGAAGACGCTGGAGGAGCAGGTCGCGGATCTGAAGGAGAAGATCGTCCGCTCGAAGTCGCGGCTCCTCCTCTTGCAGGAGACGGTGCTCGGCGGAGACCTGTCGCAGGGCGCTCGCGCCACCCTCTTCCACCGCAACGAGATGGGCTCCTCCTTCGTGCTGGAGTCGGTGGCCTACGCGCTGGACGGCGCGCCGATTTTCACCAAGGTGGACGTGGAGGGCGACCTCTCCAAGCGCGAGGAATTGGAGATCTTCAACGGCCGCATCGTCCCCGGCCCTCATCAGATCGCGGTGCGGCTGGTGTACCGGGGCAACGGCTACGGCGTGTTCAGCTACCTCGAGGGCTACAAGTTCAAGGTCCAGTCCTCGTACACGTTCACCGCGGAGGCCGGGAAGGCCACGGCGGTGAAGATCGTGGGCTACGAAAAGGGCGGCTTCACCACCGACCTCAAGGACCGCCCCGCGGTGCGCTACGACATCGAGGTGGCGAAGGACACGGGGAAGGCCGCACAGGCGCAGGCGCAGCAGAGCGCCCCGTAGGGATGGAGCCGGGCTTGAGAGCCATCGCCATCGCCGCGTGTGTGTGCGCCGGGCTCTTCGTGGGCCTCGCGTCTGGAACCGCGGGTGCGCAGGGGAAGGCGCCGTCGGCGCAGGAGCTCGCGGGCCAGGCGGAGCAGGTCGCCTCCCAGCTGCGCAATGCGGAGGACACGCTGCGGCTGGTGGAGACGCAGTACACCGAGCGCGACGAGCCCACCGCGGACGAGCTGACCGCGAAGCGCTTCAGCGACGCGGAGATCCAGTACCTCCTCTCCGATTGGCGCAGTGCCTCGGTCCTCTTCTACGACCTCGTGGCGGATCCGCAGTTCAAGGGCAGCGAGCGCTATCCGGACGCGCTGGCCTACCTCTCCGAGGCGCTCTTCCAGCAGGGAAACCTCATCTCCGCGCGGCTCTACCTGCGCGAATTGCTCGCGCTGCGCACGAAGCACTACCGCGATGCGCTCACCCGTTATCTGGAGATCGCCGGACGGCTGAACGAGTTCACCGGCATCGACGACTACATCCAGCAGGCGCGCGGCCTTTCCGGTGGCGAGCTGCCGCCGGACCTCGCGTACGTCTATGGGAAGTGGCTGTTCAAGCGCACCGACCTGCCCGCCCACGAGCGGCTGACCCGCGCGCGCGGCGTGTTCGAGGCCCTGGCCAGACAGCCGGGCCCCTTGCGTTCGCAGAGCGCGTACTTCCTCGGCGTGGCGCTGGTGCAGGAGCGCCGGTACGAGGACGCGGTCGCGCACTTCCACAACGTCGTTGCGCAGGCGGGAAGCGACGCGCGCGAGGCGCAGGTGAAGGAGCTGGCGAACCTCTCATTGGGCCGCGTGCTCTACGAGCTGGGCCGCTACGACGAGGCGATGGACCGGTACCAGGAGATCGACCGGGACAGCCCGCACTTCGTGGACGCGCTCTACGAGATCGCCTGGACGCAGGTGCGCCGCGGCGAGTTCGAGAAGGCGAAGAACGCGACGGACATCCTCCTCCTCGTGGCGCCGGAGAGCACGATCGCGCCGGAGGCGAAGATCCTCCAGGGCCACCTGCTCTTGAAGCTCAAGCGCTACGACCTGGCCACGGAGGCGTACGGCGAGGTCATCAACTCGTATGCGCCGGTGCGGGATGAAGTGACCGCGTTGCTCGCGCTGCACCAGGATCCGGTGGCGTACTTCGACAACCTGCTCGCGCGGAACGAGCGCAACCTCGACGTGGCGCAGCTGCTGCCGGCGGTGGCGCTGAAGTGGGCGACGACGCAGAAGGAGGTCGCGGACGCGGTGCGGATCGTGGACGACCTCGAGGCCGGGCGGCGCGGCGTGGTCGAAGGACGGGACATCGCGCAGCGGATCCTCGCGGCGCTGGACGAGCGCGCGCTGGAGACCTTCCCCGAGCTGCAGGAGGGCTACACCCGCGCGGACGCGGTGCAGTCGCAGCTCACCCGCGCGGAGGAGTCTTTGGTGCGCATCGAGTCGCACCTGCTGCGTGATCTCCTCTCACCGGAGGATCTGCGCGAGCTCGAGGGGCTGCGCGGCGAGAAGGCGGCGCTGGAGAAGCGCTTCGCGGCACTGCCGAAAACGCCCGCCGAGGTCGCGCAGCGCAAGCGCCGGCTGCAGGAGCGCGTGGACGGGGCCGACAAGGAGGCGTTCCGGCTCGGCTACGAGGTGCAGAGCCTCTACGCGGCGACGACCGGCATCGAGCGGTGGGTGGCCGCGACGCGCGAGAAGCGGAAGAACACGCCGGCGGAGGAGAAGGAGTTCATCGCCCAGCTGCAGACGGAGCTGACGCAGCTCGCGGCGCTGGAGCGGGAGCTCGAGGAGGTCCGCAAGGGCCTGAAGGATCAGCGCGGACTGGTGGACGCGGCGGTCGGCGGCGAGGGCGAAATCCGCAGGCAATACGAGAGCTTGCTGGAGCGCGAGCGCGGCATCCTCGCGCGGGCGGAGCAGAAGGTCGGGCCGCAGGGGACGGCGGTGCTCGTGCGGACTGCATCGCTGCGCGAGCAGATGAAGCCGCTGCGCGAGCGGGTGCAGAAGGCGAAGGGGCACATCCAGTCGCAGGTCTCCCGGCGCGGTGATGCGATCCGCGAGAAGGTCCTCACCGAGCAGCGGCTGCTCGAGGCGTACGCCGGCGAGGTGGCAAAGGTCTCCGGCGACACGCGGCAGCTGGTGGGGTCGATCGCTTTCGCCTCGTTCCAGCGCGTGCGTCAGCAGTTCTACGACCTCGTGCTGAAGGCAGACGTGGGCGTGGTGGACGTGGCGTTCACCCGCAAGCAGGACAAGACGCAGGAGATCCAGCGCTTGTCGCAGCAGAAGGACCGCGAGCTCCGCGCGCTGGACGAGGAGTTCCGCGAAGTCCTCACCGAGGTCGATTGAAAATGCGCCGCTCTCTTCTGAAAGCCGCGCTCGCGATCTCGCTCGGGCTCTCCACTCCCGGCTTCGCGCAGGGCGAGACGAAGCCTCCAGCGAAGGGTGAAGCGCAGCAGCAGCGCGCGCGCTACTTCGAGGGCCGCGGCGCCACCGCCGAGGAGCAGGCGCTCTACGAGGAGCTGTCGCAGGCGATCGAGGCCTACGAGGCGGAGTCGCGCGACTTCCGCCGCGAGGTGCAGCTGCTCATCGAGAAGAAGTACGAGGAGAAGCGCGGCGTGCTCGCAGGGTCGTACGAGCGGGCCATTCGCGATCTGGAGGTGCTCGAGCGCAAGGAGCGGCTCGACGCGATCGCGCAGTTCGAGGAGTTCCTCCGCCGCTATCCGGACGACCCGAAGTATTCGCCGGACGTGATGTTCCGTCTGGCGGAGCTCTACTACGAGCGCACCAGCGACGATCACATGCTCGCCATGCGCGAGTACGAGCAGCGGCTGCGCGCGATCGATCCCGCTTCGAACGTCACCCCGCCCGCCGAGCCGCAGCCGGACTTCGCGAAGAGCATCGGGCTCTACCGTCAGCTCATCGCCCAGTTCCCCGAGTACGCGCTGAACGACGCGTCCTGGTACCTGCTGGGCTACTGCCTCGAGAAGCAGAACCAGTTCGACGACGGGCTCGCGGCGTACCAGTCGCTGATCGCGAAGTATCCGCGCTCGCGCTTCGCCACCGAGGCGTGGGTGCGGATCGGCGAGCACTGGTTCGACGCGTACGATCGCGCCGACGCTTTGGAGCTTGCGGCGGCGGCCTACGAGCAGGCGATCCTCGACCGGGCGCACCCGCTCTACGACAAGGCGCTCTACAAGCTGGGCTGGGTCTATTACCGGATGGACCGCTTCGACGAGGCGGTGGACCGCTTCGTGCTGCTCGCGGACTTCTACCAGCAGAAGGCACGCGAGAAGGGCGACGAGGAGGTCGGCGGAGACCTGCGCAACGAGGCGCTGCAGTACACCGCGATCTCCTTTGCCGACGACAAGTGGGGCTCGCTGGCGAAGGCGCAGGCGTACTTCTCCGCGAAGGGCGGACGCGCCTACGAGCACGAGATCTACAAGCGGATGGCGGACGTCTATTACGACCAGACGCGCCACGACGACGCGATCGCCGCGTACCGGCTCGTGCTGGAGAAGAACCCGCTGGCGAAGGACGCGCCACTCGTGCAGCAGCGCATCGTCCAGGCCTACGACCGCGACCGGAAGCTGCAGGACAGCTCGCGCGAGGCGGAGCGGCTGGGGACGATGTTCGCGGAAGGGACCGCCTGGCACGAGAAGCACAAGCGCGATCCCGAGGCGATGGCGCTCGCGCAGGAGCTGGCGGAGAAGAACCTCTACAACACGGCGGTTTTTCATCACCAGCAGGCGCTCGTCTACAAGAAGGAGGGGAAGTTCGAGGAGGCGCGTGTGGCGTTCGAGCTCGCGTCGCGCTCGTACCGCTCCTACGTGGCGCGCTTCCCGCGGTCGAAGAACGCGTACGAGATCCAGTTCTATCTGGCGGAGACGCTCTACAACTCGCTGCAGTTCGCGGAGGCGGCGCAGCACTACGAGGCCGTGCGCGACTCCACCGCTGACAACCGCTACCTCGAGGACGCGGCGTTCGCGGCGGTGCTCGCGCGGCAGAAGGCGCTCGAAGGGGACGTGAAGGCGGGCGCCCTCGCGGAGGCGAAGCCGCTGCGGTCCAGCGAGCGTCCGGAGGGCACGGTGCTCAAGGCCACGCCGCTGCATCCCTCCGAGGCCGCGCTGGTCGCCGCGAGCGACGCGTGGCTCAAGCGCTTCCCGAAGAACGAGCGCTCGCCGGGCATCGCCTACAAGGCCGCGGAGCTCTACTTCGCACACGACGACTTCCCCGAGGCGCGCAGGCGTTTCGAGGAGATCGTCGGGGCCTATCCGCAGCACGAGGTCGCGCAGTACGCGACGAACCTCATCGTCGAGTCGTTCCTCGTGACGAAGGACTGGGCGAGCGTGGAGCAGGTCGCGGGAAGGCTGGCCGCGAACAAGGACGTCATCGATCCGAAGAGCGAGCTCTACGCGGACCTCGTGAAGTTCAAGCTCGCCGGGCGGTTCAAGCTGGCCGATGAGCTGATGGCGAAGGGCGAGTACGAGGCGGCGGCGAAGAAGTACATCGAGCTCGTCGACGAGGAGCCGAAGCACGAGTTCGCGGACAAGGCGCTGAACAACGCGGCGGTGGCGTACGAGAACACGCGCAGGTTCGACTCGGCGCTGAAGCTCTACGAGCGGATCTTCAGCGAGTACCCGCGCTCGACGCTGGCCGACAGCGCGCTCTTCCGCGTGGCGGTGAACGCGGAGAACTCCTACGACTTCGAGAAGGCGGTCCGCAGCTACCAGCGGCTGGTGGCGGACTATCCGGCGTCGAAGAACCGCGAGGCGGCGCTGTTCAACGCGGCGCGACTGCTCGAGGGCCAGCAGCGCTACGACGAGGCGGCGGCGGCGTTCCTGCGCTACGCGGAGCTCTTCCCCAACGCCGAGGACGCGCCGAAGAACCAGCTGCGAGCGGCGCTCATCTACGAGAAGCAGGGCGAGTGGCGCCGGTACATCGCGGCGCTCGACGAGTTCGTGCGGAAGTTCTCCAGCAAGAGCGCGCAGGCGGAGCTGGTGGTGGACGCGCGCAAGCGGATGGGTGACGCGCACCAGAAGCTCGGCAACGCGAACGAGGCGCGGCGCGCGTGGTCGGCGGCGGCGGACGAGTTCGACAAGCGCGGGCTTCAGCCGGAGAGCCATCCGCTGGCGGCGAACGCGGCGGCGTACTCGCGGTTCCAGCTCGCGGAGGTCGCCTTCGCCGAGTTCGACAAGATGAAGATCGGCGGGCGCGGCGCGGCGCTGGAGCGGTCCTTCAACGACAAGAAGAAGGGCGTGGTGAAGGTCAACGAGGCCTACGCCGAGGTCTTCCCCTACAAGCAGCTCGAGTGGACGCTCGCCGCGCTCTACCGCCGCGGTTATGCGCTGGAGCGGTTCGCGCAGACGATCATCGACACGCCGGTACCCCCGGAGATCAAGCGCGCGGGCGAGGACGCGGTCATCGTCTATCAGGACATGCTCGCGCAGCAGACCGTGGCGCTCGAGGAGGCCGCGGTGCAGAGCTACGAGGCCACGCTCGTCGAGGCGCGCAAGGCGAGGCTCTCCAACGAGTGGACGAAGCGCACGCTGGAGGCGCTCAACCGCTTCCGCCCGAAGGAGTATCCGGTCCTCAAGGAGCCCATGCCCGCCTTCGCGCGCGAGACGACCTATCCGGAAGGGCTCGTCGTCGACGTGCTCGGACAGTCGCGGCAGGCACCGGCAGTGCAGCGCCTCGCCGGGGGAGACGACAAGTGACCGCGCTCCCCTTCCCTTCGCTTCGCGCAGCGGTGTTCGCGCTGGTCGTGTCCGCGTCCGGGCTCTTCGCCGCCGGTTGCGCGTCCGGTCCGGAGGTCAAGCCGGCGCCGGAAGACGACGCCGCCATGAAGTCGTCTGTCGCGGTGGAGCGTCCCGCGCAAGCGCCTGCTCCGGCGGCTCCCGCTGCGTCGAAGCTCTCGCGGGATGAAGCAGAGGAAGAGACTCCTCGCGCGGTGACGCCGCCTGCGCCGGTCGCGGCAGCCCAGACGCCGGCGGTGCCAGAGCGGCCCGTGGATCCGCAGGCGCGCGCGGCGTTCGATCGCGGCGTGGCGGCCTCGCGGTCGGGCGCGCTGGAGGTCGCGGAGACGGAGCTGCTGGCCGCGCTGAAGCGGGACGGGAAGCTCGCGTACGGCTGGACGAACCTCGGCGTCGTCCACGAGCGGCGCGGCAACCTGAAGGCCGCGGAGGACGCGTACCTCAAGGCGCTGGAGGTCGAGCCGGACCAGGAGCTCGCGTGGGACTACCTCACGCGGCTGCGTTGCCGGAGCGGCCGGGTGGCGGAGGCGGAGAGCGCGGCGCGGAAGGCCTCGGGTGCGCGTCCGGCGGCGGTGGGGCCGAGAATCGCGCTCGCGTACACGCTGCTCCACCAGTCGAAGTACGACGCGGCGGCGGCGGAGTCGAAGCGCGCGTTGAAGGAGGACGAACGCAACGTCCGCGCGATGCAGCTGCTCTCGCAGGTGTACTTCCGGCAGGGCCGCTTCGAGCTGGCGGGGATGGTGCTCGAGAACGCGCGCGCCATCGACCCGAACGACCCGGTGGTGCTGAACAGCATTGGCCTCGTGAACCTGCAGCTGAAGGCGAAGAACCAGGCGATGGAGGCCTTCAAGCAGGCCGTGCGCCTGCAGCCGGACTACGCCGAGGCGAACAACAACTACGGCGCGCTGCTCAACGAGGCGCAGGACTACGACGCGGCGGTGGGGGTGCTCGAGGCGGCGGTGGCGGCGGCGCCGAACCTTCCGTCCGCGCGGCTGAACCTCGGCAACGCGTACCGCGGGCGCGGCGAGCTGCCGAAGGCGGTCGCGCAGTACGAGAAGGTCCTGCAGCTGCGGCCCGACTGGGCGGACACCTACTACAACCTCGCGATCCTCCACCTCGACCAGGAGGTGCCGGGCATCGAGACGGTCACGCGGCTGCAGAAGTCGCTGAACTACTTCGCGCAGTACCGGGCGAAGGGCGGGCGGGACGAGCGCGTCGAGCAGTACGTGAAGGACGCGAACAAGGGCATCGAGCGCGAGCAGAGAAGGCTCGAGCGCCTGGAGCGGGACAAGCTCAAGCGCGCGCAGGAAGAGGACGAGCGCCGCAAGCGTGAGGCCGAAGAGGCGAAGGCGCGCGCCGAGAACGAGGCGAAGCACGCCGCCGAAGAGGCGCGCCTGAAGGCCGAGGCCGAAGAGAAGGCCCGCCGCGACGCAGAGGCCCAGGCAAAGCGCGACGCGGAGAACGCCGCGAAGGCGAAGGCCGAAGCAGAGGCCCAGGCGAAGCGAGACGCGGAGAACGCGGCGAAGGCGAAGGCCGCGGCAGAGGCCCAGGCAAAGCGCGACGCGGAGGCTGCGGCGAAGGCAGAGGCCGCGCGGCTGAAGGCGGAGGCCGCGGCTGCTGCTACCGCTGCTACGGAGAAGAAAAAGAAGGAACAGGAAGAGGCGCGCCGGCGTCAGAACACGGTGCCCGCCAGCAAGCTCGGCGAGGAAGACGAAGAGGACGTGGTGCCTGCGGCGGGACAGAAGCCACCGGTGAAGCCGGGGCCCGCCCCTGCGGCATCGGGTAAGCTGTCGGAGGACGACAAGTAGCCATGACCCTCACCTTCGCCCTCGCTCTCGCCGCGCACGTCGGCCTCGCTGGAGTCGCCTCCGATTCGCTGTACCCGGACTCATCTCCGACGCAGCCGACGGTCGCTTCGCCGGCGCCGCGCGCGCTCGCGCAGGACGGCAACACGCAGTCGGCGAGCACCGGCTCGGGCACCAGCACCAGCCAGTCCGGCAAGAAGAAGAAGGTCATCCGGCTCGACGCGCTCACGGTGGAGGGGCGGATCCAGAAGCCGCAGGCCTTCTACATCCTGCAGCGGTCGAACCTGAACTTCGAGGAGCTCAACCGCACGGAGAGCTTCATCCCCAAGGTGGAGAAGAGCGTCGAAGCGACGCCCTTCTGAGAGACGCAGAGAGACATGGCAACGGCATCGAACCCCAAGATCCTCCGCGTCGGCGTCATCCAGGGAGGGAAGATCGTCGAGGAGCGGCTGCTCAAGCGCCGCGAAGACGTGACCGTGGGCCGGGACGCGAAGAGCACCATCGTGGTGCCCGCGTCCGACCTGCCGCCGCACAGCACCGTGTTCGAGCACCGCGGCGGGCAGTACAGCCTCGTGTTCACCGCGCAGATGGACGGGCGCGTGCGCGTGGGCGATGCCGACGTGGACTTCGCTTCGCTGCGCGCGCGGAACCTCGCCCATGCCCGCGGCGATCAGTTCGTGTTTCCGCTGACCGAGGCCGCGCGCGGCAAGGTGTCGCTCGGCGAGGTCACCCTCCTCTTCCAGTTCGTGGCGCCGCCGCCGGAGCCGCAGCGCGCGCCCCTGCCGGCGAACCTGCAGGGCAACCCGTTCAGCGGGCTCGACGGCGTGTTCGCGGGGATCCTCGGCGGGTCGCTGCTGGCGCACACGGTGCTCGCGCTCTTCATCATCCTCAGCCCGGCCCCGGTCGAACCGGAGCTCAAGCTGGAGGAGCTGCCGGACCGCTTCGCGCGGGTGATGATCCCGCCGCCGAAGGCCGAGGAGCCGAAGCCGGTGGAGGTCACCGACAGCGGCACCGAGCAGAAGGAGACGCCGAAGAGCGACGCGTCGAAGGCGGACGTGAAGCCGGCGGCCGGTCCGAAGTCGCGCGACGAGATCGTGAAGAACGTGCAGAGCAAGGGCCTGCTCAAGGTGCTCGGCAGCGCGGGCGCGGGCGGCGGCGCGTTCGCGGACGTGCTCGGCAGCGGCACCGGCTCGGCGGACATCGCGCAGGCGCTGGCGGGCGCGGGCGGCGTGGGCATCGCCACCGAGGCGTCGCTGGGCTCGGGTGGTCCGCGCGGCGGTGCGTCGGGCAACGTGGCGGGGATCGGAGACCTCGGCACGAAGGGCGGCGGGAACGTGGACCTCGGTCAGAAGCGCGAGGTCGCGGTCACCGGCCGCGTGCGCGACGCGGCGCCGGAGGTCGAGACGGGCGAGGTCGATCGAAACGCCCTCGCGCGCTACGTGAAGGACCGGTTGAAGGCGATCACCGGCTGCTACGAGCGCGAGCTGAAGCGGAACCCGACGCTGAAGGGCCGCGTGGTGGTGCGCTTCACCATCACCTCCGCGGGCCGCGCGTCGGCGGTGGAGATCGAGGAGAACGGGCTCGGCGACGACGGCGTGGCCGCCTGCATCCGGACGATCGTCCGCGGCTGGAACTTCCCCTTCAAGCCGGACGACGACGTCACCGTCTCCTACCCCTTCGTCTTCTCTCCCGCGTCGTAGCGCAGTACGGTCCCGCGAGGCCGGCCCTTCGAGGTCACGACGATGCGCCCTCTCCTCCTCTCTCTCCTCATGCTCACCGCCGGCGCCGCGTTCGCTCAGAGCGGCGCTCCGAGCGACACCGCCGAGGCCACCGCGCGCGCGGCCTCCGGCGTTCCGGACGGCGAGAAGATCAAGCGCAGCCAGCAGTCGATCACCCGGATGCGGGACATCCTCAAGGAGGTCCTCGCCAAGCTGGAGGAGGCGCGCAACAGCCGGGACGTGGTGAAGCTCAACTGCGTGAACGAGAAGCTCACCCAGGTGAAGGGGCTGCTGCGCATCTCGGAGCAGGCGGACGTGGCGATGCAGGAGGCCATCGCGCGCAAGGAGGCGGGCGCCGCCGAGCACGAGTTCACCAAGGTCAACATCTCGCGCACGAAGATCGAGCAGCTGCGCGCGGAGACCGAGGAGTGCATCGGCCAGCTCGCCTTCCGCACCGACGAGAACATCCTCGTCGAGGTGGAGGAGCCGGACGGTCTGCCCGACGATCCGACGCGCCCCGCCGTCCAGCCGCCCATCTCGGTGCGGCCGCCGCCGGCCAGCCCGACGCGGTGATCGTTTCGTCCGTTCCGCGCGACTGATCCGCAAGGGGCCGCCGGGGACAATCTCGTTTGCCCGCCTGCCCGCCCGCTGTTAATTATCGGCGCCGGCCGGCGTTCGAGGAGGGGCAGTCGCAGCTCATGAAGTGGCTGAGCGACACAGTGTCGGCACGTGCGTCATGCGCCATCGTGCTGGTCGCGCTGCTCGCGCTGCCGCTCTCCCCTGCTCTCGCGCAGACGCAGATCAACGCGCCGGCCGCGCCCTCCGCGAACGGGGTGAAGGTCGGCGAGGGCCGGCTGCACCCGTACGTGGAGCTGCAGACGCGGTTCGACTCGGCGGCGGGCTTCCTCAACAAGAACGAGGTGGGTCAGGCGCCGCAGCTTCGTCCCGAGCTCATCGTGCACGTGCGCCCGGGCGCGCGGCTCGACGTGCCGGGAGACGCGCTGCAGCTCGGGCTCAACGGGAACCTCGACCTGCTCTGGTACACGGGCCTGCTCAGCGCGGGCTCGCAGAACTTCTCGCGGGTTCAGGGCCAGGGGACGGTGGACCTCGTCTTCAACCCCGGCGGCACCGTCGAGTTCCGGGTGGGCGACACGCTGGTGCGCAGCGACCGCGCGGAGACCCCCAGCGTCGGCGTGGGCGTGCTCAGCCTCTACAACCAGGTCCGCGCGGAGCTGGGGATCCGGCCCGGCGGCGGCGCGCTCGAGATCGCTCCCGGAGCGAGCTACACCTTCGAGTTCTTCCGGCCGCTGGTGCAGGGCGTGCTGCCGGATTGCCCTCCCACCGAGCCGCTCTGCTCGCCCTCGGCGGTGAGCGCGCTGAACTACGGCAACGTGGGGCTCTACCTGCGCGGCAGCTACAAGTTCCTGCCCAAGACCGCGATCGTCGCGGACGCGCGCTACGACCTGCGCGACTACAGCGGCGGCTCTCGCGCGGCGCGGCTGCTGCACGGCTCGGCGGGCGTCAGCGGCCTCGTCACGCCGAAGATCAGCGTGCTGGCGAAGCTGGGCTACGCGAACGACTTCGGCGCGGAGGCGGTGCGTTCGGTCATCGCCACCGCTGAGGCCGCGTGGCTGGCGAGCGAGACCGCCAACGTGCGCGTCGGTTATCTGCGACGGCTGGAGCCGGTGGCGCTGTTCGGTTCGTACGTGGACGACCGCGCCTACGCCGAGGCCCGCGCGCTGATCGGCGGCAGGCTCTCGCTGCACGCGTACGGCTCGTTCGATTGGCTGACCTTCACCGATGCGCCCAGGCGCGACTCGCTGGTGCGGCTGGACGTGGGACCGGACTACGCGGTGACGCGCTGGCTGGTCGTCGGTGCCGGCTACCTGCTGACCACGCGAGCGTCCTCCGCGTCCGCCGCGCAGACGTTCAACTTCGCGCGCCACGAAGGGTATCTTCGGGCGACCTTCTCGTACTGACGCCGGCGGGTCTTCGGACCGGGACCGCCTGCGCCGCTCTGGCCTCACTGCCCATGCGTCTGCACTCCTTCGCGGCCGTCGTCCTCGTCCTTGCCTTCCCTTCGGCCGGGTGCCGCACGCGCGCTGCCGCGGAGGGGGGCAACACCGTCACCGCGCGCCAGTTCGAAGCGCAGCAGGCCGCCAACGCCGCGCCGCGCGCGGAGGCGAGCACGCTCGGGTCGGGAGACCTCGTGGAGGTGCGCGTGTTCCAGGAGCCGGATCTCTCCGGTGCCTACCGGCTCTCGACGGAGGGGACGATCGACTTTCCGCTCTGCGGCAAGGTCACGCTGGCGGGCACGACCTCCAGCGAGGCGGCGGACGCGCTGACGAAGTGTCTCGCGGACGGTTACCTCAAGCGGCCGCAGGTGACGGTGCTCGTGCGCGAGTACACCTCGAAGAAGGTCTTCGTCTTCGGCGAGGTGCAGCGGCCGGGCACGTTCCCCTTCGACGAGAACATGAACGTCATCCAGGCGATCACGCTCGCGGGCGGGTTCACCAAGCTGGCGTCGAAGAACAACACCAACGTCACGCGCAGGGTCGAGGGCCGCGAGGTGAAGATCCGCGTGCCGGTCGAGGACATCGGCGTGGGGCGCGAGAAGAACTTCGCGCTCGAGCCGGGCGACATCGTGTTCGTGCCGGAGAGCCTCTTCTAGCGGCTCTCAGGAGGACGCTCAGGGCCGCCAGCCCACCGCCTCGAGCACCGGCGCCGTCTCCGCTTGGAGCGCCGCGTGGATGGCCGCGCCGCCGGCGATGACGTCTCCCCGGTGCAGGTCGAGCGCCGCACCGTCGATGCGGGTGATGAGCCCGCCGGCCTCGCGCACGAGCAGCGCGCCGGCGGCGACGTCCCACGGCTTGAGCCCGAACTCGAAGTAGCCGTCGTAGCGGCCGCAGGCGATGTAGGCGAGGTCCAGCGCGGCGCTGCCGAAGCGGCGCATTCCGCGCGCCTTCCGCACCAGCCGGTTGAAGAGCCCGAGCGGCGCCTCCGGGTTCTCGCGCACGTCGTAGGGGAAGCCGGTGCAGAGCAGCGCCTTGTCCAGGGTGGGCGCTTCCGAGACGCGGATGGGCGAGCCGTTGAGCCGCGCGCCCTCGCCTCGCGTGGCGGCGAAGAGCTCGTCGCGGATGGGGTCGTAGACGACGCCCGCGAGCAGGCCCTGCGCATCCTCCACGGCGATGCTCACCGAGAAGTGCGGCAGGCGGTGCGAGTAGTTCGTGGTGCCGTCGAGCGGGTCGATGATCCAACGGTGGCCACCGTCCGTCTGCGCGCCCAGCCGCGTGCCGGAAGCGCCGCTCTCCTCGGCGAGGATCGCGTGGTCCGGATGTCGCGCGCGCAGCAGCTCGAGGATCGCCGCCTCCGCCGCCCGATCCGCGTCGGTCACGAGGTCGATGCCGCCCTTGTATTCAATGGTGCGCTGCCCGCCGAACTTCTCCGCCAGCAGCCGGCCCGCGAGCCGGGCTGCGTCCTCCGCGGTCTGCCGCAGCTCGGTCGTCGTGGTGCCAGAGGCGTTCGAGGCGCTCATCACTTCTTCTCCGAGAGCAGCTGCTCGATCTGCGCCTGGTACTTGGCGAGGTGCTCCTCGGCGAAGCCCTCGTTGACGTGACGGATGATCCCCTTCCGATCGATGAGGAAGGAGGTGGGCATCATCTTCACCTTGAGCACGCGCTCGGAGACGGTGCCGTTCTCGTCCATCAGCACCGGCAGCGTGAGCTTCGTATCCGCGATGAACTTCGCCACCTGCGCGGGGTCTTCGTCGAGGCTCAGCGCGTACACCTTCAGGCCGCGCGCCTCGTACTCCTTCGCGAGGTCCTGCCAGAGCGGCAGCGCGTCGCGGCAGGGCTCGCACCAGGTCGCCCACACGTCGAGGAGAATCACGCTTCCGCGATCCTGCGCCGGATCCCAGGTGCCACTGCCGTCGTGCCGAGGGACCTGGAAGCTCACCGGCTGCGACGAGGTGGCGGGGCCGGCCACGGGCGGCAGCGGCGGGCCGCTCTGGCAGGCGGTGGCGAGGAGCAGGGCTGCGATCAGCGTCCCCAGCCTCAAGAGTTGCCTCCGCGCGCGCGCAGGTGGGCGATGAGCTTGTCGATGAAGCCGCCGAACGCGCCGTTGCTCATCACCAGCAGCACGTCACCCTTCTGCGCGCGGCTGCCCACGCTCTGCACCAGCGCCTCCACGTCCGAGTCGCCGTCAGCGTCGATGCCCTGCCGCGCGAGCTCCGAGATGAGCCGCGGCACGTCGAGCTCCTCGCCGGTCGGCACGCGGTCGGTGCGCTCGGGGACGCGGATCGTCGCCAGTGCGGCGCCCTCGAAGGAGCGCGCGTAGTCCTCCTGGTGGATGTTGCGGCGCGACGTGTTGCTTCGAGGCTCGAACACCGCCCAGATGCGGCGGCCCGGGTAGCGGCCCGCGACTGCGGCAATGGTCTCGCGCACCGCGGTCGGGTGATGGGCGAAGTCGTCGAGCACGGTCACGCCGTCCACCTCCGCGCGAACCTCCTGGCGCCGCTTCACGCCGGCAAAGGAGGACATGCCCTCGGCGATCTCCTCGTGGGAGAGCCCCAGCGAGCGTGCCGCCGCGTACACGCCGAGCGCGTTCTCCACGTTGTGCTTGCCGCCCATCGGCAGGTGCAGCTCGCCCTGCGGCTGGTCGTTGTGGAGCACGGTGAAGCGCGCGCCCTCGGGGCCGAAGCGAAGGTCGGAGGCAGGCGCGTAGTCCGCATCGCTCGACGGCTCGCCACGGTAGGTGACGACGCGGGCCTTGCCCGTCCGCGCGATGCGCACCGCGTTCGGGTACGCGGTGGAGACGGCAATCAGCCCTTCGGCGGGGACGATGTCCGCGAGCTTCTGGAAGCTCGCTTCGTAGTGCGGCAGGTCGCGGTAGATGTCCGCGTGGTCGAACTCGACGCTGGTAAGGATGACCGTCTTCGGCCGGTAGTGGAGGAACTTCGGGCCCTTGTCCCAGTAGGCGGTGTCGTACTCGTCGCCTTCGACGACGAAGTGCGGTCCGTTGCCGAGCCGGAAGTTGCCCGCGTAGTTCTGCGTCACACCGCCCACGAGGAACGATGGATCGCGCCCCGCCGCCGCGAGCACGTGGCCCATCAGCGAAGAGGTCGTGGTCTTCCCATGCGTGCCGGCGACGACGACGCTGTGCCTCGGCCCGAGGAAGAACGCGCCCAACGCCGCGGGGAAGCTCATCTGCGGCAGGTTGCGATTGCGTGCCTCGGTGGCCTCGGGGTTCACGCGCCGGATGACGTTGCCGACGATGACGAGGTCCGGCTTCGCGCGGTCGAGGTTCGCAGGCGCGTAGGGCGTCATCACGCCGATGCCCCACTCGCGGAGCATGTCGCTCATGGGCGGATAGACGTTCTCGTCGCTGCCGGTGACCTCGTGGCCCGCCGCCTTGAGCATGCCCGCGAAGGAGCCCATGCCGGTACCCGCCACGCCGAGCAGGTGGATGCGCCGGACCTTTGCCGGGTCCACGTCGGTGAGCACGTTGCCGTTGTCGTCCGCCATCTGTGTCGAGCCTCGTCAGGGAGCCGGTGCGAGCCCGAGGGACTCGACCACCGCGTCGTGGAACCGCGGCCGGAAGTCGCGGATGCGCACGTTCGCGCGGCCGTTGTACGTCCGATTCGTACACAGCGCGACCACCAGCTTGCGCGCTCTGTCCACCCACAGCGAGGTGCCGACGAAGCCGAGATGGCCCACCGCGCCGGGCGCCGCATCGCCGATGAAGCGGCCCGCGGAAGAGCCCTCCGCGGAGGGCGTATCGAAGCCGTAGCAGCGCGTGGAGTCGGGCGTCTGCGTGTCCTTGCGGAGCGCCATCTGCCAGAGGAGGGAGGGCGCCAGGCGGTTCGCGCCGTCGAGCTCCTCGAGCACGCGCTGACCGAAGAGCGCCACGTCTCGCGCGGTGCCGAAGAGGCCGGCGTGACCTGCGACGCCATCGAGCACGAACGCGTTGTCGTCGTCCACTTCGCCGGGCCGCGAAGGCTGCGGCGGGAGGAGCTCTTCAGGCCACATCCCCTGCTGTCCGGGCGCGGGTTCGCGCGGGCGGGTGCGACCGGTGGGCGCCGATTCGCCTGCGTCGCCGGGCAACTTCGAGAGCCGGTGGAAGCGCGTGCGCCCAAGCCCGAGCGGCCGCGCGACGTGCGTGTCGAAGGCCTCGTCGAGCGGCGCGCCGGCGATGTCCGCGAGCTCTTCGCCGAGCTGGATGAAGCCCACGTCCGAGTACGCGGTGGAGGATCGCGGAGGACGGATGGAGGGCGTGACGAAGACGCGCGCGAGCACGCCGAGGCGGACGGCGGCGCGACGTTCGGCGGGACAGTCTTCGGAGCCGAGCTCCGGGTGCGCGCCGAGGGCATCCGCGAAGTACGGGACGAATGAAGGCAGGCCGGTGCGGTGGAGGAGGAGGTCCTCCATCTTGTGCTCGCCCACCAGCGTGTGCGGGCCGACCTTCCCCTGCCCCCACAGGCGCATGAAGAGCGACAGCGTGCACATCGGCTTCGTCAGCGACGCGAGGTCGAAGCGCGTGTCGTGCGTGATCGGCGTGCCGTCTGCGGTGCCGCTCGCGTAGTCGAGGACAGCCTGTCCGTTGTGGAGGACCACCGCTTGCGCAGCGGGGAACGTGCCGTCGCGGAGGCCTGCTTCGAGAAGTGCTTCGGGAGTCATGTCGCCTGGGGCCGTGGCGAGACGGCGGGTTCGAGGAAGCTGAGGCTCGGCTTCTCGCCGCTGCCCGGCGCCGGTGCGTGCAGTCGCGCGCGGACGCCGAGCGGCACCGGCTCGTTCACCTCACCGTGGCCGATGGGAAAGCCGGACGCGCAGGGCAGTCCGGTCTGATGCGCGAGCTCGCGGAGGATGTCGAGCGGGCCGTAATCCGCGTCGCGCTCCTCGCAGAGCGTGAACTCGCCGAGGACGATCCCGGAGATCTGCTCGAACACGCCCGCGAGCTGCAGGTGCGTCCACATGCGATCGAGCCGGTATGGGCGCTCGCCGACGTCCTCGAGCAGGAGCAGCGCGCCGCGCAGGTCGGGCAGGTACGGCGTGCCGAGCAGTCGCGTGAGCACCGAGAGGTTGCCGCCGATCAGCGGACCTTCCACCGTGCCGGGGACGAAGGTCTCGATGCCTTCGAGCGGCTCGCGCGGATGGTTCGAATCCTCCAGCAGCCGCCACAGCCGTTGCTGGAGTTCCGGCGTCTGACGACCGAGCTGCGTGAGCACCGGCGCGTGGAAGCTGACCTTGCCCTGCGCCTGCAACGCGAGGTGGAGCGCGGTGATGTCGGAGAATCCGATCACGGGCTTGTGTGAGGCCGCGGCTGCCAGCGTCTTCTGCAGGCTCGGCAGCAGCCGCATCAGCCCGTAGCCGCCGCGCGCCGCGAAGATCGCGTGGGCGCTCGAGTCGGTGAAGGCGCGGGTGAGCTGGCCTGCGCGATTCGCGTCGTCGCCGGCGAGATAGCGGGTGCGCTCGAAGATGGTGTGCTCGTGGTTCGGCGCGTACCGCTGCGCGAGATCCCCGAGCCCCTTCTCGAAGACGTCGCGCGGGAACGGGCCGGAAGGAGCAACGACCTGCACGCGATCGCCCGGATGCAGAGCGGGCGGCTTGATGAAGGGCATGTGCGGACGTTCTACACTGCGAGGTGGATGAGCACCACGAGCGCGAACGACGCACCCGACACCGATCCGGAAGTTCCCATCGTCTCGCCGCCATTGGGGAAACCGAGGCTCGGCTTTCCGTGGGGCCTGCTCGTCGCGCTCGCGCTGTATGGACTCGCGGTGGTCGGTTACGCGTGGGCGACCTACTGGCGCACCGACGACTACAAGGCCGCGCAGAGCTACGCCGCGGCGTGGCAGTTGATCGGACATGACGAGGGCCTCAAGGCCACGCCCGAGCAGCTCACGCAGGCCTACGCGCTGCTGCTCGAGACCGCGCGAATGAAGCCGGAGGTGAAGGACGTGCACGACCAGCTCGAGCGCCTGAACTGGCGCTTCGAGGAGCGAGGGCTTCGCGTGCCGGAGGACCTGCGCCGGTCGGCCGAAGCGGTGGCCGTGTTGTGGCTGCGCATCCAGCAGGCGCAGGCGCCGATCCTCGTGGTGGGCGTGCGTGATCGTGGCTGGGCGCCGGACCAGGTGGTCGAAGGTCCGAAGCGGCTCTTCCGCTGGTCGCCGATCGGCGGGTTCCTCATCGTCATGGTGTGGGCGTACGGCCGGTACAACTCGAGGCGCGTGGCGGAGCAGACGAAGGAGTCGGAGCTGCAGCATGCGGAGCACGAGCTCGCCGAACGCCAGCGCGTGCGCGAGCGGATGTCCAGGAGCCATCCGGCGCAGGGCCGGCGCCGCAGCGGGTGACGCCTCGACGGCTCAGCGGCGCGACCACACCGCGGCGAAGAAGCCGTCCGTGCCGTGGCGGTGCGGGAAGGAGCGGAAGAATCCTTCGGGCGTGACCAGTGACGGGTCGAGCCAGCCATCACCCGGCCTGCGCCGCGTGAGCTTCGCGGCGTTGGCAGCTTCGAACGCGAGCGCGACCTCTTCGCCCTCTTCGCGACGGAAGGTGCAGGTCGCGTACACGAGCCGGCCACCGGGACGCAGGTGCTTCAGCGCTTTCTCCAGCAGTGATCGCTGAAGCGACGGCAGCGCGGTGAAAGTCGCGGATTCGAGACGGAAGCGGACGTCGGGGCCTCGTCTCAGAGGTCCCAGCTCCGAACACGGCGCATCGACGAGCACGCGATCTACGAGGAGCTCAGCAGGAGGTTCGCGACGGTGAACGCGGAGGATGCGCGGATCCACGCCGGCCTTGCGCGCGCGGACCTCCAGTCGCTCGAGGCGTGAGAGGTCCGGGTCGTACACGTGCAGCTCGCCCCGGTTCTGCAGCTGCGCCGCGAGCTGGAGGGATTTGCCGCCCGCGCCCGCGCAGTGGTCGAGGACCCTTTCGCCCGGCTTCGCTTCGACGAGCGCGCCGAGCAACTGACTGCCCTCGTCCTGCGTTTCGAAGTGACCGGCCTGGTGCTCGGGGAGCCCGAGGATGTTCGGGCGGGGCGTGACGACGTGGAGCGCGGTGTCGGGAGCGTAGACGCCCTGCTTCGTCTGGATCTCCTGAGCGGCCAGGGCCTGCTGCAGCTCGTCGCGCGTGGTACGCAGCCTGTTCGTTCGCAGCGTCACCGGACCGGGGAGGTTCAGCGCGTCTGCGAGGGCGCTCAGCTCGTCGTCTTTTGCGATGCGAGGGAGCGAGTCGCGCAGCGACTGGACGAGCCAGTCCGGCATCGAGAAGCGGTGCGCGAGGTCCGTTGGGGGCGGCGGGTCGCGTTGCAGGGGCGCCTCGCCTGCGTGTCCGGTCAGATTCGCCGCATCCTGCGCGGGGAGTCCGCCGAGGTCGCGCAAAAGGCAGAAGAGCAGGACGCGAGCGTGCTCGGGCGAAGGCTCCTCGACTCCGGCATGCCACGCGAGTCTTCGCCGCCAGAGGCCGACCCCGAAGACAGCCTCCGCGACGGCGCGACGTCCGTCAGCATCGAGCCCGCGTCGGGCGCGAAGGAAGCGGGAGAGGACCAACTCCGCCTTCTGCCCCGCGAGCACTTCCGAGAGCGCGGGGACCAGTTCGTCCGCCAGTCCGGCGAGCGCGTGCCAGGGGAGAGAGTGGAGGCGCAATTCGGAGAGAAACTGCATGGTTGACACGCACTACCGCATCGCCTTAAAGAAGCGCGCCTCAAACAGCACCCATATTCCCCGATAGCTCAGTCGGTAGAGCAGCGGACTGTTAATCCGCGTGTCCGTGGTTCGAGTCCACGTCGGGGAGCAAGTCGAAGGAAAGCCTCGGTTCGCGCCGGGGCTTTCGTCGTTCTGGAGCCTCGGGGGCTCTGCGTCAGACCTGTTGCGCGTCTTCCGCCAAGGCCCGGTGCGCCCGCCGCCGCAGGGCGAAGACGGCAAGGTCCTTGTCGCGCGCTTCCAACATGAAGTCGGCGGGGCTCTCCAGCGCCTCCAGCGCGGCGAAGTAGTCGGCGGGGAGGATTCTGTCCGCGTGCCGCCCTGCCCGCTGCCCCTTGTCCTGCGACGCGAGGTGGTGCTTCGGGCGCAGGCCCAGCGCGTGCCAGGTGCGGTCGGCCATGCGGAAGAGTTCGCGCAGCGGGATCACCGGCTCCGAAGGGAGAACCGCGTTGTGCAGCGTGTCCGCGAGGAATGGAAGGCCGTGCTCGAAGGCGAGCGGGAAGACCTCGCGCGCGGACCAGACGTAGTCGTCGTGCTCCACCACCAACCGCCGCTTCACGTCCTCCGGCATCGCGTCGAGGAACCGATGCGCGGCATCCAATGCGGTCTCGCGATCCGGCGCGGCACCGCCGACATGGACGACGACACGCGCGTTCAGATCCTGTCCCAGCAGGTCCAGCACCCGCGTGCCGTAGCGCACCTCGTGGATGGTCGCCTCGCGCACCGACGGCCGAGCCGAGGCCAGCGTCGCGCCCGCCGGCGAGGGGTGCAGCGACAGCCGCTGGTTCGAGCGCGCGGCGATTCGTCCGAGGTACTCGAAGTCCTTCGCAAAGGTCCGCCACCACTTCACGTCCCTCGCCACCGGATGCGACGCGAAGGGCACCAGCGACGAGCCGATGCGGAAGACCTCGATGCCGTGCGCCTCGTTGTAGAGGAGCAGCTGCTCGAGCTCCGAGAGGTTCTCCGCCACCAGCGCTTCGATCCTTCCCGGCGTCGCGCCTGCCAGCCTGCACGTGTGCCCGGCGCTGATCCCCAGCGCCATGCTCTGCGACACGTAGCCGAGGCGCACCTCGTCGAGCGGGATCCGGTGGGGGCTCATCCTCATCCTCGTCTCTACGGTGCGCACCGGCTGGACGTTCCGCGTGAGCCGCCTCTCCGGGCGCCCGCATGGACGCGCGCTCACTCACCTCGCGAGCATTCCTAAGTCCTTGGCGCGATTCGTTCAAACCGACCACAACGCTCGAACCGGATGAACGCTTTGCGCACGAGCGAGCGCGCCCCACGCACGCACCGCGGAACGGCCGCAGCGGGCCGGATACAGATGAACCAGATGGACCTCGAGTCGAAGCTCGCCATCCTCGCCGACGCCGCGAAGTACGACGCGTCCTGCGCGAGCAGCGGCGGCAAACGTTCCCTGACGAAAGGTGGCCTCGGCAGCTCCGAGGGCATGGGCATCTGTCACAGCTACACGCCCGACGGCCGGTGCGTGTCGCTGCTGAAGATCCTCCTCACCAACGTCTGCATCTACGACTGCCAGTACTGCATCAACCGCATCTCCAGCGAGGTCCGCCGCGCGCGCTTCACCGTCGAAGAGGTCGTCGCGCTCACGCTCGACTTCTACCGGCGCAACTACATCGAGGGGCTCTTCCTCTCCTCCGGCGTCATCAAGAGCCCCGACTTCACCATGGAGGAGCTCATCCGCGTGGCGCGCACGCTGCGCGAGACGCACCGCTTCGGTGGCTACATCCACCTCAAGGCGGTCGCGGGCTGCTCGGCGGAGCTCATCGATCAGGCGGGACGTTGGGCCGATCGGCTCTCCGCGAACATCGAGCTGCCCACGCCTGCGGATCTCTCGCGGCTCGCACCGGAGAAGCGGGCGGAGGACATCGACCGCGCGATGGGACGAATCGCCGAGGGCATCGAGGCGGCGAAGGATCACAAGGAAGAGACCGTCACCGAGAACGACGCGTCCACCCGGGGCACGCGTCCGGTCTTCGCCCCCGCTGGGCAGAGCACGCAGATGATCGTCGGCGCTACCGACGCTTCCGACGCGTCGATCCTCTCCACCGCCTCGCGGCTGTACGACGAGCACGGCCTGCGCCGCGTGTACTACTCCGCCTTCAGCCCCATCCCCGATTCGGATCCGCGCCTGCCGCCAAAGCCGCCGCCGCTCGTGCGCGAACACCGGCTCTACCAGGCCGACTGGCTCATCCGGCACTACGGCTTCACCGCGGAGGAGATCACCGCGCCCGAGGCACCGAACCTCGATCTCAAGATGGACCCGAAGCTCGCGTGGGCGCTGCGCCGCCGAGACCTCTTCCCCATCGACCTCAACCGCGCGGAGAGAGAGCTGCTGCTCCGCGTGCCCGGTCTTGGCGTGCGAACAGTGGACCGGCTCGTGCGACTGCGCAGGCACGAGCGCATCCGGCTCGATCACCTCGCGCGGCTTCGCGTGTCGCTCGACAAGGTGCGGCCCTTCGTCGTCACCGAAGACCATCATCCGAAGGGTGTGCTCGATGCCGCCGAGCTCCCCGCGAAGGCGCATGACCGGGAGCTCCAGCTCTCGCTGTTCGACCTCAACGAGTCCTCGCGGAGCGGTGAGCTGTGAACCCGACGAGGCGGATCGTGGTCGAGGACTTCGCTTCGTTCCGCGAGCACGCGCGCAGGCTGCTTCACGAGGGCGTCAAACCCTCCGACCTCGAGCTCGTGGCGGCCGAGGAGCGACAGGCTTCCCTCTTCACGGCCTCACTCGCCGGGCCGGGTCGCTCAGCGCCAGCAGAATCGTTCAAATCGCCCATCGACACCGACTCATCCGACCAAACCGCGTCGTCGTCACCGCTGCGCGTCCCCCGCGAGTTCATGGACCGGGCCTGTGCCGTGTCGCTGCACCGCTCGCCGGAACGCTGGGCCCTGCTCTACCGGCTGCTCTGGCGGCTCCGAAACGAGCAACCCCACCTGCTTTCGCTGGCGTCGGATCCGGACGTGCGCCGCTTCGAGCTGATGGCGCGCGAGGTCCGCACCGACGAACACCGCGTCCACGCCTTTGCCCGCTTCCGCCGCGTCGAACTCGATGGGACCGAGCACTTCGTCGCCTGGCACCGCACCGACCACTTCGTCCTCCGCCCCGCCGCGGAGTTCTTTCAGCGCCGGTTCGGCGAGATGCGCTGGTCGCTGCTCACGCCCGATGAGAGCGCGCACTGGGACGGCTCACGACTCTCCTTCGGCCCCGGCGTCCCTCGCAGCGAGGCGCCCACCGACGACGAGCTCGAGAGCCTCTGGCGCACCTACTACGCCTCCACCTTCAACCCCGCGCGCCTCAACCTCCGCGCGATGGGCCGCGACATGCCCGCGCGGTATCGCTCGACGATGCCGGAGCTCGGGCTCTTGCCGGGGCTCGTGGCGTCCGCACCGGCGCGCACGAGAGGGATGACGCGCTCGGCGAAGCGAGCGGAGGCGGACGCGCTGGAGGGCTTTCTCCCTCCTCCCGAAGCGCGCGGTGCCCTCGAGACTCTGCGGAGGGCGGCGATGGGCTGCGAGGCCTGTCCACTCCACGCGCACGCGACCCAGACGGTCTTCGGCGAGGGCCCCATCGATGCCCGGATCGTGCTCGTCGGCGAACAGCCGGGCGATCAGGAGGACCGCGAGGGGCATCCGTTCATCGGACCCGCGGGAGGCGTGCTCGACGAGGCGCTGCGTGAGGCGGGGCTCGACCGCGGCGCGCTCTACCTCACCAACGCGGTGAAGCACTTCAAGTGGGCCGCGGCCGAGGGTGCGGCGGCAGGTCCCGGCTACGGACCGAGCGAGCGTCGTCGCATCCACCAGCGCCCGAGCGGTCCGGAGATCCGCACCTGCAAGGGCTGGCTGGAGGCGGAGCTTCGCGCGGTGCGTCCGCAGTTGGTGGTCTGCCTCGGAGCGACCGCGGCGACGGCGCTGCTCGGCTCCGGCTTTCGCATCAACCACAGCCGCGGCCGCGTCTTCGAGCTGCCCGAGTGGGGACGCGTGCTCGCGACCTGGCATCCCTCCGCGGTGTTGCGCTCCCCTGAGGATGGCACCCGCGAGCGTGCGCGGCGCGAGCTGGTCGCGGACCTGCGGCTCGCGGCCGAGACGGTCGCGCTGTCGCAGCCCCAAGCCGGGTGAGCGCGGCCTGCGCGCACTACCCGCCCCTGTCTACAGCGGCGGCAAGAGCCTCGCGCAACACGCGCATCGCCTTCGGACCGACCCCGTGCAGCGCGAGCAGGTCCTCCTCGGACCAGCGCGCGGCCTCTTCCAGGGTCCGGATCCCCGCCTGCTCCAGCGCGCGCAGCGCAGGCCGGCCCATCCCCCGCGGCAGCGCGCCGTCGGTCTCCGAAGCGGCGCTCGTCGTCCTCACCTTCGTCGTCGGCTTTCGCGAGGCCGGCATGACCGCTACGAATTCGCCTGCGGCTCGAGCGCCTTCGGGTCCATCCACATCACCTCCCAGTGGTGGCCGTCGGGGTCGTAGAAGCTCCACGCGTACATGAAGCCGTGGTCCTGCGCGTCCATCGCGTGCGCGCCGCCGTTCTCCACCGCGATGCGCACGAAGTCGTTCACCTCCGAGCGGCTGTTGCAGGAGAGCGCGAAGAGCCCCTCGGTGTGGCGCGAGGTGTCCGCGATCTCCCGCCTGGTGAAGCCGCGGAAGAAGGGCTCGGTGAGGAGCATCACGAACGCCTCCTCGCTGACGACCATGCAGGCCGCCTTCTCGTCGGTGAACTGCGGGTTGAAGGTGAAGCCCAGCTTCGAGAAGAACGCCTTCGAGCGCTCGAGATCCTTCACGCTGAGGTTCACGAACAGCTTGCGGGACTGCGCAATGGTTTCGACTCCCTGAGGGGCGGCGCCTCGGGTGCGCCGCGTTTTCAAGGCATCTGACGGCCGGCGCGCGCGCGAATCATCGGTCTTCGCGGAAGAAGGCGATCGAGGTCAGGCCCCGCCCTCCTGCGGCAGGGTCAGCGGCAAGCCGAAGCGCGGGAACCACTCCGGCGTGTCGAGGAAGTGGTTCAGCGCGTTGATGCGCCCCCCGTCCGGAGACAGCTCGAGGATGATGAGCGACCACGCCACCATCGGTCCGCCCAGCTCACCCGGCTTGTAGTGACCGAACGCGGGCGCGCCGTTCGCCTCCACCGGCACGAGCTTCGATCCCCGGCACGCGGCGCCGCGCCCGAGCATCCAGGCCACGATGTCCTCATGCCCCTGCAGCCAGAGGGTGAAGGGCGGCATGGAGAGGACCGCCTCCTGGTGCAGCAGCGCAGTCAGCGCGGCCATGTCGTAGCGCTCGAAGGCGTCCACGTACCGGGCGACGAGCTCCGTCTGCTCTTCCGAGAGCGGCGCCCGCGGCAGGCTGAGGTCCTTCGCCGCCAGCGTCGCCCTCGCCCGCTGCAGCGCGCTGTTCACCGCCGCCACGGTCATCTCCAGGCTCTCGGCGACCTCCGCCGCGGACCACCCGAGCACCTCCGCCAGCAGCAGCACCGCCCGTTGCCGCGGCGGCAGGTGCTGGATGGCGGCCACGAACGCGAGCCGGATGCTCTGCTTGAGGATCGCCCGCTCTGCCGGATCCGCGTCACCCGGCAGCGCCCACCCGTCGGCCACGGGCTCCAGCCAGTGCGAGCGCGGCCGCTCCACCAGCGGGTCGTGGATCGTCCCGGCGGGGCCCTCCTCCATCGGGCGCTCGCGACGGTTCCGGTCGGCCAGCGTGTCGAGGCACACGTTGGTGGCGATGCGGTAGAGCCAGGTCTTCACCGACGAGCGCCCGTCGAAGCCCTCGAGCTTCCGCCACGCGCGCACCATCGTCTCCTGCACCGCGTCGTCCGCCTCGCTGACCGAGCCGAGCATCCGGTAGCAGTGCCCGCGGAGCGCGGTCCGGTGCTGCTCGAGATCGAGTTCTTTCCTCATGGGCGCGGCAGGCTAGCGCGGGTGCCTCGGTCGATGCGCGCCGGACTCAGGCGTGGAGCCCCGAGGCCGAATCGCCGCCCCGCAGGTTCGGACGGGGCTGCAATTCCACGTCCCGTCCGTGGGCCCGCTGACTGGCCCGGTAGACCGGGCGCCGCACCGCGTGGACGAACCCCACCGGCCGGAACCCGCGTCCGGCGAGGAACGGGTTGAAGCGCAGCGCGTTCTTCCCCACGTCCCGGACCTCCCGCAGCGACACCTCGGCCAGCGGCACCCAGTGCGACGGCACGAGGTGCCGCTTCAGCTCCAGTTGGAACCGCGCCTCGCCGCGCTCCGCCGCCGCCCGCAGGCGCTCGAGCCGGTTCTCGCCGTCCCCGTCGAACGTCTCGTCCGGCGGCCGCAGCCGCAATTTCACCCAGCCGAGGCCCTCCACCTCGAACGGCGACGCACCGTAGTAGTGGTTGGCGAGCCAGTTCGTCGGGTCGGTGGAGAGGATGGCCAGCGGCAGCGTCCAGGGCACCCGCAGGGTGGCGAGGATGAGGTCCTGATCCTCTTCGGACGGCGACAGCTCCCGCTCCGGCTCACAGAACCGCAGCGCGCAGCCGAGGAGGTCCGGCCTTCGGTCCGGGGTGCGCCACCAGCCTGCGGAGAACCGGACGATGGCGTGCGAGCCGAGCCCCTCCGCCAATGGCCGCAGCGCGCTGCTCACCGCCAGCGGCGTCACCTCCGCCCGGTACACCACGCCCGCCGGGTGGAGCACCCTCCGCTTGCGCAGCTGCGTCCCCGCCCACAGCGCCGGCGCCAGTACCTTCCCGGCGAGCGTCCCCACCCGCTCCCTCAGCCGCATCTCGCCCCCGATCGCCCACCCTGTCCGTTTGCCGGAAGATGGGGCCGCCCCGGCCGCACCGCAGCCCCTGCTCGACGCTCGGCTGCCGGCCTCTGGGGCAGAACGCCCCAGTCCATTGAGCAGCGGCCTCGAGCGCTTTGGAGCCGAGCCACACGGCGGCTGACCCGCCTGCGCCGAGCCGCCGCGGAGGGTGCCGCTACGCCGCCTCGACTCGCACGGTCGATCGTCCGTTGCCGGCCCGCTCCACGAGAACCCGCGCGGGGATCCGCTCCTTCAGCGCCTCCACGTGGCTGATGATCCCCACCTGCGTCCCGGTGGCGTTGAGCGCCTCCAGCGCGTCCATCACCACCTGAAGCGTCTGCGGATCGAGGGTGCCAAAGCCCTCATCGAGCAGCAGCGTCTCGATGGGCATCTTCACCGTCCGATAGCCGGCCAGCGCCAGCGCCAGGGAGAGGGAGACGAGGAACGTCTCGCCGCCCGAGAGCGTGTTGATGGGGCGCACGGTGTCCGCCTGGAACGCGTCCTTCACCGCGAACGCGAGCCGCGACTCGCCCTCCGCCGTCGTCGCCCCCACCAGCCGGTAGCGCGGCGCGAGCCGCTCGAGGTGGACGTTCGCCCGGTCCATCAGCTCCGCGAGGTTGAGGGTCTGCGCGAACCGCTTGAAGGCGTCGCCGTCGCGAGTCCCGATGAGCCGGTGCACCCGCTCCCACAACTCCCACTCTCGCTGAGCCGCCTCCAGCGCGGCCTGTCGCTCGCCGTGCTGCGCGCGCGCCCGGTCCTGCGCCGCGAGCCGCTCCGCCAGCCCACCCGCCTCCTTCAACAGCGCGTCCAGCTCTCCCTGCAGCGCCGCCCGCCGCTCCGCCAGCGCCGCGGCGTCACGCCACGCGGCCTCTCCCGGAGGAGGGCTCTCCCGGTGCGCGGAAAGCTCCGCGCGCCTGCGCTCGACTACCGCGCGAGTGCCCTCCGCCGCCCTCTGCAGCCGCGAACGCAGCGCCACGCGCTCGACCCGCTCCGTCTCCGACAACAGCCGCGCCCGGAGCGCTGCCACATCCGCCAACCCGAGCCCGCGCAGCGCCTTCTGCAGGCGGGCTTCCGCCTCTTCCCGCTCCTTGGTGCGCGAAGCCAACTGCGCCTCCCGCGCGGCCCGCTCCGTCTGCGCCCGCGCATGGTCCGCGGCCACCGCATTCGCCCGCTTCACCGCCGCATCCCGCGCGACCTCCGCGGCCCGCCTCGCGGCCACCAGCCGCTGCTCGACGGTGTCGGGCGCCTCGCCTCCGAGCGCCGCCTCGCACTGCGGCCGTAGAGCGGCGACTTCTTCCCGCCTTGCCTGCAGAGTGTCCTTTGCGCCCGCGAGCGCCAGCGCAGCGGCCTCTGCCCGGCTCGCTGCCTCCGCCGCCGCCAGCTCCGCCTTCTTCAGCCGCTCGGTGGCGCGGGTTCGTGCCGCTTCGGCAGCACGCAGCGCCTCCACCCGCCGCGCGGCCTCTGCCAGGGCCGCATCCGGCCCGCCGGAGACGTCGAGCCCATGGGCGCGAAGCTCGGCGGCGAGGACCTCTTCCGCCGCCGCGAGGGCCTCGGCCGCCCGCTGACGGTCCGCCTCCGCTTCTCCGAGAGCGCGTCGCTGTGCCTCCAGCGCACGCTCGCGTCCCTCCCGAAGCGCCCCGTGCCGGTCGCACTCCGCCCGGGCACGCGCCGCCGCGTCCCGCGCCGACACCGCGGCACGCTCTGCCGCCTCCAGCGCCGTCTCTCGCGCGGCGAGACTTGCTTCTTCGCTGGCCGCCGCCTGTGCCGCGGCCTCCAACGCATCGGGTACCGGCGCCTCAGCGCACGCACGCGCAGCGGCCTCCCGAAGCTCGTGCGAGACCCGCTCCTCCGTCTGCCGCGCCTCCGCCAGGAGCTGCGCTTCGGAACGCACGCGCTCCTCGCGCTGCGCTGACGCGAGTTCCAGCGCGCGCCGCCGCTCCGTCAGGGCCTCGACCTGCCGCCCCACCCGCTCGAGCTGCGTCTCGAGCCGGGCACAGGAGGCCGCCACCCGTGCATCCAATTCGGCGAACCGGCCGTCGTGCAGCCCGGGGTGCTCGGTGCCACCACAGAGCGGGCAGTCCGCTCCCGGCTCCAGACGCGGTCGCTGCCGGGCCATCTCCTGCATCCACCGCTGCGACTCGAGCTCCGTCCTCCACGCGGCCGCTTCGGTCTCGCGCTCGGTCAGCTCCTTCACGACGGAAGCCCGCTCCGCCTCCGCGGTCTCGGCAGCAACCCGATGCGCTTCCAACGCTGCGGTCAGCCGCGAGACCTTCTCCGCGACCGCCTCCCGTTCGCCCCACAGCCGCCGCGCCTGTTCCACCGCTGCCCGTTGTCCGGCGAGCCGCTCCTGCGCCTGTCGCAGCGTGCGCCGAAAACCGGCCGCGTCGGCCGCGCCCTGCAGCGCCGCCCCGAGCGCCGCTTCCCCTTCTCCCAGCCGTGCGTCCGCCGCGGCAGCATCCCGCGTCAGCCCCTCGAGCTTCTTCTCGAGCTCCGCCAGCGCGGCCTCGTCGCGCGCCACCGCCTCCGCCGCTGCCGCCGCGCGGGCGACCCGCTCCTGCG
>JAFAFL010000066.1 GCA_023423535.1 Pseudomonadota bacterium
ATGCGCACACTTTGTACGCACTGCCGCAGAATCACTGCGGTTCTTGTCGACGAGCGAGAAGCGCCCGCAATGGGCTCGATCAGATCGAGTTGAACCGGCTGGCCGCCCGAACGAGGGGATCACTCAGAGGTTCGTGGGCGGGCCCTGTTGGCATACGCACGGCATCTCGCGCCATCGGAACGCACTGGAATATTGCAAAGCCTAGCGCGCGATCATTGGCAAAGCGACGAGGTGTGGGATTTCATTCTGCGAGAAGGTAAGCCAGTCTTAGGCACGCCGGGAGCGAAAACCTCCCTCAAGTCGTTCTTGATGTCTGTGGGGGCTCCGGCCGATTCTGCCAAACGGGTACTCTTGTTCTTTTGGAGGCCCTCATGTCCGCTTTCGGAGACCGCCCTGCAGCGCCTCCGAAGTGACATGGAGAAGGTGCACCGAGGGCGTGATGTGACGGTTTACGCCATCAAGGCAGGCACCGAAGGCACACCGGAATATCTGGGTTGTAGCCAGATGGCCGGAGGATTATGGTGTGACATTGCCGGTAGTGTGCGGGGCGAGCCGCTGGTTCGAGAAGTGGATGCATGGGGAATACCGCATTTGGTTGAATTGCGCGCCAACGGAACTGTCCTCAGGACGAGCTTGATGGACGACTCTAGTGGCTTTTCATCGTGGCTGGGGCTCGAAAGCACTGGACGATGACGACTTCGCGTATCTGCCTCTCTGTCATTGCTGTTGCAGTCTTGTTGTCAGGCGTAACGCTTTTTCGGGAGAGGGCTTGGACGGCCCCGGACGGCTACGAGGCCGCCATCGGCTTGACATTCCTCTCCGCAGAGGCGGGTACGGAACAGTCGGCGACGGTTGTCGAGAGCGCCCGACGGATCAATACGAATGTCATCGTCGAGTGTGGGCACCAGCGGTGTGGCCCCGTCCGCGTTGTCGTGGGCAGATGCGATCCCTTGTTCGAGTGCCTCGAGCCGGTGCTGGCCGCGGAGGGCGCCTCCGACGATGGGCGCGTCCGGTTCGGGCTGCCTCGCGGAACGTTCGCCGTGTGCGCCTCCTCGCCCTTCCACTCCGCGGGGTGCGTTGCGCACGAGCGGACCCTCGAGGACGAGCAGGAGGAGGTGCGCGTTCAACTGACGCGAGGGGGAGCCCTGTCGGGCACGGTGGTGGATGCCGCCGACGGGTCGCCCCTGGCGGGCGTGGCCGTCTCGGTGCTCTCTCGCGACCGGTCGAATTCGATGGCGCACAGAGTGATGCGACTCGCAGGAGTCACGCGCGTGCAGACCACATCAGAGGGACACTTCCTGGTGGAAGGCCTGGCTCCAGGCGATGCCCTCGCGTCTTTCGAGATGGCTGGATATGGCGCTCTGAAGCGTCCCATCGAGCTGCCAATCCATGAGGGCCTCCATGTCGCCCTCGCGCGGGGTTGCCGACTCGAAGGTCTCGTTACCCAGGCGGACGGCGCCCGCACGCGCGCCGATTTGATCGTGGAGTCGGGCGAATCGGTGCAGCGCTGGAAGGTCGGACCGGAGGGGACGTTTGCCTTCGAGATTCCATGTGGCCCCGGTCGGCTGTCTGCTGAAGGCGAAGGCGGCGTGGCATTAGTGCCCTTCGATGCGCTCTCGAACGGCACCAGTCTGTTCTTGCGCGTGAACCTCGGGGAAGG
Source organism: Pseudomonadota bacterium (assembly GCA_023423535.1). Lineage (GTDB taxonomy): Bacteria > Myxococcota > Myxococcia > Myxococcales > Myxococcaceae > JAFAFL01. The sequence continues at coordinate 1,661 of JAFAFL010000066.1, forward strand.
GGCCTCCATCACCTTCGAAGCGACGTCCGTGGCTGGCGCGTACGGACTCGAGCGGGCGACGTTCGAACTGCACCGGAAGTTGGCCAACGGGCAGTGGACTGTCGACAGACGAGCGGGCGGTTCCGAGATGCCGTTTCGCAACGTGCTCCCGGGAATCTTCCGGGGCCGGGCGGCGGCGCCCGGGTTTGCGCAGAAGACGAGCGAGGAGTTCATCCTGGCCGGCGGCGAGAATCGACAGCTGAGGTTCGAGTTGAATCCGCTCCTCCGGATCGCGGGCCGAGTCGTGAGTGGAACGCGCAGGCTCGAACCGGTGGAAGGTGCCTTCGTCCGGCTGAACGGTCCGTGGGGGCCGCTGTCTGCGGGCGCGCCCACCGTGAGGACCGACCGCGACGGTCGCTTCGAGTTTCGCGAGGTCGAGCCCGGGAGGAACATCGTCCGCGCATGGCGAAGGGGCGAGGCGCTGGGCGTCGAATCGCAGGTGGCCCTTTCAAAGTCCGAACTGAGTGAGGAGCTGGAGTTGGTCTTGCCGGGCGTCGGACACCTGCTCGGGACCGTTCGAGCCGCGGGTCCCGGTCGACTCCCGCCAGGGGTGGAGGTGATTGCGACGCGAACCCCCGCTAGGGACGCCGTGCGATCCATGCCGGTACGAGTCGACGAGTCAGGGCGCTTCGAGCTGACCGTTACTGAAGGCACGTACCGGGTCTCGGCCGCCGTCCGCGGGAGCTACGAGTGGAACATGCTCAACCACGGAGAGCTCGCCGTCGTCACTCCCGGTGAGCGTACGTACGTCGAATTGGTCCTGCCGGCTTCCCGCGCGCGCCAGACGGTTTCCGGCACGGTTGTGGGGCCGGATGGCCATCCCCACACCTCGCGCGTCTTCGTGCAGGGATCCCGGTTTTTCAAAGAGGCGATCACCCGACCTGACGGGTCATTCGTCGCGTCCCTGGACGGGTGGGCGGATGAGCCGGTTGACGTCGTCGCGGTCGCAGGTGGACGACTGGGCCGGGTGAGGGGGCTACGCGCCGGGGACGGGAACGTGGTCGTGCGTTTGGTGAGCGGCGGCGCCGTGGACTTCATCCTTCCGCCCATTCCTGAGTGCTCGCAGCGCGAGGGATGCCTACTCCGAATCTCGACGCAGCGGTCCTCCTCGATGGTGAAGGACTTTCTCGTCGAGTACCTGGTGTCTGGGACGTCGCTCTTCGTCGAGGAGCTGCCAGCGGAAGCGCTGGTGGCGGAACTCCGGTCGCGGGACCGCGTCTTGGCGAGGGGATATGTGTCTCCCTCCAGAGTCGCGCGCTCGACCTGCGTCGTGGCGCAGGAGAGTGCGGCCGCAGCGCCATGACGACGCGGAGCGCGTGGCTGCGACAGCGGGCGCGAGGTAGGCGAAGCGGGCCCTTCTGACGTCAGAACCCCGCGCCGACCGATGCGGCGATCAGCGTGTCGTTCATGTAGCCGCGCCGGAAGCGGGTGAGCTCGGCGCGGAAGACGAGGCGCAGACCGTCTCCAATCTGCGGGCGCGCACGGAAGCCGACGCCGTACTGGAACAGGGGCTTGATGCCGGCGATCGAGGTCTCCTGACCGTCCGAGTTGATCAGCGCGTGCTGGTAGCCGAGGCCTCCGCCGAGCTGGCCGTAGAAGCCGTAGGCGCGCGCGCGATCCACGTGCACCTCCCACGCGGGCGCGAGCGAGAAGTAGTGGTACTGGCTCACGCCGAAGACGCGCTCGGTGCCGTCCTGCAGCCGGCCGTAGAGCCAGGTCAAATCCGCGAAGAGCGCGTCGCTGAAGGGATCGATCGCGAAGAGCCGGCCGAACTCCCAGTTCACCCGCAGGCCGAAGCCGGGACGCCCCTCCGCGAACTCTCCGCGCGCGCTGTCGAGCAACAGGCCGCCGATGATCGCGCTGCCACCCACGCCGATGAAGGGATCGTCGAGCCTCGCCAGACGCTGCTCGCGCTCCTGCTCCTCCCAGTCCGCCTCCTCGCGGAAGTCCGCGGAGGGATCGCTGCGGCCCGGAAGCTGGCGCCGGCCGCTGCCGTCGCGGGAGGGTGTGTCTGACTCGGCTTCTTCTTCGTCCGAGTACGGAATGGGCGCGTCGTCGTCCCAGCCACCTGACTGCGCGAAGGAGGGGACGGAGAGGAGCAGGGCGAGGAGCGTCAGGGAGCTCTTCAACTTCATCTTCATCGCGCGCACCCCTGCGCCGGCACTGCCGCTCCCGGGCACGACACGCCGAGGTTCTCGCGCGCGACGCCGAGCCTTCCGAGGAACTGGCCGCACAGCCGCGTCTTCAGCTCCGGGCTGGTGACCGAATCGAGCAGCAGCTGCAGCACGCGCTCGAGGGTGAAGTTCTGCGGGGTCTCGATGTTCTCGCGGAGCAGTCCGGAGAGGCCGCCGCCCTGCGCGTTGCCGTAGGACTCGACCACTGCGCGCGAGAGGCTCTGCCAGTCCTCGGGGCCGCTGCCGGCGTGGTAGAGCGACGCGGCGAGCACCGTGCCGAGCTGGTAGTGCAGCCCGAGCCCGGTGAACTCGTTCACCCCGAGCGTGGCGATGCTGTTGCGCAGGCCTTCGCTGACGCAGAGGTCGGTGCGCGCCATGTCGCGCTGGTTCGTCAGGCTCTCGTCGAAGGACGCCTCCATGAAGCGCGTGTCGCAGCCGAAGGGCGTGCGGCAGGAGGCGGCGTAGGCGTGGAAGTCGGCGAAGCCCTCGTCGAGCGACTTGAGGATGTTCACGTTCACCGCCGCGTTGCCTGACCACCTCGTGAGCGTCTCCGGCAGCGCCGCGTCGTTGAAGACGAGCCGGTTCCAGACCACGTGCGCGTACTCGTGCGTGACGATGCCCTGGTTGATCGACAGCGGCGTGCGCTGCAACTCGTCGAAGGGTAGGATCATGAAGGACTTCACCGGCGAGAAGAACAGCGCGTTGTCGCGCAGCGGCTGACCGGAGAGCTCTCGGAGGATGAACTCGGGGAAGTAGAAGACGCGCACCTCCGCAAGCCGCGCGCCGGGCACGCCGAGCTGCTGGAAGTGATCGAACGCGTGCTCGAAGTTGAAGTAGGTCGTGACGAGGTTCCACGAGTGGAAGTCCGCCGGCCAGAGCACGCCGTCCTTCTGCACGTAGCTGACCCTCGGCGCGCGGCCGGAGTCCTTCACGAACACGCGCGCGAGCTGATCCTCGGAGAGGGCGCCGCCGTTGAGGCGCAGGAGCGGATCGTTCGGATCGACGTCGATCCGCGCGCCGCCGATGAGGTTCGCCACCGAGCCCTGAAGCGTGACCGGATCCGACACCGTGCGCAGCGCCACCTGCGTGGGCTGGTACGAGCCGCCGCTGCCGCCGGTGCGAACGAGCGCCATCACCTGCACCGGCGCCTCCGCGGAGGGCGCGCACGCCAGGAGGGTGAGAGCGAGAGAGAAGGGGACCGCCGCCGCGGCCGTGCGCCGCGCTGTCAGAGCCATGCGGCCGGTTCTACTACGGCTTACCTTCGTGGGAAGGAGCCGCGCATGAGAGAGGAGATCCCGCTCGAGCCTTTGACCCAGCCGACCTGGCAGCGGCGCGATCTCATCCTCGTGCTGCTCCACGACGAGGGCGCGTGCGCGCGGTGTGACGCGGTGGCGGGGGCGCTCGCGGGCGCGAAGCTGCCGAAGGGACCGCTGACCGATCCGGAGCTGAGCGTGCGCGTGGTGCGCGGCGGAAGCGGGAATGGAATCCGTCACGCGGTCGGTGCATCGGACGACTCGGCGGTCGCGGTGGTGGCGGACCGGTTCCTCGAACTCTTCGCGGTGCTCGACGCGCATGGTGACGGCGCGCCGGTGGAGGACTTCGTGCGCGAGCTGGAGGGCTGGGCGGACGCGGTCGCGAGGCAGTGTGGAGAGTGCAGCCGCGTCCAGTGGGATTGATTGACGCTGATAGGCCCCTCTTCTAGAAGTCCGCGCATGACAGTCAGGTTCATCTCCGAGGTGAAGCGTACCCACTCCTGCGGCGCGCTCACGGCAGCGGACATCGGCAAGGAGGTCGTGCTCTTCGGCTGGGTGCACAACCGGCGCGATCACGGCGGCGCGGTGTTCATCGACCTGCGAGACCGCGAGGGCCTGACGCAGGTGGTGTTCGAGCCGGACCTCGCGAAGGAGGCGCACGAGCTCGCGGGCACGCTGCGCCTCGAGTACTGCATCGGCGTGCGCGGCAAGGTCGCGTCGCGCGGGTCGCAGGTGAACCCGAAGATGAAGACGGGCGAGATCGAGATCAAGGCGACCGATCTGCAGATCTTCAACCGCTCGGAAACGCCGCCGTTCCTCATCGAGGACAAGATCGACACCAACGAGGAGAAGCGGCTGCAGTACCGCTACCTCGACCTGCGCCGCGCGCCGCTGCAGCGGACGATGATGGCGCGCAGCAAGGCGAATGCGCTCACGCGCTCGTACCTCAACGACCACGGCTTCCTCGAGCTCGAGACGCCGTTCATGGGCAAGTACACGCCCGGTGGCGCGCGCAACTTCCTCGTTCCCTCGCGGCTGAACCCCGGGAAGTTCTACGCGATGGCGGAGAGCCCGCAGCTCTACAAGCAGCTCTTCATGGTCAGCGGCTTCGACCGCTACTTCCAGATCGTGAAGTGCTTCCGCGACGAGGACCTGCGGCTCGACCGGCAGCCGGAGTTCACCCAGATCGATCTCGAGATGTCCTTCGTCACCCAGGACGACGTGTTCGCGGTGATCGAGGGCCTCATCCAGAAGCTGTGGAAGGAGATCCTCGGCATCGACGTGCCCACGCCGTTCATGCGGATGGACTTCGACGAGTCGATGGCGAAGTACGGCAACGACAAGCCGGACCTGCGCTTCGGGCTCGAGCACACGGTGCTCACCGACCTCATCCGGCAGCACGGCGAAGGTGGCGGCGTGCCGCTGATGCACGGCGCGGTGGCCGAGGGCGGGATCGTCAAGGGCATGGTCATCCCGGCGGACAAGCCGCTCAGCCGCGCGGAGACGGACAAGCTCGAGGAGTACGTGAAGGGGATGGGCGCGAAGGGGCTCGGGCGCGCGAAGGTCGGTGAGAGCGGCGAGTGGACGCAGTCGCCGTTCGCCAAGACGATCACGAAGGAGCTGCGCGAGGCGATCAACGCGGCGTGCGGCGCGAAGCCGGGCGACCTCATCCTCTTCCAGTTCGGCCGCGAGTCGATGGTGCACACGGTGATGGCGAACCTCCGCGTGCACGTGGCGAAGAAGCTCGGGCTGATCCCCGAGTACGGCTCGGGCGGGGTGTGGAAGTTCCTCTGGGTCGTGAACCCGCCGCTCTTCGAGTACGACGAGGAGACGAACACCTGGGCCGCCGCGCACCACGCCTTCACGCGGCCGCACGACGACTCGCTGCAGTACCTCGAGACTGACCGCGCGAAGGTGAAGTGCTACCGCTACGACGTGGTGCTCAACGGCTTCGAGATCGGCGGCGGCTCGATCCGGCTCCACGATCCGAAGGTGCAGTCGCAGGTGTTCAGCGCGCTGGGCATCTCCGAGGACGAGGCGCGGCAGAAGTTCGGCTTCCTCCTCGACGCGCTGAAGTTCGGCGCGCCGCCGCACGGTGGCATCGCGCTGGGCATGGACCGGCTGGTGATGCTGCTCACCGGCGCCGAGTCGCTGCGTGACGTGGTGGCGTTCCCGAAGACGCAGAAGGGGACGGACCTCATGACCGGCGCGCCGGGCGAGGTGGACGATCGCCAACTCCGCGACGTGCACGTGAAGGCCGCGGTGCCTCCGAAGGTGTAGGGTCGGCGGCGCGTTTCCAAGGGGAGGACGCACGCCATGAACTCGCTGCCCACGCCGGGCCCGGTGCAGACGCCGCCGGGAGGACCCCTGCCGCCTTCGGGAGGCGGACCGCTCGTGCCGTCCACCGCGGAGGAGCGCACCTTCGCGCTCCTGACGCACCTCTCGTCGCTCGTCGGCTACATCGGCGTGCCGTTCGGGTCGATCATCGGGCCGCTCGTGTTCTTTCTGATCAAGAAGGACACGATGCCGTTCGTGCGCGAGCACGGCAAAGAGGCGGTGAACTTCAACATCACCGTGCTCATCGCGCTGGCGGTGAGCGGCGTATTGACCGTGATCCTCATCGGCTTCGCGATGCTGGCCGTGGTCGCGGTCTTCCACATCGTCTTCACCATCATCGCCGCGATGCGCGCGAACCGCGGCGAGCTCTACACGTACCCGCTGACGATCCGGTTCCTCAAGTGACCGCACCGTCACCGCAGTTCGATCTGATCGTGATCGGCGGCGGGGTGAACGGGACGGGCATCGCTCGGGACGCGGCGATGCGCGGGATGAAGACGCTGCTCCTGGAGAAGAAGGACGTCGCGTCCGGTGCGTCCGGCGCGAACAGCGGGATGATCCACGGCGGCGTGCGCTACCTCCGGCACGACCGCAAGGTGACGGAGCTCGCGTGCATCGACTCGGGCTACATCCAGCGGATCGTTCCGCATCTGCTCTTCCGCATCCCGTTCATCATGCCGATGACCGCGGAGGACGTGGACAACCCGACCCTCGCCGAGCGCTTCATCCACTACGGCGCGCAGGTCTATCTCGGCGCCTACGACCTCTATCAGCCGTACAAGCGCGGCAAGCCCTCCACGCACCTCACGCCGGAGGAGGTGTACGAGCTCGAGCCCGGGCTGCGCCGGAACCTCATCGGCGCGGTGACGCTCGACGAGTGGGGGATCGATCCGCATCGGCTCTGTGCGTTGAACGCGCTCTCGGCGCGGGAGCACGGTGCGCAGTTCCTGACCTACACGCGGGTGCACGGCTTCACGCGCGGCGCGGACGGATCCGTGAACGGCGTGCAGGTGCGCGACGACCGGACCGGAGAGCACGCGACGTACACCGGCAGGCTGGTGATCAACGTGGCCGGTGCGTGGGCGCCGAAGGTCGCGGCGATGGCGGGCGCGACGGTGAAGATGCGGCCGGGGAAGGGCGTGCACCTCACGCTCGACCGGCGGCTGTCGAACTACGGCGTGATCACCAACGCGGTGGACGGCCGGCAGATCTTCGTCATGCCGCACGAGCAGACGTCGATCATCGGGACCACCGACGACGACTACTACGGCGATCCGGACGACCTGCAGGTGACGCAGGACGAGGTCGAGTACCTGCTCGAGGGGATCGCGCACGCGGTGCCGGGCATTCGCGAGGCGCGGATCCTGCGCGCGTGGGCGGGACTGCGCACGACGCTCTACGAGTTCGGGAAGATGGAGGACGCGCTCACCCGCGAGCACGCGCTCTACGACCATGCCGAAGAGGGCGCGAAGGGGTTGTTCTCGCTGATCGGCGGGAAGCTCGCGTCGTATCGGGTGCAGAGCCAGGAGTTCACCGACCACGCGGCGGGCCTCCTCGGCGTCGGGCGCGAGTGCCGCACGCACCTGGAGCCTTTGCCCGGAGGCGAGCGCTTCCCGGACGTGCCGGAGCTCGCGCGGCGCTACCGCATTCCGGAACCTACCGTCGGGCGCATGGCGTACCGGCACGGGAAGAACGCAGAGCTCATCTGCGAACTCGCGGAGCAGAGGCCGGAGCTGCGCGCGCCGCTCTGCCGGTGCGAGCAGGTGTCGTACGCCGAGGCCGTGTACTGCATCCGCGAAGAGAACGTGCGCAGGCTCACCGATCTGCGCAGGCGTTGCCGCGTGGGAATGGGCCCATGTCAGGGCGCGAGGTGTGCGGGCGCGGCGGCGGCGCTCTTCGCGAAGGAGCGGGACCTCTCCAACGGCGAGGCGCATGGCGAGCTGCTCGACTTCGTGGGCGCGCGGTTCCGCGGGAAGCGGCCGGTGCTCGGCGGCGAGCAGATGGCGCAGGAGGAGCTCAACCGCGGCAACTACCTGACGGTGGGCAACCTCGACGGGAGCTACGGGCGTGAGTAGCGCGCGCGAGGTCCTCGTCATCGGCGCGGGCATGGCGGGCGCGATCGCCGCGCTCTCCGCGCGGAGGGCGGGCGCGAAGGTCCGGGTGGTGCGCCGGGCGCTCGGGGCGACGGCGTTGTCGTCGGGCGCGATCGACGTGGCAGCGGATCCGGTGGTGCCGGCCGGCGTCTGGAACGCGCACCTCGTGTCGCCGATCGAGGCCGCGCGCGCGTGGTCGAGGCTTCGTCCGAATCATCCGTATGCGGTGCTGAGGGACAGGCTCGATCGCCTGGAGGAATCGCTGAGGTTCGCGGCGGCGTGTTTGCCGGAGCTGCTCGTGCCGCCGCTGGAGCGGAACGCGCTGCTGCCCACGCCGCTCGGGACGGTGAAGCCTTCCGCCATGGGGCAGCGCAACGTGCTCGGCGCTGACGTGGGGACGCTGCCTTCGCGCGTGGCGCTGGTTCAGTTTCGGGTGAACCCCGCCTGGGATGCGCGGATGATCGCGCAGGGGATCGAAGAAGCGGCGCGAGCGCTCGGGCGCAACGTGAGCGTGGCGGTGGTGGAGAGCGACTTCCTCCGCGAGGTGGAGGACGCGCTGCGCTCACCCTACGAGCTGGGCGAGAGGCTGGATGCGCCAGGGGAGCTGCGGCGACTGGCGGACGACCTGAGACGCCGGCTGCCGGAGGGGACCGAGGCCGTGCTGCTGCCTCCGGTGCTCGGCCGTCGCGTGGAGGATCTGGCGGGACAGCTGGGTGTGTTGCTCAGGGGCGTGCGGTGCGCGGAGATCCTCAGCGCGGCGCCTTCACTGCCCGGCATCCGGCTGCAGGAGGCGCTGGACCTTGCGCTGAAGCGGGAGGGCGTGCGGCTGGAGCACGCGGAGGTACGCGTCGTGGATGGTGAACATGAAGGTTCGTTCATGTTCTCGGTCGGCGATGGTGGGGAGCTCGTGCGCCCCGACTCGGTGGTGCTGGCGACAGGGAAGTATCTCGGCGGCGGCATCGCGCGGGGCGAGCGCTTCAGCGAGACGGTCTTCGACCTGCCGGTGATCGCCGGCGGCCGGGCGGTGACGAACGAGTACATCGGTCACCTGCTCAGCGAGACGGTCGTGCAGGAGCAGGCGGCGTTCCGGGCGGGCGTGCGCGTGGACGCGACACTGCGACCGTTGCGCGCGGATGGAAAGCCGGCGCACGCGAACCTCTTCGCTGCCGGCGCGGTGCTCTGTGGCTACGACCCGGCGACGGACAAGACCGGGTTGGGCGTGGCGATCTTCACCGGGTATCTGGCGGGCGAGGCGGCGGCGCGGCTTTAGTCGCGCGCGTGAAGAGCCCTGGCTGGAGTCGCGCGCGTCGGGCGGGAGCCCTATTCATCGGCGCGGGCGTGTTGCTCGTCGTCCTCTGGTTGTGGCAGCGCAATGCGTACGCGCCTGCGCCTGCGCCGGCGGTGGCGGATGCCCTCACGCCGGGGGCGGCGGATCCGCTCGACCCGTTCGAGGCCGCGGTGTCCGATGCGGGAAGCGATGATCTCCGAGCGGGGGACGACGGAGGCGTGGAGGAGCAGGCGGACTTCGAGGAGGAAGCCGATGACGAAGGGCCGGGCACGTTGCGGATCCGGGTCGAGAACGCGAAGGGCGAGCCTGTCCCTCGCGTGAAGGTGCAGTACGCGCACGAGGCCTACGTCGGGCAGGACGACACCGGATTCGAAGATGAAGCGCCTCCAGCGGGCGCCTGCTTCACCGACTCCGAAGGTGCATGCGCAGTGCAGGTCCAGACGGGGCACTGGCGCGCGTGGGTGGACGTGGACGGGCACTCGGATGCGCCGCAGGTGGCCAGGGTCCGTCAGGGTTCGGAGGGGCGCGTGGTGCTGCTGCACGAGCCTGCGTTCGAGTTCGCCGTCCGCGTGGTGGACGAGGACGGTCGTCGCGTGCACGCGCTCATCGAGGTGGGGCCACGCTTCGAGCTCGACCGGCGCCAGGCCTTCACGGGTCGTGACGGCACCGCTCGGTTCCAGATGACCGCGGGTGAGTATGAGGTGGCGGTCGAGCGCGACGACTCGGGCGAATCACAGACGGAGACGGTCACGCTCGATGGACCGCGGGAACTCACGGTCACCTTCCGCGATCGCAGCTCGAAACTGCACATCCGCAGCTTCTGTCCCAGCGGAGGCTGCGGAGCGACGTGGGTGCAGCTCTCGGACGGGCACTCGGACGTGTTCGACGCTTCGGCGGAGGAGGAGCACGTCATCGACGAACTCCCTGCCGGCAAATACGACGTTCATCTGGTGAGCGATCGGGAGACGCCGCGCGAGCGCTCGGGGTGCACGTCGGTCGAGCTGCGCCGCAGAAGCAGCGCGTACGTGGACGTGGTGCTCGAGCCCAACGGAGGCAACGAGCGCGTGCCGGTGCGCGTGGAGGGGACGCCGGCGCAGCGTGAGGGACTGGACCTGATGCTCTCGTGCGAGAGCGCGAACCCGTGCTCGAAGCACTTCGTGCAGTACGCGAAGACGAACGCGGAGGGACGTGCGTTGTTCGAAGGCGTGCCGTCGACGCGCTGCTCGATCTTCATGGCGCTGCGGCCGGTGAGCCCGAACCCGCTGTGGAAGAACAGGCGGCCCGACTTCCATCGTGGCTACGAGGTGAAGCTCGGTCAGGAGTTCGTGTTCCGGCTGCCTCCGTCTGCTCGCGCTTCGACGCCGGCGTCCGCTTCCGGGGCTCCTGCAGAGCCGTGAGCCGTGAGCCGCGCGCCGTCGGATGGCGGAACGGGATCGCGAAGGCTGCGCTAGCTTTCGCGCCATGAACGTCGTCTTCGTTTCGCCGCACTTCCCGCCGCAGTTCCACCAGTTCTGTACCGCGCTGAAGGAGCGTGGGGTGACGGTGCTCGGGCTGGGTGACACGCCGGGGCACGACGTGCGCCCGGAGGTCCACGCGGCGCTGAGCGAGTACTACTTCGCGCCGCTCGAGCGCTACGACGAGGCGCTGAAGGCGATGGGCTACTTCGTCTGGAAGCACGGGCGCATCGACCGGATCGACTCGCACAACGAGCACTGGCTCGGCGTGGAGGCGCGGCTGCGCGAGGACTTCAACGTGCCCGGGCCGCGCGCCGCGCAGGTGGCGGAGTGGCGGTCGAAGAGCGGCATGGGCCGGCTCTTCCGCGAGGCCGGCGTGCGCTATCCGGAGTCGAAGCTCGTCGAGGGACCGGACAGCGTGCGCGCGTTCGCGAAGAGGCACGGCTTTCCGATCGTGCTCAAGCCGGACCTCGGCGTGGGCGCGTCGCGCACGTTCCGCGCGGACAACGAGGCGTCGCTCAATGCGCTGCTGCGCGAGCCTTTGCAGGGCTACCTCATGCAGCCGTTCATCGCGGGTCGCATCGTCAGCTACGACGGCCTCGTGGATGCGAAGGGCCGCATCCTCTTCGAGACTGCGCACGTGTACAGCCACGGGGTGATGGACGTGGTGACGAAGGGGCTCGACGTCTCGTACTACAACTGGCGCGAGGTGCCCGAGGCGCTGCGCGAGCTGGGCGTGAGCACGGTCAACGCGTTCGGCATCCGCGAGCGCTTCTTCCACGTCGAGTTCTTCGAGCTCCCCGACGGCGGCTACTGGGCGCTGGAGATCAACGTGCGCCCGCCGGGCGGGTTCACCGTGGACATGATGAACTACTCCGCGGACATCGATCTCTTCCGGCTGTGGGCCGCGATGCTGACCGGCGATCCTCTGGAGGACTTCACCTACGAGCGCCGCTACCACGTGGCCCACGTCGCGCGCAGAGCGTGGCGGCCCTACCGGTACTCGCACTCCCAGCTGCGCGAGCTGCTCGGGGAGAGCCTCGTCGTCCACCAGCCCGTGCCCCGCGCCTTCAGCGGCGCGATGGGCGACGAGATGTACCTCATCCGGGATCGCGAGGAGGGCGCGCTGCTCGAGGCCATTGCAGCAATCCAGGCGACGACGGCGGGGTGATGGGGCCGCCGTCTCGGCGCGGTGAACTCAGAACGCCAGCACCCAGCGCAAGGCATCGGGCAGACGGCGCTGCCAGTCGGCTTCGGTGTGCTGGCCGCCCGGCTCGAGCACGCAGCGCAGCTCCCACTCCGCGTAGCCCATGCCCTGCAACTGGCGGCAGAAGGCGGCGACCTTCTCTCCGTAGGCCATGGTGAAGATGCCCTCGAAGTGCTCGTGCTCGCCGGCGTCGATGTAGATGCGTGCGGGCGTGCGCGGGTGCTCGGTCCACTCGCGGAAGATCGTCTCTCCGCTCCACATCACCGAGGGCGACAGCGCCGCCACGCGCGGGAAGACGTAGCCGTGGCGCAGGTGGAGGTAGAGCGAGATGAGCCCTCCGAGACTCGAGCCGCACACCGCCGTCCACTCCGGCTCGGGGCGGGTGCGGAAGGTGCTGTCGACCCACGGCTTGAGCTCGTGGCGAAGGAAGCGCGCGTAGGTCTCGCCTCGCGCCTTCACGTCCACGCGCGGCTCGTCCCAGGGCGAGTAGTCCTCGAAGCGGCCGAGGCCGTGATCCACCGCGACGATCATCCAGGGCCCGAGCTCACCACTCGAGACGAGCCCTTCGAGCGCCTCGTTGGCGCGCCACGTCGGCTGCCGTGCGGACTCCGGATGCTCGAAGACGTTCTGGCCGTCCTGCATGTAGAGGACGCCGAAGCGCTCGTGCGGCTCTGTCCGGTAGCGGGTGGGGGTGAAGACGCGGACGGTGCGAGGAAACCCTTCGGCGTGGCTCTGTACGTCTCGGAAGATCTGGATGTCGCCCATGGGCGCCGCCAGACTATCCTGCGCCCATGTCGACCGGCGGCAAGAAGCTCAAGGGCGATCTCTACATGGGTTATCGGGCGGCAATCGCCCATCCCCTGAAGAAGCTCTTCAGCCGCGACGAGCGCACCGGCAAGCAGCGCTTCCTCGACAACTACGCGGCAGAAGGTCTCATCCCCACCTCCGCCGAGGATCGCGAGGTGCTCGAGCAGGCCTCGCGCTGCATCCACTGCGGGCTGTGCGACGCGTACGACCCCACGCTCTCGACGTTGCCGCGCACGGTGTACGGCGGCCTCAGCCTCCTGCCCGTCTCCTATTCGCGCGCCACGCCGGACATGCCGCGCGCACGACAGGCGATCGAGACCATCCGGCCCGAAGCACTCGCGCAGGCGGAGACGGTGTGTCCCACGCGCGTGCCGTTGCAGCGCATCGCGCGGTACCTCAAGGGGCGGCTCGCGCAGCTGGATGCGTGCGGCGCTCACGACGTCGGGGCCCCGCGGTCTTGAGGCTCCAGCCAGTCAGGGCCGATCGCCTTCCGCCGCCCGCGGAGGCCGCGCGTGCCGCCGGTGCGGAGCTCGCGCGAACGCTGGAGGGCCGCGTCTCCTTCGAGGAGCAGGATCGACTCAGCTACTCGCGCGACGTGTGGCCGAAGGCGCTGCTCTGGATCCGTCAGGGAAAGATCCCGCCGCCGCCGGACGCGGTGGTGTGGCCGAAGGACGAGGACGAGGTCTCGCACGTCATCCGCACCGCGCGCGCGCACAGGCTCGCGGTCATCCCGTTCGGCGCGGGCTCGGGCGTGTGTGGTGGCGTGGTCGCGTTGAAGGGCGGCATCGCGCTGGACCTGAAGAAGCTCGAGCGCGTGGACCCGGTCGATCGCACGCGGCGCACGGTGTTCGCGCAGGCGGGGATCATCGGCGAGGTGCTGGAGCGGAAGCTCAACGCCGAAGGCTACACGCTCGGGCACTTCCCCTCGTCGATCTACATGTCCACGCTCGGCGGCTGGCTCGCGGCACGCAGCGCGGGCCAGTTCTCGAGCCTCTACGGCAAGATCGAGGACATGGCGCTCTCGGTGCGCGCGGTGCTCGGAACGGGCGAGCGCGTGGTGACGCCCGAACGGCCGCGGCGCGGACCGGATCTCGCGCAGCTGCTCATCGGTTCGGAAGGGACGCTCTGCGCCTTCACCGGCGCGACCCTCCGCGTGCAGCCGGTGCCGGAGCATCGCGCGTTCCGCGGCATCCGTTTCCACAGCGTGGGCGACGGGCTGGAGGCGATTCGGCGCATCTTCCGTTCGGGGCTGCGGCCTTCGGTGGTCCGGCTCTATGACCCCTTCGACACCGCGCTGGTGGGCAAGAGCGGCGGTCATCACAAGGAGCGCACGCCGCCTTCGCTGCGCAGCTCGCTCCGGTCGGAGCTGCTGCCCGCGCTCGCGCGCAAGCTCACGCCTTCGACGCTGGGCCGGCCGTCGCTGCTCAACCGCGCGGCGCACCTCTTCAACGACTGCCGGCTGATCCTCGCGTTCGAGGGCGAGAAGCGGCGCACCGTTCGAGAAGAGGATGCCGCGCGCGCGATCTGCCTGCGGGGCGGCGGCGAGGACGAGGGCGTGCAGCCGGGGCTCGACTGGTACCGCGAGCGCTACAGCGTGTCCTACAAGATGTCGCCGATGCTCGACTCGGGCGCGTTCGCCGACACGATGGAGGTCGCGGCGACGTGGGACCGCGTGCTCGATGTGTACGACCGCGTGCGCGCCGCGGTGTCTCCGCTGGCCTTCGCGCTCTGCCACTTCTCGCACGCGTATCCCGAAGGGTGCTCGCTCTACTTCTCCTTTGCGGCGTCGGCGGCTGGGGACGAGGCGCAGGAGCAGCGCTACGACGAACTGTGGCGCGTGGGCCTCGCCGCGGCGCTGAGCGCGGGCGCGACGGTGAGCCACCATCACGGCGTCGGCCTCCTCAAGTCGGCGCAGCTGCAGCAGGAACTCGGTGAGGGCAGGCGCATGTTGCAGTCGCTCAAGCGCGCGTTCGATCCGGACGGGATCATGAACCCGGGGAAGCTCGGCCTGTGAGCGCGGCAATGAACGAGGGCCTGCGGGCCCTGCTCGGAGATCGCTTCGACGCGGTGACGCGGGTGGCGACGCCGCAGGACGAACGCGAGCTGATGGAGGCCTTCCGGATCCTCCGCACGCACGGCGGCGCACTCGGCCACGAGGTGACGATCTCCCGCGCGCGGTTGCAGCGCATCGGCCACATCGACGTGAAGAGCGGCGTGGTGCAGGCCGGCGCGGGCGTGACGTTGATGGAGCTGGAGGAGGCGCTGCGGCTGAAGGATCTCAGCCTCGGGCCGATCAGCCCTTCGATGCAGCCATTGACCGTGTCGGATTGGCTCGAGGGACCGTGGGCCGGCCTGCGCGCGATGCCGGGCGGAAGGCTCGAGACCGCGTGCCTCGCGCTCGATGCGTTGATGCCGGATGGGTTGCGCTTTTCGTCGAGGCCGAGCCCTCGCAGCGCCGCGGGCCCGGATCTGGATCAGCTCTTCCTCGGCGGAGAGGGCCGGTTCGGGCTGCTGCTCTCTGCGACGCTGCGCGTGTTCAACCGGCCTCGCGCGGGTAGCGAGGTGCAGTACGCCTTCGACGAAGTGGGCGCGCTGCTCGAGGGCGTGCGGCGGAGCCTCGCTGCCGGCGTCTGGTTCGACCGGCTGGTGCTCGCGCACGACGGTGGACGCTGGACGGCGTGGGGAAAGGTCATTGGTTCGGCAGACGGAGTGGAGCGCGATCTCGTCAGCGCGGGTGACGCGTTCAATGCTGCGGGCGGCAAGCCGATGAAGCCCTCGCCCGAGCCGGTGGCGCTCCCTGAGAATCCCCACGAAGAGCGCGAGCTGTCGTGGGAGGACCTCGCGGCGGAATTGCACGCGCGGCACGTGGAGAAGTTGAACGAAGGATCGCCCGGCGTGGTCGCGTTGACCCTCTGGCGCGCGGGCCTCGAGTCGGCGCTGGTGGAGGGCGCAACGGAGCGTGGCCTGCCCATGCGGCGCGCGCCCTGGATCCGGGAGACGGCAGAGACGACGCCGCTGCTGCAGGCGCTGGCCGAGGCGGATCCGAATGGCGTGATGGGAGAGCGGCCGTGAGCGACGAGACGAACCACCGCCAGGCCTACGCGTACTGCGCGTACTGCCCGAAGGTCTGCCGCTTCGCGTGCCCGGTCTCGGACGCGACGCAGAGCGAGACCGTGAGCACGTGGGGGAAGATGACCGAAGCGTTCCTCGTCACCACGGGGAAGCGCTCGCTCGAGGCCAGCGGGGCGAAGGCGATGTACGGCTGCACCGGCTGCCTGCGCTGCAAGACCTACTGCCGTCACGAGAACGAGGTCGGCTTCGCGCTCTTCTCCGCGCGGCAGCAGGCGGTCGATCGCGAGCTCGCGCCGGAGGGGGCGTCGTCCACGCTGCGGACGTTTGCGCAGCACGGCAACCCGTTCGGGCGCAGCCTCGCGGACCTCGTGCAGAAGACGCAGACGCCGGTGCGCTTCCACCTCTTCCCCGGCTGCAGCACGCTGGTGAAGCGGCCGGATCTCGTCGAGGACGCGGTGGCGGTGGGCGAAGCGCTCGGCGCGCCGATGGGGACGAGCAAGGTCGCCTCGCGCTGCTGCGGCTACCCGCTCTACGCGGCCGGCGACATGCGCGCGTTCACCGAACATGCGGAGGGCATGGCGCAGGCGCTGGACAGCTACTCGGAGCTGGTGGTGCTCGATCCGGGCTGCGCGTACACGCTGAAGATCGTCTATCCGCGCGTGGGCGTGGAGCTGCACCCGCGCATCCGCACCGTGTACGAGGTCTTCGCCGAGCGCCTCGAGCATGCGCCCGCGCGCGCGCCGTTGGAGGAGAAGGTCGCGTACCACGACGCCTGTCACCTCGGCCGCGGGCTGGGCCAGTACGAGGAGCCACGCCGGCTGTTGCGCGCGGCGGCCGGTGCGTTCGGCGAGGCGCAGGAGAATCGCGCGGAGGCGGGCTGCTCGGGCGGTGGCGGGCTCCTGCCGAGAACCATGGCGGACACCTCGGTGACGATCGCGCGTCGTCAGGCGGAGCGCGTGGGGCCTTCTGGCGAGCGCGTGGTGACCGCCTGTCCGACCTCGGCGCGGATGTTCCAGCGCGCGGGTCGCGAGTCCGAAGATCTGCTGCACCTGTTGCGGCGCTGGTTGAAGACGCCGGAGGCCGCGGTGCCGGACTCTGCGCAGAACGAAGACGTGGGAGCGGATCCTTGAAGCATTTCCTCGTGGTGAATCCGGGCAGCGCGAACGGTGAGACCGGCCGCAAGTGGCCGGAGCTCGCGGCGCGGGTGGGGCGGGCGCTGGGCGACTTCCAGCACGCGTTCACCTCCGGCCCGATGGACGCTGCGCGCGTTGCGCGTCGCGCCCTGGAAGAGGGCAACGAGTGCGTGATCGCGGTCGGCGGTGACGGCACGATCAACGAGGTGGTGAACGGGTTCTTCGACGATGACGGCCGTCCGCTGAACCCGCGCGCGACGCTCGGCGTGGTGCCGCGTGGCACGGGTGGCGACTTCGGCAAGACCTTCGACTGGGGCGCGGAGCTCGACGCGGCGCTGAAGCGGATTGGCTCCGGCGCGCTGCGCACGCTCGACGTGGGCCGGGCGGAGTTCGAGGACCTCGAGGGCCGGCGCACGAGCCGGTTCTTCCTCAACATCTGCTCCTTCGGCGTGAGCGGGCTCGTGGATCAGGAGGTCAACAAGCGGAGCAAGGCGCTGGGGGGCAAGCTGAGCTTCATGCTCGGCAGCGCGCGCGCGATGCTCAAGTACGCAGACCGCCGCGTGCGCATGAGCTGGGATGGCGGCGCGCCGGAGGAGTTCTCGATCACCAACGTCGCGGTGGCGAACGGGAAGTACTTCGGCGGCGGGATGAAGGTCGCGCCGGACGCGGATCCGGGAGACGGGATCTTCGACGTCACCGTGTGGAGCGGCTACTCGATCGTGGACTTCGCGCTGAAGCAGAAGAGCATCTACAGCGGCGACCACGTCAACCTGCCGGGGACGCGCCGGTTCCGCTGCCGAGAGCTCGTCGCCGAATCGGTGGACGGCTCCGAGGTTCTCCTCGATCTCGATGGCGAACAGCCCGGGCGCCTCCCGTGCCGCCTGTCGCTCATCCCCGGCGCGCTGCGGCTGAAGACCTGACGCTCAAAGCCCCGGCGCGGGCCGCAGCAGTTCCGTCATCGTCGTCGGCTCTCTCGCTTCGTAGCGCGCGAGGTCGGCGGTGGCGGCGCGGTAGAGCGCTCCTCCCCGCATCCGCGAGTAGCAGCGCACGCGATACTCGAGCATCTCCGGCGTCCAGGGAGAGTGGGGCTCGAACGGGGCGAGCGCCTCGGCGCAGAGCTTCGCGAAGTCCGCCTCCGCCGCGAGATTCACGCGCGCGAGGTGCCGGTACTCGTCCTGCGCGTGCACCGCGAACGGCTGCGCGAGCGCGTCGTAGAGCCTGCGCGCGAGCTTCGGCTCCCGCAGGCCGATGTTCGTGGCCAGCGTGAGCGCCGCCTTGCCGATCACCGCCTCCACCCACGGGTCCTTCTGCATCCCGGTGAAGGCGCGCTCGAGCCACTCCACCGCCAGCGTCAGGTCTCCATCCGCGGCCGTGTCGAGCGCACGGAGAATGAGCGCCTCGGTGGGATGCGTCGTCTCCACGAGCTCCAGCCGCTCGCCCACGTCCTCCCTGCGCACCTCGATCGCCAGCGCGGCGACGAGCATCCGCTCGAACGCATCACGCGGCGCGTAGGGCTCGCTCCAGTAGGAAGCGGCGGCGCTGCCGAAGTCCTCGTCGAAGAAGTGCTGCAGCACCTCGCCGCGCGCCCGGCTCTCCGTGTCGGCGAGATCGTCGAACTGCGCGGAGTGTCCGTTGCCGATGAGCAGGCGCGTGCGGACATCGCGCACAGCCGAATGATCCAGCGGCCCGTCGATCATCGAGAACGGCAGCCCGGTTCGAGACGCAATCGCGTGCAGTTCTCCCAGATCCACCCGTGCGCCGCGTCCCACGGTGCGCGCGAACGCGAACTCCACCCGCGGCAGATCGTCCGTGTTCACGTGCGCCTGTCCCTGCCGCGCGAGGCTCTCCGCGAACCCGGTATCGCCGACGAGGTGCGCGACCACGCCCTCCACCGAGTCCACGCGCCACACGTCGTTGGCCGCCTCGCGCATCACGTCCGAAGACATGCGGCGCCGCAGGGATTCGACGTCGAGCCTCACCGGCTCGCGCGTGGCGGCGAGGATCAGATCCCCCGGCTGGGTGGTCCAGGTGATCACGTGCGGCAATTCCGGCATCAGCGTCGCGTACACGCCGGCGACGGTGAGCGCGTCCACCTCGTAGGCCTGCAGCCACTGAAGAAACACGCCGCCCGGTGCGAGCCGTGCGCCCGCGGCCCGGTAGAACTCGCGGGTGAAGAGGCTGGCCACGCCGGCGCGGTAGGGGTTCGAGGGCTCGGAGAAGATGAGGTCGTAGCTCTCTCCGCGAGCGAGCAGGACCTCCCGCGC
Organism: Pseudomonadota bacterium; assembly: GCA_023423535.1. Classification (GTDB taxonomy): domain Bacteria; phylum Myxococcota; class Myxococcia; order Myxococcales; family Myxococcaceae; genus JAFAFL01. The sequence continues at coordinate 20,782 of JAFAFL010000066.1, forward strand.
GTCCGCGTAGTGCACGCGCACCTTCGGATGATCGAGCACGTTGCGATTCACCGCCGCGCAGGCGCGCGCCACGTGTTCGACGACCGGCTCGATCTCCACCACGTCCACGCGCTCGACGGTGGGCAGGTCCGCGAGCCAGCCCGCGGTGCTACCGGTGCCGAGCCCGATCACCAGCACGCGCCGGATGGCGTCGTGCATGAACGCGCCCACCAGCCCGCCCATCACCTGCGTGGGCCCGTCGCCGATGGAGTGGCCGTCCGTCTTGCCGTTCACCTCGAAGGCGATGCCCTGCGAGCGCGTCATGGCCAGGCTGCTCTCGCGGCCGTCTCGCTCCCACCACACGTCGCGGCGCTTGTTGCGGATGAAGCGCTCGAGACGATTGGCGGACTCGAGGAGGTTCTCGCCCCGGCCCGCGCCGATCGGAGAGTGCCGCCAGAAGGAGGTAGGTCCGGGTGCGAGCGCCATCAGCAGGGCCAGCCCGGCGCTCGCGAGCACGGGCCAGTCGCCGCTTGATGCGAGCCCGCCTGAGAGTGTGCGTTCCCGTCGCGCGCGCCAGAACGCCCACAGGCACAGCGCACACAACGCGAAGGCGCAGGCCCTCCACGCGCCCACCGCACCGAGCAACGGCACCGCGAGGAACCCACCCACCAGCGATCCCGCGATCGCGCCGCCGGTGTTGAACGCATACGCCGCGCCGACCTGACGTCCCAGCTTCGCGGTCCCTTCACCGAGCAGTCCGACGAGCAGCGGGAACTGGAGCCCGGAGACGAACGCTGCGGGGAGCACCACCAGCGCAGTGACCACTGCCCAACCCGCCACGTGTGCGCCGAAGCCGAGAGGAGAGGCTTCGCGCAGGAGTACCGCCAGCAGCGCCACGCGATCGCCGAGCGCCAGAGGAATCCCGAGCGCTGCCGCCTCGACCGCGCAGGTGAGCGCGAACCCGCCGACCGAAGGACGACGCTGCGTACCGGGCCAGCGATAGACGAGCGCGCCCGCGCCGATGCCCAGCAGCGCGGTGGCGAGGATGAGCCCGAAGGTGAAGACGCTCCCGCCCAGCAGCGGCGCGAGCATGCGGTACCAGACGAGCTCCATGAGGAAGAACACGAAGCCGGTGATCGCCGCGGCGACGAGCACGAAGCGCACGTGGCCCTGGGTGACCTCTGCGTCACGCGAAGGAGCGGGCTGGGGCGTAGCCGTTGCCGCAACTGGCGCGACCCGACCGGTGCGCGCGTCGATGAAGAAGGCCACCCCACACAGGAGCGCATTGAGCGCCGAGGCCGCCCAGAGCGTGCCTCGCGTTCCGAAGGCTTCGAAGAGAAAGAACGTCCCCGCGATCGTCCCCACCACCGCGCCGAGCGCATTGGCGCCGTAGAGCAACGAGAGCCCGACGCGCCTTCTGTCCGCATCGCCCGTCGCCGCCCGCACCGCCGCGGGAAGGGTGCCTCCCATGGCGATCGTCGGCACCGCGAGCACCAGCGCGGAGAGCCCGAGCCGCAGCAGCGTCGCGGTCACGTCGCCGAGCACGGGCGAGCCGCCGGTCATCGCGTACAGCGCGCGCACGCCGTCGATGAGGAAGGGGCTCACTGCAGCGCTCACTGCCGCGAGCAGCTCGAGCACCGCATAGAGCCGAAGCGGTCGCGGGCTGCGATCCACGCGCGGCCCGAGCCACAGCCCGCCCGCGCCGAGCCCGCCCATGAAGATCGCGAGCACCGCGGCGTTCGCATGCGTCGAGGCGCCGAAGACGAGCCGCAGCTCGCGGAACCACGCGGTCTGGAACACCAGCGCGCAGAGCCCGGAGATGAAGAGGATGCCCGCGAGCAGGGCAGGGCGCGTCACGGTGCAACGACCGCGCGAGGATGGGTGGAGAGCTGCGCGGCCATCGCGCGCAGATGTTACGGGCGGGGGATCGCGCGAACAACCGCGAGTCGGAACAGGCGCGGGATCCTTTGACGACGATGGGCCTGCGCGCGAGCATGGCGACATGTCAATCCTGTCGCGTTTCGCGTGCTTTGCAGTCGTCGCCTTCGCCGCCGGTGTGACCACGAGCGCGTGCTTCGTCGCGCCGCCAGCGAGCAGCGAGTGCGTCCGCCTCGGCAGCGAAGGCGGGACCGTGCAGCTCGATGGGATGGTGCTCGAGATCCCCTCGGGTGCGCTGGCCGACGAGCGGGTGGTGTGTGCGAGCGTCGTCGATGCCTCCGTCGCCACGAGCGTCCCCACACTCACGCCGCTGGTGGAGCTCACGCCGCCCGACACCGCGCTGTCGCGGCCCGCGCGCCTCGCCCTTCGGCCCCACTTCGACGTCACGGGGCGTGCCGTGGCCCTCTACGGCTCGCGCGATGGCGACCGCTTCATCCCGACGCCTGCCATCGTGGACCGCGACATCATCGGCTCCATCAGCTTCTTCGGCCGGTTCGTCGGCGGTGATGCGCCCGTTGGCGATGGTGGAGTCGTGGTCACCGATCCGCCCGGGCCGAACGAACCCAATCCCGGTCCGTGCTCGGTCACGAACTGCGCGGGCTGCTGCGCCGAAGGTGTCTGCCTCTCCGGCACGTCGAACACGAACTGCGGCGGTGGTGGCAACGCCTGCACGACGTGCACGGGAACCAGTTACTGCCTCAATGGCGCCTGTCGGAGCCCCGCGGCCTGCGACTCGACGAACTGCGCGGGCTGCTGCGAGGGGGACCTCTGTCTGCCGGGCACGTCGTCATCCAAGTGCGGCAAGAGCGGCGCCGCGTGCGCGGCCTGCTCTGCGCCGAACGTGTGCAGCCAGAACGTCTGCCAGCACCCGAACACGGTGGACGCGGGCACGCCGGTGGATGCGGGGACGAATCCGGCGTGCAACGCCTCGAACTGCAGCGGCTGCTGCTCCGGAACCCTCTGTCTTCCGGGGGCCTCAGCCGCCAACTGCGGCCACGGCGGCGGGGCGTGTGTCACCTGCCTCTCCCCGAATACGTGCCAGATGGGCGCATGTCAGCCGGCCTCGGACGCAGGAGCAGCGTGCAGCGCCGCGAACTGCAACGGCTGCTGCGCCGGGACCATCTGCGTCCCCGGCACTTCGAGCAGCCAGTGCGGGTCTGGCGGCAACAACTGCACGACCTGTCCCGCAGGCTACGCGTGTGACGGCACCTTCTGCGTGCCCTGACACGGCTACGCCGCGCGCGTGCAGGCCGAGGTCCGGGGCTCTCGCTACGCCTTCTTCGGCGCCGGGCCGATGAACATCCACCGGATGCCGAACTTGTCGGTCAGTCCGCCGAAGGAGTCGCCCCACGGCGCGAGTTCGATGTTCATGGTGATCGAGCCGCCCTCGCCGAGCGCGGTGAACGCGCGCTTCATCTCATCGAGGTCGTCGTACGCGAGGCACACCTCGACGTTGCTCACCTTGCTGGCCTCCTTGCCGGCCTCCACGTCTCCGGCCATGAGCGTGAAGCTGCCGATCTTGATGTTCACGTTGGCGACGCGGCTCTTCGTGGCCTCGTCCATCGGCATTCCTCCCATCTCGCCGTAGCGCACGAGGCCTTCGGCTTTCGCGCCGAGCGCCTTCTCGTAGTGACGCACGGCCTGCTCGGTGGTGCCGCTGAAGAAGAGGTACGGCATGACGCTCTGCACGGGCATGGGATCCTCCGGGGTTTTGCCTGCTGGAGGGTGGACGGAGAGCGCGCCGCGAAATCATCGGCCCGCGGGTGGATTCCGACCGCGGTCGCCCCCATCTTCAAGGCGATGATCACCGAGGTCCGTGCAGGCGAGTGGACGTTCCGCGGCGTGTCCGTGGGCGGCGTGTACACGTCGATCCTCATCCCCGAGCTCGACTTCCTCCTCGACGCGGGCATCGGCCTGCGCTCGATGGGCCGCTTCAACGACGTGTTTCTCAGCCACGGTCACGTGGACCACGTGGGAGGGCTGATGCAGGCGCTCTCCATGCGGAGCTTCGTGCGTCACACGCCCGCGCGGATCTTCGCGCCGAAGGAGCTCATCCCGACTCTGCAGGCGAGCATGGAGGCTTCTTGCGCCGTCCACGCCTGCGACCACACCTGGACGCTCCACGGCCTCTGCCCGGGCGACGAGGCCGACCTGCAGGGCGACTGGTTCGTCCGCGCCTTCCGCAGCCATCACGTCATCCCGTCGCTCGGCTACCTCTTCGGCCGGCGGGTCAGGAAGCTTCGCGCGGAATGTGCGGACCTCTCCGAAGAGGAGATCGTCCGGCGTCGGAGGGAAGGGGACGAGTCGATGCTGGAGTGGACCGACCGCCGCGAGATCGCCTGGGCGGGTGATTCACTCGCCACCGTGCTGGAGACGGCACCCGAAGTTCTGGACGCGAAGGTCCTGCTGCTCGAGTGCTCCTTCATCGGCGGCGAACGGTCCGCGGCAGACGCCGTCGCGCGCACGCACGTTCATCTCGATGACGTGATCGAACGCGCGGATCGCTTCCACAACGAAGCGCTGATCCTCATGCACTTCAGCCAGGTGCACGAGCCGGAGGCGGTGCACCGCGTCCTCCGCGAGCGCCTCCCTCCGGACCTCCTGCAACGCGTGAAGATCTTCGCGCCGGAGCAGGGGCCGTGGTTCGGCTGAACCCGGCGCCTCAACCCTTCAGCGCAGCCAGAAGTAAGCGCTCGCCACGAGCGACTTCTTCTCCGTGACCTTCGCCCGCTGCGCGAGGAGCGACGCGTTGCGATCCTTGATCGCGTACCGGGTCTCCTCCTCATTGCGCAGCGACGCGAGCTTCTTGCGGTACTCGCGCTCCAGCCGCTCCGCGTTGGCGCGGGCCTTCACGCGCTCGGTGGGCTCGTCCACGCCGAGCACGCTCTTCCGGGCGTTCTCCCAGTCGCGGCGCGCGCGCTCCACGGCCTGACGCGCCTCGAGGAGGCAGTCCTCGGCGTAGCGCTCCGCGCGCTCGCGCTGCACGTCCTGCTCGAGGAGGCTCCGGCGCTCCGCCGCCCGAAGCAGCTCGTCGCGCACCGACGCAATGGCCTGCTCCTGGAACTGCGACACCGACAGCGGCGGCGGCCTGCGGCTCGTCTCCTCCTCGGCCGGCAGTCGCGGGAAGTGGTCCGCGTCCTTCACCGGCAGCAGGCGGAACGAATCTCCCTCGCGGATGAGCACGAGGTGCACGAGCCGCTCCTCCGGCTTGAGCCCGCCGAACTCGAACTTGTAGGCGAACCACCAGCCGTCGCTTCCGGCCAGCCTCGCCAGCCGCGCGGGCAGCGACGACGCATCGAGCGTGAGGTAGCTCACCGCGTCGTGGGTGCGGCTGCGGATCTCCGCCGCGGCCTGCTGCAGCCCCTTGCGCGTGACCTCCTGGCCCTTGCCGAGCACCGACCGTGTCAGCGCGGAGGCATCACCCTTGCGCTGATCGAGCGCCTCCTTCGTCTCCTGCTGGGCGATGCGCAGCCTTCTCCGCACGTCGCCGTCGAAGCGCTCCATGAGCATCGACCGCGTCTGCGTCATCCGCGAGTCGATGTTCTTCTCGAGGTCGGCGCGCAGCCGCTCGAACGCCTTGACGATCTCCTCCGGGTGGCGGCACGACTGGTAGATGTCGAGCACGCGCCGCTCGAAGTCCACGCCGCTCTCCAGCGCGCCGAGGATCTCGTCGCTCGCGCCGAACACGCCGTCGAAGAGGTTGAGCTTCTTCTCCAGCAGCTCGTAGAGCCGCGCGTCCGCCGCGTTCTGGCGGTTGAGGAAGTTGATGACGAGCACGTCCCGCTGCTGCCCGTAGCGGTGGCACCGGCCGATGCGCTGCTCGAGCCGCTGCGGGTTCCAGGGCAGGTCGTAGTTCACCAGCAGGTTGCAGAACTGGAGGTTGAGTCCCTCCGCGCCCGCCTCGGTGGAGAGGAGGATCTGCGAACGATCCCGGAACTCCTCCACCAGCGCGCGCCGCTCCTCGGGCGTGCCCGCGTCACCGGAGAGGACGCTGATCTTCCCCTTGAAGCCGTGCGCCGAGAGCAGGTCGAAGAGGTACTGCTGCGTGCGCCGCGACTCGGTGAAGATGACCGCCTTCTCCGGCCACTGGTGCGCGCGCGCGACGGTGAAGATCCGGTCGATGGCGCGCTTGAGCGCCTCTCCCTTCGCGTTGACCTTGATGCTCTCCGCGAGGTCCGCGTAGTGCTTGAGCTCCCACAGCTCGCGCTCCAGCGTCTGCATCGAAGCGGGCCGCGCCGGATCGTCCGACCACTCCTCGGCCTCCTCGCTCCACTGCGCGAGCTCCTCCGGCTCGAAGAGCAGCGAGTTCGCCGCCTGCCCCAGCTTCGCCGCGTGCAGCTTCTTCTCCAGCGCCACCGCCATCTTCCGCAGCGTGGGCGCGATCGCGAACGTCGAGGACGCGAGCAGCTTGCGGTAGGCGAGGGTGAGCAGCGTCTTCTTGCCCGGCTCGATCGCCGCGGCCTCACTGCGCCGCAGGTACTCCGACACCTTCTCGTAGAGGTCCTGCTCCTCCGGCGAGGGCGCGAAGTCCTCCACGATGCTGCGGCGGTTCGTGTACCGCACGTACTCGCGCACCTGCCGGCGCAGGGTTCGCTGCACCACCGGCGCGAGGCGCTCCTTCAGCTCGCGGGACGCATCCTCCACCAGCCCGCCGATCTCCGGGTCCGGCTGGTAGCGCGAACGGAACGCCGCCTCCGGTCCGAGGATCTGCTCGTCGAGCAGCGACACCAGCCCGAAGAGCTCCATCAGATCGTTCTGCAGCGGCGTCGCGGTCAGCAGGATCTTCGGCCGGTCGCGCAGCGCCATCCGCAGCGCCTTGCCCGTCTTGTTCGACGGCTTCCACGCGTTCCGCAGCCGGTGGGCCTCGTCGATGATCACGACGTCCCACGGGATCTGCGCGAGCATCTCCGCCTTGTTCGCGGCGAAGGGGATGGAGCAGATGACGGGGCAGGGGCGCTCGAACACGTTGCCGGTCGCCCGCACGCTGCGCCCGTCCACGATGATCGTGTCGAGGTCGAACTTCTCCTTCAGCTCGCTCTGCCACTGCGCGCGCAGCGTCGCCGGCGCGCAGATGAGCACCCGGTGCCGGCCCTCCGCGACCAGCTGACCGATGACGATGCCCGCCTCGATCGTCTTACCCAGGCCGACCTCGTCCGCGAGCATGCAGCCGCCGCGCGGCAGTGCATCGAGCGCGAAGCACGCGGCCTCGAGCTGGTGCGGATTGAGATCGACCTTTGCCTCCGAAAGCGCGGACGCCAGCCGGCTGCGGCTGTCGCCGCTCTTCGCCGTCAGTTGTTCCGCCAGAAGCCTTTCGTGGAACCGCGTGAGCCTCGGCTCAGCCCCTTCGAACGCCTCTTCCCGCCGCAGATCCCGCGCAGCACCCGCCAAAGCAACCCCTCCCGCTTCGAAGTCCAGGCGCGTGATTCTGATCTCCGACTGCCCCCTGTAAAGGCCCCCTCGCCGGAGGCCGGTAAATCGGCCTCGGCGCGATCGGGCACGATCTTTTCCAGCGACGTGCGGTCGAAAACGGGCCCCCGCGCGCTTCCCGTGGGATGGTCCGCTTGCCCCCCACCTGACCTCGCGAAGGGCCAGTCAATGACGAACGACAAGCGCACGCCGGTTCTCGACCAGTTGGTGACACTCGAGCGCGAGCAGCTCGCCCGCTACACGGACTCGGTCGAGATCAGCGGCGTCATCGCGCAGACCGCGCGCATCGAGCTCAAGCGCGACCAGCCCATGTGGGTCAGCCGCGGCGGCCTCATCGCCTACGACGGCATCGACTGGACGCTCCGCATCCCGGGCGGCGCAGGCAAGGCGGTGGGCCGCGTGCTCGCGGGCGAGGGCATCGCGCTCACGCACGTCACCGCGCAGCGACCGGGCGCGTGGGTCGTCATCGGTTCGAACCAGCCGGGCCGGCTCGCGACCTGGGATCTCTCGCGCGGCTCGATCATCTGCACCTCGGGCTCGTTCGTCGGCGCGGTGGGCGAGGTGGACATCGACGTGACGGTGGCGCGCAGCGCGGGCGCGGCGTTCTTCGGCGGCGCGGGGCTCTTTCTGCAGAAGCTCTCCGGCACCGGAATCGCGCTCGTGCACGGAGCAGGCGACTTCATCGAGAAGCAGCTCGCGCCGGGGGAGAAGCTGCTCGTCTCCACCGGCAACCTCGCGGTGTTCAGCGAGACCGTGACCTACGGCATCCGAGGCGTGGGCGGCTGCCGCAAGATGCTCTTCGGCGGCGAAGGCCTCTTCATGACCGAGCTCACCGGGCCGGGCTGGGTGATGCTGCAGAGCCTGAAGAAGGTGTCCGCGCGACGGGCTGCGGCGTCGGGGCAGGGGTGAGCGCCTCGCGGATGGTCTCTCGCTCATAGCCGATCGGCTATCAACGAGCGCCACCGGTCGCGTTCCCGCGCCAGAAGGCCTGGATCCGGCCGTTTCATAGCCGATCGTTTGTCATTCCGCCCCGCAGGGTTATCCTGCGCGCCGTGGATCCGACTCCCATAGCCGATCGGCTATCAGATGTGCCCGGCTTCGTCCGCGCTCGGCGCAAGGCGAACGGGCTCAGTCAGGCCGCGCTGGCAGAGCTGGCCGGCGTGAGCCAGCCCTTCCTCTCCGACCTGGAGCGCGGCAAGCCCACGCTTCGCATGGACGCGGTCAATCGCGTGCTGGCGGTCTTCGGCAAGACGCTCGGGGTGGTGGATGCGCCGAGGTGAGGTGCGGCTGGATGGCGTGGCCGTCGGCGTGATCGAGGAGCTCGAGAGCGGCTCGCGCTTCACCTACTTGCCCTCCTGGCTCGCGCGCGCGGACCGCGTCCCGGTGTCGCTCACCCTTCCACTGCGCGAGGCGCCGTACGACGCGCGTGGCCTGCACCCGTTCTTCGACAACCTGTTGCCCGAAGGCTGGCTGCTGGAGCTGTCCACCGCGAAGTTGAAGATCCCCAAGGACGACGCGTTCGGCCTGCTGCTCGCGACGTGCGCGGACTGCGTGGGCGCGGTGGAGATCTCTCCGCTCGACGAGGCCTCCACGTGAGCGCGCCGAGCGGGAGCGTCTGCCTCGTGTGCCTCGACCCCGTCGCCTCGGCGCGCACCTCCACCGGCGGCGGTGAAGGTGAAGGTGAAGGTGAAGGCGACGCGTACCATCCACGGTGTCTGCGGGCGCTCTTCGGGGTACCGCGTCTTCCGCGCGTGGACTTCGAGCTGCGCAACCTTCACTCGGTGAGCCTCGAGCTCGCGGGCAAGGTCGCGCTCTCCGGCGTGCAACGAAAGGTGGCGGTGGCGCTCGACGCGGAGGGACGAGCGCTGGTGCCCGCGCCCGTCGGCAGTCGCTACATCCTCAAGCCGCAGGCGAACGCGTTTCCGCACGTGCCGGAGAACGAGCACCTGACGATGCGTCTTGCCGCGCGCTGTGGCCTCGAGATCCCCGCGTGCTCACTGCTGCGTCTCGCCGACGGATCGCTCGCGTACGTGGTCCGCCGCTTCGATCGCGCGGACGACGGCCGCAAGCTCCAGGTCGAAGACTTCAACCAGCTCGCGGAGCAGCCGACGAAGGATCGCTACGAAGGCTCCGCCGAGCTCTGCGCGCGGCTGCTGAAGCGACACGCGTCCGAACCCGTGATCGAAGCCGTGAAGCTCTTCCGGCAGATGGCCTTCAGCTGGGCGGTGGGCAACGGGGACCTGCACCTGAAGAACCTGTCCCTGGTGACTGGCGCGGACGGGCGCGTGCGCATGTCGCCGGCGTACGACCTGCTCGACTCGGAGATCATCCTCGGCGCGGACGATCTGGCGCTGAGCGTGGGCGGCAAGAAGCGCAACCTCACCGCGCGCAGCTGGCGGGAGTACGGCGCCTACTGCGGGCTGCCGGAGAAAGTCGTGCGCAAGGAGCTGCAGCGCCTGTCCGAGCACCTGCGCGCTTCGCTGCCCGTGGTGGAGCGGTCCCTGCTGCCGGAGGAGCTGCGAGCGCTCTACGCGGATGGACTCTCCTCGCGCGCTGCGGTGATCGCGGCTGCGAGCCCCTGAAGACGCGGAACGAACGTCGAGCGACGAAGCGAGCGGCGCGCACGGCAGACCCCCGCCTGCTGTCACCGTGTTTACCTTCAGTGTGGTGAGCCCGCGGCGCAAGACCCCGAGTATCCGGAGGGCGTTCCTGCTCCTCGGCGTGAGCATGTTCCTGGGGACGCTGCTCTTCAGCGGCCTGCTCACCATCTCCGCGATCCGCCTGGCGGACGTCTCGGACGAGTTCGAGGACTCGATGGCCACGCTGCGCAACATCGACGCGCTGCAGCTGAGCCTGTTCTCCGCCACGCGCGCGCACCAGCTCTACGGCGAGACCGGCGAGGAACGCTGGCGGACGCTCTGGGCGCAGAGCGAACGGGAGCTCGTCGAACGGCTCGCGGACGCCGAGGCGCTCGCACAGACGCCGGAGGAGAGGGAGCTCGTCCACCAGCTCGCTACCACCGTGCACCGCATCCGGACCGAGGTGCTCGCGAATCCGCCGGAGTTCGGCAGCATCCTCCGCGAGGACATGGAGGAAGCGGTCGGTGACGTCACGCGGATCGCCACGCTCATCCAGCAGCAGGCGAACGACGCGGTGGAGCGCACGCGACGCTGGAGCCGCATCTCGCAGCTGATGACGATCGCCGCGCTGGCGTTCGCCGCGGCCGCGCTGGTGGGAACGATCTACTTCGCGCGGCGGTGGATCTACCTGCCGGTGCAGCGGTTGCGGGCGGCCCTCGACGAGCGCGCCCTCGAGGCGGAGCGGCACGTGCCGGAGGAGGCGACGCAGGAGCTGGCGGAGATTGCCTCCGGGGTGAACGCGCTCATCGACAGGCTCGCGGCGCAGCGGGCGAGACAGCTGACGTTCCTCGCCGCGGTGGCGCACGATCTGCGCAACCCCATGAACAGCCTTCGCATGACGGCAATGCTCGCGGAGCGCAAACCGGATCCGGAGCGGCAGGCGGAGCGGATGCGGCTCATCGTCCGCCAGGTGGATCGCATGAACCGGCTGGTGGGCGACCTCCTCGACGTGCACCGCATCGAGGCCGGACGCTTCGACCTCCACCTGCACTGCGGCGACGTGCGCGAGGTCGTGCGCGAGCTGGTCGATCTCTTCGCCACCACCTCCGACGCCCACGTCATCCGCTGCGCGCTGCCCGCCACGTCGCTGCAGGTGCTCCACGATCCCGAGCGGCTGGCGCAGGTGCTGAGCAACCTCCTCTCCAACGCGATCAAGTACTCGCCGGAGGGAGGCGAGATCGACGTGAGGCTCTTCCAACGCGACGGGTTCGCGGTGATCGAGGTCGAGGATCACGGCCTCGGCATCCCGGCCTCGGAGCGCGAGTCGATCTTCACGCCCTATCGTCGCGGCGGCGGCGCGCGCGCGGACATCCCCGGCGTGGGGCTTGGGCTCTCCGTCACGCGCCGATTGGTGCGGGCACACCACGGCGACATCGAAGTGGAGAGCGAGGAGGGCCGGGGCTCGGTCTTCCGCGTGCTGCTGCCGAAGGCCGGTGCGGACGCGTGTGAGGAGCGCGCCGAAGAGGCCGCGCTGACGCCGCCCTGACGCCGTCCTGACTACTGCGGCCCCGCGTGCCCCGCGACGTCGTCGTCCACGCGCAGTTCGTCCAGATCGCCCGCACCGGCTCGAGCGCCGCCGCGCCGCGGCTGCACCGCGTTCTGCCCACCGAGGGTCTTCAGCAGATCCAGCGGGATGGGGAGGATGGTGTGGTTCCCGCCACCGGTGATCTCCACCAGCGTCTGCAGGTAGCGCAGCTGCAGCGTCGCCGGGTTCCGGGTCATCACGTCCGCCGCGAGCGAGAGCCTCTCCGCCGCCTGGTGCTCGCCCTCCGCCGCGATGATCTTCGCGCGCCGTTCGCGCTCCGCCTCGGCCTGCCGCGCGATGGTGCGCTGCATGTCCGCGGGGATGTCCACGTGCTTCACCTCGACGTTGGTGACCTTGATCCCCCACGGCTCGGTCTGCACGTCGAGGATGCGCTGGATGTCCTTGTTCACGCGGTCGCGTTCGGCGAGCAGCTCGTCGAGCTCCACCTGGCCCACCACCGCGCGCAGCGTCGTCTGCGCGAGCTGCGAGGATGCATAGAGGTAGTCCTCCACCTGCAGCACCGCGCGGTCGGCGCTCATCACGCGGAAGTAGATGACCGCGCTGACCTTCACGCTGACGTTGTCGCGGGTGATGACGTCCTGCGGCGGCACGTCGCGCGTCACCGTGCGCAGGTCGATGACCACCATCCGCTCCACCAGCGGGATGATCCAGCGGAAGCCCGCGCGCTTGAGTCCGACGAAGCGCCCGAGCCGGAAGACGACGCCGTTCTCGTATTCGTTGACGATCCGCACGCCGCTGATGAACACCAGCCCCAGGAACGCGAGCGGGATGAGGAGCCCGATGGCCCCGAATACGTCGGTCATGTCGCCGCCTCCTCCACGAACACCGTCAGCCCATCCACGCGCTTCACCACCACCGGACGCTCCGGCGGGATGTGCGCCCGCGCCTTCGCTCGCCACAGCTCGCCGTGCACGAGCACGTCGCCGCCCTGAGGGCCAATCTCCGAGAGCGAGCGGCCCACCTCGCCGACCATCCCGAGGTCGCCCACCTGCATCGGAATCCGCCGCGTCTGTGCCGCGCGCCACGCGAGGTACCCGGCCGCGCCTCCGAGCGTCGCCAGCGTGGGAAACAGCGTGCGCGCCGGCAGGGCGAAGGAGGGCTCGACGAACCAGGAGGTGTCGAAGCGATCGATGAAGAGCACGCCGCCGAGTCCGAGCAGCACCAACCCCGCCACCGCCAGCAGCCCGTGACCGGCGAAGATCTCCGCGATGAGCAGCCCCACGCCGAGCACCAGCAACACGATCGCGCCGGCCTGCACTGGCAGCGCGCTCATCGCCACCATCGCGAGCACGATCGACACGAGCCCGACGAGCCCGGGAACCACGAGGCCCGGGTTGGACAGCTCGATCGCCAGGCCCAGCGCGCCCAGGAGAAAGAGCACGTAGGCCACCGACGGATTCGCCAGCCAGTGCACCACGCGTTGCCTCAGCGTCGGCTCGAGCCGCTCGATGCGCGCGCCCTCCAGCTGCAGCGTCACCTCGCGCGCGCTCTCGCCGACCTTCACCGTTCGACCGTTCGCTGCCGCGACGAACGCGTCCTCCGTCGTCGCCAGCAGGTCGATCACGCGAAGTTCCTGCGCCTTCTCGGCGGTGACGCTGACGCTCTCCCGCACCGCGCTCACCGCCCACTCGGCGTTGCGCCCTCGCTGCCTCGCGATGGATTCGACGAACGCGGCGGTGTCGTTCTCCACCTTGCGCGCCATGTGCTCGCCGCCGGCCTTCTCCGGATCCTCCCCCCCGGGGCCGCTGACCGGATGTGCAGCGCCGATGTTCGTGCCTGGCGCCATCCCCGCCACGTTCGCCGCCAGCGTGAGGAACACGCCCGCACTCCCCGCGCGCGCACCGGAGGGTCCGACCCAGACGAGGACGGGCACCGGCGAGGTGAGGAACGCGCCCACGATCTCGCGCGTGGACTCCAGCGAACCGCCCGGCGTGTCGAGCCGGACCAGCAGCGCTGTCGCTTCCCGCGCCTCCGCCTCCTTCACACACGCGCGCAGGTACTCCGAAGAGCCCGCGCCCACCGCACCTTGCAGCTCGCAGCGCAGCACCAGCGGCGCCGCCTCCGCGCGAGAGGGCAGGGCGCAGACGAGCACGCCGAACAATGCACCGCACAACACGCCCAGGCGCGGCCTTGCCCGCTGCCTCCACCCTGTGCGCGCCGTTCCCACCTCCGGACGGGTGAGCACGCGCGCCGGCCACGGCAACGGCCGGAAGTCGATCTTCGGCCCGAGTGTCCTGCGCCCGCCGCTGGACCGGCGCGGTCACAACATCCCGCGCGCCTTCACCCTCAGATACTCGTTCACCGCCGACGCACCGAATCCGCTCGCCGGCGCGCGGACGGCCAGCGCTCCCGCGTTGCGCAGCGTCGAGGTGGTTCTCCGGTAGTCCTCCTCCAGCCGCGCGGCGACCTGACGGACGTACACGTCGTGGACCTCCACCGGTTCGTCTCCCGCCGCACGTGCGACGTCTTCATCGAGCAGCGACACGACGAGCGGCAGGTGACGGGGCCGCAGCGCCAGCGTCCGCGCGAGCACGCGTGAAGAGGTCTCCGGATCCTGCAGATCGGTGAAGAGGACCACGAGGGTCCGCCGGTGGTGACGCGCAAACGCCGCGTCCACCGCTCGCCCGAAGTCGCTCTCCTCCAGCGAGGCCTCGAGCCGATACAGCGCCGAGGTCAGCGCCCGCAGATGGTCCGCGCCCTTCCTCGGAGGCAGCACCGCGATCACGTCCCGCGCGAACGCGACCACGCCCACCATGTCTCCGCGGTCGAGCGACACGCGCGCGAGCCTCAGCGCCGCATCCACCGCGTGATCGAGTTTCCTCCTGCCTCCGACCACGCCGGCCATGTGCCGCCCGCAGTCGATGAAGAGGAGCACCGGCTGGTTCTGCTCCGGCTGGTGCACGCGGACGATCGCCTTCGACCTGCGCGCGGTGGCCTTCCAGTCGATGCTGCGGAAGTCGTCGCCGGGCCGGTACTCGCGGAGGGACTCGAACTCGCTGCCGTCCTGCGGCTTGCGCACGGCGGAGCGCTCCGACTCCGCTGCCTGCGCCTGCACGAGTTCCACCGCCTCGCGCCCAAGCGCCCGCAGATCCGGATAGACCTTCACCGTCTGCCCGAGCGGCACGCGCACCTGACGCGCGCACAGCCCGAGCGGCCCGAGCAACCTCAGGTGCACGTCGCCGAACTGCAGATCGCCTCGCGTCGCCGGCGTCACCGCGTAGCGCACCCGCGTCTCACCTTCGGAACGCTCCACCCGGAACTGGGCCCGGTGTCCCTCCACGGGAACACCCGCCGGGACCTCGTCGCGAAGCTCCCCACGCACCGAAGCAACGAGACCAGGCGTCTCGACCACCAGCTCCACTCGGTTCGCCACGCCGGAGGAGAGGACCTCCTCCACCACGCGCCGCACGCGCACCTGTTCCGCGGCCGGCGCCAGCGCGAAGTCGACGACGCACAGCAGCACCACCGCCAGATCCATCGCGACGACGAGCCACAGCACCGGTGGCCACGCGAGCACGAGCACCGCCGGCAGCAGGCCCGCGGCGAACAGCGCCACCGCGAGCGCGGAGGGCACCGGCCGCCCGCGGAAGGTCACCGCGGCACCTGCACCCGGTCGAGCGTCTGGCGGATGATCTCGTCGGCGCTGATGCCCTCGACCTCGGCCTCCGCCTTCAAGATGAGCCGGTGGTTGAGGACGCTGGGCGCGACTTCCTTCACCTCGTCGGGGGTGACGAACGCCTTGCCGCGTAACGTCGCCCGGGCCTTCGCCGCCGCCAGCAGCGCCTGCGCACTTCTCGGCGACGCGCCCATGCGCACGCGCGGGTTCTGCCTCGTCTGCCGCGTGATCGCGACGACGTACTGGAGCACCGAGTCGTCGCAGCGAACCTCCGCCGCCGTCGCCCGCATCGCGTCGAGCTCCGCGGCGCTGAGCACGCGCTCGGTCTTCGCCGCATCGCCGCGCCGCCCATGAAACGCGCGCAGCATCTCCAGCTCCGCGCCCTCGGCCGGATAGCCCACGCGGATGCGCATGAGGAACCGGTCGAGCTGCGCCTCGGGGAGGGGATAGGTGCCCTCGAGCTCCAGCGGGTTCTGCGTCGCGACGACGAAGAAGCGCGGGTCCAGCGGATGCGTGGTCCCATCGATCGAGACCTGCCGCTCCTCCATCGCCTCGAGCAGCGCGGCCTGCGTCTTCGGCGGCGTGCGGTTGATCTCGTCGGCGACGAGGACCTCGGTGAACACGGGCCCCTTCACCAGCGAGAACTCCGCCTCCTGCGGCCGGAACACGCTGGTGCCGAGGATGTCGGTGGGCATGAGGTCGGGGGTGAACTGCACCCGCCGGAACTGCAGCCCCAGCGCCTGCGCCAGCGTGCGCGCGAGCAGCGTCTTCCCCGTCCCCGGCACGCCCTCCAGCAGCACGTGTCCGCGCGCGAGGAACGCGGTGAGCAGATCGTCCACCGCCGCGCGCTGTCCCTGCACCACGCGCCCGAGCGCCTCGTCGAGCCTCCGCAGCGCTTCGCTCAACGCGCCTTCTCCTTCAACCCGAGCACCGTCCCCGCGAGCGCGACGATCTCGAACAGGAGCGCGAAGAAGACGCCGAACGCCGGCCGCGAGATCGCCATCAGCTCGTTGCCGATGGAAGACGGCACCTGCCTGCCGTCCCAGTTCGTCTTCATGAAGATGAGGCACCACACCAGCGCGAGCACCACCGCGCCCAACTGCCCCAGCCACCACAGCGGCGCCTGAACGTGCGGCATGATCCGCCGCGTGCGCGCCGCAATGGTGAAGATCGCCGCGGCATTGAAGACGACCGCGACGATCCCCGAGCTCATCAGGCCGATGACGTCGCCCTCGATCGCGGTCTCGCGCCACGGAAAGAACGCGGTGAGGATCGCCAGCGCCGCGCCGAGGAACGCGAGCTTGTCGCTCATCGCGAGGCTCTTCACGAACTTGTTGAAGTCCTCCAAGGCCTCGTCGGCGGAGACAGCCTTCCCCGAGCCGCCGAAGATCGAGGCGCTCGGCAGCTCCTCCAGCGCCGCGCTCTTCTGCGGACGCGCGGGAGCAGAGGCACGCTGGGGCCTCGAACGCTCGACCTCCTCGATGCTCTTCACCGCCGTCGCGTCACCCGCGGGCGCGGACTCCGACGAAGACGCAGAGCCCGAAGCGGATGGCGGCCTGCGCACGGGCGGACGCGCACCGCTGCCGGGTCGCACGGGCCGTTGTCCGGTGCGCGTGGGAGGACGGGTGGACCTCTGCGGAGACGGAGGCGGCGGGGCGGGCGCGTCGAGGAAGGACGCGTCGATGATGTGGTCGCATTGAGGGCAGATGGCCGTTCCCGGCTCCACCTCTGCGCGACACTGCGGGCAATTCAGAGGGCGCTCCTGGTGCTGTCGGCCGCGCATCTTCCGGGGGGCCTCCGCGGGTGTCAATGAACGGCTGTGCAACCTCTGGATTTCGCCGGGGATTTGGCCTAAGCCGCCCGCCCTATGCCTGCTCCTTCGCGCCCCTTCCGAACGCAGAGCACGTCCCCAAAAATTGCGCTGCTCGCCGCCGCGCTGGCGCTGACGGTCTTCGGCACCGCCTGCCAGCCGCAGCGCCGTCCTCCGCCGCGCACCGCCGCCAACGAGGCGCCGCCGCAGCTGGGGCCGAAGGAGCAGATCGCGCAGTGGGAGGATCGCCGCGCGCTCGGAGACGGGCAGCTGGTGCAGTTCGCCCTGGGCCACGCCGAGCCGGAGGTTCGAGCCCGCGCGTTGCTCGCGCTCGGCCGGATCGCCGCGCCCTCCACCGCCTCCGCAGTCGGCCAGGCGCTCTTCGATCCCGAGGCCCTGCCGCGCTACGAGGCCGCCTTTGCCGCAGGCCAGCTCCAGACCTGGCAGCCCTTGCCGGACGCGTCTCGCGACGAGCTGGTGCAGAAGCTCCTCGCGGCCGAAGCGCAGGAGACGGACGAGGCGATCAAGCTCGCGCAGCTCGAGGCGCTCGGAAAGCTCGCGTCTCCGCAGGCGATGGATCGCCTCACCGAGCGGCTCCTCGGGACGACGCCGTCGATCGCCTCGCGCGCCGCGATCTCGCTCGGTGTCGGCGTTCGTCGGGGTGGCACGTTGCCCTCGCGTGCGCTCACCGCGCTGGCGCCTCACGTTCGCGCCGAAGCCGATCCGCAGGCCCGTTTCGGCGCCGCCTACGCGCTGAGCGTGAGCAAGCTTCCGCAGGCCCGTCCGGCGCTGCTCCTCTGCACGCAGGACCCGTCGAGCGAGGTCCGGCTGCTCTGCGCGAAGGGCCTCGGCGACGTGGGGCAGGAGTCGGATGCGGTGACGCTGCGCAAGCTGCTCGGCGATCCGGACTACCGCGTGGTGGTGGAGGCGACGCGCGCGCTGGCGAAGCTTTCGGAGAAGTGCAAGAGCGCCGCGTGCCCTGCGCTGGGAGCGCTGGCGGATCTCTCCTTCCGCGTGGAGCGCCTCGAGGCCGGTGACGTGGCCGGTGGCGGTCAGCCGCTTCTCGCGCTCGCGCAGCAGGGCCTGCCCGCGTCGGGACGCTCGGTGCTGACGAACCTGCGCGGCCGCGTGGTGGCGGCGGCGGGCAAGACGCAGGAGCCCCTTCGCATCGACATCGCGAAGCTCGACTGCCGGCTCGCTGCGGCGATGGATCGTCAGATTGGACAGCTCGGCGAGGTGCTCAATTGCGGCGGGGGCTACGTGAGCGAAGCGGATCGCCTGGCGCTGGGCCTCTCGGAAATCGCGCGCACGCCGGCGCAGGACGCAGCGAAGCGGGTGGGGGAGATCGCGCCCTACCTCCGTCACGCCGAGCCGAAGGTGAAGCGCGCCACGCTGGACGCACTGGCGGAGCTGAAGTCGCCGCTCGCCGCCGATCGCGTGCGCCCGTTCCTGCACTCGCAGGATCCCTTCCTCGCCTCCGCCGCTGCGAACGCGGCGGGGAAGATGGGCGACAAGGAGTCGATCCCCGCCATCCGGCAGCTCGCGACGAAGGCGGAGACCGAACCCGGCATCGCCGAGGGCATCGCCGACGCGCTGGTCTCGCTCGGCGCGCGCGACGCGGAGGTGGAGCTTCGCGCGTGGCTCAACGGACCGCACCGGCACTTGCGCATCGTGGCGGCGAAGGCGCTGACGAAGCTCACCGGAGCGCCCGTCGTTGCGCCGGAGGTCGAACTCCCCGAGACCCCGTGGAACCCGCCCTACCTGCCGCAGGGCGCGAAGGTGATGATCCGCACCGAGAAGGGCGACATCGAGGTCGCGCTCTTCAGCGAGTCGCCTCTGACCAGCGGCAACTTCTACGCGCTCGCGCAGCGGGGCTTCTACCGGAACCTCACCTTCCACCGGATCGTCCCCGACTTCGTCGCCCAGGGCGGCGATCCGCGCGGCGACGGTGCGGGCGGCCCCGGCTACACGATCCGCTGCGAGGTGAACCACAAGCCCTACGCGCGCGGCGTGGTGGGCATGGCGCTCTCCGGCCCCGACACCGGCGGCTCGCAGTTCTTCATCACCCACTCGCCGCAGCCGCACCTCGACGGGCGCTACACCGCGTTCGGCCAGGTCATCTCCGGTCAGGACGTGGTGGACCGCCTCCTCGAGGGCGACCGCATCCTCGAGATCAGCCCGCGGTAGCGCGGGCTCACGCACAGCCTCCCGGCGAAGGGCCGGCGACCTGGATTCGACCCGTGCCCGCCGCCCGCGCCGCACTCGCGCCGCTCCGCGATCCCTTCCTCTGGGGAATGGTGGCCGCCGTGGTGTTGGCGCTGCTCTTCCCCGGGCTGGGCCGCGCGGACGGGCCGCTCCACGCGGAGCTCCTCGCGAACGTCGGCATCGCGATCATCTTTCTGCTCCACGGGATCGGCCTCGAGCCGAAGCGACTGGCCTCCGCCGCGCTTCAGCTCCGGCTCCACCTGCTGGTGCAGGTCTTCACCTTCGGCGTCTTTCCGCTGCTCTGGTTTCTCTCCGACAGCGCCCTCGGCGGGCTCGTGCCACCGGAGCTGCGCCTCGGCTTCCTCTTCCTCTGCGCGCTGCCCTCGACCGTCTCCTCGTCGGTGGCGCTGACCGGCGTGGCGAAGGGCAACGTTCCCGGCGCCATCTGGAACGCGAGCCTCTCCAGCGTGCTCGGCGTCGTCCTCACGCCGCTGATCGTGCGGCTCTTCGGCGACGGCTCGACGGGATCGCTTCCGCTCGGTCCGGCGATTGTGCATCTCGCCGGTCTGACCCTGCTGCCGCTCCTCGTCGGCCAGCTCCTCCGTCCGGTGCTCGGCGACAAGCGCGCGCCGCTGGTGCGGATGACCCACGGCGCGGACCGGCTGGTGATCCTCCTGCTCGTGTTCGTCGCCTTTGCCGAATCGGTGGTCGCTGGCGTCTTCGCGAAGGTGGGCCCCGTCCTGCTCCTCGCCTGTGGGGCCGGTGTGGCGGCGCTCCTGGCGACGGTGCTCTCCCTCACCACGCTGAGCGCGCGAAGGCTGAAGTTCTCGCGCGAGGACGAGATCGTCGCGGTCTTCTGCGGCTCGAAGAAGACGCTCGCCTCCGGCATCCCCATCGCGGGGATCCTCTTCGGCGCGTCGGCGGAGCTCGGACTGATCGTGCTGCCGCTGATCCTCTACCACCAGCTCCAGCTCATGGTGTGCGCGGTGCTCGCCGCGCGCTACGCCGACCGCGCGCCCGCCGTTCGGTCGTGACTCACTCCATCCATGGGTTGATGAGGGCGACGCCCCGGCCCGAACAGTCCCCTTCGTTGCGGGTGACGAAGGTGAGGCCGCGCGCCTCCGCGCAAGCGAGCAGCAGCCCGTCGATCACCGGCAGTGGGCGACCCACGGCGAGCGCCTTCGCACTCATCCGCCCCCAGCTCAGCGCCGTCTCCTCGTCGATCGGAAGGACGCGCCCGGAGAATTGCCTGGGGAGTTCGACCGCCAGCCACTTCTCGAGCGCCGCTATGCGACGGCCCGATGCCAGCGCCGTGATGCCCTTCTGAAGCTCGCCGATCGTGAGGACGCAGATGGCGAAGTCGGCCGCAGGCCGGGAGCCGAGCCAGCGCAGGACCCTCTCGTCCGGCGATACCTTGAGGGGCTCGGAGACGACGTTCGTATCGAGCAGGTAGCGCATCGCGCTCACGCCTCGCCCGGCACGCGAGCGCGAAGCTTCGTCACGTCGAGGAACGCGCACTCGGTAGATCTCGGCACCCGTTCAATCGTTCCACGCGTCCCGGCTGGGCTCTTTGCCCGGCCTCAGGAGGAACACGCGTGACCCGTTCCCGTCACGCACCGCGCCGTCGAGATGCGCCCGCGCGGGGCCTCAACTCGTCCAGGAACGGCTCACGCCCCGCGCAGGATCCTCTGCTGGTGCTCCTGCTTCGCGGGCGTGGTGATCCCTCCACCCCACCGCGCGACGTCTTCGGTCTCCATCTGGTGCACGCGCGCGTTGATCGCGTCCCAGTCCTCATCCGGCACGCCGAGGAACGCCTCGACGACCTTCGGATCGAACTGGGTCCCGCTGCAGCGGACGATCTCGTCCTTTGCCACCTGGCGCGGGCGTCCCTTGCGGTAGGGCCGGTCGCTGCAGATCGCGTCCATGGTGTCCGCCACGCTGAACACGCGCGCGCCGAGGCAGATGCGCTCGCCCGAGAGCCCCGACGGATAGCCGTTGCCGTCCCAGCGCTCGTGGTGGTGGAGCACGACCAGCGACGCCTCGTGGAGGTAGGCGACCTTCGAGAGCATGCGGAAGCCGTACTCGGGATGAAGCCGCATCTCCTCCCACTCTTCGGGCGTGAGCTTTGCCGGCTTGAGAAGGATCGAGTCGCGCACGCCGACCTTGCCCACGTCGTGGAGCAGCGCGCCCTGCTCGATGTGATCGAGCGCGTCGCCGCGCACCCCGCACGCCTCCGCCAGCCGCCGCGAGTAGAGCGACACCCGCCGCGAGTGCCACTGGGTCTCGGTGTCGCGGTAGTCCAGCGCGCTGACCATCCCCTCCAGAAGCCCGCTGGTGCGCTCCCGCACGAGCTGCTCGAGGTTCTGGTTCATCGACGTCAGCACCGCGTTCTTCTCCGCCAGCTCACGCGTCAGCCGCGCGTTCTCGTGCACGAGCCGGAAGTGGTCGAACGCCTGGCGCACGCACGAGGAGAGCTCGGTCAGCGTCCACGGCTTGGAGAGCAGCCGGAAGATCTCGCCGCGGTTCACCGCCTCCGACGCCACGTGGAAGTCCGCCGCCGCGGTGAGCATCATCCGCACCGGACCGGGGTTGCGCTGGAGCAGCTCGCCGAGGAACTCGATGCCGTTCATCTCCGGCATCATGAAGTCGGTGATGACCACCCCGTAGCCGCGCTCCTCCAGCGCCACGCGCGCATCCTGGTGCGCGACGACCTCATAGCCTTCGCCGCGGAGAAAGCGCGTGAGGGCGCCAAGGACCAATCTGTCGTCGTCCACGAGGAGGATGCGGTTCACGGTAGGCGCGCACGCTGCAGGTTTGGAGCCAAGAGGGGCCCCGTCGCGTTCATTGGCGGGCGGGCTACTTGCCCCGGTGGGAAAAGCCCCGTGATTCCAATATGTTGGGCAGACGACTACAAGGAATCGCTTGCCCGGCCCCATGCCGCTCGTCTATGGTTCAGGGCGTCCCCGAGGAGCCGCTAACCCCTTGAAATCTGGAGAGAGAAGCATGGCCAGCGCTCCGGAAGGCCCGGTCCCGGTGGTGGTGATGGGGCTGGGTGAGATCGGCCGGGCGGTGGCAAAGGCTGCGCTGGGCTCGGAGGAGGTCGAACTCGTCGCGGTGGTCGAAAATGACCCCCGGATGGCGGGTCGAAAGCTCGCGGAAATCCTCGGCGAGCCGGCGGCCGGAACGCTGACGGTGACGAAGGAGCTCGCCGCCGTCGCAGGCAAACATCGCGGCGCGGTGCTCCTCCACTGCACGGGCTCGAGGCTCTCGCAGGTGCAGGACCAGTTGCTCGTCGCGATCAATGCGGGGATGCACGTCGTCTCCTCCTGCGAGGAGCTCGCGTTCCCCTGGCTGAACCACGCGGAGGTGGCGGAGAAGCTCGAGCGCGCCGCCGAGCGCGCGGAGGTCGCGGTGCTGGGGACCGGCGTGAACCCCGGCTTCGTGCTCGACCGGCTGGTGGCCACGCTGGGTCAGGTGACCGGCACCGTGCGGCACGTGCGCGCGGAGCGGGTGGTGGACGCGCGGACGCGGCGCGAGGCGCTGCAGCGGAAGATCGGCGCCGGCCTCACCGAGGACGAGTTCGACGCGCTGTCGGAAAAGGACGCGGTGGGCGCGGTGGGCCTGCTGGAGAGCGCGGCGCTGGCGGCGCTGGGCCTCGGCATCGACTGCGACGACTTCGAGGAGGAGCTCTTCCCGGTGGTCGCGCAGGAGGACATCGAAGGCGGCGCGTTCAGGGTGGCGAAGGGGCGCGTGGCGGGCCTGAGCCAGACGGTGGTGGGGCTGTCGGAGGGACAGGAGAAGGTGCGGCTGGAGCTGACCATCGCCCTGGGTGCGGACGAGCCCGGGGATCGCATCCGCATCGACGCGGACGTGCCGGTGGACCTCGAGATCAAGGGCGGCATCGCGGGAGACCGCGCGGCTGCCCACGTCATGGTGAACGCCGCGCCCCGCGTGGCGGCCGCCGAGCCGGGGCTTCTGACCGTGCTCGAGCTTCCCGCGGGACGGTAGGCGAGGGGAGGAACGCAATGCTGGACAAGAACACGATCGGACGGGTCTCACCGCCGACGCTGAACGAGGTCGAGAAGGGCGCCATCCGGCGGTTCGCCGAGTCGTTGGGGGACTACAACCCCATCTACTACGACGAGGAGTACGCCCGGGCCTCGGGCTACCCCACCATCGTGGCGCCGCCCACCTTCCCCGCGTCGTTCCACTCGGCGGCGGATCTGCGCGAGCTGCTCGGGGTCCAGATCAAGAGCCTGCTCCACGCGGAGCAGTCCTTCGAATACGACCGGCCCATCTTCGCCGGCGACCGCATCTTCGTGGCCACCCGCGTGGCGGACGTGCAGGAGCGCACCGGTCCCACCGGCGGCCGCATGGACATCGCGGTGATCGAGGACGAGGGCAAGGACGAGGAAGGCAACGTGGTCTTCCGGGCGAAGCGGACGCTCGTCATCCGCGCCACGAAGGAGGGAGTCTAATGCCCGCGCGCAAGCTGTACTTCGAAGCGGTCCGCGTCGGGGACGAGCTCCCCGCGCTGGCCAAGGCCCCGGTGGATCGCGTGCAGCTCTCCCGCTACGCGGGCGCCTCGGGTGACTACAACCCGGTGCACGTGGACGAGCTGTACGCCAAGAGCATCGGCATGCCGTCGGTCTACGCGCCGGGCATGTTGATCATGGGGTTCCTCGGTCAGCTCGTCAGCGACTGGGGCCGCGGCGCGCAGCTGCGGAAGTACAACGTGAAGTTCATCAAGATCGTCTGGCCGGCGGACACCGTGGTCTGCAAGGGCCGCGTGACCGACCGGTGGGGCGAGGGCGGCCGCTACTTCACCGAGATGGACCTCTGGGCGGAGAACCAGAAGGGCGAGCTGGTGATGAAGGGCCAGGCGACGATCCAGCTCTTCTACTCGCTCGAGGACGAGAGCCGTCAGCGCTCCGGCCAGCCGCCGATCGTCGTCTCGGTGCCGCGCGAGAGCATCCACAACGCCGAGGCCACGCCCCCGGCCGCGCCCGCCCGTGCGGCCGCCGCGCCCGCGCCGCAGTCCGCCCCGGAGAAGAAGCCCGCCTCGGCGCCCACCAGCGGCAGCAAGAGCGCGGTGAAGGCGGCCCCGGCCGGGAAGAAGTCCACCGCCAAGGTTGCGGCGGCGGGCGGCAAGAAGAAGTAACGGCAGAGGGGCGAGGGCCCTTCAACGCTGCGCGTCATTGATTGTTGACTCGGGAATCAAGGCGGTTATTGATCCCGGCGCGACGCGTCCAAAGGAGCCCTCACCATGTCTGCCGGCATCAACCGCTACAAGACCGACCTCCGCGACATGCAGTTCACCCTGCTCGAACAGTTCCGCTACGGCGAGCTGGTCGGGAAGGCGCCGTTCGACGCCTGGGGCGTGGACGAGGCGAAGGCGGTGCTCAACGAGACCTACCGCTTTGCGCGCGAGGTGCTCGGGCCCCTCAACAGCACCGGAGACCGCGAGGGCTGCAAGCTCGTCGACGGCGAGGTGAAGACGCCGAAGGGCTTCAAGGACGCCTGGCAGAAGCTCTACGAGCAGGGCTTCAAGAGCATCAGCGTCTCCCCCGATCACGGCGGCCAGGGCGCGCCCTCCATGCTGCAGGCGCTGGTGGAGGAGATGCTCGCGGGCTCGAACGTGGCCTTCAGCATGTACCCGGGCCTGGCCTACGGCGCGGCGGAGGTCATCGCCACCTGCGGCACGCCGGAGCAGGTGAAGCTCTTCGCCGAGCGCATGTTCGACGGCCGCTGGGCGGGCACCATGTGTCTCACCGAGCCGCACGCAGGCTCGGACGTGGGCGCGTCCAAGAGCACCGCGAAGAAGAACGCGGACGGGACGTACTCGGTGAAGGGGACGAAGATCTTCATCTCCGGCGGCGACCAGGACATCACCGAGAACATCGTCCACCTCGTGCTCGCCCGCATCGAAGGCGCGCCGGCGGGGACGAAGGGCCTGTCGCTCTTCATCATCCCCAAGTACCGCGTGGGCCGTGACGGGACGCTGGGCGAGCGCAACGACGTCAACGTGGCGTCGATCGAGCACAAGCTCGGCATCAACGGGTCGGCCACCTGCGTGCTGAACTTCGGCGAGAACGACGGCTGCATCGGCGAGCTCGTCGGCGGCGTCGAGCACGGCGGCATGGCGCAGATGTTCCGGATGATGAACGGCGCGCGCATCGCGGTGGGCGTGCAGGGCCTCTCGGTGGCGGCGACCGCGTACCTCAACGCGCTCGAGTACGCGAAGGACCGCAAGCAGGGCTCGAACTTCCGGCAGTGGAAGGACCCCACCGCGCCGCGCGTCAGCATCATCGAGCACGGTGACGTCCGCCGGATGCTGATGGACATGAAGGCGCACGTGGAGGGCATCCGCGCGCTGGTGCTCAAGCTCGCGTGGCACGTGGACAGCGCGGTCCAGGTGGGCGGCACCGACGACGAGAAGGCCGCCTACCACAAGGGCCAGGTGGAGCTGCTCACGCCGCTGGTGAAGGCCTTCAGCACCGACCAGGGCTTCCGCGTCTGCGAGACGGCGATCCAGACCTACGGCGGCGCCGGCTACCTCAAGGACTGGCCGGTGGAGCAGTACCTGCGCGACTCGAAGATCTTCTCCATCTACGAGGGCACCAACCACATCCAGGCGATGGACCTGGTGGGCCGGAAGATGGGCCAGAACGGCGGCGCGAACTTCCAGGCGTTCATGGCGGACGTGGGCGCGTTCGTGGAGGCGAACCGGAACCACCCGGACTTCGCCGCGGACGTGGAGCGGCTCGGCGTGGCGCAGGAGGCGGTGCTCTCCGGCGCGATGAACCTGCTGGGCTGGTCGCAGTCGGACAAGCTGCACCTCGTGCCGCTGTCTGCGAACCGGTTCCTCGACATGATGAGCGTGCTCGCGGTGGGCTGGCTCCTGCTCGACGCGGGCGTCATCGCGGCGAAGAAGCAGGCCGAGACCTCCGCCACGCACCCGGACCACGCGTTCTTCGAGGGCAAGAAGGCCTCGGCGAAGTGGTTCGCGCGCAACGTGCTCCCGCGCGTGGAGCAGAGCGCGAAGGTGATGACCTTCGAGGACGACACGGCGATGGAGATCCCCGACGCCGCGTTCGCCACCGAATAGCCGGTCCTTTGCTTTAGAGGCAGGAGGGGCCGTCGGTTGCGACGACGGTCCCATGCAGGCGCACCCTCTCGGGGGTGCCCAATCCGGTCGGGAAGCGCACGTCCACCTCCAGCTCCCACTCTTCAGAGCGGAAGGTGACGCTCCCCGCGGGCGCCCGGCCCGGTTCGTGAGGCGAGCGCCAGGCGCGGCCCTCACACGGCCCCTGCACGAGCGAGAACGCCTCCACCCCGAGCTCGGGCGGAAGGCTCAGCGCCGGCGCCGCGTCCCTCTGCGCGCCCGGTGCATCCACCAGCACCAGCGTCGCGCACATCCCGCCCGCCTCGCCGCGCACGCCGTAGCGGTTGAGGCCGCCGATGTACGTGCAGCCCTCGAGCTCGGCCGCCGTCGCCTCGCGCCCGTCGTCGCCCGAACCCGGCGCCTCGGGAGGAGGCGTGTAGCAGCCGAGGCCGAGGGTTCCTGCGAGAACGGCTGGCTTGAGGAGGCGGAGCACGCGCATGACCGCGCCACGCTACAGGCTCACGCGCGTCGTGGCAGCGGCGTTTGCACTCGCTGGTGCCGTCAGGGCCCTTCCGCGCGCACGCCGATCGCCAGCTGTCCAAGTCCGGCGCGCTTGGCGCTCTCCATCACCTCGACGACGCGGCCATGGGGGACGCCCTCGTCGGCCTGGACGATGACGAGTGTGTCCTCCGCCTCGGTGCGGGCGCGCTCGAACTCGGCGGAGAGCTCTTCGGCGCTGACCACCACGCCGGCGAGCACGGTGCGGCCGTCCGCGAGCACCGCCACCGGCAGCTCCTTGCGGCTCTGCACCACGTCCGCGCTGCCGCCCTTCGGCAGGTTGACCTCGATGCCGCGGTTCGCGCCGCCGAGGCCGTCCGCCTGACGGACGATCACCGTGCTCGTCACCATGAAGATGATGAGCAGCACGAGGAAGATGTCCGTCAAAGGCGTGATGTTGATCTCGGAGAAGACGGCGTCGGTGCCGTCGCCCTCGTCCGAGGAGCCGGGGACCTTGCCCATCGCCATGGCCTAGAGGCCCTCCGGCTTCTGGGCCACGGGGGCGTTCTGGGAGACGGCAGCGGAGTCGCGCAGGGTCTCGACGAACTCCTCGGCGAGGAGCTTGAGCTCCACCGACACCCGGCCGATCCACGACTGGAACCAGTTGAAGAGGACCACCGCTTCGACGGCGACGAGGATGCCGGCGGCGGTGACGATCAGCGCCTCGGAGATGCCGGTCATCACCGCGCCGGTGCCGCCGGTCCCGCCCGCGTCCACGTCGAGCCCGAGGTCGCGGAAGGCGGTCATGATCCCCGCCACGGTGCCGAAGAGGCCCACGAAGGGCGCGGTGGCGCCGATGGTGCCGAGGATCCACAGGTTCCTGCGCAGCTTCAGCGAGACCTGCTGCCGCGCGCGATCGACCGCGTTCTCGATGCCGCGGCCGCCGCTGCGATCGCTGCGCTCGAAGCCGGCGAGGAAGAGGTCCGCGGCCAGCGAGTCGCTGCGCTCGGCGGCCGAGCGTGCGGCGGCCACGTCTCCGCGGAGCAGGTGCTTGTTCACCGTGTCTCCGAGCGCGCGCGCCGCGGAGGAGAGGCCGGTCAGCGCGATGAGGCGCTCCACCGCCACGCCCACCGCGAGCAGCGAGCCGGCGATGATCAGCCCCATGGTGACGCCGCCGAGGCGCATGTAGTGGAGGAGCTCGTCGAGACCCATGTGCGCACGAGCGTATGCGCGAGCCCCCTCTGCCGCCACGACGATGCGCTTCGGGGACGCCCGGGCGTCGCGTGCCTGGCTGAGGGGCACCGCCAGCGCCCGCGCTCGCGCGCGCTCGCAAAGAGGGGAGGCAAGGCCTGAGCGCCGCCTGTAACGTCGCGCGCACGATGACGCGGATCGGGAGGGTTGTGAGGCCTGTGAGGGTGCCGCCGCTGGCGGCTTTGCTCGTGCTGACGCTGGGGCTCGCGGGCTGTCCGCCGCGGCGGATCGACTTCGGCCAGCGCGGCGAAATCGACGACCCCGAGGCGCTGCTGAAGCTCGTGGCCGAGGCGGAGGCGCAGGTCTTCTCCGTCAACGGGGAGTCGCGGGTGAGGGTGGACACGCCGGACGCGCGCGGGGCCTTCTCGATGTTCGCGGCGCTCTCGCGGCCGTCGCTCATCCACCTGGAGCCGCTCGACTTCTTCGGCCGGCCGCAGGCGGTGCTGGTGGTGAACGAGGGCCGCTTCGGGCTCTACCAGACGCAGGACAACCGCTACTACACGGGGCCCGCAAGCCCCCAGAACGTCTCGCGTTTTCTGCCCATTGCGCTGCCGGCCGAGGAGCTGGTGCAGGTGATGCTGGGCGCGGTGCCGCGCATTCCGCACGAGCGGCTGGAGCTTCGCAGCGACGAGGGGTGCGCCTGCTACGTGCTCACCCTTCACCGCGGCGAGGTCCGTCAGGAGCTGCAGGTGCATCCGTCCCGCTACCGCGTGCTGCGCAGCCGCGTGACCGGCACCAACGCCTACGATCTCGAGTTCAGCGACTTCGCGATGAAGCCCGAGCACGCGTTCCCTCGCCGCGTGCTGCTCACCGCGCCCTCCGCGAAGGTCCGGCTCGAGCTCCGCTACACGGACGTGACGCTGAACGAGGCCCCGGACCTGACGATGTTCGAGCTCGAGCCGGTGGAGGGCGCAGAGCTCATCGAGGTCGATCCGGGCGGGATGCCGCTGCAGAACGTGCCGCCGCCGCGCCTGCCGCAGCTGGCGCCGGACGCAGCGGAGTAGCGGACCCGCTCTTCGCTACCGCTGGCCGGTGACGCTGCTCGGCGAGCCTTCGTCGTCGTGCGCGTCGTTGGAGGCAACGGGCACCGGCGCGGGCGGCAGCTTCCGCGGAGGGACGATGACCTCGGGCGGAACGGGGCAGCGGGTGCAGGGCCCTCGCAGCGGGATGCGGAGCACGGTGCCCACGCGGAGGAAGGTGGTGCGCATCCGGTTCGCCTTCTGGATCGCGCTGACCGTGGTGCCGTACTTCCGCGCGATCTTCCCGAGGTTGTCGCCCGAGCGCACGCGGTGGGTGGTGCTGTTCTGGTCCGGCCGCTGCGCGAGAAGCGGCGCGATTCGGCGGCCGAGCTCCTGGGCGCGCCCGTTGTAGAAGCGGACGTGGAAGTGGTCGCGGTGCCGCTTCGCGTGGCGGATGATCGCCGTGGGCCCGAAGAGCGAGTCGAGCCACGCCTTGTCCTCACCGGCCGCGAGCGCGTGGTCGTAGATGACCTTCTGCACGCGCTTGTCCACGAGGATGAGCTGCACGTCGGTCTGCGTGACGAGCGCCTTCACCAGCGCCCAGTTCTTCTCCACGTCGATGTACTTCTCGCGCTCGCGCTCGCGGATGGGATCGACGGTCGGGTAGTAGAACGCGAAGTCCACGTCGCGGCCGTTCTGGTGGCTCTTGTGGGGCCGCAGCCAGCCGCCTTCGGAGGTGCTGAGGTTGTTCACGCGAAGCGGGTGCGCCTCCGGGTACTGCGCCTTCACCGTGCGGATCGCCGCGACCGCGTAGTCGATGGTCTCCTGCGTCGCCCAGGCGGTGTTCGGCGAGACGACGATCCAGTCCGGATCGCGCGGGAAGGGGACCGCGTTGATCACCCGGCCGGCCTCCACGAAGCCCACCGACACCGAGCCCAGCGCCTTGAGGTCGTTCTTGAAGAGCTGCGCGATCGTCTCGTCGCTCAGGTCCGCGGTGTAGCGGGGGAAGGTGCTGCCGTCGTTGACCGCACTGGCCGCCGACGGCTCGGAGGCCTCGCCCTCGTCGGCGGAGGCGACACCGTCCTCGTCCTCCTCCTCTTCGGCGGAGGCCTCGTCGTCGGGGGCGTCGGAGTCGATCTCGGCAGTGACGGAGGCCTGCTCCGCTCGCGCCGGCCTCGCCCCCTCGCGCGCTGCCGGGACCGCGCCGTTCGCCGACGCAGCGGCCTCGATTGCCTCCAGCTCCGCCGAGGCCTGGGTCACCTCGCCGAGCCCCGTCGCCGACACCGCGTCCACCGCCTCCGCGTTCTCCGCCGCTTCGCGCGCGGTCATCGCGTGGGCTTCGTCCTTCGCCTGGCTGGCAGCGACGGAGGGGCGGGCGGAGGAGGTCACCGCACATCCCGCGAGCGGGAGGGCGACCAGGAAGGCAAGGGCCGAGCGGAGGGCTGACATCGGGCGCGGACGATAGCGCGAGTCCAGCGGCAGACAGAACTCTCTGACCACAACGTTGACTCGACTGCCTGGCTGCTCTCGAGGCGTTCATTTGCCGACTCCCGAGGCGGGGGTAGGTTGCCCCCGTGTCCGTCTCCTTCCGGCTCGCGCTCGTCAGTGCGTGCGTCAGCGTGTTCATCGGCCTCGCCGCGGGCGGGTGTGGCGGGTGCGCGCGCGGAGGGGAGGGCGCCGGGGCACAGAGGATCGATCCCGCGTGGCGCGACGGCACGTTGCCCCCTTCGATCACCGAAGGCACGCCGACGCGCGGCGGCACGCTCGTCGTCCGTCTGCCCAGCGAGCCGGCCATGCTCAACCGGCTCCACGACTCCGGCCAGGACGCGTGGGGCCAGCGCATCCTCATGGGCCACGTGCTGGAGACGCTGCTGCGCACGGACCCGGACGATTCCGCAGGCCCGCCCCTCCCGCACCTCGCCGAGCGCTTCGAGCGCAGCGAGGACGGTCTCGTCACCACCTTCCACCTGCGCCGCGACGTCCGCTTCCACGACGGCACGCCCTTCACCTCCGAGGACGCCGCCGCCGTTCTTGCCGCCGTGCGCGATCCGGCGAAGCCCACCGCGAACATGCGGGCGCTCTTTCCGGATCTCCTCGAGGTGGAGACGCCCGATCCCCACACACTCGTCGTTCGCTGGCGCGCTGCCTCGGCGACCGGCTTCCGCAACCTCGCGCTGCACCTGCCGATGGTGCCTTCGGAGACGCTCTCCGGCGACCTCGACGCTTCAGCGGCGAACCGCGCGCCAGTCGGCACCGGGCCCTTCCGCTTCGAGCGCTGGGACTCCGGCTCGCGCATCGTGTTCGCGCGCTTCGACGGACACTGGCGCGCGCCGCCGCACCTCGATCGGATCGAGTTCCGGATCGCGAAGGACGAGGCGGTCGCGCTGCAGCGCTTCGAGCGCGGCGAGTTCGATCTGATGACGCTGGTGCCTCCGTCGGTCTGGCGCGCGCTGGAGGCAGACGACCCGAAGACGCGTTGGGCGCAGCGGGGCTACCACCGCGTGCGCACGGCCGAGAACGCCTACAACTTCATCGGCTGGAACCTGCGCCGCGAGCCCTTCGACGACGTCCGCGTGCGCCGCGCCCTCACGCACCTGCTGCCGGACGCGCAGGTGGAGCGCGGCCTGCTCTTCGGGCTGGAGCCGATCACCACCTGCCCGTACTTCACCGGTGGGCCGGACTGCGATCCCTCGCTGGAAGCGGACGAGTCTCCGCAACGCCTGCGCCACGATCCTGCGCGCGCGCGACAACTGCTGGAGGAGGCCGGCTTCCGCGACACGGACGGAGACGGCGTGCGCGACCGCGACGGAAAGCCGCTGCGCTTCTCGCTGCTCGTCTGGACGCATTCGGTGCTGCTGGGGAGGCTCGCGCCGCTGCTGCAGGAAGAGCTCGCGCGCGCCGGGATTCAGATGGACATCGACCGGGTGGAGTGGGCGGTGTTCATGCAGCGCGTGCGGCAGCGCGACTTCGATGCGATCTCGCTCGGCTGGTCCACGCCGGGCGCGGACACGGACACCTTCGCCACCTTCCACTCGTCGCAGGCTGCCGCCGGGCGCAACTACGTGGGCCTCGAGGACGCGCAACTGGATGGACTCCTGGAGGATCGCCGCCGCACCTTCGACGAGGCCCGCCGAACCGAGCTGTCCCGACGCATCCACGCGCGCGTCTACGAGCTGCAGCCCTACACCTTCCTCAACGCGCGCAGCGCTCTGGACATGGTGAAGCGCCGGGTGCGCGGACTGCGTCCCTCGGTCTCCTGGTACCGGCTGGAGAGCGTGTGGCTGGAGCCGGAGAGCTAGGCCGCGCGCATGTCGCCCCTCTGGAGTCTCGTCGCGCGCCGCCTGCTCTTGATGATCCCCACGCTGTTCGGGATCACGCTGGTGACGTTCGTCGTGCTGCAGCTCGCGCCCGGGGATCCCTTTGGTGGCGCACCGGGCGACCCGGGGGGAGCCGAAGCCTTCGAGGCACGACGCGCGGCGCAGGGACTCGATCAGCCGCTTCCGCAGCAGTACGCGCAGTGGGTGCGCCGCGTGGTGACGCTGGACTTCGGCCGCTCGTGGCAGGACGGGCGCCCGGTGCGAGAACGCATCACAGAAGCGCTTCCGCGAACGCTGCTCCTGAGTGCGCTCGCCATGCTCTGCGCGTGGCTGGTGGCGGTGCCGCTGGGCGCATGGGCAGCGGTGCGTCACGGCACGGCCCGCGAGCGCGCGGTGATGATCGGCCTCTTCCTCCTCCACGCGCTGCCCGCGTTCTGGGTGGCGCTGATGCTGCTGCTCTACCTCGCAGGTGGGCGCGGCCTCAGCCTGTTCCCGCTGCAGGGGCTCTCGTCGCCCGACGAGGTGGCGCAAGGGTGGAGCGTAGGTCGCCGCGCGCTCGACGTCGCGTGGCACCTCGTGCTGCCGGTGGCGGTGCTCTCCTACGGCGCGCTGGCCTGGCTCACCCGCTACACGAAGACGGCGCTCCTGGAGGTCATCCGCCAGGACTTCGTGCGCACCGCCCGCGCAAAGGGCCTCCCTGAAGGGCGCGTGATCGTCCGCCACGCGCTGCGCAACGGGCTCTTGCCGCTGATCACCGTGTTCGGGCTGATGCTCCCGCAGCTCCTCGGCGGCAGCGTGATCGTCGAGCGCGTGTTCGGCATCCCAGGCATGGGCCTGCTCGTCTTCGAGGCCATCCTCCACCGCGACCATCCGGTGGTGCTCGGCGTCACCACGCTCGCCGCGCTGATCACCCTGGCCGCGATGCTCGTCGCCGACCTCCTCTACGCGCTCGTCGATCCGCGCGTGACCGACGAGGTGCCGCGGTGAGCCGCCGGCGACGACCGCTCGTCCGGCTCGCGGGCCTCACGGTCCTCGTGCTCTGCCTTTCCGCGCTCGCCGCGGATCTCCTCGCGTCCGACCTCCCGCTGGCGGTGAAGGTGGACGGGCGCGTGCACGTGCTGCCCGTCTTCTTCGGCACCGGGCAGACGCGGGTGGAGCTCATCGGCACCGGCGGGCTCCCGTCGCTGCGCGAGCGCGTGGCGGAAGAGCAGGGCGCCTGGCTCGTCGAGCCGCCCATCCCCTTCGGACCCACCCGAACCTCGCTGGACCACGCGCTCTCACCGCCTTCACGCGAACACCCCTTCGGCACCGACGACCTCGGTCGCGACGTTTTGTCGCGGATGATCCACGGCGCGCGCGCCTCGCTGGGGATCGGCCTCTTCGCGGTGGCGATCTACGTGGTGCTGGGCGTCGCGCTCGGCGGGCTGGCGGGCTACTTCGGCGGACGCGTGGACGGCGTCATCTCGCGGGTGACGGAGGTGATGCTCAGCTTCCCGAGCCTCTTCCTCATCCTCGCGGTCCTCGGGCTGCTCCGCGCGCAGTCGCTGTGGCCGGTGATCCTCGTGCTCGGCCTCACGCGGTGGACGGACGTCTCGCGGCTCGTGCGTGCGGAGTGCCTGCGCCTGCGAAGCCTCGAGTTCGTCACCGCCAGCCGCGCGCTGGGCGCCTCGCACCTGCGGATCCTCGTGTCTCACGTGCTGCCGCACACGCTGGCGCCGGTGACGGTGGCCGCGTCCTTCGGCGTGGGCGCGGCGATTCTGCTCGAGAGCGCACTGAGCTTTCTGGGCTTCGGCGTGCCGGCCCCGCACCCGAGCTGGGGCGAGCTCCTCGCGCAGGCGCACCGCTACGTGACCTACCCTGGCGCCTGGTGGCTCACCTTGTTCCCGGGACTGGCACTTTTCCTCACCGTGGCGTCCTTCAACCTGCTCGGCGAGGCGCTGCGCGATGCGTGGGATCCGCGTTTGGCGAACACCGGCGGGCGCGCTTAACATCGGCGGTCCATGGCGACCATCAAGCTGGGCGAGCTGCTGGTCAAGGCGAACGTCCTGACCGAAAGCCAGCTGAAGACCGCACTCTCCGAGCAGAACAAGTGGGGCGGCAGGCTCGGCGAGATCCTCGTGCGGATGAGCCTCCTCTCCGAGGACATCCTCGTGAAGGCGCTGTCGAAGCAGCTCGCGATCCCCGCCTACAACGTGGACGCGCTGCAGGCCGTCCCGCCGCACGTGAAGGCGAAGATCCCCGCTCAGATGGCGCGCGATCTGGCGGTCGTGCCGGTGCAGCTGAAGGACGACGGCAAGACGCTCGTCGTCGCGATGGCGGATCCGCAGAACGTGGAGGACGTGGACATGCTCCGCGCGCGCTCCAACTGCCGGATCGTCGCGCAGGTCGCCGGCCGCACCGCCATCGCCCGGGCCATCTCGCGCTTCTACGAGGGCGAGGCGGACATCAGCGACGCCGAGTCCTCCTTCAAGGTCGTCGATGCGCAGGGCCGCACGGTGGTGAAGAACCTCGCGGACATCCAGCCGTCGGCCCCGGCCGCGCCTGCCAGACGCGCCACGCCGCCTCCCGCTCCCGCGCCGTCGGTGGACGCCAACGCGCCGCGCCGCAACGGGCTGAGCGAGGACCCGGCGGAGCTGCTGCGCACGGTGGAGGAGGTCCAGCGCAAGGAGGTCGCGGCGCTGAAGGCGATGGTGGAGCTGCTCATCGAGAAGGGCGTCTTCTCGCGCGACGAGTACCTCGCGCGGGTGAAGCGGTAGCGCCGGACCATGCGGAAGAAGCTCGGTGAGCTGCTGGTCGAGGCCGGCGCGGCGACGGCAGACGACATTGCGCAGGCGCTCGCGAAGCAGCGTGCCGCTCCCAACGACCCGAAAGAAGCGAAGCCGCGGCTCGGCGAGCTGCTCGTTCGCGCGGGAACGGTGACGCACCGGCAGGTCGGCCTCGCGTTGGCGATGCAGTGGGATCTGCCCTTCGTGGAGCTCTCCGAGATCCCCGGCGAGGTCTCCCGGCTGGTGCCGGTGGAGGTGCAGGCCGCGCACGGCATCGTTCCCTTCCGGCTCGAGCAGGAGGGCAAGACGGAGCGCGTGCACGTCGCCATCGCGGATCCGCGTCAGCTCGATCACGTGGAGGAGCTGCGCTTCCAGCTCGGCAAGCAGGTCCGTCTCTTCATCGCCGCGCAGGACGACCTCGACGACGTGCTCTCCGCGCTGAAGGGCGACGTCTCGGAGGAGTTCGAGATCAACGAGGAGGAGGATCTCGTCGTCGTCGGCATCTCCGAGGACGAAGCGCCCGAGTCGTGGATCGCCACGTCGCCCGAGACGGCCACTTCCGGTGGCGCCGGTTCCCGGTTGCCGGTGGCAAAGGAGCTCGACGATCTGCTGGGGAAGCTCGAGCCCGCCGCGTCGCCGATCCCGGCGCAAAAGGTGGAGGTCATCCGCTTCCCGCCGCAGCGCACCGCCACGCCGCCTGCGCCCTTGGCCGCGGTCCCGCCGCCTCTGCCGTCTCCGCCGCCTCCCTTGCCTCCGCCCGCTTCGCTCGAGGGGATCTCGGACGACGACCTGAAGATCCTCGAGAGCCTCGAGCGCATGGCCGCCGGAGAAGCGCCGGTGCTCGAGAGCGAGAAGGTGCGTCCCGCGCAGATGGTCGCGGCGCTCATCCGCCTGCTCATTCGCAAGAACGTGATCGGCGAAGCGGACTTCCTCGAAGAGCTCGGCCGGAAGTAGCGCGGGTGGGCGGCACGAGGAGCAACCGGGCGCGCGCACCGTGTAGTCAAATGGCAGAGCACCGCGCCGTTTTCGGTTAGCTTCGTTCTCTCCCGTCATGTCCGAACCGCTGCTCGACATCCGGAACCTCCGGACCCGCTTCACCACCGAGGAGGGGAGCTTCGACGCCGTCGATGGCGTGTCGTTCTCCATCCCGCCCGCGAAGACGCTCGGCGTGGTGGGCGAGTCCGGCTGCGGCAAGAGCGTGACCGCGCTGTCGGTGATGCGCCTGCTCGCGGATCCGCCCGGCCGCGTCGTGGGCGGTGAGATCCGCTACCGGGGCAAGGACCTCCTGACGCTCCCGGAAGAGGAGATGCGCCGCATCCGCGGCAACCGCATCTCGATGATCTTCCAGGAGCCGATGACCTCGCTGAACCCGGTCTTCACCGTCGGCGAGCAGATCGCCGAGGCGATCCGGCTGCACCAGGGGCTCGACCGCAAGGCGGCGCGCGCGCGGTCGGTGGAGATGCTGAAGAAGGTGGGGATTCCGGCGCCGGAAGAGCGCGTGGACAACTACCCGCATCAGATGTCCGGCGGCATGCGCCAGCGCGTGATGATCGCCATGGCGCTCTCCTGCAACCCGGACCTGCTCATCGCCGACGAGCCGACCACCGCGCTCGACGTGACGATCCAGGCGCAGATCCTCGAGCTCATCCGGGCGCTGCAGGCCGAACGGCACATGGCGGTGATGCTCATCACGCACGACCTCGGCGTGGTGGCGGAGACCTGCGACGAGGTGGCCGTCATGTACGCCGGCCGCGTGGTCGAGCGCGCCGACGTCCGCAGCATCTTCCGCCGCCCCGCGCACCCGTACACCGCGGGCCTGCTGCGCTCGGTGCCCACCTTCGAGGACGTGGCGCGTTCGCACGAAGCCGGTGGCCGCGGAAAGCTGCGCACCATCCCCGGCATGGTCCCGAGCCTCCGCAAGCTGCCGCAGGGTTGCCGCTTCCGCGACCGCTGCGATCGGGCGCTGGAGGTCTGCGCGCGGATCGATCCGCCGCTGGAAACGAAGCGCGACGGTCAGCTCGCCGCCTGCCACAACCCGGTGCCGGTTCCGGAGGCCGCATGAGCGGGCCGCTGCTCGAGGTGAAGGACCTGCGCACCTGGTTCCCCGTTCGCGGAGGCGTGTGGGGAAAGGTCCGCGCGCACGTGAAGGCGGTGGACGGCGTCTCCTTTGAAGTGCGCAAGGGCGAGACGCTGGGGCTCGTCGGCGAGTCCGGCTGCGGGAAGAGCACGCTCGGCCGCAGCGTGCTGCGACTCATCGAGCCCACGCAGGGCAGCATCCGCTTCGACGGCCAGGAGCTGATGGGCAAGCCCGCGTCGCAGATGCGTCCGTTGCGCCGGCGGATGCAGCTCATCTTCCAGGACCCCTACGCGTCGCTGAACCCGCGCATGAAGGTGCGCGAGCTGGTCGGCGAGGGCCTCGCGATCCACAAGCTGGCGAAGGGCGAGGCGCGCGAGCAGAAGGTGCAGGCGCTGCTGGCGAAGATGGGCCTGCCGAAGGACGCCGCGGACCGCTACCCGCACGAGTTCAGCGGAGGCCAACGGCAGCGAATCGGCATCGCCCGCGCCCTCGCGCTGGAGCCGGATCTCATCGTGGCGGACGAGCCGATCAGCGCGCTCGACGTGTCGATCCAGGCGCAGATCGTCAACCTGCTCATCGACCTGCAGAAGGAGCTCGGGCTCACCTACCTCTTCATCGCGCACGACCTGAAGATCGTGGAGTACATCTCCGACCGCGTGGCCGTGATGTACCTCGGGCGCATCGTGGAGTTGGCGCGCTCCGAAGAGCTCTACCGGAACCCGAAGCACCCCTACACGAAGGCGCTGCTCTCGGCGGTGCCGGTGCCCGATCCGGATCGCAAGCGCGAGCGGATCATCCTGCAGGGGGACGTGCCCTCTCCGTTGAAGCCGCCCTCCGGCTGCCCCTTCCACCCGCGCTGTCCGTACGCCATGGACCGGTGCCGGCGCGAGGTGCCACCCGCGTACGATCTCGGCAACGGCCACACCTCCGCGTGTTTCCTCAATGAGGAAGAGGCGAAGGAACTCGCCGCGCAGCGTCCCACCGGCTGACGCGCTGGCATGTTCTGGCTCAGCCACCACCACGACGACGAATTGCACCGGACCTACGCGCTCGGCGGTGCCAGGGTCTGCGCGCGGTGCCTCGGCGTGTACCCGGTGATGTTTGCCGGCATCGCGCTGCAGATCGCCCAGCGCGCGCCGCTCCAGTGGCCGGGGTCGTGGGATGTCGTCGTCGCGATCGGGCTGCTGCTCCCCGCGCTGATCGACTGGGCGGTGGGCCGGTTCAGACCGCATTGGGGCAGCAACGCGGTGAGAACGGTCACCGGCGTGTTGCTCGGCATCGCGCTCGCCCGGACGCTGTACGTGCACCTGCGCGATCCCCTGCCGCCGCTGCTGCTCGCCCAGGCAGGGCTGGTGCTGCTCGTGGCGCTGCCGGTGCTCGGCGTGACCTGGCGCCGGCGGACGCGGTAGATCCTTCCGCGCGGCGGCGCGTTAGAGGCATTCGAGGGAGTGATTGGGCACCTCCGAGCGGACAGACGAAGAGCTGATGATCGCCTTCCGCGGCGGAGACCCGCGGGCGTTCGAGGTGCTCGTGCTGCGTCATCGGGTGCCCGTCTACAACTTCATCCTCCGGCTCGCGGGCAGCCCCGCGCGCGCCGAGGACCTGTTGCAGGAGACGTGGCTGAAGGTGGTCCGGGGCGCTGGGGATTGGCAGCCGAAGGCCCGGTTCACCACCTGGGTCTACACGATCGCGAGGAACCTCTGCGTGGACAGCGCGCGAAAGGAGAGCTACCGGAAGGCGGACTCGCTCGACGCGCCGCAGGGCGCCGACGGTGAGGGCCGGACGCTGGGCGAGGCGCTCGCCGACGAGGGCGGACAGAGCCCGGATCGCAACGCGCACAACCACCGCGTGCGGCCGCTGATTGAACGGGCGCTGCAGTCGCTTCCGGCGGAGCAGCGCGAGGTCTTCCTCCTGCGCGAATACAGCGGCATCCCTTTCAAGGAGATCGCGGAGGTCACCGGCGTCCCCGAGCCCACCGTGAAGAGCCGCATGCGCTACGCGCTGGAGGGCCTGAGACGGAAGCTTCAAGAACTGGGCGTGGACGGGGACATGGCTGAAGGAAGGACGGCAGTGGGATGAGCCAGCTCGCGACACACGTGGAGGACCGCCTCCTCGACTTCGCGTACGGCGAGCTCTCGGCCGCCGAGGCGAAGGACGTCCAGAGTCACCTCGACGCCTGCGCGCAGTGCCGCGGCGAGCTCGCGGACATCCAGGGCGTGCGGCGGGTGATGAGCACGGTGCCCCCCGCGCCCGCGCCGCAGGCTGGCCTCGAGTCGCTGCTCGCCTACGCGGAGCAGGCCGCGCGCAGGGCCCAGGCCGGACCTGCGCCGAAGCCGTCGTGGTGGCGTCGTTACATGGCGCCCTTGACCGGCGCGTGCGCGGTGCTGGTGGTGGGCGTCGTCGCGCACCAGGTGAACGAGCGCGTGGGAACGGTGGAGGAGCTGCGCGACAAGGCGGTGCTCGCGAAGGGCGCGCCCAGCGCGGCGGCTGCTCCCGCGATGCAGGCCGTGTCCACCGTCGCTCACGCGGAGCCGATGCCGGTCGTCGCCGAAGCGCACGCAGAAGAGCAGGCACAGGCGCCCGCCGAGAACGCTTCCGAAGGTGGCGAACGGAAGAAGCAGGCGGAGGCCCCGCGCCCGGCCGACGCGAAGGAGCGCGCGCAGCGTTTCGGTGCGGTGGCGCTGGAGGAGCGTGACGACTTCCTTCCCTCGAACGATGCCGAGAGCGCGAAGCGCATGCCGCGCGGTGCGATGGCGGAGGCGCCGGCGCCCCGTTCGCGCGGGCCGCAGACCGCCACCAACGCGATGCCCGCGCCGATGGAGGCGGCCGCATCCGCGAAGGACGCCGAGAAGAGGGCAGTTGCGCAGGAGATGGAGCCGCTCGCCGATCGCGAGACGAAGAGGGAAGAGCTGGGCGGAGGCGGAGGCTTCGCGGCGACCGGCAGCAGCTCTGGCCGCGCGGATCTCGACGGCGCTACCGCGCGCGGAGGAAGCCTCGGCGGGATGGGCAGTGCCGGCACCGGCTCAGGTGCAAAGGCCGCGAAGTCGAAGTCGGACGCGCCACCGTCCCCGCCGCCCGCTGCCTCGATGCCCACGGCCACCGCGCCGATGAAGCCCGCGCCGCAGAGCGCACCGAAGCAGACCGCGCAGGCGCCTGCGGCGGCTGCCACCCGGGAGGTGGAGCTGGCGTACGGAGATTCGGCGAGAGGCGACGATCGCGTTGCCGCGCGGGACGAAGCCGCGAACGTGGAGCGGGCGCCGCTG
Source organism: Pseudomonadota bacterium (assembly GCA_023423535.1). Lineage (GTDB taxonomy): Bacteria > Myxococcota > Myxococcia > Myxococcales > Myxococcaceae > JAFAFL01. The sequence continues at coordinate 61,177 of JAFAFL010000066.1, forward strand.
GCTCGAAAGGGCAAGGCGGAGCGCGAGGCCGCCGAAGCCGAAGCGCAGTCGGAAGCCGCGTACCGCAGCGCCCAGGCCCGCGCGCTGTCCGACGCGGCGAACCAGGCCTACGGTGACAACGACCGCGAACTCGAGGCGAAGCTCCTGCGTCAGGCGGTCCCGCTGGCGGGTGCGGATCGGCCGCTGCTCTCGGGCCTCCTGGTGCGGCTGTGCAGTGCGGAGTACGCGCTGGGTCGGACCGCGCAGGGAGACGCTGCCTGCGCGCGGGTGACCGAGGAGTTCCGCGGCACGGCGGCAGCGCGCATCGCCGAGCGGCAGCGCAGCGAGCACCACGCTTCGTTGCAAGGCGGGTCACCGGCGGGCGCGCAGCCGTCGGCTCCGGCCACGACGTCCGACAAGACCTGGTAGGCCGACCCGGACGAGGACACCGCTCGTCCACCTGACCGATGCGCGGCGGCCTTCCGCTGCCCCGGCGCGGCGTGGGATAGTCGGGCCCGTTGCAGGAGGCGACACAGTGCACACCCCGTCCCACACCCAGACCCGTCAGCCGCCGTCCCGCCGCCGCCGGTCCGAGCGCGGACAGGCGATGCTGGAGTACTCGCTCCTCAACTGGTTCATGATCGTGGGCCTGGTGATGGGCGCCACCGTGCGCGTCATCCCCGGTCCGGTGGAGCAGTCCAGCGAGGGCCGCATCAACGTGATCGAGATGTTCCTCGTGGCCTACCAGATCTACCACGACAGCTTTTACTACGTGCTGAACCTGCCCTACCCGTGAGGCGCGAGCGCGGCTTCGGGCTGCGCGCCGCCTTTGGGGTGCTGCTCGTCGGGCTCGGGGCCTCCGCCATCGCGGCGAGCCTTCCGGAGCTTCAACAGCTCTTCTTCGCGCTCTCGCGCCCGTTCCATTTCGGCGCGCCTCCGCAGCCGCTGGCGATCGGCGGAACGGTGCTCGTGCTGGTGGGGCTGGCGGTGGTCCTCGTGCGCGTGTTGCGCGGTGGCCGGACCCCCTTGTGGGCCATGGCGCTGGTGCTCGTCGGCGTGGTCTTGCCCGCCAGCGGGCTGTTGAGCGAGGTCCCCCAGGGCCGGAGCGCGGCGGCGGCGGACGGGGTGATCCTCGATGTGGGCAATGCGCTCCGGCGCGTGATGGTGGACCGGCTCCGGAAGGAGGGGACGGTTCCCGCCGACCTCGACGTCTGGCAGCGCGCGCTGGAGGAGGTCCAGGGCCAGACGCCGTCACCCGTCCGCGACCGCCGCTTCGAACGGGTGCCGCTGCGCGTCATTGGCCGCGAAGAGGGGAAGGGTGTCCTCGTCCCGGGCACCTACCGGCTCTGGACGAGCGCCCAGCGCGACGCGTTCGAACTCCACCCGGTGGGCTTCGATCCCGACGGGCGTCCGGCAGGGCTCACCGACAGCGCCGGAAGCCCGGTGATCCTCCGTGGCGGGGCGCGTCAGGAGTCCTGGCCCCGAGAGCTTCCCGGCCGCGGCCTTTGACACCCGATCCGTCGAACGGCTAGCATTTGCGGCGGTTTGGAGCGCTCGGTCTCGACCATTTTCCACCCCCGCACACCCCTTCGCTCCCACCCCATGTGCGGGGCACTGTGCGCGCAGTACCTGGAGGTTCCCCGTCATGTTGAAGGGTAAGACACCCCTCGTCGTCGCCCTCGTCCTCGGCCTGCTCGCCGGCGTCGTGGCGTACTCGGCCATCAAGAAGAAGGAGGCCGACGTGCGGCGGGGCTGGAACCTCGTCCCGGTCGTCGTCGCGTCCCAGGACATCCCGGAAGGGACCGTCGTCACCTTCGACATGATCTCGCAGCGGTCGGTGCCGGATCAGTTCGTCACCTCGTCGGTGGTGAAGCCGGACTCGGCCAACTACATCGTGAACCAGAAGGTGCTCGTGGCGCTGCAGGCCGGCGACCCGCTCCTCTGGAGCCAGTTCGAGACCACCCGCGCGACGGAGAAGCTCTCCACCAAGGTCCAGAAGAAGACCCGCGCCATCACCATCGAGACGCTCGGCGCCGCGGCGGTGGGCGGCTGGGTGCGCCCGAACGACCGCGTGGACGTGGTCGGCACCTTCCGCGATCCGCAGACGAACGACGCGATGAGCGTGACGCTGCTGCAGAACGTGATCGTGCTCGCCACCGGCAAGATCACCGGCACCACCAACGTGAACCTCGTGCCGGAGAACCAGCGCGACTATTCGACCGTGTCGCTGATGGTCATCCCCGAGGAGGCGGAGATCCTCGTGCTCGCCGCCGAGCTCGGCTCGCTCACGCTGTCGCTCCGCAACGAGGACGACGTGGACGTGATGGAGGACCGCGGCCGCGCCACCATCCAGACGCTGCTCTCCGGTGAGCGCACCCGCGTGCTGCAGGAGCGCCGGCGCGAGATCATCCAGGTCATCCGCGGCGGACCGGCCACCGCCGGCCCGAGCCCGCAGTAGCCGCACGGCCCCACCGAGAGAGGCCCACCCATGTTCGCCGGAATCGTTCTTCTCCTCGTCACCGGCTCGGTCTTCTTCTTCAGCCTCGTCATCTTTGGCGTGCTGTCGAAGGCGTACGAGCAGTACCAGGAGCGCTACGTCGTTCAGTCCATGAACGACCTCAGCGACATGTTCCTGTTCATCGACCCGCGGCAGATGCTGGTCCTGAACATCGCCTGCATGTGCCTTCTCGGCATCCTCGGCTGGGTGATCTTCAACCCGCTGTTCGGCGTGGTGGCGACGATCTTCGGCTTCTTCCTGCCGATGATCCTCGTGAAGTACTACCGCAAGCGGCGGATCAAGAAGTTCAACACCCAGCTGGTGGACGCGCTGCAGGCGATGGCCAACGCGTTCAAGGCCGGTCTGACCTTCCCGCAGGCGATCGAGCACGTGGCGCGCGAGGCGATGCCGCCGCTGTCGCAGGAGTTCGGCCTCTTCGTGAAGGAGGTCAAGCTCGGCGTGCCGCTGGAGGAGGCGCTGATCAACATGGGCCGGCGCGTGGGCTCGGACGACCTCGAGCTGGTGGTCGTCTCCACGAACATCGCGCGGCAGCTGGGCGGCAACATGGCGGAGATGTTCGAGACCATGTCGTCGACCATCCGCGAGCGCTTCCGGCTCGAGGGCAAGATCGACGCGCTGACCTCGCAGGGCCGGCTCCAGGGCTGGATCGTGGCGGCGATGCCGCTGGTGCTCGGGCTGGTGCTCAACCAGATGCGGCCGGACCTCATGGGTCCGATGCTCGATCACATCTTCGGCTACATCCTCGTCGTCGTGATCGCGATCATGGAAGTTCTCGGGATCCTGATCATCCGGCGCATCGTCAACATCGACATCTAGAGCGAAGGCGAGCCGGACATGGAGCAGGGCCCCGACATCCTTTTCCTCATCCTCATGAGCGGCGCGGTGATGCTCACCGTGGGGACGGTCACCTTCGCGGGGATCGGCCTCTACGAGAACATGCTCGCGCGCTTCCTCAGCGAGGTGCAGAACGAGTCCGACGGCGGCGTGCAGGGCTTCGGCACCGTCTTCATCCGCAAGCTCGGCGCGGCGAACCGCCGCTTCATGTGGCCGGGCTTCGAGACGAAGATGCGCCGCAAGCTCATCAAGGCCGGCGAGCCGAAGGCGTACCTGCCGCAGGACATCCTCGCGCTGCAGGAGATCGGCTTCGCGGTGGGGCTGCTGGCGGGCCTCATCGGCGCCAACGGGCTGGGACAGAACCTCGCCTGGGGCCTGCCGGTCGGCCTGCTCGGCGCGTTCTACCCGCTCATCTGGGTGAACGATCAGGTGAAGAAGCGCCACCTGCAGATCAGCCGCGCGCTGCCCTACAACCTCGACCTTTTGACGCTCTCGGTGGAGGCCGGTCTGGACTTCACCGCCGCGCTGGCGAAGGTGGTGGAGAAGGGCAAGGGCGGCCCGCTGCGCGAAGAGCTGCAGATGGTCCTCAAGCAGCTGAAGATGGGCAAGACGCGCGAAGAGGCGCTGAAGTCCATGATCGTGCGCGTGGACCTGCCGGCGCTGACGACCTTCGTCACCGCGCTGATCCAGGCGGACAAGATGGGCACCAGCCTCGGCAAGGTGCTCCGCATCCAGTCCACGCAGATGCGCATCGAGCGCACCCAGCGCGCGGAGAAGCTCGCCAACGAGGCGCCGGTGAAGATGCTCTTCCCGCTCGTGGCCTGCATCTTCCCGACGGTGTTCATGGTGCTCTTCGGTCCCATCGTGTTCGCGCTGATGTTCGGAGAGGTGGCGGGGTAGGCTCCGTGCCAACCGTCCGCCGTCGTTGATGTTTTTGACTTTTCCCCAGGTGAACCATGCCGTCTGACCAGATGCCCCCGACTCGCCGCCGTCCCGGCTCCGGGGCTGGTCAATCCGCGGGGGGCGAGCGCCCCGCCTCCGAGCGCCCGGTGCGGCGCCCCACCGGTGTGCAGCGCTCCGCCTCCGCGCCGCAGCCGCGAGGCGCGCCCGCTGGCGCCAAGCTCATCGTCGTCGCAGGTCCTCGCGCGGGCGACGAGTTCCCGCTCTCCGGTGAAGAGGATCTGGTCATCGGCCGGGCGACGGAGAACCCGGTCAGCATCCCCGACACCAGCGTGTCGCGGCGCCACTGCATCCTGCGCAAGACGGAGGAGGGCTGGGCGGTCAGCGACCTCGGGTCGGGCAACGGGACGGTGGTGAACGGCGAGCGGGTGGACGCCGAGCACCTGCTGCAGAACGGCGAGACGATCACCATCGGCGACACGCAGCTGACCTACCAGGACCTCGCCAACGCGACGGACCGGCGGGCGCTGCCGGTGCGCCGGACGGGTGCGGAGGCGCCGGTGCGGCGCAGCATCCCCGGGCGTCCGGACGCGGCGCGGCCCCGGGTGGCGCGCGGCGCTGCGGCGCAGCCCGCGGACCCGGCAAAGAAGCGCAAGGTGATGCTCATCGCGGCCGCGGCGCTCGTGGTGGTGGGCGGCGGCCTGGTGGCGGCGAAGGTCGCGGTGGACGCGAAGAACGAGGCGCTCCTCGCGCAGCAGCTGGCGGAGCAGGAGCGGCGCGGGAACATCGCGGCGATCTTCCAGGACGGCAAGAACCTCGTCCGCGACGGGCGCTGGGTCGAGGCGAAGGTGAAGTTCGAGGAGATCATCGCGGTGGCGCCGGGCTACCCGGGCGTGCGCGACTACCTCGACCGCGCGAACGTGGAGATCCCCAACCAGCAGCGGCTGGCGGAGGCGGAGAGCGCGCTCGGCGAGAACAAGCTCGGCGTCGCGGCGGTGGCGCTGAAGGCGGTGAGCCAGGACACGCAGCAGTACGAGAAGGCGCGCGCGCTGCGGACGCAGCTGGAGCAGAAGCTTGGCGAGCGGCTGCGCGAGGCCACGCTCCTGATGAACGCCACCGGCGAGAAGCCGCAGCGGCGCGAGGCCTACACGAAGGCGCTGGAGATCTCGCAGGACATCCTCGCGGCGAGCGCGGATCACCGCGACGCGCAGGTGGTGGCGCAGAACGCGCAGCGGCAGCTCGAGGCGCTGGACGCGCCGGTGCCGGTGGCGCCGTCCGGTCCCACGCAGAAGGCCTGGGAGCCGGTCATCGCCCGCTACCTCGACGGCGACCTCACCGGCGCGCTGGCGATCGCGGATGCCTGCGCAGGCAAGGACAAGAAGTGCGGCGCGCTGGCGGGTGAGATGCGCGAGTTCGCCAACCTCTACAAGAAGGTGGAGGAACTCGACGTGAAGGGCCTGCAGCGGCTGCTGCAGCTCGACCGGAGCATCGGTGACGGGAAGCGCTCGAAGATGGGCGCGGTCGCCGGCACCCGCGCGGCCACGGCGTTCTACAAGAACGCGTCCGCGGCGAAGGTGGCGGGGCAGTGGGGCAAGGCGATGGAGTGGGCGAAGCGCGCGCTCCAGGCGGACCCGGGACACGCGCCCTCGCAGGCGATCATCACCGAGGGCACCGGCAAGGCGAAGGACGTGTACATGCTCGGGTACCAGCTCGAGCCGACCTCGCCGGACGATGCCGCGGTGAAGTACCGCGAGGTGCTGATCATGACCTCCGCCGGCGACGAGTACTACGACAAGGCGAAGTCCCGGCTCGCGCGGCTCGAGGGCCGGTAGCCGTGAGCAAGGGCCCTCCTTCCCGGGGCGCGCCTCGCGGCGGTGACCAGGGAGACCTCTTCGGCAACGGGGCGAAACCCCGGCCCGCGGCTGCGCCTGCCGCTGCGCCTGCCGCTGCACCTGTCACTCCGCCAACTGCGGCTGCTGCACCGGCCACCCCTGCGCCGCCGGCCCCTCCTCAGGTGAAGGCGGAGCGTCCCGTCCTCTCCGTCGGCGACCTCACGCGGCAGATCAAGGGCACGCTGGAGCGCGGCTTTCCTCGGGTGCTGGTGCGCGGCGAGGTCTCCGGCTTCCGCGGGCCGAACGTGCGCGGGCACCTCTACTTCAGCCTCAAGGACAAGGAGGCCTGCCTCGATACGAAGGTGTGGGCGAGCGTCGCGTCGCGGATGAAGTTCCGGCTGCGCGACGGGATGGAGGTCGTGGCCGAGGGCTCGGTGGACGTGTACGAGCCGCAGGGCCGCTACTCGCTGGTGGTGAACCGGCTCGAGCCGGTGGGCGAAGGCGCGCTGGCGGTCGCGTTCGCGCAGCTGAAGGAGCGCCTGCAGGCGGAGGGGCTCTTCGGCGACAGGCGCGTTCGACCGGTGCGACCGGTGCCGTTCCTCCCGCGGCGCATCGGCGTGGTGACGAGCATCACCGGCGCGGCGCTGCGAGACTTCCTCCGCGTGCTGCACACGCGCCATCCCCGGATGCCGGTGCTGGTGGCGGACGCGCGGGTGCAGGGCGAGGGGAGCGCGCGTGAGGTGGTCCGGGCGATCGAGCGGCTCTCGCGGACGGACGTGGACGTGATCGTCGTCACCCGCGGCGGCGGCAGCGTGGAGGACCTCTGGACCTTCAACGAGGAGAGCGTGGCGCGCGCGATCTTCGCCTGCCCGGTGCCGGTGGTCTCGGCGATCGGCCACGAGGTGGACTTCACCATCTCGGACTTCGTGGCGGACCAGCGCTGTCCCACGCCGTCCGCGGCGGCGGAGCGGCTGGCGCCGGTGCTGCGCGACCTCGAGCTGTCGCTTCGGACCGCGGAGAGCCGGCTGCGCAAGGCGGCGGAGCGGCAGGTGCTCGCGGACCGGCAGCGGCTGGAGCGACTCCACGCGCGGCTGGGAGATCCGCTGCGCGCGATCGGCCAGAAGCGGCTGCACCTGTCGGCGAAGGCGGAGAGTCTCGCGCGGTGTGCGCGGCGCGCGGTCTCCTCGCGACGCGAACGTCAGCGGGCGCTGGCGGAGCGCCTGTCGAGGCACCACCCGCAGGCGGAGCTGCGCGCGAACCGCGAGGCCCTGCGGAAGCTCGACGAGCGGCTGCGCAACGCGATGCGAGAGGGGCTGAAGCTCCGCGCACAGCGGCTGGAGAGGGGACGCACGAGCCTGTGGCGGGCCTCGCCGCAGCCCCGGGTGCAGCAGTCGCGGCGGAAGCTGGCGGAGCGTGCGGCGAGGCTGGAGGCGCTGGCACACCGGCGGCTCGGTGAGGAGCGGCGGCACCTGCACGGCCTCGTGGCCTCGCTGGAGGCGATGAGCCCGCTGAAGGTGATGGCGCGCGGGTACAGCGTGACGTTCCGGCGGGACGCGGAGGGCGCGCACCTCGTGCGGCGTGCTTCGGACGTGAAGCCGGGCGATGCGCTGGCCATCCGGCTCTCTCCCGACGGGCAGGTGACCGAGGAGATCGCCGCGGTGGTGACGGAGCGTTCTTCGTGAGAGAAGCGGAAGCCATGGCACGCGACGCGAAGGCAGGGGCGCCGGAGACGTACGGCGAGGTGGTGGGCCGGCTCGAGGAGGTGGTGAAGCGCCTCGAGGGCGGCGAGCTGTCGCTGGAGGAGTCGCTGAAGGCGTTCGAAGAGGGCATCAAGCTCGTGCGCCGCGGCGAGGGCCTGCTGGGCGAAGCGGAGAAGCGCATCGAGCAGCTGCTCTCCGCGGAGGGCGAGGAGCGCTCGGTGCCGCTGGAGCTGCCGGCCACCGGACCCGAGGCCGCCGCGCAGTCGCGTGGGGGTGCACCGGCATCCTCGGCCCGCGGTGGCCGCCCGCAGAGCCGTCCCGCTGCGCCTGGGGGGAGACCGCCCGAGCCGCCGCCCCCCGGCCTCGAGGACGATGACGTTCCCTTCTAGGCCCCTGCGCGGCCCGCTGTTATAGGCCGGGCCGATGTCCGGGCCCGTCTCCAGCGCTGGCGAAGAGCCGCGCGTGATCCTCGTCGAGGACGACCGCGAGACCCGCGAGACCCTGGCGGAGCTGTTGCGCGTGGAGGGCTTCCACGTGCTGCCCGCGGCGAACGGGCTGAAGCTCATCGCCATGCTGCACGCGGGGCGGCCGGACCTGATCATCCTCGACGTGAACCTGTCGTGGATCGACGGCTTCGAGCTGTGCCGGTCGGTGAAGCGCAACGAGGACTTCGCGCACATCCCGGTGGTCTTCCTCTCCGGTCGCACCGCGCAGGAGGACGTGCAGCGCGGGATGACCTGCGGCGCGGAGGCCTACTTCGTCAAGCCGGTGGACTTCGACGTGATGGTGGCGCGGTTGCGGGAGATCCTCGCGGCGCGCGTGGGAGGAGAGTCGTGAGCATCGACGCGGAAGGGCAGCTCGCCGGAATGAAGGCGCGGGTGGAGGCGCTCTTGTCGGATCGCATCGCGCGGCTCGACGGGCAGGCGCCGCCGAAGCTCGTGGAGGCGATGCGCTATTCGCTGCTCGATGCGGGCAAGCGGCTGCGGCCTGTCCTCTGCCTGGCGTTCGCGGACGCGGTGGCGCAGCAGAGCCGCGGCGGCGGCGAGGTCGCGGAGGACGCGGCCTGCGCGGTGGAGTACGTGCACACCTACTCGCTCATCCACGACGACCTGCCGGCGATGGACGACGACGATCTGCGGCGCGGCCGTCCGACCTCGCACAAGGTGTTCGGCGAGGCGATGGCGATCCTCGCGGGCGATGCGCTGCTGACCGAGGCCTTCGTGCTCTGTGCGGCGGGCGCGGAGCCGTCGCGTCGCGTGCTCGCGCACGAGCTCGGCTTCGGGGCGGGCGCGGCGGGGATGGTGGGCGGGCAGGTCTATGACGTGGCCGAGGACCGTCCGGCGGACCTCGCCTACCTCACGCGGCTGCACCGGATGAAGACCGGCGCGCTCATCCGCGCGGCCTGCCGGATGGGCGTGCACGCGGCGGGCGGCGACGCGGCGGCGGTGGAGGCGGCGACGGTGTACGGCGATGCGGTGGGGCTCGCGTTCCAGATCGCGGACGACGTGCTCGACGTGACCGCCAGCGCGGAGCAGCTGGGGAAGCCGACCGGCGCGGACGCGGCGGCGGGGCGTCACACCTATCCGGCGATGCTGGGGCTCGAGGGCGCGCGGAAGATGGCGAACGAGCAGGTCGCGCGCGCGCTGGACGCGGTGCGCGTGCTGGAGCCCGAGCCCGGGCTGCTCGCGTGGCTGGCGCGCTACGCGGTGGAGCGCACGACGTGACGCGCGGAGGCGCGCCCGGCGCGTCGCGGGAGCTGCTCGAGACGCTGGATCGCGAAGGGCTCACGGCGCTGCGCTCGCTGCCGGAAGAGCGGCTGCCGGAGCTGTGCGCGGAGCTGCGCGAGGCCATTGTCGAAGTGTGCGGGAAGGTGGGCGGGCACCTCGGCGCGTCGCTCGGGGCGGTCGAGCTGACGGTGGCGCTGCACCGGGTGTTCCGGTCGCCGAAGGACAAGCTCGTCTTCGACGTGGGCCACCAGGCCTATGCGCACAAGCTGCTCACCGGGCGCGCGGCGCGGATGCACACGCTGCGGCAGGAGGGAGGCATTTCGCCTTTCCTGGACCCGACCGAGAGCCCGCACGACGCGTTCGGCGCGGGTCACGCCTGCACCGCGGTGAGCGTGGCGCTGGGCATGGCGCAGGCGCATGCGCTGACCGGAGACGACGGCCGCTGCGTGGCGATCATCGGCGACGGCGCGCTGACCGGCGGGCTGACCTTCGAGGCCCTGAACACCGCGGCCACTGCCGGCGTGCCGCTGACGGTGGTCGTCAACGACAACATGATGTCGATCTCGGAGAACGTGGGCGCCATCTCGCGGCTGCTCAAGGGCCCCGAGGCGCGCGCGTTCTTCGAGTCGCTCGGGTTCACCTATCTGGGTCCTGTGGACGGGCACGATCTGGGGGCGCTGACCAGCGCGCTGGGCGAAGCGCGCAAGGCGAGGCTCCCGGTGGTGCTCCACGCGCGCACGCAGAAGGGCCGGGGCTTCGCCGACGCCGAGTCCGACGCGCGCACCCGCGGCCACGCGATGGGACCGTTCGAGTGGCGGGGCGGGAAGCTCGTGCGCTCGCGCGGCGGACGGGCCACGTTCAGCGAGGCCTTCGCCGATGCGTTGGCCGAGCGGATGGCGCAGGACCGCCGCGTGGTGGCGGTGACCCCGGCGATGCTGGAGGGCAGCGCGCTCGTCGCCCTGAAGGAGCGCTTCGGCGACCGCGTGTTCGACGTGGGGATCGCCGAGCAGCATGCGGTGACCTTCAGCGCCGGGCTCGCCGCGCGCGGGCTGCGGCCGGTGTGCGCGATCTATTCGACCTTCATGCAGCGGGCCGTAGACTCGTGGATCCACGACGTGCTGCTGCCGGGGCTGCCGGTGGTGCTCGCGGTGGATCGCGCGGGACTGGTGGGCGCGGATGGGGCCACGCACCAGGGCGCGTACGACCTGCCGCTGCTCACCGCCGCGCCGGGCGCGAGCGTGATGTCGCCGGTGGTGGGAGGAGACGTGGCCCCGCTGCTCGCGCACGCCCTGTCGCTCGACGGCCCGAGCGTGCTGCGCTTCCCCCGGCTCACGCTGCCGGAGGTCACAGGGATTGATGTCGGTGATCCCGGCCGGGCGCGCTGGCTGCTGCGTGCGGAGGGCTCGGCCCCGGCGCGCGGGTGCATCGTCTCGTTCGGGCACCTCGGGGTGGAGGCGCTCTCCGCGGCTCGCCAGCTGGAGGGCGTGTCGGTGCTCGACGCGCGCTACGCGGCGCCGCTCGACGAGGAGGCGCTGGCGGAGGCTGCCGAGCTGGGCGGCAAGCTGCTGACGGTGGAGGAGGGCACGCCGCGCGGAGGTTTTGGCGCGGCGGTGATGGAGTGGGCGGCGCGCTCGGGGACTCGGGTGGAGGTCCGCTCGATGGCGCTGCCGCATCGCTTCATCCGACATGGTGACGCGCGGGCGCAGCGGGCGGTTCTCGGGCTCGACGCAGAGGGAATCCGTCGCGCGGCGGAGGCCTTCCTCCGGTGAACGCGCGGGTGCGCAAGGTGCGGCTCGACGTGCTCGTGCACGAGCGCGGGCTCGCCGAGTCGCGTGCGAAGGCGCAGGCGCTGATCCTCGCCGGTCAGGTCGTCGTCGGTGACCAGCGGGTGGACAAGCCGGGCGCGCAGATCCCTGAAGACGCCGAGTTGCGCTTGAAGGGCGAGGTGCTCCCCTACGTCTCGCGCGGCGGGCTGAAGCTGAAGGGCGCGCTGGATCACTTCTCGTTGAACGAGCGGGTTCGCGGAGCGGTGTGCGCGGACATCGGCGCGTCCACCGGCGGGTTCACCGACTGCCTGCTGCAGGAGGGCGCGGCGAGGGTGCACGCCATCGACGTGGGCTACGGGCAGCTGCACGAGAAGCTGCGCGTGGACCCTCGCGTCATCTCCCGCGAGCGCGTCAACGCCCGCCACCTCACCGACGAAGACCTCCCCGAGCCGGTGGACATCGTCGTCATCGACGTGAGCTTCATCTCGCTGACGCAGGTGCTGCCGTCGGTGCTGCCGAAGCTGCGAGAGGGCGGACTGCTCGTCGCGCTGGTGAAGCCGCAGTTCGAGGTCGGCCGCGAGAACGTGGGGAAGGGCGGGGTCGTGCGCGACGAGGCCGCGCGGCAGGACGCGATCGACCGCATCCGCGCCTTCGTCGGCGAGCACGGCCTGCGCGTGGATGGGGTGGTGGACTCGCAGATCACCGGCCCGGCCGGGAACCGCGAGGCGCTGCTGGTGGCCACGCGGCCATAGCGTCGCGTCGGCCTGCTGCGCGGGCGCCTGGCCTCGGAGGACGTCGAGCTGCCCATGCTAGAAGGGCGGCCGAATGCGTTCTTTGACACCCACACACCGGCTGCTCATCGCTTCGGTGCTGTGTGTTGCAGGCGGCGGCGCGGCCCTCGCGATGGCGCTCGCGCAGCCCTCCCTCGGACTCACCCTCCAGGCCGACTTCGAGCGCGATGAGATCGTCGTCATCGCGGCGAGCGGGCCCTCCTCCTCGGCGGTATTCGCGGGCGAGCGACTGGTGTCGGTCGGTGGAATGCCCGAGCGGCTGGAGGCCCGGGACCTCATCGAGGAGCCGGACTTCTTCGACCGCTACGAGGAGATGGACGCCTTCTTCGCGCGGCAGACCGTCCTCGCCGCGGCGCTGCGCGCGGAGGAGGTCGAGCTGCGGCTGGACGGAGCGAACGGCATCCGCTCGGTGCGCGTTCGTCCTCAGCACTCGCGGCCGCTCTCGTCGCTGCCGCCGGTGTTCTGGTTTCAGCTCTTCGCGGGTGGGGCCGGCTTCCTCGTCGGCGCGTGGGTGTTCTCGCTTCGTCCCAAAGACGTGGGCGTTCGCTGCTTCGCCGTGATGAGCGCCATGTTTCCGCTCTTCACCGTGCCGGCGGCGATCTACAGCACCCGGGAGCTCGCGCTCGATGGCGCCCTGTTCCGCGTCCTCTCCTCCCTCAATCACGCCGGTGCGCTCCTCTATGGCGCGGGGCTGGTGGCGCTGTTCCTCTGCTTTCCCCGCCCTCTGGTTCGCCCGCGATGGCTCTGGGTTCTGGCGATCGCGATCCCCGCCTGGCTCCTCGCGGACATCTTCCGCTGGGCCCCGGACCAGGACTGGGGCTACCGGATCGCCGTCTCCGCCGAGATGCTCACCGCGGTGGTCCTCGGTGCGGTGCAGTGGCGGAAGACCCGGGGAGACGTGCTCGCCCGCGCGACGCTGCGCTGGTTCTCGCTCTCGATGCTGGTCGGCTCGGGGCTGTTCATCGCCACCACCGTCGGCTCGAGTCTGTTCGGCATGTTCCCGCCCCTGGCGCAGGGCTATGCCTTCGGCTTCTTCCTCCTGATGGACGTGGGCCTCGCGTTGGGGCTTCGCCGCTACCGGTTGTTCGAGCTGGACGAGTGGGCTTTCCGCATCCTGCTGTGGTGCGGCGGTGCGGTGGCGCTCTTCGTGCTGGATGGGGCGCTCCTCGTCCTGCTTCACCTGCAGCCGGACCTCGCCCTGGGACTGGCGCTCATGCTCGCGGGCTTTCTGTATCTCCCCCTGCGCAGCCTCCTCTTTCGACGGCTCCTCGCGCGCCGCGCGGTGGACCTCAACGCGTTGTTTCCCCGGGTGCTGGAGGTCTCGTTCGCCCCGACCGACTCGGAGCGCGAACGCTGCTGGCGGGCGCTGTGGCAGCAGGTGTTCGACCCGCTCCACGTCGAGCCGCACGCCACCGGGACCCCCGAGGACGTCACCGCGTTCGAGGACGGCCTCTGCCTCGAGGTTCCGTCCACGGGCGCAGCGAAGGCCCTCGTGCTTCGCTACCCCTGGCAGGGAAAGGGCCTCTTCGGACCGCGCCAGGTGGAGCTCGCACGGCAGCTGCTCGCGCTCTTGCGTCACGCGGACGGAAGCCGCGCCGCCTATGAGCGAGGTGTACGGGAGGAGCGCCAGCGCATCGCCGCGGATCTCCACGACGACGTGGGCGCGCGGCTCCTGTCTGCGCTCAACGAAGGGGAACTCGACCTCACCCGGGCCCGCGTTCGACAGGCGATGGGGGACATCCGCTCGATCATCGGCGCGCTGGTGGGGCAGCGGGTCTCTCTGGAGGACGCGCTGGCGGACCTGCGCCACGAGACCGCCGAGCGGCTGCAGGCGGCGGGGATCGCGCTGGTCTGGCCGGTGGATAGCCCGGAGTTCGGCGCCTGCCAGCTGGATGCATCGGTGCACCGGCACCTGCGTTCGATGGTGCGGGAGCTCACCTCCAACGCCATCCGCCACTCTCGGGCGGGCACGTTGACGGTCGAGGCGCGGCGCGAGGCGAAGGCGCTGCTGGTGCAGATCTCCGATGATGGGGTGGGCTTCGGCGCGCAGGCCGGAGAGGGACACGGGCTTGCGAACCTGCAGCGCCGGGCGGAGCGCGCGGGCGGAAGCGCCAGCCTGCAGCCGGGGACGTCGTTGACGCAGGTGGCGTTGCGGCTCCCGATCCTCGCCGGTGGGCCCTCCGCGTGAGCGCGGCGACGGTGCTCCTGGTGGAGGACTCGCTGGACTTTCAGGAGCGGTTGGCGGCGGTCCTGCGTGAAGCGTACGGGGCGGACGCGGTCGAGGTCGCCTCGGATTGCGCCTCCGCGCGCACGGCGTTGCGGCGCCTGCCGGCATTGCGTCTGGCGATCGTGGATCTCGGGCTGCCGGACGGGGAGGGGACCTCGCTGCTCCACGCGATGTCCGAGAGCCACCCGGAGGCGCTCCGCGTGGTGGCGACGATCTTCGACGACGACGAGCACCTCTTTGGCGCGCTGTCCGCAGGGGCGAACGGCTACCTCCTCAAGGATCTGGCACCGGAGGCGTGGATCCGCCACCTGCGGCAGCTCGAGGCCGGGATGCCGCCGCTCTCACCGTCGATCGCGCGGCGGGTGTTGGCGCACTTTCGCACTGCTGCTCCGGCAACGGGCAGCACCTCCGCCGCGCTGACGCCACGCGAGCTGGAGGTGCTCGGCCTCATCGGCCGGGGCCTCACGTTGATCGAGGCGGCGCGGGTGCTGGGCTGCGCCGAGAGCACCGTGGCCAGCCACACGAAGGCCATCTACCGGAAGCTCGACATCTCTTCCCGCGCGGAGGCCGCACTGGAGGCGGCGCGCCGCGGCCTGACCTGAAGTCCCGAGCTTCATTGGGACTGCGCGAGGCCCCCCGCCGGCAACGTCACCGGCCTCGCCAAAAGATCATTCGAAGATCGCGCTCGGTCCCATCAGGGATCGACCACGTCGCCGTCACACATCAGGTCCACGTCGTCGCGACTCTCGACGACCGTGATCCCCTCTTCGTTCGCCGGGCTGCGGTAGTACCAGTCGATGGCGCTGGTGCCGTCCGGAAGCGCTCCCTCGTCGCACCCGGCGACCATGTCCTCGCGCGGGCACTCCCCCTCAATGGGGTTGGCGCCCGCGGTCCTGCACGCGGCAAGGAAGGACTGGACCGAGCCCGGGGTGCTGCTGCGCATCTCCTGGCAGCGTGGCTCGGGGCCGTTGCTCGAGCCCTGGCGGTAGTCGCAGGCGCCCACGTTGCTGCCACCACAGCCCCAGGCGAGCGAGGCGAGGACCAGACAAGCGGAGGAGAGGATTCGCAGGTGCATGGGTCGGTCGTTTGCGTCGTGGGTGTCCGCGTACATTGTCTCTGCTTCCGCCGCGCGTCACTCCCCCGAACAGGGGAGGGCGCAGCCCCCCATCGTCGGCCAGGTCTACGGCGTGATCGCGACCACCCGAGCGCCCGCACACAGCGGCTCGTGCGCGAGCACGTCCGCGATGCGCGCCTTCAGCTCCGCCGCGGTCGTGCCGTACAAGTAGAGCGCCGTCTCCGTGGGACCGGTCCACCACGACTCGACGGCACCGATGCCCTCGAGGCGCTGGTTGAGCCTGTCGATGAGCACGTTGACGTCGGAGGTCTCGTAGACCTCGTCGCCGAGATTCACGCCATCGAGGTAGACGGCGATGCCTTCGCGCTTGCCGAAGGGGATCTCGCGCACCTTCCCCTTCTCCTCGTAGCGGAGGAGCGAGCCCTTCGGTGCGCCGCGCGCCTCCAGCTCGCGAATGACGAGCGGAATCGAATCGTCGAGGTCCGTCAGGTAGAGCGCGACGTCGATGTAGATGATCTCGCCGCCCTTCTCCGTGAGGGTGCCGCCGCCATCCGCCTTGCCGAGGCCGCGACGGGTCAGCAGCTCATGCAGCGGGTGCTCGTAGCGCTCGCCGCGATCGATGGGCTGGAGCTTGTGGTTGAGCTGCGCGGTAACGGCGATGGGCTCTGATGCCCCGAACGACATCCCCGCCATCCTCGCGAAGCGATACGCGAGCCCGCCAAAGGAGATGAGCGCGACGAGCGTGCCCACGACGACGATGAGGACGACGCGAGTTGCAGGCTTCTCAGGGCTGGCCACGGCGACGTCGTAACGCATCCCAGGCAGTTGCCGCCAGCAACGGAGCGGTGCCCGGATCCACCAGCAAGGGCGCCCACCACCAAGCCTGCAGCCACGCTGACGGAGCCACCAACATGGCCAGCAGTCCAGCCAGGCCACCCAGTACTGGCACTTGCGATGAGCCCTTCTTCGAGATCAGCCAACGCAAGATGAGTCCGAAGTTCCCGAGCGTGACGGCCGCGGAGATCACCGCCAGGAGACCTGCCGCGACCCAGCGAAGCTCAGTCACGGCGTCGGAGTTGTGCCGGCCTCGGGGGCGGACGTCCGCTGCTTCACCGGGATCGGCGGAGGTGGGCTCACCAACTGCAGCGAGGTCAGAAACTCCTCGATGTGCGGCGCACCGATGCTCGGGTTGTAGAGGACCAGCAGCGTGTACAGCCGCGGCCCGACCATGAAGTGGCGCCCACGCACCTCGCCGACGGGCGAACTCACGGTGAAATCGCGGCCCGGATAACCGTCGAGGGTGATCAACTCGCGACGCGTCACCTGACCCTTGAGCTGATTCCTGAGGCCCTCCTCGGCTTCGTTCAGGAAAGCTTCCGCCGGACGCGACGCAACGATCTTCTCGGGGTAGTCGGCGGTGCTGATTGAGTAGATCACGCCGTCCACCTGGCGCGTCCAGGCCGCGGTGGCGACGTCTCCCGCGGGAATCGTCACCTTGTTGCGGATCGGCTCCGGCGGCGGGCCCGGCATCCTCACCTCGAAGCCCTCTTCGGCTGCGACGCGCGTCAGCTCGGCCGCGTCCGGTGTCTCTGGCGCGGATGACTCCTCGTACTCGGCATCTTCTTCTTCTTCTTCGATGAGGGGCTTCTGCGACGCGCAGGCTGCGGTGAGTGTGAGCGCGCCGAGGACGATCCACTTGATGGGTCTCAAGATGGAGACGGTTCTATCGAATGGCCTTCGCCGAGGCGACGCGTCCTCTCGCCCGGCAGGGGAGGCTCCCGGAGGGGACGGGCGCTCGGGTCGTCCCGGCGCCGCCCCCTCCGCAGCGCAACTACTGGTGCGCTACCGGAACCGGTTGGGCCCCTTGTTCGTCGGCTTGCCCTTGCCCTTGCCCGGCTTGGGCGCGGGCTCCGTCGGCGTCGGTTCGGTCGGAGTCGGCTCCGTCGGAGTCGGCGTCGGCGTCGGATTCGGAGTCGGCGCAGGCGGCGCCGTCCCGGTCAGCTGCGCCAGCCGCTGGGCCATGGCGGTGCGGGCGCTGCGCAGGCTCGCGGGGGACTGAATGGTCGAGTAGGCGTTGGGGAAGAGTCCGTCGACGAGGTTCCGGGCCCACGCACTGTCTCCGAGCTGGTCGAGCGCGTGGAGGTACTCGTAGTCCTCCATGCCCTCGCGGATCATCTTCAGGCGGTACGAGGCCACCGGGATGTGGGTCGTCCCTCCGATGCGCGCCGGCGTGCCCGGATAGAGCAGGGTCCCGTCACCGTTTCCGCCGAACGCGAACACCGAGCTCCAGGCGTTGGACAGCCGGTAGGTGGTGTTCCAGTAGAGCTCGCCTCGGATGTCGTACTTGAAGGTGAGCCAGCTCATGGCGCGGTTCTGCACGCCGGACGCGTCGACCATGTAGCTCGGCCAGCCCGAGTAGTAGGCGCCGCCGATGATCTCGCACCCGTGGCTCATACAGCTCTGGTACCACCAGAGGTCGCGGGTGCTCTTGCCAGCGAGGAACGCGTCGTACTTCGCGCGCTGGTTCCCGCCATAGGTGCCGGTCCCCTTGTCGTGCATGTGGTTCACCACCGGGACCAGCAGGTCGATGTGGTTCAGCACGTTGTTGCGGGTCGCCTCCTGCAGGCTGGTGGTGACGAGCGTGCGGAAGGCGGGGTCCGCCGCGTGCACTGCGGTGGCCCGGGTCGCGATGTCCGACCAGGCGCAGGTCGCCGGCGGCTCGTCGCACGTGTAGTGGTAGGTGCGAGGCAGCCAGCCCTTCTGGCGGAAGTGCTGCGCCCACGCGCCGTACTCCATCGCCCCCTCGCGCCAGATGTAGCGGACGCTGGTGGCCCGTGCGCCGGACAGCTGCATCCCCTGCGTGGCGGTGCCCTCGATCAGGGGCGCGTAGTGGTTGTCGAAGCTGTTGGCCCAGTCGTAGGTGGTGCCGCCCACCGCGTTCGGGCCGGTGTAGACGAACTCGGAGGTGATCCGGTGGTCGAGCATGAACCGGGCGTAGAGCCCGTTCATGGAGCGGATCCCCGCGTCGTTCCCGCAGGCGCTGTAGGAGCCGTAGTGCGCGACGCAGGCTGCGTTCCACCCCATCCCGAAGGTGGAGGGCAGCGACGAGGTGCTGGGGAGGGTGAAGGCGTTGACCTCCAGCTGGATCGGCACCTGGACCTGCGCGCCGTTGGCGGTGACGGTGACGCGGCCGCTGTAGCTGCCCGGCGCGGTGCCCCGCGGAACGAAGAGGTCCACGAAGATGACGCGGTTCTCGCCCGCGGGGACGCTGAAGGGGAAGGCGTTGCGCTTCTCTCCCGCCACCGGGTCCACGTCGGGGATGAGCGGGTCGGGCCAGCGGCCGGTGGCCCCGTCCACGCTCGAGGGGGTCGTCACGTCGAGGTAGCCGAGCCGGTAGAGCCGCACGTGGCCGGCGGCGATCGTCCCTGCCGGGCCGCTGAGCGCGCTCGCCACCGCGGACACGTTCGAGGCGCCCGTGGTGCCGCCGGCAACGACGATCTGGAAGGGCTCGAACTCGTTTCGCGCCGCGACGAGCTGGGCCGCCGGCAGGAGCGCCGGGGTCTGGGTGGGGCGCACCTTCTGGGTGGCGTCCACGACGCCGATCACCGGGTTCGCCAGGGCGGCGGAACACCAGAGAGCCGGCAGTGCCAGCGCGGCGGTGAGAAGTCGTCGGAAGGGGCGTGACAGATTTGGGCCGTGATGACTCATGGCCGCGATCTGTCTCGTGTTTCATTGTCTCAGGGGAGCTCTTACGAACTCGCTCCCTCTCGGCGCGGCCGCCCGGCCGGAGGGGAGGCGACACAGTGAAACATGTCGAAACGGTGTCTTCACCTCCGCCGCGGTCGTGCCGCTGACGACGATCGCCGTCGTCTACTCGCTGCAGCGCTCGGCGCAGGCGGCGGGGGCGGCGCCCGGGTCCACGAGGAGCTGGTTGAGGTAGGCCTCGCAGGACAGCTTGTCCCGGGCGTCCCGACAGTCATCCGCCTTGCTCAGGTCGAAGTCGGACGCGGTGGGCTGCCCCAGGTTGCCGCAGAGCTTCTCGTTGGTGTCGACCTCACTGCACGCCACGCCCTGCGCGCCCTGCGGCCGGAGCGGGTTGGCGTAGAGGAGCTCCTTGCAGTTGTCCTCGCTGGTGCCGAACGCCGCCTTGAACTGATCCGACTGCTTGACCTCGTCGCTCTGGCACTCGAACACCCGCTCGCAGACCTGATCCACGCCGCTGCGGCAGAGGGACTCCTGAGAGGGACAGCCGAACAGCATGAACGAACCCGCGAAGAGCGCGGCGATCCAGGGGCGTTGCATGGGGGTGACCTCCAGGCGGTGGACCGGGAAGCTGAGGTCCTGCCCTCCGATGAGAAACCTGATCCGCAGGGAGGCGCGTCCGGGCTCCGCACGCTGAGCGTCATCGCGCTGCAGGAACTTCCCCGTTCCGCCGCATCTTCGTCGAACATCGCGACATGCCCACGAAGAAGCCGGCCAAGGCCACCGCGAAGAAGACGGCGAAGCAGCCCGCGAAGAAGTCCGCAGCACAGACGAAGAAGGCGCCCGCGGAGAAGGCGGAGGGGGCGCGCAGCAAGCCGCCCTCCAACCCGTTCACCGGCGCGAAGAACCCGCGGCTCGACCGGCGCTGAGCTCTTCACCTCCTACCAACGTCCGCTCGCGCCGCCGCCGCCGGAGCGTCCGCCGCCGCCGCGGAAGCTCGAGCCCGACGAGCTCGATGACCGCGACGACGACGAGCTGCGCGAGCTCGAGGAGCGGGAGGAGGACGACGAGGCGCGCCAGGAGGAGCCTCCTCCCGATCTTCCCGATCCTCGCGAGCCGCTCGAACGGCCCGACGAGAACTGGCCGCGCCGCTTCCCTCCGCCCAGCAGCATGGCGAGCACGAAGAACGGCGAGAAGAAGCAGATCGCGCCGATGACCAGCACCCCGAGGCCGATGACGAGCCCGAGCACGCCCTCGACCCACGTCCCGTCTCGCACCTCGCGGACCTTGTGTTCGGGCGACCCGTGGCCAGCGTGCGCGAGCATCGCCTTCACCGAGCCCTCCACCGCACCGTCCGGATCGTCCGCGCGAAGCTTCGGAATCGCCACGCTCTGGACGATCCGCGCGGCGATGAGGTCCGGGACCTTCTCCTCGAGCCCGTAGCCCACTTCGATGCGCAGGGCGCGGTCCTCGGAGAAGACGAACAGCGCCATCCCGTCGTCGCGGCCCTTCCGGCCGATGCCCCACGCCTCGAAGGTGCGCGCGCTCCACTCCTCCAGCGGCGTCTCTCCGGTGGTCCGCGCGATGAAGACGATGACCTGCTGACCCGTTTGCCGCTCGTGTGCCTCGAGCTCTGCGTCGAGCCGCGCGCGGGTCGCCTCCGAGATGAAGCCCGCCTCGTCCGTGGCCCAGCGCGAGGGCGCGGGTGGCGGTGTGAAAGGTGCGGCGCGCACATCTCCCGTCGCTGCGAGAAGGCAGGCACTCAGCGCGAGGAGCGGCAACGACCTGCGGCGAAGCGAGGTGCGCATGGGCCCGCGCATCATGCCGCTGACCGGTCGCACGGTGGGAGCCTCAGCGCTTCGTGTGCGCGGGGGGCTGCACCTGGAGCGGCGTGGGGAAGAGCCGGAAGCCGAAGTCGCCGAACGAGACGATCGTCGCGCCCACCGCGACCGCCGCGGCGCCTCCGAGCATGGAGCTCACGGCAAACGGCCGGAGGTGGTCTTCCCCCACCTGATCGAAGGCGCCGATCATCAAGGCGGCGGCTCCCACCGCGATGACCACTCCGCCCACCGTCACCAGCGCGCGATTGCCCACGTCCACCTTCGCCGTCACGTCGAGCGGCTGATCGAGGAGCGTGAACTCTCCCGAACGAACGCCGTCGGGCTGAAGGAAGAAGAACTTCCCCTCGCGATCGCCGAGCGTCACCTCACAGGGCGCGTCACACAGCGGCTGATAGGTGACCCGCTCCTCCGACACGTGCTGAGTCTCGAAGCTGAACTCGTGCCTCGCCTCGCCCACGACGCGGCACAGCGCCACCGGGCCGTTCGCCTTGACGCGCAGGCGCACGGGCTCGCCAGGGGAGGCCTCCGTCTGGGCGGCCACCGTCGCAGGCACGGCGGAGAGCAAGAGCGCAAACGTGGCGAGGAACCGAAGTGCCATGGCTACCGGTTCACCACGAGCTGGTACTCCGCCAGCGGCAGCGTCCGCACGAGCTCCGTGTTCACGCGCATCCAGAGCTGACCCGAGTCGTCCACGCCCGCCATGAGGTTTCCGCCGTGCAGCGAGTAGCGGAAGAGCTGCCCGAACTCCGGCGCGTCCACCGCGATGATCTCGGTGGGCAAGGTGCCCGGCTGGCCGCTCCCGCTGAGGATGTAGAAGTCCTTTCCGTGACCGGGCTGCACGCCCATCGTCACCAGCGCGCCCTCGGGCTGGATCGGCTCGCCGCCCTTGTTCAGCACGTCGCCGTTCGCGGCGCTGAGAAACCAGGTGTGCTGAGGCGCCACCGCCGCGACGATCGAGCGTCCGAAGTAGGGGACGGTCAGCAGCACGTGTCCGGGCAACGGGCCCTTCTGCCACTTGAGGTCGCTGCCCGTGCACCCGGCCTGCGCCGCGTTCGTCGCGCAGGCGAACACCGTGGACGCGGTGGGGTGCGTCTTCAGCGCGAAGTAGGCGATCGACGCGTCGGCGCTGAAGGCCACCGGCGGGATGTTCGGGATGTCGCCCACGCCGTACTGGAAGCTCTTCAGCTCCACCGCGCCCACGCTGCCGCCGCTCGCGTAGGAGAGCCGCTGCATCCAGAGCGCCGCCGTCTGCGTCCCGAGGTTGTCCACCCACATGGGCACATAGACCGCATCGCTCTGCACGCCCACGTTGCCGGTGATGCGCCCCGCCGGCGCGAACGTCCAGAGCACCTGACCGCCGGGCATCGCTTCGTTTCCGCTGCGGACGCGCACGAGGCGCTCGGGGCCCTCCGCGTAGATCAGCGCGTCGCCATCCGGCCCCACGGTGAGGTGGCGCACGTTGCCCACGAAGGTGGCGACCACCGTCATGTTCTCCTTGAATGCGAACGCGCCCTGGCCCGGCTCCACTGCCCAGCGCAGACCGGTGGCGAGGTGCAGCTCGGTGATCCACGTGGACGCGCTGCAGTTGAAGGGCAGGGTCTGGTTGAAGTGGGTGACCTCGCCGCCTCGCGAGACGCGCACGAACGCGGTGCTGCCACCGCCCGTGCCGCTGCAGCCGATGAAGCCCACGTGCGGTCCCTGGCCCACCGCCCAGAACACGTCCGTCACCACCTGCGCGCCGGGCTGCGGGCGGATGACCTCCGCCACCGGGAGGAAGCGGACCGCCGCGGGGTTCGACGCATTCTGCCGGTCGTCGTCGCAGCGCACGCGCGCCACCAGCGCCACGTCCGCGGCGAGCCCGCTCGAGTAACGCAGGTTGTTCGGCGCGATCTCGTAGGTCGTCGGGTTGCCCTTGTACGGCACGTCCGCCACATGCACGTCGCGGTTCCACAGCGAGAGGTTCTTCACCTCGTTGCAGCCGCTGACGGTGAGGTTCACCGTGAGCTTCGTGTCCGCGATCGTGGCCGACACCGCCTGCACCGTGACCCTCGGCGGATCGCCGGGGAGGGGAGGCGGCTTCTCGCCGCAGGCCGCGATGCAGATCGTCGCCGCCACTGCCACCGCGAGGTGCGCGCGCATGTCCTGTCTCCGCTACCGCTCGGTGATGTGGAACTCCACGCGCCGGTTCAGCTCGCGGCCGCGCGCGGTGAGGTTCGGCGCCACCGGCCGGCTGTCGCCGAAGCCCGCGGCCTCGATGCGCGAGGGGTCGATGCCGCGCTGCACGAGGTAGTCCGCCACCGCCTTTGCCCGGTCCTCGGAGAGGCGCTGGTTCGTCGTCTTCACGCCGCGATTGTCGGTGTGGCCCTCGACGCGCACGCGCTTGATGTCGTTCTTCACGATCACGTCCACGACCTCGTTCAGCAGGCCGTGCGACGCAGGAAGGATCGTCGCCTTGTTCGTGGCGAAGAGGACCTGCTGGAGGATCTCGATCCGGTCCTCGCGGACGATCGCCTGGCGCTTCTTCGGCTCCGGATCGAGCTCGAACGAGAGCTCCATCTTCGCGTCGTCACCCACCTGGACCTCGCGGGTCTGCGCGAGGTGCTCGGGCGCCACCACCGTCACCACGTACTTGCCGGGCGGCACGTCGAGCTTCTGGGGATCCGCGGAGGCCTCGGCGGTCTGCAGCGCCTGCTCCACCGGGCCCTTGAACTTCACCTGCGCCGCCAGCGGCTTCTTCTTGTTCGCCGCGTTCCCGGTCACGGTGACGAGGAAGTGCGCGAGCTTCTCCATCGGCTCGAGCTCCAGCTGCACCTTCGACGTCGTCCCCGCCGCGAGCACCACCTCCGCCTGCGCCTCGCGATAGCCGGCCTTCACCGCCTTCAGCGTCACCGCGCCCTCGCCCAGCTCGTGGGTGAGGAAGCGGCCTCCGTCTGCATCCGACGCGACCGGCGGCAGGCCCGCGCCCACCATGGCGACGATCACGCCCGGCACCGGCTGACCGGTCTGCTTGTCCACCACCACGCCCTCGACCTTCGCGCCCTTCGGGGCCTCGACCTGCTCGGCGATGCGGCGCTCGCGCAGCGTCTCCACGATCCGGCTCTCGCCGCGACCGAACGGATCGACGTTGAACGCTGCGCCCAGGTACACGTTCCAGGGCTGCGTGGCCGGCACACCCTGGCCCACCGTCCGCGCGAGGCCGAGCTGCGCGCCGGTGACGAAGGTGAGGTCCTTCACCGCGGTGATCTTCATGCCGAGGCCGACCCGCTGCGGCATCGCCTCGCTGACGGCCACGTACCGGATCTGATCCGGCGAGAGCAGGCCGCGGCTGTCCACGCCGAGCGGCACGCCCACGTCGTACTCGAGGAACGGGGTGACCACCGGCAGCGGGATTTCGATCGCCGCGTTGCCGACGAAGCGGTTGTAGCGGTGCACGCCGAGCGCGAACTCCTCCGCCGCGTTGAGCGCGTGGTGACGCACGAGCCCGCCGGTGCCGTCGAGCTGGAAGCCGAGGTTCACGTGGCCCACGACCGGCACTTTCGGCGCGGCGCTGCGCACGTCGTACGAGGCCACCGCGCGCGGCGAGAACCCCCACGCGTAACCGGTGACGCTCTGGGTGCCCACGCCGGCAAAGGACTGCGCGCGCAGATCGAGACCGGCGCTGAAGCCACGGGCCCACTCGCGCGACGCCTTGGCGCCGAAGGTCACGTCGCCGAGCGTCTGGATGAGCGTCGGCGAGGAGAAGCTGTTCGAGTTCGCGCTCGCGCCGTAGGCGAGGAAGACCTCGAGGAAGTCGAGCGGCACGTAGGAGGCGGCGAAGGTGCCCGCGGAGCGCACGTGGCTCGCCCGCTGGACGGGGAAGTTGCTGCCGCTGAAGTACTCGCCGAGCACCGAGATCCGCAGGATGCCCTTCGGCCCCAGCGTCGCCGACGAGGTGCTGAGCAGCCCCACCGCGCCCACCGCCGAGGGCGTGATGCGCCGGTTCGCGCCGGTGAACGAGTGACCCCAGGTGGAGGGGCTGTGCGGCTCGCTGCCCGGAACCACGCGCTCTTCGTGCGAGACCACCACCGGCTCGCCGGCCGAGGAGGCGGCCGCGGTCTCCGCATTCGCCGCCTGCTGCGAGGCCGGGGCGGCGGAGGTAGCAGTGGCGGATGCTCCCTTCTTCTCGTCCTTCTTCGCCGGAGCGGCAGGCGCAGGCGTCGCGGGCGGCGCGGGCGGTGGATTGGAGGGGAAGGTGCTCCACTCGTCGGCCTGGGCCATGGCCAGGGCGGGCGCGAGGAAGCACAGGGCGAGGAGGTGACGCGCGGTCATGGGCGGAGGCCTTTCGGCCGGCGAGTATATGCCTGCTTGTGGACCCCACAACTGGCGGGACCCACGGGCTTTTCCGCGGGCGATCCAACCGCGCGGCCCCACACAATCCCCTGCATGACAGGTGGCCGTCGGCGGCAGGTCCGGTATAGTGTCCTTCCGCATGTCAAGAAAAATCGGGAAAACGCGCTGATGCCTACCCGGGGCCAGACATCCCGAGGCCGCGTGCTCGTGGTCGGTGCCGAGGAGGCTGCCGGCCGGCTCGCCGACCGTCTGACGCGGCGTGGCTATTTCGTTCGCGCGGCGCCGAAGCCGGGCGCGGTGCTGGAGACGGCGAAGGCGCTGCGTCCCGAGGTGGTCTTCGTCGCGCCGGGTGCCGGTGCGGAGGATGCGCTGGCGGTGGTGCGCGGCTCGTCGGCGCTGCGCGAGCTGCCGGTGCTGGCGGAGATCGATGGCGTCCCGCTCGATGAGGTGCGGGCGCTCGGCGTGGACGACTGGGTCCACGGCGAAGAGGAGATCACCGTCCGGCTCGAGGGCGCGCTCCGGGCCCGCAGGCTGGTGGAGAGCGATCAGGCCTCGCGGCGGAAGCTGGAGACGCTGCTAGAGATCGCGCGCATCGCCACCTCCACGCTGGAGCTCGATCAGATCCTCGACCTCGCGGTGCGGAAGGTCGCGGACGTGGTGCAGGCGGATCGCTGCTCGGTGGTGCTGGTGGAGACCGGTGGCCCGCGGACGGCGCAGGTGGTGGCGTCGGTGGATTTGCCGGAGGGCGGGCCCCTGGCGCTCGATCTGGCGCGCTACCCGGAGCTGCGGCGCGCGCTGGAGACGCGGCAGACGGTGAAGGTGGACGACGCGACGCGCGACCCGCTGATGGACGAGGTCCGGCCGCAGATCCTACCGCTGGGGATCAAGAGCATCCTCGTGCAGCCCCTCATCTCGCAGG
The DNA here is from genome assembly GCA_023423535.1 of Pseudomonadota bacterium. GTDB lineage: Bacteria > Myxococcota > Myxococcia > Myxococcales > Myxococcaceae > JAFAFL01. The sequence goes on from JAFAFL010000066.1 coordinate 87,317, forward strand.
AGGATCTTCTCGGCGCACTGTTCCTGCGGCTCTCGCGCGCGAACGACGACGCGGAGGCGTTCGATCAGGCGGACCTCGAGTTCGCGCAGGCGGTGGCGGCGGCGCTGGCGGGCTCGGTCCGCAACGCGCGGCTGCACCAGGCGCTCAAGCGCAAGCGCGAGGATCTGGAGAGCGCGTACGTCGATCGCTACCGGGAGCTCAACGAGGCGAACAAGCGGCTGAAGGAGCTCAACCGCTTCAAGGACGAGATGATCGCGGTCATCAGCCACGATCTGCGCTCGCCGCTGAATGTGCTGCTCGGACACGGGCGGCTCCTGCAGGACACCGAGCTGCAGTCGCAGGACCGCGCGTCGGTCGATGCGATGGTGCGGCAGGGGAGGAAGATCCTCGAGCTCGTGGAGTCGCTGCTGGAGCGCGGCAAGGGCGAGCAGGGGCGGTTCGCGCTCGAGCCCTCCACGCTGGATCTCTCCGCCCTGTGCCGGGAGACCGCGAAGGAGCTGGAGATCCTCGGCGCGTCGCGGAAGGTGACGGTGCGCTCCGAGGCGTCGCGGCCGCTGAAGATCGTGGGCGACGCGGTGAAGCTGCGGCAGGTGCTGGAGAACCTGCTCGGCAACGCGCTGCAGCACGTGCCGGAGGGCGGTCGGATCACGGTGCGCGCGCAGCGGCTTCGGCGCCCTGACGGCGACATGGCGCGCGTGGTGGTGGAGGACAACGGACCGGGCATCGCCGAGGGCCAGCTGCACCTCGTCTTCGATCGCTACCACCATGGACCGGGCGGCACGGGCCTCGGGCTCGCCATCTGCCGTGAGTTCGTGGAGCTGCACGGCGGTGAGATCTGGGCCGAGCACGCCGACGGCGGCGGCGCCTCGTTCGTGTTCACCTTGCCGCTCGCGCGCGAGCTCGATGCGACGGTGACGCAGGGGCTCGGCGGCGAGCAGGACGCGCCGCGGGTGCTGGTGGTGGAGGACGAGCCGGAGGTCGCGGCGAACGTCACCGAGATCCTGCGCTCGCGCTACCGGGTGGAGATCGCGCGGGATGGCGCGGAGGGCCTCGCGAGGGCGCGCGCGCTGGTGCCGGACCTCATCGTGATGGACGTGTTCCTCCCGCGCGTGGACGGGCTCGATGCCGCGGCGGCGCTGAAGAGCTCCGCGGACACCGCCGACATTCCGGTGATCCTCCTCTCCGCGCACCAGGCGGTGGCGGACAAGCTGCGCGCGCTGAACCTCGGCGCGGTGGACTACCTCGCGAAGCCGTTCCAGTCGCTGGAGCTGCTCGCGTGCGCGGAGCGGGCGCTGAAGCTGCGGCAGACGGAGCGAGAGCTCGCGCGGTCCCAGGCGCTCCTGCGTCAGGCGGGCAGCGATCCACAGACGGGCCTGCTCGATCGGGGCGGGTTCACCGCGAGGCTCGAGCAGGAGCTCTCCCGCGCGCGGCGTCACGAGCGTCCGCTGTCGCTGGCGATCCTGCGGCCGGAGGGCGTCCTCAAGGAGCACGTCCGGGGAGCCGCCGGGCTGCTTCGCCAGGCGCTGCGCGGGGCCGACGTGTCGGGTCATGTGGGCGGCGGCGTGTTCGTCGTCGCGCTCCCGGAGACGACGGTGGCCGAGGCGGAGCGTTCAATGGCGAGGCTGCTGCCGCTGCTCCACACGCCGGCCGGTCACGGCTTCACCGCTTCGGTGGAGGACGTGAGCGAGGGACACCTCGATGCCGAGGCCCTGATGGAGCGGCTGCTGCCGGCGTAGGCGAGGGCGGTGTAGGCCCTGCGCGCGGAGAGGTGAGCCGCTACAATCGAGGCCCTATGCGGCGCTCCGTCCCACTGCTCGCCTGCTGCGCCGCGGCGCTGATCTTCGGCTGCGCCGCCTCGCCCCGCACCCGGCCCGCGGCGCCGACGAAGGCCGAGCGTCCCCCGGTCGATCCGCAGGCGATGAGCGAGGCCATCCGCTCGTCGCGCGACTCGGGCGAGCACTACGCGTCGAGCGCCTCCTACGCGCACTTCCTCAAGTCGCGGGTGCTCCATCACGCCGGCGAGCATCGGCGCGCGCTGGATGAGCTGCGGCTCGCGCTGGTGACGGACGAGGGCAACCCGTTCCTGCTGGTGACGATGGCCGAGGAGTACGCGCGGGTCGGCGATCTGGCGCGCGCGGAGCGGACCCTGCGCCGGGTGATCGACGGGCATCCGAACCACGCGCGCGCGCACTTCCTCATGGGCCGGGTGCTCGCGGAGGGCCGCAAGCTCTCTCGGGCGCGGGTGCACCTGCGGCGTGCGGCGAGGCTCGCGCCGGAGGATCCGGAGCCGTGGTTCATGCTCGCGCAGGTGGAACTCGACGCGAAGCGCCCGGACGAGGCCATTGCCGCGGTGGAGTCCCTGGCGAAGGCGATCCCCGACGAGTCGCGCGGCTTCCGGCTGCTGGCGCAGATCTTCGCGGAGCGAGGGGATGCGCGGCGCGCGGAGAAGATGTTCCTGCGCGCGGTGGAGACCTTCCCTGGTGACTTCGAGGCGTGGGCCCAGCTGGCGGAGCTCTACGACGCGACGGAGCAGGCGCAGAAGGCGGAGCGCGCTTATGCGGAGGCGCTCTCGCGGGATGGCGACAACGCGCAGCTGCTGCTCGCGGCGGGCAACGCGGCGCTGAAGACGCAGCAGTGGGAGCGGGCCGGGGCCTGGTTCGATCGCGCGCTCTCGTTGACCGACGAGCCGGAGACCGCGGTGAGGGTCGCCTTCGCGTGGCTGACCGCGGAGCGCGTGGACGAGGCGGTGGCGGTGCTGGAGCGGGCGCGCGCGCGGAGGAACAGCGAGCCGCGGCTCGCCTACTACGTGGGCCTCTTGCGCGAGAAACAGCGGGACTTCGCTCGGGCGGCGGAGGCCTATGCGCAGGTGCCCGCGGCGAGCGAGCTGCACTTCGAGTCGCGCCTGCGGCAGGCGGCGGCGTTGTCGCTGGCGGGTCAACACGGCAAGGCGGTGGAGCTCTTCCGGAGGCTCTCCAACGAGCAGCCGCAGGACCCGGCGATCCTCCCTCCCTATGCGCGCGCGCTGGAGCGGGCGGGGCTCGCGCGGGAGGCGGAGCGGCTGCTGCGCAACGGGCTGGCGAAGACGAAGAGCGCGGAGCTGTACGACGGGCTGTCGCAGAACCTGCAGCGGCAGGGACGCGCGAGAGAGGCGGTAGCGCTGCTGGAGACGGCGCGCGGGCTGTGGCCGGACGACAAGGCGCTCGTGTTCGGGATGGCCGCCGCGTACGAGCGGCTGGGCGAGCCGGAGCGGAGCATCGCGCTGATGCGCGAGCTTTTGGTGAAGGAGCCGGAGGAGGCGTCGGCGCTGAACTTCATCGGCTACGTGCTCGCGGACAACAACAGGCAGCTCGACGAGGCGGAGCGGCTCGTGCGCAAGGCGCTGGCGCTGAGGCCGGACTCCGGCGCGTTCCTCGATTCGCTCGGGTGGGTGCACTACCGGAAGGGCGAGACGCAGAAGGCGGTGGAGACGCTGGAGCGCGCGGCGGCGCTGGAGCCGCACGAGCCGGTGATCCTCGAGCACCTCGGTGACGCGTACCTCAAGGCGAACCGGCTCGCGGACGCGGCGCAGGCGTACCGGCGCGCGCTGGAGGTGCTCGACGCGGGCGACGAGCCGGTGGAGGCGCGGACCCTGCGCGCGTCGCTGGAGAAGAAGCTCAAGGGCGTGGTCGCGGACTCCGCGGGGCGCTGACGAGGAGCTCCCAGTGGCCGACGCAGAGCAGGTGGCCGAGGTGCTCGCGTGGCTCGAGCGCACGGGCACGAAGCGCAACGTGGAAGGGATGGCCCGCTACGGAATCGTGGCGAAGAAGGTCTTTGGCGTCTCGGTCGGCGAGCTGCGCACGTACGCGAAGGGGCTGGGCCGCAGTCACGCGCTCGCGCTGAGGCTGTGGGAGACGGAGTGGTACGAGGCCCGGATGCTCGCCGGGTTCGTGGACGTGCCGGCGGAGGTGACGCCCGCGCAGATGGACGCGTGGGCGCGCGACTTCGACAACTGGGCGATCTGTGACTCCACCTGCTTCCACCTCTTCGACCGCACGCCGCACGCGTGGACGAAGGTCGAGCGCTGGGCGCCGAAGAGGGACGAGTTCGTGCGCCGCGCTGCCTTCGCGCTGATCGCCAGCCTCAGCGTGCACGACAAGAGGGCGCCGGATGCGCCCTACCTGCGGGCGCTGGAGCTCGTGGAGCGTTACGCGATCGACGACCGGAACTTCGTGAAGAAGGCGGTGAACTGGGCGCTGCGCTCGGTGGGCAAACGCAACGTGGCGCTCAACGCGGCCGCGGTGGAGGTCGCGCGAAGGCTCGCCCATTCCGAAGCGGCAGCGCCACGGTGGGTGGGCAGGGACGCGCTGCGGGAACTCACGTCCGAGGCGGTACTGACGCGCCTGAAGGCAAAGGCCGCGAAGGGCCCGAAGGCTGCGAAGGCTGCGAAGGCCAGTAAGGCCACGAAGGCCCGCTGACGCTACGGCTGTGCGGCGGCGGTCCACGCCTCCAGCTTCGCCAGCGCATGCATGCCCTTCGGCCCGGAGGCGACGAAGTCCGCGCGCCCCCCCCCGCCCGCCCCCCCACGCGCCGCGGGCGCCCGCGCGGACTTCGTCGCCTCCGGGCCGAAGGGCATGCATGCGCTGGCGAAGCTGGAGGCGTGGACCGCCGCCGCACAGCCGTAGCGTCAGCGGGCCTTCGTGGCCTT
>JAFAFL010000070.1 GCA_023423535.1 Pseudomonadota bacterium
CCCCTCTCCCGCCGCGCCGCGCGCGTACACGCCCGGACCCCGTCCCACCGGTGCCGGTCCCGCCGTCGGCGCCCGTCCGTCGTTCGGTCCGCCCAGGTCCGGTCCTCCCGGCGCCGGCGCAGGTCCCGGTGGCTTCCGCAAGGGTCCACCGCGCTTCTCCTCCCCGCGCACGCCCCCCACCGTCGAGCAGATCAACGAGCTGGCGAAGCGCGAGCGGGTGCCCGCGCGCATCGCCAAGGGCGAGCTCGAAGGGAAGATGAAGTGCCGCATCTGGCGGAAGCTCCACGCCGAGGAGGCGAAGCGCTTCGACCAGGCCTACACGCTGATGGAGCAGCACCCGGAGCTCGACCTGCAGGATGCCTTCGGCGTCGTGCAGAGCGGTCGCACGCCGGCGGAGTTCCTCGCGAAGAAGGCGCGCGGCAAGGTGAAGGCGGAGATCAAGGAGGCGCGCGGCGCGCTCCCCGGCGGCGAGGTCGAGGTCTGGCTCAACGCGCGCAAGGACGCGGGCGACGAGGTCTGCTTCGTGCTCGGCGACCGCACGCTCGTGGACAAGCTGAAGGAGCTGCAGCCGGTGGCCTTCGTGCTCGAGCGCACCGGCCGGATCGAGAAGCTGCAGGTGGTGCTGGCGATGCGCAAGGAGCAGTGGGAGGCGCTCACCGGCACGCTGGAGCGCGACCCGCGGCTCACCCGCAAGCCGGTGGCGGTGCAGCGTCAGCCGGATCGCCGGCCGGTCGCGGATCCGCGCCTCTTCGTTCCGCACGTGGGCCAGACGCTGAGGCTCGAGCTGCGCAACGGAATCTCGCTGCGCATGCCACTTTTGGCGGTGGGTCCGTTCGACGTGCTGCTCGGCGAGGCGGGCAAGGAGCTCTTCGTTCCCCTCCACGCGATGCTGCGCTGGGAAGTGGCGGCCTGAGGGCAGGCGGCCGGGCTGCTGCTCCGGCCGTTGCCCCTATTCGTGTTGCGCGGAGCCCTCTTGCGAAGGATTGTCCGCGGCATGACGCCCATCGGAAAGTTCGCCAAGGTGCTGCTCGCGCTGACCGTCGCCGCCACGGTGATGGTCGGTCTCTCTGGTTGCAAGAAGGAGGAGGCCGCCGCGCCCACCTCTGCGCCCTCCACCGCGACGCAGACGACGACCGCAAAGGCGCCCGCCGCCGCGCAGCCGAAGGTCGCCGAGGACGGCACCCAGGTGGTGGAGATCCGCGTGACGCAGAACGGGTACGAGCCCTCGCCGGTGACCCTGAAGAAGGGCCAGCCGGTGGAGGTGCGCGTGACCCGCGACACCGAGCGCACCTGCGCCACCGAGTTCATCCTCGACGAGCACCAGATCAACGAGAAGCTCCCGGTGGGCCAGACCGTGACCATCCGCTTCACGCCCGAGAAGGACGGGGAGCTCCGGTACGGCTGCCACATGGACAAGATGATCAGCGGCCGCTTCATCGTGCAGTAGCCCCTGCAGTAGCCCGCGTGCAGTCGGCGCCGCGGAACGAGTACCCTCCGCGGCGTGTGGGTCTTCTTCGGCTTCATCTCGTTGACGCTGTTCACGCTCGTCTCGCTCGCCGTCCGGCTGAAGGCGTCGTGGCGAGGCAGGCCGCACGAGTGGAACGGCCGCGCGTTCGAGCTCCGCGAGCGCAAGCACAAGGGCCGGCTCGTCGGCTTCGACATCGGCGTGCGCGGCGCGGGGAAGCTGCGGTTCGCGTTGCAGCCGGAGGATGGGTCCTCCCGTCTGGCCAAGCGCATCGGCCTCTCGGTGGAGCACCAGACCGGTGACGCCCTCTTCGACGAGCGCCTCTACGTCGTCTCCGACGATCCGGTCGTCTGCCGCACGCTGAGCGAGTCCTCCGGCCTGCGCGAACGGGTGCTGAAGCTCGTCTCCCCAGGCATCCCCGTCCGCTTCAGCGAGCTTCAGTGCGCCGCCGGCCGCCTCTGGGTGCGCTACGACGCGCGCGCCGCCTTCAAGCCGCATGAGGTCACCGAGGCCGGCCGCACCGTCTCCGCGCACCTCGCGCGAATCGCCGAGGAGCTCTCCCGTGTCGAGGTGCGCTTCGCCGACCGGCTGCGCGACCCGTTCATCGTCCGGGCGGCGCTGGTCCTCGCCTGCAGCACCGCGCTGGGGCTCTACGGGATGTTCGCCGTCATCCGGATGGTGATGGAGAGCTCGCCGCCGGCGATGGTCCACCCGTTCGGCGTCTTCGGATCCTCGGCCCCGTTCTCCTTCCTCGCCCTGGCGGCGCTGGTGGGCGCGGGGGTGGTGCTGCTCGGCCGGACCTCGCGGGCGCACCTCGTGCTGCTGGAGGTGCTCCTCGTGGGAGGCTTCGGGGCCTTCACCTCCGGCTACCTCCTCTACCGCGACACCAACCGCGCGCTCGACGAGCGGCCCGGCACCGCGCTGGAGCTGAGGGTCCACGACCGCGAGGTGCGCGGCGGCAAGTACAAGAGCTACCACCTCGTGCTCGAGGACTTCGCCGACGGAAAGCCCTCCCGGTCGCACCGGCGGTCGGTCTCCGTCAGCCACGCCCTCTGGAGCAGCGCCCCTCCGGGGAGCAGCGTGCGGCTCACGCTGAGGGAGGGCGGCCTCGGGCACCGCTGGGTGGAGTCCATCCAGGCCCTGCCCGGATCGCGGCGACCGCACCCGCCGCTTCCCTGAGCGGCCGGCGCCACGTCCCTTCAGTGCGGCGCGCCCGCCGGGGAGTACGACCAGCGGTGCCGCGCGTCCTGAGCTTCTGCGGGGCGCTCGTGGGCCGCGAGGTACTCGTGCAGGGACGGCACCACCGCCGCGCCCTCTCCCACCGCGGAGGTCAACCGCTTCACCGAGCCCGCGCGCACGTCGCCCACCGCGAACACGCCGGGGAGACTGGTCTCGAAGCGCGAGCCGGCGCCCGGTGCGTCGCGGCCGGTGAGGAGGAAGCCGTGGCGGTCGCGCTCCAGCGTCCCCTCCAGCCAGTCGGTGTGGGGTTCGGCGCCGATGAGGACGAACACCCACTCCGCGGGCACCCGCTCCTCCCTGCCGGTCCGCCGGTCGCGCAGCGTCAGCTCCCGCAGCACGCCCTCCCCGTCCGCGTCGGCGATCTCCGCTTCGAGGCGGACCTCCACGTTCGGCAGCCGGACGATCTGCTGCACGAGGTAGTCGCTCATCCCCTGCCCCAGCGATGGGCCGCGCACCAGCAGCGTCACCCGCCGCGCGCTCCTCGCGAGGTGCACCACCGCCTGCCCCGCCGAGTTGCCCCCGCCGACCACGAACATGTCGTGGCCCTGCGTCACCCGGGTGTCGGCGAGCGAGGTGTAGAAGACGCCCTGACCCTCGAAGCGCTCGAGCCTCGGCAGGCCCAGCCGCTTGTAGCGCGCACCGGTGGCGACGAGCACCGCCCGCGCGGCGATGAGGCTTCCGTCCGAGAGCTCCAGCAGCCGCTCCGCGCCCACCGCACGCAGGGAGACCGCCTCCCGTCCAAAGACGTAGCGGGTGCCGAAGAGCCAGGCCTGCTCGTACGCGCGCTGCGCCAGCTCCGCGCCGGTGATCCCGCGCGGGAACCCGAGGTAGTTCCGGATGAGGGAGCTCATCCCGGCCTGACCGCCCACGGCCTCGCGCTCGAGCACCACCGTGTCCAGGCCCTCGCTGGCGCAGTACACCGCGGCCGCGAGCCCCCCAGGTCCGGCGCCGACGATCGCCACGTCACACCGCTGGTGGCGCGGCACCCGGAAGCCCAGCGCGTCTGCCAGCTCCGCGTTCGTCGGCGCGACCAGCGCCCGGTCGTTGAGGAGGATCACCACCGGCAGACGATCCCCGTCGAGCCCGGCCCGCTGCAGCAGCGCCCTCCCCGCTTCCGAGGCGGGGTCGTGGAAGCCGGCCGGGATGCCGTTGCGCCCGAGGAGCTCGCGCAGCTCGTTCACCCGCGGGTCCCTCGGCGGCCCGACGACGCGGAGGATCTCCATCCCCGGCCGCGTCTCCTGGGTCCACTCCGCGAGGAAGGCGCCGATCGCCGGATAGAGGTGGACCTCCGGCGGCGACCAGGGCTTGAGCAGGTAGTTGTCCAGGCGGCCGAAGGCGCAGCCCTGGAGGATGGTGGGCGCGGAGCGGCGGTCTCCCCAGGCGACGAGCAGGGCCCTTCGCGCGCGCGGATCGAGCGCCGGCACGCGGGCGAGCAGCTCGCTCCCGGTCATCCCCGGCATCCACTGGTCGGCGATGACCAGCGCCGTCTCCCGGCCCTCGCGGCGGGCGGACTCGAGGAGCTCCAGCGCCTCGGCGCCGGAGGGGGCGGCGACGACGAGGTAGTCCGAGCCGTAACGGTGCCGCAGCGCCTCATCCAGCTCGCCGCGCGCGGCGGCGTCGTCGTCCACGGCGAGGATCAGCGGGCGCCCGTCCATGGCGCGAAGGTGAGCCGTGGCGCTGGGCAGGCAAGCGGTCCCGCGGCGCGATGCGAGGGCCCCCGGCAGATGCCCACCTTCATCGTGGGAGGTCCGGGAGATGGAAGAGCAGGACGACGACGGCTGCAGTCACCTCGCTGCGATCCGGACGGCCTCGCCGCGGACGCCGGAGGGGTGCGGCGAATGCCTCGCCCAGGGCTCGCGGTGGGTGCACCTGCGGCTGTGCCTGACGTGCGGGAACGTGGGCTGCTGCGACAGCTCGCCGAACCAGCACGCCTCGAAGCACGCGGCGACCTGTGCGCACCCGCTGGTGCAGTCGTTCCAGCCGGGCGAGGACTGGGCCTGGTGCTACGTCGACGAGCTCTACCTCTCGCCAGAGCTCGTGGCCGAGGCGCTGAGGGAGGCGGGCGCGAGCACCGTGTAGTGGATGGTCATGGCGATGATCCGCCCGTCGCGCACGAGGTAGGAGTCCGCCCCGTCCTCGATCCGCGCGCCGTTCTTCCCCACCCCCGACCACTCGAGGAACCCGAGCTCTCCTTCCGCCATCACGTTGCGGTAGACCCACCGCCCGTTGGGGAGCTGTTCGTCGAGGAGCTTCGCCTTCGCGCGCAGGCCTTCGAGGCCTCGGAAGAGGCCGTAGCCGGTGAGCAGGACGATGTCCGGGGAGAAGTTCCTCGAGATGTCCTCCTCGAGGTTCGCCGGCCCCGGCGGCTGACCGTCGGTGCGCTGGGCGAGGCGGAGGTGGTCGTCGAGAACCTCGCGGGTGGTGCGGGTGCGGTCGGACGGCGTCGTCATGCGGGCACTGTCGCGGACGGCGCTCGCGGGCGGGAGCTGTCCTCCGGTCCCCCGGTCCGCCGGTCCTCCGGGGCCGGAAAATCGGCGTCAGACCCGCGCGGTAGGGTCGCATCCGCATGCAGGACGGCCGGGCGCTCTTCACACATCACGTCTTCGTGGACCTGGAGACCACCGGGCTGGACCCGGCGCGCGACGAGGTCATCGAGGTCGGCGCCCTCTTCGTGGAGGACGGGGAGCCGGTGCGGCGCATCTCGCGGCTCTTCCGTCCGTCCGGGCCGCTGCCTTTGGCCATCCGCCGGCTGACCGGGCTCACGGACGAAGACCTCGCGGATCAGCCCCCGTTCGAAGACTTCGAGGACGAGCTGGCGGAGGCGCTGCGCGGCTGGACGGTGGTGGCCCACAACGCCCAGTTCGAACGGAGCTTTCTGGAGCGCCTCTTCGACCGGATAGACGCTCGGGTGATCGACTCGTGCGAGCTGCTCCACTACCTCTACCCGGAGTGGGAGAGCCACTCGCTGGAGCAGGTGGTGCGTTGGGCCAGGGTGTCGGAGCGGGCGGCGCACCGCGCGCTGCAGGACTGCGAGGACACCTTCGGGGCGCTCTGCGTGGCCCTGGGGAAGGTGGAGGCGGACGCCCGGGCGGAGGACGTGGCGGACCTCCTCGAGTGCCTGGAGACCGCTGCAGACGGCGACGAGCCCACCGTGGCGCTGCTCCGCGACCTGGAGGCCCGCTGCCGGAGCGCCCCGTCGGAGCTGACCCTCACCGCGGACTCCCCTTTCCTCCCCGCGCGTCCCCACACCCTGCGCCGGTTGGACGCGCCGAAGGGCAACGGGGAGGCGGAGCCGCAGCCGCTGGGTAGCGCCGAGGTGGACGCGGTGCTCGGGCGGGGCGGCCTGCTGGAGGGCCTGGGGGACGGATTCCAGAGTCGGGACGGACAGTTGGGGCTCGGCCGCAAGGTGGCGGCGGCGCTTTCCTCCGGCGCGCGGCTGGCGATGGAGGCGGGAACCGGAACGGGCAAGTCGCTGGCGTACCTCGTGCCGTCGGCGCTGTGGGCGGTGAAGAACGGGCGCAAGGTGGCGGTGGCGCCGCACACGAAGGCGCTGCAGGACCAGCTCATCGAGAAGGACCTGCCCCGGCTGCACCGGGCCACCTCTGGCGCGTTCGGGTACGCGCTGCTGAAGGGGCAGACGAACTACACCTGCCGCAGACGCGCGCTGGAGGCCGCGCAGGTGGACGGCCGGATGCGCTGGGAGGACCGCGCGCCGAGGGCCTACTTCCGGGCCTTCCTCCGCCGCAGCCCGGACGGCGATCTGGACCGGGTCTCGTGGTGGTTCCGCGAGCACTTCCCCGCGCTCGGAGCGCTGGTGGCGCAGTCGCGGTCGGAGGCGGCGGCCACGCTCGGGGAGAGCTGTCCGCACTACCGGACGTGCTTCTACCACTCGGCCGTTTCGCAGGCGAAGGCGGCGGACGTGCTGGTCATCAACCAGGCGCTGGCGCTGGCGTGGCCGCAGCGCTACCCGAAGCTGCACCACCTCGTGCTCGACGAGGCGCACGAGCTGGAGGACGTGCTGACCACGGCGCTCTCCTCCGAGCTGTCGGACGGTGTCTTCAACCGGATCGGCGAACGGCTGCTGGGGCGTGAAGGGCGGCGCGGGCTTCTGGCGGAGCTGAAGCGGACGCTGGCGGGTAAGGGGCTCGGCCTCAAGGCGCAGTCGCTGGTGGCGGAGCTCGAGGACGCGGTCCGGGCGGTGGGCGAAGAGGCGCTGCGGCTGGGCATCGCGGTGGAGGCCCTGTGCTCGGCGGAGGGCCGCGGGCGGTACCTGCACGCGGAGGAGAAGCGGATCACCGACGAGGTGCGCGCCCTGCCCGCGTGGGAGGAGGTGGCGGACGTGCTGGGCGGGCTGCGCGAGACGCTCGCCACGCTGGAGAAGCGGCTGGTGCCCGGGGTGGCGGAGGCGTGGCCCTCGCTGAGCATCCGCGAGCCGGCGATGGAGCGGGAGCTGACCGGCGCGGCGACGGAGGTGAAGGAGGCATTCGAGCTGGTGGGCGAGCTCGCGGGAAAGCCGAGGGAGGACCGCTGCTACGCGGCGACGGTGCGGCCGGACGGACGGGGCTGGACGCTGACCGCTGCGCCGCTGGACGTGCGCAAGGTGTTCGACGAGGCGCTGGGCGCGGAGGGACGTTCGCTGATCCTCTCCTCGGCGACGCTGAGCACCGGGCCGGACCGGCCCTGGATCCTCGACCGGCTGGGGCTCTCCGGGGACCGCGAGGGCAGCGCCGAGTGGGTGCGCGCGGGCACGCCGTTCGACCTCCAGCGGCAGACGCTGGTGGTGCTGGTGACGGACGCGCCGGACCCGCAGACGGAGGAGTTCCTCGACTGGTCGGCGGAGCGGATCGCCGGCCTGGGCGAGTTCATGGGCGGGCGGGTGCTCGGTCTTTTCGCCTCCTCACGACGGCTGGAGGAGGTGGGCGAGCGGGTGCGGACGCGGCTCGAGCCGCAGGGGATCGAGGTCCTCAGACAGTCGCGCGGCAACGGGCGGCTTCTCGCGGCGCGTCAGGAGCGGGACCACGGCTCGGTGCTGCTGGGGACGCGGACGTTCTGGCAGGGCATCGACATCCCGGGGCTGGGCGTGGCCTGTGTTTTCATCGACAAGCTGCCCATCGAGCCGCACAGCCGGCCCATCGTCGCCGCGCGCGAGGAGGCGCTGGGTGGGGACAGCTACCGGGGGTTCCTCGGCTACCGGCTGCCGAGGGCGCTCCTGCAATTGCGGCAGGGCGTGGGGCGGCTGGTGCGCTCGCCGCAGGACCGGGGCGTGGTCATCGTCGCCGACCCGGGCAGCGCGAGGTACCGGGGTCAGGTCGTCGCCGCGTTGGAGGGTTACCGGGTGGAGACGCTGCCCTGGGCCCGCGCCCGGCTGCGGCTGGCGCAGACCTTGAGGGAGTTCGGGCTCGATGCACGGGCGGAGCGTGCGGCCCGCGCCGCCGCCGAGGGGTCGGCGAAGGCGAAGAGCGCGTAGCGGGAGGCGCGGCGGACCGGGTACTTCGGCGCGCAGTCGCCCCCTTTGTCCGTTTCCCGACAGGGCCACTCGTGACAGGTACCTCTCCACCTCCTGGCGAGTGGCCGACCAGCTCGCGGTCGGTGCCCCTCCTCGGCCCTGTCAGTGGGTCTCCAGCTCCCAGTCGGTGCCTGAAACGCGCGAGAGGTCGAGGACCGGCGCCCGGTAGGTGCCCCTCCACGGTCCGGCAGCCGCTCCACCAGCGCCCGGCGACCGCTCCACCAGCGCCCGGCAGCCGCTCCACCTCCGTTCGGAGGCAGGAGACCAGCCCGCCGCAGGCAGTCCTCCGATGCTGCGCGAGTCGTCACCCGGAGCCGGTGACCTTGCGCACGTCCTTGCCGGTGAGGAGCTGCGGCGGCCGGTCAGTCACACCGCCGGCTGCAGCTGCGGCGGCGAGTGCCACACGTCTGCCTCTCCGGCGGCGCGCGCTACGACGTCCGCGGCGACCGGCTGAGCGTGCACGCGGACGCGACGTACGAGCCGTCGGAGAACGTGTCCTACGCGCTCTCCGCCTCGACGACGCAAAGAGGGGCGCGTCGGGGTGAAGGTGCGGTTCTAGCCCGCGCGGTCCGGCACTCCGGGCTAGACGTGGTTTGAGCTCAAATGGGAGAAGCAGTGCCTCGGACGATTCACCGGAGGCTCTGCACCTTGTCTTCGCAACTCCCCCGGCCGATGCGGTCGGCCATTGCTGCCGCGCTCTGCCTGCTGCTCCTTCCGGCAGCGGGCTGTGCGCGCCTGTTCGTGCCGCCGCCCCTCGCAGCGCGTTCGGAGACCGCGGCGTTCGACAACGGCGGGTACCTCGGGTGGACGAGCCCGCGGTTTCTCGTCGTGAAGGGGTCGACCCTCGGCGGCGTCGCCCAGGAACGCGGCACGCGCATCGCCGTCGTCTCACCGGACGGTCTCGAGTACGCGACCGCCTGCACCGCGCGCCGTTCGCTGCCACGCTCGGTCACACACGCCGGACGGACGTGGACCGTGCCGGCCGCTCCCGAGGTCATCTGCGTGGCGAAGAGGGACGACGCGGAGGTCGCGCAGCTCGAGCTCTGGATGCGGGACGATCTGCGCCAGGTGGGGCGGCTCGCGGCCTTCGGCAACATCGTCGAGTTCGGCGCCACCGGCCGCATCCGCGAGGGTTCAGCCCCGCCCTGGCGCAGCACCCACGCGGTGGAGGCGGTGTACGGCTACGAGCTCGAGCTGCAGGGCCGGCCCGTCGGCGCGGTGGAGCTGCTCCGCCCCGGCACGCTCTACGTGGACAGGGAGGTCTCGGACGAAGCGCGCCGCGCGGTCGCCCTCACTGCCACGCTGCTTCAGTCCCTCCATCGCAGCGGGCTCCTCCAGTGATGAGACACGGAATCGTCTTCATGGTGTTGGCCCTCTCCGCGGCGGGCTGCGCGGGCACGCCCGAGCAGGTCCGTTCAGGCGCCACGCGGAAGATGCTGGAGCGCGCCACGGTCGAGGCGCCGCTGGAGTCGATCCCCGAGGCCGCAGCGCGACTGCCGCGAGCGAAGCTCGGTCAGAACGAGCCCCCGTGCGAGGGCTGTGTGGAGGCCGTGGCCTGCGAGGGTGACGCGTGCGGGATCTGGTTCCGGTACCTGCAGGAGCGCGTGGTCCTCGAGGCGCAGCGGCAGGAGGGACGCGTGGCGCTGCGGCTCGTCTCCGGCGGGGACGAGGCGGGCAGCAGGGTCCTGCTCTCCCTCTGGCGAGAGCTCGATCGCGAGGTCGCCGAGGGCGCCCTCCAGCGGGTGGCGGCAGGTGAACTCCGCGACTGGTTCACGCCGCGCTGGGTGCCTTCCTTCGGCGTGGTGGGGACCGGCAGCCGGGACTTCTTTCTCGGCGGCATGCGGGTGGGGATGCAGCGCTGGCACACGTCGTGGCTGATGACCGGGCACTTCGCCGAGCTGCAGTTGGGAAGAGAGCTGCTCGCGGGGACGAGGCCGGTGCTCGTCTCGCTCGCGCTTCCGCAGCGCCTCTCCTTCGCGCGCTACACGCCGGCGGTGGACCGGCAGGAGGGCTTCCCGCGGTGGACTTTCTACCTGCAGGCCGCGCCGGTGCTGGCGAACCGGCCCCGAGGCCCTCTGACCGCGCCGGGCCTTCAGCTGAGCGGGCGCGTGGGGCCGGGCGTGTACATCCCGCTCGGGTTCGGCGGCGCGGTGGGCGCGAACCTCGAGGCCTTCGTGGAGAAGCCGCTCGGCACCGCACCGCTCTTCTACGGCGGCTCGATCGGCTTCGGGCTCTGAGGGGAAAGAAGACCGCCCCCACCCTTCCGGAGAAGAGCGGAGGCGGCGTGTGACGGCCCTGTGTTGCCTGCCCTGCTACTGCACGACGGCGGCGGCCGGCGGGGTGGGCGCGGCGGTGGTCTTCACCGGCTTCACCCGCGGGTTGCGCATCTCCTCGAGCTTGATCTCCTTCTCGCTGCGCAGCGTGCCGCCGGTCAGCGCGAGCTGTCCCTGCCGCGAGTAGTCGATGGACATGGAGAGCAGCCGCGCGGACTCCTGCGGGGCGTGGAAGCCGGTGCTGTTCTCCGCCTCCACGAAGTCCACGTACCAGCTCGCCTTGCGGTGGAACTCGCGGGCCTGCTTCACGCGCTCGGTCTCGCCCTCGGCCTTCTGCACCGCCTCGAGGTCGTCGATCAGCGCCATCAGCGCGGTGAAGGCGCGGTCCACCATCTGGAGGTGGCGGTCCTGGATGCCCTCCACCCGCGCGATGATCTCCGCCTCCGGCCACTTGTGGCAGCTCTGGCAGGACTTGTTCACGTTGAGCAGCGGGCTGCGGACGTGGTGGTCGCTGATCTTCTGCGAGCCCTCGCGCTTGAACGGCATGTGGCAGTCCGCGCAGGTCACGCCGGAGCGCGCGTGGATGCCCTGCTGGTACGTCTCGTACTCGGGGTGCTGGGCCTTGAGGTTCTTCGTGCCGGTCAGCTTGTGCGTCCAGTCGGTGAAGCCGACCTCGGTGTAGAAGTCGTAGATCTTGTCCGCCTGGAGCCCGTTGGCCCAGGGGAAGACGAGCTTCTTCTCGTCACCCTTGAAGTAGTACTCCACGTGGCACTGCGCGCAGACGAGCGTGCGCATCTCCTGCCGCGTCGCGTCCCGGTTCACGTCGTAGTTCTCGACGCCCTGGCTCGCCTTCAGCGCCGCGAGGCCGTCCATGAGGCCGGGCCGGGTGATGCGCAGCTTCATGTCCTTCGGATCGTGGCAGTCGATGCAGGCGACCGGGTGCTCGATCTTCGCCGCCGCGTCGTCCCAGCTCATGGCGTTGAGCTTGGCGAAGCCGGCCCTCAGGTCGCCGTCGCCCTCCTTCATCATCTGCACGTAGTTCGAGGCGTGGCAGTTGAGGCAGGTGCCCGGCTGCTTGAACTCGGTCTGGCGCTTCGTGAAGCGCTGGTCGTCGAAGTTGTAGCGGTGGCCGCGCTCCTCGCGGAAGTCCGCGCTGAACGGGTAGCCCGCCCACATCTTCGCCATCCGCGGCTCCTTCTCGATCTTCGACTGAGAGGTGAAGGTGCGCGGGTCCTCGGCGGTGGGCTCACGCGGCACGGCGTACGAGCCGCCGTGCTTGGTGGGCACCATCTCCGAGGTCTTCATGTAGTCCTCGTAGTGCTGGGGGTAGTTCTTCCCCCAGATCGCCGGGTCGTCCATCGTGTCGTCGAGCTCGACCACGCGGTAGTGCGTCTGGACCGCCTGGCCCTTGCGCTCGGCGATGTTGGAGAGCAGCGCCGCCGCACCGACGGCGCCGATGAGGCCCACCACGCCGGCGACGGCGAGCCAGAGCTTCCTGCGGCGGGGAGGGGGTGGACGGAGCAGTTGCTGGGACATGGTGCTTTGACCTCGGGAAGCTGCGCTGTTGCGGGAAAGGGGTTGTGCTTCGAAAGGGCGCGGCTACCGCACCCAGTGACCAACGGTGCGGTGACACTGCAGACAGGAGAGGTCGCCGGAGCCGTCCACCTCGGCCGCGTTCGCGCCGGTGTGTGAGCCGCTGGCGATGGTCTCGCTCACCGAGTGACAGCCGCGGCAGGCCTTCTCGGTGACCTCGGCGTTGAAGCCTCGGATGCGGAGCGGGTCGGGGTAGTCGCCGGTGGTGAAGGCGTACGAGTGGAGGAAGCCGTTGATGGCCTTCGTCGCGTACTTGCCCACCACGCCGTCCGGCGGCGTGTGGCAGTCGTTGCAGCCGGCCACCTCCTTGTGGCTCGACTTCATCCACGCCGCGTAGTGGTCGCCCATCACGTGGCAGTTGGCGCACGCGGAGGGGTCGTTGCTGAGGTACGAGCCGCCCTTCGCGTACTGGAAGGTGTAGCCGCCGAAGCCGAGCGCCGCGCCGAAGATCGCGGTCACGGCCATCATGGGTTTGAAGAGGTCCACGAGGGCCGGACGGTCTGCAATCGTCAAGCCGCAGCGCGTCCCTCAGTGGACCTGCTTGTCCACTACGCAAGAGGTGCGCAAACGCCCGATTCGGAAGTCAAACGCGCGCGAATCCTGCGCAGGGTCCTGTGCGACCCGCTACGCGTGGAGCTGTGTGCAGGGCGTGGTGGAGAGCCCGCCTTCGGAGCCGACGCTCGCCACGTTCGCGCCCGCCGCGCGCATGACGGTGAGGAGCACGTCGCTGGTGTTGCGCTGGCCGGTGGCGCGGTAGTGGATGCCCGGGTGGCGCAGGAGCCCACCGCCGCGGCCGGCGACGAGGATGGGGTAGTCGTGGATGCCGTGCGTCCAGCCCTCGGCGACGTCCGAGGTCATCATCAGCACCGAGTTGTCGAGCACGTTGCCCGCGCCCTCGGGCAGCGCCTTCAGCCGCTCGAGCAGGTAGGCGAAGTTCTTCACGAAGAAGACCGCGCAGGTGTGCAGGTCGTCGATGCGGCCGGTCTCGTGGCTGATGGTGTGGTGGTTGTCGCCCACGCCGATCATCGGGTAGGCGGCGCCGCCCACCGAGCCGGAGAACTGGAAGCTCGCCACCCGCGTGAGGTCGCAGGCCCAGGCCAGCGCGAGCAGGTCGCTCATCGCCCGCGCCACCGGCTCGATGGGCTCCACGCCCGAGGTGTCGGTGTTCGTCTGCGTCACCGGCTGGGGCTTCACACAGGCGGAGGTGTACACGGGCGGCAGCGCGAGGATCTGCCCCCGCAGCTCGCTGATCCCGGTGAGGTGCGCGTCGAGCCTCTGCCGGTCACTCGTTCCGAGCCGCTTCTGCAGGCGCTGCGCATCCTCCTTTACCGCGTCGAGCACCGAGGCGCGCAAAGCGTCGGTGGGATCGCGCGGGTCCTTCGGCTCGAAGGAGCCGAAGAGCCGGTTGAAGAGCGCGGCCGGGTTCATCTCCGGCGGCAGCGGCGAGTCCGGACCGCGGTGCGAGAGGTACTGCAGCGTGGGGCCCTCGCCCTTCGTCACCCGCTTGGAGACCGCGAGCTGGATCGACGGGAAGACGGTCCCCTGCGCGATGACATCCGCGACGACCTGATCGATCGACGGGCCGCCGAACTTCGACGAGTAGCCCGCGTTGCCCGGCGGCAGCGGGATGAAGGGATGCCCGCTCATCAGGGCCGCCACGCCGTTGTGGTGACCGCGCAGGTTCGGCGTCTTCACGCTGCAGCCGGAGACGACGCTGACGTACTCCTTCACGTTGACGAGCGGCTGCAGCGCCGGCGAGAGCGCCCAGCCCGCGCCGGTCGTCGTCGGCGTCCAGCGGTCGAGCACCACGCCGTTGCCGAAGAACCAGGTGCACAGCCGCTTCGGCAAGGGCGTGCCGTTCGCCCACGCGGTGCCGTGACCGTTGAGCATCGCTTCGAGCGCGGGCAGCGCCACGGCGGCGCCGACACCGCGGAGGAACGTGCGGCGGGAGAGTCGGAAGCTCACGGAGTGACCTCGGGGTTGAGCGCGCCGTAGCGGAACGCGTCGGAGGCGACGAGCTCCACCAGCAGGGCCTGCAGGCGGTAGCCGGACTCGGCGAAGGCCCGCTCCGCGCGATGAAGCGGTGCGGTCTCACCGGTCGTGTCCACGTGACCTGTCGCCATGCGGAAGGCGTTGCGCACGAGGCAGGAGAGCACGCGTTCGTCCTCCTTCAGCAGCGAGCCCAGCGCGCGCGGGCCGGCAAAGGCGCCCCGGTCGTCGAAGTGGCTCTGCGCGTCGATGGCGAGGCCCTCGTCCGTCTCCCGGTAGCGGCCGATGGCGTCGAAGTTCTCGAGGCCCAGACCGACGTCGTCCATCAGCGCGTGACAGCCCGCGCAGGAGGGGTTCTCGCGGTGGATGGCGAGCTTCTCGCGCATCGTCTTCGGGCCCTCGCCGGCGGTCGGCGGGAGCGTGGCGTCGATGTCGTCCGGCGGCGCGGGGATCGTCTTGCAGAGCAGGCGCTCGCGGATGAACTTGCCGCGCAGCGTGGGCGAGGTGTCGCGCGGGTGCGCCATGAGGGAGAGGAAGCCTGCGTGCCCGAGGATCCCGCCCCGCCGCGCGGTGGTGCCGGATGGGGGTAAAGCGACCTTGACGAACGCGCCTGAGGGTCCCGCACCTGCGCCTGCCGCCGCCGCCGCGTCCGCCACGCCGTAGAGCGCGGCGAGGTCCGCGTTGACGAAGGTCCACGGCGCGTCGAATACCTCGCGGAAGTCCGAGTCCCGCTCCCACACCACGTGTCCGAGCACCCGCCGCGTCTCCTCCCGCATGCTCTGCGCGAGCGCCCCGGAGAACTCGGGGAAGCGGGCCGGGTCCTTCACCACGTGCGTGACCTCGCGCAGCTCCAGCGCCTCGTCGAAGAAACGGTCCAGCGCGGCGCGAGCCTCCGGAAGTGAGAGCAGCCGTCGCGCCTGCGCGCGAAGGCCGTCGTCGGTGTGCAGCGCGCCCTCCTCCGCAGCGTTCAGCAGTTCTTCGTCCGGCGGCGCGCCGGTGAGGAAGTAGGAGAGCCGCGAGGCGAGCTCGAGCCCCGTCAGCCGCGCGCGGGTCGGGTCCTCGGGATCCGGCTCACCGACCTCCACGAGGTAGAGGAACTGCGGCGACTGCAGCATCCCCGCGAGCGCGAAGCCGGCCCCGCGAGCGAAGTCGTCGTAGGCCACTGCCGCCTGCTTCCCGATCGCCACCCAGCGCGAGAGCTCTTCGTCGGTGAGCTGCCGACGGAAGGCGCGACGACCGAAGCGGGAGACGACCTCGCCGAGACAGGCGGAGTCCTCCAGCGACTCGGGCGTGCAGGGGATGAGCTGCGCGCGCCTCGCCGGGACCGCCAGCGCGGCCTTCACCGCCGCGTGTGCGGAGCGCTCGTAGCGATCGATCGCGCTGGTCGAGAGCGAGAGCTGTGCGGCCCCAATCGCGTCGAAGCCGTTCACCGCGGCGTCGGGCGGAGGGATCGCGACCAGCGCGGCCTCGGGCCCGAGGAGGGCGTGGACGGAGGCCTGGTACTGCCACCCGAGCAGCTTGCGGATCGACAGGCGCGCGGGCTCGAAGGGAGGGAGCGGCGTCTCCCCCTCTCCGCTGGTGGGAGCTTCCGGCGTGGTCTCACCGCCTCGCTTGCCGGCGGAGACGGTGCCCTCTCCCTGGCCGAAGCAGCCGGTGCCGAAAGCGATGACGGCGCACAAGGACGCGGCCGCGAGAGACGTAAGGGGACGGGACACGCGGCGCTCCGGGGGTGGACGGAGAGGGGAACGCGCGTGTGAAGAGCAAGGGCCGCACCAGTTGAAGCCTCAATGATTCCGGTGTGTTGGGCTCTGTGATCCGCCGCGCTTCCGGCCACCCGCGGGCCGCTGGGGGCGCGACCCCACACCCACTACGCCGGCGTGTCGCGCGGTGTCGCGTGGATGCTGCGCGTGCCGGCTGCCGCGGGACGAGAAGGCGGCCCGGTCCGAGGTGTAAACCACCGTGTTCCCTGTGCAGGCTGCCCCGACACAGCTGCGCGGCGCGCGGGGGACGCTTCCGGTCAGCCATGGCTATCAACGAACCCGTCCCTACACGCTTTCCAGCGACAGCGCGTCGAGCGTGTCCTCCTGCTCATCCTCTACCCACGCGCTCTCTCGAGGCGCTCTGAAGCCATTCCGCACGAGGGAGCGGGTGAGCGCGGCAAGTCAGGTCGCCGGCGGGCTGGTGACGGCGCACTTGAGGGGCCGTGGTGGAAGACCCGAGTGATCGCGCGCATAGTCGGACTTGGAGGGAAAAATGGAAGCCACCCGTTTCGGACTTTCGGAGGAGCAAAACGCGGTCCTTCGCACGCTGCTCTCAACGAACGAGAACGTCTTTCTCACGGGCGAGGCGGGCACCGGAAAGAGCTACGTCATACGGGCGTTCCTCGCGGCCGCCGAGGAACAGAAGCTTCGTGTCGCGTGTCTCGCGCCGACCGGCATCGCCGCCATTCCCCTCAAGGGCCAGACGGTCCATCGCTTCTTCCGGCTGAAGGCGCCCATCACCGGCGCGCAAGCCTTGGGAAACCTCCTCAACGCGCGCAAGCGGGTCAGGGCCAACCTTGCAGGTGTGGACATCATCCTGATCGACGAGGTGTCCATGCTGCACGGGTGGCTGTTTGATGCATGCGAGGAAGGCGCCCGACAGGTTCTCGATGATGAGCGGCCGTGGGGAGGCAAGCGCGTCATCCTCGTGGGCGATTTCCTTCAACTTCAGCCGGTCGAGAGCCAACGGCGCCATGCGGAGCAGTGGCAGTGGTGCTTCCACTCGCGCGCGTGGCGCGCATCGCGCTTCCTCGTCCAACGGCTGACGGGCCATGTCCGTCAGCGAGATCCGAAGCTGCTCGCCGCCTTGGGGGAGGCACGTCGAGGCGTCGTCGGTGAGCGCCTCCAATCGATCCTCGTCGAGGCTTCCAAGTGGCCTGCACCGCGCGACTACATGCACCTCTTCCCCACAAGGGCACAGGCAAGGCAGCACAAGATGTGTCTCAACTCGCTGCCCGACCCAGAGCCTGTCCGAGAATTCCGGACGGCCCTGGAGGTGAAGGCTGACGCGGACGAGGACGAGCAGGTCGGCTACGACGACATCCCGGTTCCAGAGGTGCTGCGCCTGAAAGCCGGCGCCCGCGTCATCTTCAGGCAGAACCAAGAGCACGACGTTTGGGTCAACGGCACCCTGGGCACCGTCGTTTCGGTCGTCAACGATGAGATGGAGCCGCTCGTACGCGTGCTGATTGATGGGGATGACGCCCCGGTCTCCGTACCGCAGGCACTGTTCCAGGTAGTGGACCACACGAACCGCATCCTTGCAGAAGCGACGAACTTCCCGCTCGACCTGGCGTGGGGCCTGACGATCCACAAGTCACAGGGATTGACGCTGAAGAGCGCGTGCATCGACCTCGCATCCGCCTTCACCGCAGGACAGGCCTACGTCGCACTGAGTCGTGTTTCCTCTACCGAGGGACTGTTCATCAGGACATTCAATCGCGACGCTTTCTTCGCCGATCCGGATGCAATGTCATTCATGGAGAGCCTCATCCACGGTGCACCGAGTCCTGCTTCCGCGCCGCCGCAAAGGATCAGGAACCTCCGTCAGGGCGAGCGCTACTCAACGCAAGACATCACACGAATACTGAGGACGTCTTCAGACTTGAGGTCGTTGGTGGTGACCGACCGGAATCGTGTCGTGTGCATCAAGGGAAGAGTCGACTTCAATCCGCGGTTGGAGGCCGGGGAGCTGTGGGTGCAAAAAGGACCGAACCGGGCCGAGCAGGTTACCGCGCTCAAGCGCACGACGGATCCGATTCCTCTCTTCGTCAAGACCATCGCAAGCGCCGGGAAAGACTGGAAGTTTCGGGGCTTCTTCAGGTTTCAGTCCGTCCTCGAAGACCCCAGAGACTTTCCTGATGAAGCGCAGCGCGCGGGCAACGTTCAGGCGGTCATCATGCTGGGGGAGGTTGTGTAGATGCCAACAATTGTCATCCTGAAGTACGACGATGGACCCAACAACTACTGGGGAAACGAGAAGCGGCCCGACGGCATCGGCTTGTTGACCCATCCGTGGGTCGCCATCGGCGTCTGCGACGCGCTGCGTGCCAACCCGTCCCTGTTCGTTGCGCGAAAGGGCTACTTCGGACCGCTCGAATGTGAACGCAAGATCGAGCGAGTCAAAGGCTTCTATCGGTTCGTGCTCACCGGAAACATCCGCAGACCTGCGTCGGGGATCTTCCCGAGCGCGAGAACGGTTGAGCGCGTGCAACAGGCGCTAAACCGAGCGCACGCCCATGGGGTCGTCGTGACCGGGAATGAGGTGAGCGCCTTTCACCTCGGGCACGGTGACCCGCCGGCACCGAAGCTTCCTTCGGGTTTCATGCTGGCGGAGGAGACGCCGTGACCTGATGCGAGCGCTGTCGCGGATTGCATGCGCGGGAGCGTTTCTGCGCGACCACGAACGAGGTCATCTCCACGAAGTGGTTCCGCGAGACAGCACCTGGCCCTCATCGGCGGTCACGAGTTCCTGGACGTGCTGTCCCTGACCTGAGTGATCCCCTCGTTCGGGCGGCCAGCCGGTTCAACTCGATCTGATCGAGCCCATTGCGGGTGCTTCTCGCTCGTCGACAAGAACCGCAGTGATTCTGCGGCAGTGCGTACAAAGTGTGCGCAT
>JAFAFL010000133.1 GCA_023423535.1 Pseudomonadota bacterium
ATCTACACTCGACTAGTCGTCGGCAGGGTCTGATGTGTATAAGAGTCAGGGAGCAGCCCGTTGCTCTCGACGGGAGTACCGACATGTTCCTGGCCTTCGTCACCGCAGCGCTCCTCGCGCAGGCACCGAAGCCTGCGCCCTCCGCAACGAATGCAGCGAACGACGCGTGCGCCGCACAGCGGACCGCGCTGCAGTCCTGGCTGGCGCTGGTGGCGAAGGACGTGGAGGCGGGCGCGGTGACGGTGGGTGACGTGCGCGGCCTCGCGGAGCAGCCCCTGCGCAAGGCGGACCCGGAGCCACGCCACCCGGCGGTGACCCTGCGGGTGACGAAGCGCGGCCTCTCCGACGGGAGCGCCGGCGACACGTTCGTCCAACCCGCGCGCGCTGCCGAGCTCCTCGCGGGCAACTCCAGCCTCGCCTTCGTGCGCGGCAACCCGCAGGCAGCGCAGCGGGGCATCGTCGTGGCGGCGGAGAAGGACGCGCCCGCCGTGCACGTCCGCGCCGCGCTGGAGGCTTCGCTGAAGACCGGTGAACAGGTGTGGCTCGCCTTTGCCTCCAGCGGCCGGGCTGCAGCGCGAGCGGGTGACGAGGCCCTGCTGCGCAAGCTCGAAGCTCCGCAGGAGCGGCGCGCACGGATGGAGACGACGATCGCGGCAGTCGTCGAGCACTTCGGTCCCTGCCAGCCGCTGATGTCGATGATGCGGTCGCTGTCCTCGTCCCGGCCCCCCACGCGCACGAAGCTGCTGCTGGAGACGCCACCGAAGGCGATGGAGACCTGCGCCTGCAATCCTGCCGGACCGCAACTGCAGGCGCTGCTCTGGCACATGGCGTTCTCGGAGCTGGGCACGGTGGTGCCGGTCCCGAAGGAGGCGTTGGAGGGGCTCCCGTTCGGCGAGGCGGACGCGACCTGGGAGAGCACCGCGCCCGGCGTGGTGAAGGCGCTCGCACGCTGAACCGTCGCGCCGGCCGTGGTAGGCGGCGGTGTGCTCGCCTCCCTCTTCGCGCTCGCGCTGTCGCTCGGTGCCACACCGGATCTCTCCACCGTCAGCGAGCGGTCCGGCTTTCTCCGCACCGGCCGCTACGAGGAGACGGTCGCCCTTTGCGCCCGCTTCGCCGAGACCTTCCCCCAGCAGGTTCGCTGCGATCGCTTCGGCGTCACGCCGGAGGGCCGGCCGATGCTCGCGCTCGTCGCGTCCTCCGATGGGGTGCTGACCGCGGAGCGCGCACGGCGCCTCGGGCGGCCGGTGGTGGTGATCCAGGGCGGCATCCACGCGGGCGAGATCGACGGCAAGGACGCGGGCTTCCTCGTGCTGCGCGACCTCCTGCAGCGGAAGGGCTTCGCAAGTGACGCGACGGAGGACCCTCTCTCCCGCTTTACGCTCGTCTTCATCCCGGTGCTCAACGTGGACGGCCACGAGCGCTTCGGACCGAACCAGCGCCCGAACCAGCGAGGCCCGGAGGAGACCGGCTGGCGGGTGACCGCGCGCAACCTGAACCTCAACCGCGACTACGCGAAGGCGGACAGCGAGGAAGTGCGGCAGCTGCTTCGGCTGCTCGGGCAGTGGGATCCGGTGCTCTACGTGGACCTCCACGCGACGGACGGCGCGCAGTTCCGGCACGACGTGGCGGTGATGATCGAGCCGCTCACCGTCGGCCCGCCGGAACTCACCTCGCGTGGCCGCGCACTGAGCGACAACGTGCTGCAGCGGCTCACCGCGCAGGGCCACCTGCCGCTGCCCTTCTATCCCTCGTTCCGGAAGGACGACGATCCGCAGAGCGGCTTCGCGGTCGGGGTGGCGCCGCCGCGCTTCTCGCACGCCTCGCGCGCGATCCGGAATCGCTTCGGCGTGCTGGTGGAGACGCACTCGTGGCGCACCTATCCGGAGCGGGTGAAGGTCACCGCCAGGGTGCTGGAGGCGCTCTTCCTCGAGACCGCGCAACACGGTGCGGACTGGCTGAAGGCCGCCGCCGCTGCGGACGCCCGCGATGCGCGCGCGAACGGCGGCGAGGAGACGATCCTCGCGTGGGAGCCGGCGGGCGCGACGAGGACGATCGACTTCCTCGGCTACGCGTACGAGCACGTCGACTCGCCGGTCTCCGGCGCGAAGATCATCCGCTACGACGAAAAGACGCCGCAGGTGTGGCGCGTCCCGCTGGTCGAAGGGGTCCGGCCCACGCTCACGGTTCGCGCGCCGGAGGCCTACGTCATACCCGCGGCCTGGGCTGCGGTCGTCGAGCCGCTGCTCCGGTTGCACGGGCTTCGCTACGACGTGCTCGGAGCCGAGAAGCTCGACCTCGAGGTCGAACAGTTCCGCGCGACGGAGAAGAAGTTCCGCGCCTCTTCCTACGAAGGCCGGCAGCCGCTGGAGGTGAAGGGCCAGTGGCAGCGGGCGAGAGCCTCCGTGCGTGAGGGCAGCCTCGTCGTGCCGGTCGCGCAGCCGGGCCGCCGTCTGGTGCTCCACCTCTTCGAGCCGGGCGCGCCGGACGCATTGATCACCTGGGGCCTGTTCAACGCCGCCTTCGAGCAGAAGGAGTACGTGGAGGACTACGTCGTCGAGCCCTTCGCGCGAGAGCTCCTCGCCTCCGATCCGAAGGTGCGCGCCCTCTTCGAAGCGCGTTTGAAGGACGAGGCGTTCGCGAAGGACCCTTCTGCGCGCCTCCGCTTCTTTGCCGAGCGCCACCCCGCGTGGGACAGCCGCCTCGACCTGTATCCCGTGATGCGCGTGCGTCTCGGCGCGCTCGGAGAACACTGACCTCGCTCAGCGCAGCTTCACCATCGCGCGCAGCCCGCCCGCGTGACGGCTCCCGCGCCTGTCGCTCTCCAGCTCGAACCAGAGGCCCGCGTCGAGCCCCAGCACGAGGCCCTCGGTGCGCAGCGGCATGAGCTGCACGGTGAGGTCGGCCTCCACCTCGTGGCCCCAACCCGGGACGCCGGGCCGCCACAGCGCCCACGCCGGAGACCAGCCGACCGAAGCGCGCACGCCGTCGATTCCGCCACGCGGCAATCCCATCCTCGCGGTCGCACGCGCGAAGCCGCCTGCGGCGATGCCCTGCGGCCGCAGATCGCTCCACGCGCGCAGCTCCGGTCCGGCGTAGAGCAGCACGTGGCTCGGCGAGGTCGCACTCCCCCACACCTCCGCCAGCGTCCCGCCGCGGAACTGGTGCATGGCGTCGATGGTCTGGCCGCGACGCAGCAGCCGGTACTCGAAGCCCCACCCCAGCGCGCCGAACGGACCCTCGCCGGGCAGCGTTCCCAGCGCCTCGCGGGTGAGCTCCGGCTCGCGCGGGAGGGTCCAGAACGCGATCACGTACATGTCCACGCGCAGCAGCCTCGGCAGCGGAAGGCGGATGCCCCAGTGCACCTCGGTGTCGATGAGCCGCAGCTCGATGCGGCGATCCATCCCGTGCGACCGGCGTTCGCCGAAGCGCTCGCGCAGGAACGCCGAGGACCACGCCATCACCGGGCCCTCGCCCAGCTCCTCGCGTCGCGTCCCCAGGCCGATGGAGAGCGGCGCCCGGCCGGAACGCGCCAGCGCGGGCTCTGCCCTCACCTCTCGCCTCTCACCTTTGACCACTGCCGATCGCAATGCGTCGTTCGCGAAGTGCGTCTCACGCAGCTCTCCCCACAGCGCCGCGAGCTGAAGGAACACGCGACGCGTGGCCACCGCCTCGCGCTCCGCCCGCGTCTCCTCGACCGTCGGCGCCCGCCTCGGCGCGCTCTCGTAGAGCTGCGCCCAGGTGAGCAGCCGGGCCATGCGTGCGTGGAGGAGCTCCGGCCCGGCCTCGCGTCGCGCATCCCGCCGCCGCAGCGCCACGAGTTCCTCCGCAGAGGGCAACGGCACCCCGCTCCAGTCGATGCGCGCGCGCTCGAGTTCCCGGAGCTGCGTGTCCGCGCGCTCGGCGGCGTAGCGCTCCATCTGCACGGTCGCGCGAACCGCCCTCTCCACCGCCGCGCGCAGCTCGCCGTCGTCGGGACTGCTTGCCGTCGTCTGCGCCACCAGCGCACTGAGCCGGGCATGCGCCGCACTGCGACTCGACGACTCCCGCCGACGCGAACGCTCGAGGAAGCCCCGCCACGCAGGCGCCTTCGCCGGCACGCGCCGGGCGATCTCCTCCACCGCTTGCCGCTGCCGCTCCTCCGCCTCCAACGCGCGCTCGCGGCCGGAGACGAAGGGCGACTCGCCCGCACCACCTGCCGACTCGATGATCCCCATCGACGCGAACGCATCGAGCACCGCGGCGGGAAGGACCGGCGGCACCAGCCACTGCATGCGCCTCTTCTCGTCGAGCGCGCTCTCCACCGCGCGTGCGGCCCAGGTCGCGCAGTTGTCGGTGAAGAACCAGTACTCGAAGTAGCCGCGTCGCTCGAGCTCCCACAACCGCTCCAGCAGTCGCTCGTTCTCAGCGGCGGTGAGCTTCAACGGAAAGCGCCGGACCGTGCGCTGTTCTCCCGCGACCTGCTCGGCACGGACCGCCGCCAGCGAGGTCTGCTCGAACACGTTCTGGTAGCCGCCGAAGAGCCCCTTCCAGACGAAGGCGAAGGGCCCGTCGGTGTGCCCGGTGATCGCCGCCACCTCGTAGACCGGCTCGTGCGCGCGTCCCGGAGCGAGCGCGCCCTCCTTCCGCCGGAACACCGGCCTGAGCATCAGGTGCCCGAAGAGCGACTGCGGCCTACCGCCGGACGGCGCGGTGAAGAGGAGCTCGTGGTGCGAGAACTCTTCCGGGTCCGCCCACGCGTCGAAGACGGGACAGGTCCGCCGCGCCTCCAGCGAACCTGCGCCGCCGAGCTCCTGCAGCCTCTCCCGCAGGAAGCGCGACTTCGACAGCTCCTGGCACGCCACGCGATCGTCCAGAGGGAGCGCGTCCGCGCGCATCGCTTCGACCGGAACGAGCGCCTCCTCCGCGAAGGTGACGAGGTCCAGCGCTGCGCTCGTCTGTCCCCGCTTGCGGCTGAAGGCCCAGGCCCAGGTGTTCGAGACCTGCGTCGCGCTGCGCCAGCCGGAGAGCCTGCGGAACGCGGCCTTCCGGCTCCAGCCGTCCGCGTCGTCCCAGCGCTGCACCACCGCGTGCACGATCGCGCGCCTTCGCCAGAGCCGCTCCCGCTCCGCCGCGTCGAGCGCCGAGAGCCGGTACTGCGCGCGCGCCTCGTCGGCCAGGGAGGCGTCGTCCCACCCGTAGAGCACGAAGCGCCGGCGGCCCTCCTCCCACTCCGGCCTCGCGCGCGAGCCATCGCCCATGCCGTGCGGCGAGCTCCCGCGACGAAGCCTCAGCTCCAGCGGGCCGCCCGGAAACGAACGGGCACCTTCGGGGAGCGCCTCCAGTCCCTCGCGCAGCGCGCGAACGAGCTGCGGGGTCCACGGCGCATCGCCCGCATCACGTGGAGAGAGGAGCACGACGCCCGCCCGCCGCAGCGCCTCGGTGTCGTCGTCTGCAACGGAGCCAAAGGCTGCGAGCCCGCACAGCAGCGTGCCGAGACAAACGAGAGGGCGCAGCGTGTCTCTCCCGCTCAACGCACGGGCAGCGCGCGCCGCTGGAGATCCTCGCGCAGGTCCGCGTGGGCGACGATGGCACCGTGCAGCCGGTGCACGAAGCGAAGCGCCCGGCCGCGATCGAGTCCCTCCGGATCCGCGAGCCTCGCCAGCTCCCTGCGGTCCCCGCTCACCGCGGAGCGGAACAGCGGCAGGTGTTCGGCGCGGATGCCCAGCGCGGCGGCGAGCTCCTCCAGCACCGGGCCCTCGCCCTCGGCCAGCTCCTGCGCGAGCGCGACCGCGTTCTGCCGCAGAAAGAGGCGCGCGATCTCCGCGTGCTCCTCGGCGGCCTTCGGATCGTCGCGCACGAGGAAGATGACGAGCACCGCCACGCCCGTCGTCGTCAGCGGCAGGAACGTGGTGGAGGTGCTCGACAGCAGCTCGAGGGTGCCGCTCGACGTGGGCGGCGGCACCTCCTGCGCGTGGGCCGCCGGCAGCGCGAGCAGCGCGCCCAGCGTGGCGACGGCGAGGGTGCGTGAGAGAGGTGAGCGCACGTCCCTCATCCTATGCGCGCCTCCCCCGCCCGGCGAAGGATCTCTGTCTCTGCGACGCGTCTCACCGCCCGTCGTGCTTGCGCGCGCCGCGGCCCTTGCCCTTGTGACGGCAGGTCTCGCCATCCCAGTACTGGCTCGGGTGGCACTCGCGACGGCCGCTGTTCGAGGAGAGTCCGGCGCGCTGCGACGAGGTGGAGCGGCGCTCTTCCTTCACGACCACGCAACCGGAGAGCGAGCCGGTCAGCGCGAGGAGGGTGCAGACGGTGAGACTGACGAAGGTGCGTTTCATGCCGCGCACGCTACGGCCGCCTCTGCCCCGTCCGCGACGTGGGCCTCTGTAAGGCTGCGTATCTACTTCACTTTTCCACGCCGGAGCCGCCCGTCAGCCTCATCGCGAAGTGCATCGCGTAGGCGGTCTCCAGCCCGCCATCGACGACGACGGTCTGCCCGTTCACGTAGCGCGACTCGTCGCTGCACAGCCACTGCACCACCGCGGCGATCTCGTCCGGCGACGCGATGTGCCCGACCGGGACCTGCTCCTTCGCCGCGCGCTCCATCGGCTCCCACAGCTCGCCCATGTAGAAGCGCGACGAGTCGGTATCGATGTACCCCGGGTTCACCGCGTTCACGCGGATGCGCTCGGAGGCGAGCTCATTGCAGAGGTACTTCACGAGGATCTCCATCGCCCCCTTCATCGCGCCCAGCAGCCCGTGGAACGGCAGCGGCGTGCGCGAGTCCATCCCCGAGACCATCACCACCCGCCCGCCACGTCCGGCCATCAGCGGCGCCGCGAGCTGCACGCCGTGGAGAAAGCTCTTCACGGTCACGTTGAAGGTCTTGTCCATCTGGTGGAGCTTCGTCGCCATCAGCGGCACGAACGCGGTGGAGGCCGCATTGGCCACGAAGCAGTCGAGCCCGCCGAACTCTTCGCGCACCCGTTCGAAGACCGGGCCCAGACTCTCCGGCTCGAGCTGGTCCGCGACCATCGTCAGACAGCGCCCGCCCCGCTCGCGCACCTCGCGCTCCAGCAGCGCCGCGCTCTCCGCATCGCGCCGGTAGGTCGCCACCACGTCGTAGCCGCCCTGCGCGAGCCGGAGCGAGAGCGCCCGCCCCACCCCGCGCGTGCCGCCGGTTATGAGGGCCACCTGCCGCGCTGCCGGGCCCGTCGGGACAGTCGAAGTCGAAGTCGAAGTCGCATCCGTCATGGATGCGTGCCTACCCCACCGCGCGCCGAAGGCGGAAGCTCCGCCAGCCACGAGAGCGCCTCGTCCCAGTCGTTGCGGAAGATGCGGAACCCGCGCCGCTCCACCGCGTCCCCGTGCACCTCCGCGCCGCGCCCGCCGACGAGCACCCGCACCCGCGCGGGCAGCGCGCCCTTCAGCGCGTCGAGCGTCTCCCCCATCGTCTCGCCGCCCGGATCGTCCACGCAGGAGAGCGCCACGCCGCGCGCGCCGGTGGATTTGACGAACCGCCCCAGCGCATCCGCCGGCGTGCGCTGCCCGAGGAACGAGACCCGCATCCCCAGGTGCCGCATCCGTAGCGCCGCGCCCAGGGCGCCGATCTCATGCTGCTCCTGCGGGAAGCAGGCGCAGACCACGTGCGCGCTACCGCCCGCGGGTGCGCCGTGCAGGAGGCTGAGCATCCGTCCGCGGAGGACCTGGGTGACGAGGTGCTCCTGCGCCACGTCGAGCGCGCCCCGGTGCCAGCGCTCGCCCACCTCGCGCAGCGCGGGGATGACGACCTCGTCGAACACCCGGAGCTGCGGCAGCGCGGAGAGCGCCTCGTCGAGCGCCCTTATCGACCGCTGCACGTCGCGCGACTCCGCGCCGGCGAGGATCTCCGCGCGCCACGCCTCCACCTGCGGCACGTCCGCGCCGGTCGGCGGGCCGGCCTCGCGCTGCTGGAGGATCTCCTCGCGAAGCTGGGGCACGAGCCTCGTCGCCTCGCCGATGGGCAGGCCCTCGCGGGTCAGCCGACGCAGCCGGCGCAAGAGCTCCACGTCCGCGTCCGAGTAGAGCCGGAACCCGCCCTCCGTCCTCTCCGGTGCGATCACCGCGTAGCGGCGCTCCCAGGCACGGATGAGCTCCTCGCTCACGCCGGACAGCTCGGAGGCTTTCTGGATGCGGTAACGGCGCTCGGACATGCGGGCGCTCCATCGTGCACGCTCGATCGAGTCGTGCCTAGCAAAGGGTCTCTCCCCCTCGCCCGCACTTGCAGGATGGACGATGGCGCGGATCGCCTCCGGTGGGGTCCAGCCCTGGCCCACCAGCTGGGCCACCACGCGCAGCTCATCTGCCTCCTCTCGCGCGAGCTCTTCTGCGCCGGGCGTGGGAAACCCGAAGGTGCGCGACCACAGCCGCACCGTCTCCACCGTCAGGCCCGCCATGCGCGCCGCGGCTTCGAGGCTCAGCGACATGTGACCTCCCTACGCGACGCGGTGGGCGAGCCGCTCCACGAGGAGCTCGAGCGTGCGCGTCTGCGCGTTGGCGGGGAGGAGCGCGGTGGCCCTTCTCGCAGCCCGCGTGTTCCTCGCGATGGCCCGCAGCGTCGCCGCGCGTCCTCCGTTGCGCGCCACGAGCTCCCTCACCTCGTCGCAGTCCGCGTGACTTCGCACCCCGCCCGGCGCCATCAGCGTCTCCAGCCTCGCGCGGTCCTCCGCCGGCGCGCGCAGCCACGCCGCGAGCACGGGGAAGGTGCGCTTGCCGCCCTCGACATCGGTGTCCACCGACTTCCCCGTCACCCGCGGGTCGCCGTAGAGGCCGATGAGGTCGTCCACCAGCTGGTACGCGAGCCCGGCGTGACGGCCGATGCGCTCGAGGGTCGAGATGAGCTCCTCCTCCGCGCCGGCGAGCATCGCGCCGGTCACCAGCGGGGCGACGAAGCCGTACCGCGCGGTCTTGAGGTGCGCGACCTTCACCGCGCGGAACACGTTGAGGTCCGGCAGCGGCGAAGCGTCCAGGGTGAGGTCGAGAAACTGGCCCGCCGCCGTCTGCCGGCAGACCTGGAGAAACCAGCGCGTCGCGGAGGCCGAATGGAGCGCGCCGCAGCCGAGCATCGTCTCGATGCCCAGCGCGAAGAGGTGATCGCCCGCCACCACCGCGCGGTCCTCTCCCGCCTTTCCCCGCCCGAGCAGGTGGTGCAGCGCGACCCCGCCGCGACGCAGGTCCGCCGCGTCCGCCACGTCGTCGTGCACGAGCATGAAGGTGTGGACGAGCTCCAGCCCTCCGGCGAACCGCCACACCGAATCCGGCGGCCGCTCCCCCGAGACGAGCTGGTACCCGAGCGCGCACAGCGCCGGGCGCAGCCGTTTTCCCGGGCGCGTGGCGAACTCGCGGACGTGGGCGCAGGCCTCCGCCCAGGCCGGGTCGAGCGAGGCGTCCTCGGTCCCGTTGAGGATCTGTTCAATTTCCGTCGCGGTCCGACGCGCTGCGTCCGCCAGCGGGTCCGACGACTCGGGGGGCAGTGGCAGCGGCTGGGTCATGGACGCTTTTATGGGTTTGGCCTGATTTTTCGTCAAGGGTTTGTCCAGCTTTTGTCCGGTGCTTGTACGAAACCCTGGACGGAGGCACCGGCGCCCTCTAGGTCTGCGTGCATGAAGATCGCAGTGACCGGAGGAACGGGCTTCATCGGGCGGCCCCTGGTGGCCCGGCTGCACGCGGCCGGACACGAGGTGACGGTGCTCACGCGCAGCCCCGAGCGCGCCGGGGGCTTCCCCGAAGGCGTAGCGCTGGCGGAGTTCCCGTCCGGCGAAGCGCTGCCTCCCGAACGTCTCGGTGGCGCGGAGGCGGTGATCGACCTCGCGGGCGAGAACGTGGGCGGCAAGCGCTGGAACGCGGAGGTGAAACGCGCGCTGAAGGAGAGCCGCACCGAAGGGACCTCGGCGATCGTCGAGGCCTCGCGCGCGGCGGGAACGGTCCGGGCGCTGCTCTGCGCCTCGGCGGTGGGCTTCTACGGCGATCGCGGTGAGGAGCCCCTGCCGGAGGAGGCGGGACCGGGTGGCGACTTCCTCGCGGAGATCTGCCGCGCGCGCGAGGCGGTGGCCCTTCGCGCCGAAGAGTTCGGCATCCGCACCGTGCTCCTGCGCGTGGGCATCGTGCTGCACCCGTCGGGCGGCGCGCTGGAGCGGATGATGTTGCCGTTCAAGCTCGGCGCCGGAGGACCGCTGGGCAGCGGGCGGCAGTACTTCCCGTGGATCCACCGCGAGGACGCGGTGCGGATGATCGAGTGGGCGCTGCTGCACGAGCAGGTGAGGGGCCCGCTCAACGTCGCCTCACCGAAGCCCGTCCCGAACCGCGACTTCGCCCGTGCGCTGGGCCGCGCGATGAAGCGGCCGGCACTCATGCCCACACCGAAGCTGGCACTGAAGCTCGCGCTCGGGGAGATGGCGGAGGGCATCCTCGCCGGGCAGCGCGTGGTGCCGAAGCGCGCGCTCGAAGGCGGCTTCACCTTCGAGTTCCCCGACGTGGACGCGGCGCTCGCGGACCTCCTCCGGAAGTAGATGCGCGCACGGCAGAGCACGCGCGCAGAGTGTCGGACGGTGCGCCCGCACCCACGCCTGCTGCGCTCACGCGCGACGGCACACAGCCTCAAAGACAAGGAGGGGGTGCCGCATGGCGGAGGGAGTGAGCGAAGAGGTCACCTGGTCGGGGTTGGGCGCGGGCACGGACAAGGAGGCGTTCCTCGACGTCATCCGGGAGCGCGTCCCCGAGCTGGATGCATCGGAGGCGGCCGAAGCGGTGTTCTGCGTGCTGTCGCGGCGCATCAGCGGAGGCACGCTTCAGCGGCTGCTCGCCGAGCTTCCCGAGGAAGCGCGCGAGGTCGTCGGCTCCGGCGGCTGCCACAAGGGGCGCGACCTCAGCTCGAACGCGGAGAGCGGCGACCGGGACGACTTCTACCTCGGCGTGGCCGAGCACCTGCTCATCGAGCCCGAACAGGTGCGCCGGGTGCTCCACGCGGTCTTCGGGGGCCTGCACTCGCAGATCACCGAGCGCGAGTCCGAGCGCATCGCGCAGGAGCTGCCGAAGGACGTGGCCAGCACCTGGGAGGGCGCGCGCAAGCGGGTGGCGGCGCCTCACTAGCCCGCAAAAGCGAAGCCGGCGGCCGACCCCTCGGGGACGGACCGCCGGCCGCGCTACGTCTTCAACTGGCTCAGCCGACCTTCAGCAGCTCCACCTCGAACACCAGCGTGGCCGAGGGCGGGATGACGGGCGGGTACCCGCGCGCGCCGTAGCCGAGGTCGGGCGGGATGGTGAGCCGGCGCAGTCCGCCGACCTTCATCCCCGCCACGCCCTGGTCCCAGCCGCGGATGACCTGTCCCGCGCCGAGCCGGAAGGTGAACCCCTGCCCGCGGTCGCGGGAGGAGTCGAACTTCGACCCGTCGGAGAGCAGCGTGCCCACGTAGTGGACGGTGACGCTCTGGCCGCTCTTCGCCTCGGCGCCGTCGCCCTGCTTCAGGTCCTCGATCTTCAGCTCGTTCGACATGGTGTCACTCCCTCCTGAATGCCCAGGCTAGTTGCAGCCGCAGCTCACCGCGGCCGTCATCGAGTTCCGCGGCGCCGGAGCGGCCACGTCGAAGTCCGACGCGTTGTTCTGGGTGTCGGTGCAGCCGTCCGCCTTCCGGATCGCCGCGGTGCCGTTGGAGAGCGCCGGCGTGGCCGCGCCCTCGAAGCCGTTGGCGGTGCCGAAGCCCACGAGGTCCACCAGTGCGCCACCCGTCGGGTTCGCGCCAGTGAGCGCGGTGCTGTTGTTCGCCAGCGCGATCTTCCCGTTGGTGCCGCCGATGGTGAGCGTGCCCGTCGCGTCCGGCGTGGGCAGCGCGGGGAGCATGGTGTTCGCGCCCGGCGCCTGCTGGAAGAGGAAGTACTGACCCGGCTGCAGCGTCACGCCGCTCGGGATGACGGAAGGCGTCCAGGTGGCGCCGGTGGCGCTCGCGTACTGGACCGACCAGCCGCCGATGCTCACCGCCTGAGTGCTGCGGTTGTGCAGCTCGACGAAGTCGTGGCTGAACAGCGCGCCGCCATTGCCGCCACCGCCGTACACCTGGCTGATGACGACCTGCGTCGGCAGGCACTGCGCCGCCGAAGCCAGCGTCACGCTGCGGGTCTCGGTGCCGAGCGTCGCGGTCACGGTGCCACTGCCCATCGCCGCCGGATCAACGGTGAGGGTGAAGGTCGCTTCCAGAGCGTCCTGCGGCACCGTCACGTCGGCGGGAATGGTCCCGAAGCCCGACGGCGAGAGCGACAGCGCGACGACGGTGGGCGCGGGCGCCGGAACCGTGAGGCGGACGGTGAGGGTCACGCTGCCACCCGGAGGCGCGGAGGTGCCCGGAGCGGTGAGCGCGTCGAGCGCGGTGGCCTCGTTGACGCCGAGCACGCGCACGGTGGTGCTCATCATCGACGCGTTGAGCGTCGCGGTGAGCGTGACCTGGGCGTTCTGCGTCACGCCGGTCAGCGGCACCACCGCGGCGGTCTGACCCGCCGGGATGGTGACGATGCCGCCGTTGCCCACGGTGAGGTCCGGCGAGCCGGAGGTCACGGTCACGTCCGTCGGACCCGCCTGCGGCCGCGAGATGCTGACGGTGAGCGCCTCGGGGAAGGTGGAGCCCGTCTGGCCGGCGCGGATGAACTGGCCCGCGGGACCGAAGCCCACCACCGTCGCGGCACCGCCGACGATGTCGTTGGCGTCACGCGGCTCGAGCTTCGAGTTGTTGTTGCGCCACTCGAGCACGCCGGTGATCGACGCGAACTGCTCGCCCACCGACGGCCAGGGGCTCGTGCGGTAGAGGAAGTCGTTCACGCGCAGCGCGCTGTCCACCACGTACTCCCAGGTGGGCGCGGTCTCGCCGCCGGCCGGCGTCGGCTCGAGCTCGGTGACGGTCACGTTCTCCACGCGCACGAGCACCGCCTCCAGCGCCTTCTCACGCGCGCCACCGGTGGCCACCTGCGCCGGCGTGACGAGCTCGGCCGGGATGGCCGCGTTGCCGCTGGAGCTGACCATGAGGTTCGCCGCGTTGGTGAGCTGGAGCTGGCCGTGGAAGTCGCTCACCGTGCCCTCGATGGAGATGAGGTCACCGGGCTGCACGTTCGCCGAGACGGTCGGCGCGTAGACGTAGAGGCCGCTGTTGTCGATGCCCGCGTACACGGTCGAGGTGGACGGCACCTGCACGTAGAAGCCGGTGCCGGCCTTCACCGCGGTCACCTGCACGCCGCCGAGGAGCACCGGGCGCATGGTGAACTGGCCGGCCTTCACCGCGTACACCGTCGTCGGGCAGGCGCTGCCGTTCGGGTTCGGGGCCGCGCACCAGTCGCACACGTCACCGATGCCGTCGTTGTCGAGATCGTTCTGGTCCGGGTTCGCATCCGACGGGCAGTTGTCCATCGAGTCCGGGTGACCGTCGCCGTCCGCGTCGCCGGGCTGCGCCACGGTGCACTCGGTGGTGTTCGCATCGAGCGGGCACACGTCGCACACGTCGCCCACGCCGTCGGAGTCACCGTCGGCCTGCATGCCGTTGTCGAGCGGGCGCACCGGGTTGAAGAGGTCCGGGCAGTTGTCCATCGCGTCGGGGACGCCGTCGCCGTCGCGGTCGGTCTCGCTGGGCTGACCCGAGTACACGGTCGAGCCGTTCACCGCCCACGCCTGGCCGCGCTGCGGGGTGCACGTGGGCTCGTTCATCGGCGCCGCGTCACAGAAGAACAGCGGGTAGGTGCTGCCGTTCTCGCCGGTCAGCGCCGACAGCGACTTGCCCAGCTCCGAGTTCACGCAGGCCGACTTCGCCGAGCCGCACACGTTGATCGCGTCGCAGTTGTCGGTGGTCAGCGCGGTGACCAGCGCCGCGTTGCCGAAGAGGGGCTTGCCGCCGCGCAGGGTGAGGACGACGTTCTCCGGCTTCGCCTCGATGATGACCCGGTAGGGGCTCGACGCGGTGCCGCTGAAGATGGCGATGTCCGCGACCTTCCCCTTCTCGAGGGTGCCGACCTGGTTGTCGAAGCGCAGCGCCTTCGCCGCGTTGCGGGTGACCATCAGCCACAGCTCCTCGTCGCGGAGGAGGTTGTTGAAGTGGTTGCGGTTCAGCGAGTCCGCGCACTGCAGCTCGCGCAGGATGTTCATCGAGCCGGAGCGCACCCAGTCGGTGCCCAGCGCCACGTTCACGCCGAACTTCTTGTAGGTGCCGACCGGCGCGGTGTCGCCGTAGAGGAAGATGTTCGAGCGCGGCGACCAGATGAGCGAGGTCTCCAGCGCGGCGAAGCGGCCCACGTCCGCGGCGCGCAGGCCGATGCCGTGGATGACGGAGGTCTTGCTGTCCACCGCGTTCACCGAGCCCGTGCCCACGCCGGTGAGGCAGAGGAACTCGTTGCGGGCGGAGGCCTCGATGCCCTCGCTGATGTGCGGGAGCCACGCGCCGTTGCCGGTCGGAGGACCGGAGGGCAGGCCCGGGTAGCCGCAGCCGTTGGCGAGCTCCTGACCGTTCGAATCACCGAGCGGGAAGGTGTCGTAGTTCGCGGTGGAGCCGGTGAGGCCCTCGAGGTTCGCGCCGCTCGCGCTGTTGCGGTCGAGGTTGCGGAGCAGGCCCTTCACGCCGCCGGAGCCGGCGACGGAGGTGCTGCCGGCCATCACCTGGCGCAGCTCGTTCCACTGGACCTGCGGCGCGGTGCCGGAGGTGGAGTTCGGACCGGAGGAGACCTCCTTGTGGCCGTTGTTGCCGCGGCGCCAGTCGTGGCGGTGCTCGTAGCGCTCGCCGGTCGTGTTCACGTAGGGCGCCGCGTAATAGGTGATGTGGTCGTGCGGGTTGATGAGCCCCGGCGAGACGACGCTCCCCGGGCAGATGACCTGGGTCGCGCCCGCCGCGCCGGCCTCGCCGGTGCAGTCGCAGCCCACGCACTGGATGACGCCCTGCGCGTCGAAGAAGACCTGGCCGCCCACATAGACGGTGCCGGGGACGAGCACGTCGCCGGTGATGATCCGCGCCGCGCTGCCGGTGACCACGTCGCAGTCGCCGGTGGCCGGAGGCGGCAGCGTCGCGCCGGGGCACTGCACGAAGCCCACGGTGGTCACGGTGCAGTCGGGCTCGCAGCCGTCGAACGGGGTGTCGTTGCCGTCGTCACAGGCCTCGCCCGGATCCTTCGTGCCGTCACCGCAGGAGCCAACGGGCGTGGGCGTGCAGTCGTCCTCGCAGCCGTCGCCGGCGGTGTCGTTGCCGTCGTCGCACAGCTCGGCGCCTTCCTTCACGCCGTTGCCGCACACCGCCGGGGCGGGGAGCGTGCAGTCCTTGTTGCAGGTGTCGCCGTCGAGGAGGTTGCCGTCGTCACACTCCTCCGTGCCCTCCTTCGCGCCGTTGCCGCACTGCTGCTGCGACGCGATGGTGCAGTCGGCCTCGCAGCCGTCGCCGGAGACGTTGTTGCCGTCGTCGCAGGCCTCACCGGGTTCGATGCGTCCGTTGCCGCAGTTCTCCGCGGGCGCGCAGCGGGCCTCGCCTTCCGGCGTGCCGTCGCCACACTTCGGCTGCACCGGATCCGGGCACCCCGCGAGCGTGAGGAGGAGAATCGCGCCCAGCGGCGCGAGCAGTTTCTTTGCGTTCATGTTGGGGAGCCTTCTGCGACTGCGGGACTGCGGACGTCTTGACGGAACTGCTACCGGCCCTCTGAAACGGGGCGACCTTACATCAGGGGCCGCTCCCATTAGCGAGTGACATCAGCGAAACGCCCGGAGCGGATCGCAGGTGACGCTCGGGGTGCAGGCGGGCAGGTGTGCGCGGGCGCAAAGGATGCGCCTTTTGCGGCTACGGTCGAAGGCCGCATGAGCCCGAGCACCCCTCCGGACGCCGCCCCCACGGATCAGCCCGCCACGGCACCGGCCCCGCGAATCGACCGCCGCCGCGAGAAGCTCCTGCCCGTCCCGCGCTGGCCCACCGCAGAAGAGGCCGAAGGGTCGCGCTGGTTCTCGCCCGTCCGACTGGGCCCGGTCACCGCGGAGACGCGCACCTGGATCCCCGCCATGGTCCCCTGGCGCGCGACGGAGGACGGCTTCGTCACCCCCGAGGTCATCGCCTGGTACGAGCGCTTCGCCGAGGGCCGCCCGGGGGTGATCGTCGTCGAGGCCACCGGCATCCGCGACGTGCCCTCCGGCCCGCTCCTTCGCATCGGCCACGACCGCTACGTGGAGGGCCTGCGCGCGCTGACCAGAGCGGTGCGGCGCGCGAGCGGCGGGAAGACGCGGCTGTTCATCCAGCTCATCGACTTCCTCGCCATCCGCCGAAGGCCGGAGCGGGAGAAGTTTCTCTCGCGCTTTCTCACCGTGGACGGCGAGCTGCGCGCGCGGCTGGAGGAAGTGACCGGCGAGTCACTTTCACCGTCCGCGGCCGAGACCGCTGTCCGCGCGCGGCTGCTCTCCCTGGACGACGAGCAGCTCTCGCGGGTCCTCCCGCCACGCGAGCTGGAGAGCCTGCGGATGGGCTTTCGCGAGCGGGTGACGGACGAGCACCTGCCGCACATCGCCGAGCTGCCCCGGGTGTTGCCTGGGCTTTTTGCCGACGCCGCCGCGCGCGCGGAGAGGGCCGGCTTCGACGGGGTCGAGCTGCACTACGCGCACGCCTACACCATGGCCTCGTTCCTCTCCGCTCGGAACATGCGGACGGACGGCTACGGCGGCTCGCGCGAGGCCCGCGTCCGCCTGCCGCTGGAGGTCTTCGCCGCGGTGCGCGCGCGGGTGGGAGACGGCTTCGCGGTGGGCTGCCGCTTCCTCGGTGACGAGGTCATCGACGAGGGCAGCCGCATCGCAGATGCAATGCACTACGGCGTCGCCTTCGCGCGCGCGGGGATGGACTTCCTCAGCCTGTCGAAGGGCGGGAAGTTCGAGGACGCGAAGCAGCCGAAGGTCGGGCACGCGGCCTATCCCTACACGGGCCCCTCCGGTCACGAGTGCATGCCCACCACCCACCTGCCCCCGCCCGGTCCGTTCGGCCGCAACGTCGGACTGGCGGCGGCGGTGCGCGGCGCGGTGAGGGAGGCGGGCTTCGAGACGCCCGTCGTCGCCTGCGGCGGCATCGCCTCGTTCTGGCAGGCGGAGGAGATCCTCCAGCGCGGCGAGGCGGACGTCGTGGCCTCGGCGCGGCAGAGCCTCGCGGACCCGGACTGGTTCCGGAAGCTGCGCGAGGGACGCGGCGAGGAGATCCGCCGCTGCCTCTTCACCAACTACTGCGAGGGCCTCGACCAGGCGCACAAGGCGGTGACCTGCCACCTGTGGGACCGGCAGAAGCCGCTGCCCGGAGAGGACGCCTCGACGCTCGCTCGCACGGCGGATGGACGCCGGCTGTTGGCGCCTCGAGAACCGTCGAGGACGTGACCTCGCCGCTTTGGCCCTCTCCCGCCGACGCAGAGCGGCATTACCTTCCGCACCCCATGTACGAGACGACCGACCGATCCGCCCGCGCCCGCCTGCTCATCTCCTGTCCGGACCGGCAGGGCATCGTGGCGGCGGTGACGCAGTTCCTCTTCGAGCGCGGCGCGAACATCCTCGACCTCGACCAGCACGCGACGCAGCCCGAGCCTTCGCTCTTCTTCCTGCGGCTGGTGCTGGAGGTGCCGAGGGCCGAGGCCTACGACGCGCTCTCCCGCGACTTCGCGCCGCTCGCCGAGCGCTACCAGATGGACTGGCGGCTGCAGCGCGCGGACGTGCGCCCGCGGGTGGCGATCTTCGTGTCGAAGGAGGACCACTGCCTCACCGAGCTGCTCTGGCGTCACCGCGCGGGCGAGCTGCCGATGGACATCGCCATGGTGGTGGGCAACCACGCGGAGCTGGGCGAGGCGGTGCGCGCGCACGGCCTGCCCTTCCACCACGTGCCGGTGACGAAGGAGAACAAGCCGCAGGCGTTCGCGAAGCAGCTGGAGCTGGTGAGTGAGGCGCGGATCGATCTCGTGGTGCTCGCGCGCTACATGCAGATCCTCCCGCCGGAGTTCTGCGAGCGGATGCCCAAGCGCATCATCAACATCCACCACAGCTTCCTCCCCGCGTTCGTGGGCGCGAACCCCTACGCGCAGGCGTGGGAGCGGGGCGTGAAGCTCATCGGCGCGACGGCGCACTACGTGACCAGCGAGCTCGACGCGGGGCCGATCATCGACCAGGACGTGGCGCGGGTGGGGCACCGGCACGACGTGGCGGACCTCAAGCGCGAGGGCAAGCAGCTCGAGCGCGCCGTGCTCGCCCGCGCGGTGCAGTGGCACGTCGAGGACCGGGTGCTCGTCCACGGCAACAAGACGATCGTGTTCCGATGAGAGGGCCTTCCGCGCTGGCAGTGCTGCTGCTCGGGGTCTTCGCCGCGCCGGCGCGGTCGGAGGCGCAGACGCACGTGCCGCTGCAGCGCGGAGGCGTCGTCTACGGCTGGAGCGATCCGCGCTGTCCGGCGAGCGGCTCGGAGACGGCGGAGCGGATCGCGGAGTGCCTCTCCACGGTGATGTTCCCGCGCGGTCTGCACGGGGGCGCGACAAAGGCGGAGGTGCCGGTGGAGACGGCCGCGCTGCTCTGCCGGGGTGCGCGCTCGCAGAACGCGAGCCGGGCGCTGTCGCAGTGCGTGCGAGGCCTCCTCTACGAGCGCAGCGGCCTCGGTTCGCGGCGCGAGGCGGTGGACGCCCAGTCCGCGGTGACCGCCTGCCGCTGGGCGTACGACGTGCCTCGCGCGAGCGCGGTGGAGGAGTGCATGCGCCGGCTCCTCTACGACCGCGAGGGGCTCGGCCATCAACGGACGCAGATGTCCGCAGAGACCGCCGCGCAGTCGTGCCAGAGCACCGCCGCGCCGCCGCCGCTGACGGTGACCTGGCTGCCGTTCGGGTTCGTGCCGGTGCCCGGGCTGCACGCATCGCAAGGCGGCGTGTCGTGTCAGCGGCCGCAGGGCGACGAGGGCGTGCGCTTCCTCTCCGAATGCGTGCGCCGCCTCGTCCAGCGGAAGGTTCCGGCGGACTCGGCGGCGCTGGCCTGCGAGGGCGCGATCAGCCCCTGGCCGTGACGGGTCACTAGTAGCGCGTCTTGTCGTCGGTGTCGGGCTCCAGATTGCCCGAGCGGCGGTTGAGATCCGTGTCGTCGTCGATGGTCACGTCCTCCTTGCGCACCGTCTCGGAGACCGCGCGGCGCTCCTCGAAGCGGTCCTTGCGCACGCGCACCTCCTCGCGCACCACCGGGCGCTTGCGCACCTCGATCTCCTCCTCGCGCACGGGGATCGTCACGTCACCGCCGGAGATCTGCGTGTCGCCCGCGGCGTAGCTGCCCTCGGCGACCGGTACGCGCTCCACCGTCACCCGCTCGCGCGTCACCGGTACCGTCACCGTCTTCTCCTCGGTGATGACGTCCTTGTGTACGCGGACCGCGCCCGCCTCGCGCGAGTGCTTCGTCACGTCGAGCTCCTCCTCCACCACCGGGATGTTCACGTCCGCGGTCGAGCGCTCGTTCCAGTCGGTGCGGTCGCTCATCCGGTCGGAACGCTCGGTCCCGCTCCACGCGCCCGCGGTGCTCTGCGACGTCTCGTCACGGCCGATGTCCGCGTACTTGCGCGAGATGATCACGTCGTCCCCGCGCACGTCGCTCACGAGGTCGTAGCGGCAGGAGTACTCCTTCTTGAAGATCAGACCCTTCTCGATGATGAAGCCGTCGGCTTCGAGAGACTGGATCTTGCCCAGCTTCTGTCCATCCGACGTGTGAACCATCATCCCGGGCCGCAGCAGCTCTCGTCCGAACATCGTTCCTCCTCGTGTTTGGGTTCCGGGAAAGTGTGGGTACGACCCTCCCCCACCACACGGAGGGATCGCCGGCACGCGGACACCCCGGGCGGCCTGCCGAGCCCTCGTGTCGCGGGTTTGTCCTGGGGTGCCCCGACGCGCGCCGCCGCACGCCGCGTTGGCTGAACGTCCCGCCTGCAGGTAGAGCGAGCCGATGAGCGTTCCCCGCGCGGTGCCCGTCCTGCCCTCTCGCGATCTGCGGAAGACCTCCGCCTTCTACGCGCGGCTCGGCTTCATCGAGCGGGGGCTGTGGCCGGAGGAGTACCTCATCGTCGAGCGCGGCCCGCTCGAGCTGCACTTCTTCCACGCGCCGGAGACGGACCCGGCGACGAGCGCTTTCAGTTGCTACCTGCGCGTCGAGGATCCGGCCGCGCTCTTCGAGCTCTGGGTGCAGGCCGCGCCGGACGTGCCGCAGTCGTGCTTCGGTGCGCCTCGGCTGCAGCGACCGCTCGATGAGGAGGGCGAGTACGCGCTGATCGACGAGGACGGAACCGCGCTGCGGCTGGGGCGCGTGCGCGGAGACTGAATTCCCGCGGCCGGCTCTACGCTCCGCACGCCTGCGAGGCCTCCGGGTTCAGGCGCCAGTGCCTCGATCTGCGCGTGTTCCGCACGAGGACCGCTCACCGCTCTGGCCAGGGCGGGTGGAGGACGACGCGCTGAGCAATCCCGTCGTCGGGGCGGACGGCTCGGTGCACGTGCTGTCGGTGCAGGTGCGCTGGGCGCAGCAGTTCGCGGACGACTCGCGCGTGCTCGGGCAGCGGCTGCTCACCTTCCACCACACCGGCGCGCCGAG
Organism: Pseudomonadota bacterium; assembly: GCA_023423535.1. Classification (GTDB taxonomy): domain Bacteria; phylum Myxococcota; class Myxococcia; order Myxococcales; family Myxococcaceae; genus JAFAFL01. The sequence goes on from JAFAFL010000133.1 coordinate 20,576, forward strand.
GCCCACCTCGCGCTGCCGGAACTCGTCGCGCCCGAGGGATGGATGCCCGGCAGCGGCAGCCGCGCGAGGGACTTCCGGCCGGAGTAGCCGCGCGTCGACCGAAAGTCGCTCGGCGGGCAACGAAAGGCCTCTTCCCGCCAACGAAAGGCCTCTCCCCGCCAACGAAAGGCCTGTACCGGGGCAACGAAAAGGGCCTCCCCGACAACGGGAGGCCCTTCGGCGCGAACGAAAGCCGGATCCGCGCCAACGAAGGGGGATTACGCGGCGACCTTCGGCTTCTTCGGCTTCTTCGTGGGGATGGGCCGGCGGAAGAGCTCGAGGATCTGGGGCTCGGAGGAGAACTCCATCTCGGCGAGGCCGAGGATCTCGTCGATGCGGGCGACGAGGTCGGCGTGGAGGGCGTTCTTCGCGGCGGTGCCGACGACGCGGGCGCCCTTCGAGCCCTCCTGCCGGTTGTCGGCGTTGAGGAGCTCGGTGCGCGCGGTGGCGAGCACATCGAGGTCGCGCTGCACGATGCGGGCGGCGGCGCTCTCGGTGGGATAGGCCTTCACCGCGTCCACCACGCTGTCGATCGCGGCGAGGGCCTTGTCCACGTTGAAGCCCTTGTTCGCGATGCCGGCGCCGAACGCCTTGTGGAGGTCCTTCCGCTGCGGGAACCGGCGCCGGATGTTCGCGCGGATGCCGTTGGTCTCCTGGCGCACCGACTGGAGCACCAGCGCGAGCGCCTGCGTGTTACCGGTCATCTTGCTCAGCGACTTGCTCTGCCCCGCCTGCGCCGCGATGAGGTCCGCGCGCAGCTTCCGGAACTCGTCCAGATAGGTCCCGGTGATGCCGCGGTCGTCGAAGCGCGGCAGGTACTCCGCGAGCAGCGCCTCCAGCGGTGAAGCGACGGCCAACGTCTCCGGAATGGTCCAGCGGATCTTCTTCGAGCTCGGCATGTCTGTAACCCCCGATTAGTGAGTGCAGCGAGGGAACGATGGCTGCTCGGAAGATCGGCGGTCAAGTCGGGCTCCGCAGAGGCCCGTCATTCACCTGCGTGACGATCCGCGGCCTGCTCCGGTGCATCGGCTCGGTGGCCGGGCCTACGGTGCCGGCATGCCGCGGGAAGACTGGCTTCTGACCGGTGTCGAGCGCGCGAACCCTCACAGCGCGATCCCCGTCTTCTGTGAGGGGAACGCGGTGGAGGCGCTCATCCACGGGAGGGCGTACTTCGAGCGCTTGGCGAGGGAGGTGGAATCCCTCCGCGCGGGGGACCACCTCTTCTTCACCGACTGGCGTGGCGACCCGGACGAGCGGATGCGTGACGAGGGTCCGACGATCGCCGAGCTCTTCTCCGCGGCCGCGAGGCGCGGGGTGATCGTGAAGGGGCTCGTCTGGCGGTCGCACCTCGACAAGCTGCAGTACAGCGAGGAGGAGAACCGGCACCTCGGCGAGCACATCGAGAGGGCGGGCGGCGAGGTGCTGCTCGACCACCGGGTGCGGCGCATGGGCTCGCATCACCAGAAGCTCGTGGTGCTCCGGCATCCGGGGGCGCCGGGGCGCGACATCGCCTTCGCGGGCGGCATCGACCTCTGTCACGGGCGGAGGGACGACGCGGAGCACAGGGGCGATCCGCAGCCGGTGCGGATGGCGAAGGCGTATGGCCCAAACCCGCCGTGGCACGACGTGCAGCTCGCGCTGCGGGGGCCGGTGGTGGGCGCGCTCGACCTCTGCTTCCGCGAGCGCTGGCAGGATCCCGCGCCGCTCGACCAGCACGGTCCCATCGCCACCTCGACCGATCTGCTCAACGGTTCGGACCAGCGCGCGGATCGGCTTCCTTCGCCCCTTCCGCCTCCGCCCGCCTGCGGAGGGCACACGGTGCAGGTGCTGCGGACCTATCCGGCGATGCGGCCGCCCTACGGGTTCGCGCCGCAGGGAGAGCGCACGGTGGCGCGCGGGTACTCGAAGGCGGTCCGGCGCGCGCGGCGGCTCATCTATCTCGAGGACCAGTACCTCTGGTCCTCCGAGGTCGCCGAGCTCTTCGCCGGCGCGCTGCGCGACAACCCCGGGCTGCACCTCGTGGCGGTCGTCCCCCGGCATCCCGACCTCGACGGCCGCCTGGAGCTGCCGCCGAACCAGGTGGGCCGGCAGAAGGCCATCGACCTCTGCCGACGCGCTGCGCCGGACAGGGTCCACGTCTTCGATCTGGAGAACGGCGCGGGCACGCCCATCTACGTGCACGCGAAGGTGTGCGTGGTGGACGACGTGTGGTGCAGCGTGGGCAGCGACAACTTCAACCGCCGCTCCTGGACCCACGACAGCGAGCTCTCCTGCGCGGTGTTCGACGAGACGCCGGATGAGCGGTCGCCCGCGGATCCGGCGGGGCTCGGCGATGGGGCGCGCCGCTTTCCGCGCGAGCTTCGGCTTGCCCTCATGCGCGAGCACCTCGACCGGGCGGAGGGCGAGGACCGAGACCTCATCGATCCCCTCTCCGCGGTGAGGGCGATGACCGGGGCGGCGGAGAGGCTGCGCGATTGGCACGCGTCGGGACGAAAGGGTCCGCGGCCTCCGGGAAGGCTCACCCCGCATCATCCGAAGCGGCTGCCCTGGTACCAGCGGCTGTGGGCGGTTCCGGCGTATCGGCTCTTCTACGACCCGGATGGACGCCCGTGGCGGGTGCGCCGCCGCGGGGCCTGGTGAGGCGCACGGCCGGCAATCGCTCACCGTCGGACACTGGATATCGCGCCGCGTCAAACGTCGGGCAGGTGGCATTGCGGCTCTCCGGCCCCTCCCTTCCGGCCATCCCGAGGCGTACCCATCGGGTCCCTTGAGCGCTGCCTGGATTGAGCCGACCCGCTTCCGCGGGGTGCTGGTGCGCGCGATGGTGATGCCCCTGCTGGTCATGGGCGCGCTCGCGGTGGGGCTCGTCTATCAGATCAACCACCTCGTCCAGGTGAACCGGGCCATCGGCAGGACGGACCGGGTGGCGGCGGAGATGGACGTGCTGCGCGGGCTGCTCGCGGACAAGGAGGCGGCGCTGCGCGGCTACCTCCTCACCGGGTCGAACAGCTTCCTCGAGCCCTACCGTCACGCGGAGCGCCGCTTCGGTCCCGCGCTGGCGAGCCTGCAGACCCTGCTCTCGGGCGAACCGGAGCAGCTCGCGCGGCTCGATGCGTTCGCGGCGGTGTGGCTCGAGTGGGACCGCTACGCGCGCACGATGATGGCGCTGAAGACCGGCGGCGGTGACTACGGCTCCTACACGCTGAACCTGCAGGGCCGCGCGCTGATGGAGCGGGCCCGCGCGCAGCGCTCGGCGATCGTCGCGGCGGCGGAGGGCAAGCGGGTGGCGGCGGCGGAGCGCGCGGAGAGGGCCTCGCTCGTCGCGGTGGGCGGAGGCGTGGGCGGGGCGCTCCTGCTGGGCACGCTGCTCGCCCTCTTCGGACGCCGTCAGCTCATCGACCTCTCGCGTTCCTATGGCCGCGCCATCGAGCTCTCCGCCCAGCAGGCGGAGGCGCTGCGCGAGAGCGAGCGCCGCATCCGCGCCATCTTCGAGGGCGCCCGCGACGCGATGGTCATCAGCGACGACGACGGGAAGCTCGTGGACGCGAACCCGGCGGCGGCGCGGCTCTTCGGCGTGAAGGAGGCGGAGCTGCTCGGACGCCGCATCTGGGAGCTCGCCGAGGGCGGGCTCGACAGCGACGCGGTGGAGGACTTCAAGAACAGCCGCATCCTCCGGGGCGACTTCCGCTTCCGCCGACAGGACGGCTCGGTCGTCGTCACCGAGTACCACGCCACGCCGAACCTCTTTCCCGGCCGCCACCTCTCGGTGCTGCGCGACATCACCGAACGCAAGACACACGAGGAGGAGATCCGCCGCCTCAACGAGGGCCTCGAGCGGCGGGTGAGGGAGCGCACCGCGCAGCTCGAGGAGCTCAACCGCGAGCTCGAGTCGTTCTCCTACAGCGTGTCCCACGACCTGCGCTCGCCGCTGCGCCACATCAACGGGTTCAGCGAGCTGCTGCGGCGAAGCGCCGGCGCCACCGGCGAGCTGACCGGGCAGAGCAGCCACTACCTCGACACGATCGCGGACGCGGCGAAGAAGGCCTCCACGCTGGTGGACGAATTGCTCGCGTTCTCGCGCATGGGCCGCACCGAGCTGCGCAACGCGCCGGTGGACATGGGTGGCCTCGTGGAGGAGGTGCGCCGCGAGATGGAGCGCGAGGCGGAGGGGCGCGACATCGCGTGGGAGGTGGGCGCGCTGCCGCAGGTGAGAGGCGACGGGCCGATGCTCCGGCAGGTGCTGCGAAACCTCCTCTCCAACGCGGTGAAGTACACGCGGCCGAAGGAGCGCGCGCGCATCGAGATCGGCTGCGAGGAGAGCGCGGAGGGGCAGCTCGTCTTCCGCGTGCGCGACAACGGGGTGGGCTTCGACATGGACTACGTCGACAGGCTCTTCGGCGTCTTCAAGCGGCTGCACGCGGACGACGAGTTCGAGGGCACCGGCATCGGGCTCGCCAACGTGCGGCGCATCGTGCAGCGCCACGGCGGGAAGACCTGGGCCGAGGGCGAGGTGGGGGGCGGCGCGACCTTCTACTTCTCGCTGCCCCGGCCGCCGAAGGGAGAGGAGAGAGAGCGATGAGGACCCTCCGCGTGCTGATGCTGGAGGACAGCCCGCTCGATGCGGAGCTGGTGGGCGCGGCGCTCCGGGCGGAGGACCTGCGCTTCGAAGTCTCGCGGGTGGACGACCGCGCGCGCTTCGTCTCCCACCTCGAGCGCGGCGGGCTCGACCTCATCCTCGCCGACTACCAGCTGCCCGCGTTCGACGGGGTGACCGCGCTGCGGCTCGCGCGGCTGAGGCGGCCGGAGACGCCGTTCATCTTCGTCTCCGGTGCGCTGGGCGAGGAGCTGGCGATCGAGACGCTGAAGGCCGGCGCCACCGATTACGTGCTGAAGGACCGGCTCGACCGGTTGATGCCCGCGGTGCGGCGCGCGCTGCGCGAGGCGGAGGAGCGGGCCGAGCGACAGCGGGCGGAGGAGGCGCTGCGCTTCGTCGCCGAGGCGAGCGCGAAGCTGGCGTCGTCGCTCGACTACTGGACGACGGTGAAGAGCGCGGCGCGGCTGCCGGTGCCGTTCCTCGCCGACTGGTCGGTGCTGCACCTCGTGGAGGAGGACGAGACGCTGCAGCCCGCCGCCGCGTGGCACCGCGACGGGGCGATGGTCGCGCTGGCGGAGACCTTCGTCGGACGCGCGGCCGGGGCGGCGGGCGAGATCGGCACCCTCCCCTTCGCGCGCGAGATGGCGGCGGTGGGCATTCCGCTGCTGCTCCCGGAGATCGGCGAGGAGGACCTCGGGCGCGCGGCGCCGGACGAGGAGATCGCGCTGCGGCTGCGCACGCTGGGCTTCGCGTCGATGGTGGTGGTGCCGCTGCGCACGCGGCGAAGGATGCTCGGGGCGCTGGCGCTGGTGAACGGGCCGGGCGGCAGGCGCTACAGCGGAGACGACCTCGCGTTGGCGGAGGACCTCGCGCGCAGGACCGCGCTGGCGCTCGATGCGTCGCGGCTCTACCTCGACCTGCAGCTCGCCGACCGGCGGAAGGACGAGTTCCTCGCCATGCTCGCGCACGAGCTGCGCAACCCGCTGGCGCCGATCCTCAGCGCGATGGGGCTCGCCCGCGAGGTGGGCGCGGAGGACCCCAGGCTGCAGAAGGCGCACGAGGTGGTGGAGCGCCAGGCGCGGCACATGGTCCGGCTGGTGGACGACCTGCTCGACGTGTCGCGGATCACGCGGGGCCGGGTGGAGCTGCGACGCGAGCGCGTGGACCTGCGCACGGTGGTGGAGAACGCGGTGCAGACCGCGCTGCCGGGGATGGAGGCGAAGGGGCACCGGGTGCACCTCGCGCAGGCCGAAGGGGAGATCCCGCTCGATGCGGATCCGGCGCGGCTCGAGCAGGTGGTGACGAACCTCCTCAGCAATGCCGCGCGCTACACCGCGCCCGGCGGTGAGGTGTGGGTCCGCGTGCGCGCCGAGGGAGAGGACGCGCAGGTCAGCGTGCGCGACAGCGGCCAGGGCATTCCGGCGGACATGCTCCGGCGCGTGTTCGACCTCTTCGTGCAGCTCAATCCCGGCATCGACCGCGCGAAGGGCGGGCTGGGGCTGGGGCTCACCCTGGTGAAGAACCTCGTGGAGCTGCACGGCGGCGCGGTGTCTGCGCACAGCGACGGGCCGGGACGCGGGAGCGAGTTCACCGTGCGGTTGCCCATCGCGGTGGGGCTCGCGTCGGGAAGGCCGGCTCGAACGGTGGAGCGCTCCGCGGCGCAGACCGGTCGGCGGGTGCTCGTGGCCGAGGACAACGACGACGCGCGCGAGTTCCTCCGCGACCTGCTGCAGCTGTGGGGACACCAGGTGGACGTGGCCGAGGACGGCCTGCGCGCGGTGGAGCTGGGGTGCCGCGGTTCGTACGACCTCGCGCTGGTGGACATCGGCCTGCCGGGAATGAGCGGCTTCGAGGTCGCGCGGCGGATCAGGGCCAGCGGTTGCCACACGCCGCTCGTCGCGCTCACCGGCTACGGGCAGCCGGAGGACCGGCGCAAGGCGCTGGAGTCCGGCTTCGACGAGCACCGGGTGAAGCCGCTCGACACCGAGGAGCTGAAGGTGCTGCTCGCGCGCGCGCACACGCTGCGGGAGGAAGCGTCGGGAGGCGCTCTGCCCGTTCCCCTTCCGGTGGAGCGCGCAGGCTGATTGTCAGGCCAGCGCGGGCGCGGTCTCGTTCTCCCGCTCGTCCTTCCGCTCCTTGCCCTCGATCTCGCGGAGGGTCTCCGGCCGGATGAGGCCGAGCTCCACCGCGTGTTTCGCGGCGTCGAGCGTGTCGCTCTCCAGCAGCAGCGGGACGTCGTGCTCGCGGACGCTGGCGGCGAGGGTCTGGACGATCTGCCGGCGGCGGCTCTTCGTCACGTCGCGGATGTAGATGGCGCGGATGCGGCCGGGGTGCTCGCGGACGATCTGCGCGTAGATCTCCGGGTCCTTCTGACCGCTGTCGCCGAGGAGCACGAACGGCATCGTCGGGTAGAGCCCGAGCAGCCGGCGGATGCGCGAAAGCTTGTCCTGGTCGAGGCCGAGGGACTGCGACGGCGCGTTCACCCACGAGAGGTCGCGGAGGAAGAGCGGCCCGCGCGGCAGGTCGTGCGCGGCGAAGAACGCGGTGAAGAGGTCGTAGAGGTTCCAGGGGCTGCGCGAGACGTAGAAGACCGGGTTGAAGCCCTTTCCACTCGGCCCCTGTCGCAGCGCGCGGAGAAAGGCGCTCACGCCCGGCAGCGGGATGCGGCCATGCGCGTCGTGGAACATCACGATGCGGATCATGCGCAGGCGGTTCGTCACCGCGCTGTGGATGACCGTGTCGTCGATGTCCGAGATGATCCCGAAGTCCGCCTCCACCGGGGGCACGAGCACTTCGGCGCGCGCGGTGTGGCCGCTGCCGGCGAGCGACTGCAGCACCTCCAGCTCCACCTCGTGCCAGCCCGGCGGCAGGGGCGCCTCGAGCGGGAGGACGAGACGGAAGTAGCCCTCGCGGTCGGTCTCGAACTCGGCGGAGCGGCCCTGCCACGTGGCCCTCATCCGCGCGCAGGGGATCTCCTCGGACTGGAAGCGCCGGATGGTGCGCCGGAGGTTCTGCAGCCAGGTGCCCCGCTTCGCCGGCGCGACGGCGCTGACCGCGTCGGTCACCGCACCGCTCTGCTCGAGCAGCCGGCCGGACAGGTGCAGCGCGTGTGGGGTGCCGTAGCCGCGGAAGGCGAGGATGCGCAGCGGCTTGAAGCCCTTCGTGCGGCCCTTCACCTCGAGCCTGTGCCGCTTCACGTTCCACGACGCGCGGTGCATCGCACGGCGGATGAAGGTGCCGGTCGCCATCGCTGCAGAAGATGAGGACAGCGCGCGGCGGGTGCCAATGAAGGGGCCCGCCTGCCCGCCCGCCCGGTGAATAGGAAAGGGATGGACGGGGGCGGCGGCGTGATGAATGTAGGCCGGCATGTCCGAGCCGTTGGCAAAGGCAGAGAGCGCCCCGCTGGTGGGCATCATCATGGGCAGCCGCAGCGACTGGGAGACGCTCCGTCCCGCCGCGGAGCTGCTCAGCGAGCTGGGCGTGCCGCACGAAGCGCGCATCGTCAGCGCCCACCGCACGCCGGACCTCATGTTCCGCTACGCCGAAGAGGCGGAGGGCCGCGGCCTCGAGGTGATCATCGCGGGCGCGGGCGGCGCGGCGCACCTGCCGGGCATGGTGGCGTCGAAGACGGAGTTGCCGGTGATCGGCGTGCCGGTGCCGGTCACCGCGCTCAACGGGATGGACGCGCTGCTCTCCATCGTCCAGATGCCGAAGGGCACGCCGGTGGCGACGATGGCGGTGGGCAAGCCCGGCGCGGCGAACGCGGCGCTCTTCGCCTGCAAGGTGCTCGCGGCGTCACGGCCGGAGCTGCGCGCGAAGCTGAAGGCGTGGAAGGAGCGGCGGCGCGACGAGGTGATGGCGGAGGTGCTGCCGTGACGAGCGGACACGGACGCAAGCCGATCCTGCCGGGCGCGACGATCGGCATCCTCGGCGGCGGGCAGCTGGGGCGGATGACGGCGATGGCCGCGCGCTCGCTCGGGTATCGGGTGCACGCGCTGGATCCGGATCCCTCGTGTGCGTCCCGCTACGTGGTGGAGCGCCTCATCACCGCGCCGTTCGACGACGCGGGGGCGGCCGAGGAGCTCGCGCGCGGGTGCGCGGTGGTCACGCTGGAGATCGAGAAGATCTCGCTGGAGAGCCTCGGGGCCGTGGCGCGTCACGTGCCGCTGCGACCCTCGCGCGCGGTGCTGGAGATCATCGGCGACCGCGGGGACCAGAAGAGCTGGCTGGAAGAGAACGGGTTCCCGCTCGGGCCCTGGCGGAAGGCAGCGTCCTCCGAGGAGCTGCACCGCGCGGCGAAAGAGCTCGGCGGGGACCTCTTCGTGAAGACGCGGCGTGGCGGGTACGACGGCGGCGGACAGGCGCGCGTGAAGACGGCGGACGAGTCGGTGGGAGCGTTCACGCTGCTCGGCGGGGTTCCGGTGGTGGCGGAGCGGGCGCTGGACCTCGAGGCGGAGCTGTCGGTGCTCGTCGCGCGTTCGCCCTCGGGTGAGATCGCGGTGTACGAGCCGGCGCTGAACCACCACGAGGAGCGGATCCTCGCCTGGTCGTGTCTGCCGGGGCCGCTGCCGCCGCAGGTGAAGCGGGACGCGGTGGAGCTCGCGCGGGAGATCGCGAGGAAGATCGCGGTGGAGGGCCTTCTGGTGGTGGAGCTCTTCCTCACCCGCGACGGGAAGCTCTACGTGAACGAGCTCGCGCCGAGGCCGCACAACAGCTTCCACGCCACCGAGATCGCCTGCCTCACCTCGCAGTTCGAGCAGCACGTGCGCGCGGTGTGCGACCTCCCGCTGGGCAGCACCGAGGTCACCCGCCCGGCGGCGATCGTGAACCTCCTCGGCGATCTGTGGGTGGACGGCCAGAGCCCCGCATTCGATCGCGCGCTGGAGATCCCCGGCGTGCGCGTGCACCTCTACGGCAAGCGCGTCGCGCGTCCGCGCCGGAAGATGGGACACCTCTCCGCCAGCGCCCCCACGCCCGAAGAGGCGGTGCAGAAGGTCCTCGCCGCGGAGCGCGCGCTGCTCTCCGGTTCCTGAAGAGGGCCGCGGCCTTCTCTCGCGCGGCACTGCGTTTCCTCATCCACAGGGGAAGAAGCGGCCCGTTTCGCGCGCTTGCGTGAGCGCATGGTCGTGGCGGCGCTTTTGCTCGCGCAGGCACCCGCGCCACTGCAGTGGACGGGGCGCAGGGGGCGGGCGTGGAGCTGCGCGAGCTGAAGGACCTGGCGGAGCAGTACCTGGGGCGGCGGCAGTACCTCGAGGCGGAGATGCTCTTCCGGGTCGTGGTGAGGCAGGCGCCGGACGATGCGCGGCTGCGGGTGCGGCACGCGGAGGTGCTGCGGCGACTGGGCGACCGACGGGGCGCGGCGCGGGCCTACGCGGCGGCGGCGGTGCGCTGGGCGGAGGACGGGCACACCGCGCGCGCCAACGCGGCGAGGACGATCGCGGAGAGCCTCGACCTCGCGCTGAGGGTGACCCTTCCGCCGCCGAAGCGGATCCGGACGGCAGCGCGCTCGGAGCGGCCGATCGAAGTGGCCGGCTGGACCGAGACCTCCGAGGCGAGCGACCCCTGCGACTTCGAGATCGACGTGGTCGATCCGGAGGCGCGCAGGCTCGAGGCGCGTCGCGGCGCACGCGCGGAGGGTCCGGTCGTCGGGCTCTGAGACGCGAGGACAGAAGGTGCGACGCGCACACCGGCCCCGCGCGGTGCAGGGACCTTTGTGCAGGTTTGCGCCCGCGTTGCGCATGCCCACCGTCGGCTCCCGCCGGGCCCCTCACCCACCCACCGGCGTCAGGAGGCACGTCGCATGGCGACCGCCAAGAGCCCGAAGCGCCTCATCGTGGCGCTCATCGCACTCACCCTCGCCGCTGCCGGCACCGCCGCGGCGATCACCGCGCCGTTCTTCAGCGCGCAGCTCAGCGGGGACGAACTGCACGTCTCCACCGTCGTGTTGCCGAAGGGCTGGTTCTCCAGTCGCAATCAGCTCGACCCCAGCGCGAGCCAGGTCACGCTCGAGTGGAGCTACGGGGCAACGAGTTGCTCCGCCCAGTCGTGGGGCGGCGTGTGGCGAAACCTGCCCGGCGGGGGAGACCTCACCGGACAGACGAACCGGCAGGGCAACGTGACCGGCTGGACCTGGAGCGCGGCGATCGACGTCTCCTCGGGCCGCAACACCTGGTGGGAGCGCCTGCAGTGCGACGGTCAGTGGGTGGTGGAGGGCTGCCCCGAGGCGGTGCCGGTTCGCGCGACGCTGGCGATCTTAGGCAAGAACGGCGACTGCCGCGAGGACGACAACGGGGACTGCGTGGAGGAGACGCGGACGGTGCAGCTGCCCGCGCTGCAGCTCGCAGGCGTGGTGGACACCGATTGCCCTGGTGAGGAAGAAGCCTGCATGGGCCCGTGCGTGAGCGCCTGCACCCAGGACTGCAACGCGCTTTCCGGGGGCGCCCGCGTGGCCTGCAAGCAGGGCTGCGCGCCGACCTGTCAGGAGGCCTGCGGCGTGGGCCCCTACCGCGCGCCGTAGCGGCCGTCGCCTCAGGTCGTGGCGCTAGGTGAAGAGCTTCTCGATTGCGCGCAGCAGCTTCGCCTTCCCCGGCCCGTACGGCGGGTAGAGCATCTTCAGCAGCGCGGGGCGTCCCTGGTGGAGCACCGCGCGCTCGTGGCTGAGGGCTCGGATGCCGGCCTCGCCGTGGTAGCTGCCGAGGCCGCTTCCGCCCACACCGCCGAAGGGCAGGTCCGGGTTCGCGAGGTGGATGATGGTGTTGTTCACCACCGTCCCGCCCGCGGTGGTGCGCCCGAGCACCGTCTCCACGTTCGCTCCGCGCTTCGAGAACACGTAGAGCGCGAGCGGCTTGCCCCAGCGGCGCGACAGCTCGCAGGCCTCATCCAGCGTGTTGAAGGTCAGCACCGGCAGGAGCGGCCCGAAGAGCTCCTCCTCCATCACCGGCGAGTCCGGCGCCACGCCGGTCAGCACGGTGGGCGCGAAGTAGCGCTGCTCGACGTCGGTCGCGCCACCGAGCTCCACGCGCGCGCCCTGTGCCACCGTGCGATCGAGCAGCGTCTTCAGCCGCCGCAGCGCACCGTCGTCGATCATCCGCGCGAAGTCGGGGCTCGCCTTCCGCGCCTCCTCGGTGGCGCCGTACATCTTCTCCACCGCGCGCCGCAGCGCCTCCACGAAGGCGTCCTGCTTCGAGGTGTGCACGAGCACGTAGTCCGGCGCCACGCAGGTCTGCCCGGCGTTGACGAACTTCCCCCACGCGATGCGCTCCGCCGCAGCCTGCACGTCCGCGGTCTCGTCCACGATCGCCGGCGACTTCCCGCCGAGCTCGAGGGTCACCGACGCGAGGTGCTCCGCCGCCTTCTGCATCACCCGCTTGCCGATGCGCGTGCTGCCGGTGAAGAAGAAGTGATCGAACGGCAGCTCGAGCAGCGCGTCCGCCACCGCCACGCCGCCGGTGACGAGAGCGACCTCGCGCGGATCGAACGCGGAGGCGATGACCGCCGCCAGCGCCTCCGCCGAGTGCGGCGCCTTCTCCGACGGACGAACGAGCACCGCGTTGCCCGCCGCCACCGCGGGGATGATCGGCGCGGCGGTGAGGTGGAAGGGGTAGTTCCACGCGCCGAGCACGAGCACCACACCGCGCGGCTCGTAGCGCACCTCCGCGCGCGTGCCGGCGAGCATCATCGGCGTGGGCACCGCCCTCGGCGCGAGCCAGTCCGCGAGGTGCGCGCGCGTGTGCGCGAGCTCCATCAGCACCGGCTGCAGCTCGGTGAGGTCGAACTCGGCGGCCGGCTTGCGGAAGTCGCGGAACGCCGCCTGGGCCAGGCGCTCGCGATTCTCGAGCAGCGCCGCGCGGAAGCGGTCGAGCCGCGCGAGGCGCTCCTTCACCGTCCTCTTCGCCAGCTCCCAGCGGTGGGCGCGCAGCCCTTCGAAGAGCGAGCGCGCCTGCGCGATGGCGCGCTCGTCCTCTTCCGTCAGAGGGGCGGGAGAGACGAGGCCGAGGGGGGCGGTGGCCGGAAGGGTCATGGGCGGATTCAATGCCCGGCGGCCCGCGTCATTTCAAGCGGCTCTGCCGCAGCGCGTCGTCGGACGCTCGGCGCACGGTTGAGTGCCCGCTCGGCGGGCGCGAGTGATAGTCGCCCGCCGATGCAGGGACTGGTGGCGCTGGTGGTGCTGAGCCTCGCCGCGGGCATGATCGCCCGCCGCACGAAGCGCTTTCCCCTGCAGACCGCGGAGGCGGTGAACGCGCTGGTGCTCAACGTGGCGCTGCCGGCGCTGGTCCTGCGTGCGATGCACCGCGTGGAGCTCGAGTGGGGCCTGCTCGCCGGCGCCGCGATGTTGTGGCTGCAGTTCCTCTTCGCCGCCCTGCTCTTCACCGGGCTGGGCCGCCTCGCTCGACTGCCGCGCGGAACGGTGGGCGCGCTGGTGCTGACGGCCGGGCTCTCGAACACCGCGTTCATGGGGCTGCCGATCATCGAGGCCACGCTGGGCAGGGACGCGCTGGGCACCGCGGTGTTCGTCGATCAGTTGGGCTCGTTCCTGCTGGTGGCCACGCTCGGACTCGCCTTCGCGGCCGCTGCCTCGGGCAGGCGCCTCGAGCCGCGCGCGGTGGCCGCAAAGCTGCTCGGCTTCCCCGCCTTCATCGCGCTGGCCTGTGCATTCGCCCTGCGCGGCGTGGAGTTCCCGCTCTGGCTCGACACCACGCTGCTCCGGCTGGGCGAGCTGCTCACGCCGCTGGCGCTCTTCTCCGTCGGCTTCCAGCTCCGGCTGGGCAAGGTGCGCGAGCGGCTCGGCGCGCTGGCGCTGGGGCTCGGCTACAAGCTCGTGCTCGCGCCGCTGCTGCTCGCCCTCACCCTCCTCCTCTTCGAGGACCGCGCCTCGCAGACCTGGACCGTCACCGTGCTCCAGTGCGCGATGCCGCCGATGGTCACCGGCAGCATCCTCGCCGCGCAGCACGACCTCGATCCGCCGCTCGCCGCCGCGATGGTCGGCGTGGGCATCCCCGTCTCCGCGGCGACGCTGGCGGCCGTCATCTCGCTGGTGACCTGACCGCACCGCATCGAGGCACGCGCCGTGAAGTACGGTGCACCCATGCGGTCGCCGAGCCACGCCCTCCCCGCCCTGCTCTGCCTTCTCCTCGCGCCGCTGGCGCACGCGCAGGCCCCGTCGGAGGGCGCGGCGCAGACCGCAGCAGGCTGTCCCGCCGAACGGCGCGTGCGCTTCGATCCGGCGACGTGGGTGAAGCAGCTGCGCGCCGCGCATGACGTGGAAGGGCTCCAGTCGCAGCTCACCCGCGTGGGCCTCGAGCCGATAGACGCCACCTGTCCCGAAGGGGCCGGCGAGCGCCCCTGGTTCAGCGCAGTGAACGCCTTCGACGCGCGCATCGACCCACAGGCCCGGGCGGTGCGGGTGGTGAACGTGCTCGGCGGGCTGTGCGCGGAGAAGCCGGCGTCGATCAGCGAGGCCGCGCCCGAGTTCCAGCGTGGCGCGGTCTTCGTGGCGATCGGCAAAGGCGAGTGGTGCCGGCTCGACGCGCCGTTCCTCAACGCGCAGGGCTCCGCGTGGGGGCCCTCGCTGTGCGTGCCCACGGTCTTCGGCTTCGAGTCGCTCGTGTCCCCGGACCACAAGGCGCTGGCGGTGACGGAGAAGCAGGAGTGGTGCGGCGGGTCCGGCAGCTCGCGCGGCGACAGCGAGTGGCGCGGCTACTACGAAGTGCGCGGCTTCGCCCTCCACGAGCTGCTCCGCCTGCAGCTGCGCGAGGGCCGGTACCACACCGGCGCGGGCGTGGGCCTCGAGACGGTCCGTCGCGTGACGATGAAGGGCGAGCCGCCGAAGCTCATCGACGTCCAGATGAAGCGGACCTGCCTCACGGACGACGCGGAGAAGGGAGAGCAGGCACACCCGCTCGCCGAGTCCTACGCCTGCACGCCGGCGCAAGCGCGCAGCGTCTTCCGCTACCACGACGGGCGTTATCAGGAGGAGGCGCCTTGACCCCTACACCCGCCTGCAGGTGAGGATTGCGGTCACTCGACGCGCTGTTGCCCCCACATGCCCCACTTTGCAGCGCCCCACCGCACGCCGAACCTCCGCCGGCTGATGCTGCTGACGGTGGTGCTGCTCTATCTGTGGTTCGCGGGCCCCGCGCCGGTCGACTCCGGTGAGTCGCGCGGCCGCCGCCGCATCCACGACCCGCGCGCGCACGGTCACGAAGCCGGCGGGTGGCATACCGGACTACCTTCACCCTCGCGTGCGCGGCGTGACGTAGGGACCGTGTCGCAGCGCGTCGCGGCGCGTCGTCGTCCTTCGCGCAGAGGCTGAGCGCGCGGGGCATCGTTCCGCGGTCGTGCCCATATTGGGTGCATGCCCTCCGAGCGCCCGACGCTCCCGATCGATCCCGCGATCCTCTTCGACGCACTGCGGCTCGTCCGCCAGGCGCGGGTCTCTCTGTCGGTGCCGCTCGCGCCCGGTCCGCTCTTCCCCGGCCTTGCGGTGAAGGAGGGCACCGTCGCGCGCGTGGAGGTGCAGGTTCGGGACGGCGAACTCGATCTGCCCGGGGCGACGGTGGAGCTGTTGCCCGCGCTCGACGGTCCGCTGTTCACGCGGGTGAAGGGCATCGGCTTCGGGGCGAACCGGCGGTTGGCGGTGAGGCTCGGCGGCTTTCCGGATCTGCAGCTGGGCCCGCCGGTGCCTTCGCGCGTGGAGGCGCTCTCGGACTGGCTGCGCGACGGCGGCCCGGACGAGCTCGGCGTGAGGCTCTTCGGCGTGAAGGTGGGCAAGGTCTCCGCGGAGCGGGTGGCGAAGCTCGCGCCGGATCCGGTGGAGCTCCTCACCGAGCCGCAGACCCCGGGCGCGCCGCAGCTCGAGGGCGCTCGGGTGCAGGTGACCGACGTGGTGCTCGACGAGGGCGTGCTGCTCCTCGGTCCGCTCGGCCGCGTGCGCGTGGGTTGCGAAGCAGGTGGCAGCCTGGAGCTCTCAGGCGGCGAGGCGCGGCTCGAGGCCGACCTGCGCTGGTCGGAGCTGCACCTCACCCACGAGCGGCTAAAGGTCGCCGACGGAGAGGGCCGCGCGGTGGTGCGCGTGGAGGCGCAGCTCGCGGGATTTCACGGCGAACGTGATGGCGAGGCCCCCACGTTGACGGTGCACGCACGGCTCGAGGACCTGCAGCTGCGCGCCTCCGAGATGCACGCACACCTTCCCGGCGGTGACTTCGCGGAGCTCTCCCTCGCGCACTGCGCCGGCGGGACGGTGGACGTCGAGTGGCGCTCGGGTTCCGGCTCGGAAGACGGGTGGCCGCGCTTTCGCTGTGCTCTCCCGCGCGCGGGCGGCACGTTGACGAAGGGCCGGGTGACGCTGCCCATCGAGGGACGGCCGGTGCCCGTCGAGGCGGAGAGCTCTTCGTTCGACGGCAGCATCGTCGCGACGAACGACACGCTCGCGGTGAAGGGCGCGCTGACCGTGCACGGGCGCGTGGCCGCGTTTCAGCCCACGGCGATGGCGGTGTCGCTGGACCTCTACGACTGCGAGCTGCACGGCGACGCGGACGTGGAGCTTGATCTTCAGCGCGGCGCGGTGCTCAGGGGTCGCGGTCTTCGGGGCCGCACGCGCATCCGCGAGGCGCGGGTGCAGGGCTGGCTCGAGCAGGTGTCGCTCGACGTGGAGGACGGCTCCACCGCGGAGCTCGAGCTGGAGCGGCTGGTGCTCACGCCCTCGGGCGACGCGATCGTCGAGGGTGAGGGCGAACTGGCGCTGCGGCTCCACCGCATGTTCGTGCGCCACCAGCGCGCCACGCTGGAGGGAGACGCGGCAAGGCTGGAGGGGCGGGCCCGGGTTCGGCTCGATACGCGTGAGGGCGTGGAGCTGGACCGCGCGCAGATGGCGCTCGCCGCCGCGCATTGGGGACTGGGCGTGACGCTGGGCAACGGGCTGTCGGCGCGGATGGATGGCCGCTACGCGATGCGGCTCGGCGGTGCGCGGGTGGACGTGGAGCGGGAGAAGTTCGAGCTCGACGACGTGCGGGACGGGAACGTGCGCGCGGACATCACGCGCGGCTGGGTTGAGCTCCCCGCCGGTCACCGGATCCGCCTGCGCGACGGCAGCCGGCTGGAGCTCGACCTGCGCGAGGCCGTGCTCACCAACGCGCGCGGGCTCACCCTGCGCGGACCGCTCTCGCTCTCGGCGCGGCTGGAGGCGGACGACGACCTGCTCGCGGCGGTGGCGCTGGCGGGGCTCGACCTCGGCGAGCTGCGCGCGGACCGCCACCATCTGCGGCTGACGCTGGACGGGCTGGAGGTCGCGCCGGACGGAAGCTTCCTCGTGCGCAACCTGCGCGTCGGCGTGCAGTCGGAGGTGGACGCGGTGAGCGGCAGGCTCGTGATGGAGGAGCTTCGGTAGCTGCGGCACGATGCGCCCCTTTCTGAAGGGACGTGACCGATGCCGCGTGCACTGGACCCCGAGGTGGAGGATGCACTGGCGCTGCTCGAGCCGCTCGGCGACGTCTTTCCGCGCGCGATGTTCGGCGGCTGGGGGCTCTACCTCGACGGGCGCATGTTCGCGCTCATCGGCGACGGGCAGCTCTACCTGAAGGCGGACGACGAGACCCGCGAGGCCTTCCGCGCCGCGGGCTGCCGTCCATTCGGGATGGAGATCGCCGGCAAGTGGAAGGAGCTGGGCTACTGGACCCCGCCGGAGCGCGCGGCCGACGACCGGCGGGAGTTGCTCCCCTGGGCACGACGCGCCGTCGAAGCGGCCGCGAGAGCCGCGGAGAAGAAGGCGAAGAAGGCCTCTTCTCCCGCGCGCCGCACCGCGAAGTCGTAGCCGCCCCGTGCTCGCGCACAGGCAGGGAACTCCCCTTCTCCGGGTGCACGCGGGAAGTGATGCGCCTATCGTGCACTGCATGTTCGTTCGCCCCAGCGCCCCGAAAGCCCTCTTCGTCGTCACCGGTATGGCGGCTGTCCTCCTCGCCTGCGGCGACCTCTCCGAACGCCGGGTCATCGCGGACGACGTGCGCAAGGCCCGGGATGCGGTGACGTCCATCCGTCGCTGCACGCCCTCGGAGAGCGCGGCGGCTCGGCCCATCGCGTCGGTCAGCCCATTCGCGGACGAAGTGGGCATCTTCTCCGGTCCCCTCGAGTTGGGTGCGGCCTGCACGCTGATGTGGTGCGGGGAGGGGGCATGCTGCAACAGCTGCGGGACGCTCGCCTCGCTCCACGCCGGCGAGGACCGCGAAGGTCCAGTCCTCCGCTGGAAGGAGAATGAGTCGCCGTTGGCGTTCGGGATCACCGACTGCAGCATCGAGCCCGTGGCAGAGGAGTTGAAGCGAGTCGAGGTCGTGGTCCGGGGACGGCTCGAGGTGCTCGAGTACGCGACGAGCCTCCACGTCGATGATGTCTGCCGGGTGGAGTGAGGAGCCTCCGCGAGGAAGCGCCGCTCTCATCGTGCGGTGGACGCGCCGCGGCCCACGGGCGAAGGTGCGCGGCCCATGGCGGACACGCAGAAGGTGAAGACGCTGATCATCGGCGCGGGGATCTCCGGGCTCGCCACCGCGGCGTTCCTGCGGGACCGCGAGAGCGCGCTCGTGCTGGAGGCGGAGAACGAGCCTGGCGGCTACTGCCGGACGGTGCGGCGCGACGGCTTCACCTGGGACTACTCGGGCCACTTCTTCCACTTCAAGCAGCCGGCGCTGGAGGGGTGGCTGCGCGAGCGGATGGGCGGCCAGCGCGTGCGCACGGTGCAGAAGAAGTCGTTCATCCGCTTCGGCGACGGCTACGTGGACTTCCCCTTCCAGAAGAACATCCACCAGCTGCCGAAGAGCGACTTCATCGAGTGCCTTTACGACCTCTACTTCGCGGCCCAGCGCGCGGGCGAGGCAGCGGCGAAGGGCGAAGCGCCGGCTCCGCAGTCCTTCCTCCAGATGCTCCACGAGCGCTTCGGAAGGGGCATCTGCGAGAAGTTCCTCGTGCCCTACAACGAGAAGCTCTACGCCTGCGACCTCGACACGCTCGACAAGGACGCGATGGGCCGCTTCTTCCCGCACGCGAACCTCACCGAGATCATCCGGAACATGCGCGAGCCGGACAACGCCTCCTACAACTCGGCGTTCACCTATCCCGAGGGCGGCGCGGTCCAGTACGTCAACGCGCTGCTCTCCGAGGTCCCCGCCGGAGCGGTCTCCCTCTCCGAGCGCGCGGTGGCGATCGATCTCGACAAGCGGATCGTCCGCACCACGAAGCGCGAGCTCGGCTTCGAACGGCTCGTCTCCACGATGCCGTTCCCGAAGCTCCTGGAGCTCACAGGCACGCCGCACGCGCGGGAGGACTTCTCCTGGAACAAGGTGCTCGTCTTCAACCTCGGCTTCGACCGCAAGGGCCCGAGGGACGTGCACTGGATCTACTACCCGGACCGCGCCTGCTCGTTCTACCGGGTGGGCTTCTACGACAACATCTTCGACGACGAGCGGCTGAGCCTCTACGTGGAGCTCGGCTACCCGAAGGACGCCACTCCGGATGCCGAGGCGATGCTGCCGCGCGTGCTCGAGGACCTGCGGCGGCAGGGCGTCATCGACGAGGGCCACCGGCTGCTCGCGAGCCACAGCGTGGTGATGGATCCCGCCTACGTGCACATCACCGGGCGGTCGATGGCCGAACACGCGCGGCTGTCGGCGGAGCTTCGCGCGCGTGGAGTACACAGCATCGGCCGTTACGGGCGGTGGACCTACTGCAGCATCGAGGACAACATGCTCGAGGCGTACGCGCTGGCCGCGGAGCTCGGCGGCGGCGAGGTGTCCGAACGCGCGCCGGCGCTCGCGCAAGGAGGCAGGTAGATGCGGCTGTTCGGCGTGGAGGAGGCGAGGAAGTTCGTGCCCTTCCTCATGGAGACCTTCGGCAGGGTGCGCGGCTACATCGACGAGGCGCGGACGCGGACGGCGCTGCTCGACGCGGGCGTGCCCAACGCGAAGGACGGCGCGCGGCTCCGCGAGGAGATCGAAGCCTACGCGGTGAAGATCCGCGAGGCGCTGGCGGGCCTCGAGGACAGCGGAATCGAGATCAAGTCGGTGGAGGGCCTGGTGGACTTCCGCGCCACCCACGAGGGCCGCATCGTCTACCTCTGCTGGAAGTACCCCGAGCCCACGGTGGAGCACTGGCACGAGCTCGACGCGGGCTTTGCCGGGCGCCGCACCATCGAGGACCCCTCGGAGTTCACGCCGTCCTTCCTCAGCTGACGGCCGCCCGGCGAGGCGCCTGCCGTTCTAATGAGGTCTGATCCCAGTGCCCTGGGGTATGACGCGGGCCGTGAAAGACCTCGCGACGACCCAGACCGCAACCACCGAGTTCAACGAGACGGGCCGCACCCACGGCCTCTCCCTCATCTACTGGCTCCTCGAACAGCACATCGTGGTGCTGCTCGCCATCCCCACCGTCATCGCCGCGATCGCCACCCTCGTCGCGGGCGGAACCTGGTGGGTCTTCCCCGTGGCCTGGCTGGCGGTGCCGCTCTTCGGCGTGATCCTCCCGCTGATGGCGCTGGTGTACCGCTCGCACCTGCACGACGACGGGCCTACCGACTGGGAGCCGCACCTCACCTGGCGCGACCCGAAGGACGCGGACAAGTGGCGCGGCCGGAAGATCCCGATGGAGATCGTCTACGAGGCCTACATGGCCCAGAAGCTCGACTTCAAGGGCGACGTCTACGAGACCTTCCTCCGCCGCAACCGGCTCTTCCGGTTCTGCTTCACCTGGGGCGACATCAAGTTCTACTTCCGCGAGTTCCTCGGGCAGAACGTGACGCACAGCCAGGAGAGCGACCACGGCGACATCGCCCACGTCTACAACCGCGGGAACGACTTCTATAACTGGTTCCTCGGGCCCTCGATGACCTACACCAGCGGCATCTTCCGCGACCCGAACGAGTCGCTGGAGGCGGCGCAGGAGCGGAAGCTCGAGACCATCTGCCAGTACGTGCAGATGAAGCCGGGCGACAAGCACCTCGACATCGGCTGCGGCTGGGGCCCGATGATCGTCCACGCGGCGAAGCACCACGGCACGCACAGCACCGGCGTCACGCTCGCGAAGGAGCAGGCCGAGTGGGCGCGGAAGCGGGCCGAGGACAACGGCGTGAGCGACCGCGTCCGCATCATCGTGGACGACTACCGCAACCTGCCGGCGGAGAAGTTCGACAAGATCACCTGCCTCGAGATGGCCGAGCACGTCGGCATCAAGAACTTCCAGAAGTTCCTGCTGCAGGTGAAGGGGATGCTGAAGGACGACGGCATCTTCTACCTGCAGATCGCCGGGCTGCGCCGCGCGTGGAAGTTCCAGGATCTGGTGTGGGGCCTGTTCATGGCCAAGTACATCTTCCCCGGCGCGGACGCGTCCTGCCCGCTGGGCTTCGTGGTGTCCCAGGCCGAGCGCGCGGAGTTCGAGATCCACCGCGTGGAGAACTGCGGCGTCCACTACGCGCTGACGATCAAGAAGTGGTACGAGAACTGGGTTCGCAACGAGAAGCAGATCGTCGCGAAGTACGGCCAGCGCTGGTACCGGATGTGGCTGGTGTTCCTCGGCTGGTCGGTGATCGTCGGCGGCCAGGGCGGCTCGACGGTCTTCATGATCACGATGACGAAGAACATCGAGAACGACAAGACGACCGTCTCCCCCGAGGAGGCGAAGGACGTCGCGTTCAGCCGTCAGGATCGCTGGGTCGGCCCGAAGCCGGTGGCCACGCAGCAGTAGAAGTCTTCTGCGGCGGGGGAGGCGGCGCGGCCCGGAGCGAATCTCCGTGCCGCGCGCCCGCGGTGGCGTTACTCCCGCGCGCCATGAGCCCTCGTCCCCTCCTCCCCGCCGAGCGCGTCCACCCCGCCGTCACCGACATCCTCTCCCGCTTCCACCGCAGCACGGTGGACGAGGTCGAACAGACCGTCGCCCGCGACCGCTGGGTCGTCGTCGGCATGCGGCAGAACCCGGTGGTGAAGAAGGCGCGTGCCTTCCTCGAGCGCGAGGGGATCGCCTTCACCTACCTCGAGTACGGCAGCTACCTCGGCGAGTGGAAGCGCAGGCTCGCGATCAAGCTGTGGGCCGGCTTCCCCACCTACCCGATGATCTTCCGCGAGGGCGTGCTGCTCGGCGGGCTCTCGGAGCTGGTGGCGCTGAAGGAGCGGGGCGAGCTCAAGCCCTGAGCCGCTTCACCCACCGGCGCGTGTCGCCCTCGCGCTGGAAGCCGGCGGAGGCGAACAGGCGAGAGTGCCCCCAGTGCGCCGCGGGCCCGGCCGGAGAGAGTCCGGCGGTGTCCCACGGATAGGCCTCCACCTCCCGCGCCCCGCACTGCCTTGCGTATCGCAGCGCGCCCTCCACCAACGCGGAGGTCACGCCGGCGCCACGGTGCTCGCGCTTCACGAAGAGGCAGAGCAGCGTCCAGGCCTCTGCGTTTGCCTCCGGCATCGTGCGCGAGCTCGCGAGCTTCTCGTACGTGCGGCGCGGCGCGATCGAGCACCAGCCCACCGGCTCGTCTTCAATGAACGCGAGCACCCCCACCGGCACCTCCTGCGCGATGAGCCCCTCCATCGCCTCGCGGCGCGCGGTGCGGTCCATCGTGTGCGCGTCCCGGAAGCGCCACGCCGCGCACCAGCAGAACCCGGGACAGCCCTTCGAGGAGAAGAAGCGTTCGTAGAGCTCCGCCTCGGCGACGGTGACCGGGCGGACCGTGATGCCGGCGTTCGACATGGCGAGGGGTGTTCTAGCGCGGTGACGAGCCTCTCTTCGAACTGCAGGCAGCCGCGGCGCGGGATGACGCGGACTACTTCGGCGCGCCGAGGTAGCGGATCATCCCCACCAGCGCCTGCACCTCCGCCGGGGAGAGCTCGCCGGCGTAGCCATGAAGCTCGACGACCTCGCCGTCGCGGGTGACCTTCCCCTCCTCGAGGATGGCGTTGACGAGCTGCTTGTCCGTGCGCTTCGACTGCCAGGCCGCGAGGGTCATGTCCGCCGCCTTCAGCTTCTTGCCCTTCTCCGTCAGGCCCTTCCCGTCCGTGCCGTGACAGGCGCCGCACTTCGCCTTCCACTGCCGCTCCGTCTGCTTCGTCGGCGGCGCGACCGCGGCGACGGGGGCCGGGGCGGGCTTGACCACCGGCGCGGGCGTGGGCGCGGCGGCTTTGGGCTTCTCCGGAGCGGGCGCGGTCTTCACCTCGGCCACGGGCTGAGGAGCCGCGGGGACCTCAGGCTCCGCGACAGGCTCAACGACAGGCTCGACGACAGGCTCGACGACAGGCTCGGCGACAGGCTCGGCGACAGGCTCGGCGACAGGCAGGGATGCGGCCTCACCCTCTGCAGCAGGGGCCGGCTTCGCGTGATGACAAGAGGCCTCCTCGACGGGCGCGGCCACGGGCTCGGGCACCCGCTTCGCGCAGGAGGCAAAGACCAGACACGCAACGCACACGACCACCGCCTCGAGCACTCGACGCATGGGCACCTCTCCCTTCAGCTGTGACTGGGAC
Source organism: Pseudomonadota bacterium (assembly GCA_023423535.1). Taxonomy (GTDB): domain Bacteria; phylum Myxococcota; class Myxococcia; order Myxococcales; family Myxococcaceae; genus JAFAFL01. The sequence continues at coordinate 43,685 of JAFAFL010000133.1, forward strand.
TACGCCGCGGGCACCGCGGCGAGACCGGCTCCGCAGACGCGGTCCGAACCCGAATAGACGTTCATCTTCTCGCCGCGGACGAAGCCGAGCAGCGTCAGCCCCGCCGCGCGCGCGAACTGGACGGCGAGCGACGTGGGCGCCGACACGCTGGCCACGATGGGGATGCCCGCGCGCACCGCCTTCTGCACGATCTCCAGCCCCGCCCGCCCGCTCACCGTGAGCAGCTCCGCGCGCGGCAGAGCGGAAGACTCCGCTCGCCGCAGCAGCAGCGCCCCCACCACCTTGTCCACGGTGTTGTGACGGCCCACGTCCTCGTGCACCGCCAGAAGCTCTCCCTCCGCCGACCACGCGGCCGCGGCGTGCGTCCCTCCCGTCGCATCGAACGCGGGCTGGTGCTCGCGCAACCTCTCCATCGCCGCGCGGATCGCGGAGACCTCCCACACAGGCCCCCCGGGCAGCGGCGGCAAGCCGTCGAGCAGCTCGTCCACCGTCCTCCGACCGCACACCCCGCAGGCACTGCTCACCGCGCCCTGCCGCTCCGCCCCGGACACCCGCTCCCACGCGATGCGCGCGCCGCCCGCGGGCCGCACGTCCACCACGTTCCCCCACCCCTCCTCTTCCGGGTTCCCGCAGTGCACGACGGAGGCGACGTCCTCCGCGCCCTCCAGCACCCGCTCGCCGTAGAGAAAGCCCAGCGTGAGCAGGTGGTCGTCGCCGGGTGTGCGCATCAGCGTGGCCACGACCTCGCCCGCGATGCGCACCTCCAGCGGCTCCTCCACCGCGACCCAGTCGGGGCTCTCCCCCCTCCCGGGTCGGCCGACCTCCATCCGCGCGAGCTGGTGCCGGAGCGCCACGGCCTAGGTGGCCTCGAACAGCGCCGGCCCGAGCCGCGACCAGCCCCACTCCGCCGCCAGCACGTCGAGGTGCAGCGTGGGCCAGTCCGCGCGCAGAAGGACCTGCCGCCCGTTCCGCGTGTCCGTCTTCACGTAGCCGCGGCACTCGTGGCAGGTGTCGAGCCGCAGCCCCGGCTCGCCCTCCACCTCCAGCACCTCGAGCTTCTGCGGCTTCTCGTTGCCGCAGTGGGGGCAGCCCACGCGGCGGTAGCGCCAGGTGCAGCCGCACAGCCCGCACCCGAGGTAGCGCACCCGCCCGCCGCCGACCTCCACCAGCTGCGCGGTGGCCGCCAGCGCGCCGCACCCGGGACAGTGCCCGTGGGTCCAGAGCGCCGCGTCACCGGCCTTCGCGCTGCCGAGCGACTCGCTGATGCCCTCCATCAACCGCTGCGTCGCGGTCCAGCCCACGAGCCGCAACATCGCGCCGATGCCGGGCTCGGGCGGCTCCGCCGGCGAGCCGTGCGAGAGCACCCACTGCGCCGCCGTCGCCCGCGCCACCGGTCCGGTGGAGAGCCAGGCGTCGAGCCTCGCGCACTCGTCCTTCAGCGCGCGGGGCAGCTCCGAGGCCGCGTCACCCGGGTCCTCCGTTGCCGCCCGCAGCCGCGCCGCCGCCGCGCCGAGGCACTCCGCCAGCCGCGTGGCGGCCAGCGGGGCGAAGACCTCCGAGCGAAGGAGCGGCCAGCCGCGCTCCGCGTCGTCCCCCCAGCTCTCCCAGTCCGGAGGCGTGAGCGGGGCGGGCACGGAAGCCTTCACCGCCCGCGCCACCGCCTCCTCGACCTGCGCCACCGGCTGAAGCCAGGGGTGCGTGCCCAACCACGTCTCACGAAGCCGCTGCGTCATGGTCGTTACTCCGCGCCCTTCGGCGCATCCACCGGGAGGACCGGCAACTTCCTCAGGCCGAGGCCGAAGAGGAAGATCGTCGCGGCGATGAGGCCCACGCTGATGCCCCACTCCACGAGGCTCGGCGAGTAGGACTCCGGCACCAGCACCTGCGGCATCGGACCGGGCAGCGTCATCCCCAGCAGCACCACGCAGGCGCGGTGGAGAACGACGCCGCCTGCGACGAGCCCCGTGGCCCAGGCGAGGGTGGAGGCGCTCTTCGTGACCGCCGCGCGGTAGAGGAGGAAGAGCGGCAGCAGCCCGCCCACCCCGACCTCGAGGAGGAACACCAGCCCGAGGCCACCGTCGGCCACCGCGCCCAGCTGACCGCGCATCGCGAGGTCGGCGAAGCGCAGCGCCAGCGCGAGGCCCAGCGCCACCTGCGTCACCCGGCCCAGCGAGGCGAGGGGGACGATCGGCGTGGCGCGCCTGTAGGTCTTCGCCATCCACAGCTCGACGAGGATGATGAGCGCGGTACCCGAGGCCACCGAGGTGACGAGGAAGTAGACCGGCATCATCGGCGACCACCACAGCTCGTGGAGCTTGTCCGGCATGAGCAGGAACAGCGACCCGAGCGAGCTCTGGTGCATGGTGGAGAAGGTCACCGCGGCCATCGCAGGGAGCAGCGGCGTGGCCTCCTCACCGGCCTTCGGACGGAAGAACCAGGCCAGCGCGCTGAAGGTGGCGAAGGCGAGGCCCGTCCACACGAAGTTGCGCGACATGAGGTACGTGAACAGGGTCACCGCCGTCACCACCCAGAGCGGCGCGAGCCGCTTCCAGGCCGCCATCGCCCGGTCGAGCTTCAGCCACTTGAGCGGCACCGGGAGGAACTCCACCGCGAGGATGGTCACGTAGAGCGACACGCACCAGGAGACCTCGAACATCGCCGAGTGCTGGGGCGCGTTGAAGGCCAGCTGCCAGAAGTGCCAGGGCAGGCCGAGGTCCGCGAGCAGCGTCACCGCCACGAACGAGTAACTGAGCAGGCCCATGAGCAAGGCAGCTCTACCGAAGCGGTAGAGGTCGTGCCTCCGGAGGACGTAGATGAGACCGGCGGTGGCGAACGCGCCTGCGGCGAGCGCGATCCACACGAGGTCGAAGACGATCCACAGACCCCAGGCGTAGGTGTCGGAGAGGTTCGTCGTCGCGCCGAGCCCGAGGGCGAAGCGGGCGATGAGCGAGAGGACACCGCCGCCGATCAGCGCGGCGAGGACCTTGTTCGTCAGCGTCCACAGCGGGAGCTTCAGCGTCTCGAAGGTCGGGTGCGCGTGTGCGTCGTGCTTCACCGCCGAGGGCGCGGAGGGCGCCGAGACCTCGTAGGCGCTGCTCTTCTCCGGCACCGCCGGCGCGTGTCCGCCGCCGCCGCCGTCACCGTGACCGTCCGCCTCGACCTTCTCCTTGCGCAGCTTCAGCGCGTAGGTCGCACCGAGCACCGCGCCCACCGCGCTGACCGCGGGAGGCACCGCCGCGAGGGCGACGTGGCTCTTCGCCGGGATGCTCTCCTGCATCACCGGAGGCATGCCCAGCTCCTCGAACGGCACGGAGGCGAGGTAGAGCCAGCCGGTGCCGCCCGCCTCGCGCTCGCCGTAGACGTGGTCCACGTACTTGCCGGGGTTCTGGCGGATGCGGTCCTTCGCCTTCTCCAGCAGCTCGTCGCGGTCGCCGTACTCGAGCGCCCCCACCGGGCACTGCGAGACACAGGAGGGCTGCTCGTGCTTCTCCCGGAACGCGAGCTGGTTGTCCTCGGTGGTCTCGGCGCCGTTGCGCATGCCGGGAGCCTCCTCGAACTGACGGCCGAAGCACTGGTCGCACTTGTTGATGTGCGAGGCGCGGCCATCCCACTCCGCCGCGGGCGCGCCGAACGGGCAGGCCCACACGCAGTAACGGCAGCCCATGCACTTGTCGTAGTCGTAGGTGACCGCGCCGTCCGCCGCGACGTTCATCGCCGTGGTGGGACAGGCGGACACGCACGCCGGGTCGATGCAGTGCATGCACTGGCGCTTCACGAACACGTACTGCAGCCCGCCGGGCGCGCTGTCGTCCGGGACCTCGTTGAAGGTGACGACGGTGCGGGTCTTGCCCGAGACCGCCGCCGGCTGCTGCAGGCTCGGCACCGCCGCGGAGAGCTCCGTCTTCTCCGCCGGCAGTCCGTTCCAGCTCTTGCAGCTGACCTGACAGGACCTGCAGCCGACACACTTGGTGGTGTCGACGAGGGTCCCCTTCCGCGCCACGACCTTCAGCTTCGCGCCCTCGCTCGTGGGCGTGACCTCACCGGCGGCGCTCATCGTGCACCTCCCTTGCGCTCCAGGTTCACAAGGCAGGCCTTCGTCTCCTGGCACCAGGTGTTCGGGTCACCGGCGTCGATGGTGAGCACGTTGGTGGAGGGTCCGGTCGAGAGGCCCTTGTAGCCCCAGTTGTAGGGCATCCACACCACGTGGACGTCCTGGCCCTGGATGCGCATCGGCTGCATGCGCCGGGTGACGACCGCCTTCACCTCCACCTCGCCGCGCGCGCTCCAGACGCGGACCTTGTCGCCGTGGCGGATGCCCTTCGCCGTCGCCAGCCCTTCGCTGAGCTCCACCCACGGCTCCGGCGCCAGCTCGTTGAGCCAGGGGATGTTCCGGGTGATGGAGCCTGCGCACCAGTGCTCGGACATCGACGCCGTCGAGAGGACGAACGGGAAGTCCGACGAGGTGCCGATGGGCTGCTTGCCCTTGAGGCGCGGGTACTTCAGCACCGGGTTCACCTGCATCTCGGGGTGCAGGCGGTTCTTCACCGGGCTCTCCACCGGCTCGTACATCTCCGGCAGCGGGCCGTCACCGAGCACGCCGGAGGAGTCGCGCGGCTTGCCCGCCTCCTTCGGATCCGGCTCCTTGTAGGGCGCGGCGAAGAGCCGGCCCACGCCCTCGGCGGCCATGCGGAACGGGCGCTGGCCGTTCGGCGTGTCCGGACCATCCGTGGCCACCGGCACGTCGGGGGTGTCCCAGCCGGCCCACTTGCCCGCGGCCGCGTCCCACCAGACCAGCGCGCGCTCGGGGTCGAGCGGCTTGCCCTCGGTGTCGCACGAGGCCCGGTTGTAGAGGACGTGGATGTTGCCCGGCCAGGTCCACGCGAAGCCCGGGTAGATGCCGAGCTTGCTCGGGTCGGTCCGGTTGTCGCGCCGCTTGGAGAGGTTCTTTCCGCCGCCCATCACGCCCGCGTAGATCCACGAGCCGGACGACGTGGTGCCGTCACCCTTCAGCTCCGCGATCCCCTTCACCGGCTGACCGGTGGTGAGGTTCGTGCCGCTGATCTCGTTGAGCACGGCCTCGGCCCGGTTCTCCGCGGGGTAGTTCCACACCGCGTTGACGATCGCCGCGTCGCGCGGGTCCGTGCTGTTGCCGACCTTCTGGCGGATGCGCCCGAAGAGGTCGTCGAGGATGTGCAGGTCGCTCCGGGCCTCACCGGGCGCGGGCACCGCGGCGTAGCGCCACTGCACCATGCGTCCGGAGCCGGTGATCGTCCCCTCCTTCTCCATGAAGTAGGCGGCGGGGAGCAGCAGCACCTCCGTCTTGATGCTCTTCGGGTCGGTGCCCGGGCGCTGCCAGAAGCAGGCGGTCTCCGTCTGCCAGAGGTCCTGCACCACGAGCATCTCGAGCCCGGCGAGCGAGTCGTGCACGAGGTTGAGGTTCGGGTTCGTGACGGCCGGGTTCTGGCCCATCACGTACATGAGCTTCATTTTCCCTTCGTGCGCGCTCTCCAGCATGCTGAAGACCGTGTAGTCCTTCGCCGCGTTCTTCTTCAGCAGCCAGCCGTACCCGAAGTCGTTCTCCGGCGTGGCCTTGTCGCCGAACCAGGACTTGAGGCAGTTGACGACGAAGCGCGCGCGGAAGGTTCCGTGCTTCTGGGTGAAGTCCGCCAGCGTGGGCTCGAGCTGCGTGGGCGCCGAGACGTAGCCGGTGAGGTAGTTGTGCAGCACCGACATGTCGCAGGCGCCCTGCACGTTCGGCTCACCGCGCAGCGCGTTCACGCCGCCGCCCACCTTGCCGATGTTCCCGAGCAGCAGCTGCATGATGCCGTAGCAGCGAATGCCCTGGACGCCGGTGGTGTGCTGCGTCATGCCCAGCGCGTAGAGGATGGTGCCGGGCCGGTTGTTCACCAGCAGGTCGGCGATCTCCTTGATCTGCGCCGCGGGGATGCCGCTGATCTCCTCGCCGATCTGGAACGTGTAGCGGGAGAAGTGCTGGCGCAGCCGCTGGAAGACGCAGCGCGGGTCGTCGAGGCTCTCCGCCTTCACCGGCCGGCCGTCCTCGCCGAGCACGTAGCCCCACGACGAGTTGTCGTACTTGAGCTTCGTCCCGTCGTAGCCGCTGAACACGCCCTCGTCGAAGGAGAAGCTGTCGTTGACGAGGAACGCGGCGTTGGTGTGCGTCCGGACGTACTCCTCGTCGTAGAGGCGCTCCTCGACGATGTAGCGGATGATCGCGCCGAGGTACGCGATGTCCGCGCCGGGCCGCACCCGCGCGTAGACGTCGGCGCCCGCCGACGTACGCGTGAAGCGCGGATCCACGTGGATGACCTTGGCGCCCTTGTCCTTGGCGCGGCGGATCCACTTCATCGCCATCACGTGGTTCTCGGCTGCGTTGCTACCCGCGATGAGGAAGACCTTCGCGTGCTGGAGATCCAGCCAGTGATTGGTCATCGCACCGCGGCCAAACGTGGCCCCCAAACTGGGGACCGTGGGGCTGTGTCAAAGTCGAGCTTGATGTTCGATGTAGGGTGACCCCAGCAGCCGCCCGAACTTCGCGTAGAGGTAGCACTCCTCGTTCGTGTTCTGCGCGCCGCCGAGGAAGCCCATCGCGTCGGTGCGGTTCGCCGGCACCTCCACGTCGCCCTTCTTGTCGGTGCTGATCCAGTTGTCCCTGCGGACCTGGAGCATCTTCGAGGAGACGCGGTCGAGCGCCTCGTCCCAGGAGATCTCCTGCCAGCGGTCCGAGCCCGGCGCGCGGTAGAGCGGCTTCGTCAGGCGCTGGTCGGAGGTGTGCGCGGCGCTGATGCCGGCGCCCTTCGAACAGAGCGCGCCCTCGTTGACCACGTGGTCCGGATCGCCCTCGAGGTTGAGCAGCTTTCCGTCGCGAACGTGCAGCACCATGCCGCAGTTGCACGAACAGAAGTTGCACGCGGAGGTGAACTCCTGCGTGCCACTGAGCTTGAGGTTCTTCGTCTGGGCCCGGACCTCGCCGAGGTTCACACCGAGCTGACCCAGCGCCACCCCAGCCCCGGCGGTGCCGGCAACGGCCCCTCCCACGAGCTTGAGGTACGACCGCCGCGTAATCGCCATGGAGACGCTCCCTTGAGGCATCCACCGCAGGCCTTGCGGATCGGTCGCCTCTGGGGACATGGCGCGTTGCATCGGCCAGGCCACGGCTATTCCCAGAGTGGAGCGAGGCCGCCCGCAGCGCCGGAGAGCGCAACCGCTGCGCAGGGCCCCGAAGGGCTCGCGCAACCGATGCGCCCCCCGTCGCGCGGGACGGTCGGGATCAGGCCTCCGTGGCCTCGTGCGGCGCCAGCTGGGCCTCCACGAAGCCGCGCAGGCCGGGCAGCTGGTAGCTCCAGAAGGCCGCCACCGCCTCGCGCAGGGCCCTCTCGTCGGCGTGCGCCTCGAGAATGGCCGCCACTGTCCGGCGGGTGTTCTCGAAGAGCCGCTCGAGCACGAAGCGCCGCGGCGCGGAGAGCTTGTGCCCCGGCCGGAGCTCCCGCAGGTGTGCGGTGACGCTCGCGGTCAGTAGCGCGACGAATCGCTCGCCGAAGTGCGCGTAGGCGGTGCCCTCGGCGCGGTCGAGGAGCACCACGCACTGCAGCCGGTGACGCACCCAGAACTCCAGCAGCGCGTCCGCCTCGTCCGACCGCGGCGGCCCGGAGTCCCCGCTCCGCAACATGCCGCGCCCCAGCGCCTTCAACCGGCGCTCGAGCAGCCGCTCCAGCTCCGCCGCGAGCTCCGGCGGCACGACCGCGTCGAAGAGCTCGGCCTTGCCCGGGTAGTAGCGGTAGAGCGTGGCCGTCCCCAGGCCCGCGCGCTCGGCGATGAGGCCCATCGCGGTCCCCGAGAGCCCGCGCTCGGCGAACAGCCCCAGCGCGGCCTCGAGGATGCGCCCGCGCAATTCCTCCTTCAGCACCTGCGGCATCAGCCGACCAGCCTGGGGATGGAGTGACGCGGCCAGCGGTGCGCCCAGGGCTGCGCCCTCTCGAGCTCGTACGCGAGCGCCAGCAGGCGCGCGTCCTCGCCCGGCGCTGCGGCGAAGTGCATCCCCACCGGGACTGGCTCGGCCGAAGCGTCCCCTGCTTCGGGTTGCCACCAGCAGAGCGGCACCGACATCGCCGGGCAGCCAGCGACGTTGTGGATCGGCGTGTACGAGACCGCGCGCGCGGTGCGGGCGATGAGGAGGTCCGCCGGCAGCAACGGCGAGAAGTGCCCGAGCCTCCACGGCAACGTCGCCAGCGTCGGGGTGAGCACGACGTCGCAGCGTTCGAAGGCGGTGAGGTAGCGCGCGGCGTTCTCGGCGAAGAGCGCGCGGGTCTTCTCCATCGCGTCGGACGGCTCCCGGCGGAAGCGCTCGGCGAGCTCCCAGGTGAAGGGCTCGAGGCCGTCGCGCGGCGGCGGCGCGCCGGTCATGCGGGTGACCATCTCCACCGCGCCTGCCACCGCCGCGGCCGCCACCCGGAAGAACCCGTCGCGCATCTTCGGCCCATCCACCGGCGGCGCATCGAGCGGCACGACCTCGTGGCCGAGCCCACGGAGGAGCTCCACCGTCTGCTCGAAGAGCCGCTCGATCTCCCCGTCCGGGCGCTCGCCCATCAGGGTCTGCGTCCACGCGCCGATGCGCAGCCGCTTCGACGAAGGCCCCGTCACGTGGCCCGCCGGCGGGAGGCCGCTCTGCGGGTCCTCGGTCAGCGCGAAGAGCAGCGCGCTGTCGCGGACGGTGCGGCTGACGCAGTGCTCGAGCACCAGCGCGCCGTAGTCCGACTGGCCCAGCGCCGCGGAGTGGATACGGCCCCGGCTGGGCATGAAGCCGAAGAGCCCGTTGACCGACGCGGGGACGCGGATGGAGCCGCCGCCGTCGCTCGCGTGGGCGACGGGCACGAGGCCCGAAGCGACCGCCGCCGCCGCGCCGCCGGAGGAGCCCGCCGCGCTGAGCGAGAGGTCCCAGGGGTTGTGCGTCACCCCGTCGAGCAGGCCCTCGGTGCTGCCGAGGAGCCCGAACTCCGACGAGTTCGTCTTGCCCAGCGTGACGAGCCCCGCCCGCTCCACCGCACCGCTCCACGGCGTTCCCATGGGCGCGGTGTTCTGCCTGAAGAAGCGCGCGCCAAAGGACCAGCGCAGCCCGGGCCAGGGGGTGATCTCCTTCACGAGGAACGGCACGCCCGCGAACGGCGTTGTCGCGAGGTCCGCTGACTCCGCCCGCCTCCGCGCGCGCTCGCCGTCGCGCACCGGCACCGCGTTGAGCAGCGGGTCGAGCAGCGACAGGCGCTCCTCACACGCCTCGAACAACTCGCGCGGGGTGGCCTCTCCCCGCTTCACCAGCTCCGCCTGCGCGACCGCATCCAGCCGCGCCCACTCCGCCATCGTTTTCGAGCCCACGGGGCCCTCCTTGTGAAACGCGAACGACACATTCGCGTTTCCCGAGGGCCGGCGTCAAGCGCTCGTGAGGTCAGGCAGGACGGAGGAAGGGGAGCACCTCGCCGGCGACCTGCCACACCGTCTCGGGATAGGCCTGCGCGGTGGTGAGGTTCGACCAGTCGAGGCGGGCGAACTTGTAGTCGGGGTAGCCGAGGTTGACCGATGGCCTCTCCCACTCGCTCTTCGGCAGCCCCATCGCCTGCAGCACGGTGCCCAGCCACTGGTGCCAGAGCAGGCCCGGGTAGCGCTTCTCCGCCGCGTTGGGGTTGATGGTCGCCGACAGGTTCCGGTAGTCGCAGACCTGACCCGTGCGCAGCGAGCCGCCGGCGCTGCCGAAGGTGACCACCGGCATCGAGTCCGAGTTGTGCGTGGTGTTGCCGCACTCCTGCGTCCACACGACCAGCGAGTGATCGAGCAGGGTCTGCCCGTCGCCCATCTGCACCGCGTCCATCTTCGAGGCCAGCTCGAGCATCACCCCGCTGAAGAAGCGCCGCTTCGATTCGGCGAGCACGCCCTGCCGCACGCCGTCCGTCGCGTCCGCGCGGTGGGCGACCTCCTGGTGCCAGTCGCCGGCGAAGTTGCTGAAGCGCGGGTCCACCCGCATCACGCCGATCCGCGAGACGCCGCAGCTCATCGCCAGCACCATCACGTCGGTGAGGGTGCGGAACCAGCTCGCGTGCGCCTCCGGGTTCAGCGCGTGCGGCTGGGTGTTGTTCACCGTGCCCATGGCGAGCGCCGCGTAGGTGCCCGACGGCCTGCGTCCAGTGGTGTCACAGGCGGTGCCGGTGGTGACGGTGAGGCGCCGCTGCAGCTCGTACACCCGCTGCATGTGGTCCTCGAGCCTTCCCCGGTCCGCCGCCGAGAGCCGCCCGCCGTCGCGCAGGCGCCGGTAGTTCTCGTACACCGCGTCCACCACCAGCGGGCGCTGCGCTCCGCCCCCGCCTCCGACGGGCTGCGGGAAGAGCTTGTCGAACAGCGCGGCCGGCGACGACGCGCTCTGGGCGATCTCCTGCAGCGTGCCCGTCTGCGCGGTGGGGTTCGTCCAGTTGAAGGACATCCCCGAGCCCATCACCATCACCCGCTCGCGCACGCCGGCGAGGTCTCCGTAGAAGCTCGGCGACCAGGCCATGATCTGATCGATCGTCCGGCGCCGCGCCTGCGTCTGCGCCTGCTGTCCGGCGGTCCCGTTGCCGTCGTTGCGCGCGAAGTTGCCGAGGTGACCGCCGGTGTGGTGCGCGAGGTAGAAGGGCACGTCCAGGCCCTGCAGCACGTTCATCTTCGCCGCCAACTCCGGCGTGAAGAGCGTCGAAGGCCCCGAGAGCACCGGGCTCAGCGAGCCGGTCCCGTCCTGGTGCCGCACGTCCACCGCGAAGTTGCGGATCTGCCGGCCCGCGTAGCTCTGCGTCTGCACGCCGGACGAGGGCAACTGCGGATACATCCGGCTCGCCCACACGCCGCCGTGGTGGGTGGCGAGGTGCAGGTAGCAGCGCGGCACCGCAGCCCCGGACTGCGCCCGCGCCTCCAGCGGCGAGAGCAGCGAGGGGAGGAAGGGCAGCGCCAGCGTCGCGCCCATGCCCTTGAGGAAGTGGCGCCGCGAGGGCCGGAAGGTCGTGTCGTCACTCATCGGTAGTCCCTCCGCTGAAACGCGGGCTCGAGCGCCACCGCCTTGAGCACCTCGCCGAGCGGCTTGCCCTCCTGCGCCGCGGCCTCCAGCGTCGAGAGCGCGCAGCCGTCCTTCGCCTCGTTCTCCACGCGCCCGAAGCTGAAGCGGAAGTACTGCCGCGCGAAGCAGGACTCGAAGACGCCGGTCTGCGCGAGGAGCGCGGTCGCCTCGTGCGCGTCGGTCACGTCCCGCTGCAGCGGGCCGACGGTGAGGTTCGTGCGCGTGTCCACCGGGCGTTCGCGGCGCATGGTGCCGCTCTCGTCGAAGAGGCGCTCGTGGGTGCGCGGACGGCCCAGCGCGTCGAAGCCCTCGGTCACGTAGCCGAGCGGGTTGAGCATGCCGCGGTGACAGCCGGCGCAGGAGGAGCCGGGCTGTTCGGTGAGCTCGGCCACGCGCTCGCGGGTGGTGGCGTCCTCGGAAGGCTCCACCGGCATCGCCATCGCGTTGTCCGGCGGCGGCGGGATCGTCTGGCAGAGCAGCGCGTTGCGCACGTGGTAGCCCTTCATCACCGGCCGCGTGTTGCCCGACGCGGAGGCGAGGAAGGCCACCCGGGTCAGCAGCCCGGAGCGCTCGCTCTGCACGAATTCAGCGGGCTCGGAGGTCCCGTCCCACGCGGGCTGGCCGTAGAGCGCGGCGACCGCGGAGGAGCGCGCCACGTGCTTGCGGCTGGTGAGCACGTCCTTCACCCCGTAGCCGTTGCGGGTGAGCCAGAGGACGAGGTCGCCGAGCTCCTCGCGCATCTCCGCGTGCAGCGTGGGAGACGGCTTGTCCGCGCCGGCGAAGGCGTCGAACGCGGCGACGCCCACGCGCGAGTCGAGCGGCTGCACCTCGTCGAGCCGGAACCACTGGCCGAAGAAGTCGCGCACCGCCGCCTCCGTCCTCGGATCCGCGAAGAGCCGGTCCACCTGCGCGCGGTAGCCGGCGGGGGTCAGCAGCGCGCCAGTAGCGGCGGCCTCCCGCAGCGCCGCGTCCGGAGGGGCCTGCCAGAAGTGGTAGCTCAGCCGCGCGGCCAGCGCGTGCGCGTCCAGCGGCGCGGGGCCACCGGTGGCGAGGTCCCACTGCGGCGGCGCCCTCTCCACGAGGTAGAGCGCGTCAGGAGAGGTGAAGAGGAGGGTCAGCGCGTCGCTGACGGCCTCGGCGGAGACGGGAGTCACGCCGCCGGTGACCGAGGCGTTGCGGAAGAAGTCCACGTCCTCGCTCGAGAGCGGCCGCCGCAGCACCGCCGCGCCAAAGCGCCCGAGGAAGTCGCGCAGGCACTGCTCGTCGTTCGCCGCGTTCGTGTCGGTGGCACACGCGCCGAGCAGCGCGCCGCGCCGAGCGGTGGTGGAGACGAGCGCCCGCGAGAGCGAGGTGGCGACCTCCCACGTCGCGTCCACGTGCGCCTGCTGCACCGCCTGATCGAGCTGGGTGAAGCCGCCGTGCGTGTCGCTCGGCGAGCCGACGCGGCGGTCTTCCGGATAGCGCGCCAGCGGATCAGAGAGCGCCGAGAGAATCGTCTGCACCTCGCCGCTGGGCAGCCCGGACTCGCGGGCCCAGGCCTCCACCGTGCGCAGGTACTGGCGGCGGGTGAGCCGGCGGAGCGGGACCTCGTCGGGCGACTCCCCAGCCTCACAGCGGAAGAGCCGCTCGGAGACGCTGTCGTGAGGGCTGCCCGCTCCTCCGGCGCCGTTCGGCCCATCGAGGTTCAGCTCGCCGGCGCCGTAGCAACCGGACAGCGCGAACCCGCAGAGCACGAGCGGCGCGAGGAGACCTCGGGAAGACCACGACGCGGTGACGGCGGGGGTCCGTCGGCGCATAGGCGTGTCACTCCGTAACAGGGGCAAGAAGGATAATTTACCCCCGTTCGGTGTGACAGACACGCGCTGGTCGCAGCCACGTGTCCGTTATTCCTGGGGTTTTTGCCCCAGCCGCCCTGTCTGATGAAACATTTCCACCAGCGACGGATGTTTTGACTACATCGACAGACCACCATCCACATCGATGGTGCGGCCGTTGAAGTAGTCGCACTCGAGCACGAACTTCACCGCCACCCAGATGTCCTCGGGCACGCCCACGCGGCCGACCGGCACCATGGAGACGAGCGCGTCGCGGGCCTTCTGGTTCATGCCCTGGGTCATCGGGGTCTCGATCATCCCCGGGGCAATGGCGCCCACGCGGATGCCGTAGGCGCCGAACTCGCGCGCCCAGGTGACGGTGTTCGCCGCCAGCGCGGACTTCGCGGCCACGTAGTTCGACTGGCCCCGGTTCCCGTGCCGGGCGATGGAGGACATGTTCACGATGACGCCGGGCTTCTGGCCGGTCTGCACCATCTTCGCCACCACCTCGCGCACCATCAGCGTGGCGCCGGTGAGGTTCACGCCGATGACCGCGTTCCACTGCTCGAGCGAGAGCTTCTTCACCTCGCCCGTCTCCTTGTCCTTCTTGATCAGCAGGCCGTCGCGGAGGATGCCCGCGTTGTTCACGAGGCCGTTGAGCCCGCCCATCTGACCGTGCGCCCACTCCACGAAGGAGGCCACGTCCGCCTCGTCCGCCACGTTGAGCTTGCGGCGGTGGATGCCCTGCGGAAGCTCCGCCAGCGCGGCCTCGTTGATGTCGCCCGCCGCCACCTGCGCGCCCGCCTCGTGCAGACGCCGCGCGAAGTGCGCGCCCATGCCCTGCGCGCCGCCGGTGACGATGATCTTCAGGTCCGAGAGCTTCATGTTCCGCGTTCTCCAGAAGAGGTTTGGGCGCGGACCCTACAAGCCTGCCTGTCGGCTGGCGAGCCTCGACGGGCCCCTGAAGCGTTGGGCGAGGAACGCAAGAGAGGGCAGCCGAGCACCGTGCCCGCTGCACGACGCGAGGCTCTGGCTATGGAAGAGGCGTGATGACCTCGGACACACTCTCCCGCAGCCGCCGCGCCCTGCTCCTGACCGGCCTCGGTGCCGCCCTCCTCCTGCCGATTGGGTGCAAGGGCCAGAACGCCACCACCGTGCGCGAGCGCGAGGCCCAGACCGCCGCGCCGCCGCAGGGGACGGCACCCGCGCCGTCACCCGAGCAGCCCGCCCAGAGCACCACCACCCCGCCCTCGTCTCAGCCGCGCGAGGTGGGAACGCTGCCCTCGCTCGCGCCGCTGGTGCAGTCGGTGAAGGGCGCGGTGGTGAACGTGGAGGTCCGTCAGCGCGCGGCGGGGAGCTCGCGCGCGCACGGCGGCCTGGGCGGCAATCCGTTCGACCCGTTCTTTGGCATGCCCAACCCGCACGAGGCGCCGCAGCAGCGGCAGGGCGCGGGCTCCGGCTTCATCATCGATCCGCGCGGGCGGGTGCTCACCAACGCGCACGTGGTGCAGGACGCGTCGACGATCCAGATCAAGCTCGACGACGGGCGGCAGTTCGCGGCGAAGGTGCTGGGGAGCGATCCGCTGACCGACCTCGCGCTGCTGCAGCTCGAGGGAGGCGACCTCGGGCAGCTGCCGACGGTGAAGCTCGGCAACTCGGACGAGCTTCAGGTCGGTGACTACGTGGTGGCGATCGGCAACCCGTTCGGGCTCGCGTCGAGCGTGAGCGCGGGCATCCTCTCGGCGCGCGCGCGCGACATCAACGCCGGGCCCTACGACGACTTCCTGCAGACCGACGCGGCGATCAACCCGGGCAACTCGGGCGGGCCCCTGTTCAACCTGCGCGGCGAGGTGATGGGCATCAACACCGCCATCGTCGGCGGCGGCACGGGCATCGGCTTCGCGGTGCCGTCGAACATCGCCTCGGCGCTGCTGCCGCAGCTGGAGGGCGGCGAGGTGCGGCGCGGGTGGCTCGGCGTGGGCGTGCAGGATCTCACCGCGGAGCTGGGACGCGCGCTCGGCGTGGATGCGAAGGAGGGCGCGGTGGTCTCGGACGTCACCGCGGGAACGCCGGCGGCGCGCGGAGGACTGAAGCCGGACGACATCATCGTCAGCGTGAACGGGGAAGCGGTGGACAGCGCGAGGACCCTCACCCGCACCGTGGGCTTCATGCAGCCGGGCCGCGAGGTCACGCTGCAGGTCCTGCGCGGCGGCGACAAGCGCGAGCTGAAGGTCACCCTCGGCGAGCGGCCGGATCTGGAGCGCGTGCGCAGGCCGCAGGCGCCCGAGCCGGAGGAGGAGGCGCGCACCAGCGGGCTCGGGCTCACGCTGCGGGATGGGGGGATGCGGGGAACGCCGCCGGGCGCGTTGATTCTGCAGGTGGAGCCGGGCTCGGTGGCGGAGAGCGCGGGGCTGGCGCCGGGGATGACCATCGTCGAGGCGGGCGGTGAGCCGGTGAAGTCGGCGCGCGAGCTGACGCGGATCGTCCAGCGCGCGAAGAGCGGGTCCACGCTGCTGCTGCGCGTGCAGGTGGGACAGGGACGCGTGCTGCGGGCGCTGCCCATTCCGTGAGCGCGTCTCGAGAAGCCGGGTTGCAGGTGGAGCAGGCGGTGGACCACAGCGGGGAGGTCCATCGCCCGGGAAGTGCACACGGTTCACCCATGGCTCGAAAGACGAACCCGTTCCTGCAGCAGCAGTCCGGCGTGCCGGCGAGAGGTGGAGGGAAGTTCACCGGCCGCGGCCGGACCGGTCACGAGGTCTCCAAGCAGACCCAGTCGGTCGGCAAGCGCATCGGCGGCGCCCTGCGCGCCGAGTTCGCCCGGGCGCAGAAGCGGCGGGACATGAAGGGTCGGTAGCCCTTCAGCCCTTGTGCTCGCGGCCCTTCAGCTCGTCGAGCAGCGCGGTCGTCACGCTGCGAAGCCCTCGCTCGCGTGCCGCCTGCTCCGCCCTGCGCCGCACGAGCGGCCGGATGAAGAACGGCACCCTCGCCAGCCGCGCCTGCGCGTCGGGGTCCCAGGAAATGTCAGCGGCCATCATGCGCTCCGTCTCGTCTCGTTCAGGAACTCGTCAACACGCGGGGCTCAGTCGTGGCCTCTCCCCAGCTTCCGCTTCTTCTCGGGCAGGTCGCTGTAGATCCGCGCCACCAATGCCTGCAGCGCAGCCTCGTGCTGGGCGAAGCCGCGCCACACGCCGGACGCCTTGTCGCCGCTTCGATGGATGAGAACGTCCGAGCAGGAGAAGCAGAAGACCGCCTGAACCGACTCGGTGCCCTTCTTGAAGGTCAGGCGCAGGTCGGGTTTGAAGATGCAGCGCTTCGGTTCGGGTTTCTCTCCGCGCGCGAGCCCTGCCACCAACGCTGAGACCTCCGCAGCGTCCCTCCGCCTGAGCTTCCGGATCGGGGAGCGCTCCACGAGCTTCAGCGCCTCTCCGCTGGGGTCGTCGAGGTCCGCGGTGACGTAGTGCACGAGGGAGATCTCCACCTCGTCCGCGCTCTCGGCGAAGTCCGCCAGCGCGGCGGGATCCGGTGAGGCCTGCAGCAGCACTGCGGCGATGATCGGGAGAGCGTTCATGTCGCGAGTAAAGCAGACCCGGCCGCTCGTTCGCGTGAGGTCAGCTCTGACGCCGCCGCCGGGCGCGCAGCATCCGGATCAGCGCCAGCAGTCCAAGGCCGCGCGGGACCGCGGTGGAGACGACCGCACAGCCGAGCGGGGGCAGCGAGTCGCGCTGTCCGAAGTCCCCCGACATCGCGTCGCAGTCGAGCAAGACCTGATCGGTCGCCACGGCGAAGGGCACGGTCGCGCCGGGGAGGAAGCCGTACAGCTCCGCGAGATGGTCCGGCGTGTGGTGGCGGCCTTGGGCGCGCAGGTGCAAGTCTTCGTCGGCGACGCGGCCTTCATGTGCCGGGGGAATGCTCCTGAGAATCCCGGGGCCATAGGGGGTGAGAGCCGACACGGGCCCTGCGGCTCAACGCCGCGGCAGCTCAAGGCGGTATCCGGCGGCTGGGTGATGATCGTCTCGGACGGGCATGGCCCGGAGACGGTGTGGTTCAGCGATAATCTGTAGCGCTCACTGAAGAGCGGGAGGAGTGCCAGAAGAGGCTCCTCCCGCTCATGAGGTCGGTTCGATGCGGTCGACAATGCGGATGGCTTCAGTCCTGGGAATCGGGCTCCTCGCGCTGTCGGCGGGCTGTGCCCGATGTGGAGGAGACCTACAGCCGTCGACCGCAAGGGTTTCCATCCAACCTGAAGAGCTGTCGTTCGGCTGGGTGGTGCTGGGCGAGCAGGCCCGTGCGACAGCGAGCGTCCGCAACGTGGGGCGGGCGCCGGTGGACGTGAGCGTCGTGGCGGACGGAGCTGTATTCGAAGTGGCACCTCGGCAGCTGTTCCTTGAGGTCGGGGAGGAGAGGTCGGTGACGGTGACCTTCCGGCCGACGTCACCCGGGAGCCATACGGGCAAGGTCGAGGTCCGGAGCGCGGAGGTGCTGGCTGAGCTCGGGCTGCAGGGCGAGGCGCATCCGTGCGCTGCACCCGAGGGGTGCGTGGGGCAACGGTTCGACGAGGCGTCCGGTCAGTGCGTGGAGGAGGTTCTCGCGGACGGGGCCGCATGCCAGACGGGTTGCATCCCCGCGGGCACCTGCTCGAGCGGCGTCTGCGCGGGCGAGGTTCGGAGCTGTGACGACGCGAACCTGTGCACCCGAGATGTCTGCGTCGAAGGCACGGGCTGCACCCATGCGGACGAGAGCGCGCAGTGTCCCGCCGTCACGCAGGAGTGCCGCGTCGCCGCGTGCGATGCAGACACGGGCTGTGGTGCCGAGCCGGCTCCGGATGGGACGACCTGCGGGTCGGGCTGCATGGTGGGGGCCTGCCAGGCGGGAACCTGCGTGCCGAACCCCGAGGCGTGTGACGACGGGAACGCCTGCACCGACGACGTCTGCGACGCAGTCTCCGGGACGTGCGCCCATACCGACACGTCCGCGCAGTGCCCCGCGTCGACCAACGGCTGCCTTACCGCAGTCTGTGAACCGGCCACCGGGTGCGGTTTCGGTCCCGTCGAGGATGGCTTTCCCTGCGGCGAGGCGACCTGTTCGGTGCTTCCTCAGTGCCTGCAGGGGCAGTGCATCGACAAACCCGCTCCCCCGCCGGGGCCGTGCGGATGCTCGACCGCGCTTCCGCCGCCGCCGCGCCTGGATGTCACAGTCCACGCGTGCAAGGTAATGCCCGCGGGGACCGTGGAATGCTGGGGCATGAACACCGTGCACCAGTTGGGCGTCGGTGGAGCGAATCGGAATAGCCCAGTGGTCGTTCCAGGGGTCTCCGGCGTCGTGGGGGTAGGCGCCGCTACGTCTTCGACCTTTGCCTGGACGGCCGACGGCGGCACCTACTGGTGGGGGCGGTTGCATGACTCAGGATCGGAACCTCCGGGTCTATTTCAAGGCCCGCCGAACGTGGTGGCCGCCAGCGGTGGCGGAGGCACTGAATGCGTCCTGACCAGCGATGGCTCCGTTTGGTGCTACGGATTGAACCTCTTCGGCGTTCTCGGCGACGGCACGACCACCCCGCGAAGTAGTTGGGGCAAGGTGCCCAACCTCCCGCCCGCAGTGGGATTCGCTGAGTTCTTCGGCCTGGCGTGCGCCATTCTCGAGGACAGAAGCGTTCGGTGCTGGGGCAGAAACGACTCGGGCGGTTCGATGGGTATTGGTGGCGACGGAGGTCCTCTCGTGGCCCCGGTGACGACACCCACGCCGGCTCGTCTCGCGGATGGCGGCTTCGTACACGGCGTCGTAGAGGTGTCTCCGGGCGTTCCGTCCTGCGTCCGTACGCTCAACAATGAGGTGCTCTGCGCCGGCATCGTGGACCGGTTCCAGCCGGGCGCGGCCTTCGGCTCTGTCTTCGGCAACACTACCTACTTCACTCCCGTCAAAGTCCCGGGGTGCCCGGTCCAGATCAACACGGCCGGTGACGTGGGCTCCCCTGGCTCGCTCGTTCGAGGGGGCGTGCTCTGTGCGCTGATCGACGGCGGGACGATTCAATGCGCCGGCTACAACGACCTCGGCGCACTGGGCACCGGCGATACCGGGCAGCCGGACGGCGGTTGGAGCAACGCTTCCGGTCTCAGCGGCGTCACCGAGGTGCGCACGACCGGTTACGTCACCTGCGCGCTGCTGGAGGATGGTGGCCACCGCTGCTGGGGAACACAGGGCCTCTCCCGCCTGCTCGGCGACGGGACGAATGATCCCTATCGCTATGCGCCGTAGCGCTCGGCGAGGGTGAAGCAGAGGTGGCGCGACGGCTCTGCTTCAGAACCCGCTTCCGAGCTCCCGTTCCTTTTCCGGCAGGTCCGCGTAGATCCGGGCCACCAGGGCCTCGAGCGCGGCCTTGTGTCCGCGGAACTCACGCGACAACCCGTACGGCCTGCCGTCCCTCCGCTGGATGAGCACGTCGGAGCAGGAGAAGCAGAAGATCGCCTGCACCGATTGGGTGCCTTTCTTGAAGGTGAGGCGCAGATCCGGGTTGAAGCCGCAGAGCTTCTTCGGCGGCTCGGGCGAGAGGGCGCGCTCCGCCACGATCCGCGACACCTCGCGTGCGTCCTTCGGATCGAGCTTCCGGATCGGCGAACGCACCTCGAGCCGCGGCGGTGGACCCTCCGCCTCGTCGAACCGCGCGAAGGAGAGCTCCACCAGCGAGATGTGCACCTCCTCCGCGCCCTCCACGATCGCCGCCAGCGCGGCGACGTCGTCGGGAGCAGCGTGGAGGAGCACTGCTGTGACGAGAGCGAGAGCGTTCATGTGCGTGAGCAGAGCAGCCTACGGGGCCCTCTCGCATCGGCCGGAGCGCGGATGGACTCCGCACCCCGGCCGCCCATATGCGTGCGGTCAATCGGCACGCCGCCGCCGGGCGCGCAGCATCCGGATCAGCGCCAGCAGTCCGAACCCGCCGGGAAGCACGGTGGAGACGACGGCACAGCCGAGCGGAGGCAGCGAATCGCGCTCTCCGAAGTCGATGCTCATCCCGTTGCAATCGAGGAAGACCTGCTCGGTCACCACCGCGAAGGGCTCGGTTGCGCCAGGAAGGAAGCCCTGCAGCTCCACGGTGTGCTCGCCGGGCGCCAGGCCGACCTTCGCCTCGGGCGCGCCCGCCTGATCGCACAGGCTGTAGATGAGGAGCAGGTCCTGCTGGGTGACGTGCAGCTTCTCCATCGATCCGTGCGGCGTGCTCGCCCATTGGGAGCCGTTCACCTCGAGCCGCCAGGAGATGACCGGCAGCCACGGCTGGACCGACGGGTGCGCCGTGAAGTTCCAGGACCGGTAGGCGGCGAACGCCTCCGTCTCGCAGAGGCCGCCCGCAGGCACCTTGATCGTCGAGATGCCCTCGTCCGCGACCGCGAGAGTGCCGAGGGCCGTCGGCAGCGGTGCCACGGCGCCGGTGGTGAAGGAGGACTCGTAGTCACCTTCCGGCTCACCGCCGCACAGACCATCGTGCGTGACGGTATAGGTCTCGCCGGGCGCGAGCGGCGCGTCCGGACGGATGAGCCACTGGCCGGCCTCGAACGAGATCTGCGAGGCGACGACCGAGCGGGTCTCGTCGAGCAGCTTCGGCGCACGATCCTCCACCGCGCCGGCGAAGCTCCCGGAGAGCACCACCGCCGGAACGTTGGCGGGGATCTGCTTCCCGTCTGCCGGCGCGACACTCCCGCCAGGCTCACACGCGAGCCCCGAACAGGCCTCCGCGCGCTGCGGCCAGAACAGCGAAACGGTCAATGCAGCGGACAGGACCGACAACCACAGGCGCATCATCAGCGGCTCCTCGACAATCGATCGCCCGGGCCGCGTCGATGCGTTCAATATCGGCCCGCCGGGCGAACAGGGTCAATCCCGTTCACCCGGCGAACCGACCTGCTACGTCGAGGGCACCGGCTCCGGCTCCCCACCCACGCCGCCGCCCGAAGCGGCGATCGGTTGGATGGGCGTGGTGGGCCGGTCGTCCTTCCGGAGGCCCTTGTTCTTCCAGACGGCGAAGACCGCGGGATAGACGAACAGCTCGAGCATGAACGAGGTGACGAGGCCGCCGACCATCGGCGCGGCGATGCGCTTCATCACGTCGGCTCCGGTGCCGGTGCTCCAGAGGACGGGCACGAGGCCGATGGTGCTGGTGAGCACGGTCATCAGCTTCGGCCGGATGCGCCGCGCTGCGCCCTCGACGATGGCCTCGGTGAGGTCGCCGGTGGTCTTCAGCGTTCCGTTCTCCAGCCGCTTCTTGTGGGCGAGCTTCAGGTACAGAAGCATCACCACGCCGGTCTCCGCGTCGAGCCCCGCCAGCGCGATGAGGCCGACCCACACCGCCACGCTCATGTTGTAGTCGAGCAGGTAGAGCAGCCACACCGCGCCCATCACCGAGAAGGGCACCGCGAAGATGATGAACGCGGTCTCCACCGGCGAGCGGGTGTTCAGCCAGAGCAGCACCAGCACGAGGAAGAGCGTGAGCGGCACCACCACCGTCAGCTTCTCCTTCGCGCGCTCGAGGTACTTGAACTGGCCGGCCCACGAGATGCGCACGCCGTCGGGCAGCTGGACCTCTGAGGCGACGACCTTCCGCGCGTCCGCCACGTAGTCCGCGATGGGCCTGTCGGTGTCCACGAAGACGAAGCCCACGAGCTTGCCGTCCTCGCTGCGGATCATCGGCGGGCCGCTGACGAACTCGATCTCCGCCACCTGGGACAGCGGCACCTGCGCGCCTGCGGGCGTGGCCACGAGCACCTGTCCCAGCGCCTGCGGATCGTCGCGGAACTCGCGCGCGTAGCGGACGCTGACGGGGAAGCGCTTACGGCCCTCCACCGTCTGGGTGATGTTCTCGCCGCCGATCGCGCTCATCACCACGTCGTTCACGTCCTGCACCCGCAGGCCGTAGCGCGCGGCCTCCTCTCGCTTCACGCGCACGTCCACGTAGAAGCCGCCGGTGGAGCGATCCGCGAACGCCGAACGCGTGCCGGGGACCTTCGAGACCGCCCTCTCGATGTCGATCGACGCGCGCTCGATGGTGTCGAGGTCGTCGCCGAACACCTGGATGCCCAGCGGGCTGCGGATGCCGGTGGCGAGCATCTCCGTCCGCGTCTGGATCGGCATCCAGAAGAGGTTCGGCATGCCCGGGTACTGCAGCTTCTCGTCCATCTCGGCGATGAGGTCTTCCCAGGTCAGGCCCTCGCGCCACTCGCTCTTCGGCTTGAGCACAACCGTGGTCTCCGCCATCCCGAACGGTGCGGGGTCGGTGGCGGTCTCCGCGCGGCCCATCTTTCCGAACACGCGCTCCACTTCCGGGATCTTCTTCAGCTCCGCGTCCATGGACTGCAGGACCTTCGAGCTCTCCCCGTCGGACATGCCCGGCGGCGCTGTGGGCATGTAGAGGACGGCGCCCTCGTTGAGCGGCGGCATGAACTCGCTGCCGAGCCGCAGGAACGCGGGCACGGTGAAGACGAGCGAGAGCAGCGCGAGGAAGATGACCGTCATCCGCTGACGCACCACGAAGCGGACCACCGGCTCGTAGATGCGGATGAGGAAGCGGTTGATGGGGTTGTGCTCCTCCTTGAGGACCCGGCCGCGGATGAAGATCGCCGCCAGCGCCGGCGTGAGCGTGACGGCGAGGATCGCCGCGAAGCCCATACTGTAGGTCTTGGTGAAGGCCAGCGGCTTGAAGAGCCGGCCCTCCTGGCCCTCGAGCGTGAAGACCGGGATGAAGGAGACGGTGATCACCAGCAGCGAGAAGAAGATGGACGGTCCCACCTCCTGCATCGCGCCGATGACGACGGACATGCGTTCGCCCGGCCTGCCCTTCTCCTCCCACTCCTCGAGCTTGTTGTGGATGTTCTCGATGATGATGATCGACGCATCGACCATCGCGCCCACCGCCACCGCGATGCCGCCCAGCGACATGATGTTCGCGGTGAGGCCCTGGTAGTACATCGGCAGGAACGAGAGCAGCACCGCCACCGGCAGCGTGATGATCGCCACCAGCGCCGAACGCGCGTGCAGCAGGAAGATGAAGATGACGAGGCTGACGACGATCATCTCCTCGGTCAGCGTGTGCTTCAGCGTGTCGATCGACTCCTCGATGAGGCCCGAGCGGTCGTAGGTGACGACGAGCTCCACGCCCTCCGGGAGGCTCGCCTTCACGTCCTCGAGGCGCTCCTTCACCCGCTCGATCACGTCGAGCGCGTTCTCGCCGTAGCGCATCACCACGATGCCGCCCACGACCTCGCCCTCACCGTCGAGCTCCGCCATGCCGCGACGCTGATCCGGGCCGATCGTCACCGTGGCCACGTTCTTCACCAGCACCGGGACGGAGGTGCCGGTCTGTGCCGCGGCGCTGCCCGTTGAAGCGCCGCTCTGCGCGGATGCCTGCGGCCTCGTCCCCATCCCGCCCATCGCGCCGGTGTTCGCCGCGGCGCCGCCGACCTTCACCGGGATGTTCTCGAGGTCCTCGACGCTCTCGATGTAGCCGCGGCCCCGGATGACGTGCTCGTGGCCGGCGATCTCCAGCACGCGCCCGCCCACGTCCTCGTTCGACGCGCGCACCGCCATCATCACGTCGCTGATGGTCACGCCGTAGGCCCGCAGCTTCGACGGGTCCACGTTCACCTGGTACTGCTTCACGAAGCCGCCGACGCTCGCGACCTCCGCCACGCCGGGCACCCGCTCCAGCGCGTAGCGGATGTTCCAGTCCTGCAGCGCACGCAGCTCCTGCAGGTCGTTCTTCCCGCTCTTGTCCACCAGCGCGTACTGGAAGACCCAGCCCACGCCGGTGGCGTCCGGTCCGAGCTGCGGCGTCACGCCCTGCGGCAGGCGCGCCTGCGCGGTGGAGAGGTACTCGAGCACGCGACTTCGCGCCCAGTAGATGTCCGTGCCGTCCTCGAAGATGACGTACACGAAGCTCATCCCGAACATCGACTGCCCGCGCACGAACTCCACGCCCGGCGCGGCGAGCAGCGACGACGAGATGGGCAGCGTGATCTGATCCTCCACGAGGTCGGGGCTCCTGCCCATCCACTCGGTGAAGACGATCACCTGCGTCTCGGAGAGGTCCGGGATCGCATCGAGGCGCGTGTTCTTCAGCGCCATCCACGACCACGCCCCCAGCGCCGCAACGAGCGCGAAGGTGAGGAACGGGTTGCGCGCGCTGGCCCCGATGAGCCAGGCGATCGGGTTGAGCTTCTCCCGCTTCTGTTCCGGCGTGCCGTTGACGTCAGTGCTCATGGCCGCCCCCTTCCCCGCCCACCTCGAGCGCACCGCTGCGCAGCCGCGTCTCCGCCGCGATGAGGAAGTTGCCGCTGGTCACCACCACGTCGCCGGCCTCGAGCCCCTTCAACACCTCGAAGGAGTCCTCGCCGCGCGCACCGAGCTGCACCTCCTGTGGACGGAAGCGGTCGTCTCCCATGTCCACGAACACCAGCCGGCGCGGGCCCGTGTACACGACGGCGCTGGCGGGGATCTGCAGCCGCTCGCCGAGGTCCCGGCGGAAGGTGAGGTTCGCGTACATGTCCGGCTTCAGCAGGCCCTCGCGGTTGGCGAGCGACACGCGGACCTTGCCGGTGCGCGTCTGGCCGGTGAGCCACGGATAGACGTAGTCCACCTTCCCGGTGATCTTCGTTTCGCCAGCGGCGCGCTGTGAAGTGCCGGCGTAGGGCAGCGTGACCTCCACGGTCTGGCCCTTCTTCACGTGCGGCAGGTCGGCCTCGTACACCTCCGCCTCGATCCACACGCGGTCCAGCGGCGCGATCCGGTAGAGCCGCATCCCCGGCATCACGTTGGCGCCGGCGACGATCTCCTTCTCCATCACGTAGCCGCTGGCGGGCGCGAGCACCGGCACGTTCTCCATCGGCTGCCCGCGCTCGATGATCCCGTCGAGCTGCGCGTCCGTGAGGCCCCACAGCCGCAGCCGCTGCCGCGACGCGCGAAGCAGGCCCTCCGACTCGTGACCCGAGCGCGAGGCGGCGAGGAGGAGCTCCTGCTGCGCGGAGAGGAGCTCCGGGCTGTAGAAGCTGAAGAGCACCTCGCCCTTGCGCACCGGCTGACCGACCGCGTCCACCTTCAGGTCGTGGACCCAGCCCATCACCCGAACCGTCACGTCCACGAGCTTCGTCTCGTCCCACGTCACCCGGCCGAGCGCGCGCACGTTCACGCTCATCGGCGCGGTCGCGGCCTTCTGCGTCTTCACCCCGATGCGCTGGCGCCGCGCCTCGTCCACCAGCACCACGCCGGAGGCGAGCTCACCCTTCGTCACCGGCACGAGGTCCATGCCGCACAGGGGGCACTGTCCCGGCGTGGCCTGCTTCACCGACGGGTGCATCGGGCACACGTAGTGCGCGATCGCGTCGTCGCCGCCAGCGCCGTGATCGTGACCGCCCACCGCCGCGGAGAGCGCCGCATCCGGGCTGCCCCAGTCCGAGCGCCCGCCGCACTTGAGCATCCGCTGACCCATGTAGGGGTTCGCCATCTCCGCGGAGGTCTGGAACCACTTCGCGTAGCCGTGGACCATCGGGCACTCGAAGATGTGCCGGCCCTTCTGCAGCGAAGGCTCCACCGCGGCGATCATCACCAGCGCCTCGCTCAGCTGACCGAACTGCGCCCGCGCACCCTCCAGCTCGGCCGCGTCGCGAAGACCGGTCGAGGCCTTCACCGCGCGCTCGAGCACGCCCTTCAGCGCCTCGGGAGATTCGGCGCGTGCCGCCTCCAGCGTCTGCGAGAGGCCCTGCGCCTCTTCGGCGAGCCCCTCGAGTTCGTCCGCCGCGAGCAGCGCGCGCACCTTCTCGTACCGCTCGAAGCCCTCGCGCAAGGCGCGGAGCGCGGCGTCGGGGAGCGGCACCTTTCCGGAAGCGGGAGCGCCGCCGCTGATGCCGTCACGCAGCGGATCGACGAACCACTTCGTCAGCGGCACACGGAAGACGATGCCCAGCACCACCAGCGAGAGCAGCACCGCGAGCGGGAACATCAGCCGCTGACCATCCTTCACCTTCAACCAGGACAACTTCATGGCAGCCTCCCGACGGCTCGATTGAGTTGGGCAATGCGACGGTGCAGCTCGGCCTCTGCCGCGTGCTGTCCGAGTCGCAGCTCGTGCAGGTTGTTCTCCGCTTCCATCAGCGCCATGAACTCGCGGCGCCCCGACTCGAACGCGACGCGCGCCGCCGCCAACTGGTGGCGCGCCGCCGGCACGAGCCGCTCTCCGTGCAGCTTCAGCGCCGCGCGGGCCTCGTTCACCCGCGCCAGCGCCACGTCCACCTCCGCGACGATCTGATCCACCCGAGCACGCTCTTCGGCACGCATGCGGGCCACGTCTGCGCGGGCCTCCTCGGACATCGAGCGGCGCATGCCGGTCTGGATGGGGATGTTGATCATCACGCCCGCCATCACCTGGTGCTCGGGCGCGTCCCACATGGTGTTGTACTCGGCCATCACGCCCACCTCAGGCAGCCAGGAAGTGCGCGCGAGCTTCTCCATCGCCTCGCTGCCGCCGAGCCGCGCGCGCAGCGCCTTCAGCTCCGGCCGCTTCTGCAGCGCCTCCGCACGCAGCGCCGCGCGGTCACCGAACGCGACGCCCTCGTCGGAGAGCACCGATGGCGGAGGGGGCAGCGGCAGGTCCGGATCGCGCCGCAACATCGCGTTGAGCTGCGCGCGGATCATCTCTTTCTCCGCGTCGAGCATCAGCCGCTCGCGCTCCATCCGCGCCAGCTCCACCTCGGCCTGCAGCGGATCCTGCTGCGAGCCCATGCCCACGCCGTACTGCAGCTCCGCCGAACGCTTCACCTCGCGCATCCGGTGGATGTGGTGGTCGATGACCTCCACGGTGCGGTGCACGAGGTACCAGTCGTCGAACATCGACGAGGCCTCCTGCGCCATCCGCAGCCGCATCGTGTCCGCGTCCGCCTCGGCGCCCTCCACCTCCGCGCGCGCGCGCTCGCCTTCCGTTCCGCGCCGGCCGAAGAGCGGGATCGTCTGCTCCACGCCGACGACCACGCCCTTGCGGTGGTGCTGACTGACGAGGCTCAGCGGCGCGACCTCCAGCCGCAGCATCGGGTCCATCCAGGCCTTCGCCTGACCGACCTTCGCGCGGGCCACGTCGGCGCCGAGCGCCATCATGTGGATGTCCGGGTTCCGCTCGAGCACCGCGCGGACCAGCGCGCCTCGATCGAGCACCCGCTGCCCCGCGAGGGGATCTCCTTCCCTCTCCTCGGCCCATGCCGGGGAGGTCCAGCCCAACGCGCCCGCGGCACACGCGGCGAGCAACGCTCTCCACTTCATTTTCACGACAGCTCCTGAGATCTGATTTCCGCTTCCGCATCGCTTCGGTGAGCGCCCCGCGTCCGGCCTTTGGCCTTTGGCCTTCGGCGTCCGGGTGGCCCACCACGCCCGAGTGACTCGAACGGCAGACGCCCCGCGGGTGCGCCGAGGTCAGCTCTCGTCGCGCTGTGCGAACGAGGAGACGCGGCGCGCCCGGAGGGGCGTCGGTGCGGATCTCAAATGAGGAGGGTGCGGATCTTCAGGAAGACGGGCCCACCGATGTGCGGCGGGGCCGGACCTTCATACGGACCTGCGCGCTCCGCCTCGGTGGGGAGGAGCGCATCGGCCGAGTGCCACGCGACAGGCAGCGCAGGCGCGGCGAGAGAGGCGAGCAGTCGCGCCGCGAGGTCCTGCGTCAGCGCGGGCGCAGCGGCGGTGAAGGAGGTGTGCAGCTCGCAGCAGTCCGCGCGGAGGAGCTGTGGTCCTTCGTTACGCGCGTCCGCATCGTGTCCGGGCGCGGCGTGAGGACACACGCACGCGGTGGGGACCTCGGACATCTGGCACAGGTGGAGCGCGCCGGCGAGGCCACCCGAGAGGGCGGACCACGCAGCCACGGTCATCAACACCAGTGCGCGCGCGACGTTCATGAGGCAGACGCCAGCTAACGCGCATCGGGTGCCTCGCGCAACCCTCAGCGTGCGTCAGCGCTTGCGCGGCAGCCCACCCTCCTTCGGGTAGCCGCGCACTTCCTGCGCCGCGGTCTCGTCGGAGAAGCGGTGTGACTCGGTGGAGAACGCGTGCTCCTCCGCAGAACGTGCGTCGTCGCTGCTCAATGAAACGCGGCTCGTAGGCACGCTCGCTCTCCGGCCGGGTCCGGTGCGCCCCATGTCCGTGAGGGGAATCCGAGGCGACTTCGGCGTGTCCGGTGATCCAGACTCCGCGCGTGCCCTCCCCCACCCGAGGCCCGGCGCATGCCGGGCGTGCCCTGGAAGCGCTGGTCGATGCAGGCGGACCGACGCGCGCGCGCTGGATCCTCTCTCAGCGGCTGCGTGAGACGCCCGACGACCACTCGCTGTGGGCCGCGCTCGCCTTTGCCTGGTTCGAAGACGGCCGGCTCGAGCCTTCACTCGATGCCGTCGAGCGTGCACAGGCGGCCGCGCCTGCCTGTGGCCTCGTGCGTTTCTACCGCGCCAACGTCCTCGCGGCGCTCGGTCAGACCGCACCAGCGCGCGCCCTCTTCCGTTCGCTCGTCGAAGCCGGAGAGGGACACCTCTCCACCGGAAGCTGCTCCGTCGAACGCGAGCAGGCGAGAAAGATGATCCACCGCTCGCAGGTCTGGCTCGAGCTCGACGCGCGCTGTGCTGCGCGGATGCCGGAGCCTCTGCTGCGATTGGGACTGCCCGCGCGGGTGCGCGAGCCGCAGATGAACTAGCGGCCCGCGCTCCTGGCCTCGTGCGCTCTAGTTCTCCGGGTACGCGGTCCAGCCGGCGGTCCAGTCCTCCGTGCCCATCGCGCCGACGAACGGGGCGGCGGTGAAGAAGGGATCGCTCGGCGTGGCCTGCGCGTTCTCCGCGTTCAGCGCCGGCGAGCCCGTCTGCGGCCGGAAGTCCGGCGCCTTCGTGTCGGTCGCGGCGGTGAGCATCGGATCGGCCACGCGGTTGCCGTTCGCGAGCGCCATCAACTTCTCCCACTCGTTGAAGTTCGTCGCGTCCGGGTTGCCGTTGGGCATGGGCGAGAACTCGGTGGCGGTGCCCTTGTTCGCCCAGAAGATGAAGCCCTTCAGCGAGAGCGCGCCCGCCTCGTACTGCTTCGCGGTGGCGCCGTTGTTCACGTCCACCGCACCGTCGGCGAAACCCTGCACGATGAAGTTGTTCAGGCTGCCCGCGGTGCCGCGCCGCAGCGTCATGCCGATGGTCTTCTCCACGCCACCCGCCGGCCGGCCGACGAGCGTCATGTTCCAGATCTGCGGACCGGAGCGCGGCGAGGCGTCGTGCTCCTTCTCGTTGTTGTCCGCCTCGATGCCGTTGTTGCCGAGCTCCTCGCCCTGCTGCACGACGATGAACTGCATCTTCCCGCGGTAGCCGAAGTCCCAGTCGATGCCGTCGTCCTCGGTGAGCGAGACCACCGCGTGCTTGAGGTTCGCGGTGCCGCCG
Source organism: Pseudomonadota bacterium (assembly GCA_023423535.1). Lineage (GTDB taxonomy): Bacteria > Myxococcota > Myxococcia > Myxococcales > Myxococcaceae > JAFAFL01. The sequence continues at coordinate 73,006 of JAFAFL010000133.1, forward strand.
AAGAACTCGATGCCGTCGTCGGTGCCGCGGTGCACCTGGATGTGGCTGAGCTCGGTCTTCGTGCCGCAGCCGCCGAGCGTGAGCCCGTTGAGCTCCGAGTCGTTGAGGAGCTTGAAGCCGGCGAACTCGATGCGCGCGTACTTCAGCTTGCCGCAGTCGTGCGAGTCGTCGGTGCCACCGTACTTCGTGCGCTCGTCGCTGCCCGCCGCGAAGCCCTCGATGAAGGCCTCTCCGCCGGTGACGTTCAGCGCGGTCCGACCGAGCAGCACCACGCCGCCCCAGTCGCCGGAGAGGCGCTCGCCTGGCTTCTCCGACGAGGTGAAGACGATGGGCTTGTCCTTCTCACCCACCGCGTGGAGCTTCGCGTCGCGCGTGACGACGAGCGAGGACCCCTGCATGCCGAGGATCTGCGTGCCCGGCTCGATGGTCAGCGTGCCGCGCTCCACGAAGATGTGCCGCGTGAGCACGTAGGTGTTCTCTGCCTCCCACGTGGTGTCGCCCTTGATGTCCTCGCTGACCTCGATGCGCTGGCCGGTCGCGTCGGTCGTGCCCGCGTCGGGCGTCCCCTTCGGGGGCTCTTCGGGGTTGCAGCCAGCCGTCGCCAACAGCGACGCGGAGATGCACATCGCAACGAAACGCTTCATGTCGTCTTCCTTGGTGGGTGGGTGCTTCAGCTGCTTCGGCTACAGCGTCCAGCCGAGCTGCGCGGAGACCGCGACGCCCGGGCGGTACTGCAGGACCCGATGGCCGCCCTGCAGCAGGGTGATGGAGGAGTTGAGGAGGTTCTGACCGGTGAGCTTCAGCTGCATGCCGGAGCGGAACTTCTGCGTGACCGAGAGGTCGAGCCGGTGAAAGGGCTGCTCGTACGCGTCGGGGATGCTCTCCACGCCGACCTCGCTGATGCGCGGGCCGTACACGTTGTAGAGCAGCGCGATGCCGGTGCCGCTCTCCGCGCGGTCCCAGCCGAGGTTGAGGTTCACGATGTACGGCGACTGTCCCTGCAGCGGCCGCGCGCCCGCCTCACGCACGCCCTGCGCGCCGCCGAGCTCCACCTGCGAGTGCAGCAGCGTGAGGTTCGCGGCCGCGCTGAAGTCGCTGAGCGTTGAGGTGATGCGGCCGAGCCCCGCGCGCGCCTCGAGCTCCGTGCCGTACACCTCCGCCGAGGCCGCGTTGGCGAAGGAGACGTCGCTGTAGTTCACGAACACGCGCTCGATGGGGTTCTCGAAGCGCTTGGCGAAGAGGCTCGCGGCGAAGACCTCCTTCTCGCCCGCGAACCACTCGGCGCGCAGGTCTCCGTTGTGGATGCGAGTCGCGACGAGGTCCTTGTTCCCGCTCACCGCGCCGCGGCGGACGAAGTCGTAGAAGAGGAAGGGCGCAAGCTCCCGGAACGTCGGCCGCGCCAGCGTGTAGCTGTAGCCCGCGCGCAGGTTCACCTTGTCGCTCAGCGCATAGACGAGCGAAGCGGTGGGAAGCACGTCGCTGTAGGTCTGCCGGCCGATCTCCGGCTTGCCCTGGGTGATGCTGTAGGGGCTCTGCGCGGTGAGCTCCTGGGTGGAGGTCTCGTAGCGCGCGCCGCCCACGAGCCGCAGCTTCTCGCCGAGCTGCGCGTCGGCCATGAGGAAGCCGGCGAAGATGCCGAGGTACGCGCGGTAGGCGTCCTCGTTGCGCGTGTCCTCCTGCAGGAGCACGTGGGGCCCGAGGTTCTCCGCGGCGAAGAGCTCCTCCGGCGTGCCGTGCAGCGCGTCGCCCGCGCCGCCCCGGTAGAAGAAGCGGAAGCGCCGCGCATCGAACTGGCGGAAGGAGAGCTGGGTGAGCCCGCCCGCCTTCAGCTTCACCGGGCCGACCGGCACCGTCGCCGCGAGCGAGCCGCCGGTGGAGGTCTCGCCGAGCTCCGCGAAGAAGCGCATCCCGTCGCCGGGCGCGTTGCGGTAGGTGCGCGTGCCCTCGGAGTCGATGCGGTAGGCGTGGTCGCGCGTGTCCGGCTCGGTGCGATCCACCCGCGACACGTTCGCCTGCCAGTCGATCGTCGCGTCCGGCACGAGCTGCAGGCGGTGGAAGCCGCGGAGCTGGTTGAAGAAGAGCGCGCGGGAGATGAACTGCAGCCGCGTGCCGCTGATGAGCTGGCCCTGGTCGCTCTCGCTCAGCGTGCGCGCGGTCTGGGCGCGGCTGTCGGTCCCGCGGGTGTAGAGCGAGAAGAGCGTGAGCTCGCTGTCGCTGCCCAGCTGCAGCCCCACGTTGAGCAGCGCGGACAGTCCGGTGCTCTGCGTGCCCAGCTCGACCTCGCCACCGTCGTAGCTGCGCAGCGCGTTGCCTTCACCGCCGCGATCCACGCGAGCGACCGCAGACCGCTGGATGCCCTCCCGCCGGCTGAGCGTGACGCCCCCGAGCCACCCGAGCTTCCTCGCGCCACCGCCCGAGCCAGCGAGCGTGACCGAGCTCCCCGCCGACAGCGCGAAGGTCCCGTTGGGAAGCGCCGTGGTTCGCTCCGGGCTCCATGCGTTGTTGAAGCGGCGCGCGACGTCACCGCTGAGGTCGCGGCGGATGGGACCGTCCGTGGGCACCTCGCGGGGAAGCCCGCGCGTGCCGTCGTCGAAGCCGAGCGCATCGAACCTCCCGCCGGCGTGCGCATTGCGCTGCTGGAAGAGCGACTCGCTGTTTCCAGAGAGGCTGACGGACGGTTTGAGCTCGAACTTCTGCGGGTAGCTGTTCGTCTCGATGAGCAGCGCGCCGCCGCCGAAGGTGCCGGGCAGGTCGGGCGTGTAGGACTTCACCACGTTGAGGTTCGCCAGCAGGCTCGAAGGGAAGAGGTCGAGCGGTACCGCGGGCTCGTCCGGCTCGGGGCTGGGCATCGGCGCGCCGTTGAGCAGCGTGGCGCTGTAGCGGCCGCCGAGCCCGCGCAGCAGCACGAACTTGTTGTCCACCACCGTGGCGCTCACCACGCGCTTCACCGCGTCGGAGGCGGCGCTGTCGGGGGAACGGGCGATCTGCTCGGCGCTGATGGAGTCGGAGACGACCGCGGCCTTCTTCCGTTCGGCGAGCAGCGCGGACTCGGAGCGCTTGTCGGCGCGGACCTCGACCACGTACTCCTGCACCGCCTCGGCACGTGAAGCGAGCGCCACGTCCAGCTCCAGCGCCTCGCCCGCCTTCACGGTGAGATTGCCGAAGCCGCGGCCCTCGTAGAGGTCGTACCAGACGCGCAGGTCGTAGGTGCCCGGACGCAGCGGCAGCTCGAAGTGGCCATCCACGTCTGTCACGGTCATCGGCTCGCCGGATGCGCCCTTCACCACCTTCACCGGCGCGTCGATCAGTGGCTCGCCGGTCTCGGCATCGGTGACCCGACCGCGGATGCCGGTGAAGCGCTTCGTCGGTGCCGTCTCCACGGCGACGTCCTGGGCTTCGACATCGGTCTGGGCGGGGGCGAGCATCAACAGCGCGGAGAGGACGGCGTGGGCGGGCAAGACGTTGAACCTCGTTGAAGGTGGAAGGGCGTGGGAGCCGCTTCCGACGGCGCGCATCAGGTACCGCGCTGCACGCACGCCGCCGGTAGCGAGTGGGTCGAATGATCGTTACGGCCGGGTGACGGTCGCGCCGTTGGCGGGCTCGTTGACGGCCTCGGTGATCACGGCCACGGTCTTCACCGAGCCGCGCGCGCGATCGATCGCCTGCATCGCGCTGTCCCACGGCACGTCGTCCTCGGCGTCGAAGAAGAGCACCGCGTCCGTTCGTGCCGCGAAGATGCGGGTGAGCCTGTCGGAGAGCTCCTCTACGGGGATGATCTCCCGGTTCACGCGCAGGTGGCCGTCGCGACCGAGCGTGAGCACCACCGGAGGTTCGCTCTTCGCGTCGGCCGGAGGAGGCGGCTGCGCGGGGTCGTCCTTCAGCGGCACGCGCGCCCACACCTGCTTCGTCATCAGCGGCGTGATGACCATGAAGATGATGAGGAGCACGAGCACCACGTCCACCAGCGGCGTCACGTTCATCGACGGCCGCGGCGTCTGGCGCCTCGCCTTCTTCGCGGAGCCGCTCGAGAGGTCCATGCCCATCGCCTAGCCCTCCGCCTTCCCGGCCGAAGCGGCGACGACCTGAAGCATCACGCCCGGGAACCCGAGCGACCGCGCCTCCGCGAACACGCGCCGGATCTCGGCGTAGTGCGCCGCCTTGTCGCCGCGGATGACGACCTTCCGCTTCGGGTCCACGGCGCGGATGGCCTTCAGCGCGTCGTGCAGCTCGGCCTTCTCCACGCGGTCCTTCTCGAGGAACACCGCGCCGTCCTTCGTGACGCTCACCGTCACCGGAGAGAGCTCGGCCTCCTGCGTTTTCGGGCTGAGGAGCTTCGGCAGGTCGAGCGGGATGCCGCTCTCCGCCTGAGGCATCACCACCATGAAGATGATGAGGAGCACGAGCACCACGTCCACCAGCGGCGTGACGTTGATGTCCGCGCCGACGGCGCTACGCCGCGGCCTGGGCATCGGCGCCTCCCTCGCGCAGCGCGACGACGTTCGCGGTGATCTCCGGCCGCGACTCGAGCGCGTCCACCAGTTGGCCCTTCGCGGTGTCCAGCGCGAGCGACAGCCCATCCACCTGACCGCTGAGGAAGTTGAAGCCGAGCACCGCGGGGATGGCCACGAGCAGCCCGAGCGCGGTGACGATCAGCGCCTCCGCGATGCCGGCCGACACGGCGCCGAGGCCACCGGAGCCCTCCATGCTGATGCCCTCGAAGCAGGTGATGATGCCGACGACGGTGCCGAGCAGCCCGACGAAGGGCGCCACCGACCCGACCGACGCGAGCACGTTCATCCCGCGGCGCAGGTCCGCGTTGACGAGCTCGACCTTGCGATCGAGCTCACGCCGCGCGAGCTCCACCGGCGTGACCTCGCTCTTCCTGCGCGCGGAAGCAGAGACGAAGGTCGCCGTGCCCGCCGCGAGCAACTCCGCGAGGTGGCTGTGGGGGTGATACGCGGGCGCGGAGACGAGCCGGTCCAGCGCGCCGGACTCGAGCCAGCCGCGCGCCTCGATGCCGAGCGCACGCGACGCGCGACGGGAGCGGGAGAAGACGAAGAGCCGCTCGAGAAACACCGCGCTGGCCGCGAGCGCCATGAGGATCAGCGTGCCGGCGATGGCGAGGGCGAACGCCCCCATGTGGTCGTAGATGTAGGCGAGATCGAAGGACACGGTGCGTACCTCTCTGCGTGGTGGAAGTGGGAGCGGCGGGTTCAGCTGTTCCGGAGCCGGAACGGGATGCGGACGGTCTGGAAGACGGCGATGGGCTGGCCGTTGGAGAGCGCGGGCCGATAGCGCCAGGCCTGCACCGCGGAGAGCGCGGCGGTGCTGAAGGGTTCGTCGCCCTTGAGGACCTCGACCCGCTGCACCTCGCCGCGCGCGCTGACGACGACGCGGAGGATGACGGTTCCCTCGAGCCCCTTCGCGCGTGCATCGGCGGGGAACTCGGGCGCGGGGTTCGAGTCGAGCGCCACCGGCGGCGTGGCGTTCTCCGGCAGGTGCACCGGCTTCGCGGCGACGACCGGAGAGGGGGCGGGCGCAGGCGGTGCGTCGGGCGCCTCACCACCCCAGTGACCGGAGCCTTCGGCGTCGTCACTCGGCGCCTCTTCCTCTTGCGTGGTGGCCGCGGCGAGCGCCTCGGGAAGCGACTCCTTCTCCTCGGGCTTCTTGAGCGGAACCTCCTTCGGCGCGGCGAGTGCGGGACGCGGCGGCGGCGTGGCGCGGGCGACGCGAGGCGCTGACGGCTTGCGCGGAGGAGGAGGAGGAGGGGGGGCGACCGGCGCGGGAGGAGGCGGCGGGGGAGGAGGACGGAAGGCGACCTCGATCGGCGGCTCGGGCTTCTTCTCTGCTGCGTCGTCGCTCGCGTTGGCCCCCGTGATCGAGAGACCGAAGGAGATGAGTCCGGCGAGCGCTGCGTAACCTGCGACCGCGACGACTCCCGCGGCGAAGAGGCGCGGCGTGCCGGAGGAACCGCTCTTCTCGAACGTGTCGAACATGGGCAGCGCGGTGGATACGCGCGGCGCATGGCACGCCCGTCAAACGATCGTCACGAGTCTGTGGCGGCGGCGCCCTCGCCTCCGGTTGAGTTCGGCGTGAGCCGGTAGCCCACGCCGCGGATCGTCTGCACGTAGTCGCGCGCCGGCCCGAGCTTCTCGCGCAGCCGCATCACGTGCGTGTCCACCGTCCGCGTCTCCAACGGATTGACAGCGCCCCACACGTGCTCGAGCAGCGCGTCTCGCGACTGCACCTGGCCGGGGCGCGTGAGCAGGTGATGAAGGAGCTTGAACTCGAGCAGCGTCAGCGTGACCTCCTCGCCGCTGATGAAGCAGCGGTGCGTGAGCGGCTCGAGCCGAACGAGGCCGACGGTCACCACCGGTTGCGCCGGTGCCGTGGCGCCCGCGCGCCGAAGCACCGCGCCCACGCGCAGCACGAGCTCGCGCACGCTGAAGGGCTTCGTCACGTAGTCGTCCGCGCCGAGCTCCAGGCCCGCGAGCCGGTCGGTCTCCTCCGATCGCGCGGTGAGCATCACCACCGCCACGCCCGAGGTCGCGGGCGCGCTCTTGAGTCTGCGGCAGACCTCGAGCCCGGTGACGTCCGGGAGCATGAGGTCGAGCACCACGAGGTCCGGCCGCCGCTCCTGCGCCAGCCGCAGCGCCTCCTCGCCCGCCGTCGCCACCCGCGTCTGGTGCCCGGACTTCTGAAGGTTCCACGCGATGAGCTGGGCGAGGTCGCCTTCGTCGTCGCAGATGAGGATGTTCGCCATGGTGGCGGGCACCTGACCCTCGCGCTGCGGAGAGCGCATGGCGCCGCGGTGACGAATGCGTGACTTGTGCGCCTGCCTGTCTGCCGTGCATCCGCGTCCAGTTCCTCACGCTGAGCGCCGATCGACGTCGAGCGGAGGACGCAGGGCGGTGCGGCGCCGCGAGCCCATGCACAAGCCTCCTGCGGGGGAACGCGACATGAAGGTGTGCATCTTCGGAGGCTGGCCGAGCGCGAAGTGGCTGGGGCTGCTGCACGAGCTCGAGCGGTTGGGCAACGAGGTCATCCACTGGGCATCGACCGTGGGAGACGCCGACGTGGCGCGCGCGCTGCCGGTGGATGCGCCGGTGGTGGCGTACTCGGACTTCACGATGCTCGAGGCTCGGGCTCGCCGCGCGCTGGTGGACGCGGACGCCGCGGTGGTCCTCTCCGACTCGCCCGACGCGCTGGAGGCGAGCGCGCTGGTGCTCTCGTCGCGGGTTCCCCGCCGCGTGTTCTTCGATCGCGACACGAAGCGGACAGTGGACCTGATGTCGCGCGCCGAGACGGTCCCGTGGATCGGCGACGCGGGGCTCGGCGGGTTCGACCTCGTGCTCACCAGCACCGGCGGCAGCGCACCGGACGCCCTGCGTGAGAGCTTCGGCGCGCGGCGCGTCGTCCCCTTCCCCGCGTGGGTGGACACACGCCTGCTGGCCGAGACCGCGGAGCCTGTCGATGAACTCCGCTGCGCGCTCTCCCTCGTCGCGCATGGGCCGCTGGACGCGCTCTCCGCCGCGAGGGTGGAACACCTCTTCCTCCAGCCCGCGCGTGTCCGGCGCTCCGAGCGCTTCGTGCTCGCGGGCGCATCCGTTCCCGAAGCGACGCGTGTGCCGCGGAACCTGCAGCACGTGAGCGAGCTGACGGACGAGTCGCACGCGCAGCTCGTCGTCTCCTCGCGCCTGACCCTGCACCTCGCGGGTGAGGGTCCGGAGCTGTTGCTGGAAACGGTCGCGCGTGGCGGCGCCGTGCTCGCCGAGAGCTTCGACGGCCTGAGCGAGCTGCTCGAGCCGGGAGAGGAAGTGCTCGTCGCCGCCGACGGCGTGGACGTGCTCGCCGCGCTCTCGCTGGATGAGCTCTTCGTGGAGCGGCTCGCCGAAGCGGGACGGGCGCGCCTCTACGCGCAGCACACCGTGCACCACCGCGCCCGGCAACTCACCTCGCTCCTCGAGCGCGGCGCCGGCCTCTACCTCGTGGGTGATGCCGCGAGCGGGTGACGGTGGGCCAGCACAGTCCGGATCCAGCAAGGGTCCGAGTGCTCACTCTGCTGATGTGGGGGAAATGAGAGTGCCCAGGGCCGGAATCGAACCAGCGACACGGGGATTTTCAGTCCCCTGCTCTACCGACTGAGCTACCTGGGCTTCTCGGGTCCTACGTTCGCCCCGCCGACGGGATTTCTGCCGACGAAGCGGGCCGCTTCCTACGCGGCCTCGGGGCCGGGATCAAGAGGGATCCGCCAGAGGGCCTACTCCTCCGGCGCGGGCCAGGCCCCCTGCAGCTCTTCGGGGACCCGCCCTGCGCGGACGATCTCCGAGTAGGCCTCTCCCACCCTCCGCACGGTCCGCTTCTTCGAAGGGTCCGCCGAGTCCACGGCGAAGAGGCCGAACTTCATCCCCATCCCGTGGTTCCACTCGTAGTTGTCCATCAGGGACCAGTAGTAGTACCCGCGCACCTCCGCCCCGTCCCTCACCGCCCGCTGCAGCCAGGTGAGGTGCGGCACGAGGTAGTCGAGCCCGCCGGACTCGCTCTCCACGTACTGGGTCCCGTTCTCGGTGACGATCGCGGGCAGCCCGTAGCGCTTCGCCTCCATCGCCATCTCGTAGAGGCCGCGCGGGTAGTTCTCCCAGGCGACCACGCTGAGCGGATTGAAGTTCGTCAGCGGCGACAGGTCCGGGAATGTGGGCGTCTCCGTCCCCTCCACGGTCACGCGCGTGTAGTAGTTGATGCCCAGCCAATCCATCCGGCCCGCGAGGTCCGCGCGCTGCACCGTCTGCCGGTTCAGCAGCTCGTCGAACTCGCCCTTGATCACCGCGTCGAGAAACGCCGTGTTGTAGAGGTAATACACGTTCCGCGCGGCGGCCTTGTCGAGCGGCTTGCGCTCGTCCTTCGCCCGCACCGGCACCATCGCGTACACGAGCCCGACCTCCGCGGCCTTCCCGTCTCCATCCGCATCGACGGTGTCCGCCGCCTTCACCGCGTCGTACATCCGAGCGTGGGCCTCGATCAGCGCGCGCATCACCGTTCGCGCGGCCTCGTTCTGGAACATCACGCCGGGCGGGTTCGTGCGCTCCGCCGAGGGAAAGATGTAGCCGGGGAGCACCACCGCCATCGGCTCGTTGAGCGTGGCCCAGTTGTCCACCTCGCCGCCGAACTCGCGCGCGACGAAGCCGGCGTACTTCGCGATCTCGCGCACGGTGTTCTCGCGGTCCGCCCAGCCCTTCCGCTCACACCCGGCGAAGTCGAAGTGGCAGCCCTTCGCGTCGTGGATCCACGAGGGCAGCGTGTAGTGGTTCAGCGTCACCAGCGGCCGCAAGCCGCGCGCCTTCATCGATGCGAACATCGCGTGGTAGTGCGCGACGTTCTCCGCGTGCGCCGCTGCCCGCAGCGCGTCATAGCCCTCGATGCCGACGGTGGAGGTGGGGAAGATGCGGCTCCACTCGATGCTCACCCGGATGGCGTTGTTGCCCAGCACCTCGCGCGCGAGCCGGTAGTCCTCGTCGTAGAGCTCCCAGTGCCCCGCCGACATCGACAGCGCATCGCCCGACATGTGCGTGTTCGCTGACGCGTGCAGCTCCGGGTCGGTCGCCCAAACGTACCAGTCGCTGTTGCGGTCCTCGCACCTCTCCGCCGGCACAGTCGGGCAGCCGGGATCGACCTGGAACCCCGCCATCGCCGAGCCCCACTGGAAGTGCGCGGGGAAGCCCTCGGTCTCCTCGGGCGCCTTCTTTCCGCAACCGACCGCACCGACGATGCCGCAGGCACCCACGGCGAGAGCGACAGCGACCTGCGTGAAAGACGGCCTCACTTCGAACCTCCACAGAACCGGCGCAGCGCGGCCTCGAGCACTTCCTCGCACCGCACGAGCTCCGGCACCGGCACGAACTCTCCGGTGCGATGCGCAACGCGGATGTCGCCCGGCCCGAACACCACCGCCTCCGCCCCGAGCGCGGTCAGCTGCGGCGCCTCGGTCCCGAAAGGCACCGTCTCCGGCGCGTGCCCGCTCTGCTCCTCGAGGAACCGCACCACCTCCGACGTCGGCGAGGTGTCCACGCCGCGGTCCGCGCGCACCACCCTCACGCGCACGTCCACGTCCTCGTCCTCCTCACGCAGCTCGCGCGCGAGGCTCTCCAGCAGCTCACCGACCTGCTCGACCGGCTGGCTCGGCACCGGCCGCCACTCGACGACGAAGCGGCACAGGCCCGGGATGACGTTCTTCGCCTTCCCGCCCTCGATCGTCCCCACGTTCACCGTGGTGTAGGGCGGCTCGAAGCTCTCGTCGCGCTCGCGGCGCAGCACCTTCAGCGCCACGTCCTCCAACCTCCGCAGGAAGCGCGCGGCGTGGAAGATCGCGTTGGCGCCGACCTCCGGATACGCGCTGTGCCCCTCCTTCCCGTGCACCTCCACCTCGGCGAGGCAGTAGCCCTTGTGCGCGCGGATCGGCCGCAGCGAGGTGGGCTCACCGACGATCGCGTAGCGCGCTCTCCCCACGCCCGCATCGACGAGCTTCTTCGCGCCGAAGCACCCGAGCTCCTCGTCCGCGGTGAACAGCGCCATCACCGGCTTCCCCAGCTCCGACGAGGGGACTCGCTCCAGCGCCACCAGCGCGGCCGCGATGAAGCCCTTCGTGTCGCAGGCGCCGCGGCCGTAGAGCTTGTCGTCGCGCTCGGTCAGCGTCAGGGCCTCGGTCCACTTCGGATCGAACGGGACACAGTCGGTGTGTCCCACCAGCGCGAGCTCCGGCCGGCCCTCCCCGCGCGTGGCGAGCAGGTTCACCTTCGGCACGCCCTTCTCGTCGGTGTACCCGTGCCTCTCGCAGTGGAAGCCCATCGCGCGGAGCCTGGCCTCGAGGTACTCGACCATCGGCACGTTGCTCTTCTGCGACGACGAGTCGATCGCCACCAGCTCGCGCAGCGTCGTCTGCAGCGTCCCCTTCACGTCAGCGCCCGTGCTGCTCATGCCGTCTCCCTCCAGGCTCATCCGAAGATCTTCCGCGACAGCGCGCCGAACGCGCGTCCACTCTCTTCCGCCAGCGCGTGCCTTCCCTCGCTGACGATCGTCCGTCCCGCCACCACCACGTCGCGCACCGCCGCCGCCGAAGCGCCGAAGACGATCGACGCGCGCAGCGTCTGCACCGACGCGCCCACCAGCGAGGGGTGCTCGAGCGACAGGGTGAAGAAGTCCGCCGGCGCGCCCTCCTGCAGCTCACCGGTCGGAAGTCCGAGGCTGTGCGCGCCGCCCTTCGTCGCCGCCTCGAACAGGCGCGCGCCCAGTCCATCCGGTTCGCCCTCGCACGGATCGAGCACCGCGCGCCGCAACCGCACCAGCCGCAGGTGTGACTCCAGCTGCCGCGCCTCGTCGAGCAGATCGATCTGCGTCTGGCTGTCACTGCCGAGCGACATCACAGCGCCCGCCCCGTACAGCGCGTCCGCCGGCACCACGCCGTCGCCGAGGTTCCGCTCCGTCGAGGGACACGCGCACACGTTCGCGCGCGCGTCGCCCAGCAACGAGACCTCGCGCTCGTTGAGATGGACGCCGTGCACCGCGGTGAAGACGCCCGCGCGCTGCAACATCCCCAACTCACTGAGGTATTCGACCGGGCGCCTGCCGTGCTCGCGCTGACAGGCCTCGATCTCTCCCGGCTGCTCGGAGACGTGCATGTGCACCACGCGCTCCCCGGACCGCGCGACCTCTTCCAGCCATGCGCGCGGGACGGCTCGTACGCTGTGCGGCGCGCAGCCGATGCTCACCGCCGCATCGCTCGCGTACGCAGCGCGGAGCGCCGCCACATCACCGAGGAACTGCCCCACGTCACCGTCGATGAACCGGCGCTGCCTCGGATTCGGCGCGACCTCGAAGCCCGCGCGCGCGTAGCCGACCCTCAGCAACGCGATGCGAAGGCCCACGTCACGCGCGGCACGGATGACCGCGTGCGCAAGCTCGAGCCTATCCCCGTACGGCGTGCCATCGCTCTGGTGGTGGAGGTAGTGGAACTCGCCCACCGTCGTCATCCCGGCGAGCGCCATCTCCACGAACGCCTGCCGCGACGCGACGTACACGTCCTCCGGCGAGAGCGCGTTGGCGGCCGCGTACATCGGCTCGCGCCAGGACCAGAAGTCGTCGCGCTCGCGGCCGGCGGTGAGGAACTCGGTGCGTCCGCGGATGAGGCGCTGGAACGCGTGCGAGTGCGCGTTCACCAGCCCCGGCAGCAGCACCCTCCCCCGCAGCTCGACGCAGGAACGCGCGCGCTGCGGAGCCTCGGCGGCACTGCACACACCGACGACCTCACCGCGCTCTCCCACGAGCAGCGCCGTGCCCGCGCGGAAATCGCGCTCCCAGAGGAGCAGGTCGGGAACAAAGGCCAGGGGAGCGATCACGAGAGGGGTCTAGCAGGCCCCACGCGCCCCTGGCCACCTCACGCGAAGCGGCTACGGATGTACCTCGCGCTCCTCGTTCGCCCAGCGCCGACTCTTCGCCGCGTCCCTGATCCACGAGAGGTGGCGCTGCTCGTCGGCGTAGTGGCTCTCGATCACCGTCTTCTCCTCCGGCGACCACTCCAGCTTCAGCGCCGCCTGGTAGGTGCGCGTGGTGAGCTCCTCGTTGCCGATCATCGCGATCAGCGCGGCCTCGTTGCCCATCATGCTCGTGACCGAGGTGAAGCCCTTCAGCACCGAGCCCATCAGGTCCGGCTTGAAGCTCACCGGCTGCCCGCCGTACTTCGCGATCAGCGCGTTCAGCGAGCGCACGTGCCGCTCGTGGTCCGCCTTGAACTCGCCCAGCTCCTCCACCAGCATCGGCACGTCCACGCGCTTCAGCGCCGCCTCGTAGGTGCCGATCGCATCCACGTCGAGCTGCGCCAGGCTCTGCAGCTTCGCCAGCTTCTTCTTGTCGTCGGTCATGGCCCGCTCCTCTTCTGCGGGGAGGCTGCGCACGATGACGCAGTGCGCGCACGGGCCGGTCCGGCGCTCGCGGTTCAGGCAGCCTTGCGGCGGTGGTGCATCACCACGAAGAACCCGGCCAGCGCATTGGCGAGCATGATCGCGTTGGTCACCACGAAGACCCAGTTGCGGATGAGCAGGCTGTAGGCGGTGAAGCCCGCGCTCGCGGTGAGCTGCCCGACGAACAGCCATTTCGACACGCCCTCGCTGGTGCCCGCCTTCCACTGCTTGTGCACCTGCTTGCCGATGGTGAACACGAGGACGATGGAGCTGAACCAGCCGAGGATTTCGATCATCGCGGACAGAGGTGCGCACGGGCCGGCGAGGCGGCAGGGGGCCGCTACGTGAGCGAACAGGCAGCCTCGCGCAGAGAACCTCCTCCATTGATCGCCGTCGCGCAGGTGCCCACGTTGGCTGAAGGGCGGCGGCGGTGGGTGTCGCGCTCCGGGTGTCCGAAAGCACGAAGTGGGGTGGCCCGACCGGATGGAGGGGCTTTCGGATGCCGCGCGAGCGGTGGACAGCGGAGGCGGCGTGGCTCGCGAGAAGAGCGGGAAGAAGGGGCTGGAGGAGTACCGCGCGAAGCGGAACTTCGAGGTCACGCCCGAGCCTGCGCCCGCGTCGGAAGCAACTGCCGAGAGCAACGCCGACGCGCCGCGCTTCATGATCCACAAGCACGACGCCACGCGCCTTCACTACGACCTGCGCCTGGAGATGGACGAGGCGATGGCCTCGTGGTCGGTGCCGAAGGGACCTTCGTATGACCCGTCGGTGAAGCGCTTCGCTGTGCAGACGGAGGATCACCCGCTCGAGTACGCGAACTTCGAGGGCCGCATCCCCGACGGCGAATACGGCGCGGGCGACTCGCTCATCTGGGATCGCGGCACCTACGACACCGTGCCTCCCGGACAGGCCTCGGCGCAGCGCAAGAAGGGTCACCTCCAGATCGAGATTCACGGCGAGAAGCTGAAGGGACGCTGGCACCTGGTGCGCACCTCCGGCGGCGGCACGCGCGCGAACTGGCTCTTCTTCAAGGCAAAGGACGGGCTCGAGGACGCGCAGTACGACGTGACCGAAGCGCGGCCGGAGAGCGTCGTCTCCGGCAGGAAGATCACCCGCGGCCCGGTGCGGAAGAAGGACCTGCGCGCGCCGCACCCCGAGCCGAAGGCGCTGATGAAGAAGGTCTGGCCGCCGATGCTCGCCACGCTCGCGGAGCCCGAGCGCGCGGGCGAGCTGGAGCGCTACCTCTTCGAGGTGAAGTACGACGGCTACCGGGGCATCGCCGCGGTGTCGAACGGGCGCGTCTGCTTCGTCACCCGCAACGGGCTCGACCTCACCGCGCGCTTCCCGGAGATCGCCCGCGCGCTGTCTCGCATGGTGGTGCCGGAGGCCGTGTTCGACGGCGAGGTCGTCGCCTACGACGCGAAGGGCGTGTCGAAGTTCGAGTCGCTGCTCACGCCGGGCGCGGACCACCGCTTCGCGGTCTTCGACCTCCTCTGGCTCGACGGAGAAGACCTGCGCAAGAGGCCGGTGGAGGAGCGCCGCGACCTGCTCGAGTCGGTGCTCGCGAACGTGCCGCCACCGCTGGAGGTTGCCGAACGCATTCGAGGCGAGGCGACCGACGTCATCGCCGAAGCGGAGCGCCGAGGACTGGAGGGCGTGATCGCGAAGGAGTGCGGCTCGCTCTACGAGGGCAAGCGCTCGCGGGCGTGGCTGAAGCTGAAGGTGTCGCAGGCGCAGGAGGTCGCGATCATCGGCTACACGCCGATCACCAACGGCAAGAAGGAGATCGGCGCGCTGCTGGTGGGCGTGGCGGATCCGGAAGGCGGCTTCCGCTACGCGGGCAAGGTCGGCACCGGCTACAGCGCGAAGCTGCGCCGCGAGCTGTGGGACCGGCTGGAGAAGGACCGGATCGATCTGCCGCCCGCGAAGGACGCGCCCCGCATGAAGGTCGCGCGTTGGGTCTCGCCGAAGCTCGTGGCCCAGGTGCGCTTCACCGAGTGGACGCGCGACGGAAAGCTGCGCCATCCGGCGTTCCTCGGGCTGCGCGCGGACAAGAAGCCGGAGGAGGCGAAGCGAGAGATCCCGGTGGCGGTCGAGCCCGCTGGCAAGGCGACGGCAAAGGGCTCCCGCCGCGCGCCGAGCACCGCGAAGAAGGCGGCGAGGACCGCCACCCTTCCGCGCCCGTCCCCGAAGAAGGAAGCTCGCCGCGTGGAAGAGGTCGCGCTCACCAGCGGCACCCGCGTCGTCTACCCCGGCGCGGAGGTCACCAAGGCGGACGTGTTCGCGTATTACCGCGACGTGGCGCCGATGATGGTGCGCGCGCTGGAGGGCCGGCCTCTCGCGTTGAAGCAGTGGCCGCGCGGGATCGCCCAGGGCGGCTTCTACCGGCAGAACGTGCCCGACCTCCCCGAGTGGTCCTCGCGCGCCGACGTGCCCACGCAGAAGCGCACGGTCAGCCACCCCATCGTCGATCGCGAGGAGACGCTGCTCTGGCTGGCGAACCGCTCGGCGCTGGAGCTGCACATGTGGCACAGCCGCGTGCCGCACCTCACCGAGCCGGACTGGGTCGCGTTCGATCTCGATCCCGGCGACGGACCTTTCGAGGACCTGCTCACCGTCGCTTCCGCGCTGCGCGGCCTGCTGGAGAAGCTCGGGCTCGCGAGCGTGCCGAAGACGTCCGGCAAGCGCGGCCTCCACGTGCTGGTGCCGGTCGCACGAGGGCACAACTACAAGGACACGCTGGAGTTCTCGATGGCGATCACCGGCGCGCTCGGGCACGCGTTGCCGGAGATCGCCACCACGGAGCGCGCGATCAAGAGCCGCGGCGGCAGGCTCTACCTGGACGCGTTCCAGAACGGCGAGGGCAAGACGATCATCGCGCCCTACTCGCTGCGCGGCGTCGAAGGCGCGCCGGTCTCCACTCCGCTGCGCTGGAGCGAGGTCAACGCGAAGCTCGACCCGAAGGCCTTTACGCTGAAGACAGTCCGCAAGCGCCTGGACAAGGTCGGCGACCTCTTCGCCGAGGCGCTCGACGGCAAGCAGCGTCTGCCGCGCTTCACGCGCTGAGCACCGCGTCACGCCTGCCTGCCCCACGGCCCGCTGTGCGCGGCTTCGGGTGCGATGACGGGCACCTCGGGATATGCAGCGCGCATGTCGCAGCTCGAGCTCCCCGCCTCGCCGGACCAGGCCGCCGCCGACCGGCGCTTCTACGTCTTCACCGCGATCGCCTCCACGCTCGCGCTCGCACTGCTGGCGTACCTGCTGCTGGTGCGGAAGGGCGATCCCACCGCGACGGTGGACCTGCGCTTCATGCCCGCGGTGAACGCGGCGCTGAACTCGCTCTCGGCCACGCTGCTCACGCTGGGCTACCTCGCCATCCGCCGCGGAAATCGCTCGCTGCACCAGCGGCTGATGGTCTCCGCCTTCGCGTCGTCGGGGCTCTTCCTCGTGGGCTACCTCGCCTACCACTACGTGCACGGCGACACGAAGTTCGCGGGCACCGGCGCGGTCCGGACGATCTACTTCTTCATCCTCATCACGCACATCCTGCTCTCGATGTTCGTGGTCCCCGGCGCGCTGCTGACCCTCTACTTCGCGTGGCGCAAGAGCTTCGCGCGGCACCGCAAGGTGGCGAAGGTCCTGCTCCCGGTGTGGCTCTACGTCTCCGTCACCGGCGTGGTCATCTTCTTCATGCTCCGCGGCAGCGTCCCCGCGGTGCCCTAGCCTTTACCCTTCAGCCCATCCTCTCCGCGCAGCATCGCGCGCAGCGTGTCCGCCACCCGAGGCGTCGGCGCGAACGAGAGCCGCACCGAGGGCACGTCGTTCAAGAGCGCGGTGACGTATCGCACCAACTGCAGCCGCGCCTCCGCGCTCTCCTCCGCGAGCAGCACGTTGCCCAGCAGCACCCGCATCACCTCGGACGGCGCCACGCTCTCCACCGCATCGCGAGGCGCATGCGCGAGCACGCCCACGTTCGTCAGCACTCCGCTCGATGCGCTTCCCGCGTTCCACGGCGTGCCACAGAGTCGCCACAGGCGGTCACCGGTCGGCACCACCGCGACGAGCTCGTCGGAGATCCGCAGCAGTCCTCCCTCCACCGCGCAGCGCCCGAGCGTGCTCTTCCCCGCGCCCGAGTCGCCGGTGAACAGCGCCGCCCTCCCACCTTCCTCTTCCGCGATGCCCACGCCGTGCACGAGCAGGCCGCCGCGCCGCGCGAGGTCGCGCGCGAGCAGCACCCTCACCGTCACGTCGATCGGATAGAGCGCGTCGGGGCCCTGGACAGTCACCTCGTCGCAAAGCGCCGGCGTGACCTCCGCACTGAAGTCCTCCGCGTGCAGCCGCAGCACGCCATCGGGTGAGGCCTGCAGCGAGGGCAAGGTGAGCTGCACCACCGGCTCGCCCACCGAAGGCCCTGCCACCTCCACATAAAAACGCGCGCGCGAAGCGAACGGGCGGCCATCCACTTCGGGCACGACGAACGCCGACCACGCCGCGCGCAGTCGTTCAGCGAGCCCCTCCGGCGCGAAGACCTCGAACGGGAAGCCGGCGAGCAGGTAGCGCGTGACGCTCATGCCAGAGGGGTCCGCCATCTCTCCGAAATCATTGAGCTTGTGAGGTGGGTCACGAGGGTCTCACTGGCGGAGAATGACCCACCCCGGTAGATTGAGCCACCCGTTCCGGCAGGAAGCGATGCGACGACTCCTCACTCTATCCGCGCTCGCGTTCGCGCTCTGGGGCTGCACCCGTCCCGAGACGCCGTCGCAGCAACTTCCCGTCACTCCAGCGCCCACCGAGCCGGTGCTCGTCGAGCCCTTCCCCGCGCAGGGACAGGTCACGCAGAAGCCGAAGGTCGCAGCCGCGCTCTCACTGCCCGGCGTCAACGAGCCGGCGGTGCGGATCGCCGACACCGCGGAGCTCACCGTGCGCGCGCGGGTCGAGCACCTCGAGGGCACCGGCAAGCTCTCGCTGCTCCTCGTGTCGCCGGACGGGAACGCCTACGCCGTTGGCGCGTGGCAGCTCGAAGGTGACGGCGCGCCGATCGAGAAGGATCTCACCGTGCCGGTCCGGGGCACGGCCATCGAAGACCACCGGCTCACCGGCGACTGGAAGGCCCAGCTCACGCTGGACGGACAGCCTGTCGGCACGCTCGTGGTGGAGCTGCTGTGATGAGCGCTTCGTTGCAGAAGACCCGGTTGATCGCGTTGCTCGCCATGACCGTGGCGCCCGCCGCCGCGCTCGCGCAGGAGGACGTCAGCTCCTTCGTCGCGGTGGTGAACCAGGCCGGCCGCGTGGAGCTCTCCTGGACGAACCCGGCGAACCTCCAGGGCGTGGTCATCGTTCGTCGTCTCGGAACCGCGCCGACCTACGTGCCCGGCGGCCGCAACGCCGCGCCGCCGCCGTACGGCCACACCCCCGAGTCCGGCACGGTCGTCGTCGCCACGGTGGGAACGCCGGGCGTCGCGCTCACGCCGAACGGGACCGGCTCCTTCATCGACAACGGCGCGGTCGGACCGGCGCTCGTGCAGGGCGCGCGCTACCACTACCGGATCCACACCGCGAGGCGCCGCGGCAACTCGAACAACTACGACTACAGCCCCGGCATCGTGCCCACCGCGCAGGGCCTCTCGGTGTGGCCGCTGGGCGCGTCGAGCGCGCCGCTGCAGTGGTGCTACTCGGTGGGCATGTCGAACTTCGCGCGGCCGGTGGTGCAGTCCGGCGTGAGGGCGATGACGGTCGGCAACCTCGGCGCGCTGACGAGCAACCGGGTCAGCGACGGCGTGGAGACGTGGCGCCCGCTGCCGCTCGGCGGGCTGGTTCAGGCGAGGCCGGTCTATTCGACGCTCTTTGCCGGTGCCGGGAGCCAGCCGCACATCTTCACCGGTGACCAGGCGGGCTCCGTGTACCGAATCAACGCGGCCACCCGCACCGAGGTCTGGCGCCGCAACTCGCAGCAGGTCTTCGGCGTCCCCGCGGGCACGATGATGCCCATCCAGGCGTCGCCGGTGGCGCAGTTCGCGGGAGTGACCGGGTCAACCGCGCCGCAGGATCTCGTCTTCTTCGGCACCCGCACCGGCGGGACGAACAACCGCGTGGCTGCGCTGCGCAACGACGGCAACACCCAGTGGCTCTATCCGGCCGCGGGCGCGCTCGGAGACATCACCGGTGAGATGTACGTGGACTACGCGAACAACCGGCTGTGGATCCCGACGAACTCCGCCACCTCGCCGCTACACGTCGTGAGCAGCATCAACGGCGCACCGGTGGCAGGTCCCACCGGCATGCCTTCGGCCATCGGCCCCGTGGCGCGCGGCATCGTGCAGGGCGACGTGGTGCGCGACGCGGCCGGCGCGACGGTGGACACGATGGTGCTCGTGCCCGCGAACAACGGCATCTGGGCCTTCCGCCGAGACACGATGCAGTACCTCTGGCACGTGCCGCTGACGAGCGCGCCGACGGCGCACGTGCTGCCCATCCAGGGCGGGTTCGTCGTGGGATTCGGAACCACGGTGCGTCGGTACCGCTTCCCCACCGGTGACTCCGCGCAGACGCCGGTGCAGATGGGACCGGACGTCACCCTCAACGGCTCGCCCTCGTCGCTGCGGCTGGTGGGCAGTCAGTTCGTGTTCACGGCCGGCAACACGCTCTACCAGGTGGACGGGTTCATGACGATCCAGGGGCAGTTCACGATGCCGGGCGATGGCGCTCTGAGCCCGCCGCAGGAGGATGGCCCGTCGCGCGTCGTCGTCGGCACCGCGGATGGTCGCGTGTGTGCGGTGTCCCTACCGCTGCCCGCCGCAGGAGGCACGCCGTGACGAAGCCCGTGAACGTGAACGCCACCGTGAACGACGGCTCGAGCGAGACGAAGCCCGCCGCCCCGAACGCGGCATGGGAAGCGCCGCAGGTCCTCTGGGAGCAGCCGTTCCGCGCGCTGCTTCAGGCCTCGCCGATCATCGGGCTTCCGTGTGTTCCGGGGCGCGACGCGAACTGCGACGAGGGCTAGTAGAGCGTGAAGTGCGCGCTGGCGATCGGCGTGGCGCTGCCGTCGAGGTGACCCTCGACGCGCCACCGGCCCGCGAGCCCGTAGTCGCTGATCGCCGTGTTCGCCACCAGCAGGCGTGACCACACGCGATACGCGCGGTTGCCGAGCGACTCCGCCGCGAACTCGCCCGGGCCGGGCGGCGTGCCCACCGTGAAGGTGAGGTCCACGCGCTGGTAGCCGAAGCTCTCCGTGTACACGAACACCGCGAGCACGTGACGGCCGCGCTTGAGGCCGACGAGATCGAACGCGGTCCACACCTCCGGCGTCGCAGCAATGGAGAAGCTGTCCTGCCACTGCGGCTGTGCGCCCGGCTGTACCTGCGCCGCCGTCGTGCGCGCGAGGTCTCCCTGCGGTGACACCGTCGAAGAGGCGCGCGACGCGCTCGCGGTGGTCAGCCGTGCCGAGGCCGCGGGTACCGGACGCGCGGCAGACATCAGCTCGGGCGGGAGGAAGGCGTCCTCGGGGCCACAGCCGACGAGCAGGCTTCCGATGCTGAGGAGGCTCAGGACGAAGAGGGCGAGGACGGGACGGCGCACGGGCGGCTCCAGCGGGAGTGGTGCCGCCTCCCACTGCAGTCGCCCTGCCACGGAATTGTTGCGTGTTTACGGAAGGTTGCGCCCGCTCAAGGGGGGTTCAACGCACCGCGCGGGTCTGGCGGGACCTCAGCGATCATCCGGCCGCGGGCCGCGCGAGCGGGGGGAACACGGCGGCGCCCTCTTCCGCGAGCTGCGCGTCGGTCTGCGGCACGCCGTCCACGAAGGTGACGAACTGACCGGCGATGGCGGCCACGCGAGGTCCCGGCGTGACGATGCCGGTGAGGTTCAGCGGGTCCACCGCGGAGACCTGGATGCGCTCGCCCTTCGGCTGCGTGCGGCGCACGGCGCGCGCGAGGTCCACCGCTTCGGGGAGCGCGAACTGCTCGCCGGCGAGGTGCGCCACGAAGCGGCCGCCGCGGAGCTCACCTCGGGCCTCCATGCGGCGATAGACGGAGAGCAGCTCGCGCCACGAGGGCACGAGACACTCGCGCATCGCCACCTCGCGGAAGACGATGCCGTAGCGCTGCAGCACGAGCTTCGCCACGCTCTCCAGTGACTGCGCGGGCGTGAGCGCGTCGGCGGACATCGGGGTGAAGAGGCTCCACCGGCCCGGACCTCCGCGGCGGAGCAGCTTGCGTCGCTGGCGCTTCGCCGGGCTCTGCAGCACCCGCAGGTTGTCCACCGCGTCGGCGGTGACGAGGCCCGCCGCGAGCAGCTCCCACAGCGCGTCCTCCACCTCCGCCGGAAGCCTGCGCGTCGCCGCCACGAGGTCCGCGAAGAAGCATGCGCCCCGGCGCTCCAGCGCGGAGACCACGTCGCGCGCGCAGTGCGAGAGCGAGGCGGGCAGCCGCAGCCCTCCGTCGTCGAGCACCACGGGCCCGCGCGCGGCGGAGAGCATCCAGTCGAGGTCCTCGCGGCGCACGAAGGTCAGCTGCGCGTTGCGCGTGACCACCGGCGAGCGCCCGTCCTTCACTGCGCGCAGCGCCGCCGACTGCTGAGGCGCGTGCGAGGCGCCTCGACGGGGACCCGGGTCCGGCCGCGCGGGCTCGTCCTTGTGCCTCGGCGTGAGCCGGCCCCACGCGACCTCGCCCTCCCAGCACGCGCGCTCCAGCAGGTCCGGCAGGTACTGCTTCATCCGCACCGGCAGCAGGTACGACTCCCACGCCGAGGCCGGTGCCTCCCAGCCCTGCAACAGCCCCACCGCGCGGAGCAGGCCACCCTTCCCTCGCAGCCGGTCGGCCTCGTCGAGGTGGTGCCACCGGAAGAGGAAGCGCATGTAGTCCTGCGCGGAGAGCGGCTCGATCTCTCGGCGCAGCCTGCCCACGGTGAGCCGGTGGATGCGCTGCAGGAGCCGGCGGTCGCAGAACTCCAGTGCGCCCGCGTGTCCCGGACGGAAGGTTCCGCGCAGCGCCTGCCCCTCCGCCTCGAGCGCGTGGAGCGCGAAGAGCAGCTCCGATTCGGGGAGCAGCGTGCGCTGCGCGAGCTCCGCCGCGGTGGTCGGGCCACACTCCTCCATGTGCCCTCGCACGAGCAGCAGCACCGCCGCCTCGCGCGCGACGTCCGCGTCACCGGGCAGCCGTTGGAGGGCAAGCGGGACGTCGGGCCAGAGCGCCTCCGCGTGCGGCACGCGCTCGGCGGCGACGAGGAAGCGGCGTGGGGCTCCCTCATCGTTGGTGGCCGCGACGGTGAAGACCGCGGCGCGGCGCTGCGCGATGAGCTCGGGGACGTGCTCGGCGGGGGCCTCGGGCTCCGGCATCAGCACCCGCTGCAGGAGCGCGTCGTGCAGCTCGTCTGCGTCGCGCATCGGCGGGCGCGCGTCCTCGAGCACCTGCCGGATGGCCTCCGCGTCCAGCGCGCCGAAGCCCGCCGCGTCCTCGGGCGAGAGGGTGCGGCGAAGGCTCACCGCGCGGGCCCGGCGCTCCTCCAGCGGCGCCTCGTCGAGATAGGTGTAGGGGTTCGAGTTCAGCAGCGCGTGCGCCAGCGGCGAGGGCTCGGGGAGGTCCACGCCGCGCGCGGTGATGCGTCCCTCCTTCATCCCGCGCAGGACCTCGCGCAGTCCGTCCACGTCGAGCGCGTCGGTGAGGCACTCGCGCATCGCCTCGGTCACCAGCGGGTGGTCGGGAACCTCGATGTCGCCGCCGCCATGGTTGTCCTGACAGCCCACCTGCGCGGGGAACACCGCCGCGAGCAGATCCTCCGCTCGCGCGCGCTGCAGGATGGGCGGGACCTTCTTGCCGCCGCTGAACCTCGAGAGCGCCAGCGCCCGCGTGGCCGACCAGCGGAAGCGTCCGCCGAAGAGCGGCGACTGCAACACGGCCTGGGTCAGCACCTCCTCCACCGTGTCCGGCGTGAGGAAGGCGAACACGTCGTCGAGCGGGAAGGAGTGCTGCTCGCCGAGCGAGAGGAGCACGCCGTCGTCGGTGGCCGCGGCCTGCAATTCGAAGTCGAAGGTGCGGCAGAAGCGCTTGCGCAGCGCGAGCCCCCACGCCCGGTTGATGCGGGCGCCGAACGGGGCGTGCAGGAGCAGCTGCATCCCGCCCGCCTCGTCGAAGAAGCGCTCGGCGATCACGTGCTCCTTCGAGGGGATGCCGCCGAGCACCGCGTGCACCGCGCGCAGGTACGCCACGAGGTTCGAGGCCGCAGGTCCGGTGAGCCCGACGCGTTGCGGATCGCGCAGGAACGCCTCGGCCTCTTCGCGGGAGAGCCGCACCAGCTCTTCACGCAGCCGCGAGACGTGGGTGGAGAGTTCGTCGGTGCGCGCCGGGGCCTCGCCGCGCCAGAAGGGAACGGTGGGCGCCTGGCCGGCCGCGTTCTCCACCCTCACCGTGCCGCCGAGGATGCGCTGGAACCGCCACGCGGTCGTCCCGAGGAGGAACACGTCGCCGGTGGTGCTCTCCACCGCGAAGTCCTCGTCGAGCGTGCCGACGACGATGCCCTCCGGCTCGGCTACCACCGGGTAGTTGAAGGTGTCGGGGATGGCGCCCGCGTTGGTGACCGCGGTGATGCGGGCGCCCTTCCTCGCGCGCAGCATCCCGTTCACGCGATCGCGGTGGAGGTGCACCCGCGCGCGGCCGCGGCGGGAGGAGACGCCCTCGGCGAGCATGTGCAGCGTCTGCTCGAACTCCTGCGCGGTGAGGTCCCGGTAGGGATGCGCGCGGCGAACGAGCGCGAAGAGGTCGCTCTCCCGCCACTCGTCCGCGGCACACGCGGCGACGAGCTGCTGCGCGAGCACGTCGAGCGGCCTCTGGGGCATCCGCACCCGATCGAGATCGCCCTCGCGCACCGCACGCACCAGCGCGGCGCACTCCACCAGCTCGTCTCGCGTCAGCGCGAAGAGGATGCCGCGGGAGATGCCGCCGTAGTGGTGACCGGCGCGGCCCACCCGCTGGAGGAACGCGGCGATGGAGCGCGGGGTGCCGAGCTGACAGACGAGATCGATGCTGCCGATGTCGATGCCCAGCTCCAGGGACGCGGTGGCGACCATGATGCGCAATTCGCCGCGCTTGAGCTTCTCCTCGGCAGCGAGGCGCAGCTCTCGCGACATGCTGCCGTGGTGCGCGGCCACGAGGCCCTGCCCCAGCCGCTCGCCGAGATCGTGCGCCACCCGCTCGGCCAGCTTCCGCGTGTTGGCGAAGATGAGGATCGTCCGGTGCTGGTCCGCCAGCGCGACCACGCGGTCGTAGATCTCGCCCCACATCTCGTGCGAGGCCACCGCGCCCAGCTCCGAGTCCGGCACCTCCACCGACAGCTCCCACGGCCGCGTGTGGCCCACCTCCACCAGCTCGCACGGGCGCCCGTTGCCCACGAGGTAGCTCGCGATGAGCGGGAGCGGCCGCTGCGTCGCGGAGAGTCCGACCCTCTGTGGCGCGGCGGTGCAGAGCGCCTCCAGCCGCTCCAGCGAGAGCGCGAGGTGCGCGCCGCGCTTGTCCCGGGCGAGCGCGTGGATTTCGTCCACGATCACCGTCTCCACGCCGCGCAGCGACTCGCGCGCCTTCGCCGCGGTGAGCACGAGGTAGAGCGACTCGGGCGTGGTGATGAGGATGTGCGGCGGCGTCTTCGTCATCCGCGCGCGCTCGGAGGCGGGCGTGTCGCCGGTGCGCACGAGCACCCGCAGGTCGGGCAGCACGTGGCCCTCCTCGCGCGCCATCGCCCACAGCTCCCCCAGCGGCCCGAGGAGGTTCTTCTGCACGTCGTTGCCCAGCGCCTTCAGCGGCGAGACGTAGAGCGCGTAGGTGCGGTCCTCCAGCGCGCCCGCCAGCGCTCTTCTGAGGAGCGAGTCCAGGCAGGCGAGGAACGCGGCCAGCGTCTTTCCCGAGCCGGTCGGCGCCGCGATGAGCACGTGCCGCCCCGAGGCGATGAGCGGCCAGCCCCGGCGCTGCGGCTCGGACGGGTGCCCGAGGCGGGAGGCGAACCACCGCCGCACCAGCGGGTGGAAGCGGTCCAGCGGCTCGTGTGATTCGGGGAGCGGGGCGAGCGGGTCCATCCCCTACAGCCTGAACACGGGTACAGTTGCGGATCAACCCCCGCTGCGCCTGGCGGGTTTGGGGGCGGGCGGGCCGCTCAGGGGGCCGCGGAGTTGTTGAAAGAAAGACATACCTCCTGCCCTTCCGGACAAGGCGCCCCCCTCATCCTGCCGTGGCGCCGTGCCCATCCGGTGGGGACGCCCAGAGCCCCTGTCGAGGACGCCCGCTCGGCCAGTCGTGGCCCGGCGCTCATCCTGGCGAAGCGACGCACTCATCGTGGCGGAGCGACGCGCCCATCCGGGTGCGACCGCCCACCCTCCCTCGCGCGACGCCCTGCCCTCCAGCCGCGGCCGCGTGCGCCTCCTGCCGAGGCTCATCACGCGTCCATCCCCCCACTGCTCGTGGGCTGCGCACATGATCCGACTCGCCTTCCTCTTTGCCGCCCTCACCGCTGCCGTCCCACTTCAGGCTCACGCCGTCGATCACGGAGGCTACGGCGGGCCGACCGTCGGCGTCGGTCTGGTCGATGGCGAAGCGCTCCCCCTCGTGGGCGGGCGTGGGGGCTGGATCATCGACCACCGGCTGGTGCTGGGCGGTGCGCTCGCGGGCGTGCCGCACTTCGGAGGCTGGCCGGAGGTCTCGTACTGGCAGGGCGGCCTCTGGGCGGAGTACCGCCTGCAGCCGCTCGCGCGCGTGCATGCAGGGGTCGGTGCAGTGCTCGGCGTCAGTGTCCTCGAGCCTCACGGCGAAGCGCTGTCGGCGCATCCCTGCGCCGAGCTCACGGTGAGCACGGGCGTGGCGGTGACCTCGTTCTTCCACCTCGACCTCGCGGTGGGCTACCGGCTCGCCGCGGGCGATGGCACCTCGCGCCGCGCGGGCGGACCGAACGCGAGCCTGATGTTCCGCTTCGGTGCGTTCTAGGCCACGCCCCGGAAGACGAAGAGGAGCCACTGCCAGTACGGCGAGAGCGGGTGCCGGAAGGCGAGGTAGCCGCCAGCGATCGCGTAGGCCCACACGGCGAGCCACGCGGCTCGGTGACGTCGTGGGTCGTCTGCGATCGCACCCTCTTCAGCGAGGAGCAGCACCGCCGGCGCGAGCAGCACGGCCGCGTGCCACCAACCGTGGGCGCGGTCGGAGAGCATCGCGGCCAGCGCGGTGAGGAGGGACAGCGCGGTGAAGGGCGCTCGGGCCCACAGGAGCGCGCCGAACGTCAGCAGCGAGAGGCCCGTGAAGAGCGCGGCGTTGAGCGCTTTCGACACGTGCACCGGGTTGTGCGCGGGGATGGTGTCCAGCGTCTGCGAGACCACTGCCGCCGAGAGCGCAGCGGGGAGGAGCAGCGCCAGTGCCAGGGCGAGGGCGGGCCACACGCGGAGGGCTGATGCGGCCTTCCGGTCGCGCCAGAGGTCTCGCAACCAGACGAGCCCCAGCGGCGCCAGGGAGAGCGCTCGGAAGTGCAGCGAGCCGGAGAGCGCGGTCGCCACCAGCGCGCTCCCGGTGTAGCCGGCCCTCGCGAGCGCCACCGACACGAGCGCGGCCGTCACGAACAGCACGTCGTAGAAGCCGTTGGCGCCCATGCCGAGCATCAGCGGCGCGAACACGAAGAGGAAGCCCACCTGCGCAGTGCGGCCACTCCTCCGCGACAGCCAGAGCGCGAGCACCACGCCGAGCCACGCGACGGCGCTCCACGCGAGGACGAGGAGCCCGTGGGCGCGCTGCGGCGAGACGAAGCCGTTCGCTTCGATCAGCGCGAACGGCCAGTGCGAGAGGATGCCCAGCGGTGGATAGGGCGCGGTGCGTTCGGGAAAGAGCCCGTCGTGCACGCCGCAGGGCAGCTCCAGTCCCGCGGTCACTTCCGAGTAGGGCCGGCGGTACACGTCGAAGCCGTGCCGCAGGAGCGCGAGCGACTCGGACTGGTGGCGCAGGTGATCCGTGTAGTGGTTGCACACGTCACCGTGCCGCTCGGACCCCTTCCACGCGACGAAGGCGAGCCACAACAGGCCGCCCACCACCGCCACCACCCACCCGCTCCTCGTCACGATGCGCGCGCTCCCGTCTCCAGGAGCGGTCCACTACACCATCGGCAGCGGGCGGGCGAAGCGCGAGCCTACGGCAGCGGGCCGCAGCCCCACGGCAGATGGTCCGCCACGCCGTCACCGTCCGCGTCGCCGGCGGTCAGCGCGGTGCAGGAGGGAAAGGGCACCGGCTCGGTGGCGGGGTCCTCGTCGTGGTCCCAGGAGCGGTCTGCGTAGTCGAGGCAGAAGCCCACCTCGTTGCCGAACGCGCTCGGCTGGGGCTCGACGAAGTGCGCGAAGCGGCACTCGGCATCCGTCGCGCCGCGGTCGGTGCAGGCGTGCGGCGAGGCTCCTGCTGCTCCGGAGGTGGCGCTCGCGTGCGTCTCCACCGGCGTGCACAGCGCCGCGCAGAGGATCCGCGTGCTCCCCGGCTCCTCGCTGAGCAGGGGCAGGAAGCCCGGCGCGCAGCTGTTCAGATAGACCGGCCCGCCCGAGGGATTCGCCACCTCGCCGTGCACCACCGTCGAGCTCGAGGGGAAGCAGGTGAAGGGCGAGCCGAACTGCCCGAAGCAGCCGCGGTTCGGCTGGGAGGGGTCGGCGCTGCCGCACGCGGGCGCGTTGTCGGTGAGGCGAACCTGCGTCACCGGGTTGCAGGTGGCGATGCAGCTGCCCAACGACAACGAGCCGCCGTCCACGAGGCCGTGCTCGAACCGCACGCAGGCCTCGTTCGTCGCGCACGCGGCGCTGCCCTCCGCGTCACAGACCGCCGCGCAGCGGCCCTCGAGGCAGAGCGTCCCGCCCGCGCATTCGTCCGCGCCGTCGAAGGGCCGCGAGCACTCGGCGCCCGCTGCGATCGTCCCGGCCGCGACGCACTCGAAGCCGGATGCGTTCCCCGCCGAGTACATGAGCGCGCAGCGCTGGCCTCCCGCACATCCCGTCTGCGCGATCGGATCGCAGGCGGTCACGCCGCCGTCGGTCAGCCCTCCGTCCGTCAGCCCTCCGTCGCTCTCGTCGCCGCCGTCCGCACCGGCATCCGCGCCGCTGCCTCCGCAGTCGCACGCGCCGAAGCCCAGCCCGTCCGCGGTGCACGCCTGCGCGCCGTTGCACGCGCCCGCGCCCAGACACGCCTGCGTCTCGCCGGGCGTACAGACGCGCTCCGGTGTCTCTTCACAGCCGACGGCGAACAGCAGGACTGCGGCACACGTCACCAGGCGCGAAACGGTCATCACACTCTCTCCCCCCGACGCGGCGGCCGAGCCAACGAGCAGGCGGCCATTCTACGCGCAACGTGAGGTAGGACGGCCGGGTGTTCTACCGCTTCGCGCCCGACGTGCATGCCGAGTGGGGCATCACCGACGACCCTTCGTTGCCGGAGTCCGTGAGCTTCACCTCGGGCCGGAAGATCAGCGCTGCGCTGACGGAGCCGCTCGTCTTCGCCGTGGATGTCCCCAGGGGTGCGCGGCCGGATCATCTGCTCGGAGGCCAGATCCCGGTGGTCAGCGACCTCCTCCTGCAGACGCTCGGAGCGGCCGGCGTCCGCAACGTGCAGACCTTCCCGGCCGTGCTCCGCAACCGGCGCACGCGTCAGAAGTGGACCGGCTTCCACGCGCTGAACGTGCTGGGGATGGTGGACGCGGTGAACCTCCGGGCGTCGACGTACGACACGCTGATGGAGGGCTCGGACGAGCTCCCGCCGCTGCTCGTCTTCACCAGGCTCGTCTTCGCGCGCTCGAAGGGCCCGGAGCTTCCCCTCTTCCGCCTCCCCCAGAGCCCGACGACGATGATCATGAGCGAGGGCGTGCGCGAAGCGCTCCTGCGCCGGAGCCCGGAAGGTGGCTGGGGGATCACGGCGGAAGAGATCCGGGTGAAGTGAGGCGGGTGCCGCTGACGTGACGCGCTACCCGAGCAGGTCGGCGAACGGCAGAGCCGGGCCCACCGGCACGATGGCCCGGGGAAGTGCGCGCGACTCTTCCGGCCACGGGAGGCAGTCGGCAGGCGGTCAGGGTTCCCGGAGGAACCGCGAGACCTCGGCGATGAAGCGATCGTGCGCCTCGAGCTGCGCCCAGTGACCGCACTGAGGCACCCGCACCAGCCGCGCGTGCGGCATGCGCTCCGCCGCGGCAGCCGAACCCGAGAGGGGGACGAGCCCGTCCTCTTCTCCGTGGAAGAACAGGGAGGGCGCGGTGATGCGCGACACGACCGGCAGCAGGTCGTTGCGCATCTGCGAGGGGCCGATGGACCGGCGGTTGTATGCGCCGTACGCCATCCCCGAACCGGGTCGCCTCGCCTCGCGGACCATCTCGTCGATGACCTCCGGCGGCAGCGAGGCGGGGTCGTACACCATCCGCCGGATGACCGCGCCCATGAAGCGGTTGCTCAGCGCGGCGAGCGGCCGGAGCAGCGCGTCCGGCAGCAGCGTCATCAGCCACAGCGAGCGGTGCACGAGCGGCCCGCCGATCCTCGAGACGAGCCCGCCCGGCGCCACCGCCACGAGCCGGTGACACGCCTCGGGGTGACGCAGCGCGAACTGCAGCGCGACCTCGCCGCCCATCGAGACGCCGGCGATGCAGACCCTGTCGATGCGCAGCGCCGCCAGCAGCTCGCGGAGCTGATCCGCCATTCCCGCCGCCGAGCCGGTCACCGGGACCGACTCGGTGTACCCGAAGCCCGGAAGGTCCGCCGCGAGCAGCGGACGATCCGCGCTCAGCGGCTCGAAGGCGCGGTACCAGGAGATCGCCGCGTTGTCGGAGCCGCCTCCGTGCACGAGCAAGAGCGGCACGCCGGGGCCTGCACGGGTGCTCCGCAACACGCGGTAGCGCCCGCCCGAGGCCTCGACGAAGAGCTCCTCGCTGCCGGGAGGGATGAGGCGCGCGTCAGGCAAGTGCGCTCCCTACGGGTTCGGATCGCGGATGCAGATCTGCCCGATGAACGCGATGTTCGAGCAGATGGGCAGGTTCGGGCCGCACTGCGCCGCAGAGGTGCACTGGCCCGAGCAGTAGTAGAGGCCGCCGTTGCCCTCGACGCAGAGCGAGCTCGCGCAGTCGTTGCCGTCCACGCAGGGATCGACGCCCGCCACACCCGTGCCGCGCACGCCGAACTGGCAGGTGCAGGCGAAGTCCACGCACTCGCAGCGCTCCGCCGCCGGGCAGTCCGCATTGAAGGTGCAGTCGAGCCCGCTGCTCATGCCCGCGTCCGCCATGCCTGCGTCTTCATCGGTGCCCGCGTCGGTCACGCCCGCGTCTTCGTCGGTCCCGGCGTCGGTCATCCCCGCGTCTTCGTCCGTGCCCGCGTCGGTCATCCCCGCGTCTTCGTCCGCGCCGGCGTCAGTCGTGCCGCCATCGGTAAGGCCCGCGTCCGCGCCACCACCACCACCACCGGCGTCGCCACCACCGGAGGAGAAGCCGGCGTCCACGCCGGCATCGGTGTCGGAGTTGCTGCCGCTGCAGGCGACGAAGAAGAGCGAGAGGGCGACGATCGTGAGAGTGCGCATGCCCCGGCTCTACCATGCGGATTCCGTTCGTCACCGGGCTCGTACCTCGAGCCGACCCCTTCCGAGTGGGTGTGCCGGCGCCGTTAGCCCACCCTCCGCGTGCTAAGAGCCGCGCCCATGCACAGAGAGACCTTCGGCTGGTGGAGCGAGCGCCTGCAGATGCACATGCCCATCGTGCGCTACGGGCACTGGGGGCCGGCGGTGCTGCTCTTCCCCACCTGGGCGGCGAACCACCTCGAGGCGGAGCAGAAGGGGCTCATCGGCGCGGTCTCGCACCTGCTCGAGGCGGGCCGGGTGACGATCTTCTCCATCGACAGCATCAACCCGCATGCGTGGTGCAACGACTCGGTGCCGATGCCGGAGAAGGCGCGGCGGCAGGCGGCGTACAGCGCGTACATCGAGGAGGAGGTCGTTCCCCACATCCGCAACGTGCTGCAGAACCCCGCGGCGCGCGTGCTCGGCGCGGGCGCTTCCTTCGGCGCCTTCTTCGCCGCCAACGGCTTACTGCGCCGGCCGGATCTCTTCTCCGGGATGCTGGGAATGAGCGGCGTGTACGACCTCGAGCACCTGCTGCACGGGTACTCGGACGACAACGTCTACTTCAACAATCCCTCCTGGTACGTGCCGGGCCTCGGGGACGACGCTCGGCTCGCGGCGATCCGCTCGTCACCCATCCACCTCATCACCGGCCAGGGCCAGTGGGAGGTGCCGGCGCAGACGCTGCGCTTCGCGGAGAAGCTCGCGGGCAAGGGCATCGGCGCCAACGTGGAGGTGTGGGGTCACGACGTGGCGCACGACTGGCCGTCGTGGCACCGGATGCTGGAGCTCGGGCTGCGGGAGCGGCTGGGCCTCTGAGCCTGAACGAACCCTGACTCGCGCCTACGTGTCCTTCACCACGCGCGAGAGCACCTGCGCGGTGAAGTTCACCAGGGGAATGACCCGCTGGTAGTTCATCCGCGTGGGGCCGATGACGCCCACCGCGCCGACCATCTGCTCGCCCACGCCGTAGGGGCTGGCGATGACGGTGACCTCGCCGGCGGAGGAGAAGTCGCTCTCGCGGCCGATGAATATCTGCATCTCCCGCGCGCGCTGCACCCGGTCGAGCAGCTCGAGGAGCTTCGTCTTCTCCTCCAGCGCCCGGAAGAGGAGCTTCGCGCGCTCCATGTCGCCGAGGTCGAGGAAGGAGCCGGTGCCCTCGATGTGGAGCCGCTCGCTCTTGCCCACCGTCGTCGCCGCGATGCCCAGCGCGAGGGCCTTGCGCGCGAGCTGGTCGTAGGCGGCCTGCTCGCGGTCGAGCTCGGCGGCAATGCGCGCCCGCACCTCGTCGAGCGGGGCCCGCGAGAGGAGCTCGTTGAGGTAGTTCGCGCTGCGGACGAGGTCCTCCGGCGTCACCGTGAAGTCCACCGTGAACACGCGGTTGGCCACGTGCCCGTTGGCGGCGACGAGCACCGCGAGCACCCGGTTCTCGCGCAGGCGCACGAACTCGAGGCGCTCGAAGACCGACGGCATCGCGCGCGGGGTCACCACCACGCCGGCATGGCGGGTGATGAAGTGCAGCACCTTCGACGCCTCCTGCACCGCCTCCTCGACGGAGGTGTCGGCCGCGAGCCCCTGCTGGATGAGCTCGCGGTCGCGTGGGGCCGGCTCGCGCAGGCGCACCAGTGTGTCCACGTAGAACCGGTAGCCGCGGTCGGTGGGCACGCGCCCGGCGGAGGTGTGCGGCTTCTCGAGGAACCCCAGCTCCTCGAGGTCGCTCATCACGTTGCGCAGCGTGGCCGAGGACACGTCGAACTCGGCGCGCTTCACCAGCTGCGCGGAGCCGACCGGGCCGCCCGTCGAGATGTACTCCTGGACGATCGCCCGGAGCACGTCCCGCTGTCGCTCATCCAGGAGATCTTCTGCGTTCATCGTCTGGGTCCGAATCTAGAAGCGCCACTCGGAGCGGGCAACCGGCCAGTCCCCGCGGCAGAGGCACTACACCTGCCGGTCCGCGATCCTTCCCGTGCTGCCCGGGGTGCCCGCCCGCTCACCACGCGAGCGGAGGCCGCGCGGTGCAGGGAAGCAGGTCGCACGCCTTCACCCACGCACCTACACCCGCCACCAGCAGCGAGTGCTCGCGCCGTTCGCCGTCCGCGTTCGGCGGCGCGGTCTCCCACACGCCCCGCTCCACGTCGTAGCGCAGGGAGAGCGCGCGGTCACCGCGAGCCTGCGGCCGGCACTCGACCAGCAGCTCCCCGCCCGCGCCGAGCCACCAGAGGTAGTCCACCGAGCAGGGCGCCTCGACCTCCAGCTTCGACAGGTCGGATGCGCGCAGCAGGTGCAGCCGGCCCTCCGCCACCACCGAGACGAAACGTCCGCTCGCGTCCGCGGCCAGCTCCACCGCGCCCGGCCACGGCCCGCCGAGCTCCGCGAAGCCGAGCGTGCGTCCGTCTTCGCTGACCGAGTAGAGCCGCCCCTCCGGATCGAGCGCGGCCACGCCGTCGCGATGCCCGGCAAGCGACATCGCCACCACGTCGCCGACCCACTCGGGAGGTTCGCCGCTGCGCTTGCGGAAGAGGCCCGCCGGCTGACCGGGCCCGCCCGCCGACGAGAGCCAGAGCAGCCCGTCGAAGTCGAACGCGAGCGCGGTGGGGCCCAGGACCTCCAGCCACAGCCCGTCCACGCGCCCTTCCTCTTCACGGCACACCGCCACGCCGGTGCCGCCGAAGGTCGCCGCCGCCTGACCGCCGGGCGCGACCGCGTAGCCCACCCGGGCGCCGCGATGGAGATCGACGAGGCAGCGGTTGAGCTCGCCGAAGTGCTCGTCGCCGGTCGGCGAGGCGGCAAACCAGGCCACGCTGGTGGCGGCGAACCACGCGAGCAGCCCGAGCGACACCGCGGTGGTGGCGATCAGCGCCGCGAGCAACCACGACCGGCCGCGACCCTCTCTCCCGCCCGCACGACCCGCGCCCGGACCGCGCCAGCGGCGGCGTCCCAGCTCGCGGACGGGGCGGCTCGTGCTCGACACGCTCCGGGGACATACCACGCGCGCGCGTGCTAACTGCCGACCGATGCCGATGACGCCGATGACGTCGATGCGCCCCACTCTCGCTGCAGCGCTTCCGTTGGCCCTCGTCCTCGCCTGCTCCGCCGCGCGCCCGGATCGCACCGCGGCCCCCGAGCCCTCCGCCGCCGTCCGCACCGACCTCCACCTCCACTTCTCCATGGATGGCGCCGCCAAGCCCGTCTTCCGAGGGCGCAGCGGAGACGGCGCGGGACTCGCGGGTGGACCGGACATCATCCTGCGCAACCAGATCGACGGCGAGGCGCTCCACCGCAGCGGCGTGCGTTTCGCGGTGGCGTCGCTGTGGCCTCCGTTCCGGCTGCGGCCCAACGTGGACGTGCTTGGCGAGTCGGTGCGGCAGCTCCGGGGGCTCGACAGGTTCGTGCAGACGACGCCGGGCTTCGCGGTCGCGCGCGATCCGGAGGCGGCGCGAGGGCTCATCGCTCGCGGCTACCTCACCGTGCTGCCCGCGGTGGAGGGCGGCGAGGGCATCCGCACCGTGGAAGAGGTGGACGTGCTGTGGGCGGCCGGCGCGCGGCTGGTGACGCTGGTGCACTTCGGCGACAACGCGATCGGCGGCGCGGCGTACGGGCAGGTGCCGCCGGGCCTCTTCGACGAGACGAAGCGCACCGAGCGCGGGCTCACCGACACCGGCCGCGCGGTGGTCGAGCGGATGATGGCGCTGGGGATGATCATCGACCTCGCGCACGCGAGCGACCGCACCATGGCGGACGTGCTCGCGCTGACCGAGAAGCGCGGCGTGCCGGTCGTGTACTCCCACGCCGGCGCGCGGGCGCTGCGAGACTCGGAGCGGAACCTCGGCGACGAGCTGGCAAAGCGCATCGTCGCCGGCGGCGGGATCATCGGCGTCACCGCGTTCGAGCACTACCTGGAGAACGTGCCGGAGGGCGCGAGGCTGCCGGAGCACGCGCACGGCACCTGTGACGATCAGGTCGCGCACTGGCTCCACTTCGCGAAGCTCGTGGGGCCGGAGCACGTCACGCTCGGCAGCGACTTCAACGGCTTCGTGAAGCGCACCGCGGCGGGCGGGAAGTGCCCGGACGGTCTTCGCCACGTCGGCGATCTGGGCGCCTTCTATGCGGCGCTGGAGAGCGCGGGCATCTCACGCGAAGCGATCGACGGCGGCGGAGAGCGGCTGCTCACCCTGTGGGATCGCGTGGAGAGCGCGGCGGATCCGCAGGCGCGCGCGCGGGCCTCTCAGGTCGCGGTGCCCGAGTACCGGCTGCTCGAGAGCCCGCTGTGACGCGCGCTCCGCTCTTTCTGTTGTTCGTCGCGGCCTTCGTCGTCAGCGCAGGCTGCCGCAAGCTTCCGCCGGGCACGCGGGTCGAGGGCGCTCGCGAGCAGGTGGAGGTGCGCGACACGCTCGGGCCGCTGCTCGAGGCGCTGGAGGCGGGCCGCCCGGTGACGGAGGCCTTCACCGCGTATGAAACGGAGCACGCGGCGCTGCTCGAGGCCGTGGGCGCTGCGCCGAACGATCCCGGCGACGTGCTCCTGCACAAGCTCGCGGCCAGCCCGGAGGCGCTGGTGGCCCTCCTGCGTCCCTTCCGCGCCCAGGCAGGTGACGAGGCGCGCGCGCTGATCGCGGCGCTGGAGACGAAGCTCGGCGCGCTGCCGCCGGTGGTGCTCGTCTTCGGCGCCAGCCGTGGAACCGAAGCGGTGTTCCACGGGAGCGCGTCGGGTGACCGCCGGCCGCTGGTGCTCTTCAACGCGCGGGGCCCTTCGGTGGGCCCGCCCGGGGCGCGCCAGGCAACGATGACGCGCGAGCTCTTCTCCGCCTGGCAACGCGCCGCCTCACCGGAGGGCGAGCGGCTGGGGCCCCTCGCGCGGGCGGTGTGGAGCGAAGGCGCCGCACACTTTGCCGCGCGCACGACGGTTCCGGACCTGCTGGAGACGGACCTCTTCGGCCTGGACGAGCGCCGCCTCGGCGCGCTGCGAAGCCGGGTGCCGCTGATGGCGAAGGAGCTCCTCAGCGGGCTGGACTCGGGCAGCGAGGCGGAGCGGGACCGCTTCTTCGACGAGGGCGTGCGCGATCCACTCCTCCCTGCCGGCGCCGGCCCCTTCATCGCCGAGCGCCTCTACCAGCGCATCGCCGCGGATCTCGGCTCGGTGGACCGGCCCCTGCGACTGTCGCCCGACGAGTTCCTCCAGCGCGCGCGCCCGGCCCTTCAGGCGATCGCGGCCCCGCGCGACGGGCGCTGACGTCAGCCCGCGAGGCTCTTCTGGGTTCCGGGTTCTCCGCCCGCTCGCTGGAGGATCCGCGTGGTCGAGCGCTCCGCCAGCGTGGGCACCACCTCAACCGAGCCGCCCCAGGCCGTGACCTCGCGCGCGCCGACGATGGTGTCGAAGGTGTAGTCGCCGCCCTTCACCAGCACGTCCGGCCGCAGCGCGAGAATGGTGCGCAGCGGCGTGTCCTCGTCGAACACGACCACCGCGTCCACCGCCCTCAACGCGCGCAGCAGCCGGGCCCGGTCCTCCGCGCCCTGCACCGGCCTCGTGGGCCCCTTCAGCCGCCTCACCGAGTCGTCGCTGTTGAGCCCGACCACCAGCACGTCTCCCGCGGCGCGCGCCGTCTCGAGCAGCCGCACGTGCCCCGCGTGCAGCACGTCGAAGCAGCCGTTGGTGAAGACGACGCGGCGGCCCTCGGCCCGGCAGCGCGCAGCGAGCGCGGCCGCCTCATCGAGCCTGAACAGCGGCGCGCCCTCGCCCTCCGCCAGCTCCTGCGGACTGCAGGTCGCCGCGCCCACCTTGCCCACCACCACCGCCGCCGCGCGATTCGCCAGCGCCATCGCCTCCTCGGGCAGCGCACCGGCGGCGAGCGCGAGCGCAAAGGTGGCGATGACCGTGTCCCCCGCGCCGGTCACGTCGAACACCGCGCGCGCGTGGGCGGAGAGAAAACGTGGCGGATGTCCGTCCGCGGTGACGAGGAGCATCCCTTCCGCGCCCCGGGTGAGGAGGATTCCGCGCGCGCCCGTCTCCTCCAACATCCGCAGCGCCGCGGCGACAGCGCCCTCGCGGGTGTCGGTGCGAATGCCGGTGGCGGCCTGCGCCTCCTGCGCGTTCGGGGTGAGCCAGTTCGCGCCTCGGTAGGGGGAGAGGTCGCTTCGCTTCGGATCGACGAGCACCGTCACCCCGCGCGCCTTCGCCCAGGTGAGCAGCGCGCGCAACACCTCCGGCGAGAGCACGCCCTTCGCGTAGTCGCTGAGCAGGAGGATCTCCGGCGCCGGCAGCTCGTTCACGCGTCGGAGGATCCCGGCGACGTGCACACTCTCCAGCGGCCTGGGGTCCTCCCGGTCGAGCCTCACCACGTGCTGGTTCCGGCCCACCACTCGCAGCTTGTGCGTGGTCGGTCTGCCCGGCAGCCGCAGGAGGTGATCCTCGAGACCTTCGCTCGCGAGCGTGCGCACCACCCTCTCCCCTTCCGCGTCATCGCCCACCGCCGCCACCAGCACCGGGAGGGCGCCCAGCGCGCGCAGGTTCCTCGCCACGTTGCCCGCGCCTCCGAGCCGGACCTCGCGCCGCTCCACGCCGACCACCGGCACCGGCGCCTCGGGGGAGATCCGCCGGACCTCCCCGAACGCGTACTCGTCGAGCATCACGTCGCCCACCACCATCACCCGGCGTCCCTCGAAGAGCGGGAGCCACTTCGCCGTCGCGCTCATGCGGTCACTGCCTCCCGCTCCTGCTCGCGCCGGCCCTTGCGCACCGAGAGGATCCACGCCGCGGCCTCCGGCAGATCACGCGCGGTGTGATCGGGCCGCTCCTCGGCGCTCCACTCCTGCTTCGACCGGTCGGGCATCCCTTGCAGCAGCACCGCCTTCACGCCCGCGCGGTGTGCACAGGCCACGTCCGACCGCCGATCGCCCACGAGGAAACTCCGCTCCAGCGACACGTTGAGGATGGACTGCGCTTCGTGCAGCAGCCCCGGCTCCGGCTTGCGGCAGCGGCAAGGGCGCTGGCCGAAGGGCGGCACGCCCTCCGTCGGATGGTGCGGGCAGAGCAGCCACGCTTCGATCTCGACGCCCTCTGCGCGCAGCAGCTCCGCGATCCGCGAGTGGATCCGCGTCTGGTCTTCGTGCGTGCAGAGGCCTCGCGCAATGGCGGACTGGTTCGTCACCACCACCAACAGGAAGCCCGCTTCAGCGAGCCGCCGCAGTCCCTCGGCCACGCCGGGCAGCAGCGCGAGCCCTTCCGTGTTCCGCCGATAACCGACGTCCGCGACCAGCACGCCGTCGCGATCGAGAAAGACCGCCGCCGCGCCACCCTTCATCGGGCACCTCCGCAAGAGGCGAAGACGCGCTCCTCGACGATGCCGCAGAGCACGTGGCCGATGGCGATGTGCGACTCCTGGATCCGCGCGGTGATCTTCGACGGCACCGCCAGCACGAGATCCGCGTGCAACGCGCAGGCGCCACCGCCCTCGCCGGTGAGCGCCACGGTGAATGCGCCGCGCTCCCGAGCCGCGAGTAGACCGCGCACCACGTTCGGTGAGTTCCCGCTGGTGGAGATCCCGACCACCACGTCACCCGGCCGCGCGAAGGCCTGCACCTGCCTGGCGAAGATCTCCGCGTACTCGTAGTCGTTCGCCACCGAGGTCAGCACCGGCACGTTCGCGGTCAGCGCCAGCGCGCGCAGCGGCGCCCGGTCCCTGCGGAAGCGCCCCACCAGCTCCGCCGCGAGGTGCTGCGCGTCCGAAGCAGACCCGCCGTTTCCGAAGAAGAGCACCTGCCCGTTCGCGCTCTGCAGCGCCTCCACGAGGATCGCCGCCGCGCGCGCGATCTGTGGAGCGAGCACTTCCGCCACGCGACGCTGCGTCTCCGCGGAGTCGCTCAGCTCGCGCCGGATCGAATCCTCCAGGGAGACCAGCGAATGGGGATGAACCGCCGCCGTCATCGAAGTGACCGCGCTCATTCGTTCACCCTCCCCTCAGCGGCGCGCGCAGACGCCGGACCAGATTTCGCGCTGCTGTCAGCGGCAGCTCGATCGGATCGCGCAGCGTCGCGCGCAGATCGAACGGCCAGGAGACCTCGCCCAGCTCGTTGCGCGGCTGCGAACCGGCGGGCAACGCGGTCACGGTGACCTCCTCCAGCAGCGGCGCGCGCCCACTTCCCTTCGGCCGGGCGACGATGGCGTAGCGGGCGTCGTCTCTCGGGTTGATCGGGAGCTCCAACGTGCGCTGTCCGCCCTGCAGCTGCACGTCTCCCTCCCACAGCGTCTCCACGCGCCCGGGCGGGTGACGGACGTCCAGTCGTTGCACGCGGACGGTGAAGGTTCCGCCGGCCCCACCGCGCGACGCGAGATGAACCCGGACCGTGCGCGGCTTCGCGCCCAGCCACACGTAGGCGGTGTGGACCGCATCGCGCTCCGCAGCCCTCCCCTCTCGCGAGAAGAACGCCTCGTGCCCGGCAAAGTGCGGCGAGCGCCGCTCGGGCAGCGCCGCGAACGGATGAAGCGGCAGCGACGACTCCTCCACCAGCCGTCGCATCCGCGAGAGCCCCGCCTCCACGAAGCGCGCGCTCCCCTCGAAGCCCTCCCAACGCCAGGGCTCGTTCAGGGACGCGCCCCCTTCCGCCCGTCGCAGCGTGAGCACGCACGAGGTGAAGGGCACGTTCGCGTTGGCGAGGTGCAGGTGCGCCAGGCTCCCGAAGAGCCGCTCTCCGAAGCGCCCCTCTCCGTCGTTGAGCCCGCTGGCGACCTCCACCGGCAGCGGCGTGTTCAGCTCGTGCTCCGTCAGCCGCGCGTCCACGACGCCACCCGAGACCTCGAACCCGCTCTGCCGCGCGAGAAGCTCCAGCTCCCTCCGCGAGAAGAAGTGGTTGCCCGGCTGCGCCACCGGCGCGTCGAGAAAGGTCAGCTCGGTGGTCAGCGCGTAGATGCCGCCCGGCTTCAGCACGCGGTGCACCTCGCGCAGATGCCGCAGGAAGTCGCCGGTGCCGCCGATGTGCTCGATCGCGCAGGAGGACCAGGCGAAGTCGAACGAAGCATCGGGAAAGGCGATCTCGCGCATGTCCATCCGCCGCGCGGAGAGCGTGCCGTCGGGAATGGCGAACGGGGCCGCGCCACGAACGAAGGCCGCGGCATCGGCGGTGCGCGCGGTATCCCAGGTGGTCACGTCACCGTAGAGATCGGTCGCCCACAGGTGCTTCACCCGGCGCGCGACGGAGTAGAGAAGGCGCTCGGTGCCGCTGCCGAAGGAGATGCCCTCCCGCTCCGGCCCGAGCATCCCGTGCAGCTCCAGCGCCCGGTAGAGGACCGCGAACTCCCACTGCTTGCGGTGACAGCGCGGCAGCTCCTCGAGCGCCTCGCGCACCGTCCTATCCAGCTCGGGACGAAACCAATCGGCGGCGTCACAGACCTTGTTCATGCGGCGGGACCTCACGGCCCTGCAGGTCGTCGCCGCCATTGCCCCCGACGCCCAGAAGCCGGCCTCCGTGCGCTGCATCACAGTCGTTCGGATCGCCCGCCAGTGGAGCTGACCTCCAATGAACGACCCCGACCGCCGCCGGAACGCGCGCCGAGTCTCCGCGGCGGTAGCACTGCGCCCGTGAGCGACCTCGCCCGTCCGCTGCTCCCGACGACCGACACTTCCCCACTTCGGCACCTCGCGCAGATGCGCCGGAGCCACGCGGTGTTCTCCACCTTGTGGCGAGGCGACCTCCCGCTTAGGGCCGCCGCAGGAGAGTCCGAGGTGCTCAGCCAGGCGGTGCGCGGAGCGATCGATCACTACTGCGCGGTCGAGGCGCATCCTGAAGAGGTGGCCCGGCTCCTTCGCTTTGGCGACGAGGCGGTGCTGTTGCTTGGAGACAACGGTGGCGCTGCACCGGCTGAAGCGTTCTTCCGAGCTTCGGCCTCGTGGGCATCGTTCCTCTTCGAACGGGAAGCGTTCGCCCGCGCTCGTGAGGTGACGCAGCGCGCACTCTCCCGCGGCCCGGAGCGCCATCCCTCGCTGCGTTTCGACCTCACGGTGCAGCACGCGGAGGCGCTGCTCGCGCTGGGCGAACCGGAGGAGGCGCACCGCAGCCTCGAAGCCCTGGCGCTGCGGCCGTGGCTCTTTCCGCAGCGGGAGGCGAATGCGATCGAACGACTGACGAGGCTTCGCGCGCGCGCGCAGTTGCTGCTCGGTCATGCAGAGGGACACCGCGCGCTGTGGTGGGAGGCGCTGGCCTCTGGTGACTTTGATGATGACCGGCGACTGAGGGCACTGAAGGAGCTCGCGCGCAGCTCGGGTGGTTGGTTCGCGCCGCTCGATCCGCGCAGGCCCGCACCGGATGTCCGCGCGCGCGTCCGGTATGCCGCGTGGCTGGCGCATCTGGGGCTCTCGCGTTCGAGTGCGTGGCGGACGAGCGGGCTCTCGCGTGCCTCCGGCAGTGCGGCTCGGGCGCTCTCCTCCGCGCTGGCGTTGAAGAACGTGCGCATGCGCAAAGGAGAGGAGATCCCAAGTCCTCGCGGCGTGCTCGTCACGAGGGCGATGGGCGGGCTGGGCGACCTGTTGATGATGACCCCGGGACTGCACGCGCTCGCGCGACGACAGGGCGGCAACGAGCGCGTGACCTTCGCCATCCCCCGCTCCTTTCATGCGCTCTTCGCGGGGGATCCGGCGTTCGATCTCGCGGACATCGAGGACCCTTCGCTCACGCCCACCGTCTACGGCGCCTGGCACGACCTCACCGACTGCCCTGCTTCGCGCGTGGAGAGCCGCACCGCACCGAAGGTCACCCGCTCCCGCATCGAGCTCTTCGCCGAGGGCCTGGGCGTCTCACCCGCGGAGCTCGACCGCAGCGGTCGAAGGCCTCGCTACCGCGTGCGAGACGAGGAACGAACCGCTGCGCAGCGCGAGATCGCCCGCTTCCGCAAGCAGGGGAAGCTCGTGGCCGTGCAGCTCCACTGCGCGGAGACCTACCGGGACGCGCCGCAGCTCCCCCAGGTGATCGAACGGCTCTCGAGGCTGCACGACGTGGTGCTCATCGACGGCGGGCGCGCGGAGGGTTTCGACGGGCTGCGGCTCCTCCGCTGCGACGGGCGGCCGCTGCGCGAGGCGGTGGCGGTGCTCGGCGAGTGCGACCTGCTCGTGGCGCCGGACTCGGCGATGGTCCACTTCGCGGCGGCGCTGGACGTGCGCACGCTCCTGCTCGCGGGGCCGATCAGCGGCCGGGTGCGTTCAGTGGACTATCCGCGCTGCGAGTGGATGGACGCCGGCGCCGAACTGGGCTGCGTCCCCTGCTGGCGCAACGGCAACGACCTCTGCCGGGCGACGAACTCGCCGGTGAGCGCCTGCATGGTGGCGCTGAGCGCGGAGCGGGTGCTGCAGCGCGTCGAGGACATGCTCCTGTAAGAGGGCTTTTCTCGGAGGGTGAGAAACCGGCAGGGCTGATCGGCCGATAACCCCGGCATGCCCTCCCAGAAGATCTCCGCCGGCCTTCCTCGTCCGCTGCGCGTCGGCATGCGCGGCCCGAACGTGCGCACCGTGGAGCGCGAGCTGAAGGAGCTCGGCCTGTTGAAGGGGCCGGCGGACGGGTTCTTCGACGCGAAGACGAAGGCGGCGGTGCAGCGCTACGAGCGCGCCCAGGGCTGGAAGGCGGACGGCGTCGTCGGAGACCGGCTCTTCCGGAAGCTCACCGGTGGGGGCGCGCAGGGAGACGCACCCGCGGGCAAGGACAGCTTCAACTTCCGCACCGTCAGCATCAACGTGAAGAGCAACCCGGAGATGTCGCAGGACAAGGTCCTTCACGACGTCCGCAAGGCAGCACGCGCGGGGAGCCTCATCGGCTGGAACGAGATCGGCCCGAAGCGCTACGCCGACGCGATCCGCGGGCTGGGCAAGGACTGGGGCCACTACTTCCCGAAGCACGGCAACTACCAGATCCCCAACCCCATCTCCTGGAAGAAGAGCAT
The DNA here is from genome assembly GCA_023423535.1 of Pseudomonadota bacterium. Taxonomy (GTDB): domain Bacteria; phylum Myxococcota; class Myxococcia; order Myxococcales; family Myxococcaceae; genus JAFAFL01. Next base: position 115,449 of record JAFAFL010000133.1, read on the forward strand.
CTGGGAGAAGAAGGACGAGGGCTTCATGAAGACCCACGGCGGTCTCGCGAAGGTCTCGCCCTCCCGCTACATCACGTGGGTGGAGCTCGAGCACAAGAAGAGCGGCCAGCGCGTGGTGCGGCTGAACACGCACCTCGTGAGCGGCGCGTGGTCCTCGCCGAAGCCCACCACCGAGTGGCGTCGCGCGCAGTGGAACACGCACATGAAGAAGCTCGACGCGCTGGTGGAGAAGTTCGAGAAGCAGGGCAAGGTCGTGATCGTCGGCGGCGACTTCAACCGCGACAGCCACCGGGTGCTGGGGAAGGACGTGCGCTACGCGAGCGGCCTGCACACGCCGACGCACGGCAACCGGACGCTCGACTACATCATGCACACCCCGCACGAGGACCTGCGCAAGCTCGGCGCGCGCTCGGAGGGCGGCTACCGGTCCGATCACGACGCGGTGATCGTGAAGTACCAGCTGAAGAAGTAGCGCCCGCGGCCGGTCCCCGAGGCGGCGCTGCTCGGTTAGCGTTTCGCCTCCATGGAAACGAACGAACTCTATCGAGGCCGCCTCATCGACCACCTGCAGCTCGTGGTCACGGACCTGCAGCGAAGCCGCCGCTTCTACGAAGCGGTGCTCCCTGTGCTCGGCGTTCCCATCGGTGGAGAGGGCCCCGGCTTCTTCTGGGCGGATGAGTTCGTCGTCTCCGCCGTGGACAGCCCGGCGGCCACCGGACGTACGACCGGACGGAGCCACATCGCCTTCCAGGCGCGCGACAGGGAGATGGTGGAGCGCTTCCACAAGGCCGCGCTCGAGGCCGGTGGTACCGACAACGGCGCGCCGGGCCCGCGCTCGCACTACCACCCCGGGTACTACGCCGCGTTCGTTCTCGATCCGGATGGGAACAACCTCGAGGCCGTGTTTCACGGGCCCGCGAACAGGTCCGCGCCCGAGGTGAAGATCACGTTCTGAGGCCGCACGCCGGATCGCCTGTCCGGTATTCGCTCTCGTCGGCTGCCTATCCGTATGGCGCGAGGTCGAGCAATGGCGTGTCCGCCTTCAGCGCGCCGCGCGGGACGTCGAACTGCTCTGCCGCCAGACGGAGCACCGCATCGAGCGCCTCATCGTCCCGCCATCGCGCGCCGGCCCGCACCAGCCTGCCGTAGTTGTGCGCGGAGGCGTCCTCCACCAGCGTTCTGAGCGTCCGAGCTGCGGGTACGCGAAGGAAGCTTCCCGCGCCCCAGACGCTCGCTGCCACAGCGAGGGTCACTGCACCTCCCGCGAGAGGTCCGAGCGTGAAGGCCGAGGCCGCGCCCACGGTCGCCATCGTGCGCCGCGCCTCGCGTGCATGGGCGGCGGGCCACGCAAGCGGGGGCAACCGCAGCACGAGCGCTCCTCCACCCCGTTCGACCTCTCGCCACAGTTCCTGCCACTGCGCGGGCGCGAGCAGCTCGTCCAGTGGGACATCAAGGCTCACTGCCTCACGCGCGATGCCTCTCGCGCACAACTCACCGCGCAGCAGGTGGAACACGCGCTGAGACGCACAGAAGCCGGCCTGTCGTGCGGAGTCTGGCAGGGACATCGCCCGCCAGACGGCGTCGCGCACCTCGCCGAGGGTGCCCGCGCGCGCGGCAGCGTCGTCCGGGATACGCACCTCGAAGCGCGCCTCGACCGCCATCGCGAACTCGACGAGCTCCAGACCCATGACGCGCACCTCCCTCCGCACCATTTCGCCCGAGGTGGCGCGCCTGCAAGCGCCCCGGTCGGAGTGCACGTACCTGTTGCCACGCCCGGACAGCAGTCATTACGACCGGGCCCATGCGTACCTCTCTGCTCTCCACCTCCCTCGCCGGGGCGCTCGCCTTCTCCGCGCTGGCGACCGGCTGCCGCTCCACGCCGAAAGCGGAGCGCTGCACGTACGTGGAGGACGGCTTCGGCCCCGCGGGCACGGTGCCGGTGCGCGCGGAGACTGTGGTCGAAGGACTGGAGGTTCCCTGGAGCCTCGCGTTCCTCCCACCCTCCGCCGAAGGCCGCGCAGGCGACGTGCTCGTCACCGAGCGCCCGGGCCGGCTGCGGCTCGTTCGTGACGGCGCGCTCGTCCCGCAACCTCTGGCGACGATCGAGGTCGATCCCGGCGGCGAGGGCGGGCTGCAGGGCCTCGCGCTGCACCCGGACTTCGCGAGCACGCGGCAGTTCTTCCTCTACTTCACGGCCCAGAAGGACGGCGAGAAGGTCAACCGGCTCGAACGCTGGGTTCTCTCTGAAGATCGGCGCTCCGCCCTCTTCGAGAAGCGGCTGATGGACGACCTCCCCGGCGCGCGCTTCCACCACGGCGGGCGCATCCGCATCGGGCCGGATCGGATGCTCTACGTGAGCGTGGGCGACGCGCGCGAGCCGGCCCTCGCGCAAGACCTCCGCTCACCCGCGGGCGCGATCCTCAGGCTCGGGCTCGAGGGGGAGATCCCCTCCGACAACCCCACACCCGGCAGCCCGATCTTCATCAGCGGCGTGCGCAACTCACAGGGCTTCGACTGGCTCTCCGATGACCGCCTCATCGTCACCGACCACGGACCCTCCGGCGACACGCTGCGCTTCGGGCACGACCGGGTGCAGGTCGCGTCGGCAGGCGAGAACCTCGGCTGGCCGGAGACGTACGGCTGCGAGGTGAAGGCCGGCTACGTGCCCGCGATCATCTCCTGGAAGAGCGCGGCCCCTCCCGGCGGCGCGGCGATCTACCGCGGTGACGCCATCCCCGAGTGGAAGGGCAGCCTGCTCATCGGGACGCTCAAGTCGCGGCACCTGCAGCGGGTGCAGCTGTCGGAGGACGGCACCGCCGTCGCGCTCCACGAGGTCTATCTGGAGGGCGAACCGCCGAACGGGCTCGGCCGGATCCGCGAGGTCGTCAACGGGCCGGACGGCCACCTCTGGGTGACCACGAGCAACTGTGACGGTCGCGGCGAGTGCGGCCCGAACAAGGACCGCATCGTCCGCATCCTGCCCGCGCGCTGAAGCCCGCTCAGGGGCAGGTGATGTTGCACTGCGTGGGCACCGCCTGGACGCAGAAGTTGTCCCAGTCGGTGTTGCAGCAGAACGGATCCGCCTCGCACACCTTCTTCACGCAGGGGTCGCACGAGCGCACCAGCGGCTGCGACGCGGCGCCGGTCTGGCAGAACGAGTGCGCGCAGTTGCAGGTGAAGTTGCTCGTGTTCGGCGAGCTCAGCCCGGTCGGGCAGATGGTGGGGTCCATCGCCGCCTGACGGCAGAGCGTGTCCCAGGTGTTCGTGCAGCAGAACGGATCCTGCGCGCAGACATTGGCCACGCAGTTGTTGTTCGCGCCGGTGTACGAGCAGTACTGGGTGTTCAGCGCGACGCCGGTGGTGCACGCCGAATGCGGGCAGGTCGATGCGGTGCCGCAGCCCGAGATGGGCGTGTTCGTCACCACGCCGTTCACGCAAGAGTCGGTGGTGCAGGCGTTGTTGTCGTTCACGCTCACGCCGCAGCCGCCGCAGTTCGCCGCGTCGGTGTTGCCGTTCACCTCGCAGCCGTTGGTGCGCAGGTTGTTGTCGCAGTTGAGGAAACCCGCCGCGCAGACGCCGGTACAGTTCCCGCCCGAGCACGCGTTCTGCGCCACGTTGTTGCCCGAGCAGGCCATGCCGCAGCCGCCGCAGTGCTGGGGGCTCGAGGCGGTGTTCGTCTCGCAGCCGTCGCTCTGCTTGTTGCTGTTGCAGTCGCTGAAGCCCGCCGCGCAGGTCCCTCCGGCGCACGACCCGTTGCTGCACGAGGGCGTGATGTTCTGCGACGAGCACGCCACCCCACAGCCGCCGCAGTGCGCGAGGTTGTTCGAGACACTCGTCTCGCACCCGTTCGCGTTGTCGTTGTCGCAGTTGCCAAGCCCTGCCCCGCAGCCGTTGCAGACGCCGCCGGCACAGTTCACGCCCGGCACGCAGTCCAGCGGGCTGCCGCAGGTCTGGTTGAAGCCGCACTTCTGCGGACAGGAGCCGCCGCAGTCGATGTCGCTCTCCGTCCCGTTGAGCACGCCGTCGGTGCACAGGGGGGCCTGGCAGACGCCGCCGGTGCAGACGCGGCTCACGCAGTCGCTCGGGCCCGCGCAGCCCTGACCGGGCGGACACTTCGCCGCGCAGTTGCCGCCGCAGTCGGTGCCGGTCTCGCTGCCGTTCTTCACGCCGTCGTTGCAGTTCGGCGCCTGGCACTGGCCGTTCTGGCACACGTTGCTCTCGCAGCTCTGAGCCATCGTGCAGGTGCGTCCCGCCGAGCAGAGCGGACACCCGCCGCCGCCGCAGTCGATGTCGCTCTCGGTCCCGTTCTTCACGCCGTCGGTGCACGAGGCCGCCGCGCACACGTTGCCCATGCACACGTTGGAGAGGCAGTCCGTCGGCTCCGCGCAGCCCGCGCCCACCGCGCACTTCTGCTGGCAGCTTCCGCCGCAGTCGATGCCCGTCTCGCTCTGGTTCTTCACCCCGTCGGTGCAGCTCGCCGCCGCGCACTGACCGGCGAGGCACACGCCGCTCTCGCAGTCGCCGGCGACGCCGCAGCCCTTGCCCACCGAGCACTTCGCGCAGCCGGTGCCGCCGCCGCAGTCCGCGTCGCTCTCGGTGCCGTTCTTCACCCCGTCGTCGCAGGTGGGCGTCTGACAGCGCGCGGTGCGGCAGACAGCGCTCTCACAGTCGCCGTCGTCGTGGCACGTCTTCTCCGGGATGCAGCGGTTGGGACAGGTCCCGCCGCAGTCCACGTCGCTCTCGGTGCCGTTGGCCTTGCCGTCGTTGCACGAGGGCACCGCGCCCTGCGGTGGCAGCACCCCGGCGTCCGGCGGGGGCGTGACCTCCGTCTCACCGCAGGCCAGCAGCAGGGTTCCGCACAGCACGATTGCCGGCAGACACGCGCGCGTCATCGACGTCATGCCCGCGAGCTTCGCTCGATCCTTCAGCGCGCGTCCAGAATGCCACCCGACAGACCGTCTAATGGATCAGGCCCGCAGCGCCGCGGTGGCAATGCCGGGGATCTTCATCCAGCCCGGATCCATCTCGAACTCCACCAGCCTCTTCGCGAGCTGGTGCACCGAGCGATGTCCCGGGAACCACGGATGCACCGGCGAGACCTTGTGCGGCGCGCGCAGCACGCACTTCTCGATCCCCTCGAGCATGAACGTGTTGTGCACCCAGCCGCGGCCGCTCTGGATGTTCTGCAGCGTGGACGAGGGATGACCTCCCCACGGCGTCACGCCCAGCGCGAACACGCCGCCCGCCCAGGTGTTCACCACCACCGAGCCGTAGCGGAGCGCGCGGATGGCCTCCTCCACCTGCGGGCCGAAGACGGGATCCTTCATCGTGCGGTCGTGCACCACCAGCGTCACCGCGAGCGTGCCCCACACCTTCTCGTTCACGAACTTCACCGCCTCGCGCACGAAGGCGCCCGGGTCGTCACCGCCGAGCCGCGTCTCCGAGAGCACCGCGCACCACGGCTCCTGCTGGAAGACGCGGTCCTCGACCTGCCGCGGATCGACATCGGGGATGATCGCCCACGGGAGGTGGCCCTCCTTCATCGGGCCCACGAGCTTCAGCCCCGGACGGCCCTCGGTGAACTGCTTCCAGCGATCCTCCGCGCCCGGGTAGTACGCGCGACGCACCGCGCCCTTGCCCAGGGAGCGCTCGATGTTCGAGAGCAGCTTCTCGCGCTTGTCCCAGCCGCGCGGCACCGTCAGCAGCTTGGCCGCGTTGCAGTTGAAGGACGCGTTGTTCGTCACCATCCCGGCGATGTTGTCCGCCTGGAACTGCAGCTCCGCGTCGGTCCACGGGCCGGGCACCACGATCACCGGCGTCACGTTCCCCAGCTCGCTGGTGATGGCCTTCTGCAGGAGCGGCCGGTTCTCCCGCATCCGCGCCTCGCGCTCGGCGCCCGGCGGTCCCCACACCATGAGGTCGTGCGTCTTGTCCGAGCCGGTGATGTGGATCTCGTCCACCAGCGGGTGCTCGACGAGCGTCTTGCCCACCTCCGCGCCGCCGTACACCACCGCGAGGAACCCGCGATCGATCGCGGTCCTGAACGCGCGCTCGATGAAGGGCCCGAGGTACTCGTTCACCGGGTTCATCTTGAGGACGCAGACGGTGCCCTCGACGAACATCTTGTGGATCACGTCCGTGGGCGGGATCGCGTTCACGTTGCCCGCGCCGAGCACGAGGCAGAGCCGGCCCTCGTGCGGCTTCTTGTAGAAGAGGGCCTGGCGCTCACGCAGGTCGCGCTCGGTGACGCCCGCCTCCATGTGCACGTGCGCGGTGTGCCCGGCGAGGAGCATCCCCTCGAGCTTGTTGAAGGGGAACACCTGCACCGAGAGCCGGCCGTCCGGCAGCTTCGAGATCCACTGCTTCTCCAGCCGCGGCGCGCCGTAGCGCTTGATCTGCTCGAGGCTCTCCGAGAGCAGCCGCAGGTTGCGGATCGTCACCATCGGCCCGGCGAGCCACTCCTCGCCGGCGACCGGGCTCTCGGGATCGATCCCCTTCGCGCGACAGGCGGCGATCACGCTGGCGTCCGCGATCTCGTGGAAGCCGCGCCGCATCTCGTTGCAGAGGCGGATGCGCTCATCCAGCGAGAGCTTCACGAACGCGCGGCTGCCCTCCTTCACGCGCTCGACGATGGCGGTCAGCTTCTCCTGCGGGGTCGGGGTCAGCTTCTCGGCGGCGGTCATGGGCCCGCAGGTATAGCGCAGGCGCGGTGGCCGAACCCCAGACGGCCCGAAGGCTCAACCCTCGAAGTCGAACCCCGCGCCGAGCCCGGCGAACACGCCGCGATGAAGCCCGCCGCTCCCCTGCGCCTGCGGAAGGAACACGGTGCCCCCGTTGGCCAGCACATAGACCGACGGAACGATCCGGTAGCGAGCTTCACCTGCGATGAACCAGCGGGTGCTCCAGTCGTCATCGCGCGGCCCGAGTCCGGTCACACCGAAGCGCGCGCTCAACGCACCCTGCCCATCGAAGAGCCTCGCGCCGAGCGTCGTCTCCACGTCGGTCCTGCCCTCGAGGAAGTGCTCGGAGGCGAGGGTCCCTGCGAAGACTTCACCCAGCGACAACGCGACCTCGCCGCGGAAGGAGAGTCCTCGTGGGCGAGTTCCCATCCCCTCACCACCGGGCTCGAGTCGCGCGAGCTCGTGATCCCACCGCACCGCGCCCGGCCTGAAGCGCTCACCACCCGCGCGCGCGTCCGCCCTGAACCCGAGCCTTCCCGGCAACTTTCGCGAGCCCACCTCCACGTCACCCGCCACACCCAGCTGCGCACCGAGCAGCTCGCCCACGCCCTCCGACCGCGCGCGCGCAAAACGCCCACCACCGCCGAGATGCGCGGAGAGCCTGAGTGAAGAGGCGCGGACGATCGCGGTCTCCGCCTCGAGCCACCCCAGCGTGAACGCGCCGGATCTCCCACCCGTGAGCCCCGACTCGTGCAGCGCGGAGAGGGACAGGTAGGTCCGATCGTGCAGCTGCGGCGCCGCACCGAACGTGCGCGCGAGATCCAGCGCCAGCTCTCCGGCCACGACGCGCCCGAGCAACACGTCGCTGGCGAAGAGCTCCGTGCGCAAGGGCCCCGTCCGCAGCACTGCCTGCGCGCCCGCCGGATGGTGGTCGGGGTTGAGCCGGTTCGCGTAGCGCTGCAGGAGCGCGCCGTTGCCCAGCGTGTGTGACTCGAACGCGCCCGCCCGCAGGAGAAAGACGCCGCCCTCGGTGCCCAGACGCAGGTGCCGCAGGAGCTGCCCGAAGTCCGAGGCCTCGTCCCAGTCCTCGCGGCGCAAGAGCCCGAAGTGGTCTCGCGTGCGTTGGCTCGGCGCCGCGTCGTACGCCCGAAGTCGCAGCGGCGCGCCGAGCTCCAGCGCGAACACGTCGCCGCTCTCCACCGCGAGGAGCGGCGTCACCACCGCGAAGAGATCCTGCGCTCCTCCGCGCGGTCCGGACGGGAAGCTCTGGAGCGACACCTCCACCCCGCCCGCCTGCGCCAGGAGCACGCCGAGGGTCAGAGCGAGCGCACCCATGCCGCAAAGTTAGGCCAGGCCCGGCACGCTCTCGACTTTGTGACCGCACTTCGCGGCGCGGGCTCGACTCTGCGGGAGCGCCGATGTTTTGGTCAGAGGCGATGTCCCGCCTCGCTCCCCTCTCTCTGCTCGTGCTGATGGCGCTCGGAACGCCGGACCTCGCGCTCGCACGCACCAACGGCATCGCCGCCTCCTGCGAGGGCTGTCACAACGGTGGCCAGCTGACCCAGCCGGTCGTCACCACCTCGCAGAACAACCCGTCGCCCGGTGCGCAGCTCACCGTCACCGTCACGGTCCCCGCCACCAACGGCGGCCCGGCGGGCGTGTTTCTCCGCGCGAGCACCGGCACCTGGACGCTCATCAGCGGCGGTGGCTTGAAGACCGCGGCCGGAGGACTGGTGCACAGCAGCCCTCGCGCACCCAGCGGCGGCAACTCGACCTTCCAGGCGACGTGGACCGCGCCGTCTCAGCCGGGCGGCGTGGACTTCGAGGCCTTCGTGCTCTCGAGCAACGGCAACGGCTCCTCCAATGGAGACGGCCACGGCTACGACCACCACTCGATCGCGTACGGCTGCGCGGGCACGCTCTACTTCCGCGACTTCGACGGCGATGGGTTCGGCTCGACCGACAGCGGCACCACGATGAACTGCAGCCCGCCAACCGGCTACGCGGCGCAGGGCGGCGACTGCAACGACAACGACCACACCATCTTCCCCGGCGGCCCCGAGCTGTGCGACGGGCGCGACAACGACTGCGACGGCGACATCGACGAGGGGCTGACCTTCTCCACCTTCCATGAGGACAAGGACGGCGACGGCTTCGGCGTGCTCGGCGGCAAGACCGTCAGCGCGTGCGCGGCGCCGAAGGGCTTTGCATCGAAGACCGGCGACTGCGCGGACGACGATCCGATGCGGCACCCCGGCGCGGACGAGGTCTGCAACCTCCTCGACGACGACTGCGACGGACAGGTGGACGAGGGCGCGCGCGTCGTCTGCGGCGAGGGCTGGTGCCGGCGCTACGGGCCCACCTGCAACCCCGCCCTCTGCACGCCCGGCGAACCCGAGCCGGAGACCTGCAACTACCTCGACGACGACTGCGACGGCGTCATCGACAACGGCGCGAGCTGCCCCACCGGCCGCGTCTGCCGCGAGGGCCAGTGCGTGGAGGGCACCGCCGGTGAGGATGGGGACGCAGGGAGCAGTGGCGATGGAACGGGTGATGGAACGCCGCGCCCGCCTCCGCCTCGCAGCTCGTCGTGCGCGCAGACCTCCGGCGAAGCGGCCGTGTTCGCGGCGCTCTTCCTCTTCGCTTTCCTCGCGATGAGGACGCGTCAGTGAGGGTGAAGGCGGCCACCCTGTTCGTTCTCTGCATCGCTGTGGCCGGGTGCTCGAGCGGGTTCGAAGACAAGGCCCTCGGCGTGCGCTGGGAGCCACCCCACTTCGCGCAGGGCAAGGCCTCGACGAGCTCGGATCCCGTTCCCACCGCGCACCTCCCCGGCGGCGTTTCGCTGCGAAGAGTCAGTGGCGAAGCGCCCTCCGGCCGGGCGGAGGCGATGCTGGCGGAGGTGGTCACGCAGGCGGGTCTGGGCGCTGCGACGGCACAGATGACGGTGCGCTCGCACCGCAGCGGCACGTTGCCGGCGGGGCGGGTGGAGCGCTTCGAGCTCGACGGTGGCGCCGAACGCACGTTGCTCTACGTGGTCCGGGGAGACGGCGCGTACCTCGTGCTGACGATGACGGCGGAGCGAGGCGAGTACAGCCAGCGCGAGAACCACTTCGAACGGTCGCTGGCCTCGCTTCGTTTTCGCTGATGTGTCTAGAGTCGCATATATGCGTTTAGGCAATCTTTTTGCTGTTGCATGTATCGCGTTGATTTTCGTGTTTTCAGGCACCGCGCGCGCGAACTCCAACGGCTTCCCGAACCCCAGCGCCCAGGGCTGCAACATGTGTCACTCCGGCGGCTCGGGCGTTCCGGTGGTCACCGTCACCGCGAGCCCGCAGGCCATCGCGCCCGGCACGCCGACCACGCTCACCGTCGTCATCACCACGCCCAACGGGCCGAGCGCCGGCTTCAACCTGCGCACCACCAGCGGGACCTTCTCCAACCCGGGGCCCGGCGCGAAGGTGATGTCGAACCAGCTCACGCACACGTCGCCGAAGGCCGAGGACGCGCAGGGCAACGTGACGTTCACCGGCACCTGGACCGCGCCCTCGACGCCGGGCACCTACACCTTCACCGCCTGGGGAAACTCGGTGAACGGCAACGGCCAGACCACCGGTGATCGCGGGGCCTCGGCCACCACCACGGTGACGGTGTGCACGCCGCAGACCTTCTACGCGGACGCGGACGGCGACGGCTTCGGCAGCCCCTCGAGCACCACCAGCGCCTGCTCCGCGCCGGCCGGTTTCGTCTCGAACGACGACGACTGCGACGACACCACGAACACCCGCGCGCCCGGTGCGGCGGAGCTGTGCAACGGCCTCGACGACGACTGCGACGGAGCGATCGACGACGGGCTGACGCTCACCGCGTTCTTCCCCGATGCGGACGGTGACGGCTTCGGCAACAGCGCGAACCCGACGATGGCCTGCGCTGCGCCGATGGGCTTCATCACCACCGGCGGCGACTGCAACGACGCCAGCGGGGCGGTTCACCCGAACGCGATGGAGGTCTGCAACGGCGCGGACGACAACTGCAACGGCTCCACCGACGAGGGCCTCCCCACGCAGACCTGGTACGTCGATGCGGACGGTGACGGCGTGGGAAGCATGACCTCGGTGCAGCGTTGCGCGCAGCCCGCGGGTCACGTGGCCACGAGCGGCGACTGCGACGACAGCAACGCCAACGTGCGGCCAGGCGCGCTGGAGACCTGCAACGGCAAGGACGACGACTGCGACGCGCAGATCGACGAGGGCGCGCTGCTCACCTTCTACCGGGACGCGGACGGCGACGGCTTCGGCGACCCGATGATGACGGCGATGGCCTGCACCCCGCCGATGGGCTTCGTCGCGCAGGCGGGCGACTGCAACGACGCGCGCGGCGACGTGCACCCGAACGCGATGGAGACCTGCGACGGCAGCGACGAGAACTGCGACGGGCAGACGGACGACGGCGTGCCGCTCGCGACCTGCGGGCTCGGCATCTGCCGCAGCACCGGCACCACCTGCCAGCCCTCGAGCTGTACGCCCGGCCTGCCCGGCGTGGAGACGTGCAACGGGCTCGACGACGACTGCAACGGCTTCATCGACGACGACCCGGACGCGCTCTGCCCGGGCACCGACGTGTGCACCGCGCAGACCGACGGCGGTGCCGAGTGCGCACCGCCCGAGGTGGAGAGCGATGGCGGAACCGACGCCGGCACCGATTCGGACGCGGGCACGGATGGAACGGATGGCGGCACGAGTGACGAGCCCGAGCCGGCCGGCTGCAGTTGCGCCTCGACGGGCAGCGGCGGCGGACGGGCGCTGATCTTCGTGCTCGGGCTGGCGGCGCTCATCTACACCGCGCGGCGCCGCAGGAACCGGATGCGGCGGGACCGGCGTTAGCGGCAGCGTTCAGCGAGGCGGCCGCGCCCTGCGCGCGGCATCTGCCCTTCGATCGTCGAGACCCAGCAGCCCCGCGGCATCGGCGAGGTTGCGCCAGAAGGCGACGCTGGTGTCGGAGAGCTCACCGGCGCCGGCGATCTCGTCCCACGCGGCCTCGAGCTCGCCGCGGTCACACAGCTCGTGGAAGCGCGACAGCTTGAACCGCGCCTCCTGGTCGTGGGGCGGCTCGAGCAGCCGCTCCGCGTCCTCCATCAGGGTGACGATTCGCTCGCTCACCCCGACAACGTAGGCGCTCGCGCGCGACTCGTCAGCCCTGCTGCGCGCCCGGCCGCCCGCCCTTGCGGCCACGCTTGCGCTGATCCCACTCCGACTGGAGCTTCTTCCACGCCTCGGGGCCCACCAGCTCGCGGACCTTCAGCATCAGCCCCAGCCGGTTCTTCCGCACCTCGGCCTCGGCCTTCGCGATCTTGTCCACCAGCGCCATCACCGCGCGCTGATCCGGCCGGTCCACCGTCAGCTGCTTCTGCAGCTCGAGCCGCGCGCGCTTGAGGTCCGCGTCGAGCCCGATGAGCTGCTCGTTCGCCTCGAACGCGAGCGCCTGCACGCGCTGCTGCACCTCCTTCGAGATGCCCAGCCGCTCCGCCACGTGCGGCGGGATGCCGCCCCGCCCCATGCCGAAGCCGCCGCCCTTGCCGCGCCCCCTTCCCATTTCCGCGTGCGGTCCGTCGCTCTCCTCCGCGCCCTGCGCAAAGGCCCCGCCCGCGCAGAGGGTCACCGCCAGCACCGCCGCCGTCATCAGTCGCTTCATTGCCAGACCTCCTCGAAGTCCACCTGTTGTTCGCCGTCCGTAGGCGCCAGCCACAGCGCGAGCTCACCGAACGCCGCGTAGCTCTCGTCCGCACGCTCGAGATCGCGGTCCCACGCTTCGTCCAACAGCGCGTCGGCGGTCGCGAACGCGGAGAGCCATTCGTCGGAGGGCGCACCGGTCTCGGCCGCCACGAACACCTCACCATCGGGCTCATGCTCGGCCATTGATGCGCCATCAGACGGGCGCACCCACGCGAACGCCAGCACGGCCGCGGCCAGCGCGCCTGCCGCCACCGCCCATCGGCCCGCGCGTTCACGGTGCCGCCGCGCCACCGCCGCACGGACCGACAACGAGGCACGGCTCGACTCGAGCGCAATCGTCTTCCCCTGCAACGCGCCGAACGAACTCAAGGCCTCATGCGTCCGCCACAGCCCGCGACAGCCTTCACACGCCGCGAGGTGCGCCCGATCGATCTCACCGCCCTCCACCACGGCGCGCTCCACCGCTTCACACGACATCACGCCTCCTCCCTCTCGCGCGCGCCGAGCGCCTTGAGCTTGCCCAGCGCCCGGTACAGGTGGACCCTCGCCGTCCCCGCGGCGATGCCCATCGCGTCGGCGACTTCCGCGAGCGAGAGGCCCTCGAAGTAGCGGAGCGTCACCGCCGCGGCCTGGCGCGCCGGCAGCTCCGACACCGCGCGCTGGATCTCCTGAAGCCGACGAGCGCGATGGAGCGCGTCGTCCACAGAGACCGCATCCGACACCGCATCCTCTTCATCCCGGCCGCCGAAGAGCCCCGCCACGCTGCGCCATATCCGCCGGCGCCGGTGAAGGTTGATCGCCCGGTTGACGAGGATTCGCCGCAGCCACGGCCCGGCCACGTTCGGGTCACGCAGCGACGCCCTCCGCTCCCACGCATCCGCCAGCGCGGCCTGCACGAGCTCCCGCGCCTCTTCTCCATCCTTCGCGAAGCGTCCTGCGAGCCGCAGCAGCGCCGGCGTCAGGGCCTCCACGAGCGCCTCGAAGGGCTCGCCGGCCTCGGCCACCTGCTCCTGCACGCGTGCGCTCGCGCTGCTCACATCTCCATCAGACAAGGGACGGAGAAAAAGCGCATACCCGACCCCCGAAGATTCTCGTCAGACGGGCGCGGCGGCAGCGGGCAGGTGGTCCCGGATGACGCCCAGCCAGTACTCGCGGCCGTAGTACTCGCTCATCTTCCCCAGCAGCTTTCCGTCCTTCACGAGAAGGAACGTCGGAATGCCGAAGAGGCTGAAGCGGCGCGCGAGCTCGGGGTGTTCGTACGCGTTGACCTTCACCACCCGGACCTTCTCCGCGGGGAGCTGGTCGAGCAGCGACGGGGCCTCGCGCGCAAAGACCTCGCAGTTCGGGCAGCCCGGTCCCCAGAAATCCACGACCACGAGCAGGTTCCGGGGCTCGAAGACGAGCGCATCAAAGTTTTCCGGCCCTGCATCGAAAATCTGGAGTTCGGTCCCCATGCGCCAACACTTCCCACCGGGGACGTCGCGCGCAACCGGGAATGGATTCCAACGCACTCGGGGAGGAGCGCCCGGCCCCCCGAAGACCGGGGAAGATGCGCTCGCCGCTGGGGCTCGCTGGGTTTCCGCGCCGGGGATGTCCACGTTGTTGACATGGAGGCCACCTTTCCGAGGAATTCCGCGCACCTGCGCGAACGCGTGCGCCACCGGGGCTTCGGCAAGCGGGACGCCGCGGCGCTGGCGATCTTCCTCGGAGGGTCATTGCTCGCGTCGCTGCTCGGTGCCTCGTCGGGCGGTTCGGACAGCTGGTACTGGTACGCGGCCCTGAACAAGCCGCCGTGGACGCCGCCGGGCTGGCTCTTCGGACCGGTGTGGACGCTGCTCTACGTGGCGATGGCGGTCGCCGCGTTCCTCGTCTGGCGCACCCGCGGAGGATTCAACGGTGCGCGTCGTGAGCTCGGCCTCTACGCGGTGCAGCTCGCGCTCAACGCAGCCTGGTCGCCGCTCTTCTTTGGCGCGCACCGACCGGGCCTCGCGCTCTTCGACATCGGCCTGCTCTGGCTCGTGCTCGCTGTGCTGGTCCCGCTCTTCTTCCGGGTGCGGCGCGCGGCGGGCCTGTTGATGGTGCCCTATCTCGCGTGGGTCACCTTCGCCTCCGCGCTGAACCTCTCCATCGTGCTTCGCAACTAGAGGGGAAATTTCTGCTCTCTCCCGGCATGCTTCGATGATGAGCAGACGCTTCCGGCGGGCAGCAGCGATCTTCGGCGCGGCAGTGGGACTGACCGGTGCGGGCGGCACCGCTCGAGCGGACGGCTACGTCAGCCCGGGCCTCCTGGCGAGCTGGACCTTCGGCAAGCACGGCGGCTTCGGACTCGGCGGCGAGCTGGCGTGGACGCATTACGACCTCCGCGGACAGCAGTCGCTGCCGTGGCCGGTGGTGTACGGCGCGTTCCTCCAGTCCGAGGCGCTCTTCGGCGAGGGCCGCGGCTTCCGCGGATCGCTCGGCGCGCAGGCGGCGCCGATGTTCTCGCCGGTGGGCGCGGAGCTGGGCATGTCACTGCAGCGCGACTCGGCCTGGCGAGGCGGGGTCCACGGCGGTGTCTATGCGTCCGCAGGCGTGGCGAGCCTCGCGTGGCGAGGCACCTTCTCCGGTCCCGGCGAGGGCGGGGTGCAGCACGCGGTCGTCTTCACGCTCAAGGCGCCCCTCATGTACGGCTGCGTCCCGCCCATGTGCATCGCCGGCCGTCCGCTTCGAGGCGAGGACGGGATGCTGCTTCCGGACGTCCTCTGCGACGGGGAAGACGCCCTCTCGGTGTACGGAGAAGCCGAAAGCTGGCTCACCGCCGCACGCGCGGAGTTCGCCTCGGTGCCGGCATTCCTCGAGCTCGCCGCGGATCTGCAGAGGGCCGGCGCGCCGGTGTCGCTCGTCGATCGCGCGCTGGATGCTGCAGCAGACGAGGTCCGCCACGCGCGCCTCTGCTTCGCGGTCGCGAGCGAGAGGAGCGGCCTCACGCTTCGTCCCCGGTGGATGCCCGAGTGGAGCCGCCCGAGCCGGAGCCTGCTGCAGCCCGCGCACGACTCGCGGGACGCGGAGCTCGCGCGGCTGGCGGTGGAGTCGTTCGAGGACGGCGTGCTCGGTGAGGGCCGCGCCGCACGCGAGGCGCTGAAGGCTTCGGACGGGGCGGTCGATCCGCGGCTGGCCCAGGCGCAGCGAGGCATCGCGCGCGACGAGCACCGGCACGCGCGGCTCGGTGCGGACCTCGTCACCTGGTGCGAGGCCGAAGGGGGACGCGCCGTGCGACGCGCCCTCTCCCGTTCAGGCCTTCACGAGCGCCCGTTGACTACGGGCTGAGCGGAGCGGACGAGAGTTCGGCGCGCGGGAGCGGGAGCCTTCGCACCGCGCCCTCGGGGAGCTGCGGCGTGCGGCCGGCGCGCTTCTCCGGCGGCGAGAGCACGAGGATGAGCACCCCGCCCGCGTGATCCCCGGCGCGGATGAACACCGAGCCCTGACGCCCGAGCTGGTACACGGTGTCCACGAGCTTGCGCTGCTTGTCCTGCGGGATGGAGACGCGCACGAACGCGCTGCCGTCCTTGATCTGCTCGAGGCCCAGCGTCGCCTTGCGCCCGTCCGGCAGCGACACGTCCTGCTTCTGGCCCTTCGTCAGTGAGACGCGCTGATCCGACTGGCGCACCCACGAGGAGAACGAGATCCCGCTGCGCGCGAACTCGCTCTTCATCTCGGAGAGGTTCGGCGGATCGATCTTGTCGCCCGCGTTGGACGCGAGCACGACCTCCGCGCGCACGTCCACCTTGTCCTCGGCCCCTGCCTCGCCCGGCGCCGCGAACAGCGCGACCGCGAAGAGACCCGACACCACCGCGCTCCACTGCTTCCGGCCCCTGCGCATCACAGCTCTCCTCCCGTCGGCGGCACCTCGCGCACCTCCTCCTCCTCCTCCTCGCCCGTGCGCTTCTTCTTCTCGGGCTGGTTCACCAGCCAGATGATCGTGTTGCCGCTGTCGGTGCTCATCACCACCGGGGCCACGCGCGCGCCCTCCTCGACCGTGACCTCCTGCACCGCGACGTGCTCGCTGGCGTAGCCCATGGGCGTGCCGTCCCGCGTGAGCAGCAGCGCGCCGAGCACCACCACCGTCACCGTGGCCATGGCCGTGACCAAGGCGCCCTTCTGGTGGGCGAACATCTCCGAGGCCGCCAGCTTGACCCGCTCCCAGAAGGGCGGGCGCTCGGGCGTCACGCGGGCCATGACCTTCTGCGCGAAGCCGGTGAAGTCGGCCTCGTCGGCGAGCATCTCCATCCCCAGCCGGATGAGCCCGCTCTCCGCGCGAAGGTCCGCCACCCTCATGGTGCACTCGGGGCAGACCGCGAGATGGCGCTCCACCGTCGTGCGCTCGGACGGCGCGAGCTCCCCGTCGATGAAGGGGGAGAGCATCGGAAGGAATGTCCTACACGCTGGATTCTGCGCCATGGCTCACCACCTGCTGGGGATACTGCGACCGACGAAAAGGGCGCGGCGATATTCCCGCCTCCCCTATTCGCTCCCCACCCCACTCTTGGACTCGTCCAACTCCAGATATTCACTGAGGATTTTCTGGGCCTTGGCGCGCGCGTGGAAGAGCCGCGACATCACCGTGCCCTTGGGAATCTTGAGGGTCTCGGCGATCTGTTCGTAGGAGAGCCCGTCGATCTCGCGGAGGAGGAGGATGGCGCGGTGCTTCTCGGGAAGCTCCTGCAGCGCGTCCTGGATCTTGTCCGCCAGCTCGCGCCGGAGCGCCGCCTTCTGCGGGTTGGTGCCGAGCTGCGTGCCGAGCGCGCCGATCTTCGCCTCGGCGAAGTCGTGGGCCACGCCCTCGTCGAACTCCACGTCGTCGCGCTGGGTGCCGCCACGCTTGCGGATCTGGTCGATGCAGATGTTGACCGTGATCCGGTAGAGCCACGTGTAGAACGACGAGTCGCCCTTGAAGTGGTCGAGGTACTTGTAGACCTTGACGAACGCCTCCTGCGAGACGTCCATCGCCAGCTCCTTGTCCTTCAGCATGCCGAGCGCGACGGCGTACACCTTGCGCTGGTAGCGCTCGACGAGGGTCCGGAACGCGCGCTGGTCGCCGGTGCGGACGCGTTTGACGAGCAGGAGGTCGTCCAAGGTCGGAAGACGTTATCCGACACGCGCCGATGTTCAAGGAACTGCGCTGTGGGTTCAGCGCGAGAGGCCGCGGCCCAGCTCCACCAGCGCCTTGGCCGGGTTCACCGCCAGCTCGAACACGTCCTGGCCGAGCCCCTTCAGCGCTGCCTTCGTGCGGCTGGACTTCCCGCTGCCGTCGAGCGCCGCGTCCATGAAGCCGCCCACCGTGCGGTCCGGCAGGAGGGCCTTCTTCATCAGGCTGCGCGCGTTGGCGAAGTGGACGTTCATGGTGCGCACATTGTCGGAGGGTGTGGGGAAGAGTTGCTTCGCGCGGTGCTTCACAGGTTCTTCACAGGTGCTTCTGGGTGCGATGAACGGACGCTGCAGATGGGCAGGGGTGGGTCATTTCCGAGCTGCGGGCCATGACCTCGGGGTGACACGGCGTCCCTAGCGTTCTCCTTCGCCATGGAGCATTCGATCCCGCTGCGCGTGCCCTCTTCGTCCTCGTCTCCCCAGTCGTCCGGGTCCTCCGAGCCGCTCGACGCGCCGTCGCGGAAGCCGCGGCTGCGAGGCGTGCTCCACCACTGGGCGGCGATGGCGGCGCTCGCAGCGGGCGCGGTGCTGACCTTCATGGCGCCGACCGGGCGGGCGATGGTGGGCGCGGCGATCTTCGCCACCTCGCTCTTCACGCTCTACGGCGTGAGCGCCGCGTACCACCGACCGACCTGGGGACCTCGCGCGAGGGCCTGGATGCGAAGGCTCGACCACGCGTCGATCTTCATCCTCATCGCGGGCACGTACACGCCGGTGTCGCTGCTCGCGCTGCCCGCGGAGACCGGCCCGAAGGTGCTCGCGCTCGCGTGGGGCGGCGCCGCGGTGGGCGTGCTGCAGTCCCTCTTCTGGATCCGCGCGCCGAAGTTCGTCGTCGCGGTGGCCGCGGTCGCCGTCGGCTGGAGCGTCGTCCCCCACTTCGGCGCGCTCCGTGCCGGGCTCTCCCTGGGCGCGTTCTCGCTGCTGCTCGCGGGGGGAATCCTCTACACGCTCGGCGCGCTCGCCTACGCCACGAAGCGCCCCAATCCCCGGCCCGGCGTGTTCGGCTACCACGAGGTCTTTCATGCCCTCACCATCGTGGCCGGCGCGCTCCACTTCGCCTGCGTGTTGATGCTGGTGAAGGGGGCGTAGTGAGCGCGCGAGCTTCCTTGCAAATTGAAAGCGTCACTTTCAAAATACAAGGATGTTTCGCCGTGTTTGCGAGATCAGGACTGCTGAATGCCACTCTACCTCGTTCGTTGGCCTGACCTGACCGCGTCACTCATTTCAGCGAAGTCCGAGGACGATCTGCTCTCCCAGATCGATGAGGTCGAAAGCCCTCGAGGATGCACCTGGAGTCGGTACTCGGGACCACTTTGGGTCGACTTCCAATTCCCAGCGGACGTCAGGGCCACGCCCCCTGCGCACGGCGAACTCGAGCGAGAGCACGTGCGAGTCAGGCTCAAGGGTAAGGCTCCCTTCGAGCTTGATGCACTTCTCGCGTTCGGAAGCGAAGCACAGGCAGACATGCTTGACGCGATACTCTCTAAAGCGCTTCCCTCGGTAGCTGCGCTCAAGGCAAATCTCGAAGGCGAGCCCAAGTCTGCGGAATTGAAGGCTGCCATCGCGGACGACGTCGTGATGCACGACCGGAAGGTGCGCTATCAAGGGATTGCACTTGAGAAGAATTTGGACGGCGCACTCGTCATGCGGCGGTCCGAAACCTGGTGCTTCCTGCGGAAAGAGCCGGGGAAGTTCATCCCCTATCGCGACCAGGATGTCGCTTCATTCGCGGTCGGGAAGCGCAAAATCAAGCCTGACGCCTCCGGCAAAGTTCGCGTTGCTTACGCGACGGTTGTTTTCGAATCGAGACGAGCGCATGCCATCGAGTCGATCAGTGGCCTCGCGTTGTCGACGAGGCCCGACGGCCTGATCGCGGACGCCCATAGAGCGGATGCCTTCGATCGTGAAGAAGTGAACCCGCTCAAGAAGCGACGAGATTCACTTGTCCAATGGGAGCTCGACGAGAACGACCAGGTCGCACTTCGCGCTGCCGTCCGGAAGAAGGCCGGAACCTGACGCAGCCGGTCTCGCTTAGTGCGAGCTGATTTTCCTCTTCGCGAGCCAGGGGTGAGTCAGAGCGCTGGCGGCTTCGCCTCCGGCCACGCGGCCAGCGCCTCGTCGACGCTGCGGTAGCCGTGGTCGATGACCGACGCGGCGCCTTCCTTCACCTCGACGACGCAGAAGAGCGTGCTGCCGCCGCTCACGCGTAGCGACGTGTCCTGTCCTTCGTACGGGACCAACTGGACGACGTAGAGCATGCGCGGAACCTACGCCCACTCCCGCGGGCTCTTGAGGCACTCCACGAGGCGGGCCTCTTCGGTGCCGGGCAGCGGGTGCTGGTCGTACACCCAGCGCACCTGCGGCGGGAGGGACATGAGGATGGACTCGACACGGCCCTTCGTCTCGAGGCCGAAGGTGGTGCCGCGGTCGTACACGAGGTTGAACTCCACGTAGCGGCCTCGGCGGATCTCCTGCCAGGCGCGCTCCTCGGCGGTCCACTCGCGACCCTTCCGGCGCTCGGCGATGGGCAGGTACGCGGGGAGGAAGGCGCGGCCCACGCTCTCCACGAAGTCGAGCTCCCGCTCCAGCTCCTCGTCGCTGCTCCCGCCGAGGTTGTCGAAGAAGAGCCCGCCCACCCCGCGCGTCTCCTCGCGGTGGCGCAGGTAGAAGTACTCGTCGCACCACTTCTTGAACCGCGGGTAGCGATCGGCGCCGTGCGGATCGCAGGCGGCCTTCAGCGTGCGGTGGAAGTGCTGCGCGTCCTCGTCGAAGAGGTAGTACGGCGTGAGGTCCGCGCCGCCGCCGAACCAGCGCTTCGCGTTCGCACCTTCGCCTCGCTGCAGGTGCCGGAAGTTCGCGTGCACCGTGGGCACCAGCGGGCTGCGCGGATGCAGCACGAGGGAGATGCCCGCCGCGTAGAACTGACGGCCCTCGCCGGGGAGCCGCTTCGCCGCGGCCTCCTCGAGCTCGCCCCACACCACCGAGGTGTTCACCCCCGCCTTCTCGAAGACGAGACCCTCCTCCATCACCCGCGTGCGCCCGCCGCCCCCGCCCTCGCGCTCCCACGCGTCCTCACGGAAGCGCGCGCTGCCGTCGAGCTGCTCGAGCGCGGTGCAGATCTCGTCCTGGAGCCCGTGGATGAACTTCTCGAAGCGCTGCTTGAGGGGCGTCATGCGCGCAGTTGTAGGTCAGCGCGCGGCGGGGGGCGAAGAGAACTCGGCCCGGACCTGTGCGGCGAAGTGCCGGAAGCTCGGGCTGCGGTGCTCGAGCACCGCGAGATCCAGCTCCTCCGCGAGCGGGAGAGACACTTCGCGCATCAGCAGTTGATCCGGAGCCGCCGTGCCGTACAGGCGGTGCTTCAGCTCCCGGCGCTGCGACGGGGTGCCGCCGAGCCGGCTCAGCTCGTCGACGCGGGCGTCGGGCTTCGCCAGGAGGAGCCACGACTCGATCGCCTCGACCGGAACTGCGTAGAGGAACCGCAGGGGCCCAAGCCCGTGGCGCGGCAGCCCCAGCACCTCGTTCGTGCGCGCCGCCTGCTGCAGTGCGCAGACGCGGCAGCGCTTCTCCATCATGTGGAGATGTGAGGGCTCGTGATGCGGCGCTCCGTCGTTGTCGATCGCGAAGAGGGCGCCATCCATGCCCGAGTGGTAGGCGTGCCACGCGAACGTCGGCGCGAGCTTCAGCGCCATGTCGTAGCCACGGAGGCGGAGGCGGAAGTCCTGCGGGTCCACCACCGGCCGCCCGGCGATCCGCTGCACGAGGACACGCATCACGTCCGCGTCGGTGGGTGCCTCGGTGCAGAACAGGAGGCGGATCACGCCGGAACGCCACCCAGCACGCCGGAGAACCACAGGTCGCCGAGTGAGACGTCACGCACGCGCTCCAGCACGTCGGTTCGATCACTCAGCGGCGTCACGTGCGTTCCCTTCTCGTCGCGCTCGACGATGAGGACCGATTCCGGCTCGTCGCGGAACTCATCGAGCAACACGGGCGAGTGCGTGGTGATGAGGAACTGCGTCCCGGTCCGCGCCACCCGACGAACCTGATCGATGAGCTCGCGGATCCGGCGCGGGTGGATGCCCTTCTCCGGTTCTTCGAGGCAGACCAGCGTGGGTCCGCTCATCTGCGAGATCGTCGAGAGGGCGATGAAGTAGAGCACGCCTTCGGAGATGTGCTCGGCGCGGTAGACGGTCTTGCCTTCGGCGACACCGACGACCTTGGTGCCGGGCTCCGCGGCCGGCGGAAGCACGACCTTGTCGATGCCTGGCACCGCGCGACGCACTTCCTCGTTGATGCGATCCCAGATGTCCGGGCGTTCGCCCGCGAGGCGGTCGAGCACGGCAGCGAGGTTCTCGCCCGATTCGGTGAGCTCTGCCGTGCCGCTGATCTGGGACGCAGCGCGGAGATTGACCGCAGAGAAGTCCGCGACGCGGACGGTGCGAAGGGCGTCGTAGAAGCTGCGCCACGAGCCGGAACCCTTCTCCGCCTTGGCGACCGCGCGCAAACCCTGACCGGCGAGCAGGCCTTCCCACGACACGGCCAGCCCGGGCATGTGGAACTCTCGACCCTCGATCAGCGTCGCCTCAGTCCGTGTCCCGCCGGAGTCCGTGCGGGCGAACGTCTCCGCAGGGTGGTCGAGCGAGACGCGGGTGGCGGACGTCTTCAACCCATACTGGAGGCGATCTCCGCCGATGTCCGCTGACACCTCGAGCTCCAGAGGAATCGAGAGGTCGCGGGACCCGATTTGCGACCGGTCGCCGTGCTGCCGAACCGCGTCCATGAAACCCGCAGGTCCGACAGATTCCGCGAGCAACGACAGCGCTCTCACGATGTTGCTCTTGCCGGAGTTGTTCGCCCCGACGAGGACAGTGATCTGTCCCAGAGGAACGCTCACGTCATGGAGCGTCTTGAAACCGCGGGCAGCGAATCGCGTGAACACGCTGCCGAGTGTGTGCGGGGAAGGGTGATGTGTCCAGCAGAGGGTCCTACGGCACCCGCACGTTCACGCTGACCTCTCCAGCGTTGGCGGGCACGCGCACCCAGACCGAACGCGTCGAGGCCTCGTAGAAGGAGGCAGCGCCTGTGTGCGCGGTCAGCGCCTCCAGCGAGCCCACGGATGCAGCGGTCGTTGAATGAACCGTCACCTCCGTCGGCGCGGCGCCGGTCCAGAGCCGGAAGAGCAGCGGCTTCGTGGCCCGCGAAGCGGTCGCGCGTGCCTCGGTGGCGCTGACGCGCTGGACCCGGAGCTGCGTCGTCGTCTCATCCTCTTCGTAGAGGTCGAACTTCGTCTCCTGCAGGCCCGGCCACGCGAGCACGGTGAGGTGCTGCGCGGAGCCTTCGTTGCCGAGCCCGGTCACGCTCCCGCGCACCTGCATGGGAACGATCGCGCCCTCCACGACGAAGAGCGGGATGCGGGGCAAGGGCACAGCGCCGGCGTAGGCCTGCAGGGTCTGACCGCCCTCGAGCGGCTCGGCCGCGCCGTCCCACCAGTCGAAGTAGCGACGGCCCGCGGGGAGTGTGACGTCACGCGTGCCACCGGCCTCGAACTGGGGCGCCACGAGGAACGCGTCGCCGACGAAGTAGCGCCAGTCTCCCGCCCACGTTGCGAGCTCGCCCACCGGCCGCATGACGTTGCCGCCACCGGCGTACGCGGTGCGCGCGAGCGAGTACCAGAAGGGCACCATGTCGTCGTGCAGGTTCCCCCAGTAACGCCACGCGTCCACCGACTCCTCGACGCGGTCCGGCACCGTCCACGGCGTCGCGTTGGCGCGGCCGTGCAGCTGCATGAACGGCGTCATCGCGCCGAGCGCGGTCCAGCGGATGAAGACCTCGGTGTCCGCGGGCACCAGCTCCAGCAGATCCTTGTCGTCGCGATCGAGATACCCGCCGATGTCCGAGCCCACCGCCACGTAGCCCGCCGCCGCGCTGCGGAACATGTGATCGAGCGCGTCGTTGAAGCCCTTCCAGTCGCGCCGGTTGTCGCCCACCCAGTACACCGAGGCCTCGCCGGCGCGCGCGTAGAAGCGGCCGGGGAAGAAGTAGGACTCGTCCCACGGGCGCACCATGGTGACGAACTCCTTGCCTCGCGTCAGACGGCCGTGGCGCCAGAACTCGCGGTAGTAGGCCTCGCTGTACTCCTTCAGCGTGACCTCGCCCTTCGCGGTGCGGATGGGGCGCTGCTCGATGTAGTCCTCGCCGAAGTCGAGCTTCCACCCGTCGATGCGCGCCTCCTCGAGGAGGTACTGCTGCTGCCTCCGCCAGAACGCCATCGCCTCTTCGTTGAAGAAGTCGATCGCCCCGCCCTGGCCCTTCCACCAGAAGGAGAGCGCGCCGTCGTTGACGAAGAAGCCGTTGCGACGCGCCTCGTGGAAGTTCGGTGACGCGCCGTCGTACGCATCGCCGCCCTGCTCCACGTCGTAGGAGGTGAGGTTCAACATCTGCGTCGTCCACAGCACCACCTTCACGTCCTGCGCGTGCAGCTGCGCCACGAAGTCGGTGAAGTCGCCGTAGCGGGAAGGGTTGGGGACGAACGAGTTGTAGTTCGTCGCCCACGGGCTATCGAGCACCACCGCGCCCACCGGGATGCCGCGCTCCTTGAACCCATTCACGAACGCAAAGGTGTCGTCGCGATCGCTGATGTCCTTGCTGATCCAGGGACGGAAGGCCCAGCGCGGCGTGTAGGGCCCGGGCTCCTCGATCTTCGGCGGCTCGGGGGTCGGCTCGGGCTCGGGCTTCTGCGGACAGGCGGTGAGCGTGAGGGCCGTGAGCGCGACGAGGCCGGCAAACGCGGCGCGGGTGACGAGCGGGCTGGAGCGCATGTGGCGGGTTCTACCACCGCGAGGGTCCCCGCCGGCCGGGCCGAGGGTCGTCAGACGAACACCCACGCGGTCAGCTTCGTGGCGTGCGCGCCGTCTGGTGGCCACCCTCGGGCTGCCGCGAGCGGCAACACCCGGTATGGCCAGAGCCGACAGAGAAGACGCCAAGCCCACCGCCGACCGCTGCGTCCGCGTTCGCGGTGCGCGCGAGAACAACCTCAAGGACGTGGACGTGGACATCCCGCGCGATGCGCTGGTGGTGTTCACGGGGATCAGCGGCTCGGGGAAGTCGTCGCTCGCGTTCGGGACGCTCTTCGCCGAGGCCCAGCGCCGCTTCTTCGAGTCGGTCGCGCCCTATGCGCGCAGGCTGCTCGATCAGGTGGGCGTGCCGGAGGTGGATCGCATCGACGGGCTGCCGCCGGCGGTGGCGCTGCAGCAGTCGCGCGGCGCGTCCACGTCGCGGTCGTCGGTGGGCAGCGTGACGACGATCTCCAACTCGCTGCGGCTGCTCTACTCGCGGGTGGGCACCTATCCCGAGGGACAGGGGCATCTCGAAGCGGAGGCTTTCTCTCCGAATGCGCCGGCGGGCGCGTGCCCGAAATGTCACGGGCTGGGCCGGCTCTTCGAGGCCACCGAGGAGTCGATGGTCCCGGACCCGTCGCTCACCATCCGCGAGCGCGCGATCGCCGCGTGGCCGCCGGCGTGGCACGGACAGAACCTGCGCGACATCCTCGTGTCCCTGGGCTTCGACGTGGACACGCCCTGGCGCGACCTGCCGAAGAAGGATCGCGAGTGGATCCTCTTCACCGACGAGCAGCCGCAGGTCCCGGTCTATGCCGGCTTCACTCCGGCGGAGACGCGGCGCGCGCTGAAGCGGAAGGAGACGCCGTCGTACCTGGGCACCTTCTCCAGCGCGCGGCGCTACGTGATGGAGACCTTCGCCACCACCGAGAGCGCGATGCTGAAGAAGCGCGTGGCGAGGTTCCTCGTCAGCGCGGAGTGCTCGCTCTGTGGCGGCAAGCGGCTCAAGCGCGAGGCCCTGTCGGTGACCTTCGCCGGCCTCGACATCGCGGAGCTGTCACAGCTGCCGCTCTCTCGTGTGGCGGACCTCCTGCGGCCGACCGCGGAGGGCACCGCGAAGGGACACGCGAAGCTGCGCGCGCAGCATCCGGAGCAGGCCCTGGTCGCCGAGCGGCTCGCGTCCGACGTGCTGGCGCGGATCGCCATCGTGACCGACCTCGGGCTCGGGTACCTCTCGCTCGACCGGAGCACGCCCACGCTCTCTCCCGGAGAGCTGCAGCGGCTGCGGCTGGCGACGCAGATCCGCTCGAACCTCTTCGGCGTGGTGTACGTGCTCGACGAGCCCTCGGCGGGGCTGCATCCGGCGGACACGCGCGCGCTGCTCGGGGCGCTGCGGCAGCTGGTGCAGAGCGGGAACTCGGTCTTCGTCGTCGAGCACGAGGTCGACGTCATCCACGCCGCCGACTGGGTGGTGGACGTGGGCCCCGAGGCCGGCGAACACGGCGGGCGCGTCCTCTACAGCGGGCCGTTGAAGGGCCTCACCGAGATCAAGGCCTCGCACACGCGCCGGTACCTCTTCGGCGCTCCGCCACCGGTGCGTCGGGAGCGCCGCAAGCCGAAGGGCTGGCTGCGCCTCGAGAGCGTCTCGCGCAACAACCTGCAGAACGTGTCGGTGCAGTTTCCGCTCGGCGTGATGACCTCGGTGACCGGCGTGTCCGGTTCGGGGAAGTCGTCGCTGGTGAGCCAGGCGCTGGTGGAGCTGGTCGCCGCGCGGCTCGGCGGCGCGACGGCGGACGACGAGGAAGAGAACTCCGGCGGCGACGCGACGGGCGGGCATGAAGCGCTGGCGCGGGGGCCGGCGCAACAGACGAGCGGCGCCATCACCGAGGGCCTCGAGAGCATCACCCGGCTGGTGCGCGTGGATCAGCGGCCCATCGGACGCACGCCGAGATCGAACCTCGCGACGTACACCGGGCTCTTCGATCAGGTGCGGAAGCTCTTCGCCGCCTCGCCGCAAGCGCGCGCGCGCAAGTACGACGCGGGCAGGTTCTCCTTCAACATGCCGAAGGGCCGCTGTCCCACCTGCGCGGGCGAGGGCTTCGTCAGCGTGGAGCTCATCTTCCTCCCCAGCGTCTTCGCGCCCTGCCCCGAGTGCCACGGTGCCCGCTACAACAGGGAGACGCTGCAGGTGCGCTGGCGCGGAAAGAACATCGCCGAGGTGCTCGCGCTCAGCGTGGACGAGGCGGCGGAGTTCTTCTCCTCCGACCCTTCGGAGCGGGAAGGCCGGGGTGCCGCAGCGGAGGCCGCGGTCCGGCGCGCGCTCGACGTGCTGCGAGAGGTGGGGCTCGGTTATCTGCGGCTGGGCCAGCCGGCGACGGAGCTTTCGGGAGGTGAGGCGCAGCGGATCAAGCTCGCCACCGAGCTGCAGCGGCTGCAGCGCGGCAACACGCTCTACGTGCTCGACGAGCCGACCACCGGACTGCATCCCGCCGACGTGGATCGGCTGCTCACCCAGCTCGCGCGGCTCGTGGATGCGGGGAACACCGTCATCCTCGTCGAGCACGACATGCGCGTGGTCGCGTCGAGCGACTGGGTGATCGACATCGGCCCGGGCGCGGGAGACGAGGGAGGACGGCTCGTCGCCTGTGGCCCACCGGAGGAGGTCGCACGCGCGGGTTCGAAGAGGAGCCGGACCGCGGCGTTCCTCGCCGAAGCGCTGCGCTGAACCGCGGCGTCAGGGACAGGCACGCACGAGCACGCCGAGCGCGTTTCCACCACCGCCCGCGCACTCGGGCTGCCCGGGGATCGGCGTGAGGGACACCTCCGGGTAGATCGCCTCCGCGGTCTCGACGGTCAGCGGCACCCGAACCAGCCGGCTCTCTCCGGGCCGCAGCGGCCGCACCAGCTTCGCGCTCCCGAGCAACGCGCCCTTCCACCGCACCTCCACGGTTGCGCCCGCGCGCGCCGGCGCCTGACCTGCGTTGGCGACCCGGACCCACACGGCGCGCTCGGGACACTCGTTGGCCGGCGCGTTCACGTGCGTGAGCTGCAGGTCCGGCGCGCCGAGCGCGGGGAACTCGCCGTGGGTGTTCAGGCGCACGCCGTTGCCCGCACCGCTCCAGGGCTCCGCCGCTTCATTGAGGATCAGCCCCAGCGGCGCATCCCATCCGTCGCCGATCCACTGCGGCCGGTAGCCGTGCTGGCTCCACACCGGCCGCGCGTTGGCCCAGCCGCCGTTGCGCTCGCGGTACACGGTGATGCCGGGCCTCGCCTCCTGCGCACAACCGAGCGAGCCCGCCGCGTGGACGTTGGAGGCGACGACGATGTTCGCGCTCCCGTCTGCGTCCACGTCCGCCACCGCCGGCAGCTCCAGCACCGTCCCCGAGCAGTGCGCGAGCGGCGCGATCATCTGCTCGCCCGTCCGTCCGCGAAGTACGTGAAGCCGCGTCTCGTCCGCGTACACCACGTCCAGCGCGCCATCCCCGTCGAAGTCGAAGAGCGCCGCAGCCGTCGCGCCGGAGGTCGCGTCCACCGCGGGCACCGACCACAGGACCGTCCAGTCCGCGCGCGATCCCGAGGCGACGATGCGGAACGCCGTGAGGCACTCACCGGAGGCCACCACCACCTCGGCGCGACCGTCGCCATCGAGATCGCCGATCGCCGGCGCCCCTCCCGGGCCCACGCGAACCTCTCGCTGCGAAAGGCAGGTGTCCCCCACGCGCGAGGGGAGGTTCACCGGCTCGAGCAGCTCCGCGCCCGTCTGCGCGTCGAGGAGCTCGAGCACGCCGTCGCGCACGGCCACGACCTCCGCGCGTCCATCGAGCGGTGAGGGCGCGGCGGGAAGCAGGTCCGCCAGGCCGGCGAAGGCACCGCTCCCTCCCGCGCGTTCCCACAGCGGCGTCCCGTCGTGCGCATGGGCGCGGCTGCCGTCGGTCAGCTCGAACTTTCCATCGCGGTCCGAGTCACCGGCGGCGACGATCGACCCGACGGGTCCCGAGCCCTCCGGCGCGCTCCACCGGCGGACGCCCCACTCGTCGAACACCGTGAAGCCGCAGGCGATCTCCGGGCCACCCTCGCCGTCGAGGTTCGCCACCAGCGGCGCACCCCAACCGACCGGACAGGGCGCGGGATCTCCCCCGGCCGTGCGAGAGAGCCAACGCCGCTCCCCGCTCTTCGCGTCGAACGCCGCGAGCAAGCCGTTGCGCTGCACCGCCAGCACCGCCAGCACGCCGCCCAGTCTCGCGACCGCCGGATGCGCCGCTGCAGCGAGCGCTGCGTCTCCCTCCGCGGAGGTGCGCCACAGCTCGCGGCCGTCGAGCCCACCGAGCGCACGCAGAAAGCCGGGGCCGGTGAGGCCGGACTCGCCGCCGTAGAAGATCGCCACCACGTCGGCGATGCCGTCTGTGTCCACGTCGATCACCAGCGGCGCGGCGACCGACTCGGCGGCACCACTCTCCGTGTCGCTGGTGCTGGTGCTCCAGAGGATCTCCGCCTCCCACGGCAGCGCTGCCTCGCGCATGCAGGTGCGGGTGGTGACCGGCCCGACACAGGCCTCGAGCCGCGGGTCCCAGCTCCGGCCGGTCTCGCAGGCGGTGGAGAGACACGTCCCCGCGCTGGAGCAGATCTCCCCCTTCGCGCAGCAGACCGCCGCCGAGCCTTCGCCGCACCGCACGTTCCCGTTGCAGGGATCGCTGCACGCGCCGCCGTCGCAGGGACCGGTGCCGGCGTCGGGTGGCGGAGAGCCGCCGTCGGTCGGTGAGGGCACGCCTTCGCGGCACACGCCCTCGTCGCACCAGCTCCCCTCTTCACACGCCTGAAGCGGATCGCAGGTGGAGACGAGCTTCGGGTCGCGACAGGCTCCAGCGAAGACGCTGAACGTCAGCGCGGCGAGCAGGCAGGAGACGCGGAAGACGGGACGCGGCTTACGGCGGGGCACTTCCCTCTCACTCCCGAGCCGCGGCGGGATTTCCCCACCAGAGAGGGCTCAGCTCAGTGAACCGGCCCCTCCCCCTCCGTCAGCTCCACGGTTCCGAAGCGGGCCTCGTACTTGGCGAGGTTCTCCTGCATCGCGCTCAAGAGGCGCTTCATGTGCTTCGGCGAGGTGATGATCCGCGAGAGGACCTTCGCCTTCGGCTGCTGGGGCTGGACGTAGATGAAGTCGAGGGTGAACTCGGTGTCGGTGTGGTTCACCAGCGCCATGTTCACGTAGCGACCGTTGGCCACGTCGTCGTCGAGCTGGATCTGCAGCTGCACTTCTGGCGGCTTCGGATTCGGCGGCATGGTGCTAGGTTCTCCCTCCTCGCGTGCTAACCGAGCGCATGGACCCGGTCAAGGCGAGCCCCTTCGAGCTCGGCAGCTCCCGCGCGGACCGCGCCGCGCTGCTCATTCATGGTTTCACCGGCACGCCGTGGGACATGCTCCCGCTCGGCGAAGCGCTCGCCTCCCGAGGCTTCTACGTCCGCGGCATGCGGCTGCCCGGTCACGGCGTCACCCCGCACGCGATGCTGTCCGTCAGCGCCGACCACTGGGTGAACGCGGTGCTCGCCGAGGTCGATGCCTTCCTGCGCCTCGCCCCCCATCGCCCGCTCTTTCTCTCCGGCCTCTCCATGGGCGCGCTGCTCTCGGTGCTCGCGGCGGCGGCGCGGCCGGGGAAGATCAGCGGGCTCGGGCTCCTCGCTCCGGCGATGCGGCTGCGTGACCAACGCGTGGAGCTCCTCCGGCGCATCGGCCGCTTCGACCTCTTCACGCGGCTTCAGCCGTGGGTCCGCAAGGACGCCTCCGACATCGCCGATCCCGAGGCACTGCGCGACGCGCCCATCCTCTCCTCGTGGCCCACGCGCAGGCTGCTCGACCTCTTCACGCTCCAGGCGCGCACGCGGCTGCAGATGGCGCACGTCACCTGTCCCGCGCTGGTGATGACCGCGCTGAAGGACCACGTGGTCACGCCGGAGGGCGGAGAAGAACTCGCGCGCGGGATGAAGCGCTCGCCGCAGGTCCGGCTCATCCGGCTCGACCAGGGCTTCCACATCATGCCGCGCGACTTCGGCCGCGAGCGCGTGGCGAAAGAAGTGGGCGACTTCTTCAGCGCCCGAACGCATTCGCCGCTTCAGTAGTGGACGACGCCGAAGTGCCCGAGCCGATGTCCCGGCTCCGCGCGCAGTGCGGCTCCGTAGCGGGCGAGATCGCCGAGCGCCTCCTCCATGTTCGCGAAGCCACTCGGACACTCGGCGTCCCAGTAGCCACGCGGGTCGAGCTCGATGCCTGCCGACGCGAGAAGCTCCGTGGAGATCACACGCCGCTCCGTGTGGACGTGCACGGGGCCACCGCTTGCGAGCAGCAGGATCCGGCACGGGCCCGGCCCTTCGCGGGTGAAGGCGAGGCGGCCGTCGAAGGGGTCGTGCCTCGTGGGTGTCAGCGCGACCGGCGGAGCCTCCAGTGACAGGCGAAGCGGGCCGGTGCCTGACCACGGCGTGTGACCGACGCGGATGCGCGGCGTGGGGCTGCCCGGAACATCGGCCGCGTAGGCACTGCCGCTCCAGGAGAACGTCGCGCCGGGGAGCGGTGGAACGCTGAACGCGTACGATCTCGCCGTCGACCCGTCTCCGTAGAGTCGCAGCGGCGCCGTCCCTGGCAGCGAGACCTCGAACGAGCCGATGGTGCCCACCAGCCACGCGCCCGCCTCGAACTCGAGGTCGATCGCCATCGGCGCCACCGGCTGCAGCCCGATCATTCCCGCGTCGATCGGCCAGGTCTCCACCGGGCCTTCGACCCGGACGTGACCCATGCGCGCGTAGTGGAAGATCGTCCGGACGTACGGCGCCTCGAACACGTCTCGCATGTACCCCTGGAGCACGAACACCTCGATCGGCCCGGTCACGTCGCCAGAGCGGAGAGACCCCGAGAGCCTTCCGCTGGCGCTCATGCCGGGCGCCACGACCTGCTCCGAATCCTCTTTGGCGAACACGAAGAGGTAGGTGGCGGCCTCCGCGTCTGCCGGCACCTCGAAGCCGCCGCCGCCGGTCCACTGCACCGACAGTTCGAACTCCTGCCTGGGCACGAAGGCCGGGTACACGGTTGGCGCAAGCACCGTCGGATGGGGATCGGTCAGGTCGAGGAAGAGCTGGTCCTCCGTCACTGTGGCGATGGGCTCCGCCGGATCACGCACGCGCAGGTGGTACGGCGGCGTCACGCCGCGGATCGTGAAGCGGCCCTCGGCGTCCGTCACCACGGCCTCTCCTCCGTTGATGGAGACCTCGCGACCGGGCGCCGGCACGCCCTGCGAATCGACCACGGTGCCGTTCACCTGCAACGTCTCCACCAGCACGCGCACCGTCTGCACGTTCCTCGGGTCGGACGAGCTGCGGATCTGTCCCGACAGACCGATGGTGAAGTCCGTCGTCTCGGTGATCCGCTGCTTCAGAGTGCCGCGCTCCGGCAACTGGTAGTGATTGCCCGGCTGGATCGCGATGCCGATCGAGTTCTTCGTCACCCACGACAACTCCACCTCGCCACCACCGGGAGGAAGCGTCCGCGGCGTCACGTCGAACGAGACGATCTCCACGTAGGGCTCCTCGAAGCATCCGGACAGGGACGGCAACAGCGCGAGCACGGCAGCGACCGGCAGGAGCTTTTTCATGGAAGTCTACCTTAACGGCTCTCGCGGTCCGTGCGAGACGGAAACCTCGCAATGACTTCTTCGTGAGACAGTGCGAGCGCGCGTTCACTGCGCGGGAGGGATGACGGTATGGCGCCGAAGAGCGCAACGGGCAGGGCCACGGGCAGGGCAAAGGGACGCTTCGTCCTCGCGATCGATCAGGGGACGACCGGCACGCACGTGACGATCCTCGACCGCCGCCTGAAGGTGGTGGGCAAGGGCTACAAGGAGTTCCCGCAGCTCTTTCCGAAGCCGGGCTGGGTGGAGCACGACCTCTCCGAG
This sequence comes from Pseudomonadota bacterium, assembly GCA_023423535.1. Lineage (GTDB taxonomy): Bacteria > Myxococcota > Myxococcia > Myxococcales > Myxococcaceae > JAFAFL01. The sequence continues at coordinate 147,814 of JAFAFL010000133.1, forward strand.
ATCTGGAAGAGCGTGGAGCGGACGGTGGCGCAGGGCCTTCGCTCGGCGGGACTCACCGGAAGCGACATTGCGGCGATCGGCATCACCAACCAGCGCGAGACCACCGGCGTGTGGGAGCGCGGCACCGGCAAGCCGCTGCACAACGCGATCGTCTGGCAGGACCGGCGCACCGCGGCCCGCTGCGCGGAGCTGAAGGGCGAAGGTCGAGAGCCCCGGACGCGAGACCTCACCGGGCTCGTGCTCGACCCCTACTTCTCCGGCACCAAGCTCGAGTGGCTCCTGCGCAACGTGAAGGGCCTGCGCGCGCGCGCCGACCGCGGCGACGTCTGCTTCGGCACGGTGGACACCTGGCTCGTCTACAAGCTCACCGGCCACCGCGCGCATGTGACCGACGTCTCCAACGCAAGCCGCACGCTGCTGATGGATCTGCGAACGCTCGCGTGGTCGCAGGAGATGCGCGAGCTCTTCGAGGTCCCGCAGTCGGTGCTGCCGGACATCCGCGGCTCGGCGGAGGTCTATGGCGAGACGAAGGGCCTGCGCTTCCTCCCCGACGGCATCCCGGTCGCGGGCATGGCCGGCGACCAGCAGGCGGCGCTCTTCGGGCAGGCCTGCTTCGCGCCCGGCGAGTCGAAGTGCACCTACGGCACCGGCGCCTTCCTCCTCATGAACACCGGCGACGAACCGGTGAAGAGCACCAGCGGGCTGCTCACCACCGTGGCGTGGCGACTCGGCGCGAGGACGACCTACGCGCTGGAGGGCGCGGCCTTCATCGCCGGCGCGGCGGTGCAGTGGCTGCGTGACGGGATGCGGCTCATCAAGCGGTCGTCGGACGTTGAGACGCTCGCGCGAGGGGTGAAGGACACCGGCGACGTGGTGTTCGTGCCCGCGCTGGCGGGGCTCGGCGCGCCGCACTGGAGACCGGAGGCCCGAGGCCTCTTCGCCGGCATCGACCGCTCCACGACCACCGCCCACCTCGCGCGCGCGGTGCTGGAGGGCGTGGCGCTGCAGATCGACGACCTCGCGCTGGCGATGAAGCGGGACAGCGGGCACGACATCCCGGTCTTCAAGGTGGACGGCGGCGCCTCGGCGAACGACCTGATGATGCAGTTCCAGGCGGACCTGCTCGGCGTACCGGTGGTGCGGCCGAAGAACCTCGAGACGACGGGGCTCGGCGCGGCGTTCCTCGGTGGGCTCGGCGCGGGCGTGTGGCAGTCGCCGGAGGAGATTCGGGCGGCGTGGCGCGCGGACAAGACCTTCCGCCCGAAGATGAAGAACGACGAGCGCCAGCGGCACCTCGAGAAGTGGCGGCGCGCGGTGGAGCGGGCATGACGCCGAAGGGGCTCTTCATCGCCGCGGCCCTCGTCTTCGGTGTCGCCGGCTGCAGCCGCTGTGGTGGCTCCGGCACGACCGCACAGGACGCGGGCGCGCAGGCCTCTGCACACGACGGTGCGGATCGCGACACGCCGCCAGCGGGCACGCTGCTCGCCACCGACCTGCGCTCGGCGCTGATCCTCATCCACCCCGAGTTCCGCTTCGCGCGCATCAGCGGCGAGCACACCGGGGTCGTGCGCGAGGTCACCCTGCCGGAAGGGACGTCACTGCTCGCCGCGCTGGAGGCGCCGCTTCGCGAGAAGAAGTTTCAGAACATCCGCGAGGAGGAGGGCGCGGTGCTCGCGGAGAGCCCGCCGCTGCGCTTCGAGGCCCGGCGCGCGAAAGACTCGGCGACGACCGTCACCGAGCGGCTCTACCTGCCCATCGACGACGAGACGTTCCGGAAGATCCTCCACGCGCCCACGCCGATGGGCTCGGAGCACCTCTCGGCGCTGATGCCGCTGCCCGAGGGCGCGCGCTTCGTCCGCGAGAGGTTCGAGATGACGCTGCGCTACGGCGCGCGGCCGGACCACGCCTCGTTCCTCGTCCGCCGGCTGGTGGAGGGGTTGCTGCAGATCGGCTGGGAGGTCCGAGGTTCGGAAGTGCCAAAGTGGGAGGCGAACCTCCCCGACGGCGGGCTCGACACGGTGCCCCACGAGCTGGAGCTCTCGCTGGAGCAGCCGCAGACCGGCGGCCGCCTCCACATCGACCGGCGGGTGGGCCGGGTGATCCTCGAGTACGTGCAGCCGCTCGCCCGCGCGCGCTGACGAGCCCTACCGGGCTAGGTGTTCGGCACCATGGTGACGTCCGCGTTGGGACCGTCACCGATGCCGAACTCCTCCTGATACTGCTTGGGGTTCGTGCTCCACACGAGGTCCTTCGGCAGGCGCCCGCCGCCGCGGTCCGCGAAGCCGATCCAGTCGAGGCCCGGGTTCAGCGGGACCACCTTCGAGCCCTGGTGATCCGGCTCGCCGGTGATGCGCTTGCGGTCGCGAGGGAGCGTGAACGGGTGGAAGGGCGTGCTCATGAGCCGTCTATATGTACGGCCGCGCCCTCACTCAAGCGGGCAGCAGCTCCAGCGACATCCTCGCGCCGCCTTCCGGCCGGTTTCCCGCCTTCAGCTCCCCGCCGTAACGGCGCGCGTACTCGCGGCCCAGGGGCAGCCCGAGGCCCGTCCCCTTGCCCACCGGCTTGGTCGTGAAGAACGGGTCGAACACGCGCGGGAGGACGTGCGGCGGGATGCCCGGGCCGTCGTCGTCCACTTCGATGCACAGGCGCCCCGACGGGTTCAGCGAGAAGACCCGGACCGTCACCGTCCCGCGCCTGCCGGTCTCCTCGACGGCGTCGGCCGCGTTGACCAGCAGGTTCACCAGCACCTGCACCAGGTGCCTCGTGTGGAAGCGCACCGGCGGCACCTCTTCAGGAAGGTCTACCTTCACGTCCGCGATGGGGTTCAGCCTCAGGCCCGCCACCCGCAGCGCCTCCTGCAGGGCCTCCCCGAGCACGCAGCGCTCCTCACCCATCGGCTCGTCGGTCCGCGTGGAGGCGCGGAGGTCGCGGACGATCTGCGCGATGCGATCGAGCCCCATCACCGCGTCCTTCATCGCCTCGCGGAGGTCGCCTCCCTCCTCCTCCTTGAGCTCCGCGAGCACGTAGCGCACGTTGGAGGTGGCGAAGCTCAGCGGGTTGTTGATCTCGTGGGCCACGCCCGCCGCGAGCTGTCCCGCCAGCGCCAGCCGCTCCGATGCCGCGCGCCGCAGCTCGCTCTGCGCCAGCTGTTCCTGGGCCTCGAGCCGCGCCGCGTCCGCCGCGCGCTGCGCCGCGAACATCTGCCGGTACTGCCGCGTCCCGTGCAGCGCGAACAGCCCCACCACGAGCCCCAGCGAGAGCCAGCGGAGCCAGACCTCGTCGGGGCCGCCGGCGAGGAGGTTGATGACCGAGCTCAGCACGAGGCTCAGCCCCACCGCGCTCGCCACCGCCGGCCGGTTGTCCGGCGAGCCCACCGCCACCAGCAGCGGTAGAAACACGAGGAACGCGAACGAGGGCGACCCCACCCCGCCCAGCCTCACTGCCGCCAGCGCCAGGAGCAGCGCGGCGAAGAACACCGCGCCGAGCACCACGCGCTGCAGCGACACCCGCGTGCTCCGCAGCAGCAGCGCGAGCCCGAAGAAGACCACCCCGAATCCGAGCAGCACTCCGGCGAGCACGGGCCCTCCCTCGCCGTCGACGAGGAGAGAGAGCGGGCTGCTCAGCGACATCACGAGCCCGCTGGTGAGGTAGGAGCGCACCTTCACCCGCCGCAGCGCGAGGTCGGTGGTGGGGGTGTCGGTCTCTGCGTGCCGGGGTGGGGAAGGTGGGTCCAAGGTGCCCCACCATTGCCTATTTCTGGGAAAACTGGATCGCGTCCGAGGTGAGGAACGCGGCGAGTTTCTCCCACGCCACGCCCAGCGCCGCGACCGACGCGCTCTCGTTTGCCTGGTGCGCCTGCGCGGTCTCGCCCGGCCCGAAGTTCACCGCGTCGATGCCGCGCTCCCCGAGCCGCGCCACGTCCGTCCAGGCCTGCTTCGCCTCCGCCGGCAGTCCGGTCGTCTGGAGCAGCGCCCGGAAGAACGCGTTGTCGCTGCACACCCGGCCCGAGGGCGAGAGGTCGGTGAAGGTGACCTCCGCGCGGCCGGCGACGAGCGCGAGCACGTCCCTCTGCGCCTGCTCGAGCGACTTGCCCGGCGCGAACCGGTAGTTGAGGTTCAGCTCGAAGCGGTCCGGCACCACGTTGCGCGCGCGGCCCCCTTCGGCGCGGGTGACGGAGAAGACCTCGCGGAAGGCGAAGCCGTCGAAGGAGACCTCGCGCGGCGGCAGGGAGAGCAGCTCCGACAGAAGCGGCCCGGCGGCGTGCACCGCGTTGTGTCCCTGCCAGGGCCTCGCCGAGTGCGCGCTGCGTCCGGTGAAGCGCACGGTGGCGTGGATCGTCCCCACGCAGCCCACCTGCACCACGTTGTCCGTCGGCTCCATGGCGATGCCGAAGCGCACCTTCGACAGCGCGGGCACCGCGTCGAGCAGCGGCCCCAGCCCGTTCTCGAGGTAGGGCCCCTCCTCGCGTTCGTAGAGCACGAGCACGAGGTTCACCGGCAGCGCCGCCCGCGGCAGCCCCTCCGCCAGCGACATCATCACCGCCAGCCCGCCCTTCATGTCGGAGGCGCCGAGGCCGTAGAGCCGGTCGCCCTCGATGCGCGGCGGGGCGTCATTCGGGTGCGCGGGCACCGTGTCGAGGTGGCCGACGAGCGCCACGGCCGGCCTCGGATCCGAGAGGTCGCCGAGCACCAGCGAGTGCGAGAGCCGGAAGATCTCCTGCGGCCCGAAGTGACCGCGCGCCCACGCCTCCACATGGTCGGCGATGCGCGCCTCGTGACCGATGGGGCTCTCGATGCGGCACAGCTGGAGCGTTCGCTCCGCCAGCGCGGCGAGCGGGGCCACGCGCTACTCGACCTTCAGCTCGATGCGGTGCTTCGTGGTGGCGGAAAAGCGCGAGCCCGGGGTGCCGCCGGCGAGGTTCACCTCGTTGCGGCGCTTGACCTCGATGCGCTCCTTGTCGTCCGCCTCGAGCCGGTTGAAGTCCACCACGTACCTGCGCTCGTCGCCGGTCATCTCGCGGTCGGCCCCGTTGGCGCGCGCGAAGTCGATCGTCACGTAGTCCGCGCGCCGGTTCTTCTCGTCCTTCCACGTCACCTGCAGGTCGTCGCCGTTCGCGCGCCGGAAGGTCGTCCACGAGATGGGCGAGGTGATGGTGGTGATGCCCGGCGCCTCCAGATAGGCCTCCAGCTCGTCCGCGCCGCGGGTGACCTTCAGCCCCCAGCCGGTGTCCCAGGGCAGCTCCGCCTTGCCGTAGCCGCCGAAGCGGAAGCCGAACCAGTCGCCGCCCTGGAAGGGCAGGCCCACCTCGCCGGTGTTGTCGCCGCGCAGCGTGACCACCGCGTCGTTGACGATCTGGCCCTCGCTCGAGCCCTGCCGCACCTCGACGACGATGTACGAGCCCTTCGTCGAACCGTCCGTCTCCGCCTGGGCGCGGACGTAGAGCGTCTTCGTGCCGCCGCCTTCGTCGTGACCACCGCAGGCCGCGAGAAGGGAGCCGGTGAGGGAGAGGAGCAGGAGCGCGCGTCGGGATGTCATGGTCGGACCTCTTCGTCTGACGGGTTTCGTCGAAAGGAGCACACCGCAGATGCAGCGGGTGCGCCAGTTTGGGCCCACCCCCTCCCACCTCACCTCGAGGGAGTGAGCGGGCCGCAGCTTTTCAGCCGCCCTTCAGCGAGCAGGCCTCTAGACCGCGACAGCGAAGTCGCGCAGCGCGGCGTTGAGGGAGGTCTTCTTGTCCGTGCTCTCGGTGCGCCGGCCGATGATCAGCGCGCAAGGCACCCCGTAGGTTCCGGCGGGGAACGCCTTCTGCCGAGTGCCGGGGATGACCACCGAGCGGGCGGGCACGCGGCCCTTGTAGACGACCTCTTCGGGGCCGGTGACGTCGATGATCTGCGTGGACGCGGTGAGCACCACGTTGGCGCCGAGCACCGCCTCCTCCTCCACCACCACGCCCTCCACCACGATGCAGCGCGAGCCGATGAAGGCGCCGTCCTCGATGATCACCGGCGAGGCCGCGGGCGGCTCGAGCACCCCGCCGAGGCCCACGCCGCCGGAGAGGTGCACGTTCTTCCCCACCTGCGCGCAGGAGCCGACCGTGGCCCAGGTATCGACCATCGACCCCGCGCCCACGTACGCGCCGATGTTCACGTAGCCCGGCATCACCACCGCGCCGCGCTCGACGTGCGCGCCATGGCGGATGACGCCCGGCGGAACGAGCCGCACGCCCGCCTCGGCGAGCCCGCGCTTGAGGGGGATCTTGTCGTGGAACTCGAAGGGGCCGGCCTCGGAGACCTGCATCCCGCTGACCGCGAAGTAGAGGAGGATCGCCTCCTTTGCCCACGCGTTGACCCGCCACGTGCCGTCGCGCTTCTCCGCCACGCGGACCTCTCCGCGATCGAGCAGCGAGACCGCCTCGCGCACCGCCTCCGCGTACTCCGCGCGCTGAAGCAGCGTGCGGTCCGCGAAGGCGAGGGACACCTTCTGCTGAAGCTCCGTCACCGTCATGCCGCCGAGCCTTAGCAGCTTTGCCCGCGACTGGGCGCTACTCGGTGGCGGGCCGCACGCCCAGCTCCCGCGCGAGGAGCGCGAGCTGCGCGCGGTTCTCCGAGCCGAGCTTCCGGTAGAGGTTCGACACGTGGGCGCGGACGGTGCGCTCGCTGATGTCCATGCAGGCGCTGATCTTCAGGTTGTCGTAGCCGGAGGCCACGTAGCGCAGCACCTGCAGCTCGCGGTGGGTGAGGTTGCGCAGCGCCTCCGGCGTCTCCGGCAAGGGGGTGTTCGGCGCGCCCATCAGCGCCTGGGTGAACATGGGGAAGACGCTCTCGCCGCGGACCACGCGCTCCACCGCGCGCAGGAGCTCGGGGCCGCTGATGGTGTCCTTGTGGAGAAAGCCGACCGCGCCCTCCTGCTGCGCGCGCCGCACGTCCACCGGATCCCGCGAGCCGGAGAGGACCACCACCCGCACGTCCGGGTACCACTGACGCACGAAGCGGATGGCGCCCCAGCCCTCGTCCGAAGGGCCGGTGCCGGTTCCCGGAGCGAGGCGGAGGTCCGCGAGCAGCAGCGAAGGGCGGTGGTGCGTCAGCCCTCCGAGCAGCTCCGCCGGCGTGCCCGCGGAGAGCCGGACGAGGTAGCCGTGGTGGGCGAGCAGCTCCCCGAGGCTGTCCCGGAGGACCCGCTGATCCTCGAGCAGCGCGACGCTGATCTCGTTCGGGGCGATGGAGACGTTCATGGTTGGGAGGAAACGAGGAGCGGGCCCGCGAGCTGCGCGCGCACGGCATGGTGGAGGTGGACCTCTCCCCCGGAGACGGAGAAGAGGACGCAGCAGTCGCCCACGTAGAGGCGAAGGAAGGGATGCCCCGGTGTGCGATAGGCGCGCCAGATCGGACTGTCCTCGCCTTCGTTGGCGGCGAGGTGGCGCAGCCGTTCGAGCCTCACCGACAGCCGGGCCCTGAGGCGAGGTGGGACTTCCGCCAGCAGCCGGGTGAGGTCTCCGGCGCAACGCAACGAGGCCGTCTGAAGTTCGGAGCGCAAGGGCCTGCCGTTGTAGGCCGGCCACTTTCGGCAACCCATTGGCTTCGAAGGCAGGATCCCGTTGGCTGGTGGGAGTTCCGGCGACATCCCCCGTCAGAATTGCGGGCGCTTGAGGCCGCTCACCGGCAGCGCGGGTGGCGGCGCGGGGCTCTCCGGGGCAGCGACTGGGGCAGTCGTCGGGGCGGATGGGGCAGGAGCCTGGGCGGCTGTCGGCTGCGTCGATGGCGTCGGTAGCGGCGCTGCTGCGGTGGCGGGCACGACGACCGGCCGCTCTGCGTTCGCCTCTGGTGTGGCGTCCTTCGTGGCGCTGGCCCGTCGGACCGCCTCGCGAGGCGGAGTCGCTCGCCGCTCTGCTTCGCGGATCCGCTGTTCCGGCGGCAGGGGCTCGAGCAGCTCGTCGAGTCCCACGCCCTCCTCTTCCGCTTTGACCTCCGGCGCCGCCGCGCTCTCGGGGATGCCTTCGGTCCCAGGCCTCTCGGTGACGACGCTCTCCGCAGGTGGCGTCTGCAGCCTTGCGTGGGACTCCGGTGCCGCCGCTGGCCACATCGTCCAGACGACCGCGGCCACGGCGAGGGCCAGCGATCCGGCACCCGCGGCGAGCAGGGGCCCCGACCGGCGCCGGAGCTCCGGCGGAAGCTCGACGGGTGCTTCATCGTCCGGCGGCGCGACGATCGCCACGGCGGGTGCGGTGGGCTCCAGCGCCTCGCGCTCGGTCTCGGAGGGAGGCGCGGCGCCTGCCATGAACTCCGCCTCGAGCGCGGCGACCTCTTCGCTCGGCGTCACCGGGAGCTCGGTCAGCGGCGCGGCCTCCTCTGCCGGCTCCTCGGCCTCCACCGCTGCGAGCTGTGCGAGCCCTTCGGCGACGTCCCGCGCGGAGAGACGCGCGAGCGGGTCGTTCGAGAGCATCCGCTCCACCAGCTCGCGAACTTCAGCGGGCAGCGAGGCCGGAGGTTCCGGCCGCCACTGCCCGGTCGCCACCCGGTGCACCACCGCCAGCGCGTTGTGCTCGCCCGGCGCAGGGCCGCCCGCCGCATGACACAAGGTGGCCCCCAGCGCGTACACGTCCGCCGCGGCCGAGGTCGGCATCCCTCGCGCACGTTCCGGCGAGAGATAGGGCGCCGCGCGCACGAGGATCTGCATCGCGCGCTCCTCGCCGCGCCTGTCGGTCAGCCGGTTCGCGGTGACCAGCGGCACGTCCCACAGCAGCGCCCGACCCTCCGGCAGCACCAGCACGCTCTCCGGCGAGAGCTCACCGTGAACCGTTCCCACCTCGTGCAGCGCGGCCAGCGCGGAGGCCAGGGCGGCGAACGTGGGGACGATCCGGTCGGGCGGCAGCGGAGCGTCGAAGGTCGAGAGCAGCCGGCCCTCGGGGAAGTCCATCGCCACGAACGCGGAGGCGCCGACCCTTCCCGTCTGACGGATGCGCGGCAGCGCCTCGTGCCGTGGCAGGCGCTCCATTGCCTGGGCTGCGGCCTCACCGTTCGCGGAGAGCGGCAACCAGCGCACCGCCATCCGCATCCCGGTCTCGGTGTCCTCCGCGCAGTCGAGGCTCCCCACGCCGTCGCACCGCAAAGGCGCGCGGATGCGGATGCGCGGATCGAGCTCGCCCCTTTCTTCGGTCTTCACTGGCTCCGTCCCCCCCGGGCCTACGGCCGGCCCTCCACCACCATACCCGCGGGGCCCACGAAGAGCGCGCCGGTGCCCGCCGCCGTGCCCCCGGTGAAGGTCTCGTCCGCGCTGTAGGCGACCGTCCAGCTCGCGCCATCCCAGCGCACCACGTCCCTCACCGCCGTCGCGTAGAGCTCGTTGCGCGAGCGGCCCACGAGGTTCGAGAGCCCTCCGCGCGACGGCAGCACCGACCACCCCGTGCCTCCGTGCACCGCGAAGAACCCGTCCCCGGCCACCGCCACCACGCCATCCCCCGCCCACACCGAGGAGAGCTGCGGCGCGCCCCCGAGCGCCGGTGACAGCGCGCTCCACACGCCGCCGGAGAGCCGGAGCACGGTGCCGTTTCGTCCCGCCGCAAAGGCCTCCCCCGCACCGGTGCAGTGAACCGAGGTCAGCGTCTCGGCCGTGGGGCTCTGCATCTGCGCGAGCGCGGTGCCGTCGAAGCGGAGGATCGTCCCCGCGGCGCCGACGATGAAGGCCTCGTTGTCCCCGTTCCGGCAGCCGGCGGTGAGGTTCTGGGTCCCGCCCCCGTTGAGCAGCGTGTGGTCACCACCGGGCGCCCAGCGATAGACGCGCCCGCCGTCACCGAAGCCGAGCACCCACTGCGTGCCGGCAACCACGCCGCGGAACCACGCGGTGGCGACCGGGCTTTCGATCCAGCGCCACGTCGCACTGCCCGGCTCCTTCACCGCGAAGTCCGCGTAGCCGTTCGCGAGCACCCGCCGGCCGTTGGGCACCGCGTCCGCGTCCACCCAGTTCCCCGCGAGGTCGAGCGCCTCGTCGGTGTTCGCGCCTCGCCGGAAGACGTTCGCGCCCACCGTCCCCGAATCGCTGACGATGACGCCGCCGGAGTGCGACCTCGACAGCGCCTGCTTCGCGCCGTGCACGCGCATCAGCGGCACCGGCGCGTTGCCCTTGACGAAGTGGTAGAGGCGGCCGGCGGCCGTGCTCGTGCGCGAGGTCAAGAGGAAGGACGCGGTGCCGCTGTTGTTGCTGTCCGGCGCAATGCCCACCACCGCGCTGCCCGAGAGCCCCTGCGGCGTGTTCGTCTGCGAGTAGCTGCCGGTGTTCGTGTGCCTCCGCACGTTGATGCCCTGCGCCACGAAGGCCGCCGAGCCGTCCACCGCGGGACCCACCGCGCCGAAGCCCTGGCCGGGGCCCGTGTTCGTGTGGTGGAGCTGCCACGCGGAGGTGCTTCCCGCCGGCGCGTAGAACACGCAGGGCGAGGTCACCCCGACGCTGGTGCAGGCGCCCGCGAGGCGCTCGGCGTCGTCCGGCGCAATGAAGGCGTCGTTGATCTCGTAGCTCGTGGAGAGGGGCGGGGTCGGCATCGCCGCGGCGGTAAAGGTCGCAGCGTCGCTCGAGCGCCAGGCGCGGCCGTCGCGTCCGGCGATGAGCACCCTGCTTCCGCGCCCGTGCACCGCGACGAGATCCACGTTCGCGTTCGGGAGCGAGAGCGGGAGCAGCGCGGAACCGTCGTAGCGAAACGCGGTCCCCCCTTCGCCGACGATGAAGCCGCTCTGGGCCGAGCGCAGGTACACCGCGTAGAGGTCCTTGCTCGTGTTCGTCGGAAGCTGTGTCCACACGCTGCCGTTCCACTTCGCTGCGTAGCCCTTCGGCCCCACGGCCAGCACGTGCGCGCCGGAGGAGCCGGGGACCATGTCCACCGCGTTCACGCTCGAGCGGATGCCCGGCCCCACCTGCGTGAAGGTGAGCGAGGAGGAGACGCACGCGCCCGCCACGCACTGCCCGCTGCAGACGGCGCTGCTGGAGGTGTAGCTGCACTGCCCGGTCCCCGGCTGACAGGTCCCCGTCGCCGCGTAGGTGGTGAGCACGTTGCCGCTGCAGCGCGCGGCCGGCGGCGTGGTGCAGGTGACGCCCGCGCAGAGATCCGCGCCGGTGCAGGCGCCGTCAGCGCAGCCGTTCGGGCAGGTCACATCGGTCGGCTCGAAACGGCACTGCGCTCCATCACAGGTGCCGGGAGCGGTGAAGGTGCGCAGCGTGTTCGCGTCGCGGCACTCGGGCGAGGGCGGCACCGTGCAGGAGGCGGGGCTGCAGGGCAGGCACGCGCCCTCCGCGCAGCCGTTCGCACAGTCGGTCTGCTTCGACGGATAGAGGCAGGTGCCCGTGTCGGCGTTGCACAGGCCGGTCTGCTCGTACTCGACGAGCACGCTCTCTCGGCACGCAGCGGGCGGCGGCGCGTTGCAGCTGACGCCGAGACAGGCCGCGGTGCTCTCGCTCCGGCAGTAGCCGCCGCGACAGGTGTAGCCGGAGGGGCAGAGGTCGCCGCGATCGCAGCGGAGGCCTTCGGGATCGACGACGACCTGGGTGTCGCAGCCGGTCATCAGCACGACCGCCGCCGCGGTCACCAGCAACGCATGGCGCGCCGAGAACCGCTTCACCTGCCACCTCCTTCAGGCAGCGTGAAGACGAAGACCGCGCCCCCGAGCAGCAGCCCTGCTCCGCCCGCCGCCCACAGCCCGTTCGCGCGCGCGCCCTTCTCCTCCGCCGAACGCGCCTGGGCCCGGGCTTCGGAGACGGTGAGCAGCGAGCGCTGAGGTCCGGTGGCCCGCTCCGCATCCGCCGCGCTGGAGGCGCCGAACGCCGTCCCCGCCGCCAGCGCCACCGCCGAGAGCCCCGCGAGCACCAGCGACGAGCGGTTGAGCACCGTCCGAATCGAGGCTCCCGAGCCGCCGCTGCTCTTCGCCATCGACAGGGGATGCTGCCTCCCCTCCGCGTCGAGCAGGGGCGGAGGAAACGGCTCGAGCTGCACCGAGGCGATGCGTCCGGTCAGCAGCGACACGTGACGCCGCGTCTTCTCACCGCTGACCTCGGCGGCGATGACATGCTCGCCGGGCGGGAGGAAGGCGGCGGCGGGAAGCTCCACGAAGGTGCGGCCGGAGAGCGAGACGGAGCCGCGCGCGGGCGCTTCGACCTCCACGAGGCCTCGGCCCTCGGTCTCCGCGCGGGAGAGGATCTCTCCCAGCCAACCGGCAACCTCCACCGCGTCCTGCGCATCCGGCGCGCGGCGGAGGTAGAGCCGGTACCAGTAGGCGGCCATGGCGCCGTCACCGAGCGCCTCGTGCGTCTTGCCGAGGTTGAAGGCGACCTCCGGCGTGGCGCGGATGCGGTCGGCCTCGCGGAAGGCCCAGGCGGCGATGCCCAGGTCTCCCTCGCTGAACGCGGCCTCGCCGCCGAGCACGAGCCTCTTGAAGCGCTCCGCTTCGGATGAAGGCTCGGGGGCGGGCGCCTGCGAGAGCGCTACCGCGATGAGGAAGGCAAAAGCTCCGGCCGGCATTCGCTTCTCCCTTTGGGCGAGCGCCCTCAGCGTACGGCGGCCGGAGCGCGCGCCGCTACTCTCCGACGACGCGCACGTTGTCCACGAAGAACCCGAGGTCGGTGCCCGGGCACGAGGTGAGGAGGTTCTGCGTGCCGCCGGCGATGTTCAGCGTGAAGCGCAGCGTCACCGTCTGGTTCACCCACTGCGAGAGGTCGTAGGTGCGGGCGGTGTAGGCGCTCTGCGTGTTGCCGGTGACGGGTGCCTCCAGGGCCTGCGACGTGTTCCCCGCCACGACTTCGATTCGCGCCGAGTCACTCGCCGCCAGCCGGTGCCAGGTGTCGAGCCGCAGCTCCGCCGCCGTCAGGCCTGCGAGGTTCAGCGTGCGCTCCAGCCGGACCTCCTGCGCGGTGCCGCCGAACGCGCTGCACACGCGGGTGTAGTTGCCGCCGCCGCTGTTGTGGCCGCCGCGCCAGGCCTGGGTCGCGTTCTGCGGATCGTCGTTCCCGTTGGCGACGCGCCACTGGTTCTGACCGACCGAGACGTTCGTCCACCCGCTCTGCGGCATCGGGTCCATGCCGTCCTCGAAGACGATCCGCTTCGTGCGGAAGGTGCACGCGTAGGCGCTGGTCATCGGCGCCTGGGTGGTCGCGTTCTGCACCTGCGTGTGCACGACGTTCACCGTGTAGAGCGTGTCGTGCTGCAGCGGCGCCGCCGGGGTGAAGGTCGCGCTCGCCCCGCCCGCCGTGTGCGTCACGGTGCCGGTGACCGGGATGTTGTTCGCCCGGAGCTGGAGCGCCGTCCCATCGAGCGCGCCGCCGCCGGTCTTCCGCACGCCCACGTCGAACTGCACGCTGACCACCGTGCTGCCGAAGTGCGCGGGGTCGATGACGAGGCCGCACGGCGAGACCGCGTCCACCGACGGACCGGAGGTGCTCACCGTGAAGTTGAAGCTGTCGCCCACGAGGTTCCCCGCGAGGTCGGAAGCGCGCGTCCCATCGAGCGTGGCGCTGTGCGTACCGGCCTGCAGCCTCGCCGCCGGGCGGAGGAAGAGCGTGCGGGTTCCCTGCTCGTACCAGACCGCGGCGAGCACCGGCGTGCCGCCCTGGGTGAGCGTGAACGACGCCGCATCGAGCGTCTCCGCGTTCATCGGCTCGCTGAAGGTCAGCTCCACGCCGCTGCCCACGCCGACCGTGCTGTTCGCCGAAGGGCTGCGCAGGGTGACGGTCGGCGCCGCGCCATCGACGGTGAAGGAGACGGTGGAGGAGGCCGCGGAGGGATCCGCCTCGTTGCCGGCAAGGTCCTTCAGGCCCGCGCCCACGCGCACCTGGTAGGTCGCGCCCGGCGCCAGCGCGACGGAGGGCGTCAGCGTCACCGTGTCCGTCTGCGCGTCGAAGGAGAGGCCGAAGGGCACGGGGTCTCCGCCGGAGCGCTCGAGGGTGAAGCGCTCGGGGCCAACGGTGGAGGCATCCAGCGCCTCGCTGAAGGTGAGCTGGATGAGGGGCCGCGAGGAGATGCCGGTGGCGCCGTTTGCAGGCTGGCTCGCGCTGACGAGCGGCGGCGCGATGTCGTGCGAGCCGTTGGCCACGGTGGTGAACGCGCGGACGACGTCGTCGGTCGTGGCGAGGCCCTCCTTGTCCTGCAGGCCGGCCTTCACGGTGACGGTGATGTCCTCACCCGACGGGAGCGCGGAGGCGGGACGGTAGAGCGCGGAGGCGGAGGCCTCGTCATAGGTGAGGCTGCCGGGCACCGGGTCCGCGTTGGCGCCGGAGGTGACCTCCACGTCGAGGGTGGTCACTTCCACCGGCTCGCTGAAGACGAGGCGGACCGCGCCGTTCACCGGCACGTTCTGTGCGCCCTGCACGGGGTGGGAGGAGACGAGCTGCGCAGCGCCGTTGGCCTGGGTGGTGAAGCCGACCGAGTTCGTCTGCGTGCGCACGTTGCCGCTGGTGTCGGCGATGCCGGCGCCCACGGTGAAGGTCAGCTGCGCGTTGCCGGGGAGGCGCGCGTCGGGAACGAAGACGACGCGAAGATCGGCCGGCACCCACTCGATGCGGCCGGGGATGTTCGTCCCGGCCTGGCGCAGATGCAGGTTCTGCGCGGAGAGCGTGGTGGGGTCGATGGGCTCGTTGAACTGCACGAAGGGCCGGGTGATGCGCGAGGCACCAGTCTGCCCGCTCACCGGCGAGATGGCGGTCACCTGCGGCGCCGAGGCGTCGGCGATGGCGCCGGCGACGAAGGTGGTGGTGAAGCGTCCGCCCACCGCGTTGCCGCTGGTGTCACGGAGCAGCGCGCCGTCCACTACGAGCAGATAGCGGGTGTTCGCGGTCCAGGCCGCCGGCGCGCCGTTCTGCATGCGGCGCACGCGGATGGAGCGGGTGGCGGGCTCGTAGGTGACCGCGCCCTCGATGACCTGGTCCTCCTGGTAGAGGGTGAGGGTCCCCTTCGGCGTTCCGGTGGAGGGCGTGAGGGTGACCGTCGCCGCGTCGAGCGCCTTGTTCGCCACCAGCACGATCGCCGCGCCCGGCGCCACGTTCTGCGCGTTCGGCGCGGGCAGCACGGAGACGATGCGCGGGAGCGGCTCGGTGCGGAAGTGGGCGCGGAACTCGGAGGCCAGGGCGTTGCCGCGCGCGTCCTTCAGGCCCAGCCCGGCGATGACGGTGTAGCCGGCAGTCTCGCGGAGCGGCAGGGCGGGCGTGAAGCGGGCGGTGCGCGCATCGACGGTGCTGACGGTGCCGGTCACGTCCGCCGCGCCGTCGGAGAGCCGGAGGTTCGCGGCCGTGAACGTCGCCGCGTCCATGTCCTCGTTGAAGCGCAGCTCCACCTGCGCGGTGACCGGCACGTCCCCCGCCTCGTGCGCGGGGGTGACGCTGACGACCTGCGGCGGCACGCCGAGCGTGGTGAAGACGAAGCGGTACTCGGCATCGAAGCTCACGCCCGCCGCCGAGCGCACCGCGGTGGTGACGACGACGGAGTAGAGCGAGCTCTCGGTGAAGGCCGCCTGCGGGACGATGCTCAGCGTGGTCGCGGTGGGGATCCAGGTGCCCGCCACCGGCGCGCCGTCCGCGTCCTCGAGCCGCACGTTCGCCTGCGTCAGCGTGGAGAGGTCCATCGGCTGGGTGAACTGGAGCTCCACCGACGCGCCGAGCGCCACGCCCACCTCGTCCGCGACCGGAGAGCTCGCCGCCACCGCCGGCGCGTTGGAGACGGTGAAGCTCGCGCTCACGTCCGCGCCGAGCCCGATGCCGGAGAGATCCTTCACCGCCTGCGAGAGGTGGACCTCGACGACCGCGCCGCCCGGATAGGCGCCGGAGGGACGGAAGGTGGCGGTGCGGGTGGGCGCATCCCAGCTCCGCGTTCCCGGCACCGCCTCGCCGCCCATCACGCTCACGCTGAACGCGTCGGGGGTGAGGGTGCCCGGGTCCATGCCCTCGCTGAAGACGACGCGGACCGGCGTGTTGCCCGCCACCGCAACCGCGCCGTCACCCGGCTCCACCGAGACGACGGTGGGAACGGTGGCCGCGGTGGTGAAGGTCCAGGTCTTCGCCTGCGCGAGGTGCTCGCCGTCGATCCCGAGGATGTCGCTCGTCAGCGTGGCCGAATAGCTGCGGCCCTCCAGCAGAGGGCCCGACGGCGTGAACACCGCGCGCTTTTCGCCCTCGTCCCAGCGGGTCTGGCCGCTCACCGCGTTGCTGCCGTCACGCAGGTAGAAGGTCTGCGCGTTCACGCTCTCCGCGTTCAGCGGCGCGTTGAAGCGGGCGCTCACCGGCGCGTCCACCGGCACGTTCTGCGCGCCGTCCGCCGGGTCCGTCTGCGCCACCTGCAGCGCGCCCACGAGGGTGGTGAAGTCCCAGGTGATCGGTGCGCCGCGCCAGGCGTTGCCGGCGAGATCCGCGAAGCCCTTCGCGAGCGTCACCGTGTAGCGGACGCCCTCCTCCAGAGGCTGCGCTGGAGTGAAGTGCGCGCGCTCGCCCTCGACGAGGAGCGTGCCCTCGAGGTCCGCGCTCGCGTCGTGCGCGCGGAGCCCGAGCTTCACCGAGTCGGCCCTCACCGCCTCGCTGAACTGCACGCTGATGCGGGTGGCGATGGCCACGTCCGACGCGCCGTCTTCCGGCGAGAGGGAGACGACCTCTGGTGGCGTCTCGTCGGTGGTGGACGGTGGCTTCTGGGGACAGGCGGTCAGCGCGACGACGCAGAGCGCGAGCGCCGACAACCGCAGCGGGGTGATGGTCACGGGACTCTCCCTGGGGGTGGTGCACGGGTACGGCCCGGACAGTGATTGCCGCTGGGGGCTTGTCTGGATCGCCGTCAGTGCACGTTCAGGGAGAAGGCTCTCGAGTGCGCGACGTTGAGCGAGTCCTGCACGCGCAGCGTCACGTCGCTCGTGCCCCGTGCGGTCGGTGTGCCGCGGAGACGGTCGCCCTGGAGGGTGATGCCGTCGGGAAGACTGCCGGACTGGATGCTCCACGCGTGCGCGCCGGTGCCGCCACCGGAGAGGAGCCGATAGTCGAAGGGCTCGCCGAGGCGCGCTTCGGGCAGTTCGCGGGTGCGGATGTGCAGCGTGAGCGGGAGCCCATTGACCTCCACCCGCACCTGCTTCTTTCGCGTCTGCTGCCCCGAGCCGGGATCGATGAGGGTGACCTCGAAGGTGCCCGCCTGCGAGGTGCTGCCGGAGAGCGTGCCGTCGGAGGCGAGGCTCAGCGAACCCGGCGGCGAGTGACCGGCAGAGACCGACCAGATCCACGCCGCGCCCGAACCGCCGGTGGCCATCAACTGCTCGGTGTAGGGCTGCCCGCTGTCCGCGTCCGGGAGGTTGAAGGGAGAGCTGATGCGCAAGAGCGGCACCACGAGGAGGCTGAGCGGCGCGTCGTCGCTCGCGGAGGGCGTGGCGGAGTCCGTTGCGCGGAGGGTGAAGGAGAAGAGGCCGGTCTCGGTGGGCGCGCCGGTGAAGGGACCGGCCGGATCCAAAGCCGCGAGCGACTCCTCCGTCAGCGCGAGGCCCTCGGGCAGCGTGCCCTCGACGAGGGTGTAGAGGTAGGGCGCGGTGCCGCCGCGTGCGGAGAGGCCCTGAGCGTACGGCTCCAGCTCCACCGCCGGGGGGAGCTGCACCGCGTCGAGCCGCAGCGGGCCCGCGTCGGGAGGGTCGAGGCCGCCGTCGTCGTCGCCGGTGCCGCCATCACCTTCGGCCGTGGTGCCGCCGTCTTCGCTGCCGTGGGTGCCTCCGTCGCGGTCGCCCCCGTCGGAGGGGTCTTCGCCTCCACCGTCCGAGCCGGGGTCGATGGTTCCACCATCCGCGAGAAGCTGCGCGCAGGCTTCAGCCGTCTGCTCGCCGCAGAGTGGAAGACAGCGCCCCTCTTCAGGCCAGCAAGACGTGCCCTCGGGGCATGCGCCGTCGGCGCCACAAGACGCGTAGGCAGAGAGGTCCGGTCGGAAGAGGCAGGCCCCGAACGCGAGCGCGGCCGCGAGAGCGCCGATGAGGAGCAGCGTCGGCTTCACGGCCACTCCACCGCGAAGGTGAGGACCGCGCCCGCGCCGAGCACCGCACCGGCCGCGTAGAGCGCGTTCGCCGCGAGCGCCTGTCGCTTGCCGCGCGTGTGCTCGTTGGCGAAGCAGCGGCTGTATTCCTCGCGGATTCCCTCGCAGCCGCTGGCGCCGGTGGAGAGCCGCTTCGACGTCTGCGCGCTCGCGTTGCCGAACCCGCCACCTGCCGCCACCGCCAGGAGCGCCGCGCCGCCGAGCGCCCACTGCACCGGACCGACGGTCCTGCCGCCGCTCTTGCCGTTGAGGCCGTGGCCGCTCCTGTCCGCGACCAGTGAGTGCCCCACGCGGGCCTCGCGGATCATCGCGCCCACGGTCTCGAGCGGCGGCCGGTCCGGGGAGAAGGTGTACGAGGTCCGCTGCACGATCGCGCCGTCGGCGCTCCAGAGCTGGAGGTTCACGGTGCGCGCGCCGCCGAGCCCGAAGACGGTACCGGACACGAGCCACTTCGCCTCGAAGTGACGGGCCCAGCGCGCGCGGCAGGCGCTGTCGGCGCAGGCGGGGAGGCGCAGGCCCTCGACGGAGCGGAGGCGAGCTGCGGAGTGTGCGCGGGTCGACAGACAGACGCCGGAAAGTCCGCCGAGCGACATTCTCAGCTGCGATTCCGCCTCCAGGGCACCTTCCGGGGCCACCGCGGAAGGCTCCAGCGGCACCAGCGCGAAGGTTTCGCCGCGGCAGCGCGCAGCGTCTGCCTCTCCCTCGTGAGGAGCGCGGCCCTCCTCTGCGGAGACGAGCAGCGGCGCGATGAAGAGGCCGAACAGCGCAGCCTTGAACGCACTTCGCACGCCGGGAGGGTACCACCGGCACCGGGACCGTCGCGCCGGCGCGCGCAGTGTCCTGCGCCCCTCCTCAGCCCGGGAGGCCGGCATTAACCTCCGCGGGTGCCGCTGACCTTTCCTTCGCACGCGGTGGCGGTGGTGCCGCTGTGGCGTGCGTTTCCCAGAGTGCTCTGGCCGGTGCCGCTGGTGGTGGGCAGCGTGTCGCCGGACCTCGCCTACGCGATCGGCTGGGGCGGGCACGTCTCGCATCGCTGGAGCACCTTCCTCCTCTACTGCGTGCCGGTGGGGCTCTTCTTCTGGTTCTGGCTGGAGACGCTGGTGCTCCCCGCGCTGACCCGAAGCGTGGGCGAGGTGCGAGGCGTGCGCATCGCCCGGCTGTGGCAGACGCGAGGACTGCCCGGCCCCCGAGACCTCCGCGGCTGGCTCGCGGGCGCGCTCTCCATCGCGGTGGGCGCGGCGACGCACGTGTTGTGGGACGGCTTCACCCACAAGAACCAGTGGCCGGGCGAGGTGCTCTACCCGACCGTCCACTTCGTCGCGTTCGGCCGCGCCTGGTACCTCGCGAACCTGCTGCAGTACGCGTCGTCGCTGTTCGGCCTCGTGGCGATGATCGCGATCGCGCGGCACGCCCTGCCGCGGATGCCGGACGTCGAACCCGGCCAGTGGCGGTACCTCGCGCTGATCGCCTTCGCGTGGGTGCTCGTCTGCGCGGTGATCATCCTCGGCTTCGAGCGGCACCACTTCCGCGGCATGAACGTCACCGGCGTCATCTGGTACGCGTTCTGGAAGATGGCCGGGCTGGCCATCCCGGTGGTGACCGCCGCCGCCGTGATCATCCTCCGGCCGTTCCGCGCGACCGCGACCGTAAGGCGAAGCGCTGCCTAGACCTTCGGCACCGCGAGCCCGCGCTGCACCGCCGGTCGCGCGCGGATGGCCTCCAGCCAGCGGTGGAGGTTCGAGTGGCCCTGGAGGAGCTCGGCGAAGTGCTTCGACATCGAGTCGAGCCAGGGGAACGTCGCCACGTCCGCCACGCTGTAGTCACCGGCGAGGAACTCGCGCTTGCCCAGCTCGCCGTCCATCACCTTGAGCAGGCGCTTCGACTCGTCGGTGTAGCGGGTGATGGCGTAGGGCACCTTCTCCTTCGAGAAGCGCACGAAGTGGCTGAGCTGCCCGAACATCGGGCCCACGCCGCCCATCTGGAACATCAGCCACTGCATCGCGGCGTAGCGCTCGGCGCCGCTCTTCGGCAGCAGCTTGCCGGTCTTCTCCGCGAGGTAGAGAAGGATGGCGCCGGACTCGAACACGGTGAGCGGCTGACCGCCGGGACCCTCGCGGTCGACGATGGCCGGGATCTTGTTGTTCGGGTTCACCGCGAGGAACTCCGGCTTGAACTGGTCGTCCTTCCGGATGTCCACCACGGTGACCTCGTACGGCAGCCCGAGCTCCTCGAGCATGATCGAGACCTTGTGACCGTTGGGCGTGGCGAAGGTGTAGAGCTGGATCATGGGCGTGCTGTCTCCGTGTGGTTGAGGGACGGGCGGGATGGTAACGACGCGCGTGCGCCGTCGCTGTGCCTTCAAAAACGTTTACGCCACGCGAACACCCGTTCAGCGTCACGGGTCGAGCTTCGGCGCCGCCCTCGGCTTCACCGGCGGCTCCCCGGTGCTGGCGACGAAGCCGGCGTAGAACGAGGGCCCATAGGCGATGGAGAAGAGATCCTCGCGGAAGGTCTGGTCCAGCGCCCCGCCGCGGCTGGCGACCCCCAGCTCGCGGAACTTCAGGGCCTCGCCATCGATCACCCCACCCGCGGCGGCGCGAAGTGGGGCCTCGCGGTGCGGCTGGCGGAGGAAGAGCTCGCGGTCGGTCGGCACCGCCACGACCAGCGGGCGCGAGGGCTCCTTGTGGAAGTCATAGAGGCGCACGCCGCGTTCGTCCTCCACCCAGAAGCGGCCGGACGCCAGCGCGGGCACGGTGACGAAGCCCAGGCCACCGGGCCGGGTGAGGTCGGCGAGCGGCATCGACAGGTCCTGCGCCGGCGCTCGGGCAAAGACCTCCGGACGACCGCGTGGATCGCGCACCCGCGCGCTGGCGGCGGCCACGAACGCGCGCAGCTCCGAGTACTCCACCCGCCCGTCGCCATTCACGTCCGCCGCGCCGCTCAGCGCCGAGCGCACCTGGTGCGAGAACACGCCGCCCTGGATGCCCTCCCACTCGTGGCTCTCCTTCTCGCTGGCGGTGGAGAGGATGACGCCCACGTGCGGAAACTGCTCCAGCGTGCGCTCGTCGAGAAAGCTCTTCACCGCGCCCGCGTAGCTCTCCGCCCTCGGCAGCGCGCCGCGCGAGTTGACGAAGAAGTAGGAGTCGCACGCATCGACGATGAGGTGGATCCACCGCGCCCGGCTCTTCGCCAGCACCTTCGTGTAGAGGTCCCGCCGCGTGAAGTCCCGGCCGAGGAGGCTGATGGTGCCCTGCCCCGCCGCGCCCCGCTTGCCGTGTCCGGTGAAGACGAAGAGGAGCACCGGGTCCACCCCCGCCTCGCGGTCCTCCGCCATCTTCGCGTTCACCCGCTCCAGCGTGCGCAGCAGCTCCTCTTCGGTCGGCGCGCGCGTCTTCGAGGCGAGCCCCGGGTGCCGCGTCTGCGTCTGCGCGTCGAGCGTGGCCAGCAGGTGCGCCTCCTCGCTCTGGGGAGCGAAGAGCTCGTAGAAGCGCGCGCCGTCGTCGTCCGCGAAGCGCAGCGGGGCGAGCTTCGGATCGTTGCTCCCGTTGTTCGAGACGATGACCGTGTACTGACGCGTGCGTGGCGCGGCACCCTCCGCCCGGGTGATGGCCGGCAGGCAGACGAGCAACAGCGCGGCGATCAGGGCGGTGCGCATTCGGAGTACCATCAGGGGTTGCAGGATAGACCTCGCCCCGGATCACCCCAACTTGAGCGCGATCCCGAAAATCTCCCCCGCGACAACCACCGGGTGGGACAGAGACCTCCTCTCGCGGTTTCGCGCAGGGGAGCCGGGCGCCTTGGCGGAGGTGTTCCGGCAGCACTCGGAGCCACTCGTCCGCCGGTTGCGCGCCGCGGCGTGGCGCGGGAAGGGGTTCGAACGCTTGCGCAGCGAGCTCGAGCTGGAGAACACGGTGCTGGAGGTCTTCGCGCGCGCCTTCGAGCCGCGGGCCCGCGGCGTGTACGACGGCATCCGACCCTTCGAACACTTCCTCATGGGCATTGCGCGCAACGTGCTCCTCGAGGAGGCGCGCAACCGCGAGCACCCGAGCGGCGGAGGCGCGGAGTTCGACCGTCAGCTGGAGGCGGCGCTCGGCGACGAGGCCCCGCCGGACGCGGTGCAGCAGCTGGTGGACGGCGAGCTCGAGGCGCTGCTCGCGCAGTTCCGCCGGGGGCTCGACGCAGAGGAGGCGCGCATCTACGAGCTGCGCTTCGTGGACGAGCTGGCGCAGGAGGACGCGGCGCAGAGGCTCGGACTCTCGCGCATCCAGCTGCGGCGGCGGGAGCTGGCGCTGAAGAAGCGGCTGCTCGAGTTCCTCAAGGCGCGCGGCTACCTGCGGGACCTGCAGAGCAACGGCTGGGGCTTCACCCGGCTTCGCGCGCGGACGGGGGCAGACCAATGAGCTGCACCGAACGGTGGGCACACACCTCGCTGGAGCGCCTCGCGCTGGGCGAGCTGTCCGCGGACGAGCTGACGAGGCTCCGCGCGCACGCGCGTGACTGCTCGCAGTGCCGGACCGAATACGACCGGTGCGCGCGGGTGGAGTCGCTCGGTGCGGGAGGCCTCTCGGGGCTGTCGCCGCTGCGGATGGAGTCGCTCCGCGCGGAGCTGCTCGGGCGCGTGGCGGAGGCGGAGATGGGCTCCGGCGCGAAGGCACCGGCGGCCGAAGAGGAGGGGGGCTGGCGCTGGTTCATCGCCCGCTGGCGCGTGTTCTTGGCGCCGGTGGCGCTGGGTGCGGCGGCGCTCGCGGTGGTCGTCTTCATCCCGCGCGACGCCCTGCGCGATCGGGTGGACGGCACCGCCGTCGGCATCGACGAGAGCGGCTACCAGGCGCGCTCGGGCGCAGCCGCGGGTACGGAGAGCGGCGCGTGGGGCGTGCGCGCGTTCTGCGTGGCGCCGACCGAAGGGGCCGAGACGCCGCGCGTGCTCGCGGAGGCAGGACCGGGCGACACGCTGAAGTGTGCCGCCGGCCAGCGCCTGCAGTTCACCGCCACCGCCGGACGTCCGGCACGGCTCGAGCTGGAGGGCCTTCGCGCGAACGGTGGAGAGCCGCTGAAGTTCGTCGCCGCCGCGGATCCGGACGCGGCGCTGCGCGAGGGCGTGGATGTCGCGCTGCCCTTCAGCACCCCGGTCAGTGCGGGCTGGCTCGAGGCGCCGGTGCTCGTGCGCGCGCGCTTCCTCGATGCCGACAGCGGGCAACTGCTCGGCGAGTCGCAGCTCACGCTCTCGCCGTAGCGGCCCCTTCGCCCCTACGACTTCACGGACGACCGCATTCGTCCCCGCGTGGCCAGCGCCGCGAAGAGCAGCACCGCCCACACCGCGGTCGCGCCCGTCCCCGCGCCCTGGGCGCAGCCGCCACACCCGACTGTGACCTCGTGCTCGCCGATGACGAGGCGCTCCGAATCCGCGCGTGCGAGCTCTTCTCCGGACGCATCACCCTCCCGCGCGACCACGCTCAGCCGGGCCGCTTCACCGGGCGCGCCCGCCAGCGCCGCGCGTACCTCCACCGTCACGCCCCGCTCGAGCTCCGCCGGGGTGAGCACCTGTCCCTGAGATGCGAGGGCCTCGTCGGCCAGCGCCAGTCGCTCGCCGCTGAAGGAGAGGTGCACAGGTCCGTGTCGCGAGGCCATGGCGTCGCGCGCGAACAGCGTCACCCTCACCGCGCTGCCAGGAGAGAGTTCGCCGGTGAGAGACCGCGCGGTGGCGGTGAGCGTGAGCACGCGAGACTCACCCGCGTCCGAGCCGGCATCGGCGCCTGCATCCCACTCGCCTGCGTCGGGCTCCTCGCCCGCATCCTTCGGGGTGCCGGCATCGCTGCCCGCGTCCACTTCGGTTCCCGCATCGGGCTCTTCGCCGCCGTCGGTGCCGCCGTCGTGGTCACCGCTCATCGCGCCGAAGACCTGCGCGGCGTCGAGCGTCCCGACGGGGAGCTGCCGCGAGTAGAGGAGGAGCAGCGCGCCCTGGTCGGTGGAGGCGATCTCCGGATCGGTCTCGCGCGAGGGCGTGGTGGTCACCGGATAAACGGAGCCCGGCACTTCGGCCGGCGGACTGCCCGACAGCCGGCGGAACATCACGTCCTGCGTCGCTGGCAGCGCGCTGTCCACGTTGATCACCGCCCACTCGCTGCCGGTCCACGAGAGGCGAGGGTCGGTCACGTCGGCGCCGGTGACGAGCTTTCCCGCCGGGCCCGGCTGCTGCGCGGCAGAGATCTCCCTGCCGTGGATCTCGGTGCCGAAGCCGCCGGTCTGTCCCCACGCCACGAGCCACGACTGCCCGTTGTACCCGAGCGCCGGCTCGCTCACGCGGCCGCTGCCGAGCAGCGTGGGCACCGCGCTTCCAGAGGGCCCCAGAGGCCCCGGCTGCCCGCTGGCGTCGACGAACGCGCCGAGCACCTGCTGGTCTTCGCCCCACACCATCACCGCGCCAGAGTGCCCACCGGCCACGGAGAGGCCCTCTGCACTGGCACCCGCCACCGGCATCGAAGCGGGCAGCGCGGAGACGAGGTTCGGCGGCATCACCAGGCGCGCCTCGACCTCCCACGGGTTCGTCCCGCTGCGCCGAAGCCAGGTGACGAGGAAGCGCTGACCTGTGCCGAGACAACCGACCGCAACGTCCTTTGCCTGCGGCTCGCTCGCGGCGATGGCGAACGCGTTCTGCGGATTCGGCGCCGCGCCGGCAGAGGTGAAGAGCCCCCACACGCGGCGATCACCAGGCGCGGGATCCTCGTCCGTCCACACCGCCAGCGTGCCTCCGTCACACGACGCGACCGAAGGCCTTGCCGGCGTGTTCGACGCATCGCCGAGCGCGATCGGCGCGGCCTCGAGCGGCGCGCCCGAAGGCGACAGCCGCAGCGTCACCGCGCGGTGCTCTCCGCCGCTCTCCTCGTCCCACACCACGTGGAAGGCCTGCCCGTCGTACGCGGCGCGGGGACGCAACTGGCTGAGGAGCGGAGACACGAGCCTCGTCCAGGGCGTGCCCTGTCCGTTGGAGTCGAAGACCGCGGCCTTGATCGCCGTGCGCGTTCCGCCCTTCTCCTCCGCCGCCACCGCGAGCCCGTTGGCGAAGTGGGTCGCGTCCGGCCGCTGCCACTTGCCCGTGAGCGTCAGCCTCTTCGCGGCACCCTGCGGGAAACCCTCGGCGTCGTAGGTGCGCCGGCACAGCTGCTCGCCGCAGCGCCACACCACCGAGTGCACGTTGCCGTCCGTCGTCACCGAAGGCTCGCCGTGGAACGCGCCCACCGCGGCCATGCCGTCGCTGATGGGGACGCCGAGCGGGGTGAAGATCGACGCGGTGTCGATCGGCCAGATCGGCTCGAAGGTGAACCCGCGCAGCGAGGTGCCGCCCGCCTCATCCAGGAGGTAGGTGCCGAAGACGCGCTGGTCTCCACCGTGAAACGCCGAAGAGAGCGTGCCGCCGCGGAGCGTTCCGTTGCCCACGCCCGGCAGCGCGCCGCCGATCGGGAAGCGATCCACCAGCGTCGAGCTCTTGTCCCACACCAGCAGGTCGAGGGTGACGTTCGGCGCCGTGCCCACCTCCACCAGCGCGACGCAGAAGGTGCCGCAGGCAAGGCCGGTCACCCGCTCCGGCTGGGTGCCGTTGGAGGGCGCGACGAACGTACTGCTCGCCGGGAAGTTGCGGAAGCGCGCCTGCGGCCTCCCATTCACCACGTCGGTCAGCGCCACCGCGAACTCTCCGCCGCCGAGCTCCGCGAGGAAAACGGTCCCGGTGTCCGCGCTCTTGTTGTGCATGGTGAAGGCCGTGGCCGGCGGGAACGGGACCGACCGCACGTTCGCGGGGTACGCGGTGCCGTTGAACACGCGCGAGGCGACGGCGACGGTGCTTCCGGAAACCGCGAGGTCCTCGAGAAGGAACTCCGTCCCCGTGAAGCCATAGACATCGATGCCGCCCGGATCGAGGACCGAGAGCAACCCGTTCTGCTCCTGCACGCGTGCGACGCGGACCTGCACCCCGCCGGCCTCGACGTGCGCCCATGCGGCGATGAAGCCGCCGTTGCCCGGGTGCGGCGCGAGCTTCACCGTCTCGAAGCGCTCCGCCACCAGCATCGAGCTGATCGGCTCGAGCGCGAACTCCGCGTAGAGCACCGGGTCGAGCACGGCCGGATAGGACGAGCGCGCGAGCACGCCTCCGGGCACGCGCAGGTGCAGCGCGCCCTCGCTCCACGTCACCGGCACGTCGGCGCGCAGCCCCGCGGCATCCACCCACGTCGCGCGGCCATAGCGGAAGCCTCGACCCGCCGCGTCCGCGAAGTGGTGCCCCTCCTCCGACGACGCGACGTGCGCGAGCCCGTCCACCGCCACCCGCACGAGGAGATCGCCGTCCGTCTCCGGACGCGATGCGAAGTGCCACGTCTGCTCGAGGCCGGCGGGCGTGTTGCGCAGGCGCTCGCGCGCACCGCCGCGATCGATCCAGAGCTCTCCCTCCGCGCCCTCCTTCGCGACCGAAGCCTCGCCCCGCCAGCTCCCGACCTCTTTCGTCAGAAGCCGCAGCGCGCCGCTCTCGACGGCGCTGGGCACCTGCTCGCAGGCCTCGCCCGCCGGGCTGGCGGTGGGCGGGGACCAGGCCCGGAGCGTGACCTCTCCGGTGGAGGACACGTGCGCGCGCCAGGTCTCGCGGCCGGTGACGTGCCCGCAGCCCTCGCGGCGGAAGGAGGCGCGCAGCCGCTCGCCGAGGCCATCGATGGAGAGGGGGAGCTCTCGGGCCTCGACGGGCGCGCGGCCTTCGCAGGCGACGGCAACGAGGAGCGCGCCGACCAGCGCGGTGAAGCGCACGGTGCGCAGGAGAAGAGCGGGCATCAGCGCACCTCGACGAGATAACCGACGGCGGCGCCTGCCCCGTCGAAGTTGCCGGAGACCTGTCCGCGCGACGGCGCCCAGCCCGCGCGGCCCTCGAGCATCAGGCGTCCCGGACCGAACCGCAGCGAGAGGCCGGCGCCACCGCGGACGACCGGATCCCACCTCGGCGCTTCGCTCACCGCCGGCGCCGTCTCGCGCAGACCTTCGATCGAAACGGTGGTCCGCGTGCGGCTCACCCCACCGAGCGCCGAGGCCTGCAGCGAGAGCCTCGCGCCCAGCGGCACGCTCCAACGTGCGCCCACCGCCACCTGCTGCCGGTCCACGCCGATGCGGCGGAACACGCCCTCGTCGCCGCCGGCGTGGCCGACACGCGCGCTGCCGTACCGGAAGAGACCCGCCTGCAGCAGCGCCTCGAGGGGAAGCTGCGTGGGACGGAGCGCCAGCTCGAGGGCGGGAGACGCTGCCTGCAGCGGACCGAGGTTGTGGTGCGCGGACATCCAGAGTCCGGCGCTGAAGCCGACGTCGCGCTGGAACGGAAGCACCACCAGCGGCTGCGCGAGCGCGAACTCCCCTTTCGTCGGACGGACCTCGATCACCGCGTCGCCGGGCTCGGAGCGGGCACCGGCCTGCAGCGCCACCGCGTAGCGTCCCTCTCCCCGCTCCGTCACCTCGGCAATGCTCTCCACGCCCGCGGTCACCACGCGCGCCTCGAGCGAAGCGCCGGTGACCGGGTTGCCGTGCGCGTCCGCGAGCACGATCTCGCCCGCCGCACCGCCACCTCCCGCGCGCACCATCCGCTTCGAGAGCGCGAACGCACCCTGCGCCGGCACGCCCGCGCGAAGGGGCACGTCCGTCACCGCCTCCGCCGCACCCACGCGCACGGTGAGCTTCGTCAGCTCGCGGCCGCTCAGCGCCGGCGGGATGACGAGCCTGCGCTCTCCGTTCGGCGCAAGGACGACCTCGCCCACCTCCGCGCGGATCTGCACGTCGTCGGGGACCGGCACCTCGTTGCCCTCGGCGTCGCGCACCCGCACGTCCACCGCGAGGTGATCGCTCTCGCCGGCGACGAACACCGGTGGCCTCAGCGCGATCTCCACCTGTGCGGGCGGCCCCGGACGCACGACGACCTCACCCCGGCCCGCGGCCTGGGGATCGCGGCGCACCTCGGCGCGCAAGAGGTCTCGGCCATCCTCCACCGAGCGCGGCGCGCGATACCGCGCCTGTGCCCTGCCCGGCCCGACCGCCTTGAAGTTCTTCACCGTTCCGCGTTCGGCGCGCAGCCCGGAGAGCTCCGACTGCGGCAGCAGCGCGCCGGTGCGGGTGACCGCGACGATCTCCACCAGCGCCGGCTCGGCATCCGCCCACGAGGCCGCGCGCGACGGATGCGCCACCGCCGCGAAGGCCCGTGAGAAGGGCGGCGGCTGCAGCGGCAGCGGCTTGTGGGTCTTGTTTCCCACCCGGTCTTCGGAGGTCACCGTCGCGGTCTCCACGCCCGGGGGTACGAAGACGGTGACCTCGACCTCGCCCTTCGCGTCGGCCCTGGCGCCGCCGAACGCGCGGCCGGCCACGGTCACCGTCACCTTCGAGTGGGGCTTCGTGCGCAGCTTCAAGGTGTCGCGGCCGTAGATGGGGAGCACCAGCGGCGCGGTGACGACGCGGCCTTCGAGCTCCGCGCTCGCGTGCAGCAGCGCGATCTGCGGAAAGCGCTGCGGCGGCGGACGCCAGGTGGCGGTCCACACCGCGGGCCCGTCCTCCTCGCCCGTGGGCTCCACCGGCCGAAGCTCACCCAGCTGTCCGAGGTTCGCGACGAGGCTCACCTGCGCGCCCCTCCACGTCGCATCGGGAAGCTGGAACCGGAGGGTCACGCTCTCGGTCGCCCCGGCCTCGGCATGCGCCGGTCTGGCCTCGAGCTCCAACACGGCTTCGGACGCGGAAGCGGTTCCGACGAGGACGGCCAGCGCGAGCACTACTCCCATGGGCGGTTCTCTCTATCCACCGTCGGCGCGCGGCGGTCGACCCTCAGCTGCGTCTCCTCCTGCGCGCGTCTGCCGAGCACGTCCGTCGCGACGACCGCGACCTTCTGCTCGCCCTGCTTCAACGGCACCATCGCGGTGAAGCGGCCCTTGCCGTCCACCTGCACGTACTGACCCTGAACGCGCACGCGCGAGCCCACCTCCACCACGCCCCGCACCGGCACGCGCTCGAGGTTCGTCTCCTTCGTGCCCGGCCACTGCACGCTGAGCATCACCCGCTGCAGCGCGGGCCTCGGCGCTTCCGGCCCGCCCTCTCCGCTCTGGTGGCTGACCTCGCCCTTCGCGACCGTGACCGTGCGGCCGCGGGCCGTGAAGTCCACCTTGCCGCTGACCGTCGCCACCGCCACCGTTCCCTTGCCGTCGGCGTTCACCTTGAACTCACCGCCTGTGGTTCGGAGCGTGGTGTCCGTTCCGTCCACCTGCAGCTCGAGCTCGTTGCCGCGGTCCTCCGTCACGCGCGACTCCACCCGACCCCGGAACGCGGCGCGCAGCACCGTCTCCGTCACCTCGCGCACCCGCAGCTCGGAGCGCTCCTCCACCGTCACCCGGATGTCCGCCAGCTCCAGCTCCAGCCGCGAGTCGTCGCCCGTCCGCACCGAGTCCGTCTCGCCGAGCCGGTCGCCGGCCTTGATCTCGCGCCAGTCCACCGCGGTGCCGCGCTTCACCTCCACCCGGCCCTTCGCCTCAACGACCCGCACGTCGTTCGTCGCGGTCGAACCTTCCGCTTCGGCGCCCGCGTCCTCCGCGTTCGCCTCCCGCAGCGGCTGCACGTACTCCACCGTCACCGGCCCGGGCGCATCGCCACAGCGGCAAGCGGGCACCACCAACGCAGCACAGAGGAGCGCCGCGAGGGGAAGCAGCCCGGAGCTGAGCTGAAGGCGGCCCCCGCGGGGCCCTCGCGCTGCGGTCATGCCGGTCCTCGCCACAAGCCGGTAAAGTGCCACAGACAGATGCGCCTCGCCTACAAGCTGTCCCTCCTCCTCGCACTGGCCAGCGCCGGGCCCCTGCTGCTCTCCACCGGCGTCACCGTGCCGAGGGCGGGCGCCGCGCTCCAGGCGCAGCTCGACGCGCTCTACGACGCCACGGCGCGCTCACTCGCCCGGGAGTTCGAAGCCCGGCTGGACGGCGCCGCGCGCACGGTCGCCACCTTCAGCGACTCGGTGGACTTCGCGGAGCTGGCCGGCAACGACGAGGCCAGTCGCGAGGCGCTGTTGCGGTCCCTGGGCATCCTCGCCGCGCAGACGCCCGAGGCCACCTGGGCCGCGCTCGTGGACGAGGGGGGCGGTGGGGTGGTCCCGCCGGTGCGAGGGCTGCACGCGCGAGGCGACGACGAGGAGAGGGGGCTCTCCGCCTTCGCCTCGCACGCGCCTTATAGGGAGGCCTTGGAGACAGGCGGGGTGGTGATAGGCCCACCTTATGAATCGCCCTCGGACGGGCTGCCGCGGGTGGTCATCGCCGCGCCGGCATTGTCCCCGCCGGGTGAGCGCTGGGTGCTGCTGGTGGAGCTGACCCTGGAGAAGATCGTCTCGCAGCTGGGGGCGACGAAGCTCGGCGAAACGGGCGCGGCTGCACTTCTCGACGGACGCGGCGAGGCGGTGTGGGCGGACGCACGCAGTGCGGCGCCGGGTGAACGCATCGAGGCGCGGGCGCGGCTGGGAAACACCGGCTGGACGGTGGTCGTCTCGCAGTCCTCGCACGAGGCGCTGGGCGCGGTGCGGCGGCAGTACGACGAGGCCGCGCTGTGGGCGGTGGTGGGGCTCGCCCTCGCGGCGGTGCTGGGCTTTACCGCGGTGCGCGCTGTGACGAGGCCATTGGGCGCGCTGCAGACGGCGGCGAGGCGCGTGGCGGAGGGCGACCTCGCAGTGGAGGTTCCGCAGCGCGGGCGCGACGAGCTCTCGCGGCTGGGCGGAGCGTTCAACGGGATGGTGCGCGGCCTTCGCGAACGCGAGCGCCTGCGTCAGTCCTTCAAGCGCTACCTCTCCGGCGCGGTGGCGGAGCGCATCCTCCAGGAGCAGGACGACCTCGACGTGCAGGGAGAACAGGTCGAGGTGACGATCATGTTCCTCGACATCCGCGGCTTCACCCGGCTCTCCGAGCAGCTCGCGCCGAGACAGGTGGTGGAGCTGCTCAACGCCTACTTCGAGCACGTGGTCGCCTGCGCCACGCGGCACGAGGGCGTGGTGATGAAGTTCATCGGCGATGCGGTGATGGTGATGTACGGCGTTCCTCGAGCGCTGCCGGAGCCCGAGCTTCGCGGGGGGGGGGGCGCCCGGGGGGGGGGG